>NZ_MDFL01000046.1 GCF_001854785.1 Mesorhizobium sp. ORS 3428
GGATCCGCGAGCTTTGCAGCCAGGCGCCGATCACGCCCACGACGAGGCTGATGAGGATCGACACGACGCTCAGATAGATCGTCATGCCGACACCCCTAGCGAACTGGGTCGCATCATAGGGATCGTAGAGGATCGTAAAATTCAGCCCTGTAGTTTCGTAGAGACTGCGAAACCAATCGGCGATTTCCTGCATGCATGTCACCCACCGGCAGACGCAACCGGGGCACGGTCTTTCGGCGACCGCGCGCCGGTCGCTTGAGGCAAGTCAGGTCTGGTTCTTGTACTTGTCGTGCATGCGTTCCGAATAGTCGGTGGGCTTGATGCCCCACTTCTTTTCGAGGTCGATGATGGTGCCCTTCTTCATCCACTCGATCGTGGCCTTGGACACCAAATCCCTCAGGTCGTCGTTGCCCGGCGCAACGGCCATGATCCAGGGCGTCTCCATGATGCCCTTCAGCGGCATCGAATAGTCGGCGGACCATTGTTTATCGAGCAGTTTGCCCTGAATGAACGTCTGGTCGTAGAGATAGCCGACGCAATTGYCCTGCTTCAGCGCGACAAGCGGCTTGTCGGAGCCGTCAAGCGCGACGATCTTGGCGCCGTATTGCTGGGCGACGGATTTGTTGTAGAACGACCCGATGGTTGCGCAGAGTGGTTTGTCCTTTAGGTCCTCCCAGGACTTGATGTTCGCGCGGTTCGACATCAGCACATTGACCGAATCCGAATAATAGGGCGGATCGATCGCCTCCACGACCTTCCGGCGCTCAGGCTTGTCGGACATGGTGGCGATGAGAAGGTCGATTTTTCCCTGCTGGAGGAATTCCATCCGGTTGGCGGCCACGACCGGTACAAACTCCAGCTTGACGCCGAGTTGCTTGGCGATATCGGCGRCCAGATCGGGYTCGRTGCCGACGATCGCTCCGGACGGATCACGGAACCCGAACGGCTTGTAGTCGGCCTTGGTTCCGACGATCAGCGTACCGCGGGCCTTGATGTCGTCCACCTTGCCGGCCGACGCTTGCGCCGTCAGCATGGCAAGCAAGATACCCGCGACAGTAAAGGTTAGTCTCTTCATTCGCTCCACTCCTCCCGGATAATGCGCGTTGTGCCCGTCTCACCAGAGGTCATGGCGGAAGCGGACCAGTCAAAATGACAATAAGCCGGTAGCGCCGAAGCTAGAGCGCGCCTGCGGAAGGTCAATGAATGGGGCCGACGAGGTCTTTAAGGCGCACCGCGGCGAAACCGATTCACGCGACGCGCTTTAAGTCTTGGTTTGATGCATCGGTCGGCCAACCGCTGCGCACTCTCGGGCGACATGCATTGGGCCCTCACCCGACGGCCGCAGTTCGTGCATGCTCGACGATCGCCGAAGCCAACACGTCGAGGGCATCGATCTTCGCCATGTCGGCGTCGAGGCCATCGATCAGCAGCGAAAGTTCGGTGCATGCGATGGCTAGAAGATCGACATCGCCGGCAAGCAGTTGGCGCGCGACGGTGTTGAACCGGCTGCGCAAGTCAGCCGTCGCGCCTTCCTTCTTGACCRCCTTGATGACGGCCATGATTTCCGCCTGGTCGTCCGGATAACGGGTTTCGATGCCGAAGGCTTCGAAGGCTCGTTCATAGAGACCCAATTGCACCACCGCTGTGGAGGCGAGCATGCCGATCCGTCGACGAGGCAGCGGCTGGCGCGCGATCGCCTCGGCGGTCAGGGTGACCATGTCGAGAAGCGGAATCCGGACGGCCGCCGCGATGTCGCCGGCATAGCCATGGGCGGTGTTGCAGGCAATGGCGARCATCGTCGCCCCGGCGCTTTCCAGCCCCTTTGYCATGCGCACCAGTTCGTCGAGCGGACTGGGCCCCGTGCCGTTGATCAAAGCATCGATGCGGGACGGAACCTTCGGGTTCTGATCGACCAGGAGATGGATATGGTCGGCATCATCCGCGGCGGGCGTCGCCTCCATGACCCGGCGCATCAGGTCGATCGTAGCCGCCGGCCCCATGCCGCCGAGCACGCCGACAATGGGGTGAGCGGGCGRATAAAAGCGGGTCATCGCGATGCGGACCTCCTGAAATCCTTTCGGAGTTGGATGGGCTGCCGCTTAAGCATTGCTCTGGAGATCGGTCGGATAGCCGAACAAACCGGCGGAGCCGCCGGTATGAAGAAAGACGACAGTCTCGCCCTTCCTGAAGAAGCCCGTTTTAACCAGATCGATCAGCCCGGCCATGCCCTTTCCGGAATAGACCGGGTCAAGCAGAATGGCATCGGTGCGCGCCAGCATACGGATCGCCTCGATCGTATCGGCGGCCGGAAAGCCGTAGCCCTCGCCGACATAATCGCAATTGGCAACGACATCTTCGCGCCTGACGGCACCGGCAATGCCAAGCCTATCCGCCGTCCGGCGCGCGAGCGAAAAGACGTTCTCCTCCTGCGTTTCCTCGGGCGCGCGCACGCCGATGCCGAGCACCGGCACGCCGCTGTTGATGCCGGCCAGCCCGGTGACCAGGCCGGCCTGGGTTCCGGCACTGCCGGTCGCATGCACGACACGATCGATCTTCAGGCCGATGGCGTTCGCCTGGTAGATGAGCTCGATGGCAGCGTTCACATAGCCAAGCGCGCCCGTCGGGTTCGACCCGCCACCAGGTATCGCGTAGACCTTTCGGCCTTCGGCACGCAGCCGTTCGGCGGCCTTTTCCATCTCGCTATTCATGTCGGGATTAGCCGGGCAGCGCTCGATCGTCGCGCCGTGGAGACGGTCGAGCACTACATTGCCGTTTTCCTTGTAATCGAAATCGGTCTTGCCGGTTCTGTCTTCCAGCAGCAGATGGCAGGCCATGCCTAGCTTTGCGGCGGCGGCCGCGGTCTGGCGCGCATGATTGGATTGGGTTGCGCCCTGCGTTATGACGGTATCGGCGCCTTCGGCCAGCGCTTCCGCCATCAGGAATTCAAGCTTGCGCGTCTTGTTGCCGCCGGTCGACAGGCCGGTGCAGTCATCGCGCTTGATCCAGATCTCCGGGCCGTTCAATTCCCTTGTCAGGTTCTCGAGCTTTTCGAGCGGAGTGGGCAAATGGCCGAGCCTGACACGAGGATAGCGGGCAAGGTTCATCATCGTATCCTCCTTCATGGCAAGGAAATGYCGCATGCATGGATTTGAAGACGGCACGGCTTGAACCGGGTCTGTGCGCCCAGCCTTACATGGCGCYGCCGCAGGAGGTGGCAAGGAGGCCTATTGAAGCAGTCCCTTGACGATGGCGCTCGCCTTGGCGAAGTCCATCTGGCCGGCATATTTCTGCTTGAGCGCGCCGATCACCTTGCCCATGTCCTTCTGGCTGGCTGCGCCCGTGGCGGCGATCGCCTCGCGCGCCGCCGCAGCGATTGCCGCATCATCGAGCTGCTTCGGCAGAAACTCGCGGATGATCTCCATCTCGCCGCGCTCCTGCGCCGCCAGTTCCGGCCGCTTGCCGTCCTCGAAAGCCTTGGCCGACTCCTCGCGCTGCTTCACCATCTTGGCCAGGATTTGCAGGATCTCTTCGTCGCTCGCCGCGGGCTTGCCGGCGCCGCGATTGGCGATGTCACGGTCATGGATGGCGGCCTGGATCAGCCGCAGCGTCGGCAGGCGGTGCTTGTCCTGCGCCTTCATCGCGCTCTTCATGGAATCGGCGATTTTCTCGCGCATCGTGCTTCTCCTTCGATCGGGGCGGACAATAGCTTTGCCCACCTCATAAGGCAAATCCATGCAAACTGTTGATATTGCTTGAGGAAATAAATCGATTCCGTTCCGCGGAAGCGTCATTGACCGCTTTGGAGCCTTCCCCTATGTACTGAGCCTCGCATGAACTGAAAATTTGGTTGCGCGCAGGCTCGCGAATTCGCCGCCGCGCGCTGTTTGCTGCGCCGATCGTCTCGCAAACGGGACAATCGGAAGCAGCCTCTAGGAGTGCCGCCATGGCCACAACCACCGCCCCTTGGGCCACCGAAAAGCCGACCGCCCTGCTGGTGCTTGCCGACGGCACGGTGATCGAGGGTCGCGGCCTCGGCGCCATCGGGTCGGYCGTGGCGGAAGTCTGCTTCAACACTGCGCTGACCGGCTATGAAGAAATCCTCACCGATCCCTCCTATGCCGGCCAGATCGTTACCTTCACCTTCCCGCATATCGGCAATGTCGGCACCAACAGCGAGGATATCGAAGACCTCAACCCGGCGGCGCGCGCCGGCGCTGTGGGCGCCGTTTTCAAGGCGAACGTCACGGACCCGTCCAACTACCGGGCAGCCGGGCATCTCGATCAGTGGCTGAAGAAGCGCGGCATCGTCGCGCTTTCGGGCATCGACACCCGCGCTTTGACGGTGCTGATCCGCGAGAAGGGCATGCCCAATGCCGTCATCGCGCATGCGACCGACGGCATYTTCGACCTCGATGATCTAAAGCGGCAGGCCGCGGCCTGGTCGGGCCTCATCGGGCTCGACCTCGCCAAGGAGGTCACCTCGGGCCAGTCCTCGGTCTGGCGCGAGACGCCCTGGGCCTGGAGCAAGGGTTTCGGCGAGCAGGACGAGCCGTCGATGCACGTGGTGGCCATCGATTATGGCGTCAAGCGCAACATCCTGCGCCTGCTTGCCGGCCTCGGCGCCAAGGTGACCGTCGTCCCGGCCAAGACCGGGGCGGAAGAAATCCTCGCCATGCAGCCTGACGGTATCTTCCTGTCCAACGGGCCGGGCGATCCGGAGGCGACTGGCGAATATGCCGTGCCGGTCATCCAGGATCTGTTGAAGACGGACATCCCGGTGTTCGGCATCTGCCTCGGCCACCAGATGCTGGCGCTGGCGCTCGGCGGCAAGACCGAGAAGATGCATCAGGGCCATCATGGCGCCAATCATCCGGTCAAGGATCACACGACCGGCAAGGTCGAGATCGTCTCGATGAACCACGGTTTCGCCGTCGACGCCGACTCGCTGCCTGAAGGCGTCGAGGAGACGCATGTCTCGCTGTTCGACGGCTCGAATTGCGGCATCGCGCTTACCGGCCGGCCGGTGTTCTCGGTCCAGCACCATCCCGAGGCCTCGCCCGGCCCGCAGGATTCGCACTACCTCTTCCGCCGCTTCGTCAAYCTCATCCGCGAGCGGCGCGGCCAGCCGGCGCTGGCCGAACGYGTCTGACTGGACGAACGCGTCTCAGGCGGCGTCGGTCACCACCTCCTGCGAGTGAATGCGCTCGACTTCTCGCGGCGTCGGCTTGCCCACCTTCGTCACGAAGACGATAACCGCCAGCGTGAGAAAAACCGCGCCGACCACATAGGGCGCGCCGCCAAACGCCACCGGCGCGCTCGGTCCGGTGAACCAGGAGAAGATCGCCGTATAAAGCAGCGGCGTGACGATCGAGGTGATCGAGAAGATCGAGGTCATCGCGCCCTGCAACTCGCCCTGCGCCGAAGGCGGCACCTTGGCCGCAGCAAGGCTTCTGAGCGGCGGATCGGCAAGCGCCTCCAGGCAGCCTGCGACGATCACCGCGTAGATCATCCAGCCCTGTGTCGCAAATGCATAGCCGAAGGCGCTGAGCGCAGTGAAGGTTAGGCCGATCGCCGCCGTCTTCCATTCGCCGAGTTTCGGGATGACTCTTGGCAGCACCGTTGCCATGACGATGGCGCCGCACAGGCCGAAGGCGCCGAGCGAAAAGCCGATCTGCTGTTCGTCCCAGCCGTAGCGATAATTGGAGACGAAGGACCACACCGCCGGATACATCATGTGGCCGAGCGTCATCAGGAAGAAGACGAGCCCGATCCAGCCGATGCCCGGATAGTTGCGCATCTGGATAAGCGTGCCGACCGGGTTCGCCCGCTTCCACTCGAAGCGGCGGCGATGCTGYTCATCCAGCGTTTCAGGCAGGAAGAACATCGCAATCAGGAAGTTCACGAAGGCAAGTCCGGCGGCGAAATAGAACGGCACGCGCGGCCCGAACGTGCCGAGCAGCCCGCCGAGCACCGGACCGATGACGAAGCCGACACCGAAGGCGATGCCGAGCAGGCCGAAATTCTTCGCCCGGTTCTCGTCGGTCGAGATGTCTGCGATGAAGGCCGACGTCGTCGAGTAGCTGGCGCCGGAAATGCCGGYGAGAACCCGGCCGATGAACAGCATCGGGTAGGACCAGGCGATGGCGCAGATCAGATTGTCGATGGAAAAGGTGAGCACCGAGGCAAGCAGGATCGGCCGCCGGCCGCAGCGGTCGCTCAATCCGCCGATGACCGGCGCGAAGAAGAACTGCATGGCCGCATAGACGAAGAACAGCCAGCCGCCCTCGATCGCCGCCTCGCTGATGCCGACACCGCTCAGTTCCCGCAAATAGGCCGGCAGCACCGGCATGATGATGCCGAAGCCGATAATGTCGAGCAGCAGCGTGGTGAAAACGAGCGCAAGGCCCCGCTTGGCGGTCTTGGGGTCGATCATGATGCTGTCAAGCTCCTCAACCACCCTAGGCGGGAGGCACCTTATAGGTGAGCTTGCCGCCAGGAACAATAAGCGAACGACGCCAACTGCCTCATCCTGACATCAACTGCCCGCTGTCAATCCCCAATCACTATCCCAGCACGATAGTGGGTAGGAACCGGAGTGAGCAGGAACTGAATGCTCCTCAGATCGGGCCGCTCAAGGTATTGCAGTCTGACAGCTTGCCGCYTTTGTATCCACGCGCCAGCCAGGTCTGTCGCTGCTGAGACGTGCCGTGGTTGAAGCTTTCCGGAACGACATAGCCCTGCATCTTTTTCTGCAGCGTGTCGTCGCCGATCTGCTTGGCGGCGTTCAGCGCGCTTYCCATGTCACCCTGCTCCAAAATGCCCTTCTGCCGGGTGTAGTGAGCCCATACGCCTGCGAAGCAGTCGGCTTGGAGTTCAATACGCACCGACATCTGATTGGCCTCGGYCTCGCTCGCGCCTTGCCGCAACTCGTTGAACTTGRCCATAATGCCGAGCTGGTTCTGCACATGATGACCAACCTCATGCGCGACGACATAGGCCCGGGYGAACTCGCCGGAAGCGCCGAACTGCCGGTCGAGCTGTTGGAAGAAGGTCATGTCGAGATAGACCTTGTGGTCGCCGGGGCAATAGAACGGCCCGGCCGCGGAACTGGTGAAGCCGCAAGCCGAACGGACCTGGTTGCTGAACAGCACCAGCTTGGGATCCTCGTAGTTCCTGCCCATCGACTGAAAGATGCCGGCCCAAGTATCCTCGGTATCGGCGAGCACCGTGGCCACGAACTGCTTCATCTCGTCGTTTGCGGGCGAGTTGGTGTCGTCCCGGCCGCTGTTGCTGGAAATCTGGCCGCCGCCAAGGTCGACGCCGTTCAGTAGCTGTAGCGGATTGATGCCGAATACGCCCCAGGCTATCAGCGCGATCACCGCGAAGACGATGAGGCTGGAAATCGACATGCCGCCGCCGGCGTTGCCGCCGATCGGTATGCGGAACTGACCAGAGCCACCGTCGCCGAACCCACCGCCGCCGCTATCGCCGCGGTCGTCCTCGATGTTGTCGCTCTGACGACGGCCTCTCCAAAGCATGGAAACTCCTCGAACCGCGAATATGCCGGGAATCCGGCCCGCCAACCGCCCCCCTTACCCACAATTATCGCAACGGATAGGCCGAGTCACAGCATTTTTCTTGTCGCCAAGGGCGCCAAGAAAGGGCGACTTCGTTGCCTACCGAACTATGCTTCCGCCAAGATTTGAGTCGCTGCGGCCGATCTGGTTCAGCGCTCGGAGACTCAACGGGCGGAGGTCATCGCCCTGCGAAAAGCTTCCAGCGTCTCGGCGCTGACATGATGCTCGATGCCTTCGGCGTCAATCCGCGCCGTCTCGGCGCTGACGCCCAGCGAGCGCAGGAAGGCCTCCACCGTCTGATGYCTGACACGGCTCTCCTCCGCCACCTTGCGGCCGGCATCGGTCAGGAACACGCCGCGATAGGGCTTTCTGGACACCAGCCCGTCGGCGCAGAGCCTGGTCAGCATCTTCGCCACGGTGGGCTGCGCGACRCCAAGCCTGGCGGCGATGTCGACCTGACGCGCCTCGTTGCCGTCCTCGATAAGATCGGCGATCAGCTCGACATAATCCTCGACGAGCGCGCTGCGGCGCGCTTCGCGCGTCTGCCGGAATCCTTCCGAATGGATCTCGGCATCGGGAAGCGGTTTTTCACGTCGAACCGGTCTGTTCCTTAGCGCCAATATGCGCACCTCCTTCGGTGCCGAAGCTTGAATCGGCATCCTATTCATAACACGGACCCTAATGGTCCGGCCGTTTATTTGCATTCCCGCCGGCGCGCAACGCCCCTGCGTCATCGGACAAAAGCACAAACAATGAAATATAGCCTATTGCATAATGTTGAGCCATGGCATAGATAAGGGCACAGTTGACATTACCCGGTATTCTCCATGTCCGACGCCGAAGCAGCCGCCRTATCCCGCTCCTCGTGGCAATTTGCCCGGACCGACGAAGGCGAGCAGCCGAGCCTGCGCGAGGTCAATGCCTCGATCGGGGTGCCGAAGACGGGTATCTGGCTTCGYCGCCTGTTCGCCTTCATGGGCCCGGGCTACATGGTTTCGGTCGGTTATATGGACCCGGGCAACTGGGCGACGGACCTCGCCGGCGGCGCCCAGTTCGGCTACACGCTGCTTTTTGTCATCATGCTGTCGAACCTGATGGCGATCCTGTTGMAGGCGCTGGCCGCGCGGCTCGGCATCGCCACCGGCCGCGACCTCGCTCAGGCCTGCCGGGCCCACTATCCGCGCCAGGTCAATTTTCTGCTCTGGGTCGTCTGCGAGCTCGCAATCATCGCCTGCGACCTTGCTGAGGTGATCGRCACGGCGATCGCGCTGCAGCTTCTGTTCGGCATTCCGCTGATCGGCGGCGCCCTCATCACCGCGCTCGACGCCTTCCTCGTGCTCCTGCTGATGAACAGGGGCTTCCGCTATCTCGAAGCCTTCGTCGTCGCGCTGCTGATCGTCATCTTCGGCTGCTTTGCCATCCAGATCTTCGTCGCCGCGCCGCCGGCCGGCACGATCCTGCATTCGATGTTCGTGCCGTCGTCCGAGATCGTCTCCAACCCGGCAATGCTCTACATCGCCATCGGCATCATCGGCGCCACCGTGATGCCGCACAATCTCTACCTGCACTCCTCGATCGTACAGACGCGAGCCTATGAGCGTACCGAAACAGGCAAGCGCGACGCCATCAAGTGGGCGACGACGGATTCGACGATCGCGCTGATCCTGGCGCTGTTCGTCAACGCCTCGATCCTGATCGTCTCGGCCGTGGCCTTCCAYGGCACCGGGCACCTGGAAGTCGCCGAGATCGGGCAGGCATATTCATTGCTGTCGCCGCTGCTGGGCTTGAGCATCGCCTCGATCCTGTTTGCGGTCGCGCTGCTTGCCTCGGGCCTCAACTCGACGGTGACCGCGACGCTCGCCGGACAGATCGTGATGGAGGGCTTTTTGCGCCTGCGCATTGCGCGATGGGCGCGCCGGCTCCTGACCCGCGGCGTCGCCATCGTCCCGGTGATTGCCGTCACCGCTCTTTACGGTGAAAAGGGCACGGCCCAACTGTTGGTCTTCAGCCAGGTCATCCTGTCGATGCAGTTGCCCTTTGCTGTGGTGCCCCTCGTCCAGTTCGTGTCGGACCGCAAGAAGATGGGCCATTTCGCCATCCCGCGCGGTGTGGCGGCACTCGCCTGGGTGGTCGCCGCCATCATCCTGGCGCTCAACTTCAAGCTGCTTTACGACACCGTCACCGGCTRAGATCGACCACGACATTCGAGCCGGCCGCGCTATCTTCTCGCCATGACTGGATCGGATGAGGCGCGAAAATTCTACGCCAAACTGCTGGCCGCCCATGCGAGGTCAGCCGACCCCCGCCTTGAAGAAGTGTTCGCCTCGGTGCCGCGCGAGGCCTTTCTCGGTCCCGGTCCTTGGACCATCCTCGCAGGCGACGGCAGCGTCAAAACGCCCACGGCCGACCCAAGCTACATCTATCAGAACGTGCTTGTGGTTCTCGACGCCGACAGGGGCATCAACAACGGCGAGCCTGTCCTGCATGCCATGTGGATCGGCAAGGTCGAGCCGAAGCCCGGCGAGGCCGWCACCCATATCGGCGCCGGCACCGGCTATTACACCGCGCTGCTGGCCAAGCTGGTCGAACCGGGCGGTAGGGTCACCRCGTTCGAGATCGAAGGGAACCTTGCCGCGCAGGCCGAGCTAAATCTCGCCGCATACGGCAATGTCGAGGTCATCCACGGCAACGCGGTAACCGGCGCGCTTCCGCCCTCCGACATCATCTATGTCAATGCCRCCGTCACTGCCCCTCCCGCGGGCTGGCTGAGGGCGCTCAAACCCGGCGGCCGTATGGTCTTCCCGTGGCGCCCGGCGGAACGGGTCGGGCTCGCCGCGCTGGTCATCCGCCTGGAGAGGGGTTTCGCCTGCCTGCCCTTCATGGGCTCATGGTTCATCCCTTGCGTCGGCGCCTCTGTCGCCGGCCCGGAGGCAAGGGTGCCGACCCGCGAGCGCGCGACGCGCACGCGCTCCATCTGGCTGACGCAAGACAAGGCACCGGATCGCACGGCCACCGCCGTCTTCGGCGATGTCTGGTTCTCGTCGCGCAGCATCCGCACCGGCGGCAGGCGTTAAAGAAATTTGCCGGCCCGTGTCGAAAAGGGGCATTGTCGCTCGTCCTTGGGCTGAAATCCGGCCGTGACGGCGCGGATCACGAAAGGGAGAAGACAGATGCGAAAGATCATCGCCGCCACATTCGTCAGCCTCGACGGCGTCATGCAGGCGCCCGGCGGTCCGGAAGAGGATCCTGTCGGCGGGTTCGAGTTCGGCGGCTGGACGTTCCATTACTTTGACGAGGTGGCAGGCGCGGCGATCGATGAACTTTTCTCCAAGCCCTTCGCCCTGCTGCTTGGCCGCAGAACCTACGACATCTTCGCCGCGTACTGGCCGTATCAGAAGGATTCGATCGCAGATGCCTTCAACCCTGCGACCAAATATGTGGCGACGCATCGGCCGGATACCCTGACCTGGCAGAACACGCAATCGCTCGGGCCTGATATCGTCGCGACGCTGCGCCGCCTCAAGCAGGAAGATGGACCTGACTTCCTCATCCAGGGGTCGGGCAACCTGATCCAGACCCTGCTCGCCAACGGGCTGATCGACGAGATCCGGCTGATGATCTTCCCGCTGTTGCTGGGCAAGGGCAAGCGGCTGTTCGGCGACAGCGCGATGCCTGCGGCTTTCAAGCTCACCAAGTCGCAGGTCTCGACCACGGGCGTCATTATGGCGACCTATGAGCGCGGCGGCGAAATCCGCACGGGTTCCTTTGCCCAACAGGAGCCCTCCGAGGCCGAACTCGAGCGGCGCAGGAATTGGAAATAGCACAGCCCTTTCCTCGCCCCCACGAATGTGGGGGAGAGGTGGCTCGGCGAAGCCGAGACGGAGAGGGGGACTGCTGCGACGCCAAAGCCCACTCTCCGGCCGCTTCGCGGCCACCTCTCCCCCCGCTTTGGCGGGGGCGAGGAACCACTCACGCCGCTTGGCGATACCGCGCCAGACCCTCACGGATGTGAGCCGCGAAGGCTTGCGCGGCCGGCGCGACGGCGTGTTTCGGCAGGTGCAAATTGACCGAAAAATTCGGCAGCGCCGGCAGGTCGGCATCGGACAGGATGTCGAGATCGGCCGGAACCGTCGAGGCAAGCCACGTGGTCACCGCAAGGTCCGAGCGCACCGTGGCCGTCGTTGCGTCGATGTTGCCGTTCTCGAACACGGTGCGCCAGTCGAGCCCATGCTCGCCGAGCGCTGCCAGCACCGCCGGACGGAAGGCGCAGGTGTCGGCAACCATCGACACCGGCAACGGTCGTTTGAGACGCGCCGAGCCGCCGCGGGCGCCGACCCAGACCAGCCGGTCGACCAGCAGGCATTCCCCCGCCGTCGGGCCGGCCCGCTCCTCGATGATGGCGAGATCGATGGTCCCTGCCGCCAGCGCTTCCGCAAGTTCCGGCGAGGAGGCGCAGACCAGCGAAATCTCCACTTGCGGATGGGCCCCGGCGTAGGCCTTGAGCACGGGTTGAAGCAATGTGCCGACGAGGTCGTAAGGCACGCCGATCCGCACCTGCCCTGCGACGGCCCTGCCGCTTATCTCCGCCAGGATCTCGTCATTCATCTGAAGCAGGCGCCTGCCCCTGTCGAGCAATCGCTCGCCGGCGCGCGTCAGCTTCAAGCCGCGGCGGTCGCGCTCGAACAGGGTCTGGCCGAGCACCTCCTCCAGCCGCTTGATCTGCTGGCTGACAGCCCCCTGGGTCAGATGAAGGGTGTTGGCCGCCGCCGTCATGCTCGCCTTGTCGGCCGTCATGACGAAGGTGCGAATGAGCGTGACATCGAGATCGCGGATCATCTCTTCATTATAATCCCTAATGCAAGTCATATCAAATATTGCATTTACTGATGGATTAAACGGCCTAGCATGCCGGCTTCCTCGACAGGGAAAGCCTGGATGTCCGAGACTATCATCCCCCTCGTTCTGTTCGCGCTGATCTCCACCTCGACACCGGGCATCGCGACGACGCTGTCCACCGCTTCCGGCGCGCAGTTCGGCTTTCGCCGCTCCGTGCCGCTGATGGCCGGCAGCGCCGCCGGGCTGGCTTCGGTCGCGGCGGCAGGCGCGGCCGGCCTCGCGGGACTGCTGGCCGCCGTTCCCTCGTTGCAGCTCGCGATGAAGGTCGCCGGCTCGCTCTATCTGATCTGGCTGGCGCTCAAGATCGGCCGCAGCGGCCCGCCCAATCTCGACGTCAGCATGGCCAAGCCGAACAGTTTTTTCGGCGGCGCGGGCATTCAGTGGATGAATCCGAAAGGCTGGGCGATGGGGCTGGGTGCTGCCGCCTCCTTCGCGGCGCTTGCGGACGGCCCTTTGCAGCTTGCGCTGCTGCTCGGCGCCGTGTTCGGCCTTGCTGCGGCTTTCTCGCTGTCGCTGTGGTGCGTCGCCGGCGCGCTGCTTGCCCGGCTGCTCAGGACCGAACGGCAGTGGCGGGCGCTCAATATCGTGCTTGGCCTGCTGCTCGCCGCTTCGATCCTGCAGATGTGGCGGCCGGCCTGAAACCGGCCGTTCTCCAGCTTTTGCGAAGGCCTATTCCGCCGGCATGGCAACCGGACGGGCAAGCGCACGACCGCCGAGCACCACGCCCACGCCGACCATGGGGAACACCGCCGCGACCAGGCCGAGATCGGCCGGCACGCCGTAGCGCAGTACCGCTCCGCCGACCACGGCCCCCAGCGCGACGCCAAAATAGAGCGCTGAAGCGTTGAGCGACAGCACGATCGGGGCGGCATCGGGCGCTATCTTGATGATGCGGCTAGCCTGCGCCGGCGGGAAGGCCCAGCCGACGATGCCCCAAGGCACCATCATGCCCATCAGTGCCAGCCCGGCGAGCTGGTGCGGCAGGAAGGCCGGGATCAGTGAGAAGGTGACGAGCGTGGCCGCGCTCAGCAGAAGCGACCAGCAGACGGTGCGCGTCGCGCCGAAACGGTCGGCGGCCTGGCCGCCGGCGATGTTGCCGATGACGGCGCCGATGCCGAAGGCAAGCAGCATGCCGGGCAGCGCCAGCGGACTCAAGCCGCCGCCCTGGATGGCCAAGGGCGCGATGAAGGCAAAGACGGTGAAGGCGCCGACCAGAGCGAGCACAGTCGTCACCAGGATCGGCATCACGCCCGGGCGCACCGCCGCCGCCAGCCGCGCCTTGAGAGGCAGCCTGGTGCCGATTATGCCGCGCGGCAGGCGCCACCAGAGGATCGCGCCGGCGAGCGCGCCGAGCCCGGCAATGGCGAAGAACGTGCCGCGCCAGCCGGCAATGGCCGCGACCAGCGCGCCGAGCGGCGCGCCGACAGCCACCGCGACCGTGGTRCCGCCGACGACAACGGCGATGGCGCGGGCCCGGTGGTGGTCATCGACCAGCGCCACCGCGGTTCCCTGCGCGGTCGCGGCAAACAGTCCGGACGACAGCGCCATGACGATGCGGGCAATGAGCAACAGTTCGAAGGACGAACTCAGCGCCGCCACCAGATTGCCGATAACGAAGAATACCAGCGTCCACAGGATGACGCGCCGCCGGTCCCACTCGCCGGTCAGCGTGGCGAGAATGGGCGCGCCGATCGCATAGGCGAGCGCGAAGGCGGTGATCAGCGAGCCGGCGAGCGCCACGGAGATGCCGGCATCGGCGGCGATATCGGGAAGCAGGCTGGAGATGACGAAGCCTTCGGTAGAGATCGCAAACGATCCGAGCGCAAGCCAGAAGATCCGCTTGTCCATGGGAGATTCCTTAGTTCAAAAGTTATTGAACAATTGGACATAACAGGGCATGATGTCAACGGAGCCTGACAAAAATAGCTGAAGCCTCCTGACAGCCCTGTGTCAGCACGGGGCCAGGACGAAGAACGAAACGAAGAAGCTGTGTAAACCGAGCAGAAGAGGAGACGCGTTGAAGTTGGCACCGTTTGAGCCTAATTCTCAGCCATGACCCTGCCCCATCCAACCGCAGAGCAAATCAGCCTGCCGATCGTGCTTGCCGTGCTCGGTGACCCGACCAGGCTTGCCATCGTGCGTTATCTGGCCAGCAAGGAAGGCGTGCCGCTGAACTGCAGCAAGTTCCTCGATCTCGCCTCCAAGACCAACCTCAGCTACCACCTCGCCAAGCTGCGCGAGGCTGGCATCACGCGCACCGAAGCGGTCGGCACCAGCCGGCTGATCACGCTGCGCCGCGACGACCTCAACAACCGCTTTCCCGGCCTGCTCGACAGCGTGATTGCGGCTGCGGAAGGCGATCCGGCGCTCCCGGCGGTTGGCACCGCAGAGGTCGAGGTCCCGGTCTGAGCCGGGTTCTCATCGCGAAAGCCCAGAGCAACAAGACATATTCAGGATGACATCGCGCAGCCTTGTCTCCTATAAACACCTCGGCTTGTGGTGGGCGCCTTGAGTCTTGTCGCATTGAGTCGGGTCGCGCCTTGGAAAATCGCAGTGCATTGCCAATGGCCGAAGGATGAGGCGCAAAGTTACGCTCCGATCGACGCTTGAGGCACTCCTCGCCGCTCCGTTGCTGATGGCCGCCCTACCGGCGGTGGCGCAGGATGCGCCGGGAGCGATCATTTCCATCGTCGGCGGCCTCGCTCCGGACGATCTGCTCAACGTCCGCGCCACCGCCTCACCGGGAGGAACGGTGAAGGCGCGCCTGCCCAACGGCGCGGCCGTGAAGAATCTCGGCTGCAACCTCATCAACGGTTATCCCTGGTGCAAGGTCGAGGATATGCAGGACGCGCACGTCGTCGGATGGGCGCCCGCCCGCTACCTCAGTCCCACCAACCCGGCGCCCGCACCTGAAGATGCCGCCGCGCCGGCGACCGAGGCCGTCGCGCCCCAGCCCTCCGACGACGCACCGCCGCCAAACATTACGGCGCGCCTGCGCGGCAGCCAGCCGGCCGAACCGCCATCCGCAGCCGACATCGGAATGACCGCCATGCAGGACGCCTATGGTCTCGCCTTCGCGGCATCAGCGGCGGCAGGCGCTGAACCCCAGGCCCCGGCTCCGGACGCCGCCGGCGGCATCCCCTGCGCGCGCCGCATCGGCCAGCCGATGACCCGTTGCGAGATAAGCGTCGCGCGCACCGGCGGCGACAGCGCCGTGACCGTGACCTGGCCGGATGGCGGCACGCGCGTCATCACCTTCCGCGGCGGCATGCCCGCCGGCTCGGACTCGCCGGACAAGTTCCGCTTCACCCGCGAAGGCACGCTCAACATGATCCGCGTCGGCGTTTCCGAGCGCTTCGAGATCACGGATGCGCTGGCGCTTGGAGAATAGGGAATAGGCAGTAGGCATTAGGCAGTAGGGGAAAGACGGCGTCGCCCCCCGCAGCCCTATTGCCTACTGCCTACCTCCTACTGCCTTACCTCGCATTTTCGGGGTTACATCGGGCAAAACTCTTCCCTATAAGGCCCTCCTAGCCTGATACCAGAATCGCAAGCACAACCGGCCGGGTCCTCCCCCCGTCCCGGTTTTTCGTGCAAGCCGCTCGCCGAACGGAATTCAAGAGACATGCCAAGACGCACCGACATCAAGTCGATCYTGATCATCGGGGCCGGCCCCATCGTTATCGGCCAGGCATGCGAATTCGACTATTCCGGCACGCAGGCCTGCAAGGCGCTGAAGGAAGAGGGTTTCCGCGTCATCCTGGTCAACTCCAATCCGGCCACCATCATGACCGATCCGGAGCTGGCCGACGCCACCTATATCGAGCCGATCACGCCGGAAGTAGTGGCGAAGATCATCGCCAAGGAGCGGCCGGACGCGCTCTTGCCCACCATGGGCGGCCAGACGGCGCTGAACACGGCGCTGTCGCTGCGCCGCATGGGCGTGCTCGATCGCTATAATGTCGAGATGATCGGCGCCGACGCCGCGGCGATCGACAAGGCCGAGGACCGTGCGCTGTTCCGCCAGGCGATGAGCAAGATCGGGCTGGAGACGCCGCGCTCGATGCTGGCCAACGCCACCGAGGTCAAGGACGCCGATCGCAAGATCCACGAGGCCGAGCGCGCGGCGCTGAAAGCGGAGCACCCCGAAAACCTCGACGCCGCGCTCGACGCCCTGGAGACGCGCTGGAACCTCGGCGAAGGCGACCGCAAGCAGCGCTATATCAGCTACGCCATGGCGGTCGCCGCCCAAGCGCTCGACCATGTCGGCCTGCCGGCGATCATCCGCCCCTCCTTCACCATGGGCGGCACCGGCGGCGGCATCGCCTACAACCGCGCAGAATTCTACGACATCGTGCAGTCCGGCCTCGATGCCTCGCCGACCACCGAGGTGCTGATCGAGGAAAGCGTGCTCGGCTGGAAGGAGTATGAGATGGAGGTCGTCCGCGACAAGGCGGACAACTGCATCATCATCTGCTCGATCGAGAACATCGACCCGATGGGCGTGCACACCGGCGATTCCATCACCGTGGCCCCTGCCCTGACGCTGACCGACAAAGAGTATCAGATGATGCGCAACGCCTCGATCGCGGTGCTGCGCGAGATCGGCGTCGAGACCGGCGGCTCCAACGTGCAGTTCGCCGTCAACCCGGCCGACGGCCGCCTGGTGGTGATCGAGATGAACCCGCGCGTCTCGCGCTCCTCCGCGCTCGCTTCGAAGGCCACCGGCTTCCCGATCGCCAAGGTCGCGGCCAAGCTCGCCGTCGGCTACACGCTGGATGAGCTGGAGAACGACATCACCGGCGGCGCAACGCCGGCTTCCTTCGAGCCGTCGATCGATTACGTGGTGACGAAGATCCCGCGCTTTGCCTTCGAGAAATTCCCCGGCGCCGAGCCGGTGCTGACCACCGCCATGAAGTCGGTGGGCGAGGTGATGGCCATCGGCCGCACCTTCCAGGAATCGCTGCAGAAGGCGCTGCGCGGACTGGAAACCGGCCTGACGGGATTGGACGAGATCGAGATCCCCGGGCTTGGCCACGGGCCTGCCGCCGCCAATCACGTCGACGACCGCAACGCCATCCGCGCCGCGCTCGGCACGCCGACGCCGGACCGGTWGCSCATGGTGGCGCAGGCGATCCGCATGGGCACCTCGCTCGAAGACTTGCACGCCATGTGCAAGATCGACCCGTGGTTCCTCGAGCAGATCGCCGGCATCATCGCCATGGAGGAGCGCGTGCGCGAGCACGGCTTGCCTGAGGACGCCGCCAATCTGCGCATGCTGAAGGCGATGGGCTTTTCGGATGCCCGCCTCGCGTCGCTGACGAAGACCGACGTGGAAGCYGTTCAGAGGACTCGTGAAAAGCTCGGCGTTCATCCGGTCTACAAGCGCATCGACACCTGCGCCGCCGAGTTCGCCTCGCCCACCGCCTATATGTACTCGACCTACGAGACGCCTTTCGCCGGCGAGCTCGCCAATGAGGCGCGGGTGTCTTCGCGCAAGAAGGTCGTGATCCTCGGCGGCGGTCCGAACCGCATCGGCCAGGGCATCGAGTTCGACTATTGCTGCTGCCATGCGGCCTTTGCGCTGYGCGACGCCGGCTTCGAGGCGATCATGGWCAACTGCAACCCGGAGACCGTCTCGACCGACTACGACACTTCCGACCGCCTCTATTTCGATCCGCTGACGCCGGAGGACGTGCTGGAGATCCTGCGCGCCGAGCAGGCATCGGGCGAGCTCGTCGGCGTCATCGTCCAGTTCGGCGGCCAGACGCCGCTGAAGCTAGCGGATGCGCTGGAGAAGGCCGGCATCCCGATCCTCGGCACCTCGCCCGACATGATCGACCTGGCCGAAGACCGTGACCGCTTCCAGAAGCTTCTGCACAAGCTCGGCCTCTCCCAGCCGAAGAACGGCATCGCCTATTCGGTCGAGCAGGCGCGCCTCGTCGCCGCCGAGCTCGGCTTCCCGCTGGTGGTGCGCCCGTCCTACGTGCTCGGCGGCCGCGCCATGCAGATCATCTACAACGAAGGCATGCTGCAGACCTATCTGCTCGACACAGTGCCCGGCCTGGTGCCGGAGGACATCAAGCAGAAATACCCGAACGACAAGACCGGCCAGATCAACACGCTGCTCGGCAAGAACCCGCTCTTGTTCGACACCTATCTCACCGGCGCCACCGAGGTCGATGTCGACTGCCTGTGCGACGGCAAGGAGACCTTCGTTTCCGGCATCCTCGAGCATATCGAGGAAGCCGGCATCCATTCGGGCGACTCGGCCTGCTCGCTGCCCGTGCATTCGCTGCACCCGGACCTTGTCGACGAGTTGGAGCGGCAGACCGCGGCCTTGGCCCGCGCGCTCAATGTCGGCGGCCTGATGAATGTGCAGTATGCGATCAAGGACGGCACGGTCTATGTGCTGGAAGTGAACCCCCGCGCCTCGCGCACCGTGCCCTTCGTCGCCAAGACCATCGGCCGGCCGATCGCGAAAATCGCGGCCCGCATCATGGCCGGCGAGACGCTGGAGAACGCCTTCGCCCATTACGGCGCCATGCCCGACGCGCGCAGTCCCGGCCACATCGCAGTCAAGGAAGCCGTCTTCCCCTTCGCCCGTTTCCCCGGCGTTGATATTCTGCTCGGGCCGGAAATGCGCTCGACCGGCGAGGTCATGGGCCTCGACCGCGACTTCGCTTTGGCCTTCGCCAAGAGCCAGCTCGGCGCCAATGTCGACCTGCCGCGCTCCGGCACGCTGTTTGTCTCGGTCCGCGACGAAGACAAGAAGGGCATCCTGCCCGCCGTCAAGCGCCTCGCCGGCCAGGGCTTCAAGGTGCTCGCCACCTCCGGCACCGCACGCTTCCTCGCCGAGAACGGCGTGGTGGCGGAAAAGATCAACAAGGTGCTCGAGGGCCGTCCCCACATCGAGGACGCCATCCGCAACCGCCAGGTCCAGATCGTCTTCAACACCACCGACGGCCAGAAGGCCGTGTCGGATTCGAAGTCGCTGCGGCGGGCGACGCTGATGCAGAAGGTGCCGTACTACACGACGCTTTCGGGAGCGGCGGCCGTGGCGGAGGCGATTGCGGCGCTAAGAGCGGGGAACCTCGAGGTGAGACCGCTGCAGGAGTATTTTGGGTGAGGAGCTAACCTTATGGGAGGAGAGAAAGCTCACCCTCACCCCTGCCCCTCATACGCCCTCCCATCCTTGTGCAGAAACCGCCCATCCGAACTCGGGCTCATCATGTCGATGTCGGAGCAGATGATGACATCGTCCGGGTTGCGCGAGCCGACTTCCAGGTAGCGGGCCGTGGTCGATGAGCGGTTGATCATGTGGTGGCCGTTGCCGCTGTTCTTGGCGAAGGCCGCGCAGTCRCCGGCCCTGAGCAGCGTTTCGCCGCGGTCCTCGAYCAGCGTCAGCTCGCCCTCCAGCACATAGACGAATTCATCCTCATGGCTGTGCCAGTGGCRCTGGCTTGACCAGCCGCCGGGCGGGAGCGTCATCAGGTTGACGCCGAAATCCTTCAGGCCGCCCGCATCGCCGAGACGGCGGCGCGTGCRTTCGGCACAGGGCTGGTCGAAGGGTGCGGGGTAGCCGGAGCCTTTGCGGACGGGGACTGCTGAGATGTCGATTTTGGGCAACGACGCCTCCCTAATTGGTGTTGATATCCAGCCTACAAGCGGCCTTCGCAACTGTTTCGGCTTGCTTCCGAATGTCGGCGCTGCCCCTCATCCGCCTGCCGGCACCTTCTCCCCGTAGAACGGGGAGAAGGGAGCTGGCTGCGACGCCGGCGCCTTTTCTGCAACCGCGGAGGTTGGCGAAATCATCGGCGCAGGCGTGTTTCTCCCCGTCACTATACGGGGAGAAATGCCCGGCAGGGCAATGAGGGGCGGCGCCGGCGTTCGGCAAGTGTGAACTTAAGACAGGGACGGTACCGGATTCGCCAGGGGCCTTGCGAGCGGTAACGCAGGACATGGCGCTCTACGGCGCCCCCCTCGCCTCATCCCTGATGCGCCACCGCCAACTCCTTCACGTGCTTCTCGTGCATCTTCAGCACCGGCAGCGTCTTCTTGGCGAATTCCTTGATCGCCGGGTCTTCGCCCGATTTCGCATAAGTGCTGAACAGGGCGACGGCGTCCTTGTGCGCATCCGACTGCATCTCGATGTATTTCTTGTCGAAATCCTTGCCGCTCGCGCCCTTCAATTCATCGAGCTGCTGCTTCTGCTTCGGCTGCAGCGCGGAATCGGAGGGCTTGATCGAGGAGGTCGTCTGGCCCTGGCTGAGCGCCGCCTTGAAATCTTGGCCAGCCTTGGTGTGGTCGGCAATCATCTGGGCGGCGAAGGCCTTGACGTCGGCGGATGGCGATTTCTGCTGCGCCAGCTTGCTCGACTGGATCTCGAATTCGTTGGCGTTGGGCACAGTGGCGACGAAGGTCTGGGTGTCGACCTTGTCCTCGGTCACCATGGGGCCGACCGCATCCGGGCTGGTATCGTTCGACTGGGCAAGGGCCGCCGGCGCGCCGGCAAGCAGGGCGACTGCGGCCAGGGGCAGAAGCGTTCTCATGTGAAGTCTCCAATCAGCCCCTCGTATACTCAAACGCGGAATGGACCTGCGGGTTGCGCCTAACCCTTGACGCCGCCGGCGGTGAGGCCGGAGACGATCTTGCGCTGGAAGATGAGCACCAGCACCACCAAGGGCACGGTGACAATCACCGACGCGGCCATGATGTTGCCCCACGGGATCTCGAACTGCGAGGTGCCGGAAAGCAGAGCGATCGCCACCGGCACGGTGCGCTGCGCATCGTTGGAGGTGAAGGTCAGCGCGAACAGGAACTCGTTCCAGGCGCCGATGAAGGCGAGCAGCCCCGTCGTCGCCAGCGCCGGCCACATCAGCGGCAGGAAAACGCGTGTGACAATGATCCAGGGCGTCGCACCATCGAGGATCGCCGCCTCCTCGATCTCGACCGGCAGGTCGCGGACGAAGGTGGTGAGCACCCAGACGGTGAACGGCAAGGTGAAGATCATGTAGGAGAGGATCAGCGCCAGAAGCGAATTGTAGAGGCCGGCCCAGCGGATCATCTCGAACAGGCCGGCCAGCACCGCCACCTGCGGAAACATCGACACCGACAGGATGCCGAGCATCAGCGCCGCGCGGCCGCGGAAGCGGATGCGCGCCAGCGAATAGGCGGCGGTGATGCCGAGCAGCAGCGAGATCAGCACAACGGCGCCCGAGACGACCAGCGAGTTCACGAGGTTGCGCACGAACGTGCCCTGGGTCAGCACGTTGGTGTAGTTGGCGAGGCTGGCCGACTTCGGCCAGAGGTTCGCCTCGAACAGCTCGGTCCCCGACTTCAGGCTGGTGACGATGGCATAGTAGAAGGGGAAGACGGCGATAAAGACGATCGCCGCCACCAGCAGGTAGAAGGCCGCGCGCTTGGCGATCCTCATGTCAGCGGCCTCCGTCCAGGTTGATCCGGGCGATGCGGATGTAGGAAATGGTCAGCAGCGCCAGGATCAAGAACAGCAGCGTCGAGGCGGCCGAGCCATAGGCGAACTTGTCGAACTCGAACAGGTTCTCGCGCGCGAACACCGACATCGACTTGGTGTGCACATTGTTAGGCGTCAGCACATAGATCAGGTCGAAGATGCGCAGCGCATCGAGGGCGCGGAAGATCACGGCCACCATCACCRCCGGGCGGATGAGCGGCAACGTCACCCACCAGAAGACCTGCCACGGGTTGGCGCCGTCGAGCCTGGCCACCTCGATGATCTCGCGCRGCAGCATCTGCAGCGCTGCAAGGATCAGCAGCGTCATGAACGGCGTCGTCTTCCAGATGTCGACGATCAGCACCGCGACCATCGCCGTATCGGCACTCGCCGTCCAGGCGATCTTGGCATGAATCAGGCCGAGGTGGAGCAAAACGACATTGATGATGCCGAACTGGTCGTTGAGCATCCACTGCCACATCTTGGCCGAGACGATGGTCGGGATCGCCCAGGGAATGAGGATCGCCGCCCTGGYGATGCCGCGGCCGCGGAACTCGGCGTTGAGCACGAGCGCAACGATCATGCCGAGGATCGTCTCGCAGGTCACTGACGCCGCCGTGAAAAGCACCGTGTTCCATACCGCCCGCCACCACACCGGGTCGACCAGCAGCCCGTCATAGACCCTGCGGCCGCTCGGCAGGCTCAGCATCGAGAAGTAGTTGGCGAAGCCGACCCATCGGCGGGCGCCGAGGTCGGACAGCGAGGCGTCGGTGAAGCTGAAGTAGACGGTGCGGATGAGCGGCCAGCCGGCGACGGCCGCAAGCACCAGAAGCATCGGCGTGAGGAACAGCCATGCCGAGCGCACGCGCTGGCGCATCAGCCGCGAGCGTCCGCGCCTGGCAGTGGCATGCGTCGATTCCGCTTTTGCCGCGGATGACCGGTTCGCGTCCGCTCTGCCGGCGCGAGCGCCCGCGCCTGCCTCTGCCGGCGTTGCGGTCACCAGCCGCTGCCCATCAGYTTGGTCAGCGTCACCTCGAGATCGCCGAGATTGTCGGCGGCGCTGCCTTCGCCGGACAGGGTCTTATGCACAGCAGTCCAGAACTGGCTCGACGCCTCGTTGTATTTGACCTTGACCGTTGCCGAGGGGCGCGGCGCCGCGTTGAGGAAGACATCTTTCCAGCGCGGGATGATCGGCTGTTCCCTGGCGATGTCGGCATCCTCATAGAGTGCCTGGATCGTCGGCAGGTTGGATGTCCTCAGCGTCCGGTATTTCTGCATCTCCGGCGAGGCGATGAACTTGACCAGTTCGATCGCCGCGTCCTGGTGCTTCGAATATTTGGAGACGGCAAGGTTCCAGCCGCCGAGCGTCGCGACCGGCCGCGCGCCCTCGCCCGTGCCTCCCGGAAGGGGCGCGACGTCGAACTTGCCCTTTATCGGCGAGTTCTCACTGTTGCCCAGCGCATAGGCATAGGGCCAGTTGCGCATGAAGACCGCATTGCCGGTCTGCCAGACGCCGCGCGATTCCTCTTCCTGATAGGCGAGYACGCCCGGCGGCGAGATGGTGCCGATCCACCCCTTCACCATGTCGAGCGCGGCCGCGGCCTTCGGGTTGTTGATGGAAATGGTGCCGTCCGGCTCGATGATCTGGCCGCCGCCATTCGACATCACCCATTCGAGGGCGTTGCAGGTCAGCCCCTCATAGGCGTTGCCCTGGAAGACGAAGCCCCAGATATCCTTGTTGCCCGCAGCCCGCTCCTTGTCCATCACAAGCTTGGCGGTCTCGCCCAGCTSCTTCCAGGTGGTCGGCACCTTGGCGCCGTATTTGTCGAGCAGATCCTTGCGGTAGTAGAGCGCCGGCGCATCGRTGAAGATCGGCAGCGCCACCAGCTTGCCGTTGACGGTCTGYGACTGGATGATCGACGGGAAATGCTTGGCCACGACATCCTTGGTCACCTCGGTCAGGTCGACGAGCTGGCCGGCGAGCTGAGGCGCCCAGATCACGTCGGTCTGATAGACGTCGATGTCGGTGTTTCCGGCCGCCAGCCACAGCTTGTACTGGCCGAACTGGTCGGTCGTCGACGGCGGCATCATGACGATGCTGACCTTGTTGCCGCTCTGCTTCTCGTAGCGCTCGAGTATCTCGCGAAGCACCTTGATGCCGTTGCCGGTGTCGCCCGACACGATCGACAGCTCGACCGCGCGCGCCGGAGCGGCGGCCAGCATGGCGCCGACTGCAAGCGCTAGAAATGCGTGAAGAAACTTCATGGCGGTGGACCTCCCTTTGCGGTTGCGACGGAGACCGCGCGTCGACAACCGTCAGATGCCCACCCAGCACTTGAATGCGGAGCACCRCTTTGGGTTCCAGACATAGCTGTCCGGCATAAATTGGCGGCGCGCCGTCAGCACCGAGTGCGGAAAAGCCCAGTCTGACCGAAAGGATTTGGGGGCGATCCAACGAAAGCGGGCGGGCTCCGAAACCCGCCGCCCCGGAGCCCGCCTTGGAGTGGCTGACGCATGCCGGCACAGCCTCCTCCGACGCCTTGCCAGCGTCGATCCGCCGATCGGCCGCCCGGCACCACGACGAATTAGCATGTCCTAACGTCACCCTGTGTGAAGCGCTTCACAATGCCGTCGCGGTTGCGAGCTTTCGGCAGATCCGAAAGCGGCTAACCCTCCCAGGCGACCGGAACCATGCCGAGCCGCTCGTAGAGCCTGACGGCCGGAGCATTCCTGACCGTATTGGTCTTGAGATCGACATGGGCAGCGCCCCTGTCGCGAAAGGTCAGTAAAACATGGCGCATCAGCGCCTCGCCGATGCCCTGCCGTCTGGAGCCCGGATGGACGGCAAGCTCCTTGACGAAGCCGGAAGTCCAGCAAAGCGCCGCGCCCGCCAACAGGCCTTTGGCGTCGATGACCAGAAAACAGAGGTCGGGATCGAACTCGGCATCGCCGGATATGCGCTGCCACCATTCGTCGAACGGACTTTCGGCGCCATCCTCGAACGCCTCTTCCAGCAGCGCATGCAGGGCATGCGCGTCCCTGYGCTCGAACGGGCGCATGACGAAACCTTCAGGCCAATGCGGCGCGGTCAGCGCATCGTCGAGAAGCTTGCGAAGCCGGATATCCTTGGGAGCCGGTGGGCGCGGACCTTTGTTCTCGTGCATATCCCGCCCTAAATCAGCTACGTCCCCAAAGGGCGGTGACTTTTGGGGCGCCCCATCGGGCCGACGCTCAGGCGCCCGGCTGCAGACGGCGGTCGACGCTGAGACCCGTCTGCTCCAGCAGGCCCTTGCGCTTGGCGGCGTAATAATAGCCGCTCTGGTAAAGCTGGTCGGCGCGCTTGGCATTGCCGCCGGAGACCAGCCAGGCACCGCGCAGGTATTTGACCGCGTATTTGAGATTGGTCTCGGCGTCGAAGAGGCCGGCCGCCGGCCCGTCATAGCCCATACCGCGCGCCGTCGCGTGCTTGATCTGCATCAGTCCCCAATGGCCGTGATTGTAGGCTTTCGGGTTGAACGTGCTCTCGCGGTTGACGACATGGCGCACCAGATCGACCGGCACCTCATAGATGGCCGAATATTTCTCGATCAGCCGCTCTATCTCGGCGCGCGGACCGCTGGCGTGCTGCTCGGGCTGGCCCGGCTGAGCAAGYAGCGCCGGGTTCTGCGGCATCACATAGGCGACCTGCTGGACGCCGGGCATGGGGGCCACCTTTGCCGACTGGCCGGTGACAGGCATGGCAACGCCGGCCGTCGCATAGACGGCGGCATGCTTGAGCGAGCCGGGGCCCGTCGGCGACGCGCCGGCCATCAACACCGGCGGTGGCGGGAACTTGCCGGCGAGAGGCGTGGAGCCCGCAAAAGCGGCCGCCTGTGCCGGCGCTGGCAACTGCCCGCCGGGCTGCGCGGGCGGTGGAAGAAGCGCGCCAGGCTGCGCAGGGGGCGGCAACGGGGCGCCGGCGGCAGCCGTGGCGGCGTCGGCGGTCAGCGCTGCAGTCTGCACCGGAACCAAACCGGAAGACTCGGGCAGAACGGCCACCGTTTCAGGCAGTGCGACGGTCGGTGTGTCATCCTCGACGGCAGGCGTTGCGGCCGCCGCAAGCGCCGGCGTGGCCTTCACCTGCGAGGTCGAGGTGCAGCCGCTGAGGCCGGCAGCGGCAACGAGCACGCCGATCGCGGTAAGGATGATTTTCGCTGCCAAGCCCTGGAGGTCCGATTGTCGGTTATTGAGGAGTCCTTACACCAGCGATTCTCGGTGGGCAATCAGGGCCACCAGGCTGTTTTCGGGTGGCGAGACTCAAGGCAAACTGCGATATTGTTCCCTATCTGTACTATGGATGTACCTGTTTTTCGCAGTTTGCGGAAAGGAGCCTGCCATGAAAAACGCTTCCCCGATCACGGCTGGYCACGCCGTGTTAGAAACAGTGATCGGCTTCATGGGCATCGCCTGGAGCGAAAAGGGCCTGATCCGGCTCTGCCTGCCCGAACGCAGCCGCGAAGCGGTGGAGCGCCGGCTGTTCCGTCATGCCGGCGTCTCGCGTTCCACCGAGCAGCCCAAATGGGTCGTCGAATTGATCGCCTCGATCAAGGCTTATGCGGCCGGAGAGGATGTCGATTTCTCCGGCGTGCCGGTCGACCTCGACGGCGTCGATGATTTCCGTCTCGCCATCTATGGCGCCGCGCGCAAGCTCGGCTTCGGCGAGACCACCACTTACGGCGAACTGGCCAGGCGCGCCGGCCATGCCGGGCTCGCCCGCGAAACGGGCGCGGCGCTCGGCGCCAAMCCGGTGCCGCTGGTCATCCCGTGCCACCGCATCCTTGCCGCGGGCGGCAAGATCGGCGGCTTCTCGGCACCCGGCGGCTCCGCGACCAAGGAGAAGATGCTGGCCATGGAAGGCGTGCGCGTCGGCCCGCCGCCGGCCGCGCAGGCTTCGTTCGCGTTTTGATTAAGGCCGAGCCTTTGGAGCAATTCCAGGAAAGCGCGCTCGGCCGGTTCGGTCCGCAAACGACAAACTGCGGAGCGCTCTGTGATGTGCTCTGGGTTTGTTGAGATTCAGGTCAGGCCGAACCGAGAATGGTGGCTTCCGAGAACCGGAGCGGAGCGTACTCAACGTACGTGAGCACCGGAAGCGCAGGAAGCCGCCATTCGCAGGCCGGCCTCACCTGAATATCAACAGACCCTAGTTGGGTGGAAAGAGACGGCGGCGGAAGTGCCGCTCGAACTCGGGCCGCTTGCAGACATAGACGGGGCAGGATCTGGTGTCGGCGCTCGGCACATAGGTCCGCGCCCTCACCTCGCCCATGTCGCAGAAGCGCTCGTCGCGCACATAGCGGTCATAGAGCGGCAGTCCGGGCACGCGTGTCGACTGGTAGCGCAGGATGACGGCGCCCTGGCCGGCGATCGTCGCCTGCACGCGATCGCAGCTCATGCGCGTCGGGTCGTAGCGCGAGACGGCCTGCGCCTCGCCCGCCACCAGCGTCAGGYAGACGGCAAGCAGAATGGCTTTCATGATATCCTCCCGAAGACCAGCGACGGTGTCACTTACCCTCCCACAACGCGTATCCGGGCGCAAAACTTCCACGCGATCGACCAACCATAGGGCGGCACGCCGGCAGCATCCGCACCGACCCGTCTTGTTTTCTTCGGCAAACCATTCTATATGCAAGCCATTGAATTTGGCCGATCGATCGGGCCTCGCGATATTCGCGTTTGCTGACGTCTATCTCCAAAATTTCGATGCCACCGGCCGGGCTTTGGTCCGGTCAAACGAAGCAAATGCGAAGGGTAATTTACATGGCGACTGGTACGGTCAAGTGGTTCAACGCCACCAAGGGCTACGGCTTCATCCAGCCTGACAATGGCGGCGCGGACGTTTTCGTCCACATCTCCGCCGTCGAGCGCGCTGGCATGACGACGCTCGTTGAAGGCCAGAAGATCAACTTCGAGATCGAGYAGGACCGCCGCACCGGCAAGTCCGCCGCTGGRTCTCTGAGCAAGGCAGCCTGATTTGGCTTGAGCATTTTTGCGGCCAGGCGGAACCGCTTGGCGTTGCAGAATGCGGTTAGCGATGGCGCGCGCTGGACGAAGGTTCGGGGCGCGCGGCAAGTCACGGATGTACTGACGGTCGCGCGATAAGCGCGCCGGAGCGGAAGGACCCGACAAGCCGAAGCAGCAGATTGCTGCCGGCCCGGCCCCGACGCTCCCGATCAGGCTACCGGCACAGGAAGGCGGGCATTGTCCCGCCTTTTTTGTTGCCTATATCGGCGCCATTGGCCTCGTTGGGCCAACTATGTTATGTGCTGGCCATGACCAAGCTCGAACAGATCGAAAAGTCCGTCGCCGAACTGAGCCCCGAAGACTTGAAGGCATTTGCCGCTTGGTTCGAGGCGCTTCAAGCCGATTTGTGGGACAGGCAGGTCGAAGCCGACGCGAAGGCTGGCCGGCTGGACAAGCTCGCGGAGCAGGCTTTGGCCGATCATCGCGCAGGCCGGACCCGGCCTCTGTGAACCATTTTGCCGCCCCTTCCTTCTGGGAGGCTTACGGCAAATTACCTGAAGCATGAAGGCGGACAGCAGCTTCGCCAAACTGCGTGCGGATCCGTTCCACCCATCACTGCATTTCAAACAGGTTGGGCGTTACTGGTCGGCGCGGGTTGACCTTAATTACCGCGCCGTCGCGATCCGGGACCAAGACGATGTGGTCTGGTTCTGGATTGGCACCCATTCCGAATATGACCCCCTTTTGAAGTAGCGGGCTGCCATCACTTCACGGCCGCAGGCCCGACCGAGCCGCGCCACTACGATGCAACGGGTCCTGTTCGCGAAAGTCGAATTCACCGGCGCGAGGCTCAACCAGTGATTTGTTTTGGCGCAACCGTCAGYGGCGCTGATGCAAAGGCACGACCTTGTTGTCTGCGCCGAGCAGCGCATCGATCGAGAGCGGCTCTTCGTTGAAGATCGTGCCGGCGAGCGCCGGGCGGGCAAGGTAGTATCCCTGCAGGAGGTCGACGCCACCGTCCAGCGCGACGCGCAGATGCGTGGCCTGCTCGATGCCCTCGACCAGCACCTTGGCGCCGCGGTCATGCAGCATCGAGACCAGCGGCCGGAATAAGCGCTCGGCGGCGGCATGGCGGCAGAACTYGGCGAACCAGCCGCCGTCGATCTTGACGATGTCGGGCGAAAGCAGGTCGATCCGCTCCTCGGTCGAATGCCCGGTACCGAAGTCGTCGATCGCGATGCGGATGCCATCTCGCTTCATCTCGCGCACGAGGCTCGCGAGCACGCGGTCATCAGCGGCCCRTTCGGTGATCTCGCAGACCAGCATGGCGGGCTCGAGGCCGAAATCGCCAAGATGCCGCGTCATGAAACGGATCTCGGCCAACGCCCGCCCGAGGTGATCATTGATCAGCGGATCATAATTGAAGAACAGCGCAAGCCCATCGACGCCGATATTGCAGTAATTGCGCAGATGCAGCATCCGGCACATCGTTTCGACGAACAGCCGATCCGATGCCGCAACGCTGTCGAAGAATACCTGTGGCGCGACAGGCGTCGCGACGCGACGCGGCTCGATCAGCGCTTCGACGGCAACAGGCTTAAGTGCCCTGCCCTGCGAGGCGAAAATCGGCTGATAGGCGCTCCACAGCCGGAACTCACCATAGACGCCAAACTGGAGGCCGATCTCGTCGGCGAAGATCGCCTCGGCGACATTTCGCCGCCTTTCTGGGCGCCGCCTGTCGGGCTGTGYATTCATCGCGTCACCTTGCGCCCAAACGCCTTCGCCGGCCGCGCCGACGGTACCGGAGCGGGATCGGCGGCCGCTGTGGCTTTGCTCTCATTGGCCGCCGACACCTGCATGTTCTTGCCGAAGACGCGAAAACTTGTCGGGGCGAGTTCCGGCCGGGCGAGCACATAGCCTTGCACCATCGAGACGCCAGACTTCTCGGCAAGCTCCAGCTGCCAGCCTTCCTCGATGCCTTCGAAGACCGTGCGGATGCCCTGGTCCTCGAAGTTCCTCACCGTCGCGGTCAGCAGCGCCAATCCGGCCCCGGACTCCATGAGCTGCGTGATCCAATGAGCGTCGAACTTGACGATGTCCGGTTTCAATTCCTTGATCCGGTTGATGTCGGAATCGTCGGCGCCATAATCGTCGACGGCGATGCGGAAGCCATTGCCTCTCAGCGCTTCGACAAAGCCGTAGAGCGTCTCCTGCGAGGCCGACTTCTGCTCCGTGACCTCGCAGACGATGCGGCGCGGATCGATGCCGGATTCATGCAGAACCAGACGCATGTCGCGCAACGCCTTGTCGGCAATGGCGCGGTCGGTGAACACCGACGGATCGAAATTGACGAAGATGGATGCCTCTCGCGGCAGGCAGGCGCCGGCGTTGAGCAGATGCAGCGTCCTCGTCAGCGCCTCTATATGAAGCCGGTCGGCCGCGGGGCACGTGCGGAAGAACTTCATCGGCGACTGCGGCTCCCCGTCACGGAACGGCCGGATCAGCCCCTCGAAGGCGGCGATCGAAAGCTTGCCCTCGTTGAAGGCGAAGATCGGCTGGAACGCGCTCTGCAGCGTGTATGTCCCCCAGACGCCGCTGGAGGTGCCGTCATCATGACGGATGATACTGCGACCTATGGAAGTGCCTGATTTCATTCGGTATCCCCGAAGGCTGGTCTTCCATTCACTCTAGGTTCACAGGAGACCTCCGAAATGGCGACTATCCGCAAGCTCAAGTCAGGTAAGTTCAACGTCCAGTGYCGCCGCAAGGGACACGAACCAAGATCGAAGTCCTTCCTCACACGGTCAGATGCAGAGAAGTGGGCGCGGGAGATTGAGCGCCAGATGGATCGTGAAGAGCTAGGCCCCGACAGGAAGACGCTCAAAGGGATCATCCTTGCTGATCTCGTCGAGCKATACCGCGATGAGGTCCTACCCAAGAAACGGTCATGCCGAGCGGAGACGATCGAATTGAATCGGTTCCTCCGGTATCCCATCGCAAAGAAATCCCTGTTCGATCTCCAGCCCCGAGACTTCGCACAGTACCGTGACGAAAGGCTTAAGGAGGTCTCTAAGATCACCGGCCGACCGATCCTTGCGAGGTCACTCAAGCGCCAGCTTGCGCCCCTGTATCACATGTTCGAGGTCGCCAAGCGTGAATGGCACATCGAGGTATCGAACCCGCTGGAGGGGCTTTATCTGAGGGTCCAGGAAGACAAGCGCCAGCGTAGGCTAAGGCCCGGAGAGGAAGGCCGATTGTTGATGGAAGCCGGGAAGCTGACGCTCAGGGATGGCAGTCCGAATCCCTTCGTCGGTCCTATCATCGAGTTTGCACTTCAGACAGCCATGCGACAGGCAGAAATCCTAGCGATAGAGTTCAAGCACATCGACTTCGAACGCCAGACGTTGCTCATCCCCGTAGCGAAGACCGGTTCCCGCTTGATCCCTCTGACGGCAAGGGCAGTGCAAATCCTTCGGGAGGTCCTGACGATACCTTTCCGCGTCGAGACCATCAAAGCCGGACGGTCTGCGGGCAAACAATATCTCCGGAATTTCATCGGTCCTCGTCATGTCACCCCGGCGACGAGAGTATTCCCTGTCGATGTCGAAGCACTGAAAGCCAGTTGGACCCGTATATGCAAGCGTGCGACGCCTCCAATCGAGGACCTTCATTTCCACGATCTGAGACACGAAGGGATTTCGAGGCTATTTGAGCTTGGTTTGTCTATCCCAGAGGTAGCGAGTATCAGCGGGCATCGTGCACCGGCTATGCTATTCAGGTATGCTCACGCTAATATGTCGTCTGTCAAAGCAAAGCTACTAGTTGTCTCATCGGACAAGCTGTTGAATTTAAATCGGAACGTCCCCATTTTGATTGATCAGCAGGGCGGCCAGACACCATTAGAACTAACCAACTGATTTGTAATACTATTTTCCCCACACAGAAATACTTTTATCCAAGGGGCTGTCTCTACCAAGGGATGGCCCTTTTCTTGTCTATACCCCTACYTACACCCCTATGCTTACCCCTTCCTCGAATACCCGTTGTTTGACTCATACAGCCCCGTGCAAGCGTTTCTCTCGTCACCCGCTGTCCTACACCGGTTTAAGCCTGAAGCCCCTGTGGGGACTCCTGTGAGTCGAGGAAGGGGCCATTAACTGTCGACAGGTCGCGCCATTGAATTACCGCAATCCAGACACTACATCTTTACATCGGTTGAGCCAGCCGCAACCATCGGAATGAACCGACAGGCCCGCTGGACTTACTCAACCCACACCTCGCGCATACCGCCGTGTACCGTGACGRACAGCGCCAACCTCCCCAGATTTCCGGAATACCCTCTAGCGGCAACGCATGGGAACCTGTCGGGCCGGACCGGCGTATAGGCTTCTCTCTGTTCCCTGTCGGAATCGAGGGGCGCTGTGTGAGCGTGGGACGTGCATTCCGTAGGCGGCAACTCGCTGTCGGTCCCTGTTGGCAAGCCTGATGGCTTGGAGAAAGCGCAACAAACACAGCCGATGGCGCGGCCGGAGGTTTCCCCCTTCTGTCGTGTCAGCGATCAAACGTGGCCACTGGCGGATCAGGTCTTCGACCCTAGCGAGCCTAAGTCCCGGTTGTCRGACAAAAACATCGCCCTTGTGATCAAAGCTGACCCCCGGTTGGTAGCGACGGAAAGCAACAGCAATCATGGTCTGTCCTGTTGTGGCAAGAGCAAGAGCGGCGATAAACAACCCCGAACTTTCTTCCTATCACTCGAAATCCGTCCGAACCTCATCGGGCGATTAGCAACAGGAGAAAAATCACATGGGTACTGTCATAGACTTCAACACGGTCCCGAGTTCTCTTTCACAGGCAAATATGCTTGCACCTGACGACCCGGATTTGAAGTTATTCCAACTCGTCGATGAAAGCCGAAGGCTCAAAGTGCGACTGATCGAACTCCACAGGCTGATTGAGCAAGAGATGGAACGACGTTCCCCTTGATTTACACCCTCCAAAATCGTGGGGGATACTACTAATACAATCAATTACTTACCGTAAGCCTAGCAGAAAACGCCGATTGATATCAATGAGTTACGGGAGGTCGACCTGATCGACGTGAATATATATAGAAATCGCGGTCAATATTACTATGGTTTTGGAGGTCCCGTGAAATAAATATCTCCMTTATTTCCCAAGGCTTTGAGCAGCATATCGGAGTAATACACTCTGGTTTACTATTGACTTTACTGCAAAAAAGGCGCATACTGGGTATGAGGAATAGGCCTCTAACTTTCTAGTCCTCTTTTTAACTCCATACATTTTGAAACTCTAACAGCCTCCCGAGAGGGGRCAGAAAATATTTTTATGTCCAAGAATAACACCCGCATTCCATCGTCCCCGATGCCGAGCAAGAAAGGTTCATTAGTCTGGGATCATTATGCAAAGGACAAGCCGCTTCAGGAACAACTCGTAGTCAAACCTCAGAAGAACAAGCCTATCCAGAAAGGAAACAACAAGCGAGGCAGGAATATCTAATGAACAACCATCAACACATGACCYATGAATTATCTTACGTCGGAGGGAGCTTCTCTGAACCATTTGACTTGACGGAGATCGTCTTAACCAAAGGCAATAAGACAGCTTACGTCAAACTTGCCAAGACAGGCCAATTGTATGCACCGGTTTTCGTCGGTATTCCCGACCCTCAGTTGGGGTCATACACAGAAAGGAATGCCGCTATCAGGGCCGCTCGTCAGTGGGCCGCCACGAATGGATACGAGATGTCTATGGCTCACGTATCTTCCCAGACCGGTCAGAAACTAGAAGTAAATCTGAACGCAATTTGAACTTTCATCGTGACCTCGAAAGAGGGAACTATCAATTTAAACACGCATATTATTTCTAATATTTAAGGAAACTATTTATGTCCACTAAGATCACTGTTCCCGATACCTACTTCTTTAATAAGCCCCTTGCGAAGATGACCCCGGCAGAACGGGAGATGCTTCGCCAGCGCGTCGAGGATACTGCGGCAGCACTCGACAATGTGACTAATTCTGAATTCGCTGACCTAGTTGCGTTGAAGGTCTTTGAACGTCGTGGGATGAAGGCTGGCACGGTAGACCAGACGATTGATGAGACGCCTTCTGAAAGGCAGGAAGAGGCAAAGAAGTCATCGATCTTCGCCCGTCAGTCTGGCATTTCGCGGAGGGTCTGATTGATGCTCAGTCTTGAAGATCGACAGYGACAATCCCGTGAGATGGCCGAAGCCGCCCGTCGTGAATGGATGAAAGATCAGGAGTTGAACCGACAGACCCGTAGTGAATTGATCAAGATGAGGGTTCAACAGTTCACGGAAGAGATCGGAAAGGGTCTCGACCATGACGAAGCTGCAAAGCGAATGCTGACTGATCTGGGGGTAAACATTGAGGCCCCGTGATGTTCGTTTATCCAAGGTCGGGGATGACTTCCTAGTCCACGTCCCGTTGTCCCGAAGCGGCATTGAAGAATGCTGTATCGACCTTGACGCCTATAACGAACTCATCGGCCTGAAGCTGTCCCGCAACTGGAATCTCCAAGGCGGGGCGGTTTCCGCAAGAGGCCCTTTCGGGGTTGAAGTCCTGATCGCTCGCGTTCTCACAGATGCGAGGCCCGGTCAGCRGGTGGTTTACATCAACGGGAACCATCTCGATTTGCGGAGGGTCAACCTTGGTCTCCAAGAATACGGCGCTTCCATCAACCATGATCGTRCCATGTTGGTCGAAGCGGCGGCAGAGTTCGAACGCCGTAAGGTCCTGGCACTCGCAAGGGGAACGTATAAGCCCCGATTCAGAAAGCGAGTTCCTATCATTCCTGTCCAGCCGGTGAAGAAGAGGCGGATTATCCATGAGCCGTTGCCTCTAGAAGTAGTGGCTTAAGCAACAGGCTACACGAAGTAATTTAACCGGGGCTGGCCTTACGGGCTGGCCCCACACCATGGAGAGAAATGTTTGACGGACTGAATACTAAACACAAGCATTGCAAGTCATGTGRCACTCATTTCATAGCCACTAGGGCGACGGCCCAATTTTGTTCAACCAAGTGCCGGATGAGACATCTAAGGCTTCATAGACAGCCTCTTAGCGTAACATTTGAACTTCCCCYTACAGAGGATAGTCTTAGCGTAACATCGCGCTGTAGCCCCCCTCCACACCCCGGAGAAGGGCATTCTAGAGGGGTATCCTACCCCCCGATCTACGAGGGGATGATTCAGCTTGACGGGGAATGTCCTTACATCGGTTCGGGCTACCGGAGTGTCATCGTCACGAAGAGGCCAGACGGTCGCGTATCAGTGACTTCAAAGGCTACGGGCTTCAAGGCACGGATATCGTCCAAGACATGGGACGCCATTGCGGCATCCAAGGCCAATCGATCAAGGGTGGCTGATTTCGGGGTGGCCCCATGAACACCATTGCTTCCTCGCAAGCTCGTCAGAGCGTAGCCCTGAATAACGCTTGGTCAGTCATCCTCTCTGGCGATGGTCGTTTTGTGCTCTGCCGATTTGGGAAAGAGTTCGGTCGGTACAAGTCGGCCCATGCCCTTTGGCAGAGCAACCGGGAGAGATTCGGCAAGGTCGATCCTGAGGCATTCAACCGGCTGTTCACACTCGGTCGGGATCACCATGACATACCAGACGAAGCCATGCCGCAGGAGCCTAAGCTTGGGTACTGGCTACACCCCGAACAACTTACGAGAAAGGAGGGAAGGAACGTTCATGAGGAACGAAGTGACGTCGATTAATAGTTTTGCTGACATCTTGGCAGCATTGCCAGAAGACGGAGTTCGTATTGAGCGGGAGATCGATGAGCCGAAGGTCCGGTATTGGGTTGGTGGCGTCGAGATAGCGCCAGAGGAATATCACCGGCTGTATATCCGGGATCATCGTCCTAGCCTGACGGAACAGACAATGGAGGACCTTCGTGCGACATTCGCGAAGAACGGTCATCAACCATCGGCACCACAATGGGGAGGACTGGAAGACCTTGTATCAAGCCTAGAGGCCATGGCGAACGGCAAGGCTAAGAAGCTCTATTACCTGTCGCCGCTTGACCCCGGCGTCGGCAAGTCTCAATCGATAATCCATTTCGTTCGTCGGYTGATAAAGTCGGAAGCCCACAGGGGTGTGTCCGTTCTGATCTGTCTCGGCCGTCTGAAAGAGATTGAACGGATGGTCGCGGAGATAGGGCTTTCGAATGACGACTATTCAGTCCTTGTCAACGAGAGCGACGCCAACAAGGAATTGAACCGCGCCGGGAATGCCGACAAGCGGCAAGCCAGGGTGYTGTTCACTACCCAACAGATGGTCGAATCAAGGACGCGGCGATACGCCAGCTTCAAGGAAGCGGAGGATTTCTATTTCCGTGGGCAACCCCGACACGTCCGAATCTGGGATGAGGCCATCCTAAGGGCTCGCGAGGTCAAGATATCAGCTGCCCTGATCGGGGGATTGCTGCCCGAAGCAGATACCAATCCGAGGCTCTATAACACCCTGACGAAACTCCAAGCGGACATTGAAGCTGCCGGGCACGAGACAGAACTTTGGATTCCTGATCTTCCGGCAGAGACCGGTCTCGATACGAATGACATCATTGCGTTGTATGGCGACGAGAAAGAGGCGATAGCCGAAGCCGCAATCGACCTTTGGGAGTTGTCCAACACCCCGGTCATTGTCGAAGAGATCGGAGTCGGGACCTTCGCAATCCACTATAAGAAGCATCTACCAGACGACCTTAAGCCAATGGTTATATGCGATGCATCGGGCAGGGTTAGGCAGACGTACAAGTACTGGGAAGAGATCGCTGACCGCGAACTTGTCAAGCTCCGGGATGGTGGAAAAAACTACCGTGACCTCACTGTCAAAATCTGGCGTCGCGGTGGCGGAAAGTCGTCATGGGGAGAGGACGCCGACGTTCTCCTAGAGGGTATAACAAAGACCATCGATCAAATACCTCCCGACGAGGAAGTCCTAATCGTTCACCACATGAAGAACAAAAGGAAGCGTATCCCTGATATCGAAGAGGCAATCCGGCGGAAGGTCAAGGAACCGCGTCGRCTTCGGTTCACTCACTGGGGAGGCGAAGACTTTAAGGCTTCGAACGACTATCGGGACATCCGACATGTCATTCTGGCAGGCACGATGTTCTACAGGCCAGCGACGTATATCGCTAGGACTAGGATGTCATCCGGCGCGCCGTCAGAAGAGAAGCTTAACCGGGCAAACCTAGCGAAGATTAAGCTTGGCGAACACGCCGATATGATCCTCCAAGCTCTCTGCCGTGGGGCTGTCAGGAAGAGTGTTGATGGCACTTGCGGGAAGTGTGATGCTTACATCATTGCTGACCCACAGACCGGCATTCCCGACATGCTGGAACACGAGAGCGACATCGATATCTTTCCGGGATCGAAGCATGCCGATTGGTCGCCTGTCGAAAAGGAGAAGCTAGGGGGCAGAGTTGGGCAGGCTTACGACTACATCGTGCAATGGTTCAAGGATCATCCGGGCTACGGGGAGAGGCTTTCCAGATCGAAAGTAGCTGAGGCAATCGGAATGGTGTTGGATGACTTCACCAAGGATGTTGTAGGCCATCGAGATTTCGAGGGCTATTTGGCTGAGGCTGGCATTCGGTTGATCCGTATGAGGGGCCGGGGCGGGTCTTACTTCGAAAGACGGTAATCCGGGGAAAGCAGGTTTCCGACATACCCGAGTGAATTCCCTTGGTTTTGGCGACAGAAAAAGATGGTCCGGGATGAGGTGGAGAATTAATACGGGGAACTCTTGTTTAAGTACTTAAAGGAGCCATCCCCGTATTTCTCTTCCACGCTTTTGGGGACGGTTCATCTTGTCTGATTTGTTGACTAGGGTTCGGTCTCACTGAAGGCATCTCACCAGTGACGCGACCTCCCTCCTTCGTCGGTCGGTTCAACAGGGTTTTGTCACGATTAGATCAGACCCTATTCAAGAGACTTTTCCCTGTGTCGTCGTCAGAGTTTTTGAAGCCCTTGTTACGGCCCGGTTTGTCTCCGGGGTTTATGCTTCGCAGGTAGGGGTTTCCAGCCCGGGTAGGTCGGGCCGAATTCTCTCCGGTGACGGACGCTAGTCTGAATTCCGCAGACGTTCCAAATGAGCTACATGCTCCCGCTGTATCGCTCGAAGTGATTGTAGGAACACTACCGCGTCATACACAAGTGAGAGGTCACCTTGTTCCGTCAGCCTCGTCACTAGCGCTTGTTGACGCGCAATGAGTTCCTCACCTATGCGAGTGTGTCGCTCTRCCATTTCGAGGGGTGTTTCTCGGGGCATGGCCTGTGCTGGCAATCCCATGCTGATGTTTCAGTCTTGTACTCTTGGTAGCCTCACAATGCGAGCCGTTCACACCGTTCACACTCGATTCACACCAAAGGAGCCTCTCCCGGTGAATCAAGCAAGGGTTGGTACTCCCCGGCAAGGTCCCGAATTGGATATTTTTTTGGCGATTTTTCCGAGCGGTCATACCTATTCGACTGACCGGGGGCCGTCCCCCTTGGTACCCCCACGCCGGGGTACCTCTGCGGAGGGTAAGCCATTGATATCCCTGGTCTTTTCTTCTCGTCAACCTATCGGCTGGTATCAGACGCAGCGAGGCTTGCCCATATAAGGACCCGTGGAGGTCCGTTGAGGTCGGGGAGTCGAAGACCTTACGACTGTCAGGGAGTAAGCCGACCGTTAGCCGTCAGCGAGGGCTTGACCGAGCGGTCATGACGGATGATGTGGGCAAGCCCGATACTGCGCGACAAAGGTCCCTCGCTCCGCAAGGTAAGCGGAATTCGATCTGCTATCCTGCCAGCCAAGGGTTTACCGGCCGTTGACGAGGTTTACCGGCCGCTGGTGAATTTGCGGTTGCCGCTCACGCCACCTTGACCTCTGGATCATCCGACAGTGCTTGCGCCGGGGCCGATGATGCGACATGAGAGGCGCCGCGGCCGCTCCTGGCCGCGCCATTCTGTTGGAGACGCTCTGTCATGGCCTTTCTTGCCGACGCCCTTTCCCGCGTGAAGCCTTCCGCGACCATCGCGGTGACGCAGAAAGCGCGCGAGCTGAAAAATGCCGGCCGTGACGTCATCGGCCTCGGCGCCGGCGAGCCGGATTTCGACACGCCCGACAACATCAAGAACGCCGCGATCGACGCGATCCGCCGCGGCGAGACCAAGTATCCGCCGGTTTCAGGCATCGCGCCGCTGCGCGAGGCGATTGCGAAGAAATTCAAGCGCGAGAACAATCTCGATTACCGCCCGGAGCAGACGATCGTCGGCACCGGCGGCAAGCAGATCCTGTTCAACGCCTTCATGGCGACACTGAACCCCGGCGACGAGGTCATCATCCCGCGCCCCTACTGGGTGAGCTATCCCGAAATGGTCGCGATCTGCGGCGGCACGTCGGTGTTTGCCGACACCTCGATCGAAAACGGCTTCAAGCTGACGCCGGAGGTGCTGGAAAAGGCGATCACGCCGAAGACGAAATGGCTGCTGATGAACTCGCCGTCCAACCCGTCGGGCGCCGCCTACACCGAAGCCGAACTTCGGGCGCTGGCCGATGTCCTGCTCAAGCACCCGCAGGTCTGGACCTTGACCGACGACATGTACGAGCACCTGACCTATGGCGACTTCGTCTTCAAGACCATCGCCGAAGTCGAGCCGAACCTCTACGAGCGCACGCTGACCATGAACGGCGTCTCGAAAGCCTATGCCATGACCGGCTGGCGCATCGGCTATGCCGCCGGCCCGGTGCCGCTGATCAAGGCGATGGACATGATCCAGGGCCAGCAGACTTCGGGCGCCTGCACCATCGCGCAATGGGCTTCGGTCGAGGCGCTCAACGGTCCGCAGGATTTCATTGCGAAGAACAAGGCGATCTTCCAGGGCAGGCGCGACCTTGTCGTCTCGATGCTCAACCAGGCGCGCGGCATTACCTGCCCGTCGCCGGAAGGCGCCTTCTATGTCTATCCGTCCTGCGCGCAGTTGATCGGCAAGAAGACGAAGTCCGGAAAGGTCATCGACAGCGACGAGGCCTTCTGCTCCGAATTGCTCGACGCCGAGGGTGTGGCGGTGGTTTTCGGTTCCGCCTTCGGCCTCGGCCCGAACTTCCGCATCTCCTACGCGACTTCGGACGCGCTGCTGGAAGAAGCCTGCACCCGCATCCAGCGCTTCACGGCGGCGCTGACCTGATCGGCAACGCGGTCACCAAGTCAGAAAACCCGGCTTCGCGCCGGGTTTTTTGCGGCGGTCAGCCGGCATGCTGCTCGTCGGGCTTCACGCGACATTGTATAAGCTCCTGCAGATACTGTCATAAATGATTGCTTTTTAACCATAAATGCGGGGCACTGGGCCAAGCGCCGGGGAATGGGGCGAGGCAGCGTCACGCTCAATGTCTTTTTAACGGCTCGGCTCTAGCCATCGCTCGTGCTGTTGGGGGCGCAGGTATGAGCATCTTGGCGACAATCAAGGATCATAGCGGCAGGATTTACCGTGGCATCCAGGTGCTGCTTGTTACGAGCATCGCAGCCACCGCGATTGCCGCCTTTGGCCTGACCGAGAACGCCTCCCGCGCCACGACTCTCGCCATATCGGCGACGGCCACCAGCCTGGCGCTCGTGGTGCTGATGTATATGCGCTCAAGCGTCGTCCAGCGCCTGCAATCGGCGGCCGCCGCTGAAGCCGAGAAGCACCGCTTTCTCACCGTGGACGCTATGACAGGCGCGATGACCCGGCGCTATTTCCTCGAAGCGTTGAGCGAGATGCTAAGCACCTCGCGCAACCGGCGGCAGGCGAGCTTGCTGCTGATCGACCTCGACCATTTCAAGCAGCTCAACGACACCTTCGGTCATCAGTTCGGCGACCTTGCCCTGGCCTATCTGGTCAAGGAGGCACAGCGCATCTTTGCCGATGGCATTATCGGACGGCTTGGTGGCGACGAGTTCGGCATCATAATCCCGCACGGCGATGCGGCTGCCATCAACAAGGACGCGCGTCGGCTGCTCGACCAGATGCGGGCCGGAAAGCGGCATGAAGGCAAAGTTATCCCGTTGTCGATCTCGGTAGGGGTCGCACTGGCGCCGCTGCACGCCTCCAACCCAACGGAACTGATGGTGCTTGCCGACCTGGCACTCTACGAAAGCAAGGCCGCAGGTCGGGGCCGTGTCACGGTCTTCGACGAGGAGATGCTGTCGGACAAGCGCTATCGCCGGCTGGTAGAKCGCGAACTGCGCGCCGCCGTCTATCTCGGCGAGTTGGAGCTYCACTATCAGCCGATCGTAGGTGCCGAGGGTTCCATCGACGCGCTCGAGGGATTGATCCGCTGGCGCCATCCCGTCCGCGGCCTGATCTCGCCGGCCGAGTTCATCCCGATCGCCGAGCGCTCGACCCTCATCGACATGATCGGCGAGTGGGTCTTCAGGCGCGCCTGCGCCGATATCGGGCACTTTCCCGGGCGGCGCATCAGCATCAACGTCTCCGGCGAACAGTTGAAGCGCGACGAGATCGTGACGATGTGCGACCGCATTCTGCGTGAGACCGGCAGATCAGCATCCGCGTTCATCATCGAGATCACCGAGACCGTTGCAACGGCAGCGACGCCGGAAATCCTCAGACGCCTGGAAGCCTTGCGCGGACTTGGCTTCCACATCGCGCTCGAYGACTTCGGCACCGGTCATTGCGGCTTCAACTATCTGAAGACCTTGCCCATCGACAGCGTCAAGATCGACCGCTCCTACATACGCAGCCTCGCCAGCGACCAGGTGGCGCAGATCTTTGTTTCCGCGCTCGCCCAGATCGCGCGCATCCAGAACATCACCATCGTTGCGGAAGGCGTGGAAACGGCCGAGGAGTTCACCCTTGCCCGCGGCGCCGGCTGCAGCCGCTTCCAGGGCTATTTCTTCGGCAAGCCGGCACCACGCGACAAGGCGAGCGCGCTTTGCGCAGCCGATAGCAAGCCGCTTGCCCTCATTGCCTGACAAGCGGAGCGCCTTGCAAAGGGGGCTCATGGCAAAAAACCAAAGCCGGCGCATTTCCTATTTTCCTTGCCCTCCCCTTCAACCCGTGTGACGATGGCTTCGGGCAGGTGGTTAGCAAAAAACCCCGCCCGCGACGGCCGGACAGGCCGGCCGCCGCTCCCAGGGAAAACGCCTGAGTGGAGGTCAGCCATGGGTAATCGCGCCGGAGGACGACGCACGGGACCGAAATGCATCGCCATAGTCGGTCCCTTCGCAAGCGGTAAGACGACACTTCTCGAAGCAATCCTCGCCCGCACGGGCGCCATTCCCCGCCAGAATCCCGTTTCATCGGGCAACACCRTTTCCGATCATTCGCCAGAAGCCCGTGCCCACGCCATGAGCGTCGAGGCAACCTTTGCCACCACGGAATTCATGGGCGAGCAGTTCACTTTCGTCGATTGCCCGGGCTCCATCGAATTCGCCTTCGAGGCCGAGCCGGTGCTCGCCGCCTGCGATGTCGCCGTGGTCGTGGCCGAAGCGGACGAAAAGAAGATTYCCGCGCTGCAGCTCATCATGCGCAAGCTCGAYGATCTCGGCGTGCCGCGCATCCTATTCCTCAACAAGGTGGACAAGGCGATCGCCGGCGTGCGCGAGACGTTGAAGATGCTGCAGCCGGCAAGCTCGGCGCCGCTGCTGCTGCGCCAGATTCCGCTGCGCAAGGACGGCGTCGTCATCGGCTCGATCGATCTCGCGCTGGAACGTGCCTATGTCTACCGCGAATACGCCGAAAGCCAGGTCGCCGAGATTCCAAATGACGACAAGGCGCGCGAGCTCGAAGCACGCTTCTCGATGCTGGAGACCCTTGCCGACCATGACGACCAGTTGATGGAGCAGCTGCTCGAGGAGATTGAGCCGCCGAAGGACGCGATCTTCGACGATCTTGCCGCCGATCTTCGCGCCGGCACGGTGACGCCTGTGCTGATCGGCACCGCCGAGAAGGGCAACGGCGTGCTACGGCTTCTGAAGGCGATCCGCCACGATGCGCCGGACGTCGAGGCGACCCGCAAGCGGCTTGGCGCGCCCGACGGCAACCAGACCGTCGTGCAGGTGATGAAGACCATCCACACCGCGCATGGCGGCAAGCTGTCGGTGTCGCGGGTGCYTTCCGGCCAATTGGCCGACGCGACCGAACTTTTCCTCTCCAACGGCGACACGACAAAGGTTTCGGGCATCTACAAGATGCTGGGCAAGGATCAGTCGAAGCTGCCATCGGCCAATGCGGGCGATACCGTCGCGCTCGGCAAGCTCGACAACGTCAAGACTGGCCAGACGCTGAGCTCGGCCAAGGGCGGCATCAAGCCGCTGGTCACTTTTGAGCCGCCGCAACCGGTATTCGCCTTCGCCTTGCGTCCCAAGGAGCGCAAGGACGAGGTCAAGATGTCGGCGGCGATCCAAAGGCTGGCCGAGGAGGATCCTTCACTCAGCCTGCATCACAACCAGGACTCCGCCGAAACCGTGCTGTCGGGGCATGGCGAAATGCACCTGCGTGTCGTCCGCGAACGCCTGGAGGGCAAGAACCAGATTCCGATCGAAGGCCATTCGCCGGCGGTGCCCTATCGCGAGACCATCCGCAAATCGGGGCAGCRGCGCGGCCGCCATAAGAAGCAGTCGGGCGGTCACGGCCAGTTCGGCGATGTGGTGATCGAGATCAAGCCGCTGCCGCGCGGCTCAGGTTTCCAGTTCACCGACACGATCACCGGCGGCGTCGTGCCCAAGACCTACATCCAATCGGTGGAAGCGGGCATTCGCGACTATCTGAAGTCTGGACCGCTCGGCTTCCCGGTGGTCGATGTCGCCGTAAACCTGTCGGACGGCTCCTACCATGCGGYCGACTCATCCGACATGGCCTTCCAGATGGCAGCCAAGATCGCGATGAAGGAAGGCATGGCCGCCTGTTCGCCGGTTCTGCTGGAGCCGATCATGAAGGTCGAGATCGTGACGCCCTCCGATGCGACCTCGAAGATCATCGCACTCATCCCACAGCGGCGCGGCCAGATCCTCGGCTATKATGCGCGGCCAGGTTGGCCGGGCTGGGATGTGGTCGAGGCGACCATGCCACAGGCCGAGATCGGCGATCTGATCATCGAGCTGCGCTCAGCAACAGCCGGCGTGGCCAGCTACAAGGCTGCCTTCGACCATATGGCTGAGCTGACCGGCCGCCTCGCCGACGAGGCGATGAACGCCAACGGCAAGGCTGCCTGACCTTGACGATGACGAAACGGCGCCCGGACCATCCGGACGCCGTTCTTATTGCGGACCGTCTTCCTGGGAGGCAAACGGCAGGTCCACCGCAGCCGGCAAAATGGTTCGGACGCGGTAGCTGCCTGAGCCCGGCCTGTCCGAGTGATGCCCCCATCTCCCGGACCGACCAACCGCGTCCTATGATCTACTTAATCGACAGAGTGCRTCCGTGACATGTTACCCGATGTTACATGTCACTGTTACGTGGCCCAAGCGCACGCATTTCCGGCATCGCGGTGATCTCGGGGCAACAAAAAAGCCGGATCAATAAAGATCCGGCTGAGTTTGATTGGAAGTGCCGATTAGGGCTAACCTCCAGAGGGGAACACTCGAGGGCGCTAATGGGAGGAGAACGCGCCCTGGAGATGAACTATATATGTGCTCATCATGCCCAAGAAACAAGCATCTATTTTGCAACACACGCATGCAAAAAGACGCAGGCTGTGGTCCAACCCGTTCCAGGAACCGATAGGACCAGAAAAATCGCCCAAACGCAGGCCTTTCCAGCGCCAAAGCGATTGCTGATATGCAAATTAGAGCCGATTCTGTTCCCGGAAATACGTGAAATCAAAATGATGCGGATTCGAGCAGGTCGCGTTTATTTTTGYGGCAAGAGGTTCCGATGCGGATGTTYTCGGCAATCGCCGGCAGCGCGTTATTCCTTGTTGCGGCACCAGGCGTGGTCGCGGGGCTGGTGCCCTGGCTGTTGACCGACCATTATCGCATGTCGCTGTCCACGGTGCCGGGCTTCGCGATTCTGGGCTCGATCCTGGTAATCGGGGCAGCGGGGGTCCTGCTCCACTCCTTCGCCCGCTTCGCGCTGGAAGGCCGGGGCACCCCGGCTCCCATTGCGCCGACCGGGAAACTGGTCGTGGGCGGCGTCTACCGCCATGTGCGCAACCCCATGTATGTCGCGGTGCTGTCGATCATCTTCGGCCAGGCACTGATCTTTTCGAGCTGGGCTTTGTTCGCCTACGGCCTGATCGCCGCGGCGGCGATGATCTCMTTCGTCAAATTCTACGAAGAGCCGACGCTCGCACGACGCTACGGCGCCGAATACGAAGCCTACCGCAGCGCTGTCCCCGGCTGGCTGCCGCGGCTGACGCCGTGGCGCGGGTGACCCRCACCCTGCCTAGTAGGACCAGCTGCGCGCCTTCGCGATGATGAAATCGCGGAACACATGCAGCTTCGCCTGGTTCTTCATTGCGTCCGGATAGGCGAAATAGGTGTCGAAGGACGGCACCTCGGTCTCGGGCAGCAATTGCACCAGGTTCGAGTCCTTGCTGATGACGTAGTCGGGCAGCATGGCGATGCCGGCGCCGCCCTGGACCGCGCGCTTGATCGACAGGATGTCGTTGATCTGCAAAGTCGGCACCCTTTGCCCGCCTTCGAAATCGCCGACCGTCTCCAGCCAGTTCAGTTCCGACAGATGCGAGGGCACCGGCACGCCGAAGGTGACGATCCGATGGTTCCTGAGTTCCGCGATCGACGCCGGCTTGCCGAACTTCGCCACATAGGAAGGGGCCGCGTAGAGATGAAAATGCACCGTGAACAGCCGGCGCTGGATGAGGTCCGGCTGCTGCGGCTGGCGCAGGCGGATGGCGCAGTCGGCCTGGCGCATGGTGAGGTCGAGCTCCTCATTGGCGAGGATGAGCTGCAGGCYGATCTCGGGATAGAGCTCGATGAATTCCTGCACGCGCTCGGTCAGCCAGCCGGCGCCCAAGCCCACCGTGGTCGTCACCCTCAGCACGCCGGAGGGGCGATCCTTGGTCTCGGTCAGCCGCGACTTGATCGTCTCCAGCTTCATCAGCACGTCATGCGCCGTGCGGAACAGCATCTCGCCCTGTTCGGTGAGCACGAGGCCGCGCGCGYGGCGATGAAACAACGCCACACCGACGTCATGCTCCAGCGCGCTGACCTGCCGCGAGATGGCCGATTGCGAAAGATGCAGAGTCTCGGCGGCATGGGTGAACGACCCAGCCTCCGCCGCAGCGTGAAACACGCGTAGCTTGTCCCAGTCCAGCGCCATGATTCCCCTCGTGTTGCCTGCGGCGTCTGAATGAAAAATCAGGCTTTTAAACGGCTTTTCTCAGCCGATTGCTTATTCAGCCGCTTCAGCCGCCTCGCGATGAACTTCGATGCCCGCGAGATATTTCTCCGCCTCGAGCGCGGCCATGCAGCCCAGTCCGGCCGCCGTCACTGCCTGCCGGTAGACGTCGTCGGTGACATCGCCGGCGGCAAACACGCCGGGAACATCGGTGCGGGTCGAATCGGGCGCCGTCCACAGGTAGCCGTTGGGCTTCTGCTTGAGCTTGCCGGCAAAAAGCTCGACCGCCGGCGCGTGGCCGATCGCCACGAAGACGCCGTCGACCTTCAGCCGTGACACTTCGCCGGTCACCACATTGCGCAGCTTCAGCCCATCGACCGAAGGCGGCAGCGGCGCCTTGCCGGGCTGCCCGGTGATCTCATCGACGACCGTATCCCAGATGACGCGGATATTGTCCTTCTTGAACAGCCGCTCGCGCAGGATGCGCTCGGCCCGGAATTCGCTGCGCCGGTGAATGACGGTGACGCTCTTGGCGAGGTTCGCGAGGTAAAGCGCCTCCTCGACCGCCGAATTGCCGCCGCCGACCACCGCGACATCCTTGCCGCGATAGAAGAAGCCATCGCAGGTGGCGCAGGCCGAGACACCGAAGCCCATGAAGGTCTGTTCCGATGGAATGCCCAGCCACTTGGCCTGCGCGCCGGTGGCGATGATCAAGGCGTCCGCGGTGTAGACGGTGCCGGAATCGCCGGTGSCGCGGAACGGCCGCACATTGAGGTCAACCTCGGTGATGATGTCGTTGACGACCTGGGTACCGACATGCTCGGCCTGCTTGAGCATTTGCTCCATGAGCCAGGGACCCTGGATCGGGTCGGCGAAGCCCGGATAGTTTTCGACGTCTGTGGTGATCATCAACTGGCCGCCCTGCTGCAGGCCGGCGACAAGCATCGGTTTCAGCATGGCGCGCGCGGCATAAATTGCCGCGGTATAGCCGGCCGGGCCGGAACCGATGATGAGAACGGGCGCGTGCTTAATGTTCATAAAAGTCCCCTGCGGCGCGAGGCCGTGGTTTGTCGCCGGTAATGTAAGTGCTGCCCGCCAAGCCAGCAAGGCAGCTTAGCCTTCGTCCCCGGAAAGCTTCCAGGCATGTCTCCCGAAACTCTAAGGCGATTTCGGGACAAAGACATGCACAGACCAAACAGCAGCGCGTGGCCCCGCTGCATAGCGGGCAATATTGCGCCTCGAAAGCGCAAAAATGATCGCAAAGGGATAGCCTCCCGCGCGAAACCAAATTACAAAACCGCGAAAGATTCTTGCGCGAGGCCTGATCATGCCGCTCAAAGCCGATCTCGATGCCATCGACTGGAAGATCCTGCGCGAGTTGCAGAACGACGGACGCATGACCAACGTCGAGCTGTCGAACCGTGTCGGCATCTCGGCGCCGCCTTGCCTGCGCCGCGTCAGGCGGCTGGAGGAGGCCGGCATCATCCGCGGCTACCGCGCGCTGCTCAACGCGCCGGCGCTCGGCATGGATGTCGTCGCCTTTTGCCTAGTCGGCTTGCATCATCAGGCCGACGCCGAACTGAAGACATTCGCCGAGCGCACGCGCGGGTGGCCGATCGTGCGCGATGCCTGGATGGTGTCGGGCGAATCCGATTTCCTGCTGCATTGCGTGGCAAGTGATCTCGGCACCTTCCAGACCTTCGTCATCGAGGAGCTCGCCTCGGCCCCCAATGTCGACACAGTGCGGACGGCGCTTACCATCCGCCGTGTCAAGGATGAGGGATTGGTGGCCTTTCCCGCTTGATTAGCTTAATGCGCCAGCTTCCGATGAAAACGGTGGAAAACCAGCGGCCTGGCGCCCCAAGTTGAATCTGTATGCGATCAGAGCGACCCTATCGCGGTCAGCAGGCCGTCGAGATCATGCGCGTCGCGCAACGGCAAAACCGCAAGCCTGTCCATCGTTGAGGCCCTGCCGTCGACAAGCCAGCCGCGCGTGAGGCCGGCGCGCTTGCCAGCTTCCATGTCGGCCGGCTTGTCGCCGACGATCAGCGATCGTTTCAGGTCGAGGCCGAGGCGGCGGGCTGCCTCGACGAGCATGCCCGGATTGGGCTTGCGCATCGGATGGTCGGCGATCGCCAGCGGACYCGATCCAGCCTCGTGGTAGGCGCATGCAAGCACCATGTCGACGACGGCATCCCTCTCGGCAAGCAACTCAAGCACCCGCCGGTTGACAGACGCGAACGCATCCCAGCCAAAATAGCCGCGCGCGATGCCGGACTGGTTGGTGACCACGACGACCGGAATGCCTCGCCGGTTCGCGGCCTCCACTACGGGCGCGATTCCGTTGCGCAGCGCCATATCGTCCGGATCGTCTGGATACCCAGTATCGACATTGATGGTGCCGTCGCGGTCGAGAAACAGCGCCGGCAGGCCGGCTGGAAAGGCCCTGGTTCCGATCCGCTCGACCCAGAGGCCGGGCTCGACAAGCGGAAAGACTGCGTCGTCGTCAGGCATTGCTGAGACGCGCTTCCACCGCCTCGCACAGATGGTGGTAGAGGCAGAGGTGCCCCTGCTGGATGATCGGCGTCGAGGTCGACGGCACATTGAGCAGGATGTCGGTCAGCGGCTTGAGCTTGCCGCCGGTGTCCCCGGTCAGGCTGATCACCGTCATGCCCATGGCCCGCGCCTGCTCCGCGGCGGCGAGGATGCTCGGCGAATTGCCGCTGGTGGAGATCGCCAGCAGCACCGCACCTTCCGATCCGTGCGCCTCGACCTGGCGCGAGAAGACCGTGTCGAAGCCGTAGTCGTTGCCCCAGGCTGTCAGCACGGCGGCATTGGCCGGCAGCGCGATGACATTGTAGGCCTTGCGCTCCTTGAGGAAGCGACCCACCAGTTCGCCGGCGATGTGGATGGCGTCGCTCGCCGAGCCGCCATTGCCGCAGATCAGCAGCGCCTTGCCTTGCGACAGTGCCGTCACGACTGTGCTGACCGCGCGTTCCATCTCACCGGTGAGGTCGCGCTCGACCATCGCCGAGATCACCGCCGCCGAGCGGACGAGATAGTCGTTCAATTCGGACATGAAACCCTCAGTTTGCGGCGCGCAGCTTGCCGATCGTGTTGGTCGTGCTCTTGCCGGCGACGAGGTCGACAAGCACCACGCGCCCGCCCGCCTTCTGCACCACATCAGCGCCGACCACGGTCTCGATCGTGTAGTCCGCGCCCTTGACCAGAATGTCGGGCTGCAGCGCTTCGATCAGCTTGAGCGGAGTGTCCTCCTCGAAGACGACGACCGCATCGACCGAGGCGAGCGCCGCCAGCACGCAGGCCCGGTCGTGCTGGTCGTTGACGGGGCGCCCAGGCCCTTTCAGCCTTCGCACCGAGGCATCGCTGTTGAGACCGAGCACCAGCCGGTCGCACTGGCTGCGGGCGGCATGCAGCAGGCTGACATGGCCGGCATGCAGGATGTCGAAGCAGCCATTGGTGAAGCCGACGGTCAGCCCCTCCGCTTTCCAGGCGGCGACCATTCTCGCCGCCGCGCTGGCGTCCAGAACGGCATCCTGATGAACAACCGGCCCGTGCGAGCGGAACAGCGCGCCCGAAAGTTCCTCGACGGTGAGCCGCGCCGTGCCGCGCTTGCCGACCACGACGCCGCCGGCGGCGTTGGCGATGACGGCGGCATGGACCCGGTCGGCGCCCGCGGCGAGCGAAAGCGCGAAGGAAGCGATAACCGTGTCGCCGGCGCCGGAAACGTCGAACACTTCGCGCGCCTGCGTGGCGATATGGCGGGCATCCTCCGCCGTGACCACGCTCATGCCCTTTTCGCTGCGCGTGGCGACGATGAACTCGAAGTCATGCGCCGCGATCAGGTCCCGCGCCGCGGCCACGATCTCGTTATCGCCGAACACGGCGCGCCCGACCGCCTCGCCAAGCTCCTTGCGGTTGGGCGTGACTGCGGTCGCCCCGGCGTAGCGCGCATAGTCGCGGCCCTTCGGGTCGACCAGCACCGGCTTTCCGGCGTCGCGGCAGATCGCAATCAGTTCTGCCGCCACGCCGTCGAGCAGGATGCCCTTGCCGTAGTCGGACAGGATAACGATGTCGGCACGCGCAAGCGCGGCCTGGAAATGCTCGACAAGCGTCGCCCGCTCGCTGCGGGATAACGGCTTGATCTCCTCCTCGTCGAAACGCAGCACCTGCTGATTGAGCGCGCTGAAGCGGCTCTTCGACGAAGTCATGCGGTCCTGCCGTTGTACTAGGCCGTCGGTGTCGGCGCCGAGATCGCCGAGCATGCGCAGAAGGTTGTCGCCGGCCTTGTCGGCACCGATCACCGAGACCGGAATTGCGGCGGCACCCAGCGAAACGATGTTGGAAACGACGTTGCCGGCGCCGCCCATGGCCAGCATCTCGCCCTTTCCATGCAGCACCGGGATCGGCGCCTCGGGCGAGATACGCTCGATGACCCCGCTGACGAAGCGGTCGAGGATGAAGTCGCCGACCACCAGCACGGTGACGTCGCCAAAGCGGGCGATGGTGCGATGCAAAGGCTCCGGGGAAGGCAGATGGTGCTTGATCATCTCACTGGCACGCGCCCGAAAGGCTGGTTGATCTCAGCGCCGGAAAATCCGGCGCCCGTCGTTCTTCGCGATGCCGATATACCGCAATTCGGGCCAGCGCAACGGCGGGCTTGGAGGCAGGATGGCGAYGGCACGCGCGAGTGAAGCGTGAGCTTTGCGGCGCGACTGTGACCGAGCGAGCCTCCGACATGGGTTTGACGTGCTTTATCGACACTCCCGTCGGCGTCCCCTATAAGGGCCGGAATCGGCAACGGAACAGAGGCCTTCATGATCATCGTCACGGGCGGCGCCGGCATGATCGGCTCCAACATCGTCGCCGCGCTGAATGCCGAAGGGCATGACGACATCGTCGTCGTCGACGACCTGACCGACGGTCACAAGATCGCCAACCTGGCCGATCTCCATATCGCCGACTATCTCGACAAGGACGATTTTCTGACYCGGCTCGAGGATGGCGGGCTCGGCCGCATCGAGGCCGTCTTCCACCAGGGCGCCTGCTCGACCACGACCGAATGGAACGGCAAGTTCATGATGGAGGTGAACTACGCCTATTCGAAGCGGCTGCTCCAYGCCTGCCTCGCGCTGCGCGTGCCTTTCCTTTATGCCTCCTCGGCCTCGGTCTATGGCGGCGGCAGCGAGTTCCGCGAGGAGYCTGAGTTCGAGCGGCCGCTCAACGTCTACGCCTATTCCAAAAAGCTCTTCGACGACTACGTTCGCCGCAACGTCTTCGACACCGACCATTCGCAAGTGGYAGGCCTGCGCTATTTCAACGTCTACGGCCCGCGCGAGGCGCACAAGGGCGCCATGGCCTCGGTCGCCTACCATCTGTTCAACCAGGTCGAACAAGGCCAGAACCCGAAACTGTTCGGAGCCTACGGCGGCTTTGGCCCGGGCGAGCAAAGCCGCGACTTCATCCATGTCGGTGACGTTGCCGATGTCAATCTGTGGCTTTGGAAGCGCGGATTGAGCGGCATCTTCAACTGCGGCACCGGCCGTGCCCAGCCGTTTCGCGCCATTGCCGAGACGGTGATCGAGACGCTCGGCAAAGGCGATATCGAGTACATCCCCTTCCCCGACCACCTCAAGGGCAGCTATCAGAGTTTCACGCAGGCTGATATGTCCCGCCTGCGCGCGGCCGGCTACAATGGCCAATTCCGGACCGTCGAAACCGGGGTCAGAGACTACGTCCAATGGCTGAAAGCCCAACGATCCTCGTGATCGGCCCACGCTGGGTGGGCGACATGGTCATGGCGCAGTGCCTGTTTGCGGCGCTGAAGGAAARGCACCCGGACGCCGCGATCGACGTGCTGGCGCCCAGCTGGGCCACCCCCCTGGTCAAGCGCATGCCCGAAATACGCCGTCAGATCGATTTCCCGCTGATGCCCGGCGCGCTCGAATTCCGCAGCCGCATGCGTTTCGGGCGTCTGCTGCGCGGCCGCTACGACATGGCCTACGTGCTGCCCGGAAGCTGGAAATCGGCGCTGATTCCGTTCTTTGCCCGCATTCCGCGACGCGTCGGCAATTTAAGGGAAATGCGCTACGGCCTGCTGACCGACATCGTGCCCCTGCCGGATACCCTCAAGCGGCGAACGGCACGGGCCTATTTCGGCCTGGCCCGCGGCGGCACGTTTCGCCCGCCCAAGCTCGCGGTCAATACAGCCAACCAGGCGGACCTGCTTACGCGGTTCGGATTGCAGGCAGAGGAGTTCGTCGCTCTGATGCCGGGCGCCGAGTTCGGCCCGGCAAAACGCTGGCCGAGCGAGCATTATGCCGAGCTCGCCCGGGGGATGATGGCAAAGGGCCTGGGCGTCGCCCTGCTCGGCTCGAAGAACGACGCCGCGGTGACCAGTGAGATCGCCAGGCTCGCGCCGGGCGCCGTCGATTTGGCCGGCCAGACTCAACTGGAGGACGCCATAGACCTGATCGGCGCGGCGAAGCTCGCCGTGTCGAACGACAGCGGGCTCATGCACGTCGCAGCCGCCGTCGGCACCCCGATCGTCGCCGTCTATGGCTCGACGTCGCCCGAGAACACACCGCCGCTGACGGAACGTTCGGAGCTGGTCTGGCTGCAGCTTTCCTGCTCTCCCTGCCACAGCAAGGTCTGCCCGCTCGGCCATCTCAACTGCCTGAAGACGCTCGATGTCGCGCGGGTCGCCGCCGCGGCCGACCGGCTGCTCAAGCTTCCCGCGGCCGCATGAAAGTGCTGATCGTCAAGACGTCATCGATGGGTGATGTCATCCACACGTTCCCGGCTGTCGAGGACGCGCTCCACAATCGCCCCAACGTCAGCTTCGACTGGTGCGTGGAGGAATCCTTTGCCGGCATCGTCGCTTTGCACCCGGCGATAAAGTCCATCCACAAAGTCGCGATCCGGCGCTGGCGCAAGACGCCGCTTGACCGAGGCACATGGCGGGAAATGGCCGGCCTGCGCCACGCGTTACGCGCCGCGCATTATGATTTGGTCATCGACGCCCAGGGGCTGTTGAAGTCGGCCGTGGTCGCCAGGCAGGCGAGCGCGCCGATTGCCGGCTTCGACCGCACAAGCGCCCGCGAACCCTCGGCGACGCTGTTCTACGGCCGCAAATACGCGGTGCCGCGCGACCTGCATGCTATTGAGCGCACGCGGCGGCTGTTCGGACTGGCGCTTGGCTACGAGCCCGATCTGTCGCGCCTTGGTTCCGGGATTGTGCCGCCGACAGGCAGCTTTCCCCGCCTTGACGGCAAGCTTGCTTTCCTGCTGCACGRCACCAGCCGCGAGGACAAGAAATGGCCGGTCGATGATTGGRTCGGGACGGCGCGCCGATTGGCTTCCAGGCAATTCACCCCGGTCGTCACCTGGTCGAACGAAGCGGAAAAGCGCGTCGCCGAGGCAATCGCCGGCGCCGTGCCGAACACTGTGCTGATCCCCAGATCGCCGCTCTCGGACATCGCCGCGATCCTCGGCCGGTCGACCCTCGTCGTCGGCGCCGACACCGGCCTCACCCATCTCGCCAGCGCCTTCGCCCTGCCTACGGTTGCCATATTTCTGGCGACGGAGCCGGGTCTGACGGGCCCGCGCGGGCCGTTCTCCTCCACCTTGCTGGCGTCCGCCGGCGGCAAGGTCACGCCGGCTGAGGTGATGGAAGAGGCTGAAAGGCTGCTGGCACAGCGCGCTATCTCCCCCTTGGTGGGGGAGAACGGATTTTCAGGACCTTAGCCGGAGCACTTCGCGGAGGCTAAGTCGTAGAAAATCCAAGAGAGGGGGTTGCGCCTTACGAAATCCCCTCTCTTGCGATTTCTAACACTTAGCCTTCGGCTAAGATGTTGAAATCGCTTTCTCCCCCAAGGGGGAGATTGAGGGCTCAAATGAACTGCACCTGGACGATCTCGTATCCCCGCGCGCCGCCGGGGGCGTTAACCTCGACGGCATCGCCGACTTCCTTGCCGATCAACGCGCGCGCGATTGGCGAGGAGATCGATATGCGGCCGGATTTCACGTCAGCTTCCTGGTCGCCGACGATCTGGTAGGTCTTCTTTTCCTCGGTGTCCTCGTCGACCAGCACGACAGTCGCACCGAACTTCACCTTGTCGCCGCTGAGCTTCGAGACGTCGATGACGTCGGCTCGCGCGATCAGGTCTTCGAGCTCGTTGATGCGGCCCTCATTGTGGCTCTGAGCCTCTTTCGCCGCATGATATTCGGCATTTTCGGAAAGGTCGCCATGCGAGCGCGCTTCGGAAATCGCCTCGATGATGCGTGGACGCTCTTCCTGCTGGCGCCAGCGCAGTTCTTCCTTCAATGACGCGAACCCCTCGCCTGTCATCGGGACCTTGTTCATATACCAGACCTTTCCTGCCGCCACTCCCGGTCATCGGGAGCGGCCTTGTCGACGGGTACAAAAAGAAAACGGTCCGGCAGCCTCGGGCTAACGGAACCGTTTCACCACAATTTCCCTCAATATAGCGATCTTCGCGCGATTTTCACGTCCTAAAATGAAGTTCGGCAAAATCACCACCGCTTTCGCGAAAGCGTAGGCGGCTAACGCAGCAAGCGACAGCAAAAACCGGCTGCGACGCTCGCAGCCGGTTGGGTCGCCGCTCGAATCAGCTCCTCAGGAAATGATCGATCTGCTCGGACAGCATGCCGTATTCGCGCGAGCCCTTGCCGGTCCGCTTCTCGATTTCATTCAGCTGCTCCTGCGCGCCGGCAAGATCGCCGATCTGCAGATGAGCCTCGCCGAGATACTCGCGCACCAGCGTATAGTCCGGGTCGATGCGGAGCGCTTCCTCATAATAGCCGAGACCGACCGTGATGCGGCCCGAATGGCGATGCGAATAGCCGAGATAGTTGAGGATGCGCGGATCCTGCTTGTTGGCGGCGAGCGTCAGCACTGAGATCGCCTCGTCATAGCGCCCGGCCATCGCAAGGTCGTGGCCTGCTTCGTAGATGCTGTCGTCATCCAGCATGCCTTGCTGCGGTGCTACGCATTTCTTCTTCTTCTTGTCCCAGACCTCACCTTTCTTGCATTGAGTGGTTGTCTGACCGCTGCTACCACCGCTTTGACCGGCCGTGAATGCTGGCGCCGCGAACAGCGGCAAGGCAGCAACAGCCATGACCTGGATAAGCAAACGTCTGCGCATCGAGAGCCTCCGTGAGCGTGACAATGCCAGACTAACGCCRCCTCGATGCGGTTTCATCCCCTGAAGCTGGCGGCAGCCAACTATTTTGCGCGTCCGCAACGAGTCATCGCGTTTTGTGAACGGACGTGACGCGCGCCGCAAATCCGCTATCATCGGCCGAGCGCTTTACGTGGAGAAGAGCCCGTGCAGCAACGCCTCGAGAAAGAATGGGAGCTTTCGATCGACCCCGACACGGTGCGCCTCTTCATCCTCAAGGCCAAGGCGCTCAGCGCCGCCGTCAACGAGGATTATGATGACGGCGCAGAGCACGAGGTCGAGTTCGATGGCGACACGCACGACAACCACCATCACGACGGCCTGATCGAAGAAGCCTCTGAAAACCTCACCGAGGAGGAGTTCCGCGAGCTGATCGACGATCTCAATGTCGATGAAGCGGCTGACCTCGTGGCGCTGGCCTGGATCGGTCGTGGCGATTATGACGCGTCCGAATGGATCGACGCGGTGGCTGCGGCGCGCGAGCGCRCCAACAAGCGCATCGCAAAATACCTGCTCGGACTGCCGCAACTCGCCGACTGGCTGGAGGGAGGCCTGGAGGCGATCGGCGCGTGACGGCCGGTAATTGATATTGATTGGGACGCCGCCCTCGCAAGGCAACCTTGCCATGCCGGCGCCGTTTCCGGGCGATGCCAACACCGAGCTTTTCCGGATTTTGCAGACTGGCGCTGCCCTTGGCGGCGGCGACCCTGCTGGTCACATCCGCCATGGCCCGGCAACACCACCGTTACTGGCCCCACAAGAACCATTTGCCGCCGGCCAGCCAGACCGCGCCGACACCGGAAMCACCCGCGACCGCACCCATTCCCGAGCCGCGCCCTGCTGGAAAGCCCGATCGAGAGCCGCGGGTCGAACCGCAGATGCCGGCGGTTGCCCCGACGCCGCCGGAAAAGCCGGCCGAATTGGAACCGGAACCGCCCGCCGCCGCACCAAAGCCGCCGGAGAAACCCGCACAGGCGCCCCAGGAGAAGCCGCCTCCCGATCCGCGTTCCGCTGAACTGCCCGCCRCCAAAATGCCGGAAGAGGAAGTGGCGTGTCGCGAGCGGCTGAAGGCGATCGGCGTCGAATTCGAGGAGCACAAGGCCGAGCATGATGCGGCGATCGGCTGCTCGATCCCCTACCCTATCGTTCTGAAAACGCTCGGCAAATCGATCAGCATCAATTCCAGCACCGAACTCAATTGCCAAATGGCCGAGGCGGCCGCGCGCTTTGCCGCCGATGTCATCCAGCCGGCGGCGAAGGCCGAATTCGGCGCCGATCTGAAGTCGATCACGCAGGCCTCGGCCTTCGTCTGCCGTCCGCGCCATGACACGGAAAAACTGTCGGAACACGCTTTCGGCAACGCGCTCGACATCRCCTCCTTCACCCTGTCGGACGGCAGGCGGGTCGAGATCGGCCCGGCGCCGCCCGAACAGGATGGAAAGTTCCTGGAAACGGTGCGCAAGGCGGCCTGCGGCCCGTTCAAGACGGTGCTCGGTCCGGGCAGCGATCCTGACCATGCGCAGCACTTCCATCTCGACCTCGAGCCGCGACCTCACGGCGGAACCTTCTGTCAGTGAGAAGGACCGCCAAGAACAAATGCCGTAATTCGGCCTCAGGCGTGAATGCCGGCGCTGATCTTTCCTTTACTGTTGCCGACTAGACTTGTGCCATCCGGGACAGGATGCCTTCAGATGGCCAAAACACTTGGCGCCATRCTTGCCGCGGCGCGACAGAATAATCGTGCGCGCGTCGTCGCCGCGAGGCTGGCAACAGGGCTTGCCATCGCAGCCGTGTCGGGCTGCACCACCGGCGATGTCTTCTCGCTGCAGCCGGCCGTCGATGTCGGAGGCCAGACCGCCGCGGTGCCCGAGGCGCCGCAATATTCCGGCATGCAGCGTCTTGTCCCGTCCAACCCCTATATGACGACGGTCGCCTATCCGCGCATGGATGAGCCGATGTCGCCGGTCGAGCAGATGCCGGCCAGCGAGATCGACTGCCGCAACGAGTTGAAGCGCATGGGCGTCGTCTACACCGACGTCCAGCCGATCCATGAAGGCCAGTGCGGTATCGACTATCCAGTCAAGGTCTCGGCCATCGGCAGCGTCGAGATGAAGCCGGCCGCGACGCTGACCTGCAACATGGCCGCGACCTTCGCCGCCTGGACCAGGAACGAGCTCGTGCCCGCCGCCCGCTGGCGCTATTTCTCGGGCGTCAAGGCAATCCACCAAGGCTCGAGCTATTCCTGCCGCAACATCGCCGGCGAAGGTGTCCTGTCGGAACACGGCAAGGGCAACGCCCTCGACGTCATGAGCATCGAGCTCAACAATGGCGACGATATCGACGTCCGCAAGCCCGGCCTGTTCGCTTTCCGCACCCGCGGCTTCCTCAACAATGTGCGCGCCGACGGTTGCGAGTATTTCACCACCGTGCTCGGCCCCGGCTACAATTACGACCACCGCAWCCACTTCCATTTCGACATTAAGAACCGCCGGAACGGCTATCGTGCCTGCCGTTAGAGCATGATCCCAAAAGTGCGCGGCGGTTTTCCCGTCCGGAACTGCGCAAGACCAAATAGGTAGAGCGGTTCAGCGATTGCCGATCGCTGAACCGCGCGGGCATCCCCTGCCCAATCCGAGCAAGACCGCGTAGAGTGGTCGCGCATGGGCCTCGGAGTGGTCTTTCGTGGGTAAGCGAAGCCTTCGGCGGCGCGCGGCCCTCTGGCTGGCGGCCTTCTGCGCCTTCTATCTGGCATTTGCCTATCTCGCCGCGCCGGAATTCTGGACCTGGCGGGAGCGCGGCTTCCGCACGCAGCGCTTCGAGATGATCACACATACGCCGCAGGGCATTCCTGGCGATCCGATCAATGTCGGCCTTGTCGGCACCAAGAAGGAGGTCGTCCATGCCTTTGCCGTCGCCGGCTGGGACACGGCCGATGCCGTCACGCTACGGACGGCGATCGACATCGGCGAAAGCGTCTTGTTCTCCCGCCCCTACCCCGACGCCCCGATGAGCCGCCTGCTGTTCGAGGGCCGCGCCCAGGACCTCGCTTTCGAGAAGCCGGTCGGCGACAGCGCGGACCGGCGCCACCATGTCCGCTTCTGGCAGACGAACACGGTTGGCGACGACGGGCGGCCGCTCTGGCTCGGCGCCGCCAGCTTCGACCGCGGCGTCGGCCTGAGCCACGATACCGGCGCGATCACCCACCATATCGGCCCGGACATCGACGCCGAGCGCAATTTCCTGATCGGCGACCTCAGCGCGGCCGGCATGCTGGTCTCGACCAGCGAAATACCGGGAATCGGCGCGACGAAAGACGGCAGGAATGGCGGCGGCGATCCGTATTTCACCGACGGCATGGCCCTGGTCGGCGTTTTGAAGACGCCATGACGAAGCCGTTGCAAATCAAGCCGTATGATGGCTCAAATTGTCATGCTCCAAAAATAACGGCGGACTATTTTCGAATGCACTGCAGCAATGCTATTGACGCACATGCTTTATGTTGAAATCGCCGTGGTGGCCGCCCTCATCTTGGTGAACGGCCTTTTGGCCATGTCGGAGCTCGCCATCGTCTCGTCGCGGCCTGCCCGCCTCAAGGCGATGATCGACCGCAAGGTCAGGGGCGCAGGCCGCGCGCTGGCGCTGGGCTCCAATCCCGGCAAGTTCCTGTCGTCCGTGCAAATCGGCATCACCCTGGTCGGCGTCCTSTCCGGCGCCTTTTCAGGCGCCACGCTCGGCGAGCGACTGGCGCAATATCTGGCCTCGGCCGGCATCCGCGAGAACATTGCCGACCCCGTCGGCGTCGGCATCGTCGTCGCGGTCATCACCTATGCCTCGCTGATCGTCGGCGAACTCGTGCCGAAGCAGATCGCGCTACGGGATCCGGAGCGCGTCGCAGTGAGGGCGGCCCCCGCGATGACCATCCTCGCCACCGTCTCGGCGCCGCTCGTCTTGCTGCTTGACGTTTCAGGCCGTGCCGTTCTCTGGCTGCTCGGCCAGTCCGGCGAGGCGGAAGAGAAGGTCACCGACGAAGAGATCAAGATGCTGGTCGCCGAGGCCGAGCATCACGGCACGATCGAATCCGACGAGCGGCGCATGATCGCCGGCGTCATGCGGCTTGGCGACCGCGCCGTGCGCGCCGTGATGACGCCGCGCACCGAAGTCGACTGGATCAACCTGCAATCCGACGAGGCGGCCATCAGGCGGCTGTTGATGGAGACGCAGCATTCGCGCCTGCCCGCCGGCGACGGCAATGTCGACGCCATGGTCGGCGTCGTCCAAACGCGCGACGTACTGTCGGCGATCCTCGGCGGCAAGGTGCTGGAGCCGCGCCAGCACGTGCGCGCCGCGCCGATCGTGCACGACCAGGCCGATGCGCTCGACGTACTGGCGAAGCTAAAGGAATCGGATGTGCCGATGGCGCTCGTCCATGACGAGTACGGCCATTTCGAAGGCATCGTAACCCCGGCGGACATCCTGGAGGCGATCACCGGCGTCTTCCGCTCGGACCTCGAGGCCGGCGAGGCAGAGAACGCCGTCAAGCGGGAGGACGGCTCATGGCTGCTCGCCGGCTACATGCAGGCCGACGAGATGGCGGAAGTGCTGGGCATCGACCTGCCGGAAAACCGCGACTACGAGACGGTGGCCGGCTACGTGCTGTCGCATCTGCACCACCTTCCCACGACCGGCGAATGCGTCGACGCGCAGGGCTGGCGCTTTGAAGTGGTCGACCTCGACGGCCGCCGCATCGATAAGCTGATCGCATCCCGCCTGCCGGACGGCCACCGCCAGATGGCACGCCGCTAGTCCATGTCTCGCAAAAGTGCTGCGTTGGGAACGATGGGAATCCCCCCGCTATCGCGGTACGGCTCCTCACCGCAATAGCCCGACTTGCTCCGTTTAAAGACACAGGGTTCGCAAGCCGGGCCATGCACCGGGATTTTGGGACCGGGCGCCATTAACCTGCGCTCGATATCGCCTGATCCCAAATCAAAGAGTCTAAACGGCTGAAAGCCGCCGCGATCCTGCCTCGCGCCATCGAAGCGCACATTCAGTTGAACCGCTGTCTGCGCTCGTCCGACGATGGCTTTCGAGAGGTGGCGTCCGTTCCAGCAGACGCTTGCGGGCATCGAGATCCGGCTAGGGCACCAGCACGACCTTGCCGGTCGAACGGCGCTCCTCCAGCAACCGGTGCGCCTCCGCGGCCTGATCGAGCGGGAAACGGCCGCCGATTGTCACCCTCAGCCGCCCGCTCGCCGCCAGATCGAAGAGTTCGGCCAGGCTCGCCTTCAGCACGTCGGCGGACAGAAGCGGCAGCAGCGCGAAGCCCTTGAGCGACTGGTTGCGGTCGATCATCGCTTCCAACTCGCCGACGCCAAGTGCAAACCGACCGAGCGCCGCGAACACCAACTCGCCGCCGGGTGAAAGGATGTCCAGAAAGTCGCTGGTCATCGCACCGCCGAGCGTGTCGTAGATCCTATCCACGCCGCTCTTCGCAACGTCTTTGACCTCGGCGCCCCAGTTCGGTGACCGATGATCGACGGCGGCATCGGCGCCGAGCGACAGGACGAGATCGCGCTTGGCCTTGCCGCCGGCCAGCGCGATGACGCGATGCGCGCCCTGCCCTTTCGCCAACTGCACAAGCAGCGAGCCGACACCGCCCGCGGCAGCCGGCACCAGCAAGGACTTGCTCTCCGGAGGGCTTTGGCGAAGCAGATGCAGGGCCGTCAGCCCCTGCACCATCAGGGCGGTCGCCTCTTCGAAGGAAAGCGCCTCAGGCAGCGGCACCGCAAGGTTGGCGTCGATCGCCACATRCTCCGCATAGCCGCCGAAAGGCCGGTCGGAGACAAACAGCGGCGCCGCAACGCGGCTCGCCAGCAGTCGAGGGTCCACGCCCTCGCCGACCGCCTCGATGGTGCCGGCAGCCTCGACGCCGGGGAACATCGGCAGGCCCGGCGTGACCGCGTAGCGATCGGCCCGCATCAGCACTTCGAAGAAGTTGATGCCGGCCGCGCCGACCTTAATCAGGACTTCGCCCGCGCCCGCGACGGGTGTTGGGGTGTCGACGACTTCCAGCACCTCCGGACCGCCGAAGCGGGTGAATTGAACGGCTCTCATGGCAGGCTCCGATCGCTATGGCATCGGCCGCGCTTTGCCACTATCTGGCCTATCGCCGCTACACACGGATTTGTCCGCTGCTCACCAGGAGGTGACCATGGCCCGAACAATCAAGAGGCTGCCGATGCTGCCGGCGGAGCGCGCCCTGAAGGTGATCTCCGRCCGCTGGAAAGCGGTGATCCTTTACTATCTTTTCGATCGCCCTCGCCGGCTCTCGGCGCTCAAGGCGCTGATGCCCGGCATCGCCCAGAAAGTGCTGATCGATCAGCTGCGCGAGATGGAAGAGCACGGTCTGGTCAGCCGCGAGATCTTTGCCGAGATCCCGGCACGCGTCGAATATTCCGCAACGCCTCTCGGCCTCAGCCTCGAACCGATTCTTTTGGCGCTTTGCCAATGGGGTCAGCATCACGCCGACGAGTTGAACGAGCGGGACCGGCTTGCCGACTGCATCATCAGGCCGAGGCCAGCGGCTGAGGCTCCCGCGAATTGAAAAGGGCGGCGCAAGCGCCGCCCTTGGAACACAATCTTAAGAGGATGATTGGGAGGATGATCCTGCTGCGGCCGATCAGGCGGCCTTGGCTTCCGCGTCAATCGCGTCGGCCGCACGAGCCGCCTTGAGCACCTTGGCCCACCAGGCAACGTCGTTGACAAGCGCTGCGCCAGCTTGGTTCAGGTGTTCGATGTCCTCGAGCTTCTTGTCGCCCTGACGGACGGCCAGGAAATCGCCCCAGGCAATGTGGACGGCCGACTTGACCGGCGCCATCTGCAGCTCGACGGCATGCAGCCGGAGCTGTTCCACAGCGCGCGAGCCGCCGACGCTGCCGTAGCCGACGAAACCAGCCGGCTTCTTGTTCCATTCATTGGCGGCGTAGTCGATCGCGTTCTTCAGAACGGCGGTCGGGCCGTGATTGTATTCGGCAGCGGTGAAGATGAAGCCGTCGAACTCGGCCACCTTCTTCTGCCAGCGCTGCGCCACCTCGTTCTGCGACGGCGCCCAGGCGGAGGAAGCGACCTCGTCGAAGAAGGGCAGCGGGAAGTCGCGCAGATCGACCACTTCGACGTCGATATCGGCATGYGCCTTGGCAATCTTGGCGATCCACTGCGTCGGCACGTCGGCGAAACGGGCGGCGCGCGTCGAACCGACGACGATGGCGATTTTAGGCTTGGACATATGGGGCTCTCCTTGCGGGAATTTCTGGTATCGTTTGGATACCGGCGCTATATGTGATACWGACAATGCCGGATGCAAGGAGGCACATTTTTGTTACTGAGGCACCCGCATAACACCGAGGACTGCCGCGCCGTGTCGGAAATCCTGCAACGGGTCGGCGACAAATGGACGGTGYTCGTGGTCGGCAAGCTGGGCGGCGGACCGATGCGCTTCAACGAATTGCGCGCGGCCGTCGGCGGCATTTCGCAGAAGATGCTGACCACAACCTTGCGGGGTTTGGAGCGTGACGGCTTTGTCACGCGCAAGGTGTTCCCGACCATTCCGCCGCGTGTCGACTACGACCTTACCGAGCTCGGTCACGAGCTGCTCGTGCCGGTCGGCGCGCTCGGCGCATGGGCCCGAAAGAACACCGAACGGGTCAAGGCAGCGCGCGCGAAATTCGACAGCCAGCATGCCTGAAACCCCTGCGACGCAAGGGGTTGGGAAGTTGCGCGGCGGAAGGCGCCGCCTCTTTCAAGTCAAGGTCCCCGTTTAGCCAGAGAGBGTTCTCCGACCTGTCTTGATCCAGGGCAATACGTCGGAAAGCCTGATCGGATCCGACGACGACAGTCGTGTTCCGACCACCCATTCAAGCCCTTTGCGCGACGTGAGCGCATAGAGTCGGGTCGCAGCGTTCACACCTCGCGACYGGCGCCTTGACACCCCCACTGACGTGCACACAAGCGGCATGAGGCAGTTTGTTCCTGACCTCAACATAGGCCGTTATGCCAAGCAGGCAGACCAGTGCGAGAAGGGCTGCCACGAGCCAGCCGTTCAGCAGGTGTTGACGCATTGTCTTTCCTCCAACGCCCGCARAATTCAGCGTGAAGGCAACCACAGGATGTCGCGAAGCGCATGTTTCGCGCGGACAATGTTACAAAGCCTGGCGGTGGGAGAATCGTCTTCCGTCAGCTTTCGGCCGGAACCGGCTTCGGCTTGCCCTCGCCATCGAGCGCCACCATGACGAAATCGGCATGGGTGACCTTCTCCATCAGGTCGGAAAGGTAGCGCTGCGCCCAGGCTTCGACCTTCAACGTCATCGAGGTGCGGCCGACGCGCTCGACATGGGTATAGATGCAGAGCGTGTCGCCGATCTTCATCGGCTTGGCGAAGGACATCTCCTTTACCGCCGCCGTCACCACGCGGCCCTTGGCGCGCTCGGCCGCGCGGATGCCGCAGGCAAGGTCCATCTGCGCCATGACCCAGCCGCCGAAGATGTCGCCGGCGGCATTAGCGTCGGAYGGCATGGCGAGTGTTCTCAATGTCAGATCGCCGAGCGGCTTTCCGTCCGGGTAGTGCACCATGAGGAGGTCCTTCAACCAACGCTCTCCCTGAACCGGTAGCAATGCGGTTGCCATGTCGCAAGCTCCGTCGAAGCGAAGCCCGCCGCTGCTCGGTCGCTTTTTTCACAAGGCATGCCGGAAGCCCCGGCGACGCCGCGAGCCGGGCACGTCTAGGGTAAGCTTCGGATTTCGGAGCCGGCCCGCGCATCATGCAGACTTATGATTTCATTATCGTCGGGTCCGGCTCCGCCGGCTCGGTTGTTGCGGAAAGGCTCTCGGCCTCAGGCCGCTTTTCGGTGCTTGTGCTGGAGGCGGGCGGGACCGATCGAAGGTTCTATGTCCAGATGCCGCTCGGCTACGGCAAGACCTTCTTCGATCCGGCCGTCAACTGGAACTACAAGGCCGAGCCCGATCCTGGTCTCAGCAACAATGCCGACCACTGGCCGCGCGGCAAGCTGCTCGGCGGCTCGAGCTCGATCAACGCGATGGTCTTCATCCGCGGCGCGCGCGAGGATTTCGACGCCTGGGCGGCCGCCGGCAATCCGGGCTGGAGCTATGATGAGCTGCTGCCTGCCTTCAAAGCGCTTGAGCACAACGAGGCTGGCGCCGACCAATGGCGCGGCGTCGGCGGTCCGTTGCACATCACCGATTGCTCGAATGCGGTCCATCCGCTGACGAAGCGCTATCTGGCCGCTGCGCAGCAAGCCGGCCTGCCGCTCAATCCGGACTTCAACGGCGCCACGCAGGAGGGCGTCGGTGTCTACCAGATCACCACCCGGAACGGTCGCCGCATGTCCGCCGCCCGTGCCTTCCTGCGCCCGGCGATGAAGCGCGACAACGTTCGCGTCGAGACCAACGCACTGGCGACGAAAATCCTGTTCGAAGGCAAGCGCGCCGTCGGCGTCGAGTACCAGCAGAACGGCGAGACCAGGACCGCGCGCGCCGGGCGCGAGGTCATCCTTTCCGGCGGCTCGATCAACTCGCCGCAACTGCTGCAGCTTTCCGGCGTCGGCCCCGCGTCGCTGCTCACAGGCCTCGACATTCCGGTCGTCCACGCCAACGACAATGTCGGCGCGAACCTGCAGGACCATGTCGGCATCAACTACACCTTCAGGGGCAAGCTGCCGACGCTCAACCAGATCCTGCGCCCCTGGTGGGGCAAGCTCCTGGTCGGCATGCAATACATCCTGCTGCGTTCAGGCCCGCTGTCACTGTCGATGAACAATGCAGGTGGCTTCTTCCGCACCGACCCGTCGATGGCGCGGCCGAACATGCAGCTCTATTTCCAGGCCTTCTCGACGGTCATCCCGAAGAGCGGCGAGCGCCCGATCCTGACGCCCGATCCGTGGCCAGGCTTCTCCATCGGCCTTTCCAACTGTCGCCCGTCGAGCCGCGGCGAGATCATGATCCGCTCGCGGAACCCGCACGACTATCCGAGGATCACGGCCAACGCCTATTCCACCAACGCCGATGTCGACGAGATGCTGGCGGCGGTGAAGTTCGTGCGCAGGATCGCCTCGATGCCGGCGATGGCGGAGATCATCGAGGAAGAGGTTTTGCCTGGTCCGTCAATCACTTCCGATGCCGACCTGATTCAGGATTTCAGGAAGCGCTCGGGCACTGTCTATCATCCCGTCTCGACCTGCCGCATGGGTCCGGATGCCTCGCGTGCCGTCGTCGATCCACGGCTCAAGGTGCACGGGCTGAGCGGCCTGCGCGTCATCGACGCGTCGATCTTTCCCGACAACATCACAGGCAACACCAACGCCGCCTCGATCCTCACCGGATGGAAAGGCGCCGAGCTGGTTCTGGAGGATCAGGAATGAAAGTCACCGACGTCAAGACCTGGGTTGTCGGCAACCCGCCGCCAGGCATCGGCGGCAAGTATTTCATCTTCGTCAGGCTCACCACGGATGGCGGCGTGGTGGGCTACGGCGAAGCCTACAACGCGACCTTCTCGGCCCATGTCACGGCCAGGATGATCGAAGACATGGCCGAGCGTTACCYGATCGGCCGCGATCCGCACGACGTCGAGAACTTCTTCCGCCGCRCCTATTCGTCCGGCTTCACGCAGCGCCCCGACGTGTCCGGCATGGGCTGCTTCTCGGCGCTCGAAATGGCCTGCTGGGACATCATCGGCAAGGAGGCGAACAAGCCGGTCTACAAGCTGCTCGGCGGCCAGGTCCATGAGACGCTGCGCTCCTACACCTATCTCTATCCGAGCAGCGGCAGCGTCCATTCAGAGGATGCCCGCGGCAGGAACGTCTACAACGACCCGGACATGGCAGCCGCCTGCGCGCTGGACTATGTCGAGCAGGGCTTCAATGCCGTAAAGCTCGACCCTGCCGGCCCCTACACCGCCTATGACGGCCACCAGCCGCGCCTCATCGACATCGACCTTTCGGCGCGCATGATCAAGGCGATCCGCGAGGCGGTAGGCACCAGGGCCGACATCCTGTTCGGCACGCACGGCCAGTTCACCGCTTCGGGCGCGCTGCGCATGGCGCGCGCCATCGAGCCTTATGATCCGCTGTGGTTCGAGGAGCCGGTGCCACCGGATATGCCGGAGGTGATGGCGCAGGTTGCTCGCGGAACCTCCATTCCGATCGCAACCGGCGAGCGCCTGACGACGAAATCCGAATTCGCCCGCGTCATCGAGAACCGCGCGGCGACCATCCTGCAGCCCGATCTCGGCCGCTCCGGCGGCATATTGGAGACCAAGAAGATCGCCGCGATGGCCGAGGCCTACCACATCCAGGTGGCGCCGCATTGCTATTGCGGGCCGATCGTCGGCGCCGCCAACATCCAGCTTGCGGTGACGCTGCCCAACTTCCTCATCCTGGAATCACTGAAGCAGTGGGACGGTTTCCACGCCACGCTGCTCAAGAAGAAGATCGAGTGGCAGGACGGCAAGGTCATCCCCTCAAAGGAACCCGGCCTCGGCGTCGAGCTCAATGAGGAGGTCTGCGACGCACATCCCTATAGCGGCAAGGACCTGCATCTTCAGATGATGCAGACGCCGCTGATGCCGTGAGCGCGGGCCTCGCCTACGCCTTTGTCGGCCTCGGCCACCTTGGCGGCAAGCTCGCCGCCAGCCTGCTGCGCAACGGCTTTGCCGTCACCGTCTTCGACCGCGATCCGGCGGCAGTCGAGCGCCTTGTCGCGCTCGGCGCCACCGCGGCGGCGAGTCCTGCCGAAGCCGCGGCCCGCGCCGGCAATGYGATCACCTGCCTGCCCTCCCCGACAGTCAGCGAAGCGGTGCTCGCCGGTCCTGGCGGATTGCTCGACGGTCTGCCGGCGGGAAGCGCCTGGATTGAGATGTCGACCAATGGCCGCGACCAGATCCTCCGRCTCGCGGCGCTTGCCTCGGCGAAGGGCATCGAGACGCTGGAATGTCCGGTCACCGGCGGCGTRCATCTGGCGGCAGTTGGAAAAATCACCGCGCTGGTCGGYGGCGACGCCGCGCTCTACGAACGGCACCGCCCGGCCATCGAGGCGATGTGCGCGAAGTCCTTCCTGATGGGGCCGGTCGGCTCGGCGGCGGTGATCAAGGTCATCACCAACATGCTGGCCTTCATTCATCTGGTCGCGGCCGGCGAGGCCTTGATGCTCGCCAAGCGGGGCGGGCTCGACCTCGCCCAGGCCTACCACGCCATCGTCGCTTCCTCCGGCAACAGCTTCGTGCACGAGACCGAAAGCCAGCTGGTGCTGAACGGCTCCTACGACATCGGCTTCACCATGGACCTGGCGCTGAAGGATCTCGGCTTCGCGCTCRCCATGGGCAGGGATTTCGGCGTACCGCTCGATCTGGCGTCGCGGGTCAGCGCGATCTTCGAGGAGGGCAAGCGCGCCTATGGCGGCGACGCCTCGTCGACGCGGATCGTCAAGCTGCTCGAGGACGCGGTCGGCACGGAGCTTCGCGCGCCAGGCTTCCCGGCCAGGCAGGAGATGTAGCCGGCGAATTTTTTGCCAGCTATTTCAAAAGCCTGGCCGCATCGCCGGAATCTGCCTGCGAGGCCGTTGATTCAACACCTGAGCGTCAGTGCGCCTGGCAGGATTTCGAAAGTCGCCGGAATCCGGCCCGKGGATTCGCCGTCGATATCGACCAGCGCTCCGTTCTTCTCGGCGTCGCCCAGCGGCTCGACCAGTACCTTGCGGCCGCGCAGGATGGTGATCGCCGGATGGTTGCGGTGACGCCCGCCATAGAGGAGCCGGAGGTCCCGGATCAGCCCGAGCTTGTTCGCCGCCCGCACGATGACGATGTCGAACTGCCCGTCGGAGAGCTCGGCATCGGGCGCGATCATCATGCCGCCGCCGAAGAACTTCCCGTTGGCGACCGCCACCAGCGCCATGCGCGCCTCGACCGGCTCGCCGTCGTCTATGGTGATACTGACGTCCTGGAAGCGGTAGCGGAGAAACTCCAGCACCGTGCGCCAGAAGAACAGCGCCTTGACCGAGACCTGGCCCTTGCGCTTGTTGGAATTGATGGCGCGATCCGTGGCACCTGAAAGGCCGAGGCTGGCGATGTTGATGAAGTGGCGGCTGGCCAGCGCGCCGTGGTCGTCGATGTAGGAGACGCGTCCGGCGTCGACCCTGCGCGGTCTTGCGCCGGCGATGCGCGCCAGGGCTTTCTCGATTTCATCCGGCAGTCCCAATCCGCGCGCGAAATCGATGCCGGTACCGCATGGCAGGAGCCCGAGTTCGCTCGTCCGCCCGTTCTCATGCTCTGCCTGCAGCAGCCCGTCCGCCACCTCGCTTGTTGTGCCGTCGCCGCCGGCGGCGATCACCAAGTCGCAGCCATCGACCGCCAGGTCGATCGCCAGCCGCTCGGCATCGCCGCTGGTCTGCGTCTCGCGCAGATCGAAATCGCCGAAATGCTTCTTGAGCAACGCGGCGATCTCGGGCCAATGCCGCTTGAGCTTGCCGCCCCCTGCAATCGGATTGAGAACGACCCCGACCTTCAATCTGACCTCCCCAAGGCATGCTGCCTAGAGTGCACGGCGACCGAGTGACATGTACCGCCGAAAGAGCCCGGGACAGCCCCGCAGTCCTTTGCCGGCATTGAAACGCGCGCCGACTGGCGGGGCAAGGCTCCAGTTTTCAAGGGCCACAGAAATGCGGGGGGGCGGCTGTGTAAGGAGTTTGGCCGACAAATTCCGAGGCTTGTCACACCGTTCCCCGATAATCCCGCTATCCACAGCTCGGCGGGCATTCCGCAAAGCCCTTACCCGGCGTACATTGAACCCATCTCAGGCGGCTACCGAACGCCTCGCCGAAAGGCAAAGCGCAAGGCGGATTTCCTGAGGCCCGTACGGCCCGAAACGAGAGCAGGTTCGCCTGTTGGAGGGACGGATGTCGACGGGGCCGCGGAAAGCGTGCGAACGCCGACGGCGGACCGATGCTGCCATGAAGGCGGGTGAAACCTTCGATGGCGCGCCGGCGAAGCCCGCAAGGGTGGAGATCGGCGTGGTCTGGAACGGCGCTCCCCATCGGGTGGCGACTGGCAGGACCGTCAAAATCAAGGCCGGCCTGGCGCGACGACTTACGGAAGTTGCTGCCGTGACCGGTTCCTGATCTGACAGGGAGGCGCTGGGAGAGATCCCAGCGCCGACTGTCTTTTGGCTGCTCCACAACCCCTTTCGCCCTAGCGCCCTTGAGATCTCCCTCGGCGCCCGCCACTGATGCTTTCCCGCCACAGTCGAAAGCCAAGCGATCTTCTGTAACGCGCCGTCACGCGCAATTCACAATCGCGGCCAAATCCCGCCTTGTTCCCCGGTGATTGATCAGCTCGGGAACGAATCCGGAGGGACAAGACAGTGATCAAGACCGCCCTTGTCGCCATGACCATCGTCGGCTGTGACTGCGACGCCAAGCTCTGCGAATATATCGGCGAGACGCCCGCCAAATGGGCGACGATCGCCGATTGCGAAGCGGCCATGAAGAGCCAGATGCTGCACCAGCGCAACTTCAACTATCCGCTGGTGTCCGGCATCTGCCGCACCAAAGGCTCGGCATCGACTGCGGAACTCGCCGCGAAAGCCTCCGGACCGGAGCTGAAACCGATGAACCGCGTCGTTGAAACCATCGCGCCATTGCCGCCCGAGCTCAACCATCGCCCGAGCGTCCCGGTCGGTGCGACGGTGACGGCCAGCGAGACGGAAGCCGCGCGGCCCGTCGCCTTCGAGGCTGCGGTCGACGGCGGCAGCGCCGTGCTTTACCGCACCAAGGCCGGCTATGCCGTGGTCAAGACCGATCTCGGCCGCGCGGCCACCGCGACCGTGGACATGGCGAAGCGGTCGGCAAACTGGCTCGCGGGACTGGTACCGAGCGGGCTGTAATCCTGTTTAAGGCGTGTTGAGATTCAGATGCTTCGGCCAGCGAAGGCGGAAGCGCAGGAAGCCGACATTTGCAGGCCGGCATCACCTGAATCTCAGCACGCCTCACAGCTTGACCTTCAGGGTCTCCCAAAACTTGTCGATCATCGGCTGCTCCGTTGCCGCGTCCTGGTCGCCGATGCGCGTGATGAACAGCAGCCCCTGATCGGCAAGGCCGAAGCCGACGATCTCGAAATCGGCGCTGTCGGTCCGTGTCTTCACGGTGGCCTTGATGCCGGTCAGTTGCCTGCCGTCGGCGAGCTTGCGGGCCGTCGGCTGCTGCGTCAGCGTCCCGCCCGCCTGAACAGACTCCTTCGTCATCTCCTGCAGCATCAGCTGGTCGAGCGACACCGGGTTCATCTTGCCGTATTCCTGAACCACGACGATCGTGCCGAGGGCCGAGGCCGCCAGATACTGCGTGATGCTGTCGCCGAGATCGGTCTTGGTGACGGAGATACCGCTCGGATGAACGAACGAAAAAGTGCCGCCGGAGAAGGTGGCGAAATCGTTGCGCTCGAGCCTGACCTTGGCCGTCTTGCCGCCGGGCAAGCGCACATTCGCATCGTCGCCCGGGTCGATGTCGACGGCCACGCCGTCGATCGTCAGCTTGAAGGCTTTCAGGTCTTCCGCGCGGGTCACGCCAACGCAAAGCAAGATCGTGGCGAACGCMGCAACGGCAAATCTCATTCGCATGTCATTCCTCTCCGAGCGGTGTTCGATGCTTTTGACGCGCGTCCCCATTGCAACCTGAAACGCTTGCGTTTCCCGTACCATCCACTTGTGACCGATAACGTGACCACTCGGCAAAAACCATGGGTCGGAGCGCGGCCGACGAGCCTGATACTGGTCGAGCGGCGCCCGAAATAGCGAGAAATCTCGACGCTGCCCCGATTGATAATGCCGGCAGGTTGCTGGAAGATGGCGGCCTATCTGGAGTTGGGGGGCTTCATGACCTTTGCCGTTCGCATCGCGCTATGCCTGCTGCTGGCATTCATTCCCTTGCGGGTTCGAGCRCAAGACACCGATCAGGGCGGCGACGACAAGACTGTGATGGTAGCTCCTGACGATGCCGAGATGGCGGCGGCGATAGCGCAGGCGCGATCGAGCCTGGATGACTTCCTGGCTTTGTCCGAAGCTCCGCCGCCCGGAACCGATAGGTTCAAGCTGAAGGTCATGATCGTCGACGGAAATGTGACGGAGCATTTCTGGGTCATCCCTTTCAAGCGGACCGCCACCGGCTTTGTCGGCATATTGGCGAATGAGCCGGAACGCGTTCGCAACGTCGTCCTCGGCCAGAACATCGAATTCACCAGGGATGATATTTCCGACTGGGGATACACCAGGGACGGACATCAGGTCGGCAGCTTCACCGTCTGCGTGATGTTCAAGAAAATGCCGAAGGAAGAAGCTGACTACATGCGCACCCAGTACGGCTTCGACTGTTGAACAGCATGCATCGCAGGACAGGCGCCTTTGCGGCGAGTTCTCCGCAGGCGGGTGTCAGCAGTGGGAGCCCCAGCCGGGAAAGATCGCGTCCAGGCGCCTCGCAACATTTCGCCTCAAAGATTCCTCCAGCGCCTTCACCGGCACCAGGCGCTCATGGCCGCCTTTGGCGAGCCGCATGAAGAAATGCAGACGGTAGGCGGTAATCATGCCGCGCGTCTCGGCGTCGGCGCTGACATCGACGACAAGGATCGAACCGATGCGCCCCGGCCATGGCTGCCTGGAAAAGGCCGTGCCGAGGAAATCGCCGAGGCCGTACGCGACGATACTGTCGCCGATGCGCTCGACAGGCTGCACGACATGGGCATGGTGGCCAGCGATCAGTCGGACGCCGTGGTTCGCCAGCCGCGTCGCCAGCGCCCGCGTCGCCGGCCTCGGAAAATGCCGGAACTCCCAGTCCCAATGCGGAACGGCGCAGAGCAGGTCGACATCCGCGATGGCTTCGCGCGACCATTTGGCCTGATCATCAAGCATCGAGACGCGCTCCTCGAAGTCCGCGGCATCGGCATTGCGCCAAAGCGTGAAGGCGGCGAAGCCGATCATCAGCGGCCCGGCGGCATGGCGCTGGACCGGCCCGCCGGTGGCCGTGCCGATTGTGCGAATGCCGAGTCGCCTGAGCGCCGCGACCGTTTCCTCGAAGCCGGCAACGCCCTGGTCGAGGATATGATTGTTGGCGAGCGACAGCACCAGCTTCTCGCGGGCAATGCCGACAGCCGCCAGCGCGTCGGCCAGGAAACGTCCGGTCATCGCGTGATGCGTGCCGAGCCTCGTGCCCATCACCGCGCTCCGCCGCTCGACGATCGGACTTTCGCAATTGCCGACCACGAGATCGGCTGAGCGAAGCAGCGCCGCGATCGCCGGGTCGCATTCGGGCGYCGCGCGATTGGCGACTGCCGAAATGTCGCCGATGAAGGCAAGCCGCACGGCCTGCGCCGGGGGCCGATCGATCAGCGTCGCCGCCGGCGCCGCGAAGCCTCGACTGTCGCCGCCGAGCGACGGCTTCAGGAAACGCGGCAGCCATGACAGTTTGTAGGAGAGCGGATAGTTCGACACGCCATGCCCAATCGTTTGCCCTGTGTGTAAACGGTTCCGTGGACGGGTTGAAGCCGGTCCCGTGGGCCGGCGGCCGGTCGGCCGCCAGGCGCAAAGCAACCCGGGCCAGGGGGCACGATCGACCGAACAGGTGTATGGTTGCTGCACTGTGAGTGGAGGATGACGATGACGCGCATAGCGGGCCTGGTGGCTGCCGCCTTGTTTCTTTCGCTGCCGATTTCCGGGGCCGCCGCGGAAATGCCGACCGCCGCAAAAACCCTGTTCGAGGCGCAGACCGTTTCCGAGCGGAACACCGCCCTGTCCGCGTTGGAGGCAGCGGCACCAGGCGATCCGGCGTCGGCCTACGCCGCCGGCGCCGGCGAGTTCTTCACCGCTCTGGAAGTCCTTGCGAGTGGCCTTCACCGCCACGGTTTCGAAAGCCCGCAATCCTTCATGCTGCCGCTGATGCGGCTGCCCGTGCCGGACAATCCAAACCCACAGCCGCTGACCTATGAAGAATTCCGCGCCATTCTGGTCGCCTTCCGCGACCGGCTGGAGAAATCCGCCGCCACGCTCGGCTCCGTGCCGGCCGATGCCGACATCGGCATGGTGGTCGACCTCACCGGTGTCGGCATCGATCTCAACGAGGATGGCAACATCACGCCGGACGAAAGCATCGCGGCGATCATGGCATCGCTCTCACGCGGCGCCGTCGACACCAGCGATGCCTCATCCTCGCTCACCTTCCGCTTCGACCGCGCCGACGGCTACTGGCTGCAGGGCTACGCCGAGTTCCTGATGGCCCAGACCGATTTCTGGCTGGCGCATGATTTCCGCAATACGTTCGAGGGCTCCTTCCATATGCTCTTCCCTCGCGCGAAACTGCCGCTGCAGGACACGCTCGTGCCGCCGGACGGCGGCATGAGCGGCAACATCCTTTCCTCGGAATGGCGCATCGCCGACCTCATCTCGATGGTGCATCTCGTCAACTGGCCGGTGGTCGAGCCGGAGCGCCGGCGAGCCGCGCGCCGCCACCTCCTGGAAATGATCCGRCTCTCCCGCGAGGATTGGAAAGCGATCCGCGCCGAGACCGACAATGACCGCGAATGGCTGCCGGGGCCGCAGCAGAAGGGCGTCAATCCGCTCACCCGCCTCGAAGTCAGCGAAGAGCAGGTGCAGGCGTGGCTGGCCGCCCTGACCATGGCCGAGGATCTTCTCGAAGGTCGCGTGCTGCTGCCGCATTTCCGCATCGTCGGCAAAGGCATCAACATGAAGCGTTTCTTCGACGAGCCGAAACCCTTCGACCTCGTCCTGTCGATCACCGGACCGGCGATCGCGCCCTATCTTGAAACCGGCAAGATCCTCACCCGCGAGGACTTCGACCAGATCCAGCGCGAGTTCGGCGGCGCCGGCYTTTTGACTTTTGCGCTGTGGTTCAATTGAGATCGAGGACCCAAGTGTGACGCGGCTCCTGACAGCCTTCTGTCAGCAGCCGCGGCACGCGGCATCCGCCCTTTCACTCCGCCCTTTCCATTTCGGGCGAGTCCTCCCATATTCGGGCCATGGCCAAACGTTCCGACAAGAAAACGCCCTCGCAGGCGCAAGAGGGCGCGCCGAAGCGACGTAGCCCGCTGACGGATTTCCTCGACGCCRCCGAGCCTTTGAAGCCGGGGGGCTTTTCCGAAGCACCGCAGAGCGAATTCTCCGGCGCGCCGCTGACCGGCTCGATCTCCGATTGGGCCGGGCAGATCGAGCGCGAGGCGCAAAAGCAGCCAAAGGCGAAAGCACCCAAGAAAATCCCCGAGCGTTCCGCAGCACCCGGGCGCACGGCGCGCGGCACCTCGATGGGCGGTGYGGCCTCGGCAAAGGAACGCGCCGCCGCCGGCCTCAATCCGGTGCCCGGCCTGAATATCAGCCTGGAGGATGCCGAGTCGGTTTCCTCGAGCGGTGTCACCGCCACGGTCGCCGCGCTGTCGAAGCTGATCGAATCCGGCAATCCGCTGCACAAGGACGGCCAGCTTTGGACGCCGCATCGCCCGGCCCGTCCCGAAAAGTCGGAAGGCGGCATCGCCATCAAGATGGTGTCGGATTTCCAGCCGGCCGGCGACCAGCCGACTGCGATCAAGGACCTCGTCGAGGGTATCGGCCAGAACGACCGCACCCAGGTGCTGCTCGGCGTCACCGGCTCGGGCAAGACCTTCACCATGGCCAAGGTGATCGAGGAGACGCAGCGCCCTGCCCTGATCCTGGCGCCCAACAAGACACTGGCCGCGCAGCTTTATGCCGAGTTCAAGAAGTTCTTCCCGGACAACGCGGTCGAGTATTTCGTCTCCTACTACGACTATTACCAGCCGGAAGCCTACGTCCCGCGCACCGACACCTATATCGAGAAGGAATCCTCGATCAACGAGCAGATCGACCGCATGCGCCACTCGGCGACGCGCTCGCTGCTGGAGCGCGACGACGTCATCATCGTCGCCTCGGTCTCCTGCATCTACGGTATCGGCTCGGTCGAGACCTACACGGCCATGACCTTCCAGATGCAGGTCGGCGACCGGCTCGATCAGCGCGCTCTGCTCGCCGACCTCGTCGCCCAGCAGTACAAGCGCCAGGATGTCAACTTCGTGCGCGGCTCCTTCCGCGTGCGCGGGGACACGATCGAGATCTTCCCGGCCCACCTCGAGGACCGCGCCTGGCGCATCTCGATGTTCGGCGACGAGATCGAGGCGATCACCGAATTCGATCCGCTCACCGGCCAGAAGACGGGCGAGCTGAAGAGCRTCAAGATCTACGCCAACTCGCACTATGTGACGCCGCGCCCGACCTTGAATCAGGCCATCAAGTCGATCAGGGAAGAGCTGAAATACCGCCTGCAAGAGCTTGAAAAGGCTGGCCGTCTGCTGGAGGCRCAGCGGCTGGAGCAGCGCACCCGTTTCGACCTCGAGATGCTCGAGGCGACCGGCTCCTGCGCCGGCATCGAGAACTATTCGCGCTATCTCACCGGCCGCCAGCCGGGCGAGCCGCCGCCGACGCTGTTCGAATATGTGCCGGACAATGCGCTGATCTTCATCGACGAAAGCCACGTCACCGTGCCGCAGATCGGCGGCATGTATCGCGGCGACTTCCGCCGCAAGGCGACGCTTGCCGAATACGGCTTCCGCCTGCCCTCCTGCATGGACAACCGCCCGCTGCGCTTCGAGGAATGGGACGCCATGCGTCCGCTCTCGATCGCCGTCTCGGCGACGCCGGGCGGCTGGGAGCTTGACCAGTCCGGCGGCGTCTTCGCCGAGCAGGTCATCCGCCCGACCGGCCTGATCGACCCGCCGGTCGAGGTACGTCCGGCCAAGAGCCAAGTCGACGATGTTGTCGGCGAGATCCGCGAGACGACAAGGCTGGGCTATCGCACGCTCGTCACGGTTCTGACCAAGCGCATGGCCGAGGACCTGACCGAATATCTGCATGAGAACGGCATCCGCGTCCGCTATATGCACTCCGACATCGACACGCTGGAGCGCATCGAGATTCTGCGTGACCTGCGCCTCGGCGCCTTCGACGTGCTGGTCGGCATCAACCTGCTGCGCGAGGGCCTCGACATTCCCGAATGCGGCTTCGTCGCCATCCTCGATGCCGACAAGGAAGGTTTCCTTCGCTCGGAAACCTCGCTGATCCAGACCATCGGCCGCGCCGCGCGCAACGTCGACGGCAAGGTCATCCTCTATRCCGATCAGATCACCGGCTCGATGGAGCGGGCGATGGCCGAGACCAAYCGGCGCCGCGAGAAGCAGATGGAATGGAATGCGGCCAACGGCATCACGCCGGAATCGGTCAAGTCGCGCATCGCCGACATCCTCGACTCGGTCTACGAGAAGGATCACGTGCGCGCCGACATCTCRCAATTCACCGAGGATGCGGGCGCGATGATCGGCAACAATCTCAAGACGCATCTCGAAGCGCTGGACAAGCAGATGCGCGATGCCGCCGCCAATCTCGACTTCGAGAAGGCGGCCCGCATCCGCGACGAGATCAAACGGCTGCGCGAGATGGAGCTCACCATTTCCGACGATCCGCTGGCCCGCTATGCCGAGATGGAAAGCCCGGTCTCCGGTCGCGAGAAGGGTAGGCACAACAAGGGCCGTGTGGCCCACCGCACGGTCGATGACGACCGCAAGGGCCTGTTCGCCAAGCCGTCGCTCGACGCCATGGGGCCGGGCACCGACATGGCGACGCCCGCTGGCGCCGTCTCGCGCTCGCTGTTCAAGAAGCAGAGTGCTCAGGAAGCGCATGGCTCCGATTTCGGCATCCCCGGCGACCGCACCAAGTCCCTGTTCAGGAAGAACTCGCTCGACGAGATGACGGTGCGGAGAACGGAAAAGCCCGTCGAAGGAAAAAAGCCGGCAAAGCCACAGCCGATCTCCCCCCAAGTGGGGGAGATGTCCGGCAGGACAGAGGGGGGCGCGAAGGAACGCGATGACAAACCAGTCGTTCGTCAACGCACCGGCATCGGCTCCTACGAGGACCCTGCCGATGAGCGCCGCCAGAAGCGCCGGCCGAGCAAGACTGGGCGACCGGGGCATTAGCCCTTTCACCGCAGCTTTCGAGATGTCCGGCAGGACAGCGCCCCCCTCTGTCCTGACGGACATCTCCCCCACACAGGGGGAGATTGGCAGCTTCAGCGTCGCCCGCCCCTTGCCACTCCCTCATCTGTGTTGTAGCCAACTTTCCTAACTCGAACGTCTGGAAAGGAGGGCTGCGTGTATTTCCGTCACCACCGTCAGCGCGGCCCTGTCTTTGCCCTGCGAGCTTGCTTGCAGGGCTGACCAGGACGGTCCGGGAATTTCCCCGCTTCGATTTTTGGTCTGCCCTTCGTGGTGCCGCTGAGTTTGGCCTGATGGCCTGCCGGCGCGCCGTCAAAGTGCATCAACCGGAGTTCCTCCGGGCAGACCAGAGATATCGATATGGCGTTAATCAGCCTCAAATCCCTCGGCGTCACCATGAGTGCGCCGCTCTTCTCCAAGCTTGACCTCACCATCGGCGCCGGCGACCGGCTGGGCATCGTCGCCGCCAACGGCCGTGGCAATTCCACCTTGCTCAAATGCCTGGCCGGCGAACTGGATGCCACGACCGGCGACATCACCCTGTCGCGCGACCTGCGCGTCGGCCATGTCGAGCAATCCGTCCCCGACGCGCTGCGCGATCGCAGCTTCCATCAGGTCGTTGCCGACGCCTTGCCGCCAGAGCAGCTCGACAGCGAGCTCTGGCGCGTCGACGTTGTTCTCGACTCGCTCGATGTGCCCGAAGAGATGCGCACCCGGCCGATGCGAGCCTTGAGCGGCGGCTGGCAGCGCCTGGCGCTGATCGCCCGCGTCTGGGTGACCGATCCGGACGTGCTTCTGCTCGACGAGCCGACCAACCATCTCGACCTCGCCAAGATCAGCCAGCTCGAAACCTGGCTCAACGCACTGCCGCGTGAAGTACCGGTGATCGTTGCCAGCCACGACCGCGCCTTCCTCGACGCCACCACGAACCGCACGCTGTTCCTGCGCCCGGAAGAATCGCCGGTGTTCGCGCTGCCGTACTCGCGCGCCAAGCAGGCGCTCGATGAGGTCGACGCCGCGACGGCGCGCAGGTTCGAGCGCGACATGAAGGTCGCGCAGCAATTGCGCAGGCAGGCCGGCAAGCTCAACAATATCGGCGTCAACTCCGGCAGCGACCTGCTGACGGTGAAGACCAGGCAGCTCAAGGAGCGTGCGGAAAAGCTGGAGGACGCGGCGGTGCCCGCGCATCGCGAGCGCTCGGCCGGCGCGATCAGGCTGGCCAACCGCGGCACCCATGCCAAGGTGCTGATCACGCTCGACGACGCGGCGGTCGAAACGCCCGACGGAACGCTGCTGTTCAGGACTGGCAAGCGCCATATCTGCCAGGGCGACCGCATCGTGCTGCTCGGCCGCAACGGCGTCGGCAAGTCGCGCTTCATTTCGATGATCCGCACCGCCATCGTCGAGCCCGGGACGGTAGAGAACGTCAAGGTGACGCCGTCGACCGTGCTCGGGCACAGCGACCAGGCGCTCTCGGGCATCAGCGGCGACGATACGCCGTTGGCGATGGTGTCACGCCGCTTCGAGGTCGCGGAACAGCGGGCGCGTTCGCTGCTTGCCGGYGCCGGCGTTGCCATCGAGATGCAGGAGAAAAGGATCGGCGCGCTCTCCGGCGGACAGAAGGCGCGGCTGATGATGCTGGCGCTCAGACTCGCCAATCCCAACTTCTACCTGCTCGACGAGCCGACCAACCATCTCGACATCGAAGGCCAGGAGGCGCTGGAGGACGAGTTGTTGAAGCATCAAGCAAGCTGCCTGCTCGCCTCGCACGACCGCTCCTTCATCCGCGCGATCGGCAACCGTTTCTGGCTGGTCGAGAAACGCCGCTTGACAGAAATCGACGGTCCGGAAGCGTTCTTCCGCTCGGTGGCCGAAACGGAGCGTTGAGAGCACTGCAGAGGCGGTCCTTTACAGGCCCGCTGTCTGGACGCGAAAAWATTGCGGCGATCTGTCGGGTCGCCGCAGCACCTCCCGTCCTTGGGATGCCGACGATGATGCCGGCATCAACCAGGGAGAGTTCATCATGTCGATACTGTCATCCATCGGCCGCATCGCCACGCAATACGCGGCGGCGCGCGATCGCTACCGCAGCGAGCGCATCCTGCTTTCGCTGCCGGCCGAACTGCGCAAGGACATCGGCTTTCCGGAAATACTCGACACGCGGAACGGCCGCCGCACGRCCACCTTCTCGAGCAAGCTCATTTGAAAATGGCCAGCCGATCACGGCGACTGTTATCGATCGCCGCCTGTTGCCCGGGGCTTTCCGGGTCTGGCGCTCTAAAAAATTCTGCGACCGTGTAGGATTGCCGTCGCCTCGTCCGTCTTTTTGATCGCAAGGGCAAATCAACCCCGTGAAGAGGAACACGCAAATGACCGACCAGACCCCACCCCGGGCCAAAGTGCTTGGCGGACTGACCCCCTACCTGCAGGTCGACGGCGCCATCAAGGCCGCCGAATTCTACAAGAAGGCTTTCGGGGCCGAGGAGGTCTTTGCCTACCCGCCGGACGACAAAGGCCGCACCATGCATATCCATCTCTATGTCAATGGCTCGACGCTGATGCTGGGCGACGCCTATCCCGAGCACGGCCATCCGCATCAACCGGCGCAGGGCTACACGCTGCAGCTCCATCTCGGCAGCGACGACGTCGACGCCTGGTGGCAGCGCGCGGTGGATGCCGGCTGCGAGGTCGTCACGCCGCTGCAGGTGATGTTCTGGGGCGACCGCTGGGGCCAGGTGAAGGACCCGTTCGGCGTCGCCTGGGCGATGAACGCGCCGGTGAAGTGAATTCGCTAGCGAGCAGCGTCGTCCGACGGATGACGCGCTCACCCGCGCCGGGTCGTATCCCCGCCGACCCGGCGCTCGTTTTTCAGCAAAGGAGTTCACGATGTCTTATGTCGATGGTTTCGTGCTTGCCGTGCCAAAGGCAAATCTCGATGCATATAAGAAAATGGCTGAGAACGGCGGCGCCGTCTGGATGGAGCATGGCGCGCTCGCCTATGTCGAATGCGTCGGCGACGACGTGCCCTATGGCGAGCTGACCTCGTTCCCGCGCGCCGTCCAGGCGAAGGACGATGAGGTCGTTATCTTCTCCTGGGTCGTCTACGAGTCGAGGCAGAGCCGCGACGCGGTCATGGCCAAGGTGATGGCCGATGAGCGTCTCAAGATGGACTGGTCCGYCATGCCGTTCGACGGCAAGCGCATGATCTTCGGCGGCTTCCAGCCGTTCATCCAGCTTTGAGGAGCTGGCGCAGGGTTGGCAGATTGCTACCTTTGCGATTGGCCGAAACGCACGTTAGGTCGTCATCCTGTGGCGGAGCAAGGAGCGAAGCGACGCGGCGCAGACCATAGGATCGATGCCGTTACCTGAAGGCGCCACTGCGGTGCAGAACAACCTCTGTTCTGCGCCGTGTTTGCTCTTCGCGCGAGGTTACGGCATGGATCCTCGGGTCTGCGCGTCCGCTTCGCTACCGCTCCGCCCGTGGATGACGAGGTTCGGGCGCTTCGGCGAATTGGTGACCGGTGCGCTAATTCAGCTTGTCGAGCAGCGGCTTCAGCCGGTCCCCATAACGCTTCCACAGATCGACCGAGCCTTGATACATCGGCTGGCGCACCTGCGCGGCGGATGCCGTGCGCACCGGCCGATCGGATTCATGGAACGACAGCACCTTGTCGTCCCAGGGCAGGCCGAGATGCGCCATCAGCGCCCTYGTCTGCCCTTCCTGGTCGGCGACGAAATCTTCGTAGTGCACATCGTGCACGACGCCCGGCAGCACCTTGCGCCAATGCGCCATGATGTCCGTATAGAGATTATGGAAATCGGCGAGCTCGCCGAGATCATAGCCATAGCGGTGGCTGTCGCCGCGGAAATGCACCTTGAAGATCGAGAGGCACGTGGCTGCCGCGTCGCGCGCGCAATGCACGATTTTCGCCTTCGGCAGCATCATGTGCAGAAAGCCGACCAGAAGGAAGTTGCCCGGCATCTTGTCGGTGACATGGCGGAAGCCCGGATAGCGGGCGTGCAGCATGTCGAGATAGGCCTGCCCCGCCTCGGCAAWGGCCTTGTCCGGCATGTCGGCAATTCCCCAGGGAAAGCCGCCCGGCATGCTCATGGGAAACTRCTTGCCGACCGCCGTCTTCAGGATGCTGAGCTCACCGGCGCCGTAGACTTGAGGATGGCTGGCGATGATCTGCTCGACCAGCGTCGTGCCGGAACGCGGCATGCCGACGACGAAGATCGGCGTATCGTCGGAAATGTCGCTCGGCCTGTGCCTCTCGAAGAAGGCCTTGTCGAAGACCGCCTTCATCGCAGCGAACTCGTCACGCGTCCTGGCGGGATCGTAGTCGATGCCCTTGCGGCGGATGGCATTGCCCTCGGCAAAATAGTCGAAGGCGCGGCCATAGTCCTTCAGATCGTCATTGGCCTTACCGAGGCCGAAGGAAAGCTGCATGCGCGCGAGGCTGTCCTGCGGCGCCTTGGCGTGCTCGGCCTCCATGCCGGYAAACTCGCCATCGCGCTCGGTCTGGCGCTTGACCTGCGACAGCAAAAGCCAGGCCTTCGCCATGGCAGGAGCGATCGCCACCGCCTGGCGCGCGAGATCGGCCGCCTCGGCGAGCTTGCCCTTCTCCATCATGGCGACACCGAGCCCATAGAGCAGTTCCGCATCCTTGGGCCGGATCGACAGCGACTCGCGGAAAAGCGCAATCGCCTCGTCCAGCCGCCCAGCTTCCTGCAGCGTTTCGGCAAGGCCGATGCGGGCGCGGACATGGAACGGGTTGCGGCCGATCGTGCCGCGGTAGATCTCCTCGGCGCCCTCGAACTGGCCGAGCTGCTTCAGCGACGAGCCGAGATTGTCGCGCGCTGCCAATTGGTCCGGCCGGATGTCCACCGCGCCGCGGAAGAAATCGACGGCGGCGGCGACGCGGCCGAGGTCGCGCATGACCGTGCCCATATTGTTGAGGAAATCGGCGTTCCTCGGCTGCAGCGTCACCGACTGCTCAATGAGGTCGAGCCCCTCATCGCTGCGGCCGGTCTGATGTAGCAGAAGCCCGAGGAAGTGYAGTGCCGCGGCATGGTTCGGCTGCTGCGCCAGCACCTGCTGGTAGATGGACTCGGCTTCCTGGCGGCGCCCCGCCTGATGCAGTTGCAGTGCCCGCTGCACATAGGGATCGAGCGGGCTCGCCGAACCGGCCTTGCCACTCGCGCCCGCCGCTCTTCTCTGATCTCTGTTAATGGGAAACCTGCCGTGTTTGTCCGCTTGCCCGACCTAAGCCAAGCGGGCGGGAGATGCAAGCGTGGGGCGGAACGCGAGGCTTGCCTCGTTCAGCACGGCCGTTGGCGAAACGATTGCCGCAAGAATTCGCTTGGCCCCTTCTGACCACCGAGACTGGTCAGCTCACGCATCCTCGCCATGCCGGCATCAGAGGCAACCCTGGTTTGTGTATTGTTTCGGCGGCAACGACAAAGCGCCTTGTCACTGGCCCATGCCTGACACTTCGCTGGCCGATGACCGGTGGCGATGCGAAGTCTATCGAGTGCCCCTGCGTCGGACGCGCCGAGGGCCGCCCGCGACGCTGTCTTGCAACCATCACGTTTCCGTGTAATAAATTTGCTGTTCGGGCATTTGCGACCCGGAGAGCGGCACGTTTTGGACGACCCTTCCCCGATAGTGTGAATATCTGACGGCCCCGTTTTTCGGCGGGGGCTTTGACCGTGCGCGAATGCATGACAGCCGAAGAAAACACCGGGACGAGCCCGAGGCGCCAGGCAGCGGGCAAGCCCACGAGACTGATAGGGGTGAAGGAGTTTCCCCATGGCCCAGACCGGCACCGTAAAGTTCTTCAACGCCACCAAAGGCTTCGGCTTCATCACGCCCGACGGCGGCGCCAAGGATGTGTTTGTCCACATCTCCGCGATCGAGGCCTCCGGCCTGCGCACGCTCGTCGATGGCCAGAAGGTCACCTTCGACGTCGAGCCGGACCGTATGGGCAAAGGCCCGAAGGCGGYCAATCTCCGCGCGGCTTGAGCAGGCGGAGCGCACCTGTCCTCTGCTGTCGAATGGCGTGGCAGGATTTCATGAATAGGCTTCTAGTGAAGCTTCAGTTTTCGAGGGCGCGACGGAACGGTTGCGCCCTTTTTTGTCCGGCAAATGGCGGCATTGGCAGGCGAAACTTTCTCTTGCCGATAACGCTAAAATAAAGGACAAATTTCCTCTCGGGCAGTTTGCCGGCCCGAGACTGACTTGATGGGATCAAAGGAGTTTCCCATGCCGCAGACCGGCACCGTCAAATTCTTCAACCATGCCAAGGGCTTCGGCTTCATCACGCCCGACGATGGCGCGAAGGATGTCTTCGTCCATATTTCGGCCGTGCAGGCGTCGGGCCTTCCCGGTCTTGAGGATGGGCAGAAAGTGACATTCGACACCGAGCCGGACAAGCGCGGCAAGGGGCCGAAGGCCGTCAATCTGATAGTCGGCTAAGCCGGCTCAGTCAGATCGGGCGGAGATCGAGCAGGCGGGGAGCGCTCCCGCCCAGTGCAGGGCTTCGTTTTGGCAATGAAATCGTAGAGTCGGATTCCGTTCAGCCTCCGTTCAGCCACGGTCTTCTATTAACCTTTGCTAAAGCCGATCCGCATCCCTGAAGAACACGCGGGCCGGCGCGAAGGAGACCGAAAATGAACCGAATTCTCAAGACCGCCATCCTGACCGCGGGCATTGCCGCGACGACTTTGGCCACCTTCTCCGCGGCCAATGCCGACGACTGGCGCTGGCGCCATCATCACCGCGGCGACGCCCTCGCCGCCGGCGTTGTCGGCCTCGCTGCAGGCGCCCTGATCGGCAGTGCGCTCAGCAACCCCGGGCCGACGTATTACGAGCCAACCTATGACGACGGCTATTATGTCGACCCGCCCGTGCGCCGCTATTACGTCCAGCCTCGGGTCGTCTATGCCGATCGCTATGCCGAGCCGTGGACCCGCGCCTGGTACGAGTACTGCTCGGACCGCTACCGCACCTTCAACTACCGCACCGGCACTTTCATTGGCAGTGACGGCGAGCAGCATTTCTGCGTCGCCAACTAAAAGAACTTAGGCTTCCCTGCCCAGGCAAACGCGCCGCTGATCAGCGGCGCGTTTGCTTTGGTATGACTGCTGGCGCCGAGCTTGTGTTGAGATTCTTGATGCATGTCGCCCAAACGTGCGCAGCGGTTTTGGGGGAACGACAGGCATCAAAACACTTTAGTGCGCTTCGCTTGAAGTCTTTCCAGCGCGGCGCGCTTCAGACCAGGAACGGGTTCGTCCGGCGTTCTTCGCCGAAGCGGCCGCCGGGACCGTGGCCGCAGATGAAGCCGATATCGTCGCCGAGCGGCAGCAGCTTGTCCTTGATCGATGCGATAAGCGCGGCGTGATCGCCGCCCGGCAGATCCGTGCGGCCGATCGAGCCGCGAAACAGCACGTCGCCGACATGGGCGAACTTGGCAGCGCGGTTGTAGTAGACGACATGGCCCGGCGCGTGCCCCGGACAATGCAGCACCTCGAACACRTGCTCTCCGAACGACACCGAGTCGCCTTCGCGGAGGAAACGATCCGGCACGCAATTTCGCACCGGATCGGCAAGGCCGAAACGCCTGGCCTGGTTCTCGACATTGGCAAGCAGCGGCCGATCGGCCTCGTGCGGGCCAATGATATCGACACCCAGCGCATCCTTCAGATCCATCGCGCCGCCGGCATGGTCGATATKGCCGTGGGTGATCCAGATTGCCTCCGTCGTGATCGCATTGTCCTTGAGCGCCGCCAGTATCTTGTCGACATCRCCGCCGGGATCGACGACGACGCCGTTCCTGTCATTCATGTCGAACAGGATGGCKCAGTTCTGCTGGAAGGGCGTGACTGGCACGATGYCGGCATTGAGCTGACCCATGGTTTTCCTTTCGAAGTGTCGCCCTGATGTAGAGAGCATGGCCGACCGCGTCCACCGTCAGCCGGAGCAAATGGAGCACGAAAATGAAATGGGCGGCCGTAGCCGCCCATGGGACGCCCGAAATATTTGCTGAGCCTATTTTTTCATCGCGTTCATGACCGCGCCGATGATGCCGGTCAGGATGGCGCCACCGCCTACGCCGCCCGCGAGGTTAGGCAGGTTGAACGCACTTCCCATGCCGCCGGCCGCTGCCGCCGCTGCCGCGGGATCGAGCGTGCCGCCGCCGAGCAGGCTACCCAGAATGGCAGCGCCGCCAACGCCGCCGATTGCGCCTCCAAGGATTTTGGTCAGCTGGCCCATTGCTGCCTGCTTCAGCGCCGCGCCGACTGCCTGACCACCGATAACACCCGCAATCACTTGTACAATGATAGCAACGAGCGTGTTCGTATCCATGTACCTTGTCCCTCTATAGCCGCCAGCCTCCTCGGGCCGACGCCAATCATGAGACGCCGAATTGTTCGAAAGTCAAATGCGCGGGCGCTCAAATAAAAAGGGCGGCTCGAAAACCGCCCCCTATTGGACAAAAAAGCTGTGACTATCGTTATTCTGCGGCAATGGCGTGCTTTGGTTGCACTGCAGCAGAATAGTCGTTCATCAAAGTCTTGGCGATCTCGCCGACCTCGAATCGGTAAGGACCGATCTCCGAAACCGGCGTGACTTCGGCCGCCGTGYCGGTAAGGAAGCACTGCTCGAAGCCTTCGAGCTCTTCCGGCATGATGGCGCGCTCGACCACCTCGAAACCACGGTCCTTGGCCAAGCCGATCACCGTGCGGCGGGTGATGCCGTCGAGGAAGCAGTCGGGCGTCGGCGTATGGATCTTGCCGTCCTTGACGAAGAAGATATTGGYGCCGGTGGCTTCCGCCACCTGGCCGCGCCAGTCGAGCATCATGGCGTCTGCGTAGCCCTTGGCCTCAGCGGCATGCTTGGACAGGGTGCAGATCATGTAGAGGCCGGCGGCCTTCGACTTGGACGGCTCGGTGCGCGGGTCGGGCCGGCRCCATTCAGCGATGTCGAGACGGATGCCCTTCAGCTTCTGCGCCGGATCGAAATAGCTCGGCCACTGCCAGATGGCGATGGCGCAGTTGATGCGGTTGTTCTGCGCCGAGACGCCCATCTGCTCGCTGCCGCGCCAGGCGATCGGGCGCACATAGGCGTCCTGGAAACCCTGCTTCTTCAGGAGCTCGCGGCAGGCGTCGTCGATCTCCGCGACCGAATAGGGAATCTTGAAGCCCAAGAGGCGCGCCGATTCGTGCAGGCGCTCATTGTGCTCGGTCAGCTTGAAGATCTGGCCGCCATAGGCGCGCTCGCCCTCGAAGACGGCACTGGCATAGTGAAGGCCGTGGGTCAGCACGTGGATCTTGGCGTCGCCCCATTTGACGAACTCGCCGTTCATCCAGATGAAGCCGTCCAGTTGATCGAAGGGAACGGATGCCATGGGAACCTCCCGCGGGTGCTAGCYCCGCAAATCGTTATGTCATATGGCCTTTCATTTCGGCCCCCGCCACAGGGGGGTCCGAAACGCCGGCCGGTGCTTGAAAGCGTAGGCGGATATTCAATCCCTGGCAAACTCAGGAAGTTCCGGAAAAACCGCTCCCACTTGCCTTTTCGTTCGCAATCCGCCGAAAAGCTTGTCAAAAATTACCATTGCCGGGAAATTACGTCAACAGTGCTGACATAATCTCCCCGCCTCGCATGGAGAAACGATGACGGATCGAAACACCGCAGCCGGGAAACCGATCAGGACGGCGATCACCGATGAGGACGGCATCGACTTTGCCATCATCGAGTTGTTTTTCTTCGCTTATCGCGACTTCACCTCCGATCCCGACCAGATCCTAGCCGATTACGGCTTCGGCCGCGCCCATCATCGCGTGCTGCATTTCGTCAACCGCAGGCCCGGCCTGACGGTCGCCGAGCTGCTCGACGTGCTGAAGATCACCAAGCAGAGCCTGGCGCGGGTGCTGAAACAGCTGATCGACACCGACCATATCGTCCAGTTGCAAGGCCCGCGCGACCGCCGCCAGCGCGAACTCTATCCAACGGCCAAGGGTCGCGCGTTGGCGTTGGCGCTGGCACGGCCACAGTCGCGCCGCATCCGTGCTGCATTGGAAGACTCCGGAACCACCGACCGCGCCTCGATTGAAAGATTCCTCGAGGCGATGGTCAATCCGGAACTAAGAGCGCAGATCGACATTGTGCCTGCGCAAACATYGGGGAAGAAGAATGGAGACCACTGAGAAGGTTGATCATCCGGCGGCRCCCGACGATGATGCGCCGCATCTGCTGGTGGTCGATGACGACACCCGCATCCGCAATCTGCTCAAGCAGTACCTGTCCGAAAACGGCTTTCGCGTCACTGTCGCCGGCAATTCCGGCGAGGCCCGGCGCAAGCTTGCGGGGCTCGACTTCGACCTGCTCGTGCTCGACGTCATGATGCCCGGCGAAACCGGCGTCGACCTCACCAAGGCGCTGCGGGCCGAGAAGAACGTGCCGATCCTGATGCTGACGGCGCTGTCGGAAACCGACAGCCGCATCACCGGGCTGGAGGCCGGCGCCGACGACTATCTGCCGAAGCCCTTCGACCCGCGTGAGCTGATCCTGCGCATCAACAACATCTTGCGCCGCGGCGGGCCGGCGGCAACGCCCAAGGTCGAGCAGCTCGTCTTCGGCCCCTACACGTTCCAGATCGCCAAGCGCGAATTGAAGCGTGGCGGCGAGGCGCTGAAGCTGACCGACCGTGAGCAGGAGATCCTGGCAATCTTCGCGGCGCGCGCTGGCGAAACCATACCGCGGCACGAACTTGTCGGCGACGAGTCGGATGTCGGCGAGCGTACGATCGATGTCCAGATCAACCGGCTGCGCCGCAAGATCGAGCGCGATCCGTCCAATCCGGTATGGCTGCAGACCGTTCGCGGTATTGGGTATCGGCTCAGCGTGGAATAACATGCTCTCGACGGTCTTTTGCTGAACGGYCGTCGACGAGCGGAAGGGCGAATGGCGACCACGCAACTGGAAAAGCCAAACGGCGGCCTCGGCGATCTCGCGATGCGGACGCTGAAGGCGATGCCGCGCGCCTGGAACCGGTTCTGGCGCACAGTGGCCCTCTACATGCCGAAGCGGCTTTATGCGCGCTCCCTCATCATCGTCATCGCGCCGATGATCCTGTTGCAGTCGGTCGTCGCCTTCGTCTTCATGGAGCGCCACTGGCAGACGGTAACCCAGCGCCTTTCGCAGGCGACCATTGCCGACATCGCTGCCATCATCGACATGATGGAGACCTATCCGCACGACGCCGACTACGCCAACATCATCCGCATCGCCCAGGACCGCATGCAGTTGAAAGTGGATCTTCTGCCGCCCGATCCCCTGCCGCCCCCCGGGCCGAAGCCGTTCTTCTCCATCCTCGACACGGCGCTGTCGTCGGAGATCACCAGACAGATCAACCGTCCCTTCTGGATCGACACTGTCGGCAACTCCAATATCGTCGAGGTCCGCGTCCAGCTCGAAGGCAAGGTCTTGCGGGTCTTCGTGCGCCGCAGCCAGGCCTATGCCTCGAACACCCATATTTTCCTGATCTGGATGGTCGGCACCTCGCTGGTGCTTTTGATGATCGCCATTCCCTTCCTGCGCAACCAGATCCGGCCGATCCTGACGCTGGCCGAGGCCGCCGAGAGCTTTGGCAAGGGCCGGCCGATGCCGCGCGATTTTCGTCCGCGCGGCGCGGAGGAAGTTCGCCGCGCCGGCTTTGCCTTCATCCAGATGCGCGAGCGCATCGAGCGTCAGATCGAACAGCGCACCGCCATGCTGACYGGCGTCAGCCATGACCTGAGGACCATCCTCACCCGCTTCAAGCTGCAGCTGGCGCTAGCCGGCGGCAAATCCGAGACCAAGGCCGCGCTCAACCAGGACATCGACGACATGCAGTCGATGCTGGAAGGCTATCTCTCCTTCGCCCGCGGCGAAGCCGCTGAAGACACAGGCCGCTTCGATCTCGATGCCTATTTCCAGAAGCTCGGCGAGGAAGCGCGACTGCGCAAATGCAAGCTGTCGACCGCGCTGACCGGCGATCCAACCGTCCATGTGCGGCCGAACGCCTTTGCCAGGCTGATGTCCAACGTCATCGGTAACGCCTTCCGCTATGCCAAGACGGTCGAGGTCCATGCCGACCATGGCGGCGGCTCGCTGACCGTGACCATCGATGACGACGGTCCGGGCATCGCGCCCAACAAGCGCGAGGAGGTGTTCAAGCCGTTCCTGCGCCTCGACGAGGCGCGCAACCTCGATGCCACCGGTACCGGCCTCGGCCTGTCGATCGCCCGCGACATCGCCCGCAGCCACGGCGGCGACATCAGCCTCGAAGACAGCCCGCTCGGCGGCCTGCGCGCCGTGATTCAGGTTCCTGCCTAGAAATCGGGAGAGGACGGGGTTCATGCGCCCGTCATGAAACCATGGTCAAGAGCGCGCATGAAGCGCGCGACCTTTATCGATTCGGCCCTGCCGCCCCGCTTCGATCCAGTGCCTGCCCGGGTGCGCTGGAGCGAAGCGCGAGCTGCTGCCTGGACGCCGTTCCGCCACTGCGCGGGCGCGCTCGCGAACCTCGCCCAAGGATCGCCATGCGCATCCTGATGGTCACCGATGCATGGCGGCCGCAGGTCAACGGTGTGGTCCACACGCTGGAGCGGCTTACCGAGACCTTGAAATCCTTCGACGTCCACGTCGATTTCCTGACGCCGAACATCTTCCGCACCTTGCCGTTGCCGACCTATCCGGACATCCGCCTGGCGTTGACCACCCCCCGCCATGTCGCCCGGCTGATCGATGCTCGCAAAGCCGACCATATCCACATCGTCACCGAAGGCCCACTGGGCATCATGGCGCGCCGCTATTGCCGCAAGGCCGGCCGTCCCTTCACCACCAGCTATCACACGCGCTTTCCGGAATATCTCAGCGCCCGCCTGCCGGTACCCGAGATCTGGGCCTACAACTGGCTGCGCGACTTCCACAATTCCGGCCAGGGCACGCTTGTCGCCACCCAGTCACTGGCGGACGACCTCGCCGCGCGCGGCTTCAACAAGCTGCGGCCCTGGACGCGCGGCGTCGACATCGATCATTTCCGGCCGGAAAAGCGCAAGGACACGAGCTTCCCGCGCCCTGTCTTCCTATGCGTCGGCCGCGTCGCGATCGAAAAGAACCTGACCGCCTTCCTCGATCTCGACCTTCCCGGCAGCAAGGTGGTCGTCGGCGAGGGGCCGGAGTTGGCAAAGCTCCGGGCCCGCTACCCCAGCGCGCATTTCCTCGGCCATCGCCCGAACGACGAACTGGCGGAAATCTACGCATCGGCCGACGTCTTCGTCTTCCCGAGCCGCACCGATACCTTCGGCAACGTCATCATCGAGGCATTGGCCAGCGGCACGCCGGTGGCAGCCTATCCGGTTACGGGGCCGATCGACATCGTCGGCGACGGCGTCGGCGGGGCGGTTTCCGAGAATCTGGGCGAGGCCGCGCTCAAGGCGCTTCACATCGACCGCGCGGAGGCGCGCCAGCGCGCCATGCGCTACAGTTGGAAGGCCTGCGCAGAAATGTTCCTCGACGTGGTCGAGGAAGCGCTGGGCAGGACGCAAGCTGCAGGCTTGGCACCTGCATTCGTCATCCACGGGCGAAGCGGCGGCGAAGCCGGCGCGCAGACCTGAGGATCCATGCCGTGACCTGTATTCATTCGCTGCGGCCGAGAATATGCACCATCGAGGCGGCGGCGGAGCGACCATGCTCAATGGAACAGGCAAGGAGCTAGGCGCCGTTCTGGGCCGTCAGCAATCTTCGGCCGACGTAACGGCATGGATCCTCGGGTCTGCGCGTCCGCTTCACTCCCGCTCCGCCCGTGGATGACGAAAAGCTAAAAGAGACGCCCGCCGTCCGGCACCTTGCGCTCGATGGCGCCGAGCACCACGGCGCCTTCCTCATCCGGAAAGCCGAGCGTCAGTACTTCCGACATGAAGGGACCGATCTGGCGCGGCGGGAAGTTCACCACCGCGAAGACCTGCCGCCCAATCAGCGTTTCCGGCGCATAGTATTTGGTGATCTGCGCCGACGATTTCTTCACCCCGATCACCGGGCCGAAATCGATCTTCAGCTTGATCGCCGGCTTGCGCGCCTCCGGGAACGGCTCGGCCTCGACGATCGTACCGGCACGGATGTCGACACGGTCGAAATCGGCGAAGCTGATCTCGGGCTTGCGCTCGCTACTGGAACTCATCGATGATGTCGGCTTCGTTCAGGCGGTTCCATGGGTCTCAAAGAGCACGCTGGACAGCGCGTCCTTTGCTGACGTACCCGACCAGACGACGAACTGGAAGGCCTGGAAATAGCATTCGCAGGCTTCGAGCGCCGAAGACAGGAGYACCTCGACCTGCTGGCTCGACGGCTCGACCCCGCCGGCAAGCAACAGCGACTGGCGGAACATGATCGCGCCCTCCTGCTCCCACAGGTCGAAATGGCCGAACAACATCTGTTCGTTGATCAGCGACAGCAGCCGCATCACTTCGAGCGCCCGCGTTTCCGGCACCTTGATGTCGAACGCACAAGCCAGATGCAGCGCCTCGAAATCCTCCATCCAGGAGAATGAGACATGATAGTCGGTCCAGTTGCCGGTCACCGAAATCGAGATTTCGTCGTCGCCGGCGCGCTCGAAGGACCAATCGTTGTTGTGGGCCACCTGCTCGATAACATCCACCGGGTGGATTTCGCGGGATAATTCGAGTTCGAGGAGTTCCATGAATGCTTCCTGTCGTTCTGAGAGCGCCGCCACACGCTCCGCGAGAGATGGCACGCACAACGAACAATCTTGTCTAGAACTCGGACGGCCGGGGCTTTCCAAACGCAAAGACCCCAACCGGACCCCACCGCCCGGCGCATGACCCTGCTTCGAATCATGCAACAAATTCAGTCTATTGATCGGGAGTCGCCTGAACAGCCCAATTTTTCGCACTGCGTCATTCGCATGTGGAAAGGCGCTGTCAAAAAGATTCATGCAATGCCGGTAAGCGATTCACGGCAAAGCGATTTTTCGGATCGCGCTTTGTGGAAAAGTTTACGATTATTTTTTTGATCTGGGCTTCGCCGCACCCGCCGGCGCGGTCTGTCCGGTCAATTCGGCGAGCTTCGCCTCGAGCGCTTCGACGCGCACCGCAAGCTGGATGTTGTCTTCCCGCGCCTTGACGGCCATCTCGCGCGCGGCCTCGAACTCCTCGCGCTGCACCACATCCATGGAGTTGAGCAGGCGCTCGGCCTGGCTGCGGAAAGCTGTCTCCATCTCGCGCCGCACGCCCTGGGCGGCGCCCGCGGCGTCCGTCATCAGCTTGGCGAATTCGTCGAGAATGCGGTTCGTTCCGGTGGACATGGCAAATCCTCGCTTGCTCATTTTGACGTAGTGGCGAGAGCTGCGGATTGCAAGCGCATCCAATGCGGACATAGCGCCCTACTGGTCCATCAATCCAATAACTATTATTATGAGGTGGAACTCAAGGAGCACATCATGGCTATAAGCGCAGATTTGGGCCATCGGCTGGAAGATGTCGTGAACCGGCTCGTCAATTCCGGCCGCTACAATTCAAAAAGCGAAGTGCTGCGCGAAGGCGTTCGCCTTGTCGAAGAACGAGAGAAGCGCCTTGCCGCCCTTGACGCTGCACTCGCGAAAGGTATGGCCGATGCCGACGAGGGACGAATAAAGCCAGCCGAGGATGTGCTTGATCGTCTGGAAGCCAAATACAAGGCAATGGCTAAGAGGAACGGGTGAGCCGGCTTGTCTTTGCCGCGCAGGCCGAGGCGGACCTTGAGGCTATCGCAGACCACATTGCCAGCGACAACCCGCTTCGGGCCGTGACCTTCATTCAGGAACTACGCAACGCTTGCATCGAACTGCGCACGATGCCGGAGCGTTGTCCTTTGATTCCTCRCCATCGATCTTCCGGGATTCGGCGCCGGGTCCACGGCAGCTATCTGATTTTCTTCCGCGCCAGCGCCGATACAGTTGAAATCCTGCACGTCCTGCACGGAGCGATGGACTACGAGCAGCTTCTATTTCCCGGGACCTGACAGGGCGAGGTCACTTGCCCGTGGCCCGCCGCTTTGCCTTGACCCCGCCAAAACCCTGCCGCATGGTCCGCGCCCGATAGACGACCGCAACCGGGAGATCCCGTTGAGCGAATATTTCCTGCTGCCGCTGGCCTCCCTGCCCTTCCCCAACATCGATCCGGTGATCTTCCATATCGGACCGCTGGCGGTGCATTGGTATGGCGTCGGCTATATCATCGGCATTCTCTTTGCCTGGTGGTACGGCAGGCGGCTTGTCACCACCCCCCGCCTGTGGCCGGACGGCCATCTGCCGATGAAGCCCGAGGACCTCGACGATTTCATCGTCTGGGCAGCGATCGGCGTGGTGCTCGGCGGGCGAACCGGCTACGTGCTCTTCTACGACTTGCCGCGCTACATCGCGCATCCGCTCGACATCTTCGCCGTCTGGCAAGGCGGCATGTCGTTCCACGGCGGACTGCTCGGCGTTATCCTCGCCATGACCCTGTTTTCGCTCAAGCGCGGCATCCACACCTGGACGCTGTTCGACGTCGTCGCGGCAGGCGTGCCGGTCGGTCTCGGGCTGGTGCGCATCGCCAATTTCATCAATTCGGAGCTTTGGGGAAGGCCTACGAACGTGCCCTGGGCGATCGAATTCCCCAATGGCGGCCCATTTAACCGRCATCCCAGCCAGATCTACGAGGCGCTGCTCGAAGGCCTCGTGCTATTCCTGGTGCTGCGCTTCCTCACCCATTCGCGGCTGAAGCTAAAGACGCCCCRCTTCGTCGGCGGTGCCTTCATCTGCGGCTATGGCCTGTCAYGCATCTTCGTCGAATTCTTCCRCGAGCCGGACCAGCAGCTCGGCTACCTRCTCGGCACCAGTTGGCTGACCATGGGCATGATCTTGTCCTCGCCGATGGTGCTCGCCGGCATCTGGGCCATGGCCACCGCAAAGCCGGTGACGCATAAGCCAGCGACATGACCCGGCTGAAGGAGCGCATTATCGGCCTGATCGGCGCCGTCGGGCCGATCCCGGTCAGCGAATATATGGCGCTCTGCCTGTTCGACCCTGAAGACGGTTACTACACGACACGCGAGCCCTTCGGCGCCGCCGGCGATTTCGTGACCGCGCCGGAGATCAGCCAGATGTTCGGCGAGCTTGTCGCCGTCTGGCTTTACCAGGCCTGGCAGGGCGCCGGCCGGCCCCTCCCCGTGACCTTCGYCGAAATCGGTCCCGGGCGCGGCACATTGATGAAGGACATGCTGCGCAGTTGGTCGCGGCTCGATCCGRCACTCGCCGCCGGCGCTTCCTTTGCCATGATCGAGACCAGCCCGCGCCTGACGGAAGTCCAGAAAGAGACATTTGCCGGCCAGAGCGCAAGCCTGACCTGGCACCAGAGCATCGACACGCTGCCGAAACAGCCGCTCTTCATCGTCGGCAACGAGTTGTTCGACGCGGTGCCGATCCGCCAGTTCGTCCATGTCGGCACCGGCTGGCGCGAGCGCATGGTCGGCCTCGACGACGCTGACAATCTCCATTTCTTCGCCGGCGCGGGTTCCGTCGACCCGGCGCTGCTACCGGCCGGCGCGGCAGATGYGCCGCAAGGCGCGATTGCCGAGGTCGCGCCGGCCCGCGCGGCGCTGATGTCGGCGATCGCCGAGCGCATCGCCGGCCACGGCGGCGCCGGGCTCTTCATCGACTATGGCCATCTTCAGCCTGGCATCGGCGACACATTGCAGGCCTTGCGCAGGCACGTTCACGAAGATGTGCTGGCCAATCCCGGCGAGGCCGATCTCACCGCCCATGTCGACTTCGCGGCCCTGGCCGCTAGCGCGCGGACGCACGGCCTCGAAGCGGAACTGACCACGCAAGGCGAGTTCCTGGTCGGCATGGGCCTGATAGAGCGCGCCGGCGCACTCGGCGCCAAGGCCGATGACGACGCGCGGCAGGCTATCTCCGACGCGGTCGAGCGCCTCGCCGGCCCCGATCAAATGGGCAAGCTCTTCAAGGTGATGAAGATCACGCCGGCGGCGAAATCGGGCTGACATCGGCCGGCAACCCGTGCAAGCTGGCCAGGCAAGCCGAACGTCGCCCACTCGCCCGAACATCACCTTGACGAAATCGCCCACGCGGACAACAAACCCATCCATGCTAAGTCAGACCAAACCCGATCCAGTACGCTCACCTCTCCTGGAGAAGGCACAAGGCATACGCCACGGCTATTTCACCCGCATCGGCGGCGTCTCCGGTGGCATCTACCAGGGTCTCAACATCGGCACCGGCTCCAATGACGATCAGAGGCTGGTGGCCGAGAACCGACGCCGCGTCGCCGACTGGATGGGCGTCCCGGCGGATCATCTGCTGACCGCGCATCAGGTCCATTCCCCCGATGTCGTCATCGCCAGGGAGCCTTTTTCAAACCCTCGCCCCAAGGCCGATGCCATCGTCACCGACCGGCCGGGCATCGCCGTCGGCGCCTCGACGGCCGATTGYGGCCCGGTGCTGTTCGCCGACGCCGAGGCCCGCGTCATCGGCGCGGCACATGCCGGCTGGAAAGGCGCCTTCACCGGCGTGCTCGAAAACACCATTGCCGCGATGGAAGGTCTCGGCGCCCGCCGGGAGCGCATCGTCGCGGTGCTCGGCCCCTCCATCGGTCCCGACAATTACGAGGTCGGACCGGAATTCGTCGCTCGCTTCGTCCAGGCCGACGCCGACAATCAACGCTATTTCAGGCCGTCGGTGAATTCTGGCCACTCGATGTTCGACCTCAACCAATATACGGTCGACCGGCTGCGGGGCGCCGGCGTGACCGCCGAGGGGCTCGGCCGCTGCACCTACGCGGAAGAAGATCTTTTCTATTCCTACCGGCGCACCACCCACCGCAAGGAAGGGGATTACGGACGCCAGGTTTCGGCAATCGTTCTGGAGAAAGAATAATGGCGCTGCATTTCGACCGTTCGGAATTCGACGCGCGGCGCGATCGGCTGCTGATCGAGATGGCCGAGAAGAAGCTCGACGCCGTGCTGCTGTTCGCGCAGGAGAGCATGTATTGGCTGACCGGCTACGACACCTTCGGCTTCTGCTTCTTCCAGTGCCTGGTGGTGAAGGCCGACGGCTCGATGGTGCTGCTCACCCGCTCGGCCGATTTGAGACAGGCGCGCCATACCTCTATCATCGAAAACATCGTGCTGTGGACGGATCGCGACGGCTCCAATCCGGCGATCGACCTGCGCAACCTGCTCAACGACCTCGACTTGCTCGGCGCCCGCATCGGCGTTGAATACGACACGCATGGCCTGACCGCCTTCAATGGCCGCCGCGTGGATGAGCAGTTRCAGACCTTCGGGCAGATCGCCGATGCTTCCGGAATCGTTGGCCGCCTGCGCCTTTTCAAGAGCCCGGCCGAGATCACCAAGGCGGAGAGAGCTGCAAGCCTCTCCGACGATGCGCTCGATGCCGCGCTGCCGCTGATCAAGCAGGGCGGCGACGAGGCGCTGATCCTTGCCGCCATGCAAGGGGCGATCTTTGCCGGCGGCGGCGACTATCCCGCCAACGAGTTCATCATCGGCTCGGGCACCGATGCCCTGCTGTGCCGCTACAAGGCCGGACGCCGCAAGCTTACCAAGAACGACCAGCTGACGCTTGAATGGGCGGGCGTCTTCCATCACTACCACGCCCCGATGATGCGTACCGTGCTGACCGGCAAGGTCTCGAAGCGCCATCAGGAATTGTTCGACGCTGCGCGTGCGGCCCTGCTTGCGGTCGAGAAGGCGATGACGCCCGGCAACACCTTCGGCGACGTCTTCGATGCGCATGCCCGCACGCTCGAGGCGCACAACCTGACCAAGCACCGGCTGAATGCCTGCGGCTACTCGGTTGGCGCCCGCTTCACGCCGTCCTGGATGGACATGCCGATGTTCTACCAGGGCAATCCGGAGCCGATCGCCCCCAACATGACACTATTCGCCCACATGATCATCATGGATTCCGAAACCGAGACCGCGATGACGCTAGGCCGCACATACCTTACAACGGAATCGGCGCCGAAGCCGCTGTCCCGCCATGATCTCGACTTGATCGTACAGTGAATCCATGATGGTTGGTTCACGCGGGGCGTTCGCGACCAGGGAGTTTTCGGGCAAATGAGACGATCGCAGGTGACGACCGTGTCATTGCTTGCGGCGCTGGCGCTCACCGCCTGCACCAATGCCAAGGACGTGCTGGAGCCTTCGGCGATCACCCCGCCGGCAACTTCGGCGCAGTCCGCTACCCAGAGCACATCCGCCGGCGCATCTCCGACCACGACCGCGCCGGCGGCTTCGACGCCCGCCACGCCGRCCCAGACCGCCGCCATCGCCAAAACCCGGCTGCAGGTGGCGCCGATTGTCGGCGCCTCGGTGGAGGCCGCCGCGCCACTGACGGCCGAACTGCAGGCGCGCGCCAAGCAGYGCGGCGTAACGCTTGTCGGCAGTGCGGACCAGACGGCGACGCATGTGTTGAAGGGCTATTTCTCGACCATGTCCGAAGGCRAGGACACCACCGTCATTTACGTCTGGGACATCTACGACACGTCGGGCAACCGCCTGCATCGCATCAATGGCCAGCAGAAGGCGCCTTCCGTCGGCAGCGGCGAGGGCTGGCCGACTGTGGCGCCCGCGACCATGCAAGCGATCGCCGATCAGACGATCGACCAGTTCACCGCTTGGCTCGGCAGTGGCGGCGCCGGCTAATCGGCCCGCGATGCCCAGACCTTTGTTGYGCCTTGGCGAAGGATTCCCGATTACGAGGCTTRCAATACCGGCGCGGGCCGCTAAAAGCCCGCATAAAAGGCTCATGAGAGTCTGTTCTGTCTCTCCATACTTCACCAGGAACGGTGCATGAAGCTTTTCGCGGGCAATTCCAACAGGGTGCTGGCCGAAGCGGTCGCTCGCTATCTCAACATCCCGCTGKGGAAGGCCAGTGTCCGGCGCTTCGCCGATCAGGAGATCTTCGTCGAGATCCAGGAAAACGTGCGCGGCGAGGATGTCTTCATCCTGCAGTCGACCTCCTATCCGACCAACGATCACCTGATGGAACTTCTCATCATGATCGACGCCTTCATGCGCTCCTCGGCCCGGCGCATCACGGCGGTCATCCCCTATTTYGGCTACGCCAGGCAGGACCGCCGCGCCTCCGGCYGCACGCCGATCTCGGCCAAGCTCGTCGCCAATATGATCACCCGCGCCGGCGCCGACCGCGTGCTGACGCTCGACCTGCATGCCGGCCAGATCCAGGGCTTCTTCGACATCCCGACCGACAATCTGTTCTCGGTGCCGGTAATGGCCCGCGACGTGAAAGCGAAATACAAGCAGCTCGGCAATGTCGTCRTCGTCTCGCCCGACATCGGCGGCGTGGTGCGGGCGCGCGCGCTGGCCAAGCGCTTCGACGCGCAACTCGCCATCGTCGACAAGCGCCGCGAGCGCCCGGGCGAATCCGAAGTGATGAACATCATCGGTGCCGTCGCCGGCAAGGATTGCCTGCTTATCGACGATATCGTCGATTCCGGCGGCACGCTCTGCAACGCGGCGGAAGCTCTGCTCAACAACGGCGCGACCAGCGTTACCGCCTACATCACCCATGGCGTTCTCTCGGGCGGCGCCGTGACCCGCATCGTCGGCTCCAAGCTGCAGGAGCTGGTGATCACCGATTCCATCCAGCCGAGCCAGGCCGTGCTCGACGCGCCCAACATCCGCGTCATTTCCATCGCCGATCTGCTGGGCGAAGCGATCTCGCGCACRGCGACCGAGGAATCGGTCTCCAGCCTCTTCGACTAAACAGGCGCGGTCTCGGCACGAGCTGGACCGCCTGACCGCTTTGTCCCCTCGCCCGCCTCGCGCGCGCCGCGCATATAGCCGCGCGGCGAGGTTCCGAGCATGCGCTTGAACATGGTGATGAAGGCCGGCACGCTGTCATAGCCGAGATCGAGCGCCACCCTGGTGATCGGCTCGCCGTCGGCCAGCCTCGGTAGCGCCGCGAACAGGCAGGCCTGCTGGCGCCAGGTCGAGAGCGACAGCCCGGTCTGGCGATGGAAGGCGCGGGTAAACGAGCGCCGRCTCATGCCCGCAGCATTCGCCCATTCGTCGATCGTCGCATGCGGCGAGGGCGCCGCCACGAAGCGCCGGCAGAGCGCCGCCAGTTTCGGATCTGACGGAAACGGCAGGCCGAGCGGCCGCTCCGGCAGGTTCGGGATCTCATGCAGCAAGAGCCCCATGATCAGCCCGGCGCGCCCTTCGAGTTCGCCACCCTGCGGCAGCTTCTCCGATTCCACGATCAGGCTGTGCATCAGCTCGGTGATTCCGACGACGCGCAATCCGTCCGGCAGTCCGGGAATGGCATCCGGCACCACATAGACCGAGCGCATGCTGACATCGCCAAGCATCTCGACGGAGTGCTCGATACCGGCCGGTATCCACATCGCATGATCCGGCGGCACCATCCAGCGACCATGCTTGGTCGTCACCAGCACGACGCCRACCAGCGCATGTAGCAACTGGCTGCGGTTGTGACGATGCCGCGGCACGTGATAGCCGTCGGGATATTCGGTCGGCAGCGCCACCGCCGGGCCGACCGCCTGTTCCAGCCATTGCCAGCGGCTCTCGTGCAGCCGGCCAAGCTCGGCTGCATCGCCCCTGAATATTTCCCGGCCATGYGGCATCGGAAGTGGCCCACTTGCGAAACTATTGGACCAAACCACGAAAGAAGTCGCCTGACAAGCATCCTATAAGGCTGCTGCGGTTCGCCGCTCAAAAGACCACGGAGCATTGCCTTGACCGATACGACTGCCGCCTCCGTCGCCGCTCCGGTGACGGCAGGCCACACMTCGGCGCAAGCGACGGCCTTCACCGTCATCCTTGCGGTGAGCCTCTGCCACTGCATCAATGACATCATGCAGTCGCTGCTGGCGGCCATCTATCCGCTGCTCAAGGACAATTACGGTCTCGAATTCTGGCAGATCGGCCTTTTGACCTTCACCTTCCAGGTGACGGCCTCGCTGCTGCAGCCGGTGATCGGCATGGTCACCGACAAGCGGCCGATGCCCTATTCGCTGCCGTACGGCATGGCCTCGTCGCTGATCGGGCTCGTCGTGCTCGCCTATGCCGGCCACTACTGGCTGCTGCTCATCGGCGCCTCGCTGATCGGCATAGGCTCGGCCGTCTTCCATCCGGAATCCTCGCGCATTGCCCGCTTTGCCTCCGGCGGCCGCTTCGGCCTGGCGCAGTCGCTTTTCCAGGTCGGGGGCAATTTCGGCCAGGCGATGGGGCCGCTGCTCGCCGCTTTCATCGTCGTGCCTTTCGGCCAGACCAGCATCTCCTGGTTCACTGTCGGCTCGCTGATCGGCATCATCGTTCTGTGGCAGGTCGGCGGCTGGTACAGCCGGCTGCGCGCCTCGATGGCCACCCGCAAGCAGGCAAGCCACGTCTCGCCCTTCCCGCGCAAGAAGGTGATGGGTGCGTTGGCAGTGCTGACGCTGCTGGTGCTGACCAAGAACGCCTATATCGCCTCGCTCTCCAGCTACTACACCTTCTACGCCATCCATAAGTTCGGCGTTTCGGTGCAGACCTCGCAGGTGATGCTGTTCCTGTTCCTCGGCGCCTCGGCGCTGGGCATCCTGCTCGGCGGCCCGTTCGGCGACCGCTACGGACAGAAGGCGATGATCTGGTTCTCCATCGTCGGCGTGCTGCCGTTCACCCTGACGCTCCCCTACGCCAATCTGGWATGGACGATGGTGCTCACCGTGCTGATCGGCCTCATCCTGTCGTCGGCCTTCTCCAACATCGTCGTCTTCGCCCAGGAGCTGGTTCCCGGCCGCGTCGGCATGATCGCCGGCATCTTCTTCGGCTTCGCCTTCGGCATGGGCGGCATCGCCGCCGCCGTGCTCGGCGTCATCGCCGACATGAAGGGCATCGATTTCGTCTACCGGATCTGCTCGTACCTGCCCTTCCTCGGCCTACTGACGGTGTTCCTGCCGAACATGAAGCAAGTCCGGAAGGCATAACCGCGGCGCGATTCAATTGGCGCGGGCCTTCGGCTTGCGCCAGCTGCTGCCTTCCGCTATAGAGCCGCCACCCGCGTAGACACCCTTGGAGGCAACGCGGAGGAAGGCCGGCCAGGCCTGCATGATCCCCAAAACGCATTTTGGACAGATTGTGCAAGGCCGTGACGGCTTTCGACGTTTGCGGCCGGGCCACGCCCGCCGCGAGCGCTCCACAACACGCGAAAGGAAAAGCCATGAGCCACGAGGCTTACGAGCTCAAGGCCGAAGCGCGCGAACAGGTCGGTAAGGGGTCCGCCCGTGCAGTTCGCCGCAACGGTAAAGTGCCTGCAGTTATTTACGGCGACAAGCAGCCCCCCCTGGCGATCGCCCTGAACTACAAGGACATCTTTTACAAGATCCACGGCGGCGGGTTCCTGACCACGATCGCCACGATCGATGTCGACGGCAAGAAGATCCAGGTCCTGCCGAAGGACTTCCAGCTCGATCCGGTCAAGGACTTCCCGGTCCATGTCGACTTCCTGCGCATCGGCAAGGACACCGAGGTCAATGTCGACGTGCCCGTCCACTTCATCAATGAAGAGAAGTCRCCCGGCATCAAGCGCGGCGGCGTGCTCAACATCGTTCGCCACGAAGTCGAGTTCCACTGCCCGRCCAATGCGATCCCGGAATTCATCACCGTCGATCTCGCCGGCACCGAAATCGGCGACTCGATCCACATCTCGGCGGTTACGCTGCCGGCCGGCGTCAAGCCGGTGATCTCCGATCGCGACTTCACTATCGCGACCATCGCCGGCTCCGCGGCGATGAAGCCGGAGGCGGAGGAGACTGCCGAAGCGGAGGCGCCTGAGGCTGAGGCCGCTGAGGCCGAAGAGAAGTAACTTTCTGCCTGGAGTCGACGATGCTTGTGTTTGCAGGCCTCGGCAATCCGGGCGCGAAATATCAGAACAACCGGCACAATGTCGGCTTCATGGCGGCGGACGCTATTGCCCGCCGCCATTCCTTTTCGCCCTGGTCGAAGAAGTTCCAGGGGTTGGTCTCGGAAGGCACGCTCGGCGGCGAGAAGACCCTTTTGATCAAGCCGCAGACCTTCATGAACCTGTCTGGACAATCGGTCGGTGAGGCGCTCCGCTTCTACAAGCTCGACGCAGCCGCCCTCACTGTCTTCTATGACGAGATCGACCTTGCCGCCGGCAAGGTCCGGGTAAAAGTCGGCGGCGGTTCGGGCGGCCACAACGGCATCCGTTCGCTCGATCAGCACGTCGGCAACGCCTATCGCCGCGTGCGCATCGGCGTCGGCCATCCCGGCGTCAAGGAAATGGTGCACGGCCATGTGCTCGGTGACTTTGCCAAGGCCGACCGCGAGTGGCTCGACGTCTTGCTCGACGCGATCGCCGATGACGCCGGGCTGCTGGCCAAGGGCGACGACTCCTCCTTCATGAACCGCATCACGCTCACTCTGCGCGACAAGCTCGTGCCGACCGGCGATGACGACCGGCCGCCGCCCAAGGCGCCCAAACAACAGAGCCATATCCGCCAGGCGCGCCCGCAAAAGCCGGCGACCAAGCCCCCCGCGACCGGCCCGATGGCTGCGATGTTGAAGAAGCTGTTCGGCAAGGACTGAAGCATGCCGCCCAAAAGTGCCCAGCGGTTTTGGGAGAACGACATGCATCAAAACAGGACCTAAAGTGCGTCGCCTGACTCCTTTTCAACGCGACGCGCTTAAGCCTCCGTCACGATCAGGGCATGGGGCTTGACGATCGTCCGCGCTTTCGCCCATAGCCCTCAGCAAATCTCGAATTCCCGATAGGACCGGAAAAAATGGGTTTCAAATGTGGCATCGTTGGCTTGCCCAACGTCGGCAAGTCGACGCTGTTCAATGCGTTGACAAGGACGGCGGCCGCGCAGGCCGCCAACTATCCCTTCTGCACCATCGAGCCGAACACCGGCGAGGTGGCAGTGYCGGATCCGCGCCTGCAGAAGATCGCGGCGATCGGCAAATCGAAGGAGATCATCCCGACCCGCATCTCCTTTGTCGACATCGCCGGCCTGGTGCGCGGCGCCTCCAAGGGCGAAGGGCTGGGCAACCAATTCCTCGCCAACATCCGCGAGGTCGACGCGATCGTTCACGTGCTGCGCTGCTTCGAGGATGATGACATCGCGCATGTCGAAGGCCGCATCGATCCGGTCGCCGACGCCGAGACTGTCGAGACCGAACTGATGCTCGCCGATCTCGAAAGCCTCGAACGACGGATCATCCAGGTCCGCAAGCGCGCCGCCGGCAAGGACAAGGAAGCAATGACCGTGCTGCCGATGATGGAGGCGGCGCTGGAGTYGCTGCAGGCCGGCAGGCCGACCCGCTTCCTGCTCAACGGCATCGCTGGGGAGGATCTGCGCATCCTGCAGGGGCTCAACCTGCTCACCTCGCACCCGGTGCTTTATGTCTGCAACGTCGCCGAGGCCGATGCCGCCACCGGCAACGAGCACACCAGGGCGGTCGAGCAGATGGCGGCGGCGCAAGGCGCCCGCACCGTGGTGATCTCAGCCGCGATCGAGGCGGAGGTCGCCCAGTTGTCCGACGAGGAGGAAATGGAGTTCCTCGCCACCCTCGGCCTCGACGAGCCCGGCCTCAACAAGGTGATCCGCGCCGGCTACGAACTGCTGCAGCTCATCACCTATTTCACCGTCGGGCCGAAGGAGACGCGCGCCTGGACGGTGCACAAGGGCGCCAAGGCGCCACAGGYGGCCGGCGTCATCCATACCGATTTCGAGCRGGGCTTCATCCGCGCCCAGACGATTTCCTACAACGACTTCGTCACGCTCGGCGGCGAGGTGGCCGCCAAGGAGGCCGGCAAGGCGCGCGACGAAGGCAAGGACTATGTCGTCCAGGACGGCGACATCATGCTGTTCAAGTTCAACACCTGACCGCCTGGCGCGAAATGTCCGGTGTCTTTCGCCCGACGTAATCTGGCCGGGATACTCCCGGTATCGCCATGGCCTTGACGGAGGCGAGCGTCGACGGCGATCGGCTGGCTTACCAGAAAGGACTTGACCATTTCGGCCTGGGCCTGCATCCGGGATGCCCGACTTGGGATCACGCATACGTCAACCGGAATTGCCGACATGACCGGAAAGACCTGGGCCTATGAGGATTTCGTCGAGGGCGCCTCGCTCGACCTCGGCAGCAAGAATGTCAGCGCCGCCGAGATCATTGAATTCGCCAGCGAATTCGATGCCCAGCCGATGCATCTCGACGAGGAGGCCGGCAAAGCGAGCATCCTGGGCGGGCTTTCGGCTTCGGGCTGGCACACCTGCGCGATGTTCATGCRCATGCTGTGCGACGCCTTCCTGCTCGATTCGACTTCCCAGGGTTCGCCGGGCATCGAGCATGTGAAATGGAAGAAGCCGGTTCTGGCCGGCGACCGGCTCAGCGGCAAGGTGACCGTGCTTTCCAAGCGCCAGTCCAAGTCGAGGCCTCAGCTCGGCCTCGTCAGCATGCGCAGCGAGCTGTTCAACCAGCGCGGCGAATGCGTCTTCGAACTCGAGAACACCGGCATGTTCCTGACGCGTGAGGCCGCCGCGTGACGCTCGACGAGTACTTCCTGATCGGCGAAACCGTCACGCTCGGCTCGCACACATTCGAGCCCGACGAGATCAAGGCGTTCGCCCGCAAATACGACCCGCAAATCTTCCATGTCGACGAGGAGGCGGCGAGGAAGAGCGTGCTTGGCGGGCTCTGTGCGTCGGGTTGGCACACCGCCGCCACCTGGATGAAATACAACCTGGCAAAGCGCATGGAGACCGAGGGCGTGCGCTGGACCGGCCCCGGCCCGCAGCCCGAATTCGGCCCCTCGCCGGGTTTCCGCAATCTGAAATGGCTGAAGCCGGTCTATGCCGGCGAGACGGTGACCTTCACGCGTACCGCACTTGCCCACCGCCCGCTGGCCGGGCGTCCCGGCTGGAGCCTGCTCACACTGCGCTCGGARGGTTTTGACTCGACCGGCGACAAGGTCATCGAGTTCGATAGCGCCGTGCTTGTGAAGGTGGAGTAGCGCCTCCCCGCAGACGAGAGAAGGTGCCCGAAGGGCAAATGGGGCAGTGCCCGCGCTGGCGCTACCCTCGGTGTTTCCATTGCCCCGGACCCCGCTCACATTTCTGGGCCAATGACGGCGGCTGCGCGCACATCCGGGATGGCCACTCGACRAGGTTCATCCCGCGACTAGTTGAGGAGAGCGGTTCATCTCCCAATCGATCGAAACAGCGCGCGCGACATGGACGRGAAACCCAGAAGCGAATCGATGTCGGCCTCCATCGGGTCAGGTGGCTACGTGAGCAAGGTTGWCTGGTACTTCCTGAGTCTCGGCCTGACCACTTTCGATGCGATGCGCGCGGTTATCTTGGCTGTCATGCTTGCGGGGATCGTCGGCCAGGCAACCGGCACCTGCCGAGCGGCGGAACCCCCCCTGGTGAAAATACAAACCATTCCGCTCGAAAACGTTCATGGCCGCATCGACCATCTGGCCGTTGATGTTGCCGGAAACCGCTTGTTCGTTGCCGAACTTGGTAACGACAGCGTCGACATCATCGACCTCAACGCCGGCAAAGCCTCCCGCAGGATCGACAAGCTGAAGGAGCCGCAAGGGATCGCCTATCTGCGCGACGGTGATTTGATCGCGGTCGCCAGTGCCGGAGACGGTACGGTGCGGTTCTTTCGAGCTGCAGATCTATCCCCTCTGGGGACCGTTGCCTTGGGCGACGACGCCGACAATGTCGAGACCGACCCCGCCACCGGCAGGGTGGTCATCGGATACGGCACTGGTGGACTGGCAATGATCGACCCRACCGACAGATCCAAGGTGGGAGAGATCAAACTGGCCGGACATCCGGAAGGTTTTGAAATCGACGCGAAGGCGAACCGGGCCTTCGTGAACGTGCCTGACGGGCATCAGGTCGCGGCTGTCGATCTTCGATCCGGCGAACAGGTCGCGACCTGGAAATTCGCTCGCCTCAGCGACAATTTTCCGATGGCGCTTGCCGGCTCGGGCGGGCCGCTCGCCGTTGTTTTCCGCAGCCCGCCAAAACTGGTGCTGCTCGATCCCGCGACGGGATCGGTAGAGCAAAGCATCGAAAGCTGCGGCGATGCCGACAACGTCTTTTTCGACGGCAAGCGGCAACGCTTCTATGTGAGTTGCGGCGACGGGACGGTCAACGTCGTTGGGCGCGACGCCGACAAGTTCCGAACGATTGGCCGCGTTCAAACATCCCGCGGAGCCAGAACATCCCTCTTTGTGCCTGAACTGGACAGGTTCTTTGTCGCAGCGCCTGCCGGAGAGCGCAACTCGCAGGCTGCTCTTCTCGTGTTTCGGCCGTCTCCGTGAAAAGCCGTGGCGCCGCTGCCCGCTGAACCCGATGCTGCCGCGATGGCCGAACGGAGCGGGATTACATCAATGTCCCTCGAACCCGATCAGAGTTCGCACCGGCACACCGAGCGCTTCCAGCTTGTGCCGCCCGCCGAGATCCGGCAGGTCGATGACAAAGCAGGCGGCGACGATGTCGGCGCCGATCTGCCTGAGCAGCTTGACCGCCGCTTCCGCGGTGCCGCCAGTGGCGATCAGGTCGTCGACCAGGATAACCTTCTCGCCCTCTGAAACGCCGTCCTTGTGCATCTCCATCTCGTCCAGCCCGTATTCGAGGCTGTAGGYGACGCGCACCGTCTCGTAAGGCAGCTTGCCCTTCTTGCGGATCGGCACGAAGCCGGCGGACAGCTGATGCGCCACGGCGCCGCCCAGGATGAAGCCGCGCGCCTCGATGCCAGCGATCTTGTCGACCTTCAGCCCGGCATAGGGATGCACCAGCTCGTCGATGGCGCGGCGAAAGGCGCGCGCATCACCAAGCAGGGTGGTGATGTCACGAAACAGGATGCCGGGCTTCGGATAGTCGGGGATCGTGCGGATCGCGGCAAGCAGCGTGTCTTCGAGCGAGGATTTCATGAGACTGGCTCTCCGCGTGTCGGGCTGTCGAAGGGCGTCGGCGCATCTCGGCGCGACGCAACCAGCAACGGCTACCGCGATGCAGCGCCGGAGACAAGCGCATCCAAAGATTGAGATCGCCTGCCTTGTCTCGTGCCCGCGCTTCGATCTCCGGCGGCCCAGCGTCTCACCGACCGCGGTAGGGCCGCATCGAAAGCCCACGCGGCCCCTCGCCTTCGGCACATGAAAAAGGGCGCCCGCAGGCGCCCTTGCCGATAGGCCCGCGAGGGAGCGAGGATCACATGCCGAGGTCGGAACGCAGCTCCGAGCGCGCCACTTCGTACTCGGCCTTGAAATCGGGCCGGCTGAGCAGGACCGCGRCAATCACGCTGCCGGAAATCTTGCCCATCTCGATGTCGGACGGATAGTGGATGCCGCCGACCACGCGGTTGTGGGCATATTCCGCCGCGCGCGCCATGATCTCGGCGCGCTTTTCCGGCACCATGTCGGACAGGATGATGCCCATTATGGTCCCGACCGTCGCATGGCCTGACGGCCAGGAACCGGAATTCGACAGCTTCACGATCGGCTTGACGAGTTCGCTGAGCTGATGCGGGCGCGGACGCTTCCAGACATCCTTGGCGGGGTCGACGACCGCGCCTTCGGTAGCCGCAACGCGATCGAAGAAGGCGGCGAACTTCGGCAGCGTCTCCTTGTTGAACTTCGGCCCCATCACGTCGGCGAAGCGCCAGACATTTTCCTCGGCATCGGCGATGGCGCGCTTTTCCATCTCGGGCGTGCGCGTCACCTGCAGCGTAAGCACCTCGGCGATTTCGGCCTTGGTCTCGGCCGAGTCGTTTGCCGGAGGCGGCGRCAGGATCATCGTAAGATCGATGTCCTTGTTGGTGACGAAGGGCTGGGCGTCCTCGGCGCGGACGGTGGTGCCGGCAACGAGAACAAGCAGCAGGGCTGCAAACGGCGCAAATCTTTTCATGGGTGCGATCCTCTGGTGAGAGCAACGCAGGATCGCCGGATGCGGTGACGGCCATATGACATGGCCCAGGGCCGCTGACGCGGTCATAAAGAAAAGGGCGCCCTTGTGGCGCCCTTCGAACTTTGCTGCCGATCGCGGCTCAGTGCGGCACGTCCGCCCAGACCTTGCGCTTGGTCATGTAGACCAGCGCGCCGAAGAGCAGCATGAACACCAGTACGCGGAAGCCGGTCTTCTTGCGCTCCTCCAGATGCGGCTCCGCGGCCCACATCAGGAAGGCGGCAACGTCGCGCGCATACTGATCGACCGTCTGCGGCGAGCCGTCGTCATAGGTCACCTGGCCGTCGGAAAGCGGCTTCGGCATTTTCAGAGACACGCCGGACAGGAAGTACGGATTGTAGTGCGTGCCTTCCGGGATCACCATGCCGGCCGGCGGCGTCTGGTCGTAGCCGGTCAGGAGCGAGTGGATGTAGTCCGGGCCGCCCTGCGCATACTGGGTGAAGATGTCGAAGATGAAGCGCGGGAAGCCGCGCTCGACGCCGCGCGCCTTGGCGAGCAGCGACATATCGGGCAGGGCGGCACCGCCATTGGCGGCGGCGGCGGCCTCGGTGTTAGGGAACGGCGCCGGGAAGTGATCCGACGGCTTACCCGGGCGATCGAACATTTCGCCGGCGTCGTTCGGGCCATCATGGATGGTGTATCCGGCGGCCAGCGACTTGATCTGCGCTTCCGAATAGCCGAGGTCCTCCAGCGTGCGGAACGCCACCAGGTTCATCGAGTGGCAGGCCGAGCAGACCTCCTTGTAGACCTTCAGGCCGCGCTGCAGCTGGGCCTTGTCGTAGGTGCCGAACGGACCGGCGAAGCTCCAGCTCATTTCCTTCGGCTCGTTGATCGGGAAATGCGTCGGTGCTGCCGGGTTATGCTCTTCCGCGGCGATGGCTGCGGTGCCCGCGGCCACCAGGCCAAGCAGCGCCAGCGAGGTGAGAATCTTCTTCATGCCAAATCCCCTCAGATTCTCAGCCCTTGGTTTCCGGCGCGGCCGCCGCGCCTGCCGGATATCCGCCGGCCCGCTTGTTCTTTTCCAGCACGGCCTCGGTGATCGAGTTCGGCAGGCGCCGCGGAGTCTCGATCAGGCCGAGCACCGGCATGATGACCAGGAAGAAGGCGAAGTAGAACAGCGTCGCCATCTGCGCCATGAAGWCATAGCTGCCTTCCGCCGGCTGCGAGCCCAGCCATCCGAGGAGGATGGCATCTGCGACGAAGAGCCAGAAGAACAGCTTGTACCACGGCCGGTAGACTGCCGAGCGCACCTTCGAGGTGTCGAGCCACGGCACAAGGAACAGCATGGCGATGGCGCCGAACATGYACAGCACGCCGCCGAGCTTGGAATTGATCGGCCCGATGTTGAAGGTGATGGCGCGCAGGATCGCGTAGAACGGCAGGAAGTACCATTCCGGAACGATGTGGGCCGGYGTCTTCAGCGGATTGGCGACCGTGTAGTTGTCCGGATGGCCAAGGTAGTTCGGCAGGTAGAAGACGAAATAGGCGAAGAAGAACAGGAACACGAGCATGCCGAACGCGTCCTTGATGGTGGCGTAAGGCGTGAACGGAACCGTGTCGGTCTTCGACTTGACCTCAATGCCGGTCGGGTTCGACTGGCCGACGACATGCAGCGCCCAGATGTGCAGCACAACGACGCCGGCGATCATGAACGGCAACAGGTAATGCAGCGCAAAGAAGCGGTTCAGCGTCGGATTATCGACCGCGAAGCCGCCAAGCAGCAGTTCCTGGATCCAGTTGCCGACCAGCGGAATGGCGCTGAAGAAGCCGGTGATGACGGTGGCGCCCCAGAAGCTCATCTGACCCCAGGGCAACACGTATCCCATGAAGCCGGTTGCCATCATCAACAGGTAGATGATGCAGCCGAGGATCCAGAGCAGCTCGCGCGGCGCCTTGTAGGAGCCGTAGAAGAGCCCGCGGAAGATGTGGATGTAGACGGCAACGAAGAAGAAGGAGGCGCCGTTGGAATGGAGATAGCGCAGCAGCCATCCCGAATTCACGTCGCGCATGATCTTCTCGACCGAGTCGAAGGCGAGATTGGTGTCGGACGTGTAGTGCATAGCCAGCACGATGCCGGTCAGGATCTGCGCGGCCAGCATGATCGACAGGATGCCGCCGAACGTCCACATGTAGTTGAGGTTGCGCGGCACCGGATAGGCGACGAAGCTGTCATAGACCAACCTGGGCAGCGGCATGCGGGCGTCGAACCAGCGTCCGATCCCGGTCTTCGGCGTGTAGGTGGAATGTCCCTCGCTCATAGAAATATCCCCTGCCTCAGCCGATACGGATCTTGGTGTCGGAAATGAACTGGTAGACCGGTATCGCCATGTTCTCAGGCGCCGGGCCTTTGCGGATGCGGCCGGCGGTGTCGTACTGCGAGCCGTGGCACGGGCAGAACCAGCCGCCGAAATCGCCTTCCTGGCCGAGCGGGATGCAGCCGAGATGGGTGCAGACCTGCACCATCACCATCCAGGCTTCCTTGCCGGGCGTGCTGCGATTGGCGTCGGTCGCCGGCGCGTCGGCCGCCAGGTTGGCGTTGCGGGCGATCGGATCCTTGAGGTCGTTGAGGCTGACCGCGGCGCCGTCCTTCATTTCCTTCTCGGTGCGGTTGCGCACCACGACCGGCTTGCCGCGCCACTTGACGACCAGCGAGCTGCCGGGCTGCAGCGAGGAGACATCGACCTCGACCGAGGCCAGCGCCAGCGTCGAGGCGTCCGGCCGCATCTGGTCGATGAACGGCCAGGCGACGACCCCTGCGCCGACCACGGCGGCCATGCCGGTGGCGACGTAGAGGAAATCACGACGGTTGGGATCGTGGATGTCGGTTGCGCTCACGGGTGCCTGATCCTTTCGCCTCTTCAGTGCCGGCGGACGAGCCTTGTTCCCCGCTCGATCGCGCCCGCCMGACAGCGCATGGCGAACAGGCTAGCGAATTCCTCCGGCATTTGGAGTTCGGTTTATGCGTGAAGGCCGTTTTTGTCCAGACGCGCAAGGGCACAAGGGCACATTGTCGCGGGCGCCTGTCACAGCCCTCGCCGGGCCTTGGTTGACGGGCCCTCCATGAGTGCAAAACAGCGCGAAATCCGCGGCCAAACAGAGCCCTGCCAGCCCCGGCGGAGGTCGCTGACCCGACCTATTCTGCGGCCATGGCGCATGTCGTACGCTGCGGCAAATGGGCCGAAGCGTCATCGGGCGGCCGGATTGAGCCGCCCAGGAAAGCGGGATGCCGTTTCCGCACCAATTTGCGTAAAGCACACAGATAGGGCGTGCGGCGATTCTCCGAGAACGCAGCGGGCAGGATGGCGCGGATGGCGGCTGTGGCTGCCAACGATGAAGATGGATCGACGATGGCCGGCATCAAAATCGACACGCAGCGTATGCTCTCGGACCTGGACGAGTTGCGCAGTATCGGCGCAGTGGAAACYGGTGTGGTGCGCCCAGCCTATTCAGAAGCCGATCGGCTGGCGCGGGCATGGCTTGTTGGGCGCATGCAGGCCGCGGGTCTGGAGGCTTCGGTCGACGCCATTGGCAACGTCTTCGGYCTTCCCCCAGGAAACGACAAATGCATTCTGGTCGGCTCGCATTCGGACACCCAGCCCGAGGGCGGTTGGCTCGATGGCGCCTATGGCGTGATCGTCGGATTGGAAATCGCCCGCGCAAGCCTTGAGCAGGGCGGCCCACCCGTCGCGTGCGTTTCCTTCCAGGATGAGGAAGGCCGCTTCTCGACACTGACGGGAAGCCGCGTCTGGACAGGCCTGATGTCGATCGAAGAAGCTGACCGCTGCCGCGACCCCACCGGGCTGCGGCTCGGCCAGGCGCGCCTGGAGCGTTCCGGCCTGCCCCGCGCCGTCGAAGTGCCCACAAGCCGGTTCCGGGCATTCCTTGAAATCCACATCGAGCAAGGACCGGTCCTCGATTCTGCCGGCGAGCGCATCGGGGTCGTGGAAAACATCGTCGGAATCCGGACCGAGCGAATGAGTTTCCTTGGTGAGCAGAACCATGCGGGCACCACGCCGATGCATCTGCGCCGCGACGCCTTCCAGGGTCTTTGCCGTTTCGTGTCGWCGGTGAATGGAAGGCTGGCCGACGTGGTGACGCCGGCCAGCGTCTGGACTGTCGGGCAGGTGGACCTGCATCCCAATGCCGACTCGATCGTTCCTGGCCTTGTGGATTTCACGATCCAATGGCGGGACGCAGACGACCAGCGCCTCGACCGGATGATGGAGGTCATCTACGCCGCGGCGCGTGAGACAGCCGAGAACCTTGGGCTCGAATGGCGGCATTTCGGTTGCGAGATGCTTGCGCCGACCCGGTCCGACGCGGCATTGGTCGAAGCGTTGGCGAGGGCGGCGGAGCGCCTGGCGCCAGGGCTTTGGCGCCGGATGCCGTCGGGCGCCCTTCACGACGCGGCCCACGTCTCGTACCGCATGCCGATGGCCATGCTCTTCGTTCCCTCGAAAGGCGGCATAAGCCACAGCTTCGCGGAAGACACGGAACGGGCTGATCTCGCGCTAGGCGCCGAAGTGTTGTGGGAAACGGTCGCGAGTCTAAAGTAGCAGCCATCGCCTGCCTCGGGCCTCGGCACGGCCGCCCCGACCCGATGACCGCCGCCATGTACATATTTCTAAGGCCCGCAAGTGACTGCTAGCTCGCGCCGAGCCTGACCAGCACCGCCCTCGGGATATCGTACTCGCGGATCACCGCGTCGTGCTTGCGCAGGCCGCAAAGCTCGCGCTGGATGAAATAGCCGTGGACCGCGTCCGCCGCCTCCTTCAGCAGCCGGCCGCGGTTCTCGCCTTGGCCGTTCTGGCGCAGCTTTGCCAGTGTTTCCTCGACGCGCTGGCCGGCGCGGCCAAGGGCTGCCGCCTTCTCGGCGAGGATTTCGTGGCCGAGCAAGTCGAGCGCGCTTTCCTGCGCGCCGGACCGTCCGAAATTCGAGGGCATTCTGACCGACATGGCTGCGTTCTACTCCGCCGGCCGCGTCTCTTCCAGCACGCTTTCCTCGTTGAAGAGGAAGCCGCCGGACTGCCGCTTCCACAGCCGCGCATAGAGGCCGTCGAGCGCCACCAGTTCGTCATGGGTGCCCTGTTCGACGATGCGGCCGCCGTCGAGCACCACAAGCCGGTCGAGCGCCGCGATGGTGGAGAGCCTGTGCGCGATGGCAATCACGGTCTTGTCTTCCATCAGCCGCGCCAGGTTCTTCTGGATGGCCGCCTCGATGTCGGAATCGAGCGCCGAGGTCGCCTCGTCGAGGATGAGGATGGGCGCGTCCTTGAGGAAGAGGCGGGCGATCRCCACACGCTGCCGCTGGCCGCCGGAGAGCTTGACGCCGCGCTCTCCCACATAGGCCTCGTAGCCGGCGCGCCCGCGGTTGTCGCGCAGCCCCATGATGAAGTCATGCGCCTCGGCTTTGCGTGCCGCGGCGATCACCTGCGCGTCGGTCGCGTCCGGCATGCCGAGCTTGATGTTGTCGCGCAGCGGGCGGTGGAAGAGCGCCGTGTCCTGGCTGACCACGCCGATATTGGCGCGCAGGGAATTCTGCGTCACCTCAGCGATGTCCTGGCCGTCGATCAGGATCTTGCCGCCCTCGAGGTCGTAGAGGCGCAGGATGAGATTGGCGAGCGTGGTCTTGCCGGCGCCGGACGGGCCGACCAGCCCGACCTTCTCGCCCGGCCGCACCACGAGATTGATGCCGTCGAGAACCCCTGCCCCCTTGCCGTAGTGGAAGGTTACGTTTTTGAGGTCGATGCGGCCGCCGACAACGATTAGTTCCTTGGACCCAGGCGCATCGGTCAGGCCAAGCGGCTGCGAGATCAGCGCCTTGGAATTCTCCAGCACGCCGAGATTCCTGAGGATGCCGTTGAGCTGCATCATCAGCCGGCCGAGCAGCATGTTGAGCCTCAGCACAAGCGACAGCGTGAAGGCGACGGCRCCGACGGTGATCGAACCTTCGACCCAGAGATAGACGGCAAAGGCGGCGATCGCGGTGATCATCGCGCCTGAGAGCGCCGTCAGCGCCATGCGCACGCCCGTCAGGCGCCGCGTGAAGGGCCGCAGCGCGTCGAGATAGATGTCGAAGCCGTTGCGGATGTAACGGTCGTCGCCGTCGGCCGCGAACAGCTTCAGCGTCTGCACATTGGAATAGGAATCGACGATGCGGCCGTTGATCATCGAGCCGGCCTCGGCGGTCGCCTCGGCATGCCGGCGGATCGAAGGCAAATAGAGCCTGGCCAGCCAGCCGAAGGCGACGATCCAGATTACCACCAGCACCGCCAGCCTGAGGTCGAGGCCCGCGACCAGCGCCAGCGTCGTCACCGTATAGACGATCATGAACCACACGACCTCGAGGAAGCTCTCCATCAGGTCGCCCGTCGCCTGCCCTGCCTGCCAGACCTTGGTGGCGATGCGCCCGGCGAAGTCGTTCTGGAAGAAGGCATAGGACTGGCGCGAGACATGCCGGTGCGCCTGCCAGCGCACCAGATTGTAGAAGCCCGGAGTGATCGTCTGCTCGTCGACCAGCGCAGACAGRCCGACCACTATCGTGCGGACGATCAGCACCACTGCCCCCATGAAAAGGAGCTCGGGGCCGGCGGCGGTCCATAGCGCATGCCAGCTGCGCTGGCCGGGAAGCTGGTCAAGGATATCGACCAGCCGCCCGACGAAATAGAACAGTCCGGCCTCGACAAGCGGCGCCACGCCGCCGATGACGAGCATGGCGAAGAAGGCGAGCTTCGCCTGACCGACATAGTGCCAGATGAACCCGCCGAYGCCGGAAGGAGGCCGAAGATTCGCGGGCTCGCGGAACGGGTAGACCCAGTGCTCGAACCAGCGATAGATGGCCTTCATCATTCCGCGGCTTCACCCTTGGCAATCGCATCGTTGGCGGCCTCGGCCGGCATGTCGTCGAGCAGGAAGCCGCCGGACTGGCGCTGCCAGAGCTGCGCGTAGAGCCCGCCTTCGGCGACGAGCTCCTCATGCGACCCTTCCTCGATGACACGGCCCTTGTCCAGGACGACGAGCCTGTCCATCGCGGCGATGGTCGACAGCCGGTGCGCGATGGCGATCACGGTCTTGCCCTGCATCAGCTTGTACAGGTTCTCCTGGATCGCCGCCTCGGCTTCCGAATCGAGCGCCGACGTCGCCTCGTCGAGGATGAGGATCGGCGCGTCCTTCAGCATAACGCGGGCGATGGCGATGCGCTGCCGCTGGCCGCCGGACAATTTGACGCCCCGGTCGCCGACATGGGCATCGAAATTCTTGCGGCCGTCGGAGTCGGAAAGCTCGGAGATGAAGTCCAGCGCCTCCGCGCGCCTCGCAGCCTCGATCAGCATCTCGTTGCTGGCGCTCGRCCGGCCGTAGAGGATGTTGTCGCGCACCGAGCGGTGCAGCAGCGAGGTGTCTTGYGTCACCATGCCGATCTGCGCGCGCAGCGAATCCTGCGTCACCGCGGCGATCTCCTGGCCGTCGATCAGGATCCGGCCGCTTTCCAGGTCRTAGAAACGCAGCAAGAGGTTGACCAGCGTCGACTTGCCGGCGCCGGAGCGGCCGACGATGCCGACCTTCTCGCCGGGCTTCACGTTGAGCGACAGGTTCTCGATGACGCCTTTCTGTTTGCCGTAGTGGAAGCGGATGTCCTCGAAGCGGATCTCGCCTTGGGTCACGGCGATGTCCTTGGCGCCCGGCCTGTCCTCGACCAATCGCGGCAGCGAGATTGACTGGATGCCGTCCTGGACCGTGCCGATGTTCTCGAACAGTCCCGACATCTCCCACATGATCCACTGCGACATGCCCCACATGCGCAGCACCAGGCCGATAACTACGGCGACGGCGCCGATCGTCACGGTTTCGCCGAGCCACAGCCAGAGTGAGATCGCCGTGACCGCGAACAGAAGCAGCGAGTTCAGGATGTAGAGCAGGCCATAGAGCACCGTCACCAGCCRCATCGAGCGGTAGACGGTGTCGAGGAAGTTCGACATGCCTTCCTTGGCGAAGCCCGCCTCGCGGCGCGCATGGGAAAACAGCTTCACCGTCTGGATGTTGGTGTAGCTGTCGACGACGCGGCCGGTCATGGTCGAGCGCGCATTGGCCTGYTCCTCGCCGACCCTGCCGAGCCGCGGAATGAAATAACGCAGGAGCCCGATATAGCCGACCAGCCACACGGCAAGCGGCGCCGCCAGCCGCCAGTCGGCCGAGCCGACGATGAACAGCATGCCGAGGAAATAGACGATGACGTAGTTGAGGACGTCGATCAGCTTGATCACGCATTCGCGCACGGCGAGCGCCGTCTGCATGAGCTTGGTGGCGATGCGGCCGGCGAATTCGTCCTGGTAGAAGGCCATGGACTGCTTGAGCAGGTAGCGATGCACCTGCCAGCGGATGCGCATCGGATAGTTGCCCATCAGTGTCTGCTGGTTGAGCAGCGAATGCAGCCAGACCGTTCCGGGCAGCGCGAACAGCACGACGAAAGCCATGCAAGCGAGCTTCCAGCTCTCGGTTTGCAGGAAGGTTTCGCGGTTCTGCGCCGACAGCCAGTCGACGATGCGCCCGAGGAAGCCGAACATCCACACTTCGGTGAAGGCGATCGCCGTCACCAGCACCGCATCGAGGAGGATGTAGGGCCAAGCCCCGCGCGTATAGTGCACGCAGAAGGCGATCAGCGTCTTCGGCGGCTCGACCGGCTCCGCGGCGGGAAACGGATCGAGCCTCTTTTCAAACCAGCGGAACATTGCAGGCACTCGACTGACTGTGCTCACGCGGCGCGGAATTGATGGACGAGATTCCTCGGCCGCGCGGCGCCGCGGGCCGGCGATACGGAATCACCCGCATCGCCGGCCCTGCTTCGCGCAATATAGGGTGTCGCGGGCTTTTCGCCGACAGGCTCGCCAGAGGATACTGACGGCCCCGAACTTTCCGACGAAAAGCTCTCCCCAGCCCCTGCTTTCTCGCCCGGCCGGAACAGCCTTGCGATGCGGCGCACCAGCGAAGGCCGGCTGTGATCGGGCACGGCGCGCGAGAAATCGACATCCGGCAGCATACCGCGATGCGGCCGCCGGCGCGCCTCGGCATGCACCGCCGACGAGTAGGTCTCGCCGATCAGCAACGCCCAGGTCGCCATCTTGCGCTCGTGCAGGTTTCTCGAGCCGGGTATTCTGTATGGATCGAACATCGGTCCGTCCTCCATGGGTAAATGCGTTAAAAAGGGTGGTGCGAACTCGACCTCCGGCATTCGGCCGGAGGCCCGATATGCGTCGGTCGGGACTTGACGATGAGCGTCGGTCCGGACACGACGACAAACATCGGTCTTGACAGGTTCAGGTGGGGCGAGGCGCCCCTTTGGCAGTTTGAAAAACATCGCAAGATTCCTTCGAAAGCCGAAACTGGGTTCGGCGGGAATCGGTGCGATGAGGTCTTAAAGTGTCAGAAGAATCGTCGTACCGAAACCGCCATTGGGCATACAGGAGCCCCGGAGAGGAGCTGGATGTGCATGGTCATCATGTGGYCCCCCTCCATCGGTTCGGGTTGACGATGATCGGCATATACTCGACTTCGCAGAAAATGGCCACCCGCCAATCCAGAAATCGCCTAAACCTGGAGACGCCTGTGGCCGATCTGCCACTTATTAGAAGGATGCGGAAATGAACGACCGTCTCCGCATCGCGCTCTACCAGCCTGATATCGCCGGCAATACCGGGACAATCCTGCGTTTCGCCGCCTGCCTTGATCTGGGCGTCGATATCATTGAGCCGGCCGGCTTCCCGCTCTCCGACCGGGCGCTCAAACGGGCTGGCATGGATTACCTCGAAATGGCGGCGCTTACCCGCCATGCCGACTGGCACGCCTTCGAGGAATGGCGCCGGGCGCGTGCGAGCCGCCTTGTGCTGCTCACCACCAAGGCCGCGACCGCCTACACTGATTTCGCCTTCGTCGCCGGCGACATCCTTCTGTTCGGCCGTGAATCCGCCGGCGTGCCGCAAGAGGTTCATCAGGCGGCGGATGCGCGACTGACCATTCCAATGCGGCCGGGCGCGCGCAGCATCAATGTCGCGCTGTCCGTTGCGATGATCACCGGCGAAGCGCTCCGCCAGCTCGGATAGGATCTCTACCCTCCCCCTTGCGGGGAGGGTGGCAAGCGAAGCCTGCCGGGTGGGGGTCGAAGGCCACAAAGTACCCCCACCCCTTTCCGYCGCGTCGCTGCGCGACGCCGCTCCACGACTCTCCCCACAAGGGGGAGGGTAATCAGCGATTCTCACCCAGGCGCACATCGCCTTCTCCTGCATTTGCCTTGTCTGGCTTTCCTCGCTACAAGCTCAACCTAACTTGAGGTCAAGCGGAAAGTGTGAATGGCGCCGGTGAGGGAATTGACGGTCGGGCAGGTAGCGGCGCGCAGCGGCGTGGCGGTATCGGCACTGCATTTCTACGAAGCACGCGGCCTGATCCGCAGCCATCGCACCGCCGGCAACCAGCGGCGCTACAGCCGCGACGTGCTGCGGCGCGTGGCGATCATCCGCGTCGCCCAGGAGGTCGGCATCTCGCTGGCCGAGATTGCCGCTGCGTTCCAGTCCCTACCCGAGGGCCGCACGCCGACGCGCGAGGATTGGAATCTGCTTTCAACGGCTTGGCGCGACGGGCTCGACCACAAGATCAGCCAGTTGAAGAAGCTTCGCGACGGCCTGACCGACTGCATCGGCTGCGGCTGCATGTCGATCGACAAGTGTCCGCTCAGAAACAGGGACGACAGGCTGGCCAGGGAGGGCACCGGAGCGAGGCGGTTGCTGGYGCGGTAGGTGCGCGGCGCCAGTTGTCTGGAACCGGCGGCCGCAAGATTGCTCCCAGCAAGAGACACCTTGATCCACAGCGCCAAAGAAACCTATCCTGTGGCGCTGGTTTGGAGATCCTGATGGTGACCAGCACACTCCCTGCGCCCCACGCGGCCCTTCTCGACCGCGTTCTGACTTCAATTCGGCACGATCCTCGCTTCGAAGCCGTGCTGGCAGGCGGTTCGCTGTTGCACGGCGGCTTCGATGATCAGTCGGACCTTGATCTGATCCTGGTCGTTCGTCCCGATGCCTATGACGAGGCGATGACCGACCGGCGCTCGATCGCCGAGAAAATCGGGAACTGTCTTGCCGCCTTCAGCGGCGAGCATGTGGGYGAGCCGAGGCTGCTTATCTGCCTGTTTGGCCCGCCATTGATTCATGTCGATCTCAAATTCGTCAGGCTTGYCGATCTGACGCAAATTGTCGAAAGCCCGAAGATCATCTGGGCACATTCGCAGCAAGCGGTCGCTGACCAACTCGCCCAAGCCGAGATTCATTGGCCCGAGAACGAGCCCCAATGGTTCGAGGATCGGGCTTGGGTCTGGCTGCACTATGGAGCAACGAAATTGTTGCGCGGCGAACTCTTCGAGGCGATCGAAATGCTGGGCTTCTTCCGGGAACACGTGCTCGGCCTGATGTTGGCTCGAAATGCCGGGACGCCCCAGCGCGGCGTGCGGCGAATTGATGAAAACGGCGTGGCCCGATCGCGCCTGGTTGGCACGGTTCCCGCATATGAGCGGGAAAGCGTCAGGGATGCGTTGGTGAAATCGATCGAACTATACACCGAGTTGCGAGCCGTAAACCCGCCCAAGGTGACGACACGCGCCATGCCGGCAGCGCTGCTCGACTATATCGAAACCGGATGGAATTGACCCAGCCTCTCAATCGGCTCCCGGCAGCCGCCGCATGGTGAACTCGATAACGTCGCCCGGCCGCTCGAACCAGCTTTCGATCTCGGTCCAGTAGGCCTGTTTGGGAAAGCRCTCGAACCATTCCTTCGCCTTGAGCCGTGYGGCCGGACGCGGCAGCACGAAGGTCTCGCGCAGGAATCCGTCGCGCGGCTCTTTTTCGCGCTCGGCTCGCGAGCGCTCCAGCCTCTTCTTCAAGCCATCCAGCGGCGGTCTTGCCGGGGTGCGCACGAGGGAACTCCTTTGCGCCTTGGTCAGACGGGACTTGACCCTTGCCTTCAAGAGATTAGGGATCGCGCGCAGAAAAGACGAGTCATTTGTCAGGCAAGTGGGCCTGTAACTGGAGACGGATTTGGAACGACCTGACCTTCCCGTGGGCCTGCCGGGCGACATCGAGCAGAAGAAGATGAAGGCCCGCCTCTGGTTCGAAGCGCTGCGCGAGCGCATCTGCGCCGCTTTCGAGCAGATCGAGCAGGAACTCCAGGGACCTCTGTCCTCATGGTCGCCCGGCCGTTTCGAGAAGACGCCGTGGGAGCGCGATGAGGGCAAAGGCGGCGGCGGCACCATGTCGATGATGCGCGGCCGCGTCTTCGAGAAGGTCGGCGTGCACACCTCGACCGTCTACGGCGAGTTTTCGCCCGAATTCAGGAAGCAGATCCCCGGCGCGGAGGAGGATCCGCGCTTCTGGGCGAGCGGCATTTCGCTGATCGCCCATCCCTGGAACCCCAACGTGCCGGCTGTGCACATGAACACCCGCATGGTCGTGACCACGCGCCGGTGGTTCGGCGGCGGCGCCGACCTGACCCCGGTGCTTGACCGCCGCCGCACCCAGGACGACCCCGACACGATCGCCTTCCACCGCGCCATGCAGTTCGCCTGCGAGCGGAACGCCGCGGTCGCCGACTACCCGAAATTCAAAGCGTGGTGCGACGAGTATTTCTTCCTGCCGCACCGCAACGAGCCGCGCGGCGTCGGCGGCATCTTTTTCGACTGGCTGCATTCGGGCGACGACAAGGGCGGCTGGGACGCCGATTTCAATTTCGTCCAGGATGTCGGGCGCTCATTCCTCGTTGTCTATTCCCACCTCGTGCGGGGCAATTTCAACCAGAACTGGACCGACGGCGACCGCGATGAACAGCTCATCCRCCGCGGCCGTTACGTCGAGTTCAACTTGCTCCACGATCGCGGCACCATCTTCGGCCTGAAGACAGGCGGCAATGTCGCCTCGATCCTATCCAGCATGCCGCCCGAGGTAAAATGGCCGTAAACATCCGGTGAACGGGAAGCCGGCCCGCGACACGGCCGGGGCGGTCAAGATCATGAAAGTGAAGCCCTGCTCGCCAAAAACAGGATCAGGCAGCAAGAAAGGCGGGGCAGCGCTGCCCGCCTTTGCTTTCTCCCGAAGACGGCGAAGCGCGGTTTGCCGCCCGGGTTCGATGCAACCGAAACCGACAGGTATGTGTTATGCTGATCCAACTGAGCAATTCCTGGAAAGTGCTCAGCGGTTTTCCCGAATTGCTTAAAAAGCAACACATGGAACGGGAGTCCAAGACTGGACCGCTCCACAGGAGGAAAGGAACGACCAATGAAGGAATTCCAATGCGGAACACTTGTCCCGGGTTGTGACTGGCATACGCGCGCCGAAGAAGAGGCGGAGGTGATGCGCCGCGCCGTCGAACATCTGCGTGAAACGCATGGCGAAACTATCATCCGCGAGACGATGATCGAGGCGATCCGCTCGCGCATCCAGAAGGTCCGCGACGCGGCCTGAGGCATCAGTCACGGCCAATCGCGGATTTCGCACGATACCACAGGCAAGAACGGCAAGCGGGATGCGGCCGGGTGCTGCATCCCGCTTGTTTCGCGGCGACCTGCCTGATCGTCGGTAAGACTTCGCTTTCGCCGAGCTCTGGCAAAAACTTATATTCGTAGCGGCTTGGATAACCCCACGGTAACGGTCTCCATGCGATCGTCGAGCGCATGATCCCGGCCATGGCGGCTGCCCGACAAGCCGTTCGCCGCCAGGCTGGGCCGGTCCCATGGGCAAGGTGCTGCGCGCATGCGCGAAAGGTCCGACAGTCGAAGCGGCTTCCGTGCAGCRGCACTCCTGTTTTGCGCCTTCATCGGCACATCGCYGGCGGCCGCCCAGGAAATGACCACCTCGCTCGTCGACATTCACCAGGGCTCGCCGCTCAGCGATCGCGCGCGAGGCCTCGCCAACGGCGGCTATGAGCTGCAGGACGGAAGCTGGGTCTCGTTCAATCGGTGGTACCACAGCAATTGGGTCGACATGCACGTCGATTTTCTCACGCAGCTCACTGAAAACAGCGGCATCCTGTGGGGTTTTGGCACCGGCGAACAAGCCGAGAAGTACCGCATTCAGCCGAGCTTTAAGCTCGGTTTTCTCACCCAGACTCATCCGAGCCCGGACAGCACCCTGTCCCTTTCCGTTACCACGACCTTCGGCGGCAACCTGACCGAAAAGCCCTGCGTGGCCGACTACGGGGATCTGGGCACCTACAGCGTCAATTGCCGGCTCGCGGCCGGTGAGACGGCGCCTGAGGAAACGCTGAAATATCTGGTTAACGCTAGACCCGAAAGGCTGCGCCTGTGGCTCAATTACCGTGTTACCTTCTGATCGCCGCGAGGCCGTGCATGGGAAATCCTCCTGCTCCCGAACTTCGCGATCCTCCGTCCTCGTTCCTGTTTGACCGGGAGTAAGACCATGTCTGTCAATTTCTGGAAGTTCGGTATCGCCGCGGCGCTCGTCCTTCTGCCTGCATCCTTCGCGTCGGCGCAGGAAGCCCCCGACGCGGACGAGATGGCCGCGCTGTGCCACGGCGGCGGATCCATATGCGTAAGCGCAAAGATACCCGCTGTAAGGGCGACGACCCAGACGGTGCAGAGCTGGATGAGCCCCGACGTCGGCGCCGCGTGGGCGGCGGGCTACAAAGGCCGGGGCGTCACCATCACCATCGTCGACGACTTCAGCAGTTCATCGCGCTTTTACGGCAATTTCGGCATCGGCACGCAATACCAGCGGCACGGCGAATGGACGCGCGAGGAAGCAAGCATGATCGCTCCCGCGGCGACCATACGTTCCAAGGATTTCTCGACCGGCTCGGCCGTTCCGCTGGCAAGCGGCCGCAACGTGCTCAATCTCAGCTACGGCATGTACGCCAGCGCGGGCTACAGCGTGAACCAGATCTGGTGGGCCCCGGAGGAGCAGTCGATCATTTCCTACGCCTCCAAAGGATCTGCCATAGTGTCGAAAGCGGCCGGCAACGACTCGGTTGCCGTCGGCGGGGTCACCGGCGGCCAGCAGGACTATCTCGACCTCGCCCTGATCGGCAAGCCGACGGCGATCTTCGTCGGCGCGCTGTCGACAAACGGCACGACATCCAACAAGGCTCAGCTTGCCTGGTATTCCAATTACGCCGGCTCCGACCCGAYCGTGCAGAGCCATTTCCTGGTGGTCGGTGTCGAAGGTGACAAGACGGGCCTTTACGGCACCTCTTTCGCCGCGCCGATCATCTCCGGATACGCAGCGATCATCGGCAGCAAGTTCACGAAGGCGACGCCGGTTCAGATCACCAACGACCTGCTCAACACGGCCCGCACCGACACGCTGGCCAACTATGACCCCTCCGTCTACGGCAAGGGCGAGGCAAGCCTTTCGCGGGCGCTGGCCCCCGTGGCGATACACTGACCGCGCCGATCGGCGTTATCTAAAGCGCGTCGCGATCTTCAGATTCGCCTCCATGCGCTTTAGGTTTTTGATTTTACGCATGTCTTTGTCCCGAAACCGGTTCCCACTTTCGGGAGACATGCTTAACCCTCGAGGGCTTTCGCGGCGCGTTCGAGCAGTGCGCCGCGATCCATGGTGAAGCCGGAGTCCACCCACTCCTTCTCCAGGTTTTTCAGCGTGGCGCCGAGCTTCGGGCCGGGCGACCCGCCGAGTGCGGTCAGGTCGGYGCCCTTGATCGGTAAGGCGGGCCTCTCCCATTTCGAAGCGAAATTGAAGAGGCGCGAAAAGCCGCCGGCCTCCACCATGGCCTTATTGTCCTCGACGGCGCGGGCCCGCGCCGCGGCGAGCGCAAGCCGCAGCCGATCGAGGAAGCCGCCGCGATCGCCGGAATAGAGCCTTTTCGAGAATTCCGTCTCGGTCATCTTGGATTCCGGTGGAACGGTCAGCGCCCAGTGCCGCAGCCGTTGCGCCTCCCCGTTCGAAAGTCGCAGCCTTTCGGCAAGCGCCTTCAAGCGCGCGACATCCGGCGGAACGATGGCCTCCAGCCTGAGCATCGGATCGGCAGCCCAGCCGAGATCCTTTTCGGTCCTGACCAGCCCGTGGATAGCGTCGATGCCCCATTTCTCGCTCTCCGGCAGCACGGCCGAGAGGACGCTGGCCTGGCGCATCCACAGCAGGGCGCRCGAGGGATCGGACGCCGATAAGAGCTTCTTCAGCTCGGACCAGACGCGCTCGGCCGAGAGCCGGCCGAGCCCGTCCTTCAGCCTGGCGCAGGCTTTCAGGCCTTCGGCGTCGGGCCGGCCGTCGCCATACCAGGCGAAAAAGCGGAAGAAGCGCAGGATGCGCAGATAATCCTCGCGGATGCGCGCTTCCGGATCGCCGATGAAGCGCAGCCGCCGCGCCTCGATATCGGCGACGCCGCCGACAAGGTCGACGATCGTGCCATCGGCCTCGGCATAGAGCGCGTTGATGGTGAAGTCGCGTCGTTCTGCGTCAAGCTTCCAGTCGCGCCCGAACGTCACTTTCGCCCGCCGGCCGTCGGTCTCTATATCGGCCCTGAGCGTGGTGACTTCATGGGTCTTGCCGCCCGCGACCACCGTGATGGTTCCATGCTCGATGCCGGTCGGCACCGTCTTGAAGCCGGCGGACTCGGCACGGCGGATCGTTTCCGCGGGCACGGTCGTCGTGGCGATGTCGATGTCGGCGACCGGTTGGCCGATGAGCGCGTTGCGGACCGCCCCACCCGCCACGCGCGCCTCTTCGCCGCCCTCCTTCAGCGCGGCAAGCAGGCGCTGCAGGTGCTTTTCGCCGAGCCAGTCGGCCCTGCCCGAAAGTGACATCTCGGCGCTCACGCATAGAGCCTTTCATAGAKCGTGCGGATGATGCCGGCGGTGACGCCCCAGATGCGCTGGCCGCCATAGGGCATCTCGTAGAAGAACCATTCGAGGTCGTTCCACATGCGGCTGTCGCGCGCATGATTGGCGGGGTCCATCAGGAAGCGCAGTGGCACTTCGAAGGCCGCGTCGACCTCGTCGGCATTGAGCGCCAGCGAAAAGCCAGGCCGCACCACGGAAAGCACCGGCACGATGCGGTAGCCGCTGCCGGAAACATAGTCCGGCATCCGGCCGATGATTTCGATGTGGTCGCGGTCGAGGCCGATCTCCTCGAAGGTCTCGCGCATCGCCGCGGCCTCGGGGCCGGGATCAGTCGGATCGATCGTGCCGCCGGGAAAGGCCACCTGCCCGGAATGGCTGCGCAGCCTCTCCGCGCGCTTCGTGAGCAGCACCGTGGCGCCATCGGCATGATCGATGACCGGGATCAGTACCGCGGCATCGCGCAGCGGCTTGATGTGCTGCAGCCTGGGATGGCCGGGATTGAAGCGGTGATCGCCGAACTCGTCGCCAGGCTGCACCTCAGCCTGCGCCGAGACGCGGGCGCGAAAATCCGCAATCGAGAACGGCACCGGCGCCACCTGGTCCATCACGCGCTTAACCGCTCGAGTTTTTCGGCCGGCATGATCGGATAGACCTCGCCGCCGGAGCGAACGGCGAACATTGCCGTGCCGTCTATGTCGATCTCCTCGCCATGCTCGACGAGTTCGTACATCACCGGCCGCGCCAGCAGCGCTTCCAGCCGCCCACGCACCAGCACATAGGGCTTGAGCCCGCCCGTGGCGTCCTCGTCGACGAAGCGCAGCGGATGGCCGGGTCCGACGGTTACGACGTCGCCGACATTGGTGCGGAAAGTAATGACCTGCTTGTCGCCGGTGCCCGACACGTTCATCTCGACGGCGATAAAGGGCGCATCGGCGACGCGGATGCCGACGCGCTCCACCGGCGTAACCAGATAGGTCTTGCCGTCGGCGTCCTTGCGCAAGACGCTCGAAAAGAGCTGCACCAACGGCATGCGTCCTATCGGCGTGCCGAGATAGAACCATGTGCCGTCGGCCTTGATCTCCATGTCGAGATCGCCGCAGAAGTCCGGATTCCAGCGCTCCACGGGGGCCGGTCCCTTGCCGRCCCGCGCCGCCCGCGCGATCAGCGCTTCGAGCCCGCGCGCCTCGGTGGCACCAGTCAGGCTCTGTTCGCTCAGGCTCTGCCCGCGATGTCCGCAATGCTCGGTCATTGTCACGAAATAGTCACTGTTGTTACGCTTGTCAGCCTAGGTCTGTGATTTAAGTTCAATCGCAGGCGCTAGGCGAGGCCGAATCGCGGCATCCTGCGACTCTGAGAGTCCAGGCCGGTATTTCCAACCAAAAAGGACCGAGCGGCATGAGCGTGATGATCAAGGAAAGCCCGTTGAGCGAAAAGGCCATGATCGAGGAGGCCGAGAAGGCGCTGGCCGACATCTCGAAGGTCCGCAACGCAGTTGGCAGGGTGATCTTCGGTCAGGAAGCCGTCGTAGAGCGCACGATGGTGGCGCTGCTGGCCGGCGGCCACGCGCTGCTCGTCGGCGTGCCGGGCCTCGCCAAGACCAAACTGGTCGAGACGCTGGGCATCGTGCTCGGCCTCGATTCCCGCCGCATCCAGTTCACGCCCGACCTGATGCCGTCCGACATCCTCGGCTCGGAGGTGATGGAGCAGGATGAATTCGGTAAGCGCTCCTTCCGCTTCATTCCTGGGCCGATCTTCACGCAGCTTTTGATGGCCGACGAAATCAACCGCGCCTCGCCGCGCACACAGTCGGCGCTGCTGCAGTCGATGCAGGAATATCACGTCACCATCGCCGGCGTCCGCTACGACTTGCCGTCACCMTTCCACGTTCTGGCGACGCAGAACCCGCTGGAGCAGGAAGGCACCTATCCGTTGCCCGAGGCGCAGCTCGACCGTTTCCTGATGCAGGTCGACATCCTTTACCCGGACGTCGAGGCCGAGCGCCGCATCCTGCTCGAAACAACCGGCGTCGAGGAGGCCAAGGCCGACAATGTCCTGCAGCCGGCCAGGCTCAAGGAAATCCAGACGCTGATCCGTCGCATGCCGGTGCCGGAAAGCGTCGTCGAGGCGATCCTCAAGCTGGTGCGTTYGGCCCGGCCGGACGAGGGCAATGCCGATACCGACAAGCATGTCGCCTGGGGCCCGGGCCCCCGCGCCAGCCAGGCGCTGACCCTGTGCGCGCGAGCGCGCGCCCTATATGATGGGAGGCTCGCACCGTCGGCCGACGACATCCGCGCATTGGCCGAGCCGGTGCTGCAGCATCGTATGGCGTTGACGTTCGCTGCCCGCGCGGAAGGCACTTCCGTTCGCGACGTGGTGGCGAAGCTGGCAAAAGGTATCTGATGGGTCGAATTGGCGAGGTCCAGGCACCGGTCGCGACGCGCGACGCGCTCGCCCGTGGCCGGTTGCGAGCCTCTCTAGTGCCGGACCTGCTGGTCGAGGCTCGCCGCATTGTCAACACCGTGATCGCCGGCTGGCATGGCCGCCGCAAGCGCGGCATCGGCGAGAATTTCTGGCAGTTCCGGCCCTATGTCGAAGGCGACTCCTCGCGCATCGACTGGCGCCGCTCGGCGCGTGACGACCACACCTATGTGCGTGACCGCGAGTGGGAAGCAGCCCACACGGTGTGGCTCTGGGCGGACCCCTCCCCCTCCATGCTTTACAAATCGGCGGGAGCGACAGTTTCCAAGGAGTCGCGCGCGCTGGTGCTGGCGCTTGCGATGGCAGAGCTGCTTTCGCGCAGCGGCGAGCGCATTGCCTGGCCGGGCCTCACCGACCCTTTCACCGCCCGCAGCGGCGCGGAGCGGATCGCCGCGCAGCTCAGTTCGGCCGGCCCGCTGCCGGCCAAGCCCGATCTGGCGGCCATCCGCCGCTTCTGCGACATCGTCGTCGTCAGCGATTTCCTCGATCCGGTCGAGGAAACCATGGACTGGCTCGGCGTGCTCGCCCGTCACGGCGTGCGCGCGCATCTGATCGAAGTCGCCGACCCGGCCGAGGAGACCTTCCCCTATTCGGGCCGCACCGAATTCACCGATCCCGAGACCGGCGACAAGCTGACTGCTGGCCGCGCCGAAACGCTGGGGCAGGAATACCGCCTGCTCTACACCGCCCGGCGCCAGGAATTGGCCGGCTGGTGCAAGCGTCTCGGCTGGAGTTTCACCGTCAACCACACCGATCGGCTGGCTTCCGACGCGCTGGTGCGTGTGCACATGGCGATGACCGCCGATAGCAGCCGTCCTGGGCTCGCTGCCGGCGGCAGTCACGCAGGGCTGACCGCCGGTAGCGGTCATGCAGGGCTGACTGTCAGCGACAGTCATGCAGGGCTGACTGTCAGCGACAGTCATGCAGGGCTGACTGTCAGCGACAGTCATGCCGGAAAGGCGGTCGGATGAGCTGGCTGCCGCTTTCCTTCGGCGTGCCGATGGTGCTGTGGGGTCTGCTGGCCCTGCCGGTGATCTGGTGGCTGCTGAGATTGACGCCGCCCAGGCCGCAGACGGAGGTCTTTCCGCYGCTGAGGATCCTCGCCCGCGTCTTGAGGCGCGAGGAGACGCCGCATCAAAGCCCCTGGTGGCTGACGCTGCTCAGACTGTTGCTGGCGGCGCTTGTCGTCATGGCTCTGGCCGAACCTGTCTTCAATCCGCGTGAAAAACTGCCGGCGGAAGGCTCGGCGCTGGCGCTGGTGATCGACAATGACTGGGCAAGTGCGGACGACTGGGGCAAGCGCGTTGCCACCGCCGAGCGGCTGATTGCGGACGCCGGCTCGAACGGCGTGCCGGTCGTCATCGCCTTCACCGCCGAGAAGCCCAATGCCGAGATCGGCCCGTTCGACGCCTCGGCTGCGCTCGACCGCCTCCGCGCGGCAAAGCCGCGCCCCGTCCCGACAAACCGCCCGGCCGTCTATGCCCGCGTCGCCGCCGCTTTGGAGCGCCTGCCCGGCGCCAGCGTCGCCGTGCTTGCCGACGGCCTGGCGGCAAACGGCGACGAAGCCGCTTTCAAGACGCTTCTGGAGAAGAATGCCTCGCGGCTGGTCTGGGCCACTTCCGACCGGCTTTCGCTGACCGGCCTGATCGGCGCCGACAACCAGGTCGACGGCTTCGCGCTGACCGCCATCCGCGCACCGGGCGATACGGCACCGGCGCAAATGACGGCAGGCGCCTTCGACGACAAGGGCCGCCGCATTGCCGACGCGACGCTGACCTTCGCGCCCGGCGAAAGCACCGCCACTGGCACGGTGACGGTGCCGTTCGAGCTGCGCAATGACTTCGCCTCGATCGCGCTCGACGGCCAGCATCAGGCCGGCGCCGTGCGCGTGCTCGACGAAAGCTCGAAGCGCCGCCGCGTCGGACTGCTGTCGCAGGCCGAGGCCGACCAGGCGCAGCCGCTTCTGTCGCCGCTCTACTATATCAAGCGCGCGCTGCAGCCCTTCGCCGATCTGGTCGAGCCGTCGAGCGTCGATCTGGCCGATGCGATTCCGCAACTCCTCGACCAGAAGCCGGCGATGATCATCATGGCCGATGTCGGCAACATCCCCGAGCAGGTCCGGCAACGTCTGGTCGATTGGGTCGACAAGGGCGGCACGCTGGTGCGCTTTGCCGGTCCACGGCTGGCCGCCGCCGGCAATGACGACGACCTGCTGCCGGTCAGGTTGCGCAGCGGCGAGCGCGCACTGGGCGGCGCGCTGTCCTGGACGACGCCGCAGGCGGTGACGGAATTCCCGAAGAACGGCCCCTTCGCCGACCTGGCGCCGCCGAGCGAGGTGACCGTGAGCCGGCAGGTGCTGGCCGAGCCGACGCCCGACATCGTCGAGCGCACCTGGGCGACGCTCGCCGACGGCACGCCGCTGGTGACGGGCATGAAGAAGGACAAGGGCACGCTGGTGCTCTTCCACGTCACGCCGGAGGCGACCTGGTCGAACCTGCCGATCTCCGGCAGTTTCGTCGAGATGCTGAGGCGCATCGTGCAATTGTCGCGCAACCAGGGTGCAGCGGTTGCCAATGCCGAGGCCGCCGCCACGTCGCTGGCGCCCTATCGCATGATCGGCGCCGACGGCACGCTGGTGCCGCCGTCGCCCGACGCGCGGCCGCTCGTTCCGGGCTCAGGCCCGTTGCCGGTCACCCTGGAAAACCCGCCAGGGCTCTACGGCTCGGAGACTGGCGTCTTCGCGCACAATTTGCTCAATGCTTCGAGCACATTCACGCCGCTTGCACGCCCGCAGGTCTCCTTGCCGGTGACCGACATTCCCTACGCCTTCGACGAATCGGAGAACCTGAAAGGTCCGCTGGTCACCATCGCCCTCCTGCTGATGCTGCTCGACACGCTGGCGGTCTTGTGGATGGGCGGGGTATTGTCGCGACGGCCGCGCCGCGCCGCGGCGGCCATCGGTGCCGTGCTGATCGTCCTTGGCGGACTCTTCGGCCATGCCGATCCAGCCCGCGCGGATGATTCGAAGCCCGGCGATTCCCAGGCGATCGACGATATTTCGAAAACCCGCATCGCTTATGTCATCACCGGCGAGCCCGCTGTCGATTCGATCAGCCGCGCCGGCCTCGAGGGCCTCACACGCTTCCTGGTCGAGAAGACGGCGCTCGAGCCCGGCCCGCCGGCCGGCGTCGACATCTCTAGGGACGAGCTGTCCTTCTATCCGCTGATCTACTGGCCGATCGATGCCACCGCGCCGATGCCGAGCCAAGCGGCGATCGCCCGCATCGACGCCTATATGCAGCAGGGCGGCACGGTTCTTTTCGATACGCGCGACCAGTTCTCCAACGGCATCGGAGCCGGGTCGACCAGCCCGGCGACGGAGCGATTGCGCGACATCCTCGCCAATCTCAACGTGCCGCCGCTGGAGCCGGTGCCGTCGGACCACGTGCTGACCAAATCCTTTTTCATCCTTCCGGAGTTTCCGGGCCGCTTCAATGGCAGTCCGCTGTGGGTCGAGGCCTCGCTCGACGCCTCCAACACCGAGAACCGTCCGGTGCGCACCGGCGACGGCGTGTCGCCGATCATGATCACCGCCAATGATTTCGCCGGCGCCTGGGCGGTCGACGCGAATGGCGATCCGATGCTGCCGACCGTGCCGCCGGATCCGATGCAGCGCGTCTATGCGTTGCGCGCCGGCGTCAACATCATGATGTACATGCTGACCGGCAACTACAAATCCGACCAGGTGCATGTGCCCATCCTGCTCGAACGGCTGGGGCAGTAGGTCATGAACTGGTCGATCTCCTTCGAGCCGCTGGTTTCCTGGCCGATGTTCGGCCTGGTCTTCGTGCCGCTGCTGTTGCTTGCGCTGGCCGGCCTATGGTTCCGCCAGCGCGGCTCGGTCCTGCGCTTCGTCGCGCTGCTCGCGCTTGGCGCAGCACTCCTCAACCCCGTCTTCCTCGACGAGGAACGCGAGGCTCTGAAGAGCGTCGTCGCCATCATCGTCGACCGCAGCCAGAGCCAGGACATCGGCGACCGCACCAAGCAGACCGAGGAAGCGCTTGCGGGCCTTCAGCAGCGCCTTGGCCGCTTCAAGCAATTCGATGTCCGCGTCGTCGACGCCGGCAAGTCGGAGGCTGCCGACGAGCGCACCGAAACCCGGCTGTTCAGCGCGCTGGAAAATGCCTTCCGCGACGTGCCGCCCTCGCGGATCGGCGGCGCGATCATGATCACCGACGGCGAGGTGCACGATGCGCCTGCCGGGGCGCCGGAGTTCAACGCGCCGTTGCATGCGCTGATCACCGGCAAGGAGCATGAGAAGGACCGCCGCATCCGCTTCGAGAATGCGCCGCGCTTCGGCCTCGTCGGCAAGCCGCTCGACATGAGCTACCGCGTCATCGCCAGCGACGGCGAAACCGGCCCCGTCGACGTCCGGGTCTTGGTCAATGGCCAGCAGGTCTCGGTCGAGCACGCGACGATCGGCCAGCCGATGAAGCTGCAGGTCACCATCCCCAATGCCGGCCGCAACATCGTCCAGCTCGGCATCGACCACGAGCCGGGCGAACTGACGGACGCCAATAACCGTGCCATCGCACTCGTCGACGGCATCCGCGAGAACCTGCGCGTGCTGCTCGTCTCCGGTGAGCCGCATGGCGGCGAACGCACCTGGCGCAACCTGTTGAAATCAGACGCATCGGTTGATCTCGTCCATTTCACGATTCTGCGCCCGCCGGAAAAGCAGGACGGCACGCCGATCAATGAACTGTCGCTGATCGCCTTCCCGACGCGCGAACTGTTCGTCGAGAAGATCAAGGACTTCGACCTCATCATCTTCGACCGCTACCAGCACCGCGACGTGCTGCCGATCCTCTATTACGACTACATCTCCGAATATGTCGAAAAAGGCGGCGCGCTGCTGATCGCCGCCGGCCCCGAATATGCCGGCGAGAGCTCGATTGCCCGCACGCCGCTGATGTCGGCTCTGCCGGCGATGCCAAGCGGCGAGGTTGTCGACAAGGCCTTCTATCCGCGTCTCACCGATCTTGGCCAGCGTCACCCCGTGACGCGCGGGCTCGACGGCTCGGCCAGCGACCCGCCGCACTGGAGCCGGTGGTTCCGCACCATCGGCGTCAAGAATCCCGAGGGCGAAGTGGTGATGAAAGGTGCCGACAACCGCCCGCTCCTCCTGCTCGACCGCAAGGGCGAAGGCCGGGTCGGCATGCTGCTTTCCGACCAGGGCTGGCTATGGGCGCGCGGCTTCGAAGGCGGCGGACCGCATGTCCAGCTCTACCGGCGCATTGCCCACTGGCTGATGAAGGAGCCAGAGCTGGAAGAGGAACGGCTGACCGCCGACGGCCGCGGCATGGTTCTGGAGGTCCGCCGTCAGACGATGAGCGACGATCCGGGCCCGGCGCAGGTCATCACGCCCTCCGGAAAAAAGGTAACGATCAAGCTGCAGAAATCCGAGCCAGGCGTCTTCACCGGCAGCCTGCAGACCAGTGAGATCGGCCTCTATCAGGTCGCCAATGGCGACCTCACCGCGCTTGCCCATGTCGGCCCGGTCAACGCGCCGGAATTCTCCGATGTCGTTTCCACGGAAGACAGGCTGAAGCCGCCGGCGGAGGCGACCGGCGGCAGCGTGCGCCGCCTGGCACCCTCGTCGGCGCTCGGCAGCCTCGCCGGCGGCGTGAGCCTGCCTTCGATCGTGCCGGTCCGCTCTGCCGGCGCTGCCTCGGGCGATGACTGGATCGGCCTTCGCACCACCGACGACAGCGCCCTCAAGGCCGTTTCGCGCGTGCCGCTGTTCGGCGGCTTCCTCGGCCTCGGCCTGCTGCTCCTGGCCATAGGCTCGATGTGGTATCGCGAAGGACGGTAGCATCTTTCACCTCTCCCCCTGTGCCAGAGGTCGGATTGCCCCGATTTGTCCTTCACAAATCGGATGGCAATCCGGGTGAGGGGTAAGCTGCCGCCAAGCTGGAGCACCCCTCATCCGTCTCGGCGCTGCGCGCCGATCCACCTTCTCCCCCAAGGGGGAGAAGGGAAGCGTCCAGCCCCCTACTCTTCCGGCTCGGTTGTGAACAGCAGCGGATAGCCCTTGGCCTTGCCGACGTCGGTGGCCCGCGCGGCCTTGGTCTCGGCGACGTCGCGCGTGAAGACGGCGACCACGCAAACGCCGCGCGTGTGCGCCGTGATCATCACGCGGTGCGCCTGATCCTCGCTGAGCTTGAATTCCGCCTTGAGCACGGTCACCACGAACTCGCGCGGCGTGAAGTCGTCATTGACGAGAATGACCTTGTAGAGCTTCGGCCGCTCGGTTTTCGGCCGCGTCTTGGTACGCGGCGTGAGGACAGTTTCAGGCATCGGGGTCCACCAGTGGTGAACTGCGGCAAATCCGGGAAAAGCGCTGCGCGGTTTTCCGTCCGGAACTGCGCGAAAACAACCGCCATTCTCGCTTCCACTCTGTCATGCAGGGAAGCGATCGTCCATTTACCCGCTGCAGCAGCGCGGACAGACATTCTTGCTTATGTGGGAAAGGCCTGCTTGCGGGTCAACGGCCCTGCCGGCCGACCGTGCGGCGCATCGCCGTGCCGGACCTGCCGGAGCCGCCGTCGTTGATGTCCGGACCGCGCTCGATGAAGGCGGCAACCATCCAGGCGCAGAAGCCGATCAGCGTTGCGCCGGTCAGCACGATGAGGACCCAGCTCTGCGCCGRCGTGATGTAATCGAAGCTCGATGAGAGCGCCGGCGCGAAAAGCTCCGGCTCGGTCCTGCCGCTGGCGGGGTCCGGCACCGGGCTGGCTCTGAAGATGATCAACGATCTTGCCGCCGCGGTGGCCACCAGGCCGCCGAGGGTCAGCGAGCGCATCAGGGACGAAAGCCGCTTTTTCATGCGGATTGTCCTACAGCACCGGCATTGCGATCGGGTTAAGGATCGGGAGCGGAGCGGTGGAAGCTACCGGCCCGGGCTTCGGCCGCCAGAAAACCGCTCCAGCCGGAACCGGCCGGAGCGGTCTTGCAATGTCAGGACTGAAAGCCTGGATCAGGACTTCTTCGCCGGGGCCTTCTTGGCCTTCTTCACCGGGCACTTGTGCGTCTTGGTCACCTTGCAGGCCTTCTTGGCGGCAACCTTCTTCGGAGCGGCCTTGGCCGGAGCGGTCGCAGCCGGAGCGGTCGTCGAAGCAGCCGGAGCAGCGGTCGTGGTGGCAGCGGCGTTGCCGAGAGCCGGCATCGAGAAGGCCAGAGCAACAGCGAGGCCGAGGGCGGAGAGGAGAGACTTCTTCATGGCTTCATTTCCTTTTTCTGCAGGTCGGGGTGAGCGTCACTGGACCGGGTCGATCGGTGTTACTCCAAGCAGCTTCAAAGCGTTCGCGAGCATCCGGATTCCCTGTGCCTGCTTCTTGTTGGCGCAGAACCGGTTTCCCTTTCTTTGAAGTGCCTTCGCCGCGGTGACCTGCGTTGCCGCGGCATGGGTTTCGAGGGCTTCGTCAACTTGACGGCTGAGATTGGTGCAGCGCTCGGCCCGGGTCAGCGGCGTCACCTTTGCGTTGGAGGCTGCGACCGCGGCGGTGATGAGCGACATGCTGAGCAAAGCACCCATCACGCTGATCCAGAACCTCTGCATTGGTATTGTCCGTTACTCCGGAAACTTGCGTCGCAGCCGATGACCCGACCGCCACGGCACCCGTTATGCCGTTGAAATTTTTCACGAGTTTTTCCCAACTGTAGAATATTGTTTCTGGATTGTTTCTGGGGAGCCGAGCCGTCCTGTATCGTCGGCACTGGCCAAGATGTGGCCCGAATTCTATCGTGTGGGTGATCACCGAAGGACGGCTTGGCTGCAGCAATGGCGGGGTTCTCGTGAAATCCGACGCGCACATACTGATCGTCGACGACGACAAGGGGATACGGGACCTGCTTCAGGAATTTTTCCAGAAGCGCGGACTGCGTACGACGGTCGCCGCCGACGGCACCGAGATGGAGGCGATCCTGCGCCGCGCGCAGGTCGACCTCATCGTCCTCGACGTGATGCTGCCGGGCAAGAGCGGACTGGAGCTCTGCCGCGAGATCCGCGCCAACTACACGACGCCGATCATCATGCTGACCGCGGTGACCGAGACGACGGACCGCGTCGTCGGCCTGGAGATGGGCGCTGACGATTATGTGCCGAAACCCTTCGATCCGCGCGAACTGCTCGCCCGCATCCGCGCGGTTTTGAGGCGCAACGGCACGACCGAGCCGCGCCGGCCCTCCCCCAAGCAGATCTACCGCTTCGCCGGCTGGACCATGGATTGTTCGCGCCGCCGGCTGACCGCGCCCGACGACGTGCGGGTCGAACTGACGATGGCCGAGTTCAACCTGCTGCAGACCTTCGTCAAGAGCGCGCAGCGCGTGCTCACCCGCGAGCAACTCATCGAGCTCTCCGGCGGCGACACCGGCTACAGCTTCGACCGCAGCGTCGACATCCTGGTAAGCCGCCTGCGCCGCAAGATGGAGGACGACCCGAAAACGCCGAAACTGATCCTGACGGTGCGCAGCGGCGGCTATCAGTTTCTGCCCGAAACGACCTCCGAATGAGACGCTTCCTGCCGCAAACCCTGCCTGTCTGGGTGCTGCTCATCGTCATCGCCGGCCTGATGATCAGCCAGGTCGCGACCCTCTACATCGTCTCGCGCGACCGGGCCGCGGCCAATGATATTGTCGACCTCTATCGGCTGAACGACCGCGCCTATTCGCTGGTGCAGCTGATGCATGACGCTACGCCCGAGGAGCGCAAGGCAACCGCGTCCGGGCTGTTCAATGCCAGCTTTGCGTTGACCGTGTCGGACACCCCTGCCGTCACCTCCTCGATCGCCGGCGACGACGAACTTGCCGAACTGGAGGACATTCTGGTCGGCCGCCTGTCCAAGTTCGGCGTCACCGACGCGCGCGTGCGGCGCGACCCGGCAACGCAGGAGGCCGATGCTCCGAACGGYCAGGTCATGAACAAGGATGTCGGCCAGGTCGAGCGCGATCTTCTGGTGCTGGCCGCGAATTTTGCCCAAAGCGACAAGCTCACCGCTTCGCTGCGCTTTTCCGACGGCCAGTGGCTGAACTTMACCGAGCCGATCACGCCGGCGGGGCCGATCCTCAGTTGGGACAGCCTGCCGCTCTATTCGCTGATAGCGGGGCTGATCGTGGTGATGTCGATCTGGTCGCTGCGCCGGCTGACGGCGCCCTACCGGATGATGGAAACCGCGGTGAACCGCATCGGCAAGGATCTCAAAAGCCCGCCGATCGCCGAGTCCGGCAGCCGCGAGATCCGCGCCGCGGCAAAGGCGGTCAACGCCATGCAGATGCGCCTGCGCGACTATGTCGAGGACCGCGAGCACCTGGCGGCGGCCCTTGCCCATGACCTGCGCACGCCGCTGACCCGGATGCGGCTGCGCCTCGAGCTGCTGCGCAGATCACCCGCCCGCGATGCGCTTGCGCATGACCTTGCCGACATCGAAAGCATCGCGAGCTCGGTGATCGACTTCGCCAAGTTCGAGGTGACGGAGGAGAAGGCCGAGCGGATCGACTTCTGGTCGCTGGTGGAGTCGGTCGCCGACGCATTCGAGGACGCCTCGTTCGACGACGACGCCAGACCCTCGCGCGGCCTGATCTGCATCGCGCGGCCGGTGGCGCTGCGCCGCTGCATCACCAATCTCGTCCAGAACGCGGTCACCTACGGCAAGAAGGCGCATATCGGCGTGCAGCGCTCGGRCAACACGATCACGCTCAGCATACGCGACGAGGGCCCCGGCATTCCGCAGGCAAAGCTCGACAAGGTGTTCGGTTCCTTCGTGCGCCTGGAACAGTCGCGCAACCGCGAGACCGGTGGCCTTGGCCTTGGCCTCACCATTGCCCGCAACATCGCACGCGGCGCCGGCGGCGAGATCAGCCTTTCCAACCTTCCTGGCGGCGGCCTGCTGACGGAGCTGCGCCTGCCGCTGGCAGCTTGAGTCAGCAGGCGCCTTTTCGACCGGCGCCGGGACTGGATCAGTTGCGCCATCCTTGTGATAGTGCGGCCCAATCCGGGAGGAAACCGACCATGTTCTACGCAATCCTTGCCTACCACGTCGAACAAACCGTCCAGTCCTGGACACCCGAAGAGGATGCGGCGCTGATGAAAGACCTGCTCGAGGTCAACGACAGGCTGACCCGCGCCGGCAAGCTGGGGCCGGCGGCAAGGCTGGGCGAGACCGCGAAAGCCGTCACGCTGCGCGGCCCTGGCGACGGCATGGTGATCGACGGCCCCTTCGCCGAAACCAAGGAGCAATTGCTCGGCCTCTATGTGCTGGATTGCGCGAACCAGGACGAGGCAATAGCGGTGGCGCGCGACCTCAAGCGCGTCAATCCCACCGCTGTCTACGAGATCCGACCGATCATGCTCTATCTGCCGGGTGCGCCGCTGGCGGCCAAGTAAGCTGCATCGTTCCGGCTGCACGCCTCAGATCGCCGCCGCCCCGACCGCATTTCCGATGCGAAGCGTCTCTCGCACCAGCAGATCGAGATCGTCGTGGCGCGTGCGATGGTTGGTGATCGCAGCCCTCAGGCAATGCCGGCCGTGCACGGTGGTGTCGGACAATGCGGCGATGCCTTCTTCCTGCAGCCTAAGCATGATCTCGATGTTGACGGCCTTGAGCCTTTCCTCGGATGCGCCGTCCAGGCGGTGGCGGAAGCAGACGATGTTGATGGTGGTCGGCGCCATCAGCTCGAGCGCGGGCTCCGCCTCGATCAGACCGGTGAGATGACGGGCCTGGGCGATGTTCTGGTCGATTAGCCTGCCGAACTTCTCGACCCCATRCTCCTTGAGCGCCATCCAGATTTTCAATGCGCGGAACCCACGCGATGTTTGAAGGCCGTAGTCGTGCAGCCACTGCCCGGAGGCGAGGCCGCGCGGCGCCGATTCCAGATATTCCGGCGTGACGGCGAAGCTGTTGCGGTGGGCGGATGCGTCCCGCACCAGCGCGCAGCCCGCCTCGAACGGCGCATGCAGCCATTTGTGCGGGTCGAGCGCGACGGAGTGGGCCTGCTCGATGCCGGCGACCAGCGCCGCGTTGCGAGGCGCGATGGCGATCAGCGCGCCGATGCAGCCGTCGACATGGAACCAGAGGTCTTCTTCCACCGCAAGCGCGGCCAGCGCCTGAAGGTCGTCGATCGCGCCGGTGTTGACGGTGCCGGCGGTGCCGATCACGCAGGCCGGCTTGAAACCCGCCGCGCGGTCCTCCGCGATGGCGGCCTTGAGCGCGCCGATATCGATGCGCAGACCCGCATCGGTCGGAATGCGCCGCAGCGCCTGGTTGCCGAGACCGAGCGCCTCCATCGCCTTGCGGTGGCAGGAGTGGACTTGGTCCGATGCATAGAAACGCAGCGGCCTCGGGATGGCGCCCACGCCCTTTTCCCGAACGTCGACGCCAGCCTTGTCGTTGCGCGCCACGGTCAGACCGACGATGTTGGCCATAGAGCCGCCGCTGACCAGCGTGYCGCTGGCCGAGGCCGGAAATCCGATCATCTCCTTGCACCAGTTCACCACCTGGCTGTCCATCAGCCCGGCCGCGTGATTGCCGCCGCCGAGGTTCGAACCCTGGATCGCCGCCAGGAAATCGCCGAGCGCCCCGGTGAAATTGCTGCAGCCCATATACCAGGACCAGAAACGCGGATGGATGTTGCCCATCGGGTAGGCCATCACGTTGCGGGCGACTTCGCCATACACGTCGCCGATCGACTCTGGTTCCCGCGGCAGCGGTGTTGAGAAGAACGCGCGGACCTCGCCCGGCATCTCGCGCCACACCGGCCGGTCCCGGACATCTTTGAGATAGCCGATGGCGTCGTCGACGATCCGGTGCGACAGGGCCTGTATATCGGCCCAGTCCGACGGATCGAGCGTTTCCTCGGTGGCCATGAGTTCCGGCAGGCTGTCCATGCGATTTCTCCCGCAGAGCAAGCGACCGTTCCAGGATCGGCCAATGTGCAGCCAATCACCGCGGCGCCGCCACCCGAAAACGGACAGBGGCGCCGCGATTTGTCTTCAGGTGTCGAACTGGCAGCTCGGGGTCGAACGCGACAGGGCCATCTCTTCGGCGTCCATCTCCGCCTCGATGCCGTCGAAGAGCGGCGTCGACATGTAGCGCTCACCGGTGTCGGGCAACATGCACAGGATCACCGAGCCGGCCGGAGCGGTTCCGGCGATCTGGCGCGCCACGGCGAAGGTGGCGCCGCCGGAGATGCCGGTGAAGATGCCTTCCTGCTGCGCCAGGGCCTTGGCCCATTTGATGCCTTCCGGACCGGCGATCGGCACCACTTCGTCATAGTAGTGCTTGTCGATCGCCTCCTGCAGCACGTTGGGGATGAAGTCCGGCGTCCAGCCCTGGATCGGATGCGGCTCGAAGGCAGGATGGCTGGCGGCGGGCGCGCCGCCGGCGCCGCGCTCTTGGCGTTTGCCGCTGCCGAGAAGCTGCGCGTTGGCCGGCTCCGCAAGCACGATCCGCACATCCGGCCGCTCGCGGCGCAACACCCGGCCGACGCCGGCGATCGTGCCGCCGGTGCCATAGCCGGTGACCAGCACGTCGAGCCTCTCGCCCGCGAAATCGTTGATGATCTCGCGCGCCGTGGTCGCCTCGTGGATGGCCGCGTTGGCTTCCGTCTCGAACTGACGGGCCAGGAACCAGCCATTGGCCTCGGCGAGTTCCACCGCCTTCTGGTACATGCCGAAACCCTTCTGGGCGCGCGGCGTCAGCACCACCTTGGCGCCCAGCATGCGCATCAGCTTGCGGCGCTCGATGGAGAAGCTGTCGGCCATGGTCACCACCAGCGGATAGCCCTTCTGCGCGCAGACCATGGCAAGGCCGATGCCGGTGTTGCCGCTGGTCGCTTCGACCACGGTCTGGCCGGGCTGCAGCTTGCCGCTGCGCTCGCCTTCTTCGATGATGTTGAGCGCCAGCCGATCCTTCACCGAGGCCGCCGGATTGAAGAACTCGGCCTTCACATAGATCGTCGCATGGCCCGGGCCGAGATTGTTGATGCGGATGACCGGCGTGTCGCCGACCGTGTCGAGAATGCTGTCGAACAGCCGGCCTCGACCGGCCGTCGTCCTGATCTTCAACTGGTGCAACATGGCTTTCTCCTCGATGTCTCACGCGCCGGTTACAGACCGGCGGCTTCGGCGGYGCGGTTTCGACACTTTGCCGCGCTAGTTTCGTTTGACCTGCCGGCAATTCGGCAACGGCAGCATCCGGCACGGACAGCCCGCTGCCGGATGCGCCCTGTCGCGTTTGGTGATAGAACATGTGGCGATTGGTCAGCGTGGGAGCGAGCGTGGAATCGCGCGTGGAATCCGCCCGATCGAGCCTGAGCGGCGACACGGCCGGCCTGTCGATCCGGCTGTTCGGACCGCTTGTGATCGCGCGCGACGGCGTTCCGGTAACAATGCCCGCGTCCCGCAAGCTGCGCGCGCTGCTGGCCTATCTGGCGCTCGCCCCACACCCCGTCAGCCGCAGCCGGCTCTGCGAGCTTCTGTGGGACGTCCCGAACGACCCACGCGGCGAGCTTCGCTGGTGCCTGAGCAAGCTTCGCGCCGCACTCGACGAGCCGGACCTGCGCAGGGTCGAGACCGAAGGCGATACCGTTGCGCTGCGCCTTGCCGATCTGCGCGTGGACGCTGTGGAGGCGGCCGCGAAGGTGGCCGAAGGTATCGACACATTGAGCCTCGATCAGTTGCGAACGCTGTTGCAACTTTTCGCCGGCGATTTCCTTGACGGTCTCGAACTCGACAGAAGTCCGCATTTCGGCAGCTGGCTGACCGCGCAGCGCCGCCGTTTCAGTTCCTGCCATGTCGCCGTTCTGGAGCACATCATCGGCCTCCTCCCGCCGGAAGCCGACGAGGCGGCGACCTATATCGACAAATGGCTGGAACTGGCGCCATTCGACGGGCGCGCGCATGTGGCGCTGCTGGAAAACCTCGCGCGGCGCGGTCAGATCGGAGCCGGCGAGGAGCATCTTGCCACCGCGGCGGGGCTCTTTCACTCCGAGGAGCTGGATTTCACTCCCTTGCGCGAGGCATGGCTGGAGATCAGGGCTCGACATTCCGGCCCGACGCCATGCRCTCGGTCCATGCCGTTCGGGGCGATGCAGGCATCGAGCGCTCCCGTCGAAGCCGAAGCGGCTGCGACACGCCGGGCTTCGCTGGCGGTGATGCCCTTTGCCGAAGACGCCGGCGCCGGCGGTTTTCGCGGCGGACTGGCCGACGGCCTGACCCACGACATCATCACGCGCCTCGCCAAGCTGCGCGATTTCTTCGTCATCGCCCGCGRCTCGGTCTTTGCTCTGGCCGAGAAGAATATTGCGCCGGACGATGCCGGACGCCGCCTCAATGTCGACTATGTGGCGACAGGCTCGGTCCGCAATCTGCGGGGCCGCATCATCGTCTCGGTCGAGCTGGTGGAAGTGYGCACCGCCAGGATCGTCTGGGCCGAGACCTTTGAGCACCGGCCGGACGAAATCTTCACGGTCCTCGACGATATCGGCAACAGCATCGTCTCCTCGATCGCCGCCGAGGTCGCGACGGTCGAGCGCAACCGCGCGATGCTGAAGGCGCCCAATTCGCTCAACGCCTGGGAAGCCTATCATCGCGGCCTGTGGCACATGTACCGCTTCACCCGCCAGGAAAACGAACTGGCGCAGCATTTCTTCAACGAGGCCCTGAAGCTCGACCCGACCTTCGCCCGGGCCTATACGGGCCTATCCTTCACCCATTGGCAGAGCGCCTTCCAGCGCTGGGGCGACCGCGACCGCGAAACGGCGCTTGCCTTCGAAAATGCCGGCCACAGCCTTCTCGTCGATGACCGCAACCCCGCCTCGCACTGGGCGATGGGCCGCGCCTTGTGGCTGCGCGGCGACCAGGACGGCTCGCTGCTCGAACTGGCAAAGGCCGTCGACCTCAGTCCGAACTTCGCGCTCGGCCACTATGCGTTGTCATTCGTGCACTCTCAGTCGGGCGATCCGCATTCGGCGATCGGCTCGTCCGATCATTCACGCCATCTCAGCCCCTTCGACCCGTTGCTGTTCGGCATGATGGGCGCGCGTGCCATGGCCCATGCACGATTGGGTGAATTCAACGAGGCCGCCGAATGGGCGCTCAAGGCTGCAGCGCGCCCCAATGCCCATGTCATCATCCTGGCCATCGCCGCGCATTGCCTGGCGCTCGCCGGTCGCCAGGACGAGGCTCGAAATTTCGCCGCCGCGATCCGCAACGCGCTGCCGGACTACCGCGCCGACGACTTCATCGCCACCTTCCGCTTCGATCGCGACGCGGAAGCCCTGTTCCGGAGAGGCGCGACGCGGATCGGACTGAATTGAGCGGCCGATCCCTGGTTGGCGGCAGGGCTGGTTGTGTTGGGGTTCAGGTCGGGCCGAGTCGAAAACGACGTTTTTCGAGAACCGGCGCGCAGCGGAACTTTTGGTCCGTGAGCACCGGCAGCACAACCTAGTGCATCAGCGGGCCGCTGGCCTTCCTCCAGGCATCGATGCCCCCCTGGATGTGGCGGGCGCTCGAAATCCCGACATCCTGCGCCGCTTGCACCGCCATAGCCGAGCGCTCGCCGAAGGCGCAGTAGAACAGGATCTGCCTGCTGGTTGATCTTGCCAGCTCATGCAGCATGCCGCCGGGGGCGATGTTTTCCTGAAGCCGCRCATAGGGCAGATGGATAGCGCCGGGGATGATGYCGTGGCGTTCCCGCTCGGACTGCTCGCGCAGGTCGATCAGCGCCACATCCGGCCGCCCGATCAGCCCCAGCGCCTCTTCGGYGGTCACCGACCAGCCGCGGCTGGCGATGTCGTCCTGGTGCAATCCCACCCTCATGTTGGCGGGCACCGCCACATCCATCATCTTCGGATTGGAGAGCTTCAGATTGTTCATGATGTTCACATACTCGTCGACCGACTTCAMCTGCAGGCGCGGGTTGAAGGCCYTTTCCTCGCCGATCGTCGACACGGTCTCGCCCTTGTAGTCATGYGCGGGAAAGATCAGCGTCTCGTCGGGAAGCCTGAGCAGGCGGCCGAAGATCGATTCATATTGCTGGCGCGGATCGCCGTTCTGGAAGTCGGTGCGGCCGGTGCCGCGGATGAGCAGCGTGTCGCCGGTGWACACCCGATCCGGCAGGACGAAGCTGTAAGAATCGTCGGTGTGGCCGGGCSTATAGATTACGTCGAGCGCCAGCCCCTCGATCGCGAGCTTGTCGCCGTCGGCAAGCCRCATCGACACCACGTCGGCCTTGGTCTRCTCGCCCATCACGGTCACGCATTGCGTCTTGTCGCGCAGCGCGCCAAGGCCGGTGAGATGGTCGGCATGGAGATGCGTGTCCACCGCCTTGACCAGCCTGAGGTCGAGCTCGTTGACCAGTTGCAGATAACGTTCGACCTTTTCCAGCACCGGATCGATGATCAACGCCTCGCCGCCGCGACGGCTGGCAAGCAGATAGGAATAGGTGCCCGAAACGGAATCGAAGAGCTGACGGAAGATCATTGATTGCCCCTTGCACCTGCCCGYCATGGCCTGGCCGTCGGGCAAGTCTAGAACAAGCTTGGGGCGCCCGCCAGCGAACACCGCATTCTTGTTGCAAAGGTCGAGCTTCTATCGCCTCAGCACCGCGCTCAGCACGTCCCGGATGCCGATCGCGCCGACGAAGCGCGACCGCTCGTCGAACAGCGCCACGGGAGCCGTCTGCGAGCGATRCATAGCCAGCATCACCGTCTTCAGCGGCGTGCCGGGATTGRCCCAGAACACCTGCCTCGCTTCATCCGGCTGGCCCTCGACATCGGCGCAGGATACCCACACTGCGGGCTTGCCGTCGCGTTCGGCCGCCGCCACCAGGCCATGCTCGTCGATCTTGAAACGCGTCGTCTTGCGCCGGTCGAGCCACACCCAGCCGTTCTCGCCCTGTTCGAGATCGCGGCGGTCGCGCATCACGTTCCACGCCGTCAGCACCGAGAGCGGATTCACATTGGCGATGAAGTCGCGGACATAGTCGTTGGCGGGGCGAAGCACGATGTCTTCCGCCGCGCCGGTCTGGACGATGCGTCCACCTTCCATGATGGTGATATGGCTGCCGATCTTCAGCGCTTCCTCGAGGTCGTGGCTGACGAAGATGATGGTCTTCTTCAGCTCCGCCTGCAGTTGCAGCAGCTCGTCCTGCAGCTTGGTGCGGATCAGCGGATCGAGCGCCGAGAACGGCTCGTCCATCAAAAGGATCGGCGCCTCGGTGGCGAAGGCCCGGGCGAGGCCGACGCGCTGCTGCATGCCGCCCGAAAGCTCATGCGCGTATTTCTTTGACCACTGGTCGAGATGAACGAGCTGGAGCTGCTTCTGCACGCGTATCTTGCGCTCGGCTTCCGGCACGCCGGCAAGCTCCAGGCCGAAGCCGACATTTTCCTCAACCGTGCGCCACGGCAGCAGGCCGAACTGCTGGAACACCATGGCCACCTGCTTCTGCCGCAACCGCCGCAAGGTCGCTTCGTCGCAGGTGACGACATCGACCGTGCGATCGCCATCCTTGACCAGCACTTGGCCGCGCGACACGATGTTGAGCCGGTTGACGGCTCTGAGCAGCGTCGACTTGCCCGAGCCCGAAAGCCCCATCAGCACCGAGATCTCGCCCTCATGGACAGTGAGGTTGGCCCCGGCGCAGCCCAGCACATTCCCGGTCTTTTCGAGGATCTCGGCCCGGGTCGCGCCCTTGTCGATCAGCGCGAGCGACTCCGTCTGATCGGCGCCGAAGACGATGTCGACATTCTTGAAATCGACGGCGACGGTCATTTCTTGCCTCCAACGCCGATGCGGGTCATGCGGTCGAGCACGATGGCGAGCACGACGATGGCGAGGCCTGCCTCAAGCCCGAGGTCGATCTTGCGCGAGCCCAGCGCGCGGTTGATTTCCGTGCCGAGACCGCCGGCGCCGATCAGGGCCGCGAACACCACCATCGATAGCGACAGCATGATCGACTGGGTCAGCCCCGCCATGATCGTGGGCAGCGCCGAGGGCAGCTCGACCTTCCACAACAACTGGCTCTTGGTGGCGCCGAAGGACTCGCCCGCCTCGATGATCGCCTTCGGAACCGAGACGATGCCGAGATGGGTGAGCCTGACCGCGGTCGGAATGACGAAGATGATCGTGACGATGAGGCCTGGCGCGTTGCCAAGCCCGAACAGCGTCAGCACCGGAATCAGGTAGACGAAGGTCGGCAGCGTCTGCATCAAGTCGAGCACCGGCAGCATGACGCGGTAAACCTTCGGCTTGTGCGCGGCCCAGATGCCGAGCGGCACGCCGATGATCATGGCCATGGCCGCGGCAGCAACCACCAGCACCAGCGTCTGCACCGTCTGCTTCCAGAGATTCTGGTTGATGATGAAGATGAGGCCGACAAATACGCCGATGGCGAGCGGGCGCGAGCGCTGCAGGAACCAGGCAATGATGGCGACGACCAGAGCGAGCAGCACCGGCGGGACCATCAGCAGCAGGTCCACCGCCCCGTCGAGGATGAAATTCAGGCCGTTCGAGAAGGCTCTGAAGACCGTGTCGAAATTGTCGGTCAGGAAACTGAAGAAGGCCTTGCCCCACAACCCGATGGGGATCTTGTAGCTGACCAGGAATTTCGAGATCGGATCCATTGTCCCCTCTTGGTCTGCGCCGTCCTTGGCGGGCGGTCATCTTCTCACAGCTTAACGCATGTCGCCCGAAAATGTGCAGCGGTTCTTGGAAAGCGACATGCGTAAAAACAAAGACTTAAAGCGCGTCTCTTGAATTCGTGTCAGCGCGCGCACTTTAAGAAAAAGGGCAGCCTTTTCCAGTGGCTGCCCCTTCCAAGGATCATGCCGAACTCAAGCCGGCTCAGCCCCCGAGCGCGGTCTTGATGGCCGCCGCTGCGTCGCCGCCGTCGAAGGTGGTCACGCCGGCAATCCAGGGCGCCACYGCGTCCGGATGCTTCTTCAGCCAGTCGGTGGCGACCGTCTGCGGATCGCCGCCCTTGAGGATCGCGTCCATCATCTCACCTTCCATGTCGAGATTGAACTTCAGGTTGGAGATGAACTTGCCGGCATTCGGGCACTCGGTCGTGTAGCCCTTGCGCGTGTTGGTATAGACCGTGGCGGCGCCGAAGCCGCTATCGCCCATGCCGTCGAGATAGGTGATCTTCATTGCGCCCATGACCGGATGCGGCGTCCAGCCGAGGAAGGCGATCCACTCGTTGTTCTTCATCGACTGCTCGGCCTGCGTCAGCATGCCGGCTTCCGAGGACTCGACGAGCTCGAAGCCCTGCAGGTTGTCCTTCGGGTTCTTGATCATGTCGAGGATGATGCGGTTGCCGTCATTTCCGGCTTCGATGCCGTAGATCTTGCCGTTGAACTTGTCCTTGAACTTGCCGAGATCGGTCAGCGTCTTGACGCCGGCATCCGCGACGTAGTTCGGCACGACGATGCCATAGCCGGCGCCAGTCAGGTTGGTGCCGACTGTCTCGACGGAGCCTTCGGCTTTGTAGTCCTTGATGTCGTTGGTCATCGACGGCATCCAGTTGCCGAGGAAGACATCGAGGTCCTTGTTCTTCAGCGACGCGTAAGTCACCGGCACCGAAAGCTGGATCGTTTGCGGCTCGTAGCCGAGTGCGGTGAGCAACACCGAGGCCAGCCCCGTGGTCGCCTGGATGTCGGTCCAGCCGACGTCCGAGAGACGCACCGCCTTGCAGCTTGCCGGATCGCCGGCATRAGCGGCGGTCGTAGACAGAAGCGCCGCCAGACCGAGACCGGCGACGAAGGATTTCATACGCGACATGAACTTTCTCCCATTGCAATTCTGAAGCGACGCGAAGTCACGGATCTTCCGCCCGCCTTGTTTCGTGAGCCAAACACCATTTTGATGTGGTTTCAAGCGGCGCCACATCACGATCAACGGCGCGCGCTGGCCATTCAGCGACATGCCGGGGATCTTTCTGGCAAGACTGATTTTGGTGGATGGAGCAAGCGCCCCCTCCCCGCGCGGCGACATGTCGGCTTAAAAGGGCGCCATGGCAAAGCTCTACTTCAACTACGCGACGATGAATGCCGGCAAGACCACCATGCTGTTGCAGGCGTCCTACAATTATCGCGAACGCGGCCTGACGACGATGCTGTTCGTCGCCGGCCATTATCGCAAGGGTGACCAGGGATTGATCTCGTCGCGCATCGGACTGGACGCGGAGGCCGAGATGTTCCGCGACGGCGACGATCTCTTCGCCCGCGTCGCCGAGCATCACGAGCACACCACAGTGCATTGCATCTTCGTCGACGAGGCTCAGTTCCTCGAGGAGGAACAGGTCTGGCAACTCGCCCRCATCGCCGACCGACTGAACATCCCGGTCATGTGCTACGGCCTGCGCACCGATTTCCAGGGCAAGCTTTTCCCCGGCTCGCGCGCGCTGCTTGCCATCGCCGACGACCTGCGCGAGGTGCGCACCATATGCCGCTGCGGCCGCAAGGCCACTATGGTCGTGCGCCTTGGTCCCGACGGCAAGGTGGCGAAACAGGGCGATCAGGTGGCGATCGGCAAGGATGTCTATGTCTCCCTCTGCCGCCGGCACTGGGAAGAGGAAATGGGCAGGGTCCCGCCCGACGACTTCGTCGGTTTTGTCCGCAGCTGAGGCGTGCAACCCGCGGCCGCCTGCGAGCGGGTAACCGGTTGCCACCTCTTTGCGAATGCGCCACTTACGCGATCCGGCATAAGAGATTTGCGACACTTTCAGCGGCGCAGCTTGCTCGTAAAAACAAGAGCTTAAGGACCAACAGCTAAGGCTGTTAGAAAGGTGAGCGCGTTACTTGCGCCATGCGCATGCTTGCCTTGTCTTTCAAGGACCTAAGCAATTCTTTTGTTTTGGCGTCCCTCCTTGTCTTGCTTCTTTCAATCGCTTGAAGCCCCACATATATTCGCCTTCACGTGCGACGAAACCGGACGCCGAAGCGGGAGGGCCCCAATGGCGACATTGCAGAATTTCGATGCCGAAATTGCCAAGACAAAGCAGGTCGTGCAGGACATGCGCACCAAGATCGAGCAGTCCGGCACCGTGCTCGACACGCTTRCCCAGGCCGACAAGAAGATCGGCGACGCCAATTTCGACATCGAGAATGCGCGCATCGAGGACGTGCTGAAACRGCAGAAGGTGATGGAAGGCAACATCGCCGACCTGATCATCGGGCTGGAGGACGCCACCAACGTCTTCGGCGCCGAATTCGAGAGCATGAGGAACTATACCGGCTGGGAAAACYTCGTCGGCATCTTCTCCAAGCAGCGCCAGCAGCGCATGCGCACCGACCGYGTGCGCAACATGTCGCTCGCCGGCAATCTGCAGGAGCTGCTCGCGAAATCCGACACCATCGTCGGCATTCTGAAAGCCCAGAAGCAGATCCTCGACCAGCGCTACAAGACCTCCGAGGCCAGCCTTTCGCAGGTGATCGAGCGCCGCAAGGCGACCATGGCCAATCTCGAGGCCGTGCAGAAGCGCATCGAGGAGCTCAACCCGATGCTGCTCGACATCGAGAACAAGATTGCCGCCTCCACTACCCAGAAGGAGCGCACCGAGCTCGAAGGCGAGCGCTCGAAGATGGCGACCGAATACAACGAGAAGCAGGCCAAGGAGCAGGAACTGCTCGCCGAAAGCCAGACGCTGGAGCGCTACACTTCGATGTTCCAGACCTTCGTCGATTCACTCAACAACCAGATCGCCGCGCAGTCGACGCTGATCAATAAGCTGACCATCGACACCGAGCAGCGCATCGTCCTTTACAAGKCGCTGGAAGACTCGCTGAAGACTGCCGCCCAGCAGGACGTCGCCCACAAGATCAACACGCTGGGCAGCCAGGTCGATAACACCGCGGAAGAGACGATGGCCGGCATCGGCGCCGCCTCGCAGAAGCACATCGGCGATCTCTTGGAGATGCACGAGAAGAACATGGTGGYCAGCGCCGACATCCAGCGCCGCAAGAAGCTTGCCGACGACGCCTTCGCCCGCCGCTTCGACGAGGTGATGAAGAAGCACAACTCGGCGAACTACGTGCAGCAGTAGGCGCCGTGCTGGCATTCTTCTCCGGGACAGTGCCATGACCCCCGAAAATGAAGCCGCGGCCCGCTACTTCTCCGCCATCCAGGCTGCGCTGAGCGGACTGGAAGTGTTCATGCGCGACGACCGCTCGCCGCTCTACCGGCACGGCATCGTCGCCAAGATCGTCGCCGAGTATATCGCCCGGCTGGACAAGTCCTTCGCCTGCTGGCGCAACCGGCTCGGCTTCATGGACACGTTCCGCATCTCGCGTGYCGAGAGCGGCTATCCTGTCTTCCAGAACCTGCTCGAATTGGAGAACGACCGCCGCCAGGCAGATAGCCGCCTGGCCAACATTCCGCAGGCCGGCGAGTTGCGCGAGGAGATGGCCGACTTCATCCTGCGCCACAAGGAATTTCCCGCCGCACTGCAGAAGTCGATGGCCGAGCGGCTCTATCTGGAAGACGTCAAGAGCGAGGCGACCTTCGGCCCCTTCATGCTGGCGCAGACGGCGAAGGTCTCGGTCAATCCCAAGACATTGCTGCCCTATTATCTCGTCCACTGGGCCTCGTTCGACGGCAGCGCCAACCTGCCTCTGATCTACATGGTGACGGTCGAGGACTCTTCCGAGAGCATGGTGCGCCAGCTCGTCGACAGCAATGGCAGGCTCAACGAACGGGTCGACATTCCGCTTCCGGTGGACGGCCTGCTCAACCCCGAACTCGCTCACCGCTTCGACGACTTTACCGAGAAGAATTCGGCCTACACGCTGTCGCCGGCGACAATCGCCGTCAATCTCGACAAGGACTTCGAGCCGCTGCATCCGAAGCAGCTTCGGCGGGTGGTGCTCGGCCCCTTTTACTCCGCCGGGATCACCGAGAACAATTCGACYGTGACCGAGGTGCTGACCAAGGTCCGCAAGCCCGAGAATGCCTGGCTGCTCACCTGGACCATCCAGGAAGTCTATTCCAAGGGCGAGAAGCMCGGCCGCAGGGGCCTGTTCTCCAGCGAGAAGACGACGCAGGAATTCTTCATCGATACCGACGACCTCGAAGCCGTGCGCCAGGGTGTGTCGAGCTACGAAAACCACGCGCTGATCCCRCACGAGGCCTACCAGGCGCTCTACGCCGCCGGCGAGGCGCAGAAGATCTTTTCCGGCTACAAGGTCCACGTCCTGTCCAACGGACAGGTCATCAGCGACGTCTGACCGTCAAACCGCGGAGCATCCTTATGGACACCGGCCTGACCACGATCCCGGAAGCCGCCATTGAAAAGCACCGTGCAGTCGCGCAGAGCTTCATCACCCGCATCGTCGTGCTGGAGGATCCGTCGCGCGAGTCCGGCACTGCGCTCGCCGGCACCAATCGTCGCTTCGTCTCGACCGTCTCGGTCGGTTCGGTGCGCCGCACGCGCGAAGTCGAGCTCACCAAGACGGTCGCAGCAGTCCATCCCGACGACCAGCTGATGACCATACCGCAGCACACGCTTCTCTATCGCGCGCGGCGCGGCCTAGCGATCGCGCTCGCCATAGCGGACGTCTTCGCCGAGGGTTCCGACCTTGAAAGCCTGCAGGCGCGGAATGCGCGCGCTCCGCTCGAGGGCGACGACGCCGCGACCTTCAAGAAGCTGCTGTCGGCCTCGGCCTATGTTTCGGCCTTCAGCTTCGCCTCCTACCTGTTCCAGCTGATCGACAGCGACGGCGAGGCGCCGAACGACATTCCCGAACCCGATTTCCTGTTCGACACGCCGCAGGACGCGGTGAAGTCGATCGTGGCTGGGCTCGACAAGGCGGTCGCCGGCTCGAAGGACGATGCCGACCTGATGACGCGCTCGCGCGCCTTCGCCCGCGTCGCCATAGACGGGCTGTTGGCACGCAAGGGCCGCTTCGACGGCATCGGCCCGTTTGAGAATGCCCATATCCGCATCGACGTCGACGACTTCACCCTCGACGGTTTCGACGTCGCGCCCGGCAAGCGCGCCAAGCCGCTGGTGATGACTTTCAAGAAACCGGAAGAAGTCGTTGGCAACCACATCGCCAAATTCCAGTCGGTCAGGCTGGCCAAGATGCTGATGGCCTACGATTTCGAGCGCGAGCGGAACCCCTTGGTCGAGCTCGGCGGCTTTGTCTTCACTTTCATCGGCGACGGCGCGCCGGGCACCGGCAAGACGACGCTGATCCAGATGATTGCCGGTCTCGTCAACGGCTATTGCCAGGTCGCCGGCTATCCCTTCGTCTACGAGAATTTCGGCGTCGACCAGATCTCGTCCTACCAAGGCAAGTCCGGGCAGAACTGCCGGCAGTTCATCAACAATGTGCTCAATCCGCGCGTCATCGGCTTCGGCACCATCGACGACATCGACCAGGTGGCGGCACGCCGCTCCGACGACCGCGCGTCGGCCGGCCAGCAGGAGATCACCGGTGTTTTGATGGACGCCTTTGCCGGCGCGTCGACCGTGGTGCGCGGCAACTGCGCCTTCGGCATGTTCTCCAACTATCCCGAGAATGTCGACGATGCGCTGCGCCAGCGCGCCGGCGCCCGCTGGCTGGTCGACGGTCCGCAGACCCGCGACGACTACATCGACATCTTCGTGCTGCTCGCCGGCAAGAACCACAAGATCCCGCTCGGCGACCACAAGCTCTATGCCGCGCAGGAGATCCGGCGCGCCGTCGCCGAGGCCTATGAGGAGCACGAGAAGCCGCAGGAAGACGGGCTGATGAAGGTCTATGAGCGTTACATGAAGGAGAACGGCGCGCCCAAGACCCTGGCCGATATCGRCACTTATCTGCACATGATCAAGGACGCCGAGCCGCGCTTCACCGGCCGCGCCATCAAGAACGTCACCGACGCCATCAAGATGCGCGCCATGGACATCGAACTGCCGGACGACTGGTTCGAGAAGCCGGAAGCCTTCATGCACAAGAGCTACGACGACAAGAAGGCGATGATCGAGGAACTGCGCGGGCCGTTCTCGATGGATATGGTCATGCAGGAGATCAACCGCTACGCCGATTCCGAATTCCGCTATTCCGACAAGTCCGACGACGCGGCCGTCGAGAAGCTCCTGCGTGACGCGCGGCTGCGCGAACGCGCGACGCGCGAGATGGAGGAGCTGAAGAAGAAGGGCCTGTGGTGATCTTCCTTCTCCCCGTTTACGGGGAGAAGGTGCCCGAAGGGCGGATGAGGGGCAGCGCCATGCGTGGGAAAAACGAGCCAAAGATAGCGAAAGCCCGCGAGTTGCGGAAGGTTGAGAACGATGCCGAGGAAAAGCTGTGGCATGAACTGCGCGGACGGCGACTCAATGGCCACAAGTTCGTTCGCCAACTGCCGATTGGCCCCTATTTCGCAGACTTCGCTTGCCGTGAGGCCAATCTGGTCGTGGAAGTCGACGGCAGCCAGCACGCAGGTCGCTCTCATGATCGATACAGGGATGAGACGATGAATGCCAATGGTTGGTCGATATTGAGGGTTTGGCATGCGGATGTTTTGACCAGCCGCACGAACGTTCTGGACACGATCACGGCAGCACTTGATGGTCGGCTGGATCGCAAGATGATTGGTGTCGATGTGAAATTTCTGCCGTCCGACACGTCGGAGCAAAGATGATGAGCGTCTGCGCCGCCCCTCATCCGCCCTTCGGGCACCTTCTCCCCGTGAACGGGGAGAAGGAATAATGGCCAAAAAGCCCGATCTCTTACGCGACAACGAGCTGATCTATGGCAGGCTGCTCCTTGTCGACGAGCCACATCTCATCCAGCGCTACAACAAGGCGCTTGCCGCCTTCGGCCTCGAGCCCACCAAGCTGAAAAGCTTCCAGATCGACCGCACCGGCTTCTCGCCCGAGATCGCCGAGGAATGCGGCGATTACGACTATCTCGACCCCAACGAGGTCAACCGCCGCTTCATCATCCTGACGCCGTCGCAGATCGACCTGCCGGTGGTCCACACCGCCTTTTCAAATACATCGCAGCTGATGTTCGAGTTCATGTCGAAGAACCGGCGCGCCATCGATGCGCTGACCATCAAGGACGTGATCTACGGCGAGATCGAGGACTCCGTCCCCAAGGTCAACGACATCGAGGATCTGCTGTCGATCAACCAGGTCGAGTTCAAGGTGCTGTCGGCCGAGGACGTGCTGGGCAAGGCGGCCGAGCTCGGCAAGCTGGTCGACCGGCTGAAGCAGGAGCCCGACGCCTGGCGCGACAAGGCCATGCTTGAGCGCATGGTCGATCTTGCCAAGGTCTGCGGCGACATCCGCGAGAACGCGCTGGTCCCGGACCAGGTGATCTTCCGCCACAACGCTTACTGGACCAGCCATTTCGGCGGGCTCTACGTCTTCGTCGATCCTGATATGACGACGGTGATCTGCGACCCGGCGGCACCGGGCTTCCGCCGCTCGCGGCCATGGCAGGTGAGCTATCTGTCGATCAACGACGCCGACAAGGTGTTCCGCTTCCTTGCCGCCACCGGCCGGCTGGACCTGCCGCGCGCCTCCTGGATCGAGGCCTCGGGCTACCTTGAGCACCGCGCCGAGATGGTGGTGCGGGCGTTGATCCGCGACGCCGAGCCCAACCGCAATCTGACCGATGTCGACAAGGTCTGGCTGCAGACCTGGATCCAGCGCCATGCCGACCTGATTGCCGAGGACGCCAACTTCCCCATCCTCAACGCCGCCAAGCGCGAGATCGCTCAGTTCGGCCATCTCAAGATCGAGGACGTTCCGCCGCGCCAGCGCTTCCTGGTCGTGCGCGCCAGGCCCGATCACCCCGATGCCTGGCTCACCAACCAGCTGGTCTCGGACTTCGTACCGCAGGACTTCGTCTCGCGCTATGTCTTCAACAAACCGGGCTTCTACAAGGACTTCGGCGGCTTCAGCGAGGCCTGGCGAAGGCATGTTGTGGAGGTTCTGAAAACCACATATTTGAAGGACAAGGCGGCGTTCCGCGCGCGCCTCTATGGCTTGACTGACTGAGGGGGGCGACAACAGCCATGCTCGATCCGATCGTGAATTTCTTCACCCGGATTTTCCAATGGATCGGCCGCGGCATCGGCCTCGTCATCGGCATCATCTTGTGGCCGTTCATGTGGGGCGGCCGCTGGTACGGGAAGCGCGGCTGGATCCTCAAGGCCGTGGTCGGCCTTGCCTTGCTGGTGCTGATCGGCCTCTACGCCAATTTCTTCTACGCCACCCAGTGGTGGAACAATTTCGATCCGAACTACGTCGACAAGTACACCTTCGAGACGCGCAACGTGTCGGCCGGCGAGCAGGTCTCGGCCGGCGCTGGCACCAGTACCGCAAGGACGTGCGGCAACTCCGGGATCGCGCAGGTGGCCGCCGATCTGACGGACTTCAACGTCAACCAGAATGCCTGGATCTCGTCGATGGTCCTCTACAAGCTCGGCTTGTTCGGCATCGACTGGGACCACACGCCGTGGATGGACAACAAGGCCTCCTTCCAGCGCGGCATCAACCAGGCGGTGCGGCGCACAGCGACCGAGCTTGCCGACAATCTCGGGCGCGTGCGCACCACCTCGCAGATCGATGCCGACCTGCAGGACGCGCGTGGCAATCTGCAGTTTGATGAATACACCTGGTATTTCGGCCTGAATCCGTTTGGCCCCAAGACGCCGACGCCGAGCTACTACCGCGACGCGGTGCGCAAGCTGCGCTCCTTCAACGCTCGCCTCACCGCCTGCCAGGCGACCTTCGATGCCCGCGCCGACAATTTGAAACAGTATATCGACCGCATCGCCAGCGACATCGGCTCGACCTCTGCCATCCTCAAGGAGCGCGCCGAGAACCACAATGCCGGCTGGTTCGACTTCCGCGCCGACGACCGCTTCTGGTTCGCCTACGGCCAGCTCTATGCCTATTACGGTCTGATGAAGGGCGCCCAGGCCGACTTCGACGACGTCATCAAGGAAAAGCACCTGCAGAATTTGTGGGACACGATGGACGCGCAATTCGTCTCGGCGCTGCGCATCCAGCCCTTCATCATCGCCAATGGGCGCGAGGACGGCTGGCTGCTGCCGACGCACCTGACGACCATGGGCTTCTATATCCTGCGCGTGCGCTCCAACATGGTCGAGATCAGCAACGTGCTCACGCAGTAGTCCGGTCGGCATCGCAGTGCCAATTCGGGTTCAGGCTGGAACCTGATCGTCTCGTCGCCGTTCAGGCGCAGATGCGATTGCCAGCGAGGACACGACATGAATATCCGCGAGGCCGCTCGAGACCTCTACGCCGCCATCGACAGGCAGGATTGGGACACGCTGTCCAGCCTGGCTTCACTCGATCTTGCGGTTCATCTCGGCAGCGCCGGTCCGGTCGGTTTGGATGAATGGCAAAAATCCCTGGCGGAATTCTTCGCTGGTTTCCCCGACGCTCATCACGTCATCGACGACTATGTCAGCGATGCCGGCAGGGTGGTGACGCGCTGTCGCTTCCAGGGCACGCATACGGGCATGTTCCACGGCGTCAAGCCGAGTGGAAATCGCGTCTCGGTCGGCGCAATTCACATCGATCGCTTCGAGGGCGATCTCCTCATCGAACATTTCGGCCAGCTCGACGGCCTGGGGCTCTTGCGCCAGATCGGCGCAATCTGATGCCGCCGTCCGCCTGGAGCGCGTGTTTCGGGCAGCCTTGAGCGATGTAGGTCGAGTCGTTTTTGCGCCATGTCGCCCATCCCAAAACCATCGCGCAGCTTTGGGCGGCATACGCCGGGCCTCTGTCGCTTTTCGCGCATTGCGCGGCTGTTTTAAGACGGCGGAACGACCCCCGCTCTGGCTTCTATACGGCGCAACAACCGGGCGCCAAAGACCCCGGAAAGGTCGATCGGGAACAGCAATATTATTTCTTGTTAGGAAACATAGTTGCATGACAGTTGACGCCGTGACCGCGATAGGGTTAGAACTTGCCCTTGCGTCCGGGCGGCGTTTCGAGCATGCACGATGATCGAACCCCTACCCTCCACCGCCCAATCCAGAGGAAAGCCATCATGGCCGAAGTGAAGTCCGACATCGAGATCGCGCGCGCCGCCCGGAAGAAACC
>NZ_MDFL01000047.1 GCF_001854785.1 Mesorhizobium sp. ORS 3428
CCAGCCGGTGGGCGAGCTTTGGAAAGATAGTAAGCACGCGGTCGAGCGCGTCTTTGTCTCGCATGGAAAGCATACCTACAGCGAGATTGTCGCGCACGGACAAGCGCGCGAATACCGCGTGCTCTTGCGGCACATAGCCTATGCCAAGTCGAACGCGCTTTTCAGTGGGAAGTGTCTCCAGGTCGCGCGAGTCGAGCCTGAGGGCGCCGCCGCGCAGCGGTAATTCCCCAACGATAGCCTTCATCAGCGTGGTCTTCCCTGCGCCATTGCGACCAAGCACGGCCGTGCCGCCTCGCCGGGGTATTTGCATTTGCACGCCAAACAGAACCTGGCTGCGGCCATAGCCAGCATCGACGTCGATGATATCAAGCAGATTGTCGTCAAGCACGGCGCAGATAAACCTCTTGYACACGAGGGTCGGCCTGGACCTCTTGCACCGTGCCGGAGCAAATGACATTGCCTTGATCGAGCACGGTCAATCGGTCGCAAACATCCCGGATGAAATCGAGATCGTGCTCGACAATAATCAGGGAGCATTTTTCCTTGATGGGTTGCAGCAAATCGCCGGTGACTCGACGCTCCTCGAGGCTCATGCCACCTGTCGGCTCGTCGAGCAGCAAGAGCTTGGGCTCACCCGCGAGTGCCATCGCGATCTCGAGCCACTGTTGCTGCCCATGAGAGAGGGCCGACGCGGGCTGGTAAGCGCGGCTTGCGAGGCGAAACTGCTCCAGCATTCCCATTACACGATCGTGCAGAGCACCGCGGGTACGCGAGAAGATCAGGCCCACAAGTGACGACTTTGCCTGGAGAGCGAGCAAAATGTTGTCGTAAAGCGTGAGAGCCGGCAGGACGCTCGTGATCTGAAATTTTAAGCTCAACCCCGCACGGGCTCGAGCAGCAGGCGATGCATCGGTGATGTCCACGCCAGAAAACTTGATCCGACCTTTGGAGGGTGTCTCGGCACCCGCCAGACACTTCATGAGAGTGCTCTTGCCGGATCCGTTAGGCCCGATCAGACCATGGAACTCGCTTTCACCGACCGTGATTGCGGCTCCATCCAACGCCACAAGTTTTCCAAAGCTCTTTAGGATAGGGGTTGTTTCAAGCAGCGCCATGGCCGCCTCGCTTTTCCGGTCGCCCGAAGCTTCCAACTCGCTCGCGTTCGCTCAAGACGAAGCTGATCAACCCAGCAGGCCGGAACATAATCACAAGCAGCAACAGCACACCGAGCATGATCGGCCAGACATCTTGGAAAGCATTCGACAGCCAATATCCCAACGCCTCGATGACGAGAGTGCCGATCACAGCTCCGACAAGGGTACCGGACCCGCCAAACAGCACATAAAGGACAACCTGGGTCGACATCACAACGCCCAGCATGTTCGTCCACACAAACCCCTCGTGAAACGCGTATAGGCTGCCAGCAACGCCAGCGATCGCRCCACTGACGGCGAAGATGATCGCCTTGAGGYGCTGTGCTCGGTATCCGAAGAAGGCAATCCGCTGCTCATTTTCCCGCAGACCGGCAAGCGCGAGGCCAAACTGCGATCTCAACATGAAGCGGCAAAGGAGATAGACAACCACCAGAATGCCGAGCGCGATGTAGTAGAAGATTGGCCCTTCGTTCAATTCATAGGTGCCGATGGTCATCGGCTGGATCGATGGGAYCCCATTCTGGCCGCCAAGGTATTGCGATCCTCGAGCAAACCTGTCCGCCGCGTAGGCGCCGGTCATGGTGCCTAGCGACACGAAAACCACACTCGTTGGGTGACGTCCGAGCAACAAGAAGCCTGCGAGCAACAATGCGGCGACGAGGCCCACAATGAATCCGACAGGAAGTACGACGAACATAGACGCTATGTTCGCATCGCGTGCGATCAGGGCCACGGCATAGCCGCCCAGGCCGAAAAACAGCGACTGACCAAGGCTCAGAATGCCCGCATATCCCCACACCAAATCGAACGAAATAGCGAACAAACAGAGTATGAGCACACGAGTGGCATAGATCGTTATGTAGTCGGGCAGTAGTGCCGGTGAAGACAAGCCGACAAGAAGCAGCATTGCTTCTATAATCGTGATAGCTGGAAGGAGCGTCCTTCCCTCACCCGAATACGGCAAGGTCTCGACTTGAATTTTGTCGTTTCCAAAAGGTGCCTCGGTCATTCAGCACTCCTTCGGTTCGACAAGGCCGCCGCTCCTCGACGCAATTTGATACTGGCCGTTCTTTGCCACCCCGATATACATATTCATCCTGCAGTGGCGCTTGCCGGGCACCATCTCGGCCGGACCGCCCGGACCTTCCGCGATCTTGGCGTGGTCGAGAGCGGCGGCCACGGCATCGCGCTCAACTGTACCAGCCTCCTTTACTGTGGCTTCCCACAGCTTTAGTCCCCGATAAACGCCGGTGGCGGCACTGCCTGCCGAGAACCGAAATTTGCCGGGGAACTGCTTTTCGTAAGCCGCCTGGATCCTGGCGCTTACCGGATCCTCCGCGGTCAACGACTTATAGTAGTCGAGGCTGCTGGCGAGGCCTTCGATCTCTTCAAACTGGTTCATGTCAAGCAGGTTCTCATCGTAATAGACGCAGCCAATCCGGCCGCCGGTTTTGGAGAATCCCGCTTGATAAAGCTGCTTGAAGAATGACCCGACGCCCGGAGGAATTACCGTGTTGAATACGACGTCCACTTTGTTGGTGATGACGCGACTGACCGTTGCCGAGAAATCAATCTGATCGGTTGGATAATACTCCTCGAAAACGACCTCTCCGCCATTGCTTTCAATCACCCTGCGGGCGTACGCGTTTATTGTCTGAGGCCAGATGTAATTGGAGCCCGGCAAAGCAAATCGCTTGCCGCCATTCTTAATGAGCCAAGGGATGAATTTGTCGCAATTTTGGGCCGGCACCGGGCCGGTGCAAAACAGGTAGGGGGTACACTCCTTGCCTTCATAGGCCTGCGGATAGATGTAGAGGGTCTTCCCGCGTGAAATGATGACATCTTTGATGGCATTGCGCATCGAACTGGCAATGCCRCCGACCACCATGTCGACCTTGTCTCGCTGAATGAGCTTGCGGACATTGCYGACCGCCACCGACTCGTTCGAAGCTGTGTCCTCGATCAGAAGTTCGAGAGGGCGGCCCAGCAGACCACCCGCGTCGTTAATCTCCTTCACGAGCATTCGCGCGACATTGGCATCGGTATTGYCGTTGAACGCCAGYGATCCGGTAAGGTCGGTAGCCACGCCAATCTTGATCGAGCCCTCTGCCGCATTTGCCCATTCTGGCCGGATTATCCAGCTGCCGGGACCCACTGCTATGGCTGCAGAGGCGAACGCCAAGCTGTGAAGAAAACGGCGTCGGTTGATTTGTCGCCTGTCATTGGACATCGGTGGAGTTCCCCTATCGCTCGTTGACGATGATTGCGCGTTTCGTTGAYGGCAGTGGCTGCAAAGCTACCCGTCATCTTTTTGTCTCAAACAGAGCTTTCGGCGGCCGAATTGGGTAAAGCTGAGCAAGGCAGGATTTTCAGCCCAAGACAGTTGGGTATTACMGGCGCTGCGGGGAAAGACGTTCGTCACCGGCAGCGGCAAGATCTGAGGTAGAAGACGTATTGATCGGGTGGCCGCAGCCGACACGGYCGAGGGCGCCGCCCAGCCGCCCCGGAAGTGGAAGCGCCTCTCAGCGTGAAGGACTCACGTTGTTTTGGGCGGAGCTACTAGCCGCGGCCGCCGATCCACTCGCGGATAAATATCGATACATAGCACCAAATCGGTGCAGATTGGGCAGGTGACATGGGCCGCAAACCTGATAGCGCACCCTGCAAAGAAGTTGGAGCTTACGTGAGTGCCATTTGAGTTTCGGTCGCCAGCAGATTCTCGATTGTAAAATCGAGGTCGCGCTCGCTATTCCC
>NZ_MDFL01000048.1 GCF_001854785.1 Mesorhizobium sp. ORS 3428
CCAGCCGGTGGGCGAGCTTTGGAAAGATAGTAAGCACGCGGTCGAGCGCGTCTTTGTCTCGCATGGAAAGCATACCTACAGCGAGATTGTCGCGCACGGACAAGCGCGCGAATACCGCGTGCTCTTGCGGCACATAGCCTATGCCAAGTCGAACGCGCTTTTCAGTGGGAAGTGTCTCCAGGTCGCGCGAGTCGAGCCTGAGGGCGCCGCCGCGCAGCGGTAATTCCCCAACGATAGCCTTCATCAGCGTGGTCTTCCCTGCGCCATTGCGACCAAGCACGGCCGTGCCGCCTCGCCGGGGTATTTGCATTTGCACGCCAAACAGAACCTGGCTGCGGCCATAGCCAGCATCGACGTCGATGATATCAAGCAGATTGTCGTCAAGCACGGCGCAGATAAACCTCTTGCACACGAGGGTCGGCCTGGACCTCTTGCACCGTGCCGGAGCAAATGACATTGCCTTGATCGAGCACGGTCAATCGGTCGCAAACATCCCGGATGAAATCGAGATCGTGCTCGACAATAATCAGGGAGCATTTTTCCTTGATGGGTTGCAGCAAATCGCCGGTGACTCGACGCTCCTCGAGGCTCATGCCACCTGTCGGCTCGTCGAGCAGCAAGAGCTTGGGCTCACCCGCGAGTGCCATCGCGATCTCGAGCCACTGTTGCTGCCCATGAGAGAGGGCCGACGCGGGCTGGTAAGCGCGGCTTGCGAGGCGAAACTGCTCCAGCATTCCCATTACACGATCGTGCAGAGCACCGCGGGTACGCGAGAAGATCAGGCCCACAAGTGACGACTTTGCCTGGAGAGCGAGCAAAATGTTGTCGTAAAGCGTGAGAGCCGGCAGGACGCTCGTGATCTGAAATTTTAAGCTCAACCCCGCACGGGCTCGAGCAGCAGGYGATGCATCGGTGATGTCCACRCCAGAAAACTTGATCCGACCTTTGGAGGGTGTCTCGGCACCCGCCAGACACTTCATGAGAGTGCTCTTGCCGGATCCGTTAGGCCCGATCAGACCATGGAACTCGCTTTCACCGACCGTGATTGCGGCTCCATCCAACGCCACAAGTTTTCCAAAGCTCTTTAGGATAGGGGTTGTTTCAAGCAGCGCCATGGCCGCCTCGCTTTTCCGGTCGCCCGAAGCTTCCAACTCGCTCGCGTTCGCTCAAGACGAAGCTGATCAACCCAGCAGGCCGGAACATAATCACAAGCAGCAACAGCACACCGAGCATGATCGGCCAGACATCTTGGAAAGCATTCGACAGCCAATATCCCARCGCCTCGATGACGAGAGTGCCGATCACAGCTCCGACAAGGGTACCGGACCCGCCAAACAGCACATAAAGGACAACCTGGGTCGACATCACAACGCCCAGCATGTTCGTCCACACAAACCCCTCGTGAAACGCGTATAGGCTGCCAGCAACGCCAGCGATCGCGCCACTGACGGCGAAGATGATCGCCTTGAGGTGCTGTGCTCGGTATCCGAAGAAGGCAATCCGCTGCTCATTTTCCCGCAGACCGGCAAGCGCGAGGCCAAACTGCGATCTCAACATGAAGCGGCAAAGGAGATAGACAACCACCAGAATGCCGAGCGCGATGTAGTAGAAGATTGGCCCTTCGTTCAATTCATAGGTGCCGATGGTCATCGGCTGGATCGATGGGAYCCCATTCTGGCCGCCAAGGTATTGCGATCCTCGAGCAAACCTGTCCGCCGCGTAGGCGCCGGTCATGGTGCCTAGCGACACGAAAACCACACTCGTTGGGTGACGTCCGAGCAACAAGAAGCCTGYGAGCAACAATGCGGCGACGAGGCCCWCAATGAATCCGACAGGAAGTACGACGAACATAGACGCTATGTTCGCATCGCGTGCGATCAGGGCCACGGCATAGCCGCCCAGGCCGAAAAACAGCGACTGACCAAGGCTCAGAATGCCCGCATATCCCCACACCAAATCGAACGAAATAGCGAACAAACAGAGTATGAGCACACGAGTGGCATAGATCGTTATGTAGTCGGGCAGTAGTGCCGGTGAAGACAAGCCGGCAAGAAGCAGCATTGCTTCTATAATCGTGATAGCTGGAAGGAGCGTCCTTCCCTCACCCGAATACGGCAAGGTCTCGACTTGAATTTTGTCGTTTCCAAAAGGTGCCTCGGTCATTCAGCACTCCTTCGGTTCGACAAGGCCGCCGCTCCTCGACGCAATTTGATACTGGCCGTTCTTTGCCACCCCGATATACATATTCATCCTGCAGTGGCGCTTGCCGGGCACCATCTCGGCCGGACCGCCCGGACCTTCCGCGATCTTGGCGTGGTCGAGAGCGGCGGCCACGGCATCGCGCTCAACTGTACCAGCCTCCTTTACTGCGGCTTCCCACAGCTTTAGTCCCCGATAAACGCCGGTGGCGGCACTGCCTGCCGAGAACCGAAATTTGCCGGGGAACTGCTTTTCGTAAGCCGCCTGGATCCTGGCGCTTACCGGATCCTCCGCGGTCAACGACTTATAGTAGTCGAGGCTGCTGGCGAGGCCTTCGATCTCTTCAAACTGGTTCATGTCAAGCAGGTTCTCATCGTAATAGACGCAGCCAATCCGGCCGCCGGTTTTGGAGAATCCCGCTTGATAAAGCTGCTTGAAGAATGACCCGACGCCCGGAGGAATTACCGTGTTGAATACGACGTCCACTTTGTTGGTGATGACGCGACTGACCGTTGCCGAGAAATCAATCTGATCGGTTGGATAATACTCCTCGAAAACGACCTCTCCGCCATTGCTTTCAATCACCCTGCGGGCGTACGCGTTTATTGTCTGAGGCCAGATGTAATTGGAGCCCGGCAAAGCAAATCGCTTGCCGCCATTCTTAATGAGCCAAGGGATGAATTTGTCGCAATTTTGGGCCGGCACCGGGCCGGTGCAAAACAGGTAGGGGGTACACTCCTTGCCTTCATAGGCCTGCGGATAGATGTAGAGGGTCTTCCCGCGTGAAATGATGACATCTTTGATGGCATTGCGCATCGAACTGGCAATGCCRCCGACCACCATGTCGACCTTGTCTCGCTGAATGAGCTTGCGGACATTGCYGACCGCCACCGACTCGTTCGAAGCTGTGTCCTCGATCAGAAGTTCGAGAGGGCGGCCCAGCAGACCACCCGCGTCGTTAATCTCCTTCACGAGCATTCGCGCGACATTGGCATCGGTATTGCCGTTGAACGCCAGCGATCCGGTAAGGTCGGTAGCCACGCCAATCTTGATCGAGCCCTCTGCCGCATTTGCCCATTCTGGCCGGATTATCCAGCTGCCGGGACCCACTGCTATGGCTGCAGAGGCGAACGCCAAGCTGTGAAGAAAACGGCGTCGGTTGATTTGTCGCCTGTCATTGGACATCGGTGGAGTTCCCCTATCGCTCGTTGACGATGATTGCGCGTTTCGTTGAYGGCAGTGGCTGCAAAGCTACCCGTCATCTTTTTGTCTCAAACAGAGCTTTCGGCGGCCGAATTGGGTAAAGCTGAGCAAGGCAGGATTTTCAGCCCAAGACAGTTGGGTATTACMGGCGCTGCGGGGAAAGACGTTCGTCACCGGCAGCGGCAAGATCTGAGGTAGAAGACGTATTGATCGGGTGGCCGCAGCCGACACGGYCGAGGGCGCCGCCCAGCCGCCCCGGAAGTGGAAGCGCCTCTCAGCGTGAAGGACTCACGTTGTTTTGGGCGGAGCTACTAGCCGCGGCCGCCGATCCACTCGCGGATAAATATCGATACATAGCACCAAATCGGTGCAGATTGGGCAGGTGACATGGGCCGCAAACCTGATAGCGCACCCTGCAAAGAAGTTGGAGCTTACGTGAGTGCCATTTGAGTTTCGGTCGCCAGCAGATTCTCGATTGTAAAATCGAGGTCGCGCTCGCTATTCCC
>NZ_MDFL01000049.1 GCF_001854785.1 Mesorhizobium sp. ORS 3428
AGGCTATCTCGAAGCCCATCGCAGCCGCCGCGATTTCTTCCGCGGCCTCGGCGCGACGGCGACCGATCATGGCCATCCTTCCGCAGTGAYCGCCGATCTTTCCGAAGCCGATGCGGCGGRCCTATTCGCCAAAGTGCTTTCGGGCAATTTCACGCCGGATGAAGCCGAACACTTCCGCGCCCAGATGCTGACCGAGATGGCGCGCATGAGCGCCGACGACGGCATGGTGATGCAGATCCATCCTGGTTCGATCCGCAATCACAACGAGGCCGTCTTTACCCGCTTTGGCCGCGACAAGGGCGCCGATATTCCCGGGCGCACGGATTATGTGCGGGCGCTCAAGCCCTTGCTCGACCGCTTCGGCAATGAGCGCGGGCTCACCATCATCCTCTTCACGCTTGATGAAACAGCCTATTCGCGCGAGCTCGCGCCGCTCGCGGGCCATTATCCGGCGCTGCGCCTCGGGCCAGCATGGTGGTTCTACGATTCGCCGGAAGGCATGCGCCGCTTCCGCGAAATGACCACGGAGACGGCGGGTTTCTACAACTCTGTCGGCTTCAACGACGACACGCGCGCCTATCTCTCGATCCCTGCGCGGCACGATATGGCGCGCCGCGTCGATTGCGCATTCCTTGCCGGACTGGTCACGTCAGGCCGGCTGGATGAAGACGAGGCCTTCGGGGTCGCCCACGACCTCGGCTATCGACTCGCCAGGGAGGCCTACAAACTGAACTGAGGAAGCAATCCAGGCAACCGAAGACCAAGGGAGGAAGACATGACTTTTCGTGACATCAGCCGAAGAACGTTCACGGCGGGCGTTGCGCTCACCAGCCTTGCGGCCGTGTGGCGTCCGGCATTTGCCGCGCTAAAAATGCCCTCGTCGCCCGTCGATCTCAACATCGTCGACGTGGCCGRCAACCTCGCACTCACCCAGAAGGCGATCGAAGCCTACGCCGCGGCCAAACCCAATGTCGTGGGCCACGTGCACTTCACCAAGGCGCCGGCGCCGGAGTTGCCGGGCAAGATCAAGGCGCAGCAGGATGCCGGACGCGTCGACATCGACCTCGTCCTTACCGGCACCGATGCGCTGTCGGCAGGCATCGTGCAGGGCCTGTGGGTCACCCTCCTTCCCGATCATGCCGACCTGCTGCCGAAGCTGCAGGACATCTACCAGCCCGCCGCGTGGAACATGCAGGGACTGGCGCAGGGCCAGGGCGTCGTCGTGACCTACTACCCGTCCGGCCCGCTGCTCGAATACATGCCCGACGCCGTGCCGCAGCCGCCCAAGACCGCCGAAGATCTGCTTGCCTGGGCGAAGGCTAATCCGGGCCGCTTCATGTACGCGCGGCCCGCCAATTCCGGTCCAGGCCGCACCTTCATCATGGGATTGCCCTATATCCTCGGCGATTCCGATCCGAAGGATCCGGAGAAGGGATGGGACAAGACCTGGGCCTTTCTGAAGGCGCTGGGCGAGACCGTCGAATATTATCCGACGGGCACCGGCGCCACCATGAAGGAGCTTGGCGAAGGCTCGCGCGACATGATCGCATCCACGACGGGATGGGACATCAATCCGCGCGTGCTCGGAACCGTTCCGGCAGAGGCGAAGGTCGTTGCGCTGCAGGGCTTCCATTGGGTCGCCGATGCGCACTACATGGCGGTGCCGAAAGGTGTTCCGGACGACAAGCTCGCTGTGCTCATCGACCTGATGAACTTCATGCTGCAGCCGGTCCAGCAGGCTTATGCCTATGACCAGGGCTATTTCTATCCGGGCCCGGCTGTGAAGGATGTTCCCATCTCCATGGCGCCGCAGGAGAGCCAGGACGCGATCAAGCAATTCGGCAGGCCCGAATACGAGGCCCTGATCTCCGGCAATCCGATCGAACTGCCGCTGACGCCCGACAAGATGGTGATCRCATTCCGCATCTGGGACGAGCAGGTCGGCGGCCAGAAGGTCAAGAAGWCATGACGAGCGCTTCCCGCGATTTCCGTGAACTGCGCCTTGACGGTGTCGGCCGCGACTTCGGYGGGCTCTCGGCTTTGCGGGACGTGAACCTCACGATCAAGCGGGGCGAGTTCATCGCCCTGCTCGGCCCTTCCGGCTGCGGCAAGACGACGACGCTCAATGCGATTGCCGGTCTCCTGCCGCTGACCCATGGCGCGATCCTCCTCGACGACCGCCGCATCGATCTTTTGCGGCCAGAAGAGCGAGGCTTCGGCATGGTGTTCCAGAACTATGCTTTGTTTCCGCATATGAGCGTGCGCAGGAATGTAGGCTTTGGCCTTGCCATGCGCGGAAGGCCGAAAGCCGAGATCGACAGCAAGACGGACGAGGCTCTTTCGCTGGTGCGGCTGAAGGCCCATGCAGACAAATTGCCTGGCCAGCTTTCGGGCGGCCAGCAGCAGCGCGTCGCCATCGCGCGCGCCATCGTGATCGAGCCGCYGCTGGTCCTGATGGACGAGCCGCTTTCCAACCTGGACGCAAAACTCAGGCTCGAGATGCGCGGCGAGATCAGGCGCATCCACAATCTTCTCGGTTCGACCACCATCTATGTGACTCACGACCAGGACGAGGCGCTGTCGCTGGCCGATCGCATCGTGGTGATGCGTGATGGAATTGTGCGGCAGGTCGGAACGCCCGCCGAACTCTATGCGCGGCCTGCCCACGCCGACGTCGCCGAATTCATGGGCTACCGCAATCTGYTGCCAACCCGCATCGCCGGGCGCAACGGCGCCTTCGCCACGCTGAATATCGGCGGCGCCACGATCGAAGGGACAGCGGTGGATTCCATCCCGAGCGCGGATGCGATGGTGGCGATTCGGCCCGAGGATCTTGTGGTGAATTCGGATGGGCCGGTCTCGGCTGCGGTCGAGACGTCGKAATATCGCGGCCGCAGTTTCTTCGGCACGGCGCGAACTGCGGAGGGACTCGAACTGTTCTTCCGCTCCGAGCGCCCGGTGACCGTCGGTGAGACGGTGCGGCTTGCCGCCGATCCGGCGCAAGTGCTGGTCTACCAGCGGGAGAAGGCGGCGTGAGCCCGGTCTCCTGCGCAACCGCGCCGCGGCCGGAGCGCCTGCCGCTGTCCATGCGCCTCGCGGCGCGCGGGCTCGATGGCGTGACGCTGCTTGTCGTGCCCGCCATACTCTTCGTGCTGCTGCTCTTTGTCTATCCCTTCCTCTATGGCCTGTGGCTTTCCTTCCAGCCGAAGGAAGGCGGAATGCTGGCGAACTATGCCAAGTTTTTCTCCGATCCGTTTCTGTACGAAACCATCGGCAAGACATTGTGGATTGCGCTGCCCGCGACGCTCTTCAATGTTCTGATCTCCGTGCCGATCGCGATGCGCGTGAGGCTGATGCACCGCCAGYGGTTGCTCACCACGATCCTGATCCTGCCGATCACGCTTGGCACGGTGCTGGTGGCCGAGGGTATGCTCAACTATCTCGGCCCCAAGGGCTGGCTGAACCAGACGCTGCTGTTCTTGCATTTGATCGCTCGCCCCATCCGCCTCGTGCACAACTACTGGGGCGTGTTCCTGTCGCTGGTGATCACCGGCTTTCCTTTCACTTTCCTTCTGACGCTCTCCTACGTCACCGGCATCGATCCTTCGCTGGAGAAGGYGGCGGCAACGCTCGGCGCCAATGCGCGGCAGCGCTTCGGGCATGTCATTTTGCCATTGCTGGCCTCGGGCCTGGCGATCACCTTCTGCCTGTCCYTCGTCCAGGCATTTGCCGTCTTTCCATCCGCGGTCTTGCTCGGTGCCCCATCGGGGCCGACGCGCGTCATATCGATCGCGGCCTATGAAGCCGCCTTCGAGCAATATGACTATTCCCTGGCTTCGGC
>NZ_MDFL01000050.1 GCF_001854785.1 Mesorhizobium sp. ORS 3428
GGTGTTACGAATTTCCCCTCCGTCATTCATATTGATGATCGCCGGCGGGCAATTCTGGAGCGGTGTGGTCTGGGCTATGGTCGTGAGGTCGAACTCTTAGTCAGGGYGGCCGCGCGCGGGCTCATGACAATAGGCTATACCCRCACGCAACCGGAAGCGCGCCAGATGGTCGAGGCTGGCGTTCAAGCCATATGCATGAACTTCAACCTCAATCCAGATGCCGAAAGCGGAGCGCAGCCTTCGATTGGACTGGCCGAGCTCGCCGCGCGCACGYGCGACATCGCCCGTACCGTTCATKCGATCGACAGAAGTGTGGTCTGCCTGTTGGGCGGAGGTCCGATTACCAAGCCGGACGAACTCCTGGATGTCTGTCGCGAGACTGCGACGCRAGGGTTCATAGGCGGATCCTCGCTTGACCGCGTTCCCCTGGAAACATCAGTGCTTGAGGTGACTTCCGGTTTCAAGACCATTCACCTGCTCAGGGAAAAAGTCGATCTCCTGGAGCGCCAGCTGCAGCTGAGCGGATACAGACACGGGATCATCGCCCAGTCCTCGGCGATGAACCGGGTGTTGGAGACCRCCAAGCGATTGGCGGCCAATCCCAATCCGGTGCTTGTCTGGGGCGAGGCCGGTTCAGGCAAGCGCCGTGTGGCGGGTCTTGTCCACGCTCTCAGCGACCGCAGGCATCTCAAACCGGTGGTGTTTGCCTGTCGGCCCGGTCCCTTGACCGAGACGGTCGGCACCTTATTCGGCATCGAGCGCGATGAAGAAAGAAAGCGTCGCATATCGCTGCTCGAGACCGCGGACGGTACCTCAATCCTGCTTTTGCACCTCGACCAGCTTTCTAGCGAAGGACAGGAACGTCTCGCAGATTATCTGGAGACCGGCACCTTTTCGCCGCTGAACGGCGCCTCACCGGTGCGCTCGAGTGCCAGGGTGCTTGCTACCGCCACGGTAGCGCGAGGCRCCGACCTCGAAAGCGTACTTCATCCCAGGCTTCTCTCCCTTTTCGCCGGAATGGATATCGCGGTCCCCGCCTTGCCGGATCGTTTGGAAGACCTGCCACAGCTGATCAGTCACTTCACGGTCGAGGCAAAGGGGGACGCGCATTCTCGAGCCTTGGCMATAGAGAACTCCGCCTTCCTGGCACTTGCCAGTCATCGGTGGCCCGGGAACCTCAGGGAACTGCGGCACCTCGTCAACCAGCTGGWCACGCTGTCACCGGACACTCATATAACGGCAGAAGTGCTAGGCCCGTTGCTGAATACGCCGGATAAGCCATCCGCCAGGCAAACTAGCACGCTATCCGAACGTGAATGGATTATCGAAGGATTGAAGCGCAACAGGCTCCATCGCGGCAAGACGGCCCGTTATCTCGGCCTTTCAAGAAAGACCCTTTACAACAAGATCAAGAAACTGCGGATCTTGGAGTGACGGCTACTTGCCCCGATGATTCGCGGGGGCAGTAGAGGCCGTCGACCGGAAACGCCTGCTCGCGCCGGTGGGAGTGGGATACTCAACGGGTTCGAGGAAGTACCTTGTCGCTTAGCGACCTTCGCCTTTGCGCCAAGCGCGAGGGCTGGTGCCGGTGCTGCGCTTGAACTCGCGACTAAGGTGATAGACGTCGCAGAAACCACAGCGTTCTGCGATCGCGCTAATGGCCGCATCGCTCTCCAAGAGAAGCCTTTGAGCCATCATGATCCGTTCCCGGATCAGCCAGCGACGCGGGCTGATGTGCAGATGCTTTTGGAAAAGTCGCCGGGTCTGCGCGGCGCTGAGGCCGGCCGCCGAAGCTAGCTGGCGAGCGTGCCAAGGTTGCTCCGGGGCCTGCCGCATCTGGGAGACGACAGCGCGCAATTGGCCAGGAAGACGAGATTCGGCGGGCCTGGCCAGAGGTGCAGCGATGAAATGCATCAGTTCGGCCACCAGCCTATTGAGCGTCAAATCGACCTCGTCGTCCCTGGCGCGCAACACTTCAAAAAGCTGGCCGAACCAAGCCTCGAGGACAGTCGGAGTGGAGATCGTCGCGACAGTCGTGCGGCCATTGAACACCTTCCGCCGCATGACCGCGCAATCTGGGCCATCGATCCGCACAAAGAAGACGATCCAAGGATCGTTACCATCCGGCCAATGCGCATGCGTCGTCTCATTGGCGAGCCAGGCTAACTGATTGGGTCCGACGCTCAACGTCCTTCCTTCGCTAGACACAAAGCCGCGCCCTGCGGCGCAGAACAGGATGTCCTGGCCCGGATAGCTGTCTCGCCGGATGCAATGGTCAGGCGCGGTGATTGCCATGCCGGCTCTAAGCACGGTGAAGGCGCTGCGGGTCCAAGCGGCCTCAGGTACGTAATGATGGTTCTCTGGGAAAACTGTGTACTGCAGAAGGGCTCTCATGCGCGTTTTATATATCTACAAGTGCGCTCCGTCCATTTCAACCAACGGATCAGAGCGATATGCTTAGCTTGCTAATGGAAGCATCCCTCGTTGGGTAGCGTCTTGGATGCGCGTTTTGTATCCGATTTGTCGACGAGTTTCTGGGAGGAGCCAATGCTGATACTTATTGCCCGCACACTGYGGTGCGGTGATCGCGACGAATTCTTCGTCGGCATCTCCGCCGTCGATGAAGCCACCGTCGTTCCGACCCGCCACAGTCAGCTTCCAGGGAGGGACTGATGGCTAAGCCAAAAATCACGGTTGTCGGTAGCTTTGCCGTGGGGCTCACCATTCGCGCGCCGAATATTCCGGTCTTCGGCGTCACGATGTTGGGAAGYAGTTTCGACATGGGACCGGGCGGCAAGGGCTCCAATCAAGCGGTCGCGACGGCCCGGTTGGGAGCGGAGTCGTCATTGGTGGCCATCATCGGCCAGGACAAGTTCGCAGACATCGCGACCGAGCTATACAAGGCCGAAGGTGTGGGTGCGGCTCACATCGAGCAGACGGCGCAAAGCCCGACGGCCGTGGGTTTCATTATCCTCAACGAGCGCGGCGAAAATTTCATCATCATGGACTACGGTGCCACCAACCGGATGGACGCGGCTTTCGTCGATCGCGCCGAGAGCTGCATTGGGCAAAGTGATGTCGTAATGGCGGTTCYGGAAGTTCCGCTGGCCGCCGCGATGCGCGCCATGGAACTTGGCCGCAAGCACGGCAAGATAACCATTCTCAACCCAGCTCCGGCCGCGCCGATACCCGACGAGATATTTGCTCTCGTTGATTACCTGACGCCGAATGAGAGCGAGCTGCGCATTCTTCTCGGTTTGCGCCCGGACGATCCGCGTCCTTCGCGTGAGCTGGCGCAGATGCTACGCAAGCGAGGTGCCCGCAATGTCGTGGTGACCCTGGGCAGCCGTGGCGTGCTGATTGTCACCGATACCATAGACGTGGAAATCCCTTCGGCAACCGTCGATGTGGTGGACACAACCGGCGCCGGCGATGCGTTCAATTCGGGCTTTGCCGTCGGGTTGGCGGAGGGCAGGACTGTCGTTGACGCCGCTCGTTTGGGCGTCGCTTGCGGAGCACTGGTGTGTACCAAACTCGGGGTAATTCCTGGCATGGCAACGCGCCAAGCAGCCGACGAAATGTATAGGATGATCGCAGCTGTGACGTAAGAATGCAGAGATGATCATAGCAAGTAGTCGAGGACGGGTGGTTGCCGAACCAGCA
>NZ_MDFL01000051.1 GCF_001854785.1 Mesorhizobium sp. ORS 3428
GTCTTCTATTGAGCCAATCTCGACAACCCGCCCGAAATAACGGGATCGCCATGTCACCTACACAGTCACTAATCCCGCTCGCACGCTTGGTCTACGGTGGCRCCATGGGCGTGCCTCCTCTAGATCGCGCGAGACTCGCACCAAGGTTGCCTCGTCACCAAAACGGCCAACGATCTGAACGCCAATTGGCAAACCATTGACGCTATGCGCCAACGGTAGCGACACTGATGGATGTCCGGTGATGTTGAACAAACCCAGGTACTGATAAAGTGCGGTATCAGCTTCCGCAAATTCCACCGCAGAAAGTGTCGGATTGGTCGTACAATAGATCCCTCCGTGCGGTGGGGGCAAGACGGGCATTGTGGGCGTTAGCAAAATGTCGAATCTATCGATCGCCTCGCCAACGCGGAATCGAAATTTCCGAATATTCTCGAGTAGGTTTCCTATGGAGGCGGGTCGAGAATTTCTGCTGTATTCATACGACTTGAGATTGCYCGGCTCCAACGTGTCCACGTCGATCTTCCTGCCCAGTGCCCGCGCCGCATCATCAAGTGAATCWGCATAGTCGGTGCCCCTGCCGAGCGCTATCCTCGTTTGCTCAGCGGGCTCATACGGCGGATCGATCTCATCAACCATATGACCCATTTCTTCCAGAAGCGAAGYAGCGGCATCAACGGCTTGAAGCACCTCCGGGTCGACATCAACTGCGCCCCATCTCGTTYGCGCGACTCCGACCCGGAGAGTGCCGGTAGGCTGAGAAAGCTCTTGCACATAAAGACGGCTCGGCTGGACGATGATAAATGGGTCGCCGGGATGGGGACCAGCAAAGACATCCAAAGCTGCCGCCATGTCGCGCACAGTCCGACAGAGAACAAACGTGCGGCTGAAACCAAATGACGCGTCCTGATTATTTGGCCCGCCAGAAACGCGTCCGCGGGACGGATTAAGTCCCACAAGCCCACACCAGGAAGCGGGAACGCGGATTGACCCGCCGCCATCACTGCCATGTGCAATAGGGGTGATGCCGGCCGCCACCGCCGCGGYAGCTCCCGAGGACGAACCCCCAGCAGAGCGCTTCAAATTCCATGGATTGCCGGTGATGCCATTGAGAATGGATTGGCTCATTCCTGTCGTACCAAACTCCGGGCATGTTGTCCTCCCGATTATGCGCAGCCCTGCATTTCGCGCACGGCGAAAATAGTAGCTGTCCGTGTCGGCACGATACCCTTTAAATAGGCGACTCCCCTTTTCTTGAAGCCGACCAGCTTCGCTAGCGCCGATATCCTTGCGAAGGAATGGCACGCCATGAAAGAGCCCCCCCTCCGCGCCGGCAACAGTCTCAGCATCCTGATAGAACTCGACGACGCCGTTGATGCGTGGGTTAATCTCGTCGTGTGCTGCCCGGGCCAGGCGCGTCAACTCCAAAGGCGTGACTTCGCCCGTGCTCACGAGCGAGRCCAAACCGGTAGCATCGCAATCTGCGTATTCGCTAAGTTTCATCGTCAATAAATCCGTCTACCGGCGAGTTAGCTTGGGTTGGCTCGCGCGAAGGCACCGCCGCGATCGTCGCCGCATTTATCCCTGATTTAGCCCATCGGCGGTCCGCCAATTGAATCCCGGATGGTAGCCTCTCGACGCCCACTACTTTAAAGGCGGCAAGGTCATGCCGTAAGACGGACTAGGCGGTCAGTGCGAGAGGATCTGGCGGAGGAACAGCTTTGTTCTTTCATGCTRCGGAGTTGTGAAGAAGTCGTGCGGCTCCCCCTCTTCCACGATATGGCCTGCATCCATGAAGATCACACGGTCAGCGGCGGCGCGTGCAAATCCCATCTCGTGCGTGACACAGACCATTGTCATGCCGTCGCGCGCTAGACTGATCATCGTCTCGAGGACTTCAGCGACCATTTCCGGATCAAGCGAGGAGGTCGGCTCATCGAAGAGCATGMGGGCAGGCTCCATACAAAGGGAACGAGCAATTGCGACGCGCTGCTGCTGGCCTCCGGAGAGCTGAGCCGGATATTTGTTGGCCTGTTCCGGTATTCGTACGCGCTCGAGGTATTTTAGCGCGATCTTCCTGGCCTCGGCCTCTGGGATCCCCTTAATCCACATCGGGGCCGCCATGCAGTTCATCAGCAYGGTCATGTGCGGAAACAGATTGAAATGTTGGAATACCATGCCGACGTTCTTCCGAACCTCAGCGACATTGCGCATTTTGTTGTGCAACCTGATCCCATTGACAGTGATATCGCCCTCTTGATGTGCTTCGAGACGATTGAAGCAACGGATCAACGTTGACTTCCCGGATCCGGAGGGGCCGCATACAACTATGCGTTCGCCTTTGGCGACGGTCAGGTTTATGTTAGTTAACGCCCTAAAGGTGCCGTACCACTTCGAGACGTTCTTGGCTTCGATGATGTTGTCGGTCACTACCGCTCGCCTCCGGCTCGATGGAACCTTGGTAGGAGCCTTAGATGGACCGTGACAATTTAGATCGTCCGTCAATTGAAAGATATTGTCGACAGTCATCGGACTCTGCTCCGGGAAAAATGGCGTTCGATTCGCGATTGGACCAGTTCGAGGCTGGCAGACATAATCCAATAAATGAAGGCTGCTGCTACCAGCATCTCCATAATGTTGAAGGTCGGCGTACCGAGTTGGCGAGCTAGAAACGTCAGTTCCCACACCCCCAACACCGACACCAGCGAGCTATCCTTCAGCATTGAGATGAAGGTATTTCCCATGGGAGGAATGATTACGGGAAGCGCCTGCGGTAGGATGATCCTACGCATCGTGAGCGCAAAGCCGAAACCCAAAGACCGGGACGCCTCCCACTGTCCCCGGTCTATGCTTTGGATGCCGGAGCGGAAGATTTCCGCCGTGTACGCCCCGACGCAAAGCGAAAGCGCCAGCACGCCGGCAGGAACCGCACCAATCACGTAGCCAAGCTGCGGCAAGCCGAGGTAGATCAGGTAAATCTGTACGAGAAGCGGAGTGCCGCGAAAAAACGAAGTATAAAAATTAGCAATTCCGAGAGCGAATCCGTTGCTAGAAAGCTTTGCCAAAGCGGCAACCATCCCGATGAGCGAAGCAAATATTAGGGAAAGCGCCGAAACGTAAACTGTCGTCWCAGCACCCTGCGTGATCAAATACGGCAAATTGTTCCAAATGAAGTGGAGGCTCAAGTGAAATAGCGCAAAACAAGCTAGGAAAATGAACAGCATCTCCAACCAGATAATGCCAATTTGTGCCCTCAGCGGCGCGAAACCGATGAGCACGAGGTTAAGRCAGAACGTGATCGAGATCACAAAAGCAATCGCGACGCGCCCGTAAAAGCCGCTCTCGAGCGGATCACCGATGACCGGGCGCATGAGATCGCCCATAAAGGTGCCGGTGAGGTTAACCATAAGAAAGACCGCGAGCACTACTGCAAATGCCGAGCCTATAAACTTGGGGTTGTGGACAAGTGTCTCGGAGTCAACTGTATCCTGATAGATCATGACCGTCCTTTCAAAGAACGCGGCCCCGCTTATCGGGGCCGCTGCAGCTTTGCGACCCTATTTAGGGACGGAGACATCCACCCCATACCACTTCATCGACACACGAGAGAGCGTCCCATCATCTTTCATGCTCTTTACGGCGGCTGCAATCTTGTCAGAAAACTC
>NZ_MDFL01000052.1 GCF_001854785.1 Mesorhizobium sp. ORS 3428
GGTAGCTGGCCGGCGTATGGAACTCGACCTCGAAGCGATAGCCCTGCGGGGTGCTGAACACGGTGCGGATGGCGAGGAAGCGCGGCGTGCGCATCCTGAACCAGTTGGTGGTCTCGACCTCGCTGCAGCCGCGCTCCTCGAAGGCCAGCACGGCCGCCTTGAAGGCGCGCGTCAAGGCCGCGTCCGGGATCTCGAAGACATGGCGCACCGCATTGGTGACCAGCTGGGCCTCGGGCGCAGCGCTGACGCTCTGGCCGGTGAGCCCGTCGGCCATCGAATCGCGCCCGCGCAGGCGCTGCTCGAGATGCGGCATGGAGACGTCGATGCCGGCCTGCCGCAAAAGCGCGGCGACCGCCTGCGCGTTCGCGGTGATGGCGCCTTCTTCCGCCGCGGCGCGCTGGGCCGCGCGCCTGGCGTGCTCCAGGGCCTGCTCGCGGCTCAGCGTGATCGTGGCGGCGGGGTCGTCGGCGGCGGCGACGTCCAAGGGGCTGGGCAGGATGCCGTTSGCGGCGGCGAGCTTGRTCGAGGCCTCCATGACCGAGGCCGCCAGCGTCGGATTGTCCTTCAGATCCGCCAGGCTGGCGTCGACGTCGAAGCGGCCCTGGTGCAGCGTTGCCGCCAGCGACTTGACATAGGGCGCCGGCTTCAGGCCCGGGATCTGCTTCAGGAGCCGCTGCAGTTCGGCGCTCTTCTTCATGAACAGCCGCGCCCCGGTATCGGACTTGTAGGCGTCGGTGCCGACCTTGATGCCGACGCTCAACAGGTTGATGGCGCTTTCATGCAGATCGTGCGGGTTGTAGCCGTCGGGCCGCGGCGTGATGCGCGCCCGGCAGTGGTCGAGCAGGAGCTCGACGCGCTCCCTGGCGTCGGCGGCCGCCGGATAGGATTCGGCAAGCTCGGGAAACAGCGCGCCGGCGGCGGCGCTGACGCCAGGCCCGGTGACGCCGGGCTGCGCGCTTGGCTGCTCCCCATTGCCCTGGAGGGCCCAGGCCTCGAGCTCGCTGACCAGCAAGGCGGCCAGTTCGCGGGCCACCGGATGCCGRRCCGCCTCGCCGTCCTGCCTGGCCCTCTSGAGGAGCCCCTGCATGGCCTGGCCGTCCGGCCGCTCTGCCTGCAGCTGGGCGCGGATGTCGGYCYTGAGCTCATGGTGAATGCCCTCGTAGGTGCCGAAGACGGCACGCTCGGCAAACCAGCGTTGCGCTTCAAGCGGCTGCGCCAGGAGGTTGCGCTGCAGGCAGCTGTAGGTCTCCAGCACCTGCTGGGTGGCCGACAGGATCTGCCGGGAGCGGCTGAACTGGTAGCTGCCGTTCTCGATGGCCGGCGTGTGCGACTTCRGCGGCTTCAGCGAGGCCTGGCCGCGCGCCTGCTCCTTCTGGTCGAACTGGCGCACATGCTCGTAGAGCCTGGGCCGGTCGCCGACGATGACAACGGTGTCGCCGTCGAAATCGCCGTCGAGCTTCTTTTGTTCGGCGCTCGGCACCGCAACCAGCGAGCCGGGCGCGAACACCTCCGTCGCCTGCAGGATGCCGACGCAGTCGAGCCCGGTRTCGGCCTTGACCCGGTCCTTGCCCTCRAGCCAGTGCGAATGGCACTTGACGTCCTCGGCCGACATCACCACCGAACGCTCGGCGAAGTCGGCCGGCCACATCTGGTCGGGCACAACGATCAGGATGCCCTTGGCAAACAAGGTCGGATCGTCGGCGGCAAGCCTYTYCCCCGACTTGTGCGCGACGTTGAAGCTGTACTGRAAGGCCACGCACCGGTCCAGGAAYGCCGCGGTCGCGTCGCCGTCGCGCGCCGACCTGACCTGGYCGGCGGCGAACGGACGCAGGTTCGGCTTGTCGTAGGGCGAGCGCCCGACAAGCACGCCGCCGTCGCCGGTCAAGGTCTCGCTCTTGAGCGTCGGCACATAAAGGCGTCCGTCGCCGGACGGCACGGCGACGGCGCCCGGGCCGTCGATGTGGCCCGAGGTGACGGTCCGAAACAGCTCCTCGGCCGTCAGCCKMGGCTGCTTACGGCTGCCGAGCCAGGCCTCGGCCTTCTCGCGCGTCTCCTCGGCCACCGCTGCGCTGCGCGGATAATGCTGCAGGGCCGAGGCCGGCACCGAGGTTCGCTTGTCCTGGCCAAAGACACGCACCGGCGCGGCGCCGTCCGGGCGCACGGCCCGGGCGATGGCCGGCATGYGCTCGGCCAGCGAGGCCCTGATGAAGCCGCAGCCGTCATGCGGCCGCAAGGCGATCGGGCCGTCCGGCCCGGCGAGCCTGAAGGGATGCGCTGCCCCTGCCGGGCGGTCGGGCAGCAGCGACAGCCTGAAGGCGCCTTCAAGCGCATAGTCGTGCGGGCCAAGTCCGGCGATGTCCGGCGGCGCGGCAAAGCCGCGGCGCTGGGTGTAGTAATAGGCTTCCTTGAACGGCGCCCAGGCCCGCRCCAGCTGCTCGAAGGCCGTCCCCGGCGCCGTGTCGGCATAGGGGATCGCCAAAAGCTTGCCGCCGGTGGCCTCGTCGGCCGCGCCGGGCAGGCGGGCGGCGAGCTGGGCCAGGGTCTTTTGCGGCGCCTTCAGCTTGCTGCCGCCGAACAGGTCCATGCGGTAGGGCACGCCCTCGACGCTGAGCGTGCGCGCCAGCATGAAGGCGCTCGGCTTGCCCGGCAGCTGCACCGCAACCACCTTGACAGCTCCCGATGTCAGGCGGTGGAAGATGGAATAGCGCAGCTCCGCTTCGCCAGGCAGCGGCCGCCCCTGCATGTCGACCACCGGCAGCCGCATCAATCCGGCATCGCCCTGCGGCGGCCGCGGCTCGTGGTCCATGGCCTCAAGCACGCCATGGACATCGAAGACGGCGGCGRCATGCTGGGCCTGGATGCTCGGCGCGTTCTGCGCCATGAAGGTGTCGAGCGCGTCGAGCGGCCCCTCCGCCTCGATCTCGGCGATCACGTTCCAGCTCATGTTGGAAAGGTCGGCCTCGATGAGGGCGCGGGCGCTGTCCAGGATCTGGCTGGTCTTGGCGTGCAGCTCYTCCTGGCGGCGCCGCAAGGCGAGCTTGTCGCCCTCGACATAGGGCCGCCGGTAGAGCTTCTCCAGCACCGCGCGGGTCTTGAGCACCTGATAGATCGACAGCGCCGGGCAGCGRCTTGCATTGGCGCCGCTGTCGCGCTCGGCCTGGCCKGCCTCGAGATGCGCCTCGATCTTGCGCTCCACCACCGGCTGGATGGCGTTGAGCAGGTTCAGCGCCGACCTGCGATACCAGCGCAACGCCGGCCGCCGGCTGCGCGCCAGCGGCAGCAGGGCGACGCACAGATTGCCCATTGTCTCCAGGTTGTTGTCGCGCTCGAAGGCGGGCGTGGCGCGCAGCGCCTCCAGCMGGTCCAGCCCCGGCTTTGCCAGCACACCGAGATCGTCGGACAACTGCGCCTTGCTCAGGGCCTTGAAGATGTTGGCGATGGCCAGGACATCGGCCTGCTGCAGCCGGTCCTCGGCATAGTG
>NZ_MDFL01000053.1 GCF_001854785.1 Mesorhizobium sp. ORS 3428
GATGTTGCGTCGGTCTTCATCGATGCCAAGACCGCTGAGTTTGTCGGCTAAGTCGGTGTAGCTGAGGTTCTTCCGCTTTAGCTCGGCTTTCAGAATGCCCTTAACCTCTGATTGCCAATCTTGAACGGTACGCGCCATCTAGAGTCACCTGATTCAATGTCAGAGTCATCGTAAACGATGTTTTTTGCACTGACAAGCGACGAAAAGCAGCACCATATTCGATGTCATAGACATCTTATCGGGTGTTCTTCGTGGCTCCGCGACCACCTCCCTGCCATCGCGATCTTTGTGAACGGCGCCAAAGGCCACAACGCTCTCCAACTTTCCCGCGATCTGGACTGCCAATACAAGTCCGCTTTCGTTCTTGTGCACAGGCTTCGCGAGGCGATCTCCGCGAACTTGGCACTGCCAGGGCTGGTTTGGCCTACGCGCTGCCGGCCGTCTCGCTATCCTCGTCAAGCGTCGAGACAGGCAGATAGGCATTGGCGACCAGCCAATCGCCCACGATCGTATTGATGAGATCCAGCTTGGACACGCCCATCTCGGCCGCCAGGCTGGTGAGCGACTCATCAAGCTTGGCATCGAGAGCTACGCCGCCGACGTTCCGAAGCAGCAACGCAGCTCGACGCAGCAACACCTGAAGGTCGGCGCGCGAGGCCTCGGCGATGCGATYGGCAGTGCCTTCAAGCTGCTCTGCGAATGCCCGGCGCGTCATCTGGCGTTGCCTGGGCGGCGGCCGTCGAGCTTGTCTTGAAGGTGCCCGTTGAGCACGATCATTTCTTTGAGCGCCTTCATTACATCGCCTTTGTGCAAGGCAATGAACTTGTCGGCGACGGCCTGAAGGGCGGCTTCCTGGCGGCTGTCGAGCGTTAGAATGTGGTCCATTTCATTTACTCCCAGCACTGGACGGCAACAGTGAACAAAAACAGAACAAAAGAGTCAAGGCCGAATTGACTCACTGAGGAATCGATTCCTATGTCAGGATCATGCCTGACCAACCGCCCAAGCGCCGTACAACCATCTGGTTCCTTAGCTCCGCCGTCCAACACGGGCAGTTGGTATGGGTTGATTGCGGCTATTGTCACGATCGCCACGGCCGGCGCTATTACGATCCCGGCGACCTCATGAAGCTCTTTGGCGATGTCGATGTGAACCGCCTCAGCCGCGCGATGAAATGTGAGCGCTGCGGTCGAAGCGACAACATCGAATGCGATGTCATCATGCCTGTCGCAGCCGAACGCGAGCGGATGAAGGTGCGCCGTCTGGTCAAGATACAGATTCGGAAAAGTCCCGTCTGGCGCGACGAATGAGGCCCAGCAATTACCGCGAAATCCTCTGTTGGTATCTATATCCGGTGCGCTCGTTCATGAGATCTATCGCCCCCTTAACTACGTCCGCCAAAGGGTGCTCCCGACAGTAGTTGTCCATCCAAAGAAAGACCTGATCTTGACTGACCTTGGCACCTGTTGCTCRCCAAAACTCAGTTCCGGAGCCAARCACAAGTCCATTCATGAAGCCGACCAAATAGCCCTCGAAAATAGCGGAWTTTCCTTCCGTTCTTGACTTGACCCAGGCTCCGCAGTCGAGAAGTCCTTCAACTACAAACCCGTCTGCAAATGCGGGCTCTACGGCTTCAAGCGATGCGACTGCAAGCACTAGGCCAATCATGCGGCACCACATAGACCCCTCTCCAAAAGCTTCATTTTTCGTCTAAAACAGCGAGCCTTGCGCTGGCTGTTGCGGGAATTTGATCTGTGTCGCCGGCTTGTCAACGATCACCAGAGCATCGTCCGGCGCTGTCCGCTGCATGTTCCTGGCTTCCGACCACGGCGCTGTCAGCCACGTTTCGACCTCATCCTGAGTGGTCAGGATTACCGGCATTGCCTTCTCATGGATTGGCGCGATGAGCGCGTTCGGCCTGGTGGTCATGAACCCGTAAAGCTCGAAGTCGCCAGGACCGTCCTTGACCCGTCGAACGCCATGCCATGGCGTCCACATGCCTGCGAAGAAGAACAGCGGCCGATCTTGGGTGAGCGCAAACCAGTAGTTCCGCTGGATACCCGTTTCAGGGTCTTTGTCGCCAGGCGTCGGCGACGGTTCGGCGAAGCTGGTCACCGGCACCACGCAACGGTTCTCGACGCCAACGTATTGCTGCCAATGGGCATATTGCGGATTGCGGATGTTGGTCGTGCCATAGTCCGCCTTGCCCTTCACGCGCTCTGCCGGCGTCGGCATGCCCCAAAGGAGCTTGGCAAGCTCGCGCTGGCCGTCTGGCGCGTTCCTGACCACCGGGGCAGGGGTGTTCGGATATGCGTCCAGCGACGGCTCAAGGTTGCCCATGATGTCTCGCATGGCGCGCGTCCATTCGCGGATGGCGTCTTGGCTGGTCGTGATGTTGTAGAGGTTGCACATCTATCCGAGCTTCCAACTATTTGCATGCGAACGCAGCGACCTTATGTTCTGCAATGGGACGATGGGAAGGGGGACGTGGATGGGAACCGACTTAACGCCTACTCCAGAAATAACGATCCTAAAAAGCGAGATAGAGGCCGCAGCCGCCCGCGTGGCAGAACGAGCAATGAACACGACACTCGACGGCATGTCGGGCGTCCTAGGGGACCTATTCGGGGGATTGTTTGGCGATGGCCTGAAGCAATGGCGAACGCGAAGACTCATCGATACGCTCATAAAGACAAAGGAGCATTTGGAGGCGGCCGGCATCCCTATCGAGAATGCGAAGTCCCTCCCGATGGGGGAGCTCTATGCGATCTTCGACGGGTGCTCGAAGCAAGAGGATACTTCGCTCACGGAGATGTGGTCGGCTCTGTTGGCGAACGCAATGAATCCGTCCAATGAAAAGTATATTGACCCATCATTCACTAGGATACTTGGAAATTTAAGCGGCATCGACGCCACGATACYGAAATATATCGATGATTTCGATAGAAAAAAGAATGAGTTGGTCGTGAAAGAGCGGGAGATATTGCAAAAATCACATGATAGTAAGCCGGCTCCTGGTGAAAAAAGCTTCGACAAATTGATAGTCGAGCTAAATATGGAGTTCTCTGATTGGGTGTCTACCCAGTATGAAAGTCGATTCAAGGGATTCCACGACGATAATATATCTTACTCGATAAGTAATTTGCTGAGGATTGGGTTAATTCACCCTCCTGAATTCAATATACCTGAAAACCTTATTCAAGTGGGCATCCAAAGGAAGTCAAGGAGAGATGACGAACTTGTAGCCGATGACAGGCGGTTACGGGCATATCTGCGAGCGATGAATGATCAAGCCGGCGCCGCCATCGAGAAGAAGAGCAAGCTTCAAAGCCTCGTGACAAGCGTGCGCCCTAATTGGCCGATGATTCAACATCACCCGACAACTCAGCCGGCATATTCCCTGTCTGGTCTCGCTAAGCGATTCCTGCTGGCAT
>NZ_MDFL01000054.1 GCF_001854785.1 Mesorhizobium sp. ORS 3428
AAGACGAGCATCCTTTGTCGGCGAAAAGCCTGAGCCCCTCCTTCTGTTCAGCGGTAAGTGCGTTTTCGTTACCTTCGAGATACCTGTCGAAGGGTGCGTTAGGCGTGATCAGCGTCGCCTCGAACGCGGYGATGGCTTTCGCGATGTTGTCATATCTCAGGGGATCGGTTTCATCGGGGAAGGCTTTGCCGAACGCCTCAACGTACCCAGGAATGCCCTTGAGCTCTTCGACGGCGTGCCCGGGAGTGGTCCCCATCTCCGTCGGGTTGGAGATCGGGCCGCCAGCCTGCTCCGTCAGATCCGCTGCCCGTCCGTCCCAAAACTGGGCGATGTTGAAGACGGAGTTGAATACAGTTGGCGCATTGCGGCCGCCGCGCTGCCAGTTATGGCCAATAGAGGTGGAGCGGCCATCGCCGCCAGCACGGCCGATTTGATGGCAGGTGTTGCAGCTGATGTTGTGAGCTTGCGAGAGCCGCGGTTCGAAATAGAGCATCTTGCCCAACTCAAGCTTCTCTAAGGTCGCCGGATTGCCGTCCAGGTCTGCAGCACGCTTGGGAATGGGGCTGAACAGCGATCTCGCAACATCCAGCAGGTTGTCCTGCCCCATGGCTGTGGAGGCAAGCAGGCAGCCTGTGAGTGCAGAGCATAGAAACGCAAATCCCGCCGCCAAGCGAAAGAAGGAGACACTAAATGTCTTCACGAAGCCCATCGACGTAAGTACCCGCTATTGCGTTGATGCAACCTTCAAACGAACTACCGCTCCGCCCGGACCGCGTCTTCGCAACTAGAGTTGGAAGTCATTCCTGAATTGCATGAATGCCCAAGACGTCGAGCGATTTTGCAAGCGCGGCCCCGCTCTAACGAGACCGCTATTCTGCGAGYGGACCCGTCGCGCTTCTTGCCGCGGCGATCACATCGAATGGAAAACAACAAAGATCATGCCATTTCAGGCCAACCGAGATTTTTCTCAAACTTTGCAGCGGGGTTACGCTCGAAGAGCCTGTCTCGGTCGAGCTCCAGTTGTCGCCAATTCGACAAAATCGACAGCGGAAAAGTCGGGAGTTTGTCCGGCCACCGGCGCTCCTAATCAGGGCGCGCGCGGGTGTCTATTCATCAGCCACGTCGAACTCTAAAGCGCGTCGCGATCTTTCAGATTCGCGCCATGCGTGGTTCACCTGCCTGTGCTGGTTGAGGYCGGCCAAGTCGGCATAGCTGGGGTGTTCGTCGGTGACGACGGTAGCGTCCTGTCTGACATGGTCGCGGACCGTCGCCCAGGCGGCCTCGCCCTGCTCCTCGCGGACGATGCGCGTGAAGGTGCGCTCGAACCCGCTGCCATTCTTCTCGCAAGCGCCAGCACGCATAGCCGCTTCATGTTCAGGTACTTCTTTCTTCAGGCGGCGATCAATCCGCTCCTCGGCCTTGTTCTCTGGCTTGATGTGGCCGCCAGCGTACTTGCCGTCCATCTGGACCTGGCCCTCGAGCTTCATGCCGACGCGGCGCAGCCCCAGCGCTTCCTTGATCTTCAGCGACAGGACCCAGGCGGTCTTGTACTGCACGCCGAGYTGGCGGGAGAGGTGCAGCGCGGCCATGCCTTCACGGCGTTCACGGACATCCAGATCGCGGCCAGCATCTTTCACAAGCTGAGCTTGTGGAAGGCGAACACGGTGCCTGAGGTGACGGAGAACTCGCGGCGGCAGCCGGAGCACTGAACCCCCGCCTGCGGAGCGCCTAGCAGTCGAGAACGCCAAATGCGGGCAGACGGGATCRCCATTCGTCTTTGGCCAGCGGAACTGGCGGAAGATCGCCTAGGCTTCCTCTTCGTCAATCTGGAGGAGGTGCTGGATGGGCATGTCCCGGCATTCGGGGACACCAGTCTAGCGCGACGATTATGGAGACCGGTCGGCCACCGTAGTTGTCGCCGCGCAGACATCAGGGAGTGCTGCCCGTCCTGGTATTTCACACCTCCGCGTCTCGTTTCGGGATCGTGGTGGATATTATCCAACCACTCCGGACGTTCCAGAATCCTCGGAGTCAGGCGGGCGCGGGGGAATTGGAGGCGCGGGTGTTCATGTTCAGGCTCCGGTTGGCAGTCGTCGACACGCGTAGCGATGCGGCGGCCTCGGAGGCCGTCGAAAATCAGCGCCGTATGCGTATCCGCCTGAACATGAGGTGGGCCCTTAATGGATCTGCCCGCCGGAGTCRATCAATTCTTGAACTTCGAGTAAACGAGCCGTAAGCGAACGTGGGCCAAACTCGCTATCTGCTTCACCGCGTTTCAGAGTTGACGGTTAGCAATATTGCCATGTGCCCGCCGCATTGATTTTCAGGCAGGTCGGGCAGATATATTGTTTGATCGAGGAGCGTAGCCGTGGGCGTTAAGGTTGGTCATTTCGACGTGAAGGATTGTCGCGCGGAGAAGCAGCGTTCCCGCGATGTCGACCTTGCGCGCCTTGCATCCAAGCAGATTTCCGCCAAACAACTTCGCGATAAGAATGGCTTTTTCTCGTCCCTGGATCGGTCGAAGGCCCGGCTTCTTGTTCGCAGGGCCTCAGTCGCGTTGAGATGAGTGACGAGCCTGCGCGTTTCGGCCCGCTAGACGTTCTCCAGATAGCATCAAAACTTACGATCGATGATGCCACGTTCGTCATCGGCGGTCAGGCTACCAACCTGTGGGCATGGTTCTACCAGGACCGGGCTCCTGAGTTGTCGTCCGGTTCCGAACTGACGAGTAAGGAACATCGACTATTTCGGCACAAGGAAGGCGGCAGAGAGCCTGGCGCAGGCGCTTGGTGGGAAGGTCTATCTTCCAAATGCCGACGATATGAACACGCCAAACACCGCAGTTGTCGTGGCCGAGATCAACGGGAAGAAGTTGCAGATCGACTTAATGCACGGCGTTCTGGGTATTACAAAACGCGAGTTGGAAAACGGCATTTCGGTCATCACATCGATGACGGCAGAGGACGGGAGTGCTGCCGCAATACCGCCTCGGCTTCGTCTTCAACGCTCCAAAGCCCTCCCCCGCAATTTTATCTGGACTTCGCCTGCGAAATCGAAGCGGTCTTCAAGACCGCCCAGGCCTTCCAAGGAACCCCAGCGATAGAGTTCGCGTCTCAGTCGAGCCTAGCGATCTGGCCGCGCAGCTCAAGGAGCTAGGCAGCCGCTGTGACGCGATCGTCCGCGATTGCACAGGACCAGCCGGCGATCACTTTAGCCGTAGCAGGACTTGCTACCAAAGGATTGCCGGCGTCCTTGTCGCCTCCGAGTTTGCTTCGGCTGTGCGTAGGCTATGTCGGATTGAAGGCCTTACAGGTTTGGCCGGTCAATTCCACCGTATGGCGCATCGACCTCGGGGAGGCATTGCGCTCACTACCTAGATTTGCGT
>NZ_MDFL01000055.1 GCF_001854785.1 Mesorhizobium sp. ORS 3428
AGCTTGAAGGCGGCCACCGAAAAAGGGATCAACCTCTATCAGTCATTGCGCGAACATAGCTGCTTCGAGGCGCTCTCGGCGATCAGCTCCACCGTCTTCACCGGCAATACCGGCACCAATCTGTGCGATCTTAACATCCTCTTTGTCCCCGCGATCGAGAAGGCTCGCTAGGGCATGGCGGAAAGGATCAAATCCGTTCGGGCCCAGCAGATCATCGACTGCAAGTGCCGACCAGCCGTGGAAGTTGAGATCCGCACCGAAAACGGGGCAGTTGGCCGAGGCGCAGCCCCAACCGGAACCTCGGTCGGCATGCACGAAGCATTCGTCCTGCGCGATGGGAACCCGGCGAGCTACAAGGGCCTCAGCGTCCACAAGGCTGTGGACTACGCGGTGAAAATCATTGGGCCGGCGTTGATCGGCATGAATGTGGCCGACCAGCGCGCCATCGACCAGAAGATGATTGAGCTCGACGGCAYGCCGGACAAGAGCAGGCTCGGCGGCAACACGATCTATTCAGCCTCCATCGCGGCTTTCCGCGCTGCGGCCGATGCGCGCCGCATCCCGCTTTACAAGCATATTGCGGGCCGGGACGTCCGAACTGTACCGGTGCCCTGTTTCAATGTGATCAATGGCRGCCACTACGAAACGTTGACCCAGGCTTTCAACGAATTCCTAATCGTRCCGTATGACACCGACAATGTAGATTTGGCTGTCGAGATGGCGGTCGCGGTGTTCCAGCAGCTTGGTGAGGTCCTGACCAAGCACCTCGGCCACAAGCCGCAAATCGCGAGTTCCTATGGCTACGCGGCCCCTTCGGACGACCCGCAGGTAATCCTGTCAATAATGGAACAGGCAATCGAGGCCTGCGGCTATGGGGGTCGCATCGCCTTTGCACTCGATTGCGCCTCGAGCGAAATGTACGATCGGGATACCGCCACTTATCTGCTGAAAGGCAAGCGTGTTTCGACCGACGAACTGATCGCGTACGCCAAAAGGCTCACCGAAAACTTCGATCTGGTCTTCATCGAGGACCTACTCGATGAGAACGATTGGGAGGGCCACACCAAGGCAGCCAGGGAACTCACCCGCACGATCGTTCTCGGCGACGATCTCATCGTCACCAACGCTGCCCTTCTCAGACGCGCCTATGCATCCCGTGCGGTTCACGGGTTCATCCTGAAGCCCAATCAGGTCGGAACCATCACCGAGGCGATGGACGCCMATCGCTTTGCTAGCGAACATGGCATGATCTCGGTCCCGTCAGGTCGTTCCGGCGGCGTYGTCGACGACGTAGTGATGGATCTTTCCGTCGGCCTCGAAGTGCCTTTCCAGAAGAATGGCGCTCCGCGATCGGGAGAGCGCATCGAAAAGCTGAATTTCTTGATGCGCGCCAACGCGGCAAGCCCCGGCTGCCGTCTTTACGACATCAAGCCCCTTCTGCGCTTCTGACGCGGCCCGGCGCGGAGGCAGGAAACACAAACGTCAATGAATAAAGGAGGTTGCTCCATGTATCCCAGGATCGATTTTCTCTACCTCTCCGAGCCCGACATGATTGCCGCCGGCGTTCTCGACGCGCAGCGCTGCGTTGCCGTGTGCGAGGAAACTTTCGGTCTCCTCGGCAAGGGCGACTATCTGATGGGGGGCGCCAACCACAACAGTCACGGCCTGAACATTGTCTTTCCGAAGGAAACGAAGTTCCCGAACATGCCGGTGGCCGGACCGGACCGTCGTTTCGCGGCCATGCCGGGGTATCTTGGCGGACGCTTCGACGTTTGTGGCAACAAATGGTACGGGTCGAACCATGCCAATGCTGACAAGGGCCTGCCGCGTTCGATCTTGACCATGATGCTCAACGACAAGGACACTGGCGCGCCGCTGGCGCTGATGTCGGCCAACCTCTTGAGCGCAGCACRCACGGGCGGTGTGCCGGGCGTCGCGGCCAAGCACCTAGCCAACAAAGATGCAAGGACTGTTTCAGTCGTCGGCTGTGGCCCGATTAACAAGGCGTGTTTTACGGCGATCATGACCCAGTTGGAAGCCGTCCGAAAAGTTGTCTGCTTCGACCTCTTTCTGGAGAAGGCCAATGAGTTCGCAGCCTGGGTACACAAGGAATATGGCGTCCAAGCCATCGGCGTAGACGAAACAGAGGCCGGGTTCCGCGATGCCGACGTAATCACCGTCGCCGCCTCACGCCTGAAGCCGCTCCACTTCAAGGACGAGTGGATCAAGGCTGGCGCGACCATTCTGGTCTCTGGCCCTTTCAACACCGAGGAGTCATTCCTGACCGACGCGAAGATCGTCTACGATCACACGGCCCTGCAGGAGGCCTATGTCGAGGATGCGATCGCCTCTGGCAATAAGGAGGCTTACTACAGCAGTGTTATCGGTGGGCCCTTCTTTCGTCTAATCGATGCTGGCAAGCTTCCGGCCCTCAAAGATTCAACCGGCCTCGGCGACGTTGTTAACGGCGAGAAGCCCGGCAGAGAAAGCTCGGAAGAGCGCGTGATATTCATCGCCTGCGGCATGGCTGTCTTCGACATCAGCTGGGGTTTCGAAGTTCTTCAAAACGCCAAGAGCAAAGGAATCGGCCAAGTCCTGAACCTTTGGGAACGGCCAAGCCAAGCTTAGCTGATCCCATTTAGTTCCAGTCCCTGACGATAAGCGGAGGCGCAAATGATTGGCGCGTTACCTACGGCCGCGTCGCTCTACGAGCGCGTCCGGCGCGTTATCCCGCCAGTCGAATGGCCGGCCTTTGCCGATGACATCGACGCCATCCTGGCGCTGAAACGCGAACGCAACGCCGCCATCCTGGCGCACAACTATCAGATGCCCGAAATCTTTCACTGCGTGGCCGACATTGTCGGCGACAGCCTGGCACTGGCTCGCGAGGCGATGACGGTCGATGCGGATCTGATCGTGGTCGCCGGCGTGCATTTCATGGCTGAGACGGCGAAGCTCCTCAATCCCGGCAAGACCGTGCTCATCCCAGATCTCGCCGCCGGCTGTTCGCTGGCCGACTCGATCACCGCCGAGGACGTGCGGCTGATGCGGCAGCGCTATCCTGGCGTTCCGGTCATCACCTACGTCAACACCTCTGCAGCCGTGAAGGCCGAGTCCGACATTTGCTGCACCTCTGGAAACGCGCTTGCGGTGGTGAAGTCGCTCAATGCGCCGCGCGTCATCATGCTGCCCGACGAATATCTGGCGAAAAACATCGCGGCGCAGACCAAGGTCGAGATCATCGCCTGGAAGGGACGCTGCGAGGTCCACGAACGCTTCAGCGCGGCCGACATTCGCGAGCTGCGCGAGGCTCATCCCGGCGTGACGGTGCTCGCT
>NZ_MDFL01000056.1 GCF_001854785.1 Mesorhizobium sp. ORS 3428
CAATCCAGCGATTGCAGCGACAGGGCGGTCTTGGCCCACAGGCTGATCAAAACGGCATTGCTCGTGTTTTTCCCGACAACTATGTTTCTCCATAAGGTTGACTCGAATATTGAAGCGAGTCGGGAGGGCGAATTGGGAAAGGTTTTTCGGGATAGCGACAACAATGTCGTGTCGCTAGGTAGCTACAAACCGTGGAGCGTCCACAAATCCGAGGGCGGAGACTCGACGAACTATCCGGCGCATAGTGGACATATCCTCGATGTGAAGGATAACAAGGCGAACGGGATCAAGCATTTTGCGGATGCGCTTGACGGGCGGCTGCACGACGACATCGCTGTTGCAGTTGTGCCATCTCACGACCCAGAGAAGAAGGGAGGAGGACTCGCGGGGATCGCCGCCGCCCTGGCTGCGTCAGGCAAGCGCATTGACGCTTCGCRGGCAATTGTACGCACAAAGAAGATCGAAAAGCTGGCTCACGGTGGCGACCGCAGTTTAGACGTGCATGTTGCCAGCATTGCCGTCGCACGTCCCGATCTGATCAAGGGCCGTGATGTTTTGCTTTTGGACGACGTTCACAAGACGGGCAATTCGCTCAGAGCGTGCAGAGAAGCTTTGTTAAACGCTGGTGCGAAATCAGTTCAATGCGCGGCTCTAGGCAGCACTTGGTGAAACCCGTTCCACTATCTGTTCGACGCTATCAAGCGGCATGCAGGTTTCGTACCGCAGAAACTTTTCCGGCCACGTTAGCGTTTCGTCGTCAACGACGGACCGAGCAATAAACAGCCAGCGACCAAGCCGTGTGCATTCTGCGGCTTGGTGAAGCGTTCCCGATGTGTCCGAAGCCTCCATGACGGCAGTCGCGTCGGTGAGCGTTGCCATCAGCTTATTTCGTTGGGGGAAGCTCGCTCGCGATGTTTTTTGACCAATGGGGAATTGAGAAATGAGGAGGTGATTTTTGTAGATCTCCTCCTGTAGTTCCGCGTTTTCTGACGGGCTTGCCTTATCCAGCGGCGTTCCAATCACCGCGATGGTATTCCCACCGCTTTCAATAGCCGTGCGATGTGCAACAGTGTCGACGCCATATGCGAGGCCAGAGACAACAACTACGCCGGCATCGACAAGTCCTCTTGCGAGACGGGCGGTCCGGGCGCGCCCCCTTTCCGAGACCTGGCGAGTGCCTACAATTGCGACACACGGCCGCGTCAGCAGGGACAGATTGCCTGCATAGTAGAAAATCGTATCGTCTTTATTCTCAGCCTCCGATCGACCGAGAAAATCCMTTTGGCGGCGAGACGGGAAGCGGTTTGTGTCTTTAAGTGATACGGAAAGCTTAGAAGATGAGATGTGCGCAGGTACAGCATACGCCGAACCCGCCTTTGCAAAGCGATGGTCCGTCTCGATAGCCGCCGAATACATTCGTTTCCCCTTCGAACCGGCGATCATTTGTTGTCGAATTGTTCTCATATTTCTACTGCTTAGTCAATCCAAATTCCATTAAGTCTCAATGGGTTAACTGCTGAAATTTGACTCTGTTTTCAAATACATAGCCAAATCCACCCGAAACCGTCCACARCCCACTTTGCCACGGTCTAGGAAAAACAGGCGAATCAAATTCCGGTTCCGAATGTGACCCAGGACGGCATTTCCAATCTCTAGGCAGCTCGTGAAATTTCAAGGCCGTTGCGGGATGACCGGCTTGCCCGGACGGCGACGAATAGCCGACTGCTACGCGGCTTGGCTCACAACGCAATCCAATGATCGGCCAGTTGTTCCAACAGGCGGCCGTTTCGCGAGTGGGAGCCGTCGACGGGAGCAACCAAACCCTACGCGCGCATTCGATGCTGCCTCGAACTCCGTCAGGAGTGGTGGGGCAACGATCCGAACTATGTAGCGGTCTCACCCGGTTCCGGATCATCCGGGGTTTCGCCGGCCTCAATTGCGGCTTCCGCAATCGCAGCTCGAGTGGCATCATCCTGGCCTTCAAATCGGCCTTCATGCGCCCGCGCTAGGTTTTGCACGAAGCTTTCCCATCGCAACCCGGTCTCAGCCTCTGGCATGGTCGGGTGTATCTGGGCCGTGTCAGGGTCGTAGACAAGTACGCCAATCGCTTCCAAAAGGTGCGGCGCGTCTCCCTCGGTCTGGCGTCCGCCGGCGCGTACAAGGCGCTTCACGGCCCGCTGTATCAGGTGTTCCGTTGATCGCCAGCCGGTCGGATATTTCTTGCTCACCTTGACTCGCTCTGAGGTCGGGAACGTAAGGACACCTCCGACCACGGAGAATGGGAACTTTAGGTGCAAATTGACGGCAAAGGTTCGGATATCTCCGAAGCGATTCCAGATGGCCCGACCAACGGCCAGGTTAACGGGCTTGATTTCGACCRCAAGGCGCAGGCCGTCCAGATGATGAAATTCCAAGAGGTCGRCATTCACAACACGAAGCGCGCCAGAAACAGGATGCTYGCCGACCTGCACATTTAGGCCGCGTCGGAACGTCAATAGATCGTTTCTGAGCGCTACTGAAAGCCCGGCTGACAACCTGATTTGTCCCGTTTTCTTCTGGCTGTCGGTGAGGCTTGATGCAGCTCTGACGTAATCGCTCGCGGCGACGRCATAGTCCTTGATTGTGGCTGAGGGATTCAGTTCCAGATTATCGACGGTCAGAAGTCCCGAGAGCTTCCTTACCTTTGGTTTTGGACTCTTTGCCATTCACGTCAATCGACAGTTTTGTTGCGCCCACGACCGGCGGCTGGGCAACTACTCGGTCCAATCTTGCGATGGCGTGGTTAAGATAAGATGGATCGATTTCGACCCCGACAGAGTTCCGGCCCGACAGCGCAGCAGCTATGGACGTGGACCCCGTACCGAGAAACGGGTCGAGCACGACATCTCCAGCAAACGAGAACATTCGAATGAGCCGCTCAGCTAGTTCCACCGGAAAGGGTGCGGGGTGCCCGTTGCGTGTCGATGCCCCCTTAAYATCTGTCCAGAACGATCGGAACCATGACTGCRTTTCCGGCTTCGTTAGCATGGATAGGGCCTTTTGAAGTGGGCTCGTCTGCCGATACTGGCCCGGCTTCCTCAGGAACAATACATATTCGACATCGTTCTTGACGACAGCGCCGGGCTGATAAGGCTTGCCATAGAAGCCGGCGCCGTTGCCCTCAGCCTCTGTGACACCGTTGGCGATCTTATGCCAGAGAATCGGCGTCAGGCAGTCGAGTCCCAAAGACCGTGCGCGTACCTGAATGTCGGCATGGAGCGGCATGACGTGGTGCCG
>NZ_MDFL01000057.1 GCF_001854785.1 Mesorhizobium sp. ORS 3428
TCGGTGCCGGCCGCCGTGATCGTCGGTGCATCGTTGGTGCCGGTGATGGTCACCGTCACCGTCTGGGTCACCGTTCCGCCATGACCGTCGTCAATCTTGACGTCGTACTTCTGCACCAGCGTCTGGCCCGCCGCCAGGTAATCGATGGCGCTGTCGGCGACCGAGAAGCTCCAGTTCACCGTGCCGGCGCCGGTGCCGGTGGAATCGGTGGCGATCGTCGGGCTGAAGGTGCCGACATAGCCGCTGGCTTGCGCCACCGCCGAGACCGTGTGGGTGTCGGTGAGATCGACATCGGCAAAGCTGATCGTGCCCGAGGTCTGCTCCGTTCCGGCCTCGCCGCCGGTGCCCTGCACGCCCTTATCCTCGGTGACGACGCCGTTGGTGTGGGCACTGATCGTTGGCCCGTCGTTGGTGCCGGTGAACTGAATATATGCCGTGGTCCAGCTCAGGGTGCCGTTGCCGAGCTGAATGGCATAGGTCAGCTTGTCGGTTAGAACCTGCCMCGCCCCAAGCGCCTGAATTTGCGCGTCGATATCCGCCTTGTTGTAGTGGATTGTGCCATCCGTGCTGATCCAGATCCGTGCGCCGAGATAGCTCGTGTCAGCGGTGGCGACAGGCACAGCGAGTGCGGCACCATCACTTGAATAGGTAGCGTCACGAATGAGCAGGTCCGCCGGCGCGGGTGTTTTCGTTGCTGTCGACGTACTTATCGCGTTGTCGATCGAGTAGAGTTGCTTGGCCGCCCCGCCCAAATCATTCGCCATTACATTCAGGACAAGGACACCATTTACATCTTCCGAAAAGAAGAAGAGGTCACTCTGCGCCTGCGGTGTGTTGGAGAAGGAAACCGTTGTGCCGCCGGCACCGGAGATTTGCGAAGTGGTCATTTCTCTACCCCTGTGGGCAGACGCTCGCGGCGTCCGCCCTTTGGCCGTCCGAGACGGCTGCCTACCCCATGCCGAAAAGCTCGGCGCCCAGTCCAGCGAGGAGAGGAAATGACCAGAATGCCATGCAACCAGGCGCAATCCGACGGCCCGTCCCGTGAACGGCCAGGCCAAAATGGCGGTTCACGGATAGGCGGCGGCCCATGGTGATGGCGGCGACGGCTGTTGAAGCCGCGCTGCGTTCCCCTACCCCAGTAGCGCCGTCACTCGTTGTTGCCGACCTGGAGACGATTCACGCTACCCTAATATTAGGATATTATTAACTCTATCGCGCCGTCAACGTCCGGTTCGATGAATAGTTAATGACAAAACGCGTACTTGTACGCGTTCGTGGATAAACTGCATTGATTGCTATTGAAGTCCAAGCCAACAAGGATCGGCTTCAGGTCGAGCGAATCTGACGGGGCCGATCGCTCAAACCGCCGCCTTGCCGGGCTCGCCGCCGTGCACCGCAACTGCCTTCTCGACGGCACGTTTCAGCTCGTCCTTGATCTCCGCCGTCTCGGCCATCAGGKCCTCGATCTTCAGAAAGTCGAGCACGCGGTATTTCGAGACGGCCGGCCGGATGAGGATGTCCGGAGGGTGCTGCCTCAGCTTGTTGGCGGTGATCGACTGCATCATCAGCTGCGTGGCGCCATACATCAGGTCGACCGTGGTCGGATGCTTCCGCTCAAGGTCGCTCGGCGCCCCCACCACGTCGATGGCGATGACGATATCGGCGTCCTGCTCGACGAGGTCGAAGGGCACCGGGTTGTAGATGCCGCCGTCGATCAGCACGCGGCCGTCGCGCGTCACCGGGCGGAACACCGCCGGAATGGCGGCCGAGGCCGCCAGCGCCGACTGCAAGTCGCCCTCGGTGAACACCGCGAGCTTATGGCCGAAATAGTCGGTCGCCGTCACCTTGAGCGGTATCTTCAGCTCCTCAAAGGTGACCGGGATGGCGTCGGGCAGGAAGGCCTTGAGGATGCGCTCGACATTGAACTGGCCGACGCGGATGCCGCCCTGCATGGCCTCCGCGATCGTGCCCGGCCGCGAGCGCCACATGCGCGCGGCGACCTCGGCGCGGCTGCCGAGGACCGAGCGGGCATAGGCATGGATCTCCGCCCCCCGCATGCCCGAGGCCATGCCGGCGCCCATGATGGCGCCGATGGAAGAGCCGGCGATCGCCACCGGCCTGATGCCGAGCTCGTCCAGCGCCTCGATGGCGTGGATATGCGCAAGTCCGCGCGCGCCGCCGCCGCCGAAGGCAACCGCGAAGCTCGGGCTCATCCCTTGTGTGCTCCGGCCAGCTGCACCAGGGGCGGGCCGATCACCATCACCGCCGGATCGGCCGACAGAAGCTTTCTCGCCTCCGCCTTGACGTCTGCCAGCGTCACCGCGTTGATCAGCGCGGCGCGGCGCTTGATATAGTCGATGCCGAGATTGTCGAGCTGCAGCTCGACCAGCGTCGCGGCAATGGACGTGGAGGAGTCCAGATTGTTGATGGCATAGGCGCCGATCATGTACTTCTTGGTCGCCTCGAGCTCTTCCTCGGTCKGCCCCTTGTCCGCCATCTCCTTCACAACCTTGCGCACGATCGACAGCGTCTCGGCGGCGCGGTCGGAGCGCGTCGCGGTCGTCACCAGCAGCGCATTCGAGTGCTCGTGATCGACGAGATCGGAACTGACGCCATAGGCAAGACCGCGCTTCTCGCGCACTTCCTCGAAGAGGCGCGAGGTGAAGGTCGAGCCGCCGAGTATCTCGTTCATCAGCACTGCAGCGTAGAAATCCGGCGCGTTGCGCTTCACGCCCGGCCAGGCAAGCTGCAGCGAGGTTTGCGGCAGGTCGTAGTTGACTTCGAGCTGCTGGCCGAGCTTGGGAGCGATATCGGCCACCGGAGCCAGCGTCTGCTTCTGCGGCAGATCGCCGAACACCTCGTCCAGCTTGCCGCGCAGCGTGGCGGAGTCGATATCGCCCACCACCGCCACATGCAGGCCGCCGCGGGCGAAATTCGCCCTGTGGAAGGCCCTGAGGTCGTCGGCGGTGATTGTGGCGAGGCTCTCCTTGGTGCCCTGATCCGGCCGCGCATAGGGATGCCCGCCATAAATCGCGCGCAGCCAGCGCTGCTGCGCGACCGTGTTGGGATCGCGCTCGTTGGCGAGGATGCCGGAGAGCACCTGCGCGCGGATGCGGTCGATCGGCGCCTGGTCGAAGCGCGGTCTGTTGACCGCCAGCTTCAGCAGGCCGAAAGCCTCGTCCTTCTGGTCGGACAGCATGCGCATCGAGCCATAGGTGCCGTCGCGCGCCGCCTCGAAGCTCATCTCGGCGCCGGCATCGTCGAGCTTCAGCTGGAAGGCGTCGCTGTCGAGGTCGCCGGCTCCCTCGTCGAACAGACCGGTCATCAGGTTGACCAGACCTTCCTTGCCGGCGGGGTCCTGCGCGGTGCCGCCGTCGAAGACGAAGCGGATCGCAACCAGCGGGATCGAATGGTCCTCCACCAGCCAGGCGGTGATGCCCTTCTTCGACTTCACCTCCTGGATGTTCATCTCGGCGCGCGCTGCCAGCGCCGGCAGGAGCAGGAAAAACAGGGCAAAGCAAAGGGTGGCGAAGACGCGGTAGAGCCCCCCTTCTCCCCTTGTGGGAGAAGGTGTCGCCGAAGGCGACGGATGAGGGGTGCTGGACGGAGTGCGAGCTTTCAGACCGCCAGCCCCCAGTGCCTGACGAAACAGGCCGCGTTTCTTCCAGCACCCCTGATCCGTCTCGGCGCTACGCGCCGATCCACCTTCTCCCACAAGGGGAGAAGGAAAAGCACTCATCCGTCCGTGAATCACGCTCATCATCAATTCCCCGCCTGTTGCTGCGGCAGGAGATAGCCGGTCGTCGCGTGGTCGAGCACGAGGTAGCGGGCGGCCACCGCCTTCACCTGGGCAGCGGTGACCTTGCGGATGCGGTCCGGCCATTCCTGCACATCCTTCACATTGCCGCCGGTGGCGAGCGTCGAGCCGTACATATTGGCCATGTCCTCCTGCTTGTCGCGGGTGAAAATCATCGAGCGGACATAGCGGGTCTTGGCCCGCTCCAGTTCGTCGTCGGTCACGCCGTCCTTGACGATGCGGGCGATCTCGGCGTCGACAGCCGCCTCGACATCGCTGAGCTTGGCATCGCCGCGCGGCGTGCCATCGACGGTAAAATTGGTGTCGTCGAGCATGGTGCCCTGGAAGAAGGCGCTGGCCTCGGAGGCAATGCCCTGCTTGACCACCAGTTGCTGGTAGAGGCGGCTGTGATTGTCGCCGCCCAGGATCTCGGCCAGCAGGTCAAGCGCTTCGGCCTCGCCGGGCTTCGCGGTATGATAGGATGGTACGACCCATTGCGTGGAAAAGCTCGGCACGGAAACGYGCGCGTCGGTGAGCGTCACCGTGCGCCTCGTGTTCTGCTCCGGCTCGACGGGGCGGATGCGCGGCGGCAGATCCGGCCCCCGCGCGATCTTGCCGTAGGTCCGTTCGGCCATCGCCTTCACCGCGCCGGGATCGACGTCGCCCGCCACCACCAGCACCGCATTGTTCGGCCGGTAGTAATTGTCATAGAAGGCCTTGGCGTCGGTGCGGTTGAGCTGCTTCATCTCCTGCATCCAGCCGATCACGGGAATGCGGTAGGGCTGGTTCTGCCAGAGCGTGGCGTCGACCTCCTCGTCGAGCACCGCCTGCGGATTGCTGTCGATGYGCGAGCGACGCTCCTCGAGGATCACGTCGCGCTCGGTCTTGATGACGTCGTCGGTGAGGATGAGGTTGCGCATGCGGTCGGCCTCGAACTCCATCATCAGTTCGAGCGCCGAGGGCGCCACCGTCTCATGGAAGGCGGTGTAGTCGTAGGAGGTGAAGGCGTTGTTCGAGCCGCCGATGTCGGCCACGGCGCGGTCGAACTCGCCGGCGGCGTGATTGGCTGTCGCCTTGAACATCAGATGCTCGAAGAAGTGGGCGATGCCGGATTTGCCGGGCGGCTCGTCGGCGCTGCCGATCTTGTACCACACCATATGGGTGACGATCGGGGCGCGGTGGTCCGGAATGACGACCACTTCCATGCCGTTGTCGAGCAGGAAATCCTTGACCTCGGCCTGGTCGGCGGCACGCGCCGGAGGCTGCGCCGCGAGCGCCAGCGTGCCGGCAAGGAGTGCTGCGCGCAGCGCTCTGGTGTTCAAAGTCATTAAATGCTCCGATTTCGGTCGCGCGACGATAGAAAGGCTTGTCCGACGAGCCAAAGTGATTTGTTCGTCATTTTCGAGGCGCTTGCGTGGACGGGGGTAGATTGAAATGCGGGAGGGACAGCGCCCCCCTCTGTCCTGCAGGGCAGAGGGGGGCGCGAAGGAACTCGCTCAAACGAGATTTGCCGTTGTGACCTCACCCCACCTCGATAAACCGGATGACCGTATCTCCATAGCCGCGCTCGTCGACCACGGAGAAGTCGRCACCCGGCTCGAACGGTGCAGCGGCAGCCTCCTCGACGACGCAGAGCGCGCCGGGCAGAAGCCAGCCCCCGGCCTTGGCGGAGCGCAGCGCGCGCTCGCCAAGACCCTTGCCATAGGGCGGGTCGGCGAAGATCAGGCCGAAGGGCGAGAGCGTGCCGGCCTCGCCGAGATGGGTGGCGTCGCGGCGGAAGATTTTTGTCCGGCCGGTGAGCCCGAAAGCCTCGACATTCTCGCGGATCAGGCCGCGGCCTTCCGTCGATTCCTCGATGAAGACGCAATAGGAAGCGCCGCGCGACAGCGCCTCCAGTCCAAGCGCGCCGGTGCCGGCGAAGAGATCGAGGACGCGGGCGCCCTCGAGCTTTTGCGCGTAGCGATGCGCCAAAACATTGAACACCGCCTCACGGGTGCGATCGGTGGTCGGGCGGATGGCATTCGAACGGGGCGTCGCCAGCGGACGCCCGCGGAACTCACCGCCGACGATCCGCATTGCCGCCCCTCTTCGGACCACGCGACCTGTCGCCGCCATCGCCGCCCTCGGGGCGCTCACCGCGCGGCTTGCCGTAAGGCTTCGCGCCAGGCTTGCCCTGTGGCTTGGCGCCGGGTTTGTACGATGCCTTGCGAGCCTTTGCCTCGGCGGCCTTGGCGGCGTCGGCCTCGGCCCTGCCCTTGCCGATGGGGCGCGCCCCGGGCGCCATCCAGACATTGGCCTTGCGCTGGCCCGGCGGCTCGATCGGCCGCGGTTCGCCTTTCTTGCCGCCCGGCTTGCCGCCGAAGCCGCCGCGTTCGGACTTGCCGAAGCCGCGCTCGGATTTTGGCCCGCGCTCGCCGAAGGTCCTTTCCGGCCGCGTGGAAAGCTTGCTCAATGSCTCGTCGCGGCTTTCTTCGCGGCGCTTGCGGGCCTTGATCAGCCCGCCTTCGCCGATCGGCCGACGATCGCCCTCGCGCGTGAATTTCGGCCGTTGTTCCTCATCGCGGCGCGGGTCACTGCGCCGCACCGGCCTGTTGGAGAACGGCTTCTGGATCTCGGCGTCGAAATTGGCGCCGGACTCCTCGATCAGCCGCTCGCCGAGCTGCTCGCGCAGCGTGCGGCCCTTGATCTCCAGCACATGGCCTTCGGGCAGGTCGTTGAGCTGGAACGGCCCGTAGGAGATGCGGATGRGGCGCGTCACCTCAAGGCCGAGCGCGCCGAGGATGTTCTTCACCTCGCGGTTCTTGCCTTCGCGCAGTCCGATCGTCAGCCAGGCATTGGTGCCCTGCTCGCGATCGAGCGAGGCCTCGACCGAGCCATAGAAGACGCCGTCGACGGCGATGCCGTCGCGCAAGGCGGCCAGCGCACTGTCTTCCACCTTGCCGTGGACGCGCACGCGGTAGCGCCTCAACCAGCCGGTCGCCGGCAGTTCGAGCACCCGCGACAGCCCGCCGTCGTTGGTGAGCAGCAGCAGGCCTTCCGTGTTGATGTCGAGGCGGCCGACGGTCATCAGCCGCGGCAGGTCGGCCGGCAGGACGTCGAAGACGGTCTTGCGGCCTTCCGGATCGCGGTTGGTGGTGACGACGCCCGCCGGCTTGTGGAACAGAAACAGCCGCGTGCGCTCGATCGGCGGGATTTCCGTACCGTCGAGATGGATGACGTCGTCGGGCATGACGTTGAAGGCCGGCGACGACAGCACCTTGCCGTTGACCTTGACGCGGCCGGCGGCGATCAGTTCCTCGGCGTCGCGCCGCGAGGCGATGCCGGCGCGCGCCAGCCGCTTGGCGATGCGTTCGCCGGCTTCCGGTGCCGCCTCCGATGGGCGCTGGCGCGGTTTGAAGCCGCCTTCGGGCTTCTCCGCAACGCGGTCGCGGGGCGGACGGTCGCCGAAGTCACGCTTCGGGCGTTCCGCAAATTCGCCCTCGTCACGCTTTGGCCGATCGGCGACGTCGCGTTTGGGGCGATCGCCGAATTCGCGCTTGGGGCGGTCGAAACGCCGTTCGCCGCGCTCGCCTTCGGCGGCCATCGGGTGGTCGCCGCGCGGTGCATAGGGCTTGCGCCCTTCGCGCTTCTCGAAGGGCTTTCCCTCACGCGGCGGACCTTTGCGGAAGGGCCTGTCGCCGTGTTCGGCACCCTCGCCCATCTCGCGCGGCTTGTAGCTGCGCTTGAAATCGCGCCGCTCGCCCTCGGCCGCCGCCGGCCGGTCGCCGCGCGGTCCGAACGACTTGCGCTGTCCTTCACGCTTCTCGAACGGCTTGCCCTCCGGGCGCGGCCCCTTGCGGAATGGCCTGTCGCCGCGCTCGGCGCCTTCAGCCATCTCGCGCGGCTTGTAGCTGCGCTTGAAATCGCGCGCGGGGCGCTCACCATCCGCAGCCATCGGCCGGTCGCGCTTGGCGAACGGCTTCTTGGCGCCGAAGGACCGCTTGCCGGCCTTCTTCGCTGTGTCGTCACGGCCGGTTTTCGGCCCGTTTTTGCCCGGGCCCTTTCGGCGGGGAGGTTTCTTGTCGTTGTCGTCCATGTGGTCTTTGCTCTTTTGGGCGGCTAGATAACAGGATCACCATCAGGTGGCGAGGAGTAATCGGAATGGAAACCGCGTGAAGCGGCCGGATTTCATGGCGCTGGCGCTGAAAGAGGCCGAGGCGGCCGCAAGCCGCGGCGAGGTGCCGGTCGGCGCGGTGATTGCCAACGGCAACACGGTCGTCGCGAAGGCCGGCAACCGCACGCGCGAGCTCGCCGATCCGACCGCGCATGCCGAGATGCTGGCGATCCGCGAGGCCTGCCAAAAGCTCGCCAGCGAGCGGCTAACCGGCCACGATCTCTATGTGACGCTGGAGCCCTGCCCCATGTGTGCCGGCGCCATCTCTTTCGCAAGGCTCCGCCGGCTTTATTTCGGTACCGCCGACGAGAAAGGCGGCGCGGTGGTCAACGGCGTGCGCTTCTTTGCCTCGCCCACCTGCCATCACATACCGGACGTCTATCCCGGGATCGGCGAGAGCGAGGCCGCCCTCATCCTCAAGGGGTTCTTCCGCGAGAAACGGGAGACGTGACCTTACAGGCCCAGCCAGTCGAACCAGCCGCCGCTCTTCTTGCCTTCCGCCTGCGCCTTGAGCCGGCGCTCCTTCTTGTACTCGTCCTCGCCGAGCTCGTTCTGCGGCGCGGTGGCGGCGGGAGCGCGATAGGCGAGCGGCGGCTCGCTCAGATATTTGCGGACATTGGGATTGCCCTGCTTGCTCTCGGCGAGGCGGCGCTGGATCTCGGCGGTACGGGTCGCGCTGGAATCGTCCGGCGACCAGCGCGGCGGATGGCTGGAGGCCGAATCGGCCATCGCCTTCTTCACCGCCGCCGGATCGGTCTGCACGTCCTCGACGGCCTCCGGCTGGTAGTTCGGGTCGTTCTGGTGGGCGGTGGCGTCGGCGCGGATGCGGGCGCGGCGCTGCTCCGGCGATTCGGGCCAGTTGGCGCTCGCCGTCTCGATGCTCTGCTGCGGCTGCGGCAGGGTCGGCTTCTGTCCCGGCGCCGGCTTCACCAGATCGGGGCGCGGCTTGTAGTCGATCGGATCGCGATGTTTCGGGGTGATCGAGATGGCCCCGGAAACGTCGTCCGCAAGCTGCTCGGCGGCGGTCTTGTCGGTTCCGTAGGTCGGAGAGCCGACGCAGCCGGACATGGCGATGGCCGATACCACGAGCGGCGCCAGCAGCGCGGCGCGCGCAAAAGTTCTTTCGGTCATGCCATAAAGTCCCACTTTAGCTGCCTCTGGTCGCCACCGGCCAACGGCGCGGTCCCCGTCAATCCCGCACTTGCGATGGAATTCCGGCGAGAATTTGTCTGCCGGAGTGTCGCGTGTTTACCTCAAGCGCCGGTCAAGGGCAACGCGCAGGCGGATTTGCGCCGCCCGGCGTGGCATTTCTGCACCGGCTTATAAACAGGATCCTACAAACGCCCGAGCGCCCTGAGCTCATGCAGCACCGCGGCGTCGCGAGCCGAGACATCCGGAAACTCCGGGTCCTGCCCGACATCGGCGGTGTAGCGCCAGGAGCGCGCGCATTTGGTGAGGCCGCGGTCCTCGGCCTTTTCCACGACCACGCCGACACCCTTGACGTCGTCGAGGGTGAAGGCGCCCTCCGGTTGCTTGCCGTGCTTGATGACAAGGTCGCTGGTGATCGCCATCTCGGCCATGTCGACATCGGCGATCGCGGCTTCGAGCGCGGCATCGTCGATCGTGACCACCGGAACGGCTTCCAGCGACGAACCGATCAGCTTGTCGGCGCGCGCGATCTCCAGCGCGCCGGTGACGACGCGGCGCACCTGGCGGACCTTGCGCCAGTTCTCGGCCAGCGCCTCGTTGCGCCAGTTTTTCGGAATGGCCGGGAACTGGTCGAGATGCAGCGAGCTGGCCTCGGGGTGACGGTCGAGCCAGGCCTCTTCCATGGTGAAGGGCAGCATCGGTGCCAGCCATTTCACCAGGCATTCGAAGAGATGGCGCACGACCTGTACCGCGGACTTGCGGCGCAGGCTGGAGGGCGCGTCGCAGTAGAGCGCGTCCTTGCGGATGTCGAAATAGAAGGCCGACAGCTCGACCACCATGAAGTCGAGCAGCGCCCGGGTGATGCGCTTGAACTCGAAGGCGTCGTAGCCCTGGCGCACCACCTCGTCGAGCTCGGACAGCCGGTGCAGCATCAGCCGCTCCAGCTCCGGCATCTGGTCCAGCGGCACGTCCTCGCCCTCGTCATGGGCGAGCGTGCCCAGCATCCAGCGGATGGTGTTCCTCAGCTTGCGGTAAGCGTCGATATTGGTCTGCAGCACATTCTTGCCGAGCCGCTGGTCTTCCCAATAATCGGTCGTCACCACCCAGAGCCTGAGGATGTYGGCGCCGGACTGCTTGATGACATCCTGCGRCACGACGGTGTTGCCGAGCGACTTCGACATCTTGCGGCCTTCCTCATCCATGGTGAAGCCATGGGTGATGACCGTGTCGTAGGGCGCCCGGCCCCTGGTGCCGCAGCTTTCGAGCAGCGAGGAATGGAACCAGCCGCGATGCTGGTCGGAGCCTTCGAGATAGACGTCGGCCGGCCATTTGAGGTCGGGGCGATCCTCCAGCGTGAAGACATGCGTCGAGCCGGAATCGAACCAGACGTCCAGGATGTCCCTCACCTGGTGCCATTTCGAGGCGTCGTGGCTGCCGAGGAAACGCTCCTTGGCGCCGGGCGCGAACCAGGCGTCGGCGCCTTCCTTCTCGAAGGCGTCCATGATGCGCTGGTTGACGGCCTCGTCCTTCAGCACGTTGCCGTGCTCGTCGGCGAAGACGGCGATCGGCACGCCCCAGGCGCGCTGGCGCGACAGCACCCAGTCGGGGCGCTCCTCGATCATGGCGCGGATACGGTTCTGGCCTGCCCCTGGCACGAAACGCGTGTCGTCGATCGCCTTCAGCGCCCGGCTGCGCAGCGTCGTGCCGTCGCCGAGATCCTTGTCCATGTAGACGAACCATTGCGGCGTGTTGCGGAAGATGACCGGCTTCTTCGAGCGCCAGGAATGCGGATAGCTGTGCTTCAGCCGGCCGCGCGCGAAGAGCGCGTTGCGCTTGATCAACTCGTCGATGACCGCCTGGTTGGCGTTGCCCTTCTTGCCGTTGTCGTCGATGACGCGGGCGGCGCCGCCCTCGCGGTCCGGGCCGAAGCCCGGCGCGTCCTTGGTGAAGAAGCCGGCATCGTCGACCGGGAACGGGATGGCGGTATCGACGCCGCGCTTGAGCAGCTCGGCGACCGCATCCATCCAGGCGTCGAAGTCCTCGCGGCCGTGGCTCGGCGCGGTGTGGACGAAGCCGGTGCCGGCATCGTCGGTGACATGCTCGCCGGCGATCATCGGCACGGGGAATTCATAGCCGCCGCCCAGCCCCCTGAACGGATGCGAAAGCGTAAGGCTTGCAAGCTGTTCGGCCGAGATGCTGTGAAGACGCGTCAACGTCACCTTGGCCTTGGCCGCAGCATCCTCGGCCAGCGCGTCGGCGAAGATCAGCTTTTCCCCGGGCTGCGGGCCGAAAGCGTTCTCGGCCGCGGTGACCTCGTAGAGRCCGTAGGCGACGCGCGGCGAATAGCTGACCGCACGGTTGCCGGGGATGGTCCAGGGCGTGGTCGTCCAGATAACGACATGCGCTTCGACAAGACCGAGCGCGGTCTCGCTCAGCGCCGGCCCGTCGGCGCCGGCCACCGGCTGGGCGAGGCTGGCAACAGGGAACTTCACCCAGATCGTGTCGCTCTCATAGTCCTGATACTCGACCTCGGCCTCGGCGAGCGCGGTGCGCTCGACCACACTCCACATCACCGGCTTCGAGCCGCGATAGAGCTGGCCTGACATGGCGAATTTCAACAGCTCGCCGGCAATCCGCGCCTCGGCGTGGTAGGCCATCGTCGTGTAGGGATTGTGGAAATCGCCGATGACGCCAAGGCGCTGGAACTCGTCGCCCTGCACCTTGATCCAATGGGCGGCGAAGTCGCGGCATTCCTTGCGGAACTCGTTGACCGGCACTTCGTCCTTGTTCTTGCCCTTGGCGCGATACTGCTCCTCGATCTTCCATTCGATCGGCAGGCCGTGGCAGTCCCAGCCCGGAACGTAGTTGGCGTCGTAGCCGCGCATCTGGAAGGAGCGATTGATGACGTCCTTGAGGATCTTGTTCAGCGCGTGGCCGATATGGATGTTGCCGTTGGCATAGGGCGGGCCGTCATGCAGCACGAATTTCTCGCGCCCGGCAGCCTCCTCGCGCAGCTTGCGGTAGAGGTCCATGTCCTGCCAGCGCTTGACCAGAACCGGCTCCTTCTCGGGCAGGCCGGCGCGCATCGGAAAATTGGTCTGCGGCAAATAGAGCGTGCTGGAATAGTCGATCGTTTCAGCAGGCTCGGTCACAGGGGTATCGGTCATTGATCTGCCATCTCAATTGCCCGGCAACCAAACAGCCGGGCGTTCAACTCTTTGCTTTGACGCATATCCTTTTCCAAAGCCGGAGCCCACTTCTGGGCGACATGCGTTGATGTTCTGAAAAGAGCGCGAGGGGATCGCGCAAAACTCCCGGCGGCTCCAGCGGCGCTCAGGCCGGCCGGAACACCGGGCCCGTAATTCGTATCGCGATCGCGAAAAGGCGCGAAAAGCTCATCATGGCGAGGCTTTTAGCGGATGCTGCGGCAGGAATAAAGCGCGGATTTCAAGGCGAAGCGCTGGTCTTTGGCCCTACATCGAGAAATCGAACCGGTAAGCGGTCGAGACGCCGAAGGTCCACTGGTTGCGGTCGCCGCGCTCCTTGACCAGGCTGGAATCGGCCGCCGGTCCCATCAGGCTAGAATATTCGCCGAACAGGCTCGCCGTCATCGGCTCCGTCACCTTCCAGGTGATCGCGCCGCCGAGGCCCGTCGACTTCAGCCCGCCTCCGGGATGGTATTCGCTCAGGCCCGAAGCCGCAGCCTCCCTGGCATTGACGCCGTAATAGGCGTCGAAATAGCCGGAAGAGGCGAAGGACACGCGCGGGCCGCCGGCGATGCGGACGGTCGGCGTGACGTCGTAGAAGGCGTCCGCGGYGATGTCGGCGACGAAGCCATCATGGGCGCGGATGCCGTGCCTCAGTTCGCCCCGCGCGCGCATCCATTCGAAGGGATAGAATTCGAAGAAGCCGCCGGCCTCGCCGCCCCAGCGCACCGGGTCGAGGCCTTTCAACTCGTCCTTGCTGTCGCGCGCGAAGAGGAACTTGCCGGTCAGGCCGGCGCGCACGCTGCCGTCGTCGATCAGCGCCAACGAGATGTTGTCGTTGCGCGAGGCGAAGCGCGCCTCCGGCCCGGCCTTGCCGAGCGAGATGATGGGCTGGGCGCTCAGCATATACTTCTTGCCACCCTCGAAATTCGGGGCGACCAGCCCGGTGGCGCCAAGGGTCAGGTACCAGTCGCCGGAAATCCAACTCCCCTCGCCCGCCTGGGCGGCGGACGCGGCCATCAGGCCAGAGGCGAGAACCAGCGGAATCGTCCCGACAATACGCATTGTCAACCCTTACGCGAAACTGGCCGGCAGGAACACCCGGCAGCGCCCAAGCCATGGAGCCAGTTCGGTAAAATTTGACTTAAAATCTGTAATGTCGCGCCGGCTGCCGGGCAGCCTTCAGCAGGCGGCGGCGCTTCGCGCTCGCTGGACGGTCAAGGCCATCGGGATTACCTTGTCTTACCGCGCGTCTGGCGGCGAATGCTGGAGGAGATGGGACCATGACCTTTCAAGGTAACGCCCTGGACGACGCGATCGGACGCACGCGCGACAAATGGGGATGGTTCGTGGCGCTTGGCGTGCTGCTTTTGATTTTCGGCGGCATCGCCTTCGGCAACCTGTTCATTGCCACCGTTGCCTCGGTCTATGTCGTCGGCTTGATGATGCTGATCGCAGGCGTCATCGAGATCCTTCACGCCTTCGGCGTCAAGACCTGGGGACGCTTCATCTACTGGCTGGCGAGCGGCCTGCTATACGCCATTGCCGGCTTCTTCGCCTTCGACAATCCGCTGCTCGCCTCGGCGGTGCTCACCCTGCTGCTCGCGATCGCACTCGTTGCTTCCGGGGTGCTGCGGGCCTGGGTCGCCTACCATCACCGGCCGGAGCAAGGCTGGGGATGGCTGCTCGCGGCCGCCATCATCACCATCCTGCTGGGCCTGATCATCGCCATGGGCTGGCCGGTCAACAGCCTGTGGGTGCTCGGCATGTTCCTGGCCGTCGACCTGATCTTCCAGGGCTGGAGTTTTATCACCATCGGACTGGCGCTGAAGCGGTAGGCTGCGGTCAGAAACAGATCGCGGCGTCCAGCTCCGACAGCGGGCGCACGCCTGCGAGCAGCGCCCTCGCCTCGGCCTCGTCGCGCTTCATCTGCGCCACCAGCGCGTCGAGCCCGTCGAATTTGAGCTCGGGACGCAGGAAGCCGAAGAAGGAGACCTCGCAGGTCTCGCCGTAGAGATCGTCGGAGAAGTCGAAGACATAGGTTTCAAGCAGCGGCGCACCGTTGTCGTCGACGGTGGGGCGGCGGCCGAAGCTGGCGACGCCGTCATAGAGCGTGCCGTCGGCGCGGCGGAAGCGGACGGCATAAATCCCTTCCTTCAGAGTGGCTTCCGGCGAAAGCCTCATGTTGGCGGTCGGGAAGCCCAGCGAGCGGCCGAGCCGCTGGCCGCCGATCACCTCGCACTCGACGGTGAAGCGGTAGCCGAGCAGGCCGGCGGCCTCCTCCACCTTGCCCTCGCAAAGCAGGGCGCGGATGCGGCTCGACGAGACCACCTCGGCGCCCTCGTCGCGGAAGGCGTCGACCAGGGTAACGCCGAAGCCGTGGCGCTCGCCGGCCGCCATCAGGAAGGCCGGCCCGCCCTGGCGGTCCTTGCCGAAATGGAAGTCGAAGCCGGTGACGGCATGGGAGATGCCGAGCTTGTGCTGCAGCACGTCGGTGACGAAAGTTTCGGCCGAGAGCGAGGCGAAATCGCGCGTGAAGCGCTGCTCGACCATCGCGGCGAAGCCGAGCTTGGCGAGCAGCCTGGCCTTCATCGGCGGCGGCGTCAGCACGAAAAGCGGCACGTCGGGCCTGAACACCTTGCGCGGGTGCGGATCGAAGGTGAGCACGAGCGCCGGCACATTGCTGCGGCCGGCCTCGGCCAGCGCCCGCTCCAGCACGGAGAGATGACCGCGATGGACGCCGTCGAAATTGCCGATCGCCACGACGCCGCCGCGCAGATGGGCAGGCAACGGCGCAACGGCCGAAATGCGTTCGAAAGCTTGCGTCATATCGAGGCGCCCATCATGGCCCGGCTTCCCGCCTATTGCAGCCGCGGGATGACGGCGACCGGCAGGTAGCCGTGCTTTGCGAAGAATCCCGCAAGCCTTTCGGGATCGGGCTGCAGCGGGTCGCCGTAATCGCGGGCATGGATGCCGCCCGAGACATAGAGCACGTCGAAGCCGTTGTCGGCGGCGCCCTTGACGTCGGTCWTCATGCCGTCGCCGATTGCCAAAACAGCCGAGCGTTCGACCGGATGGCCGAGCAGGCCGGCGACTTCCTTCATGGCGACGTTGTAGATCGGCGCGAAAGGCTTGCCGGCAATCAGCGTGYGGCCGCCGAGTTGCGCATACTCGCGCGCCAGCGCGCCGGCACACCAGATGATGCGTTCGCCGCGCTCGACCAGAATATCGGGGTTGGCGCAGATGAACGGCAGATTGCGCGCGCGCAAGCGCTGGAGCAGCGCCGCATAGTCCTCAGGCTTCTCCACCTCGTCGTCATAGAGCCCGGTGCAGACGATGCCGGAGGCTTCGAACTCCTCGACGAGGTCGACGTCGAGGCCGTCATAAAGTGTGAGGTCGCGTTCCGGCCCGATGTGGAAGATCTTCCGCGGACCCTCGGCGATCAGGTCGCGCGTGACGTCGCCGGAGGTGACGACGCGGTCGTACGCATCGGYGGGCACGCCGATCGCATTCATCTGCGCAACGACGTCGCCGCTGCGGCGCGGCGAGTTGGTGATCAGCACCACCGGGACCTTTGCCGCGCGCGCCCGGGCCAGCGCCTCGGCGGCAACGGGAAAATGCCATTCGCCATTGTGCACCACGCCCCACACGTCGCACAGAATGGCCGCGTAGCTGCCCGTCAAGTCAGTGAGCGAAGCGATGATGTCGGGCGAATCCGCCATGCCGTTTTTCCCGATCCTGGTCTCTGGCAAAACCGTGACAGCCATCCTTCAGTCAGAGGCCGCCACGGCGGGTCCCGCATAACCGAAGCGCTTCATCCTGTCACCAGCTTTCCCCATCGCCGGCCGGACCGACGGCGAGGCGCGGCGCGCCAGCCGTCGGCGCCACAGGGTTAACGAAGCGTCAAAAGGCGATGCGCCCTTGGTTGTTTCACGCAACCTAAAATTTAACGAATTGCGACAATGGTGCCAGTCCGGTTACGACCATAGTCTTACATCAACATGGGATCTTTGGCGGGGGTAAGCGCAATGATCCGAAATTTGCTACGCGACAGGCGGGGCAACTATGCCCTTTTGACAGCCATCACCATGATACCCGTGATGGGCGGTGTGGCACTGGCGGTCGACTATACCGAGCTGGTGCGGCAGAGGCAGGAAACGCTGAACGCGCTCGACGCTGCCGGCATCGCAACGGCGCAGCAGATCGTCGCCGGCGCGAGCGACGATGCGGCGAAGGCCTCCGCCAAGGATTTCTTCGAGGCAAATCTCAGGCACGTGCTGCCGGCCAACACCGCGCTGACGGTCACCCTGCCCAACAACAATGCCGGCGGCGGCACGCTGAAAATGYAGGCGACGCTGACCTACCATCCCCACTTCCTGCCGGCGGCCGCGATGCTGCTGGGCAACACCGCAGGCTCGACCGATGTCAACATCGTCGCTACCTCCGAGGTCCGACTGAAGAACACTCTCGAAGTGGCCCTCGTGCTCGACAATTCCGGATCGATGAGCACCAACGGCTCGGGGACGGGCCAACAGCGGATTGAGCTGCTAAAGACTGCCGCGACCGAACTGGTGAATATGTTGGCGCAGCAGGCCGGCCAGATGAGACAGATCAGCAAGCCGGTGCAATTCTCGCTGGTGCCGTTCTCCGCCTCCGTCAATGTCGGCCCGGCCAACAAGGACAAACCCTGGATGGATCGGGACGGCATTTCGCCGATCCATCACGAGGATTTCGACTGGTCGCAGATGTACAAGAACGCGGCCGGCTACGATCCCAACAAATATATCGAGAACGTCGGCGGCGTTTACTACAAGCGCGGCAGCGGCTGGGGCACAGGCCAAAACACCAAGGCGACGCGCTTCAGCCTCTACGAGGACATCACGGCCACGACCCGGACCTGCTCGAAGAAAAGCAGCAGCGGCTCATGCCAGACCTATAGCTACACGACTGGCCCTTATGCGGCCTGGAAAGGCTGCGTGGAGGCAAGGCCTTATCCCTATAATGTCGATGACACCACGCCGACGACAGGCACGCCCGCCACGCTGTTCGTGCCGATGTTCGCACCGGACGAAGCAGGCAATCTGTGGACGGACGGCACGCGCACCAGCACAACATCCTGGGGCTACAGCAACAACTGGTGGATCGATTCCGACGACGGGCTCTCCGTGGCCAGGCGTCAGGCGGACATGCGCAAGTATTTCCTCACCAAGCCGTACAACGCCTCGACCGTATCGGCGGACGACGGCCCCAATGCCGGTTGCACGACCAGCCCGATCACACCGTTGCAGGATGTGACGACAACCACCGGCAAGCAGACAATCATCAATGCCATAAATGCGATGGTGCCTACCGGAAACACCAACGTGCCGGAGGGGCTCGCATGGGGCTGGAGGACCTTGTCCAGCAACGAACCATTCACCGAGGGCCGGGACAACAGCGAAAGAGGCAACGACAAGGTCGTCATCGTGCTGACCGACGGTGCCAACACTTACAGCGCCGTGAACGACGGCAGCTATGCCAAGAACCGATCGACCTATGCCGCCTACGGATACACCGGCCTGACATATCCGGGGTCGGGCACGGTCACCCGGCTGTTCATGAACACGAGTTCGGCCGTCGGCAAAAGCACCTATACGGACGCCAACTACACCGCCGCGCTCGACGAGCAGATGCAAACGCTATGTGCCAACGCCAAGGCCAACAACATCATCGTCATGACCGTCTCGCTTGACCTCAGCAAGCAGAAGACAGCCGAAAGGAAGGCAATCGCGGCGCTTACGGCCTGCGCCTCGGACTCGCGCTTCCGCCGGGACCCGACCGATCCGAGCAAGCCGGCGAAACTGTTCTGGAACTCGACCGGCGCCACGCTGTCGGACGACTTCAAGGCGATCGGCAACGAATTGTCGAACCTGCGCATCGTTGGGTGACTCACGAAGCGAGGTCGCCTGCCTCTGTCCTGCCGGGCATCTCCCCCACTTGAAGGGAGAGTGGCAGCTTCGTCGGCTGCACCCTTCTGCGACGCTGGCGGTTGGCGAAAGCGGTCGCGACGTCTGATCTCCCCCCTTGCGGGGGAGATATCCGGCAGGACAGAGGGGGGTGTGAAGGAACGCCGGCCCTTGTCGTTTTTCTACCGGTATCCATCCAATTTTGCATGCGATGCGCTGAGAGGCCGGCGGGACGGCGCCCCCCTCTGCCCTGCCGGGCATCTCCCCCACTTGGGGGGAGATTGGCAGCTTCAGCGGTTTCGCCAATTGTCAGCGCTGGCGCAAAAACTCTCGCAATCATGCTCTTGCGGTTGTCCGAGACCCATGATGAGGGTTCCGCGACCGGAGCCCCCCCGATGCCCGACGCCGCCAACCATCTCACCTTCGCGCTGATCTGCCTCGGCATGGTGCTGACGCCGGGGCCGAACATGATCTACCTCATCTCGCGCTCGCTGTCGCAAGGGCCGAAGGCTGGGCTAATCTCGCTCGGCGGCGTGGCGCTGGGCTTCCTGTTCTATGTGCTGTCGGCGGCTTTCGGCATCACGGCGCTGATCTTCGCCGTGCCCTACGCCTATGACGCGCTGCGTACCGCCGGCGCGCTTTACCTGCTGTGGCTCGCCTGGCAGGCGCTGAGGCCAGGCGGACGCTCGCCGTTCCATCTGCGCGAACTGCCGAAGGACAGGCCGCGCAAGCTGTTCGTCATGGGGCTGATGACCAACCTGCTCAATCCGAAAGTGGCGGTGCTCTACCTCTCACTCCTGCCGCAGTTCATCAACCCGGCCAAGGGCCATGTGCTGTCGCAGCTTCTGGTGCTGGGCGTCACGCAGATCTCGATCAGCCTCACCGTCAACGCCATCATCGCGGTGACGGCCGGCACGATCGCCGCCTTCCTTGCCGGACGGCCGTTCTGGCTGGTCGTCCAGCGCTGGATGATGGGCACGGTGCTGACGGCACTCGCCTTGAAAATGGCGACAGAAGCGCAGCGCTGATAACTACATCGGCCGCCGGCGGGCGGGCCGGATCTGCTCCGGCTCCACCACCTTGCGATAGAGATGCCAGGTGGAGTGGCCGAGGATCGGCACGACGACGGCAAGGCCGGCAAACAGCGGGATCGAGCCGATCACCAGAAGCACGGCGACGGTGAGGCCCCAGAGCGCCATCTGCAGCGGATTGGCCATTACCACGCGCGCCGAGGTCTCGATCGCCGAGACGGCGCCGACATCGCGGTCGAGCAGCAGCGGGAAGGCGATGACGGTGGTGGCGAGCACGATTGCGGCAAACACGAAGCCCGCCGCATTGCCGAGCAGAATCAGCGTCCAGCCCCTGCCGGTCGTCAGCACGTCGCGCAGGAACGTGCCCACCGAGGCGGGCGGCTCGGCGCCGAACAGCATCGTGTAGATCGACTGCGCGGTGAACAGCCACAGAAGGAAGAGCGCGAAGAGCAGGACGCCGATGACCGCGATCGAGGGCAGCGCCGGGGAATGCCGCACGTCGAGCGCATGGTGCCAGCGGCTGCTCATGCCAAGCTCGCGCCGGCGGCTGATCTCATAGAGGCCGATCGCCGCGAAGGGGCCGATCAGCGCGAAGCCCGACATCAGCGGATAGACCAGCTGGATGGCGCTTGCGCCCGAGGTCCACCGTGTCAGGATCAGGCCGACGATCGGATAGATCAGGCACAGGAATACATAGTGCGAGGGCTTGGCCCAGAAATCCTCGGCGCCGAGCCTTAGCGCATCCCAGAGATCAGACGTGGTGATGTGGCGCACCGTGGGCTGCACATGCAGTCCCTGCGCGTCCGCCATGACATGAAAACCGGCCATTACCGTCCTCCGTTTGTCAGTGCATGACCCCGAAACCGAGCGGTTTCGGAAAGGAATCATGCTCCAAATCAAAACGGGCGGTCACCGCCTGGGGTGGCCGCCCGAGGGCTGCCACTTCACGAACGCCCTGATCATAGCCGATCTTCCGGGGAATGTCGCCCGCCTACGGCGTGTCCAGCGCGATCACCCGATTTTCACCGTCTGCCCGGCAAAAGCCATGATCGCCGGTATCAGAGGCCGCATGACCAGCCTGACCACCGAATCCCCCAATTTCGACAGACGCACATTGCTCAAAGCCATTGGCCTTGCGGCGCTCGGCGGCATCGCCGCCTGCGGCACCGCCCCGCTGCCGACCGGCGGAGGCGCCGGCGTGTCATCTTCGGCCACCAGCACGCTGGGCACGATCCGCACGTCCGCCGGACTACCGGCGCTGGTTCCGGACGGGCAGCTCGAACAGGCAGCGCTGCAGCAGRCCGGCTACATGGCGGGCCGCGGCCGCATGAGCCACACCACGGGCTGGGGCAAGGATTTCGCCTCGCGCATGAAGGACAATGGCGTTCACGGCGCCGCGGCCGAGAACATCGCCGAGGGGCGCTTCGACCTGCAGAAACTCTTCGACATYTGGATGCATTCGGACGGCCACCGCCGCAACATGCTCGATCCGGACTTCAGCCGCTTCGGGCTGGCCTATATGCGCGACGGCCGCGACCCCAGCCTGCGCTACTGGGCCCTGGTGCTCGGCAGGTAGCGCTTGCGGCGCGGTGCGAGCGCATCACGCTGTGCGCCGGTCGCCAAGCATTTTCTCGATTTCGACAGCGCTGATGGGTTTGCTGAAATGATAACCCTGCATCTCGTCGCAATTGTTCTTGCGCAGGAAGGCCACCTGGTCGTCGGTTTCCACGCCCTCCGCGATGACCCGGAGATTGAGCTTCTGTCCCAGTGAAATCACCGCACTGGCGACCRCCTGATCGTCCTCGTCCACGGCGAGATCGTTGATGAAGGATTTGTCGATCTTCAGTCGCGCCACGGGAAAGGTCTTCAGCGCACTGAGGCTCGAATATCCGGTCCCGAAGTCGTCGATCGAAATTTGAACGCCAAGCGCCTGAAGTTCGTTCATCGTGGCGACCGCCAGATCGATATCCTGCATAATGAGGCTCTCGGTCACCTCGAGCTCGAGATAGCGGGCTTCGAGACCGGAGGCCGTCAATGCGTTGACGACCCGGCTGACAAGGTTCTTCTCCCTGAATTGACGCGCAGACACATTCACGCACACAACGATGGGAGGCAGGCCCGCGTCCTGCCAAGCCTTGTTCTGCCGGCACGCCTCATGCAGCACCCAGTCGCCCAGCTGCACGATCAGGCCGGTTTCCTCGGCGGTTGCAATGAAGGCCGTCGGCGGCACGATGCCCCGTGTCGGGTGCTTCCAGCGGACCAGTGCCTCGACCGCGAAGACGCGTCCCGACCGGAGATCGATCTGCGGCTGATAGAGCAGCACGAATTCCGAGCGGGCCAATGCGTTCTGCAATTCCTCCCGGAGCACGAATTTCTCATGCGCCCTGGTGTTGAACTCGGGAGCATAGAACTGGAAATTGTCGCGGCCGAACTCCTTGGCGCTATACATGGCCGCATCGGCATTGGCCAGGAGCGCGCCAGGGCTGGTTCCGTCCTTAGGGTAATTTGCGACGCCGATGCTGGCTGTGGTCTTCAGGCGATGCTTTCCCAGTTCAATCGGCTCGGCGATCGCCGCCCGGATCTTGCCCACGACCTCGGAGGCGTGATCTACGTTCGTCGGCTGATCCGACAGGACGATCACGAATTCGTCGCCGCCAAGCCGCACGACGGTATCGGTCGGCCTGACGCATTGAACCATCCGCCCGGCGACGGTCTTCAGCAATTCGTCTCCGGCATTGTGGCCGAGCGTATCGTTGACGAGCTTGAAATTGTCGAGGTCGATGAACAGAACCGTTACCCATCGGCCATAACGCTGCGCGTAGAGGATCGACTGTGAAAGACGGTCCTCAAGCAGCGCACGGTTGGGGAGCCCGGTCAGCGCATCGTGGCTTGCCATGAAATGAATCTGCTCTTCGGACCGCTTGCGCTCGATGGCGATCCCGGCGATGTGCGTGGAGAAGTCGATGAGCCTCGTCTCGGCACTCGTCGGCTCGCGCGGCGTCATCGAATACATGGCAAAGACGCCGAGCACGACGCCCTGATGCGAAAGGATCGGCGTCGACCAGCATGAACGGTAGCCGTAAGGCAGCRCCAGATCGCGATAGCCCTCCCAAAGCGGGTCCAGGGTGATGTCGGTGACGAAGACCGGCTCGCGCCGGTAGGCGGCGGTTCCGCATGATCCCACCCTGGGACCGACGGYGATGCCGTCGATGGCGCTCGTGTAATCCTTCGCCAGGCTGGGTGCCGCGCCGTGCCGCAGGCGGCCATTCTTGTCCAGCAACAGCACGGATCCGAATATGCCTTGAAGCTGGGATTCGACCAGGAGCATCAGGTTATCAAGCACGTCTTCGAGCGGCGCGCCCGTCGCTATCATTTCCAGAATGTGCGCCTGCCCGTCACGAAGGACGTCCGCCCGCTTGCGGGCGGTGATGTCGTGGGCGATGCCGACCAAACCAAAAATCTCGCTTTTGGCATTGCGGACCGGAACCTTTGTCGATGCGAACCATTTGCCGGCCCCCGATGCGTCGACGACGAACTCCTCCTCGTCGATCATCGGTTCCCCGCTGCGAAGAACCCTCAGCTCTATGTCGCGAAACCTTTGCGCCATCTCCGGGGCATGGAGATCAAAATCGGTCAGGCCGATCATGTCCGCGGTCTTTTCGCGGCCGCTGTCGGCGGCAAGCGCCTTGTTGGCAACGACAAAGCGGCTTTCGGTATCCTTGACCCACAGATAGTCCGGCACCCAGTCGATCAGTGCCTGCAGCGATATCCGTTCGTCGGCGACCTGTCGCCCCGCGACGAGTTCCGAGATGTCCTCATGCGTGGCCACCCAGCCGCCGTCAGGCATCGGCTGGTGGCGAACCTCGATCGTCCGGCCATCGCCAAGCTTGGCGTTCCATATTCTCGACTCGCCGCCGGTATTCACCGACCGGGCCATTGCCAGATAGGCGTCGGCGGGCAGGATCGACGTGCCGGCAGCGACGCGGCGCGCGACGATTTCGGTGAGCGTCATGCCCGGCCGCAAATCGCCCGGCGCAATGCGGTAGATCTCCGCGTAACGGCGGTTGCACAGTATGAGCCGTTCGTCGACGCCGAAAAAGCAAATGCCTTGAGGAAGGTTGTCGATCACCGTCTCGAACCGCAGCGCCTGACTTTCCAGCGCCATGATCCTGGCGCGAAATTCGCGCTCGAGCGTTTCGTAGGAGGCCGTCGCCAACTTCGCCAGCGTGGCCATTCCGGCCCGCTCAGGCGCTTCGATGGCCCGCCTTGACGATTTGGTGATCAAACAGGCTTACCCTTCGTTTCGATGCCGGGATAAGAGAAAGACAGTCCGCGGCAATTAGAGGCGGGTCAATCTTGACCGTAACATGCTAATGGTAAGTGAACGCCTCGAATGCGGGCAGCAAACGGCGCCGCATGGATAAAAATTGCTGATGTTGTTCTACAGCGCCGTGCGTTCTTTCTGACCTGTAATGCATGCTGCAGCGCTTTGATTTTGTGCGTAGTACCCTCCGGGCCGAAGGCCAGCGAGGCAAAAATCGATGCCGGATCTGGGGCGATGCGCTCGGGCTCCAAGGTCGCGACAGCAGCGGCGAAGCCGCAGCGCATGGAGCGACTCTGAAAGATCACGAAGCGCTTTAGGCGGTATCCCCCTCGCGGTCCCGCCCGTGCGCCCGCCCCTCGATCAGCATGTGTCCGCCCGGACCGGCAGCGGCAAGGGCTACCTTTTCGAGCGGCGCGGACGGATACGAACCGACTTTTTACCAACCGACATCAAAAACACGCTCTAGCGGCTTGAAAACACGCGGCCATCGCCCGCGACTGCAGCCTTTAAGACATTTCTAATTGATGATTGGCTTGATTGGCTGATCTGCTGTGCAACCGCGTCCGGCTGGTTCAGAATGCGCTATCATCGCTGGCGAGAAAACGTCTTTCTTGGTCGGTCGGATTTTCTTTTCTCGAAGGTGCCTCATATCGTTGCCGGCATTTATATGCTGGTCAGCGCGGTATGGATTGCATTCAGTGACAGACTGCTGGTCCGCATTGCCGGAGGCTACAGCCAGTACCAGCACCTCCAGACGTACAAGGGATGGCTCTTCGTTTTTGCTTCGGGACTGGTCATGTTCCAGTTCCTCCAGAACGCATGGAAAGCCATCCTTGCCGCCTACGAGACCGCGCTTGAAAGCGAGRCTCGTCTCGAATTGGCGCTGGCCAGCGCGGATGGCGGCGTCTGGGAACTGAACCTTGCCGAAGGCGAGAAAGCGATTGCTTTTGTCTCTCCGCAGCTTACCGCCAGACTGGGACTCCCGCCGACGCAGCAGCTTACCCTGGACGAATTTCGACGCAGAAGGCATCCCGATGATGTCGATCGGGTTGACCAGACGTTTGAGGATTTCATCAAGTCTGGCAGCCGAGGTTCCTACGAAGATCGCTATAGGGTGCGGGCAAGCGACGGATCTTACCGTTGGGTGCATTCGCGCGGAAAGATCGTCGCCGTCAAGGACGGCATGGCGCAGCGAATGGTCGGCGTTTCCCTTGATATCACGGAACAGATGGAGGCCGCGGAGCGAGTGAGACAGCTGCTGCGCTATGACCCTCTGACCGGTTTGGCAAAGCCGCAGAAATTTCTTTCCGATATCGATGACGGGCTTGCCAGGATGAGCTCCGGCAGCATGGTTGGAATCGTTCAGGCAAAGCTGCTCGACCTCGACAAGCTCATCGGCGAGTCAGAGATTTTGGAGGATGCAAAGATTGTTCGGGCAATCGGCGATCGTCTGCAGGCGCTCTCGGAAGYCGGCTTCACGGCATGCCGCGTTTCGACGGATATTTTCGCTGTCGCCACCCCTGCGCTGAAGACCTTTGAAGCGGTGCAGCACTCCACACGACAGGTTCTGAGCGTCTTTTCGAATCCGTTGCAAGTGGACGACGGAAGCGTGAGAGTTCGTTTCCTGATGGGCGCTGCGGTCTCCCCGCAGGACGGCGACAATGCGCACCTTCTTCTGCGCAATAGTGGCCATGCGCTCGGGCGGGCTGACCGAACCGCCGACGCCGGCATTCGATGGTTCACCGAAGGAATGGACATCGAATCCCGGAAGCGAAACGACCGCCTCCGGGACCTCGCCGGTGCCGTGGCCAACGGTGAGATCGAGTGCCATTTTCAGCCGGTTGTCGATCTTGTGACCGGGCAAACAGCCGGGTTTGAAGCGCTGGCACGCTGGCGCAGGAGAGATGAGGGATTGGTGCCTCCGGACCAGTTTATCGGCGCCGCCGAGGAACTCGGTCTCATATCGGAAATCGGGGAAGACATCCTCAAGCAGGCATGCCGTGCCGCGGCCCAGTGGCATGGAGATTCGGAATCGGCGCCGTTTGTGGCCGTCRATGTCTCACCCATTCAATTGAACGACCCCTCTTTCCCCGCCGTCGTTGCACGCGCTCTTTCGGAAAGTGGACTATCCCCCAGCCGGTTGGAGCTGGAGATCACGGAGAACGCTCTTTCAAGCGAACCCGCATTGGCGGCGCGGCGACTTACGACCCTCAGACGGCTGGGGATTTCGATCGCAATCGACGACTTCGGCACCGGATATTCCTCCCTTGCGCTTTTGAGCAAATTTCCCTTCACCCGGCTGAAGATCGACAGGTCCTTTATCGCCGGCTACGGCCAGCGTCATGAAGCCACGATCATCGTCGACATGATCATTGATCTTTGCCGGCACCTCGATCTGTCGATCACCGCCGAAGGTGTGGAATCGAGCAGGCAAGCCGCGCTGCTGTCCGCCAGAGGCGTTACCCTCGCGCAAGGCTACCGGTTCAGCCGTGCCGTGCCGGTTGCGAACGCGACGGCGCTTCTTCGCAAAAAATGGCCGGTCCAAACCGCGAGTTCAGCGCCCGATCAGGAGCTTCTCGCCCATCAGGGTGRAAACCGACGGTGAGGGTGCTCAAGAGTCCCCCCGCGCCGTGCGAAGGTCGGGAAATAAACGTCAGTCCATATGCGCCCCAGGCGCTCCACCCGCGGGCGCGGCCTTGGGCTTGCGCAGCAGGATCACGAACGGAACGGCAATCAGCGTCATCACCATCAGGAGTTTGAAGTCGTTGATGTAGGAGATCATCATCGCCTGGGCGTTGACCATTCGGTCGACCTGCGAAAGCGCTGTTGGATCGCCGCTCGCCGCTGCCGGCGAGGCGGCCCTCAGAACAGGATTGTAGGGATTGATGAAGGCTCCGAGCTCGCTGTGGTTAATCTGGGTGTTCTGCACCATGAGCGCCGAAACCACCGAAACGCCGATGGATGAGCCCAGATTGCGCACCAGGCTGAACAGCGAGGTGGCGTCGGTGCGGTAGCGCGCGTCGAGCGTGGCGAWGGCCACCGCCGACAGCGGCACGAACACCATGCCCATGCCGAGGCCCTGGACGATGCCCGAGGAGACGATCAGCCAGTTGTCCATCTGCGGCGTGAAGCTCGCCATCGTGTAGAGCGACTGCGCGGTGAGCAGGAAGCCGATGGCGACCAGGATGCGCGCGTCGACCCGGTGCATGATGCGGCCGACGACCAGCATCGAGATCATCGTGCCGACGCCGCGCGGTCCCATGACGACGCCGATGGTCACGGTCGGGTAGCTGAAGATGTTGGCAAGCATCGGCGGCAAGAGCGACATCGAGGCCAGGATCAGCACGCCCATGACGAAGATGAAGGCCAGCCCGGTCACGAAATTGCGGTCGAGGAAAATCTTGGGATCGATGAACGGGTGCTCGGCCGTCACCGTGTGGATGATGAACACCCAGAAGCCGGTGATCGACAGGCCGAGCTCAATCCAGATCTCGGTCGAGGAGAACCAGTCGACCTCGCCGCCGCGATCAAGCAAAAGCTGCAGCGCGCCGACGCCGAGCGAGATCATCGCGAAGCCGAAGAAATCGAAGCTGCGCGTGCGTTTGGCGATGGCGGGCAGATAGGCGGCCATGCCGAGGAAGGCCAGGATGCCGACCGGCAGGTTGATGAAGAACACCCAGCGCCAGTTGAAATTCTCGGTCAGCCAGCCGCCGAGCGTCGGCCCCAGGATTGGCCCGAGCATGATGCCGGCGCCCCAGATGGCCATCGCCTGGCCGTGGCGCTCCCTTGGATTGATGTCGAGCAGGAAGGTCTGCGAAAGCGGCACGATCGCGGCGCCGAACACGCCCTGCAGCAGGCGGAAAAGCACCATCGTCTCGAGGCTCCAGGCCATGCCGCAGAGCATGGAGAAGATGGTGAAGCCGACGACCGAAGCGAGGAACAGTTCCTTGCGGCCGAGCCGGTCGGCAAGCCAGCCGGTGACCGGCGTCATGATCGCCGCTGCCACAATGTAGGAGGTCAGCACCCAGTTGATGTTGTCGGGCGAGGCGCCAAGGTCGCCGGTCATGGTCGGCAGCGCGACGTTGGCGATCGTGGTGTCGAGCGCCTGCATGATCGTCGCCAGCATGAGCGCGACCGTGATCAGTCCGCGATGCGGCACTTCCTTGAAAGGTTCGGGCGTGCTCATGGTGGTGAACTTCCAGCAGGTAACAAAAACGTGTACTCACCGGTTTCCGGGCAGCAAGGCCTTTCGTCGAGAGACCTTCATCGCGGTGGGACGCGACTATCGATGTGGGGGTTCATCGACCGAAAATCTCTGTTCGAGCGGGATGCAAGCCGCCCGGAAACCTGAGGTCCGACGGGATCCGTGTCGAAAGCTTCGGCTGCGATCAAGCCGCCAGGCGGCTCGTTCTCAAACGCTCGGCTCTCCACTCCTCCCGTCAGACCAATCCCCTGCTCCAACTCTCTGTTTTTCGTCCTTACTGCGCGTGCTCGCCGGCCGTGGCGTGACCGAAGATCGACGGCAGGCCGCGGGCCACACCGGTATCGACGGTGACCGTCGCGCTCATGCCGGTGCGCAGCGCCATCTTGGCGTCGGGGTCGGTCAGCTCCAGGCGCACGGGGATGCGCTGGGTGACCTTGACCCAGTTGCCGGTGGCGTTCTGGGCGGGCAGCAGCGAGAACTCCGCGCCGGTGCCGGCGCCGATCGCCTTGACTGTCGCGTCGAAGGTCTTGCCGGGATAGGTGTCGACCACGATCTCGGCCTTCTGGCCCGGCTTCATGTTGGTGAGCTGGGTCTCCTTGAAATTGGCGTCGATCCAGGTGTCGCCGGTCTCGACCAGGGCAAACAGCGGCGTGCCGACGGCGACGTACTGGCCGACCTTGAAGGACGAGGCCTGGTAGACCACGCCATCGGCCGGCGCCTTCACCGTCGTCTGCGCGAGATCGTAGGCGGCCTTGTCGCGCGCGGCGAGCGCCGACATCACCGTCGGATGCTTGTCGGTCTCGATGTCGGGATTGYCGCCAAGTGCTGCCTTGGCGCTGGCGATGCCCTGCTGGGCAACCGCAAGCTGCTGCTTGGCCTTGTCGAGGTCGTTGCGAGCCTCGTCCAGCGACGACTTGGCGTTGATGCCCTTCTGGGCGAGATCGGCGGCGCGGTCATACTGCGACTGCGCGTATTCGACCTCGCTGCTGGCCGACTTTTCCTGCGCCATCGCCTGGTTGTAAGCGGCGCGCAGCTGCTCGACATTGAGGCGCGCGGCGGCAACCGCGGCGTCGGCCTGGGCGAGCGCGATGCGATAAGGCTCGGGGTCGATGGTAAAGAGCACGTCGCCCTTCTTCACCATCTGATTGTCGGCGATATCGACCTTGACGATACGGCCAGCCGTATCGGACGCGATCGAAATCCTGGCCTGCTGCAGGTTGGCGTTCTCGGTCTCCTGATAACGGCCACCCGTCACCCAGACATAAGAGCCACCGGCAAGCAGAGCCAGCGGCAGGGCGACCATCAAAAGGAAACGGCCTGTGCGGCGCTTCCTCTTCGGCGCGGGAGCCGGCTGBGGGGCAGGTGCTATCGAAACCGGGGCCGACGGCTGCGCGGGGGCTTCCATTTCGAGCTTGGTGACGTTCTCGTCTATCTTGGCTGCCGCGTTCATGCTGCTGCGCCTTCCTTATTCTTCATCTTTTCCAGGGACGACGCTTCGCCATCCGTCAAATTCTGCACGATCGTGTCCAGCGTCCGGATCAGCACGCGGCGATCCGCCGGCGACACGCCAGCAAGCGATTCCTCATAGACCTCTCCGGCAAGGCTCTTGACCTCGGCATAGGCGGCATTTGCCTTCTCGGTTGGGAAGATCATGCGCACACGGCGGTCGGCGGCGTCCTGGCGGCGCTCGATCCAGCCGCCCTCCTCCATCCTGTCGACCAGGCGAGAGACGCTGATCGGCTCAATCTCGAGGAGTTCGGCGAGCCGCGCCTGGGCGACGCCCGCCTCCTTGGCGACGCGGACCAGCAGCCGCCATTGCGCCGACGACAGGCCGAGCCCACTGGCGCGCGCCTCGAAGCGCTTGCGCATCAGGCGCTGCACGTCGTGGATCAAAAACCCCAATCTGTCGATGCCGTCCGAAACCATGAGCGGCATATATAATAAGCGTGCTTACTATTCAAGTGCCTGCTTTGTTCCAGAAGCTGGCAAACCGGCATGGCAGCCATGCGATACGCTCATGGTTAGCGATCGCTGAAGGCAAGGCTCGGGAAGGCTCAGGCGAGCCTGCCGAAATCCGGATCCGGCCCGGGCTTGAGCTCGAGCAGCCTGCCGACCACCATCCTGCCCAGCGGCTGGCGCAGCCTCAGGCGTTTCGCCTCGGCCATCTGCACTTCGAACGGCGCAGCGTGATTGCGCTGGAAGAACTCGAACATCCTGCGGCGCGCAAAGGCTTTTGTCCTGGTGGTGGAGAAGATGCTGAACTTGCCGGAAGACGGCACCACCTCGTGCTCTCTCTCCAGCGCCACGCCGAGGGCGAACTGTTCCAGCGTATGCGTGTCGATCTTGCCGAGCAATCCGCGGATGATGCGGTCGGCGCATTCGACGCTCTCCCGCATGTCCCGGTGCAGGCCCATGATGGCCGAACTCCAGAGCGGCGCGCTGGGCGACAGAACGAGCCCGTCCTCCGCGAACAGGTCCTTCGGCAGTCCGGCGAGGCTGTGGTAGCTCGACTTCGGTGATCTGTTCGCCGGCCCCTCGCTGCGGAACATAACCGCCCGCCCCGGCGTGACGCGGGCCATATCGACACGCGGATCACCGGTGAAGGCGATATCGCTGTCGATGTAGAGCACGCACTCGAAGCCGCGGCCCAGCACATCATACATGACGCGGTTCTTGATGCGGAACCAGTAGCGGCCCTCGAGCGACCAGTCGCCGATCTGCTGCGGCGAGATCGGCACGATCTCGAACGGATAGTTTCGGAACAACTCCGGACGATCGGTGTAGATCACGACCGGCGCGCCATCGCCCTTGTAGGCGCTGATCAGCAAGGCCGCGAAAATCGCGCTGTAGTGATAGCCAAGCCTGTCGCCATAGGCGACTACGACATAGGCCTCCGACGAACGCGTCTGGCCAGAGCTGCCATGGGCAGCACCAAGTACACTCACACTGTTTCCCATCAAAGCCACCCCTCGACCGCGCATCCGCCGCAATCGAGCTTCCGCCATCTTGCCGATACTGGAACGCCGCCAGCACCAAGAACCGGCCGTCACTAAAGCTTGGCTCAGACCACAGTCAAGGCCGCGCCGGCCGGTCAGGTTTGCGCAAGCATGACGCGCTCAACCTGCGGCGAAGTAATGACCAAATGGAGACCGCCCGTCCGCATGGAATATTTGCCGGCGACACCGTTTGATGCATAGTTGCGGCGGGCGCAAGGGGGATGAACGATGGTCGATATCTGGCAAGTGGGCATTGTGCCCGAACCGATCGGCAATGCGCTTGCCCCGCAGGGCCTGGACAAGAGCCGCGTCGTCTGGCTGCCGCCGCAGGGATCGTTCCGCTTCATCGCCGACCCGTTCGGGTTCTCCCATGGCGACCGCTTCACGGTGCTGGTCGAGGCTTATGACTATAGGATGAGGCGCGGCGAGATCCATTATTATGTCTACGACAGAAACTGGACGCTGCTGGAGCGCGGCGTGGCGCTCAAAGAGCGGTTCCATCTCTCCTATCCGTTCCTGATCCGGCAAGGCGAGGACATCTTCATGCTGCCGGAAGCCTACCGGAGCGGCCGGCTCACGCTTTACAAGGCGACCGATTTTCCGAGGGCGTGGCAGCCGGTCGCCGCGCTGCTCGACGAACCGGTGGTCGATGCGACCGTCTTTCGTCACCAGCAACGCTGGTGGATGCTCTACGCGCTGCATGGGCCGGAGGGTCGGGACACACGCGAGCTGCATGCTGCCTTCGCCGACAGCCTGACCGGCCCGTGGCGCAAGCATCCGCAAAATCCGGTGCGAACGGGCGGAGCGTCTTCGCGGCCCGCCGGCTCGCCCTTCGAGCATGGCGGCCACCTCTATTTTCCGACGCAGGACTGCATGGCGGGCTACGGCACCGCCGTCAGCCTGCTCAGGATTGACCGTCTGACGCCGGAGGAATTCTCGGCCGATATCGTCAAACGGCTGTCGTCCGAGGGCTGGCTCGACGGCTTCGACACCGGCCTGCACACATTGTCGGACGGTGGCGGCGTCACGCTGATCGACGTCCGGCGCGTCGAGCGCCCGCCGATGCGGCACCTGATCAAGCTGCAGTGCTGGCTGCGGCRCAGGCTTGAGGCAGCCCGTTACAGCAGGGCGCCAACCGTCTGAAATTCGCGGTGTATTAGCTCTACGCTGGCGCCGTTCCGCATCTTCATGGTACATCTAGTGCCGTGGATCGGGGGATCAGCACCATGCCGACGCTCTATGCGTTGAAGCCGGCTTTCCAGGACAGGCTGCGGCCGCTGGTCGGCAAGCTGGCTGCGATCGGCGTGACAGCCAATGGCATAACCATACTGGGGGTCCTGCTCTCCGCCGCGGCCGGAACGGCGGTCGCGGTCTTGCCCGACCGGCCTGCGCCGCTCCTTCTCATCCCCTTGGTGCTTTTCGTGCGCATGGCCCTCAACGCCATCGACGGCATGCTGGCGCGGGAGCACGGCCAGGCCTCGACGCTCGGCATGTATCTGAACGAGATCTGCGATGTCGTCGCGGACCTTGCCCTGGTCCTGCCGTTTGCCGCCTTTCCGCAGTTCGGCGCCTGGAGCGTTGTCGCCTTTGCCATCGCGGCGGTGCTCAGCGAGTTCGCCGGCGTGCTCGGCATCGCCGCCGGGATCGGGCGAAACTATGCCGGACCGTTCGGCAAGAGCGACAGGGCACTGGCGCTGGGTGCGGTCGCTGTGCTCACCGCTGCCGGGCTCTGGCCGGCGGCGATCGCGCCCTTCGTGTTTCCCGCCATGGCTTTGCTTTCGCTGCTGACCGCCATGAACCGGATACGCGCCGGCCTTATTGGCGGCGTCGGCTAAGCATCGAGGCTCGCCATGCCGCCCGGGGACACCGTCATGCTTCACGAACAGATCGCCGCCGCACCGGCGGACAGCCCTGCGCGGCAAGCGCAGGAGCGCAGCTTCCGCAGCCATGACGGCACGCAGATCTTCTACCGTTTCTGGCCGGCGGCATCGGCCGAGGTCAGGGGCGCGGTCGTGCTCTTCCATCGTGGGCACGAGCATGGCGGCCGCATGGCGCATCTCGTCGACGAACTGGGCATGCCCCATCACGCCTTCTACGCCTGGGATGCGCGCGGCAACGGCCGCTCGGAGGGCGAGCGCGGCTACGCGCCGTCCTTCGCAGCACTGGTGCGCGACATCGACTGCTTCATGCGCGAGATCGCCGCCAGAGACGGCTTTGCYGCCCAGGACATAGCCCTCATCGCGCAGTCCTTCGGCGCGGTGCTTGCGGCGGCATGGGTGCACGACTATGCGCCAAAACTGCGCGCCATGGTGCTCGCCTCGCCCGCCTTCTCGGTCAAGCTCTATGTCCCCTTCGCAAGGCAAGGCATCGCGCTGTGGCAGAAGATCAAGGGGCGCTTCTTCGTCAATTCCTACGTCAAGGCGAAGCTGCTGACCCACGATCCGGTGCACATCGCCTCCTTCGAAAACGACCCGCTGATCACAAGGCCGATCGCGTCGAACATCCTGGTCGAGCTCTACCAGCACGCGGCGCGCGTCGTCGCCGATGCCCGCGCCATCACCGTGCCGACGCAGCTTCTCTTGTCGGGCAGCGACTGGGTGGTGCGGCACGCGCCGCAGCACGCRTTCTTCGTCAATCTCGGCAGCCGCGTGAAGGAGCGCCATGTGCTGCCGGGCTTCTTCCACGACACGCTCGGCGAACGAGACCGCGAGAAGGCGTTCGACCTCATCCGGCCCTTCCTCGCAGGGCAGTTCCAGGCGCCGGCCGCCCCCGTCGACCTGAAGCAGGCGGATATTGCCGGCTACACTCGCGACGAGGCCGACCGGCTCGCCTCGCCGCCCGACATTCTGTCGCCCAAGGGCCTCTATTGGGCGATGAGCCGCGCCTCCATCCGCATCGGCAGCTGGTTCTCGCAAGGCATGAAGGTCGGCGTCGGCACCGGCTTCGATTCCGGCTCGACGCTGGATTATGTCTATGAGAATGCGGCGCGCGGCCTTGGGCCGATCGGCCGCGCGGTCGACCGCGTCTTCCTCGACGCCATCGGCTGGCGCGGCATTCGGCAGCGCAAGCTCAACCTGGAAGAGCTGATCGGCTCGTCACTGGCGGCGCTCAAGGCCGCGGGGCGCCCCGGCCATATCCTCGACATCGCCGCCGGCCACGGCCGGTATGTGCTGGACGCGATCGCCAAAAGCCCGGAGCAGCCGGCCAGCGTGCGCCTGCGGGACTATTCCGACCTCAATGTCGAGCTCGGCCGCAAGCTGATTGGCGAGCGCGGCTTGGCGGCGAGCGTCTCGTTCCAGCGCGCCGACGCCTTCGATGGCGACGGGCTCGCCGCGCTCGAGCCGGCGCCGGATCTCGCCATCGTCTCCGGCCTCTACGAGCTGTTCTCGGACAATGCGCTGATTGCCCGCTCGCTCGGCGGCCTTGCCCGCGCCATGCAGCCGGGCAGCCTGTTGATCTATACCAACCAGCCCTGGCATCCGCAGCTCGAGATGATCGCACGCAGCCTGACCTCGCATCGCGGCGGCCAGGCTTGGGTGATGCGGCGGCGCGCGCAGGGCGAGATGGACCAGTTGGTCGAGGCGGCCGGCTTCGAGAAGCTCGACCAGCGCATCGACCAGTGGGGCATCTTCACAGTCTCGCTGGCTAAGCGTGTTTAAATCAAGGGATAGAGCATGATGTCGTCCGAAAGCCGCTTCACACTTTTCGGCATCACGCTCTAGGACCGTCACCGCATGCCGACCGGTGCCGAGCCCTCTCAGCCGCCAGCCAGCCCACCAGCCGAGCCTTATGGGCGGATCGTGGCGAGAGCAGCGCTGTGGCTCGCCTTCCTCGCGCCGTTCTTCTATGCGACCTACGGCTTCGCCAACTGGCTGGCTTCGAGGCGCGATCATGTCGGCAGCATCGTGTTCTCCTGGGAACACCATGTTCCGTTCCTCGCCTGGACGATCGTGCCCTACTGGTCGATCAACCTGTTCTACGGGCTGTCGCTTCTGCTCAATGACGGCAGGCAGGGAGTCGACCGGCTGGCGGGCCGCTACCTCACGGCACAGATCGTCGCCGTCACCTGCTTCATCCTGTTTCCGCTGACCGCCACCTTCGTGCGGCCGCAAACCAGCGGCCTGCCCGGTTTCCTGTTTGCGGTGCTCGGCGGCTTCGACAAGCCGTTCAACCAGGCGCCCTCGCTGCATATCGCGCTGCTGGTGGTCGTCTGGGATCACTGGCGCCTGCGCCTCGGCGGAATCCTGCTGCCGCTCTGGCACGGCTGGTGCTTCCTGATCGGCGCCTCGGTGCTGACGACGTGGCAGCACCATTTCATCGACATCCCGACCGGCATGCTGCTCGGCGTGTTTGCGCTGTGGCTCTTTCCCGCCAAGGGCGAATTGCCATTCGCCGGCTTCCGCCTGACCACTGACGCCAAGGCACGGCGGCTTTCGCTGTGCTACGCGCTGGGCGCTGCCCTTGCTCTCGGCGCCGCCGCTGTCGGCGCCTTCTTTTCCGCCGTCGCGCTGGTTCTCCTGTGGCCAGCCCTGGCACTGGCCATCATTGCCTTCGCCTATGCCGGGGCCGGCGCGAAAGTGTTCCAGAAGACGGCGGACGGCCATGTGTCGCTGGCAAGCCGCGTGCTGTTTTGGCCCTACCGGCTTGGCGCCTGGGTCAATGTGCTGTTGTGGACGCGCAAGCTGCCGCCATTCGTCGCGATCGCCGACGGCGTCTTCCTCGGGCGTTTTCCCGCAACCGGCGAAGCCAACCGCTTCGGCACGGTGATCGACCTTGCCGCCGAGTTGGAGCGGCCGCGGCGCGTGACGGGCCGCTGGGCCAGCTTCGGCATGCTCGATCTGCTACCGCCGCCGGCGGACATGCTCGACCAGGYAGTGGCCGCGATCGAGCCGGCGCGCCGGCATGGCACCGTGCTGGTCTGCTGCGCGCTCGGCTTCCAGCGCAGCGCCACCGTCATCGCCGAATGGCTCATCGCGACCGGCCGCTCGCACACGCCTGCACAGGCGCGCAAGAGGCTTAGCGCGTCCGGCCGGCCGGTGTATCTCCAGATCGGACTGGACGGGCGGGCATGACCGACGACGCCTATAAGGAGCGGACAGGCCGCTTTGCCGCCATGCTGGTCAAGCAGGCGGCATGGCCGAGCGTCATCGTGCTCGCCTGCGATGGCTTCGCGCCTTTGGTCGTCGCGGCGCGTGGCGCCTTCCAGGCGCCGCTCGCCATCCTGGCGCTGCTAGTTGCGGCCGCGAGCGGCGTCGCGGTGCTCGTGCTTTCGGCGCTTCTCATCTTCGACGCGCTGCTGTTCCGGCTGATGGCGACGCATGGCGATGAGGGTGCGGGAGGCGCCGCTGTCGACGACGTGCTGTCACGCATGCGGCTGAAGCCTGCCCCACCCGTCCCGCGCCCGCTCGACGAACGCATGGCCGGAACCCGGCGCCTGCTCGGCCGGCAGCGCATGGCCTTCGCCGTCTTTGCGGTCGCGTTCCTCATGGCCGGTTACTGGATGCCCGGATGAGCACGCTTGCGCACAGGAGCTTCGGCCTGCTGCAGACAGTGACCTCCGTCAGCCTTTCGGCGCTGGCCTGGGCGGTGACCGGCGTGCGCCCGATCTGGAGCGGCAGCCAGCCGTCGGACCGGCAGCGCATCTATTTCGCCAATCACACCAGCCACGGCGATTTCATCCTGCTGTCGGCTTGCCTCAGCGAGAAGGAGCGCGCCGTCACGCATGCGGTGGCCGCCGCCGACTATTGGGGAAAGTCGCGGCTGCGCCGCTTCATCGCCGAGGACATGCTGTCCTCGGTGCTGATCAAAAGGCAATGGACGAGCCCCGAGGAGAACCCGATCTCGATCATGCTTTCGGTTCTCGACCGGGGCCACTCGCTGATCATCTTTCCGGAAGGCACGCGCAATATGACCGATGAGCTGCTGCCCTTCCGCTCGGGGCTCTACAATCTGTCGATGGCGCGGCCGGACGTCGAATTGATCCCGTGCTGGATCGAGAACATGTCGCGCGTGCTGCCCAAGGGCGAGTTCCTGCCGGTGCCGCTGCTCTGCCGCGTCGTCTTCGGCCCGCCGGTATCAGTGGCGCCGGGCGAGGAGCGCCGCGCCTTTCTCGAGCGCGCCCGCGCCGCGCTGCTTGCGCTCAATCCGCGGCCCGCACGAGACGATTGATGCGCCACGAAATCAGCATCCTGATCATCGGCCTTTTCGTGGTGCTGACCACCGCCAGCGCCGTTGCCGCCATCCTTTCGGCGCGCGCGCCGAAGCCGCTGAACGCAACGCTTGTCAACCTCACCCAGCGCATCAATGCCTGGTGGGTGATGGTGGCGCTGATGACGGTCGCCTTCTTCTTCGGCCGCTACGGCATGACCATCCTGTTCGCGCTGATCTCTTTCGCGGCGCTGCGCGAGTTCGTCACGCTCACCCACAGCCGCCGCAGCGATCATTGGGTGCTGCTCGGCATGTTCGGCATCGTCATTCCGTTCCAGTACTGGCTGGTCTGGACGGCCTGGTATGGGATGTTCGTCATTTTCATCCCCGTCTACTGCTTCCTTCTGATGCCGGCGATCACGGCGCTGCATGGCGACACCGAACGCTTCCTGGAGCGCGTCTCGGCGCAGCAGTGGGCGATCATGATTTCGGTCTACTGCGTCAGCCATGTCCCTGCCCTRCTCACGCTCAACGTGCCGGGTTTCGAGGGCCGCAACCTTCTGCTCATCGCCTTCCTGATCATTGTCGTGCAGGGCAGCGACGTGCTGCAGTACATCTTCGGCAAGCTGTTCGGGAAACACCGCTTCTCGCCGACCGTCTCGCCGTCGAAGACCTGGGAAGGCCTGATCGGCGGGGTTGTCGCGTCGAGCCTGCTGGGCGCGCTGCTCTCGTTCATCACGCCCTTTTCGCCGCTACAGGCTTCGGCCGTCGCCTTCGTCGCCTGCACGATGGGCTTCCTCGGCGGGCTCGTCGCCTCGGCAATCAAGCGCGACCAGGGCGTCAAGGATTGGGGGCATCTGATCGAGGGCCATGGCGGCATGCTCGACCGCACCGACAGCCTGGTCTTCGCCGCGCCGATCTTCTTCCACGCCGTGCGCTATTTCTGGACGGTCTGAGCGCCGCCACGCCCGGTCGCTCAACTGCCATTATTGCCCACTGCACAATTTCGATCAAACTGGCCGTCGGCGCGGTGGCTAGTGTCGCCCCGCCAAATGCGAGGGCCCATGAACCCGACCGAGAAAGCGCTGTGGTTTGTCGAAAGCCATCTGCCGGAAGCGATTTCGCTCGACGATGTCGCGGCAAGCAGCGGCGTGTCGCGCTTCCATGTGACGCGCGCCTTTGGTGCGGCCACCGGACGGTCGGTCATGGGCTATATGCGGGCGCGCCGGCTCAGCGAAGCGGCGCGCAAGCTTGCCGGCGGCGCGCCCGACATCCTGGCCGTCGCGCTCGATGCCGGCTACGGCTCGCATGAGGCTTTCACGCGGGCCTTCCGCGACCAGTTCGGCACCACGCCGGAACTGGTGCGCGCCGAGGGCTCGACCAAGAACCTCGATCTTGTGGAGCCGATCCTGATGGACCAGTCCTTTCTCGACAACCTTGAGCCGCCGCGCTTCGAGACCAGCCGGCCCTTCCTCATCGCCGGACTCGGCGAGCGCTACAGCTGCGAGACCAGCGCCGGCATACCGATGCAGTGGCAGCGCTTCGGCCCCTATATCGGCCACATCCCGGGCGAGATTGCCGGCGTCGCCTACGGCGTCTGCGTCAATGGCGACGATGCCGGCAATTTCGACTATATCGCCGGCGTCGAGGTGTCGGACTTTTCCGAGCTGCCGAAGGAATTCTTCCGCGTGCGCGTGCCGGCGCAGAAATACGCCGTGTTCTCGCATCGCCAGCACATCTCGACCATCCGCCGCACCGTCAACACGATCTGGAACAAGTGGCTGCCGGACTCCGGCCACGAGATCGCCGACGCGCCGGATTTCGAGCGCTACGGCCCCGAATTCGATCCGCGCAGCGGCAATGGCGGGCTGGAGATCTGGGTGCCTATCGCAGGCTGAGACGCACGCGCTCTGCCAAGATTCGGGTCAGGCCGAGTCGAAAATGGTGGCTCCCGAGAACCGGAGCGGAGCGTACTTGGAGTACGTGAGCACCGGAAGCGCAGGAAGCCGCCATTTGCAGGCCGGCCTCACCCGAATCTTGGGCAGAGCTAAAGCTCCAGATTCCAGGTCTGGCCTACCAGATCCTTGCCGAAGGAATGGTGGGGCTCCTCCTCGACCAGCTTGAAGCCCGCCGCCTGGTAGATGCGGCGGGCCGAGCCCAGTATGTCGTTGGTCCACAGCGTCAGCGTCCTGTAGCCCTTGGCGCGCGAGAAGGCGATGCACTCGTCGACCAGCCGCCGGCCGATGCCGAGCCCGCGCGCCGAGGGCTCGACATAGAGCAGCCGCAGCTTCGCAACCTTGGYYGACTTGCGCATGACGAAGACCGAGCCGACCACTTCGCCTTCGCGCTCGGCGATCCAGCTGCGCTCCGATTTCGGATCGAACTTCTTGACGAACTCGCCGAGGATCTCGGCCACCAGCGCCTCGTAGGTTTCATCCCAGCCATATTCCTGCGCGTAGAGCAGGCCCTGGCGATGCGTGATCCAGCCGATATCGCCGACCTGCAGCGGCCGCAGGATATAGGGCACCTTGGGTTCGGGCTTGTCGCCGAGCAGGTCCTGCACGGTGCGCATGGCCTTGACCAGCCGCTCCTGGTCTGCCGGCGCAAGGCGATCGAGCAGCGCGCGCACCTGCTCATGCGAATCCTGGTTGAGCGGCGCGAACGCCTCCCGGCCCGCCTGTGTGAGGGCAATCGAAGAGCGCCGCGCATCCGCTTCGATCGTCGCGCGCTCGACCAAGCCGCGCTCCTCGAATTTCTTCAGCAGGCGGCTCACATAGCCCGCGTCGAGGCCAAGGTCGCGCACCAGGTCGCTGGCGACAAGTCCGTCGCGATGGGCGAGCTCGTAGAGCACGCGTGCCTCGGTTAGCGAAAAGGCGCTTTTCAGCCAGACTTCGTCGAGCACGCCGATCTGGCGGGTGTAGTAGCGATTGAAGGCACGCACCGCCTCGATGCGCTCCTTGCCGGGATGATCGTGGATGGTCATGGGAGGTCCTCCTGCCTTGGACAGGATCAAGCATTTAGTTGACGGAGTCAACAAATATGACGAGCGGCTACTACACAACTTCGTCATTGTAGGGTCTGCACGCGTCCTCCTTGCTTCGCTCCAGGAGACGACCGAGCGGACCGCTGCATCCTGCACGCCACCCTTGGCCGTCTCACCCCCTCTCCAGCTTCGGCCCCAATATCTCCACCAGCCAGTCGACGAACACCCTCACCCTTGGCGACAGCTGGCGGCTGCGCGGATAGAGCACTGAGATCGGCGTCGCGGTCGGCGGGAAGTCGGGTAGCACCTCGACCAGCCGGCCGGCCGCGATATCGTCCGCATAGCGAAGCCTGGGCGCCTGGAACAGGCCGAAGCCCAGCCGCACCAGCGCCGCGCTGGTGTCGGAATTGGCGACCGTGACCCGCGAAGGCAGGACGATCTCGCGGATCTTGCCGTCGACGGTGAATTCCAGCGGCATCACCTGTCCGGTGCGGGAGGAGATGAAGCCGATCATCATGTGACCGGCAAGGTCGTCCGGCGTGCGCGGCACGCCGTGCCGTTCGAGATAGGCGGGGCTCGCGACCGTGATCTCGCGCGCGATGCCGAGACGGCGCACGATCATGTCGCTGTCGGGAAGTGTGCCCGCCCGGATGACGCAATCGACGCCCTCGCGCACCAGATCGACGAGGCGGTCCCCTTCGCCGATATGCACTGTCAGGCCCGGATATCTGGCGAGCAGCGCCGGCAGTTCCGGCAAAAGGAAGGTGCGCGCCATGTGGCCGTTGACGTCGACGCTGAGCCTTCCGCGCACCTCATGCGCGCCGAAGCCGCCCTCGGCGTCCTCGATGGCGGCCAGGATGCCGGTGCAGCGCTGGTAATAGGCTTCGCCGTCGAGCGTCGTCGTGACGTGTCTTGTTGTGCGCCTGAGCAACTGCACGCCGAGCCGCTCCTCCAACTGCTTGATCGCCGCGGTCGCGCTGGAGCGCGGCAGGCCGAGGTCTGCGGCGGCCGCGGTGAAGCTTCGCCTTTCCACGACGCGGGTGAAGAGCCGCATGCTGTCGAACCTGTCCATCGGCAATTGTTCGCATAGCCTGAATAGTGTTGGCAATCCTTGCGGGATTATTTCGGATGGTCAGTCGATTATATGGACCTCCGTCACCAAGAAGGAGATCCCATCATGGCCACTCGCCCCATCGCTCTCATCACCGGCGGCAGCCGCGGCCTCGGCCGCAACACCGCGCTCAACCTCGCCCGCAAGGGCGTCGACGTCGTCCTCACCTATCGCTCGCGCGCCGACGAGGCGGGAGCGGCCGTCGCCGAGATCGAGGBGGCCGGCGGCCGTGCCACAGCACTCGAACTCGACACCGGCGCCGTCGCCAGCTTTCCGGCTTTCGTCGCAGCCTTGAAGAAGACGTTGCAGGAGACCTGGCAGCGCGAGCGTTTCGACTATCTCGTCAACAATGCCGGCACCGGCCTGCGCAAGCCGATCGCCGAGACGACGGAGGAGGAATTCGACACGCTTCTGAACATCCATCTCAAGGGCGTGTTCTTCCTCACCCAGGCACTGTTGCCGCTGATCAACGACGGCGGCCGCATCATCAACGTGTCGAGCGGGCTGGCGCGCTTCGCGGTCCCGGGATCGGCCGCCTATGCGATGATGAAGGGCGGCGTCGAGGTGTTCACGCGCTACCTCGCCAAGGAACTTGGCCAGCGCGGCATCACCGCCAATACCGTGGCGCCGGGCGCCATCGCCACCGACTTCAACGGCGGCCGTGTGCGCGACGACGCCGAGACCAATCGCGTCGTGGCCGGGATGACGGCGCTCGGCCGCGCAGGCGTTGCCGACGACATCGGGCCGATGATCACCTCGCTGCTTTCGGAGGACAATCGCTGGGTCAATGCCCAGCGCATCGAGGTCTCGGGCGGCATGAATATCTGAGCGGCACCTCGGGGATTCCAGAAAGCGCGCGGCACCGCCGCGCACTTTTGGGCGGGTGCATCAGGCGACCTGACGCATCAGGCCCTCGAAGCCGTCGGCCAGATGCGAAGCGCCGGCCGCGAACATCCTCACCAGATTTTTGGGGCGTCCCGGCGTTTTGTTGGCATCAAGGAGGATTGCCCTGCCCTCATGCATGACGAAATCGAACTTGCCGTAGTCGAAGCCGAGTTCGCGTCGCCTTTCGYGCATTTCGTCAGGAACAGGCACAGGCTCGCGCCGGATGGTTTCCGATGCCTTGACCAAGCTGTTTGGCGATACGTATCGGGTGCAACGCTCGCGCTCTCCGCAAAACACCMAGAAGCGCGCCGCAAAGCCGTCGCGGTCCCTTTCGGGGATGAATTTTTCCACGACCAGGTCGTCGCGCTCGAGGATCTGCTCCGGGACCTCCCCCAGGGATTCATAAACCTCATAACGCTGCAGGGTCGGCATGTCCGGAAACGGCGGCGGTTTGCCGGCCCGCATCGCACGCCGGTTCAGCAGCGCCTCCGGAATGCCCAGGTTGTTGAGGTTGCTCTTGACGATGACCGGGCCCTGYCAGGCCTCGCCGCGGCTGACCAGCGCGCCGCTGACGCGCCGTTTCGAAATGTCGGCCGCCCCGATATTGAGGCAGAACGGGAAGCTCCGCGCATAGTCGACATAGTCGGCGGAGGCGGTTGTCGCATCGACATGCAGAACCGCAATGTCGGCGTCATGCCTCGCCGACAGTCCCTGCTGAATCCGGATCGAATGGCCGCGCCTTTTCAATTCTGCGAGGATGTCGAAAAGCAGGTAGGGGCTTTTCCTGCGCAACAGCAGGTCACGCTTGCTGAGAAAACAGTCATACTCGTGCGTAATAACGACCACGCGCGCCACATTTACCCCCCTTGGCTTCCCCAATCACTTAAATTACTCACTCATATCAGGACACACTGATGTCAAGCTGCCCGGTGCGGTCGCTCCAGACCTTCCTTCGATAAATCTGCATGACAAATCATTGGGATAACTATCATCGTCACTGGAAGTTGCTGGAGGCGCCGCTGCGGCCGACGCCTGAGACAGTGTCCATTTTCGAGCGCGAACTCGATCCGGCCGAAGCGGATGTTCTGCTGCTGGGCGTTACTCCGGAGCTTGCCGATCTCGGCAGGACGATGCTGGCCGTCGATGGCTCCGCCGCGATGGTTTYCGGCGTATGGCCGGGCGACAGCGCCCGCCGCAGGGCGATAACCGGGAACTGGCTGAACCTTCCGCTCGGCCCCGCCAGCGTCGGCGCCGTCATCGGCGACGGCTGCTTGACGGTCGTCGATTCCGCCCGCGTCCGCCATGGCCTTCTCGGCGAGATCGCCAGGGTGCTGAAGCCGGGGGGACGGGCGGCGATCCGTGTTTTCGCCGGCCCCGAAAGCTTCGAGGATTTGCCGTGCATCAGGGCCCAGGCCCTGGCCGGCGAGATCGGGAATTTCCACGCGCTCAAATGGCGCATCGCGATGGCATGCGCGTCGAACGACGGCGATCGCGCCATAAAGGTGCAGGCAATACGCGACAATTTCGACGAGACTTTCCCCGATCGCGCAACGCTTGCAGCGGCGACCGGATGGAGCATGGCCTCCATCAACACAATCGATGTCTATGCAGGTTCCGACACGACCTATTGCTTCGCCACGCTGGCCATGCTGGTCGACGAGGCGAGAGGCTGGTTCGGCGAGGTTCGCGTCGTGCCGAGCGGCTCCTATCCGCTCGCCGAGCGATGCCCGTTGCTGGTGCTGCAATCGCCCCGGCACTGAAGCTGACGGGCAAGATTCCTCGCCGGCATCCCACCCGCAACGGGCGCATTCCCGACCGGGAAATCATGCGGGAAAAATTTCGCGCGATTGCCCCCTCTCGCGCGCCTTGACTCTCGCAATTGGCCAGCCTATTTCAGCGCCACGTTAGCACTCGCCATAGGTGAGTGCTAACTCATATCCGGCGGCCTCGCCGGATGGAGGAACAGTTCTCACCGTTCTCATCGAGGAAGAAAACATGGCAAAGTCCAAGTTCCGCCCGCTTCATGACCGCGTGGTCGTTCGCCGGGTTGAATCCGAATCCAAGACCGCCGGCGGGATCATCATCCCGGATACGGCGAAGGAGAAGCCGCAGGAAGGCGAGATCATCGCTGTCGGCTCGGGCGCTCGCGACGAAAGCGGCAAGCTGGTTCCGCTGGACGTCAAGGCCGGCGACCGCGTCCTGTTCGGCAAGTGGTCGGGCACTGAAGTCAAGCTCAATGGCGAGGACCTTCTGATCATGAAGGAATCCGACATCATGGGCATCATCGGCTGATCAAAGGCATCCCCACCAACTGAGTTTCCGGGCTCTTCCCGAGCCCCTGTCAGGAGCTAACAATGGCTGCAAAAGACGTAAAATTCTCCCGCGATGCCCGTGAGCGCATGCTGCGCGGTGTCAACATCCTCGCCGACGCGGTGAAGGTGACGCTCGGTCCGAAGGGCCGCAACGTCGTCATCGACAAGTCGTTCGGCGCCCCGCGCATCACCAAGGACGGCGTCACCGTCGCCAAGGAGATCGAGCTCGAGGACAAGTTCGAGAACATGGGCGCGCAGATGGTGCGCGAGGTCGCCTCGAAGACCAACGACATCGCCGGCGACGGCACCACGACCGCGACCGTTCTCGCCCAGGCGATCGTCCAGGAAGGCAACAAGGCGGTTGCCGCCGGCATGAACCCGATGGATCTCAAGCGCGGCATCGACCTCGCCGTCGGTGAGGTTGTCTCGGCTCTGGTCAAGGCCTCCAAGAAGATCAAGACCTCCGAGGAAGTCGCCCAGGTCGGCACGATCTCGGCCAATGGCGACGAGTCGGTCGGCAAGATGATCGCGGAAGCGATGCAGAAGGTCGGCAACGAAGGCGTCATCACCGTCGAGGAAGCCAAGACCGCCGAGACCGAGCTGGAAGTCGTCGAAGGCATGCAGTTCGACCGCGGCTATCTCTCGCCCTACTTCGTCACCAACGCCGACAAGATGGTCGCCGAGCTGGAAGACGCCTACATTCTGCTGCACGAGAAGAAGCTCTCCAACCTGCAGGCCATGCTGCCGGTCCTGGAAGCCGTCGTTCAGACCTCGAAGCCGCTGCTCATCATCTCGGAAGACGTCGAAGGCGAGGCTCTGGCCACGCTGGTCGTCAACAAGCTGCGCGGCGGCCTGAAGATCGCCGCCGTCAAGGCTCCGGGCTTCGGTGACCGCCGCAAGGCCATGCTGGAAGACATCGCCATCCTCACCGGTGGCCAGGTCATCTCGGAAGACCTCGGCATCAAGCTCGAGAATGTCGGCCTCAACATGCTCGGCCGCGCCAAGAAGGTGTCGATCTCCAAGGAGAACACCACCATCGTCGACGGCGCCGGCAAGAAGGCCGAGATCCAGGGCCGCGTCGCCCAGATCAAGCAGCAGATCGAGGAGACCACCTCGGACTACGACAAGGAGAAGCTGCAGGAGCGTCTGGCCAAGCTCGCGGGCGGCGTCGCGGTGATCCGCGTCGGCGGCGCGACCGAGGTCGAGGTCAAGGAAAAGAAGGACCGCGTTGACGACGCGCTGAACGCGACCCGCGCGGCCGTGGAAGAAGGCATCGTCCCCGGCGGCGGCGTCGCGCTGCTGCGCGCTTCCAACGCCGTCAAGGCCACCGGCGTCAATGCCGACCAGGCCGCGGGCATCGCCATCGTCCGTCGCGCGCTGCAGGCTCCGGCCCGCCAGATCGCGGCCAACGCCGGTGCTGAAGCCTCGATCGTCGCCGGCAAGATCCTCGAGAACAAGGCTGCGACCTACGGCTTCAACGCCCAGACCGGCGAGTATGGCGACATGATCGCCATGGGCATCGTCGACCCGGTCAAGGTCGTGCGCACCGCTCTCCAGGACGCGGCCTCGGTCGCCGGCCTGCTCGTCACCACCGAAGCCATGATCGCCGAGGCTCCGAAGAAGGAAGCCGCCGGCGGTATGCCGGGCGGCATGCCCGGCGGCGGCATGGGCGGCATGGGCGGCATGGATTTCTAAGGAAATCCATAAGCACGCCCATCGACTAACAATGCTCAAGCCCGCAAGCGGGCTTGAGTGGCGGCATGGATTTCTAATCCAGGCTACCTGGCTAATGCATACGGAAAGGGCGCCGAAAGGCGCCCTTTTTGCTTGGCAGCTGCAGTCAGTCTCTAAAGGCGGGCAGAGCTTCGTGCCGCTGTGGTTGGCGAAAGCCTGCGCGACAGCCAATCTCCCCTCTAATGGAGATGCGTGAAGGATCGCGCCCAGGATCAAGGTTCCTCGCCCCCATGAAATGGGGGAGAGGTGGTTCGGCGAAGCCGAGACGGAGAGGGGGAGCGCCCTGCGAAGGCCCCCTCTCCGTCCGCTTCGCGGCCACCTCTCCCCCGCCTTTGGCGGGGGCGAGGAACCCAAGCCTTCAGATGCCGGCGGGACAGCACCCCCCTCTGGCCTGCCGGCCATCTCCCCCTCAAGGAGGGAGATCAGCTGCATCCACGTGCCCCGCGATCTTGCCGGAACGCACCGCCGCATCAACCAGCGCCACCACCTCGTCGGCCACGGCAGCGAGCGGCGTGCGGTCGCGGGTGGCGCGGGCGATCACCATTAGGCCTTCGAGTGAGGATTCGACCAGCAGCGCCAGCGCCTGCGCGCGGCGCTCGGCCACCCCTGCCCTGACGAAGGCCTGGCGCAGCAGGCCGATCCACTGTTCGAAGGCCGAGCGGCAGATTTCGGCAAGGTCCGGCACATCGTTCGGCGCGTCGAGCACCACCGGCGCGATCGGGCAGCCGAGCGTGAATTGGTTCTCCTCAAGCATCTGCGCCACCGACTGGTAGATGCGGCGGACGGCGACGGCCGGGTCGCTTTCAGCGGCGAGGTCGGCGCCCAGCCGCTCCGTCACCCTAGCCACACTGTCGCGCGTCACCTCGATGACCAGCTGCTCCTTGCCGCCGGGAAAGTGGAAATAGAGCGAGCCGCGCGGTGCGCCGCTGGCGCTCAAGATGTCGTTCAGCGAGGTGCCGTGATAGCCGCGTTGCCGGATGAGCAGCGCCGTCGCCTCGATCATACGGGTGCGTGTGTCCGTCGCCACGTCTCTCACACCATGTCAACCTCTGTCAGGAGCCAGCATTATAGGTCTTGCGGCCAATATGACAATCGGTCTACATAATATGTAAATCGGTCTACATATCGGGAGACAACAATGCGGCGCTATCGGCTTGAAGGATTTGGCGGCATCGAGAAGCTGGCGATGCGCGAGGAAGCGGTGCCGCAACCCGGCCCGCATCAGATTGTGGTGCGGGTGCGCGCCACCTCGCYCAACCGCCGCGACACGATGATCCTCAACGGCACCTATCCGCTGACGCCGCGGCCAGGCATCGTCCCGCTGAGCGACGGCGCCGGCGAAGTGGTGGCGACCGGCGATGCGGTCACGCGCTTTGCCGTCGGCGACCGCGTCACCGGCAGCTATTTCGCGCGCTGGGTCGACGGCCGCATGCATCCAGCCGTCGTCGACCAGCTCGGCTGCACGCTGGACGGCATGCTCGGCGAATATGCCCTGCTCGACGAGCAATGGGCGGTACGGCTACCCGGCCATCTCTCATGGCACGAGGCCGCGACCTTCAGCTGTGCCGGGCTGACCGCCTGGAGCGCGCTGCCGGGTGCCGAGATTCCGAAGCCCGGCCAATGGGTTCTCACCATCGGCTCAGGCGGCGTCGCGATCTTTGCCTTGCAGTTCGCCGAGCTCRCCGGCTGCCGCGTGGCGGCCGTCACCTCGCGGGCGCAGAAGGCCGAAAGGCTGCGGGCGCTCGGCGCCGACCTCGTCTTCGCAACCGCCGAGACGCCGGAATGGGGCATGAAGCTGCGCGAGGCGACCGGCGGCATCGATCTCGTCGTCGAGACCGGCGGCCCGGCGACCTTCGCGCAATCGCTGACCGCCAGCACGCTTTACGGGCGCATCGTGCTGCTCACTGTCCAGGACCAGCATGGCAAGTCCGTCGAAATCCCCGGCGCCGTCTACCAGCGCAGCCTCGTCACCATCGGCCGCCTCTTCGTCGGCAGCCGGAGCGCGCTGGAGGCGATGCTTGCCGCCGTCGGCACCCATCGGCTGAAGCCGGTCATCGACCGAATCTTCCCGTTCGCCGAGGCGCGCGAGGCCTACCGCCATTTCCAGCAGGGCGACGTCTTCGGCAAGGTCGTCATCGACGGCGCGTGAACCCCGCATCCCACCAACCAAAGGAGAGACGGCAATGACAATTCGCGAATCCTCGGCCGAATGGCAGGGCACGCTCAAGGAAGGATCGGGCCGCCTGCGGCTCGGCAGCGGCGTGTTCGAGGGCGCCTATTCCTTCCCTTCCCGCTTCGAAAACGGATCCGGCACCAATCCGGAAGAACTGATCGCGGCCGCGCATGCCGGCTGCTTCTCGATGGCGCTGAGCGCCATCCTCGGCCGCGAAGGCTACACCCCCGCGCACATCCGCACGACCGCGAAGGTGCATCTCGGCRCCACCACGGCCGGACCGACGATCACCCGCATCGAGCTGGAAACCGAGGCCAGCGTCGCCGGGCTGGCTGCGGACGATTTCGAGCAACTGGCGCAGTCGGCCAAGGCGACCTGCCTCGTCTCGCGTGCGCTGACAGGCGTCGCCACCATCACGCTGAAGGCCAGCCTCGTCGACGCCGCCGCCAATCATTGAAGGAGGAACGATGCAATGACCCAGGAACTCATCATCGACATCGCCACGGCCAGACGCTCCACTGAGACCGCCGAAATCATCCGGCGCTACAATGACGTCTTCCAGCGCCACGATCCCGCCGCGCTCGACGAGCTGGTGGCGGAGGACTGCGTGATCGAGAACACCACGCCGGCGCCGGACGGCGCCCGCCGTAGCGGCAAGGCCGCCTGCGTCGAGCTGTGGTCGGCGATCGCGACCGGTCCCGGCACGCGCTTCGATATCGAGGAGACGTTTGTTGCCGGCGACCGCGCGACGATCCGTTGGCGCTTCTGGATGGCCGACGGCAATTCGCTGCGCGGCGTCAACCTGATGCGCATCGCGGACGGGCGGATTGTCGAGGCGATGGGCTATGTAAAGGGATAGGGCCTGGCGCGAAAAAGTCGCGCTCAGGCCCCGCCCGGAATCCCCCCGCCAAGGTCAGGATTCCGGGCTAGTCGAAGTTATCGCGAGACCCTGTTGAGCTTCACGTAAGTCCTGGGACTGCGCTGGATGGTCTGGAAGATCACGCAGTAACGGTCCGTGAGTTCGAGAAGCTCTGTCAGCTGGCTTTGCGGAACGTCCGTCTCGATGTCGAACCGCAGGCGGATCTCCTTGAAGCCGACCGGCACGCCTTTGGTGACACCCAGCGTGCCGCGAAGATCGACATCGCCTTCGGCGGAGATTTCGGCCGACTTGATCGGGATTTCGAGGACGGCGGCAGCCGCCCGCATCGAGACGCCGGCGCAAGCGATCAGCGCCTCCAGCAACATGTCGCCGGAGCAGAGCTCCTGCCCGCTGCCGCCTGCTTTCGGGTGGATGCCCGCCAGCGCAAGGCCGCGCCCGGTCTCGACCTTGCAGGTCACCTTGGCGTCGTCGGCGCGGCCCTTGGCCTTCAGCGTAAGAAGTGCCGCCCGCGCATCCTTGCGATATAGATCCTTGATCGGCTCCTGCGTGGCGCGAAAAGTCGTGATGTCCATGCATATTCTCCTGTCGTGAGATCGGGTTCGTGGAGATCGCGTGTCATCGCCGCCCCTACTCCGGCACGGCCACGCCCGAGCCGCCGAGCTCGGCCGGAAAGTCCTTCAGCTTCGGCAATCCGTCCTTCATCGGCAGGACGGTCTCGGCGTAGTTGACATGGACCCCCGGTGTGAATTCCAGCGTCGGGATCGTGGCGGCATAGACGTCGACCAGGCCGAGCGGCGGATGGTCCGTCATCAGATGGCCGCCGCATTTGGTGCAATACTGGCGGTCGCTCGTCTCGGATTTCCTGAAGCCGGACAGGAACTCCGCGCCCTTGGTGACCTTGACGTTCTGCGGCTTCCACAGCGTGAACGCATTCACGGGCGACGCCGACCACGAACGGCAGGAACTGCAATGGCAATAGCCCATCGCCTCGGCGGTTCCGTGCACTTCGATTTCCACGGCGCCGCAAAAACAGCGGCCCTTATGTACCGTCATGACTTGCATCCTTATCTTCACGTTCGACCGCGCCCGGCACCTGTCTGAGGCACCGCACAAGCGCCGGGCCCGGGTTTAAAGCTTCCGGCGACGAACGGAATGACGCGGCGTCCGCCTCACTTGACAGCGCGTCCGGAACTCGAAAGGGATTGTCGCCCGGGTTGCCGCGCAGCTCACGGGACATGGGTGGAATGGCCGGGGACGCTCTGTCTGACCTCTTGAAAACGGTGCGTCTCACCGGCGCGACGTTTTTCGACATCAAGGCCCAGGACCCATGGGCCGTCTGCTCGCCCGCCCCATCCGCCATATTGCCGAAGATCCTTCCCGGCGCGGATCACCTGATTTCCTATCACGTGCTGACCACCGGCCGTTGCTTCGCCCGCATCGTCGGCAGGGAGGCGATCGTCGTGGAGGCGGGCGAAGTCGTCGTCTTCACCAGGAGTGACCCGCATATCATGTCGAGCAATCCCGACCTGCGGGCCGATCCGCCGACGGCGGACGTGCTGGAGATCGCCGCCGCCGGTCAGAAGCCGTACCACATCAACTATATCAGCGACGGAACGATCTCGGCCGGGCTGGTCTGCGGCTATCTTGCCTGCGATGCCTTGCCGTTCAACCCGCTGCTCGAAGCCCTGCCGCCGGTCATCAAGGCCGGAGACGCCAAAGGCGATGCCGGCTGGCTCGGCCAGTTCATCAAGCTGGCGGTGTCGGAGGTGGCGCACAAACGTGCGGGCAGCGAGACGGTGCTCACCAAGCTCAGCGAACTGATGTTCGTCGACGTCCTGCGCCGCTATGTGGAATCGCTGCCGCCGCAACAGACCGGCTGGCTGGCGGGCCTGCGCGATCCGCATCTGAGCAGGGCGCTAGCGCTGATCCACGACCGGCCGGCGCACCACTGGACGATCGAATCCTTGGCAAGGGAATGCGCGCTGTCGCGCACGGTGCTTGCGGAGCGCTTTGCGAGGCTCATCGGAATCCCGCCGATGCACTATCTCGCGAAATGGCGGATGCAGATCGCCTCGGAGCTGCTCAGCACCGGCAACAGCAACATCGCGAATATCGCGGCGGAGATCGGCTACGAGTCCGAGGCGGCGTTCAGCCGCGCCTTCAAGAAGATGATCGGTGTTCCGCCCTCGGCCTGGCGCCTTGGCGTACGGGCGCCGGGTTCCGGAAGCGGCGAAGCTTCCGGAACCGGAGGCGCAGACTGAGCTAGCGATCCGCCAGCGCCAGCTTGGCGCCGAGCATGACGAAGGCGCCGGCGAAGGTGCGGCGCATCCAGGTCAGCACCATCGGCCGCGACACGACATGGCTGCGGATCGAGGCCGCGAACACGCCGTAGACGACAAAGACGAGGAAGGTCATCAGCATGAAGACGCCGGAGAGCTCCAGCATCTTGGGCAGCGCGTGCGCCTCGGTGGTGCTGACGAATTGCGGCAGGAAGGCAAAGAAGAAGATCGACAGCTTCGGGTTCAGGATGTTGATCAGGATTCCGGAAGTGATGACCTTGGCCGCCGAGCGCGGCGCGACGTTCTCGTCGACGCTCAGGCCGCCCTTCTCCTTCAGCGTGTTCCAGGCCATGTAGAGCAGATAGGCGACGCCGAGATATTTCAGCGTCTCGAAGGCGACGGCGCTGGTGTGCAGCACCGCGGCAAGGCCGGTGATGGCGGCCGCCATATGCGGGATGATGCCCAGCGTGCAGCCGAAAGCGGCGATGATCGAGGCCCGCGCGCCGCGCGAAAGGCCAGCGCTCAGCGTGTAGAGAACGCCGGTGCCGGGCGAGGCCACGACAATCAGCGACGTCAACAGGAATTCGATGCTCAAGGTTTCCTCCACGGCCCTACCCGGGCGCGAAGGTATCGGGAGGCGCGAATGTGGGCAAGYGGGTGGAGTGCGTGATCTCCCCCCAAGTGGGGGAGATGGCCGGCAGGCCAGAGGGGGCGCTGTCCCGCCGGCGTCTCCGTGGTCAAGTCGCCGCCCTGGAGAAACCGCCGCTCTCTTAATTCAGCACCCGCCCATCAATCTCCCCGACGCTTCTTGTCCCCGTGAGCGCCATGGTGACCGACAGCTCCTTGCGCAGGATCTCTATCGCCGTCGCCACGCCGGCCTCGCCGCCGGCGCCAAGACCGTAGATATAGGCTCGTCCGAGCAGGCAAGCCCGGGCGCCAAGGGCCAGCGCCCTCATGACATCCTGGCCCGAGCGCACGCCGCCGTCGAACAGCACCTCGATCTCCGAGCCCACCGCCTCCGCGATCCTGGGTAGCATCGAGACGGTCGAGGGCGCGCCGTCGAGCTGCCGGCCCCCGTGGTTGGACACCACGATGGCATCGGCGCCCGTCTTGCTGGCGCTTCGCGCGTCGTCGACGTTGAGGATGCCCTTGAGGATCAGCTTGCCCGGCCAGATGCTCCGGATCCAGTCGACATCGCTCCAGCTCAGCGTTGCATCGAATTGATGCGCCACCCAATCCGCCACCGCCTTGACGCTGTCCTCGCCCTTCACATGACCGGCGAGGTTGCCGAAGGTCCAGCGTTTGGCCGAGAGCATGCGGGCCGCCCAGCCCGGCCGGCTGGCAATGTCAAGGATAGTGCGCGGCTTCAGCGCCGGCGGCACCGAGAGCCCGTTCTTGACATCGGCGTGGCGCTGTCCCAGCACCTGCAGGTCGACGGTGAGCACCAGCGCGCTGCAGCGGGCGGCGATCGCGCGCTCTACGAGCGAGCGCACGAAGCCTCGATCCTTCATCACATAGAGCTGGAACCAGAACGGCTTGCCGACCGCCTCGGCAATATCCTCCATCGAGCAAATCGACATCGTGCTCAGCGTATAGGGAATGYTGGCGGCCACCGCGGCGCGGCAGGCGAGGACCTCGCCATCGGCCCATTGCATGCCGCCGAGGCCGATCGGCGCAAGCGCTACCGGCAGCGATACCCTCTCGCCGAGGATCGTCGTTGCTGTATCGCGCTGCTCGACGTCGACCAGCACGCGCTGCTTGAGCGAGATGCGCTCGAGGTCGGCGCGGTTGGCGCGCAAGGTCTGCTCGGCATAGGAGCCGGCCTCGGCATAATCGAAGAAGACGCGCGGCACCCGGCGACGCGCGGCATGGCGCAGGTCCTCAATGCAGGTCATATTCGCCATGAGCTTTGGCGCCGAGGTCGCCATGATCTCGTCAGGCAAGTCCACGATGTCTGTCGGGACATCGRACGCCGTGCGGAATACCCGTTCCATCGTCGTCCTCCTATCGAATATTAGCAGACGCTGATCATTGAAGGCCGCACATTCGCTGATGTAAATTCACTAGCGAGTATACTTTCACCGGCGACGGCCGCGCCCATGCCCAGAGCGTCTGACGAGACCAGGCCCGAGATCTTGCAGGCGGCTTACAAGCTGTTTCGCCGCCGGGGCTTCTTCCGCGTCGGCATGGACGAGATCGCGGATGCCGCGGGTGTCACCAAGCGCACGCTCTACTACCATTTCGATAGCAAGGACGCGCTGCTGACCGCCGTGCTTGCCTCGCAGCACGAGCGTACCTTYGCCGGCTTTCAGAACTACGGCATCGACYTGTCGGGCGRCTCGGCCGAGCTGATCGACAAGCTGTTCGAGGGCCTGGTCAAATGGTCGTCCAAGCCGCGCTGGGCGGGCTCCGGCTTCACCCGGCTGGCGATCGAACTCGCCGACCTGTCCGGCCATCCCGCGCGCTCGATCGCCCGCCAGCACAAGGCGCTGATGGAGCGGCATCTGGAAACGCTGCTTGCCGAAGCGAAGGTGCCGTCACCGAAGGCACGGGCGCGCGAGCTCTCCTTGCTGATCGAGGGCGCTATGGTGATGATCCTGATCCACGGCGACAAGAGCTACTGCGCGGCTGCCGCGGATGCGGCGAAGCGGTTGCTCGCGGACGGCTCGTCCCTGCCCATGTCGTGAGGGGCAATCGGAAAAGCGCCCCATTCCTTCGTGTCCCCTCTCAGTTCTTTGCGCGAGAACCTTACTCCGGTGTGCGATTGAAGCTCCCTGAAGCCGGCGGGACAGCGCCCCCCTCTGCCCTGCCGGGCATCTCCCCCACTTGGGGGGAGATCACACTCACCGCCAGCCCGTAGGCCGCCCTGGCCATCAGGCAGTCGTCGTCGCCGGGCATGCAGGCGCGGCAGACATGCGGGCGGACGTCGTAGATCGCGCAGGCCGTTTCCTTGCCCACCTCGCCGCCAAGCGCGGCGCAGYGACCGCCCTCGCAGCGCATGCCGGACAGGTCGGCGGCAACCAGCTCTTCGGGGATACGTTCGAGCTCTGCGTCTTCCTCCGTGGAAAAACGCGGCCAGTCCGCCGAATAGGCGCAGCAGGCGCCGCAGTTCTGGYAGTCGAAAGCGGCAGGTATGTCGGTCAAAGTCAGGACGGATTGGTCGTGCGGCAAGGCGATCCTCATGCTGGCAATGCCTTTAGCACAGAGACAGGAAAAGCATCCGTGTAGGCCGAACAAGAATTTTTTGTTTTGCCGGGAACCATTTCGCCGGCTACCGATTATGTCCCTGTCGCCGGCAATTCACGAGCAATCGAGAAAGGCTGACGGCAAAAAGGCGCCTCCCGCACCCTGAAAAAGTGCGAGAGGCGTCTTTGCGTTTGCTCCTTACATGATCGTGCTCATCATCGGCAGGATTTCATAGCGGAAGCCGCGCCCCGAGCGCACCGTCGGGTCGGCGTCGGTCACCGCCTTCGCCTCGGCCTCCGTGCCGGCACGCAGGATCAGAAGGCCCCAGGGCCCGGCCGGATCAGCGACAGGCCCCGCCAGCATCATCGTGCCGGCGCGCAGCTGGCCCCGCAGATAGTCGGCATGCGCGTTCATCACCGCCCTCTCCTCTTGCGTCATGGTGAAGGCGAAGTCGGGCCGCGGCGGGATCAGCCGGCAATGGAAGACCGAAAGCGGCTTGAGGCCGGTCTCCTTCGAAAGGAAGTCGCCCAGCCAGTCCAGCACCCGCTCCCAGCCGGAGCCGTGGTCGCGGCAGGAGTCGTGGCGCCGGCCGAAGCCGTCGTGGCGCAGCGTCAGCCGTGTGCCGTTCTCCACCGCTTCAAGCGTGTAGGTGACGGTGGTGACGTTATCGCCATCCCATGGCGCTATCCAGGTCATTGCCAGCCGGTGCGGCGGCTCGACTTCGAGATATTCGCCCCCGACATGGAAATCTTCGCCGTCGGCGCCCTTGCCTTCCGAGCGCCAGGCGCCGCCCGGCCTGACGTCGGCCGTATGTTTCGTCGTCCGGTACATGTCGTCGGCGCCCCACCAGAGCGGGATCTGATCCTCGGCGGTGATGGCGCGGAAGACGCGCTCCGGCGGCACGGCGATGGTCACCGTGGCAAGGATGGTGCCGGCGGAGACGTCGGCGATCGCACGCGGTCTGTCGTTGCTGGCCATTATTCGCCCTCCAGATAGGATTTGAGATTGCCGAGGCTCTGCTGCCAGAAGTCGCGATAAGGCAGGATCCAGTCCGCCACGTCCTTCAATTCCGCCGGCTCCAGCCGGTAGATGCGCTCGCGGCCCTGCCGCTGCTCGGAGACGACGTTGAGCTCGCGCAGGATTCTCAGGTGCTTGGAAATGGCCRGGCGGCTCTGCGAGAAGGTCGAGGCCAGCTCGTTGACCGGCGCCGGGYCATGCCTCAGCCGGTCGAGAATGGCGCGCCGCGTCGGATCGGCGATGGCGCGGAAGACGGAACGGTCCTGCTCAGCCTGCGGCATGATGCGTATCCATTTGGTTACGTATTAAGYCGAATTGCTCGACTGGTCAATCCCTCGACCGGCAGCGTGCGGCTGACGAGATCAGTCCATGCCGAAGCCGCCTTGCCGGTCAAAGCGGTCGAGGATCGTCTTGAGGTAGCCTTTGAGTTCCTCAAGGCCGGATTGACCGATCGCCTCGGCATATTCCGCCTCGATCTCGGCCATCACCTCGACGGCGGTGGCAAGGCCCTCGCGCCCCTTGGGGGTGAAGGCGACAATGACGCCGCGGCCATCTTCCGGATCGGGTCGCCGCTCGACGAAACCGGCAGCCTCAATCTCCCTGACCAACTGCGCGACCGCCTGGCGGGTGATGCCCATGCGCCTCGCCAGCCCAGAGATGCGGGTGCCTTCCGTGTCCAGATTGCCGAGCAGGCGGGGATAGGACGGCTGCATGCCCTGGAAGCCGCGCGCCTGCATGCGCGCCACGGTCTCGTCGTTCATCAGCCGAAACAGCCGGACAAGCTGGCGCAGCAGTATCCTTTCCCGGCGCGCGCGAAACTCGGATTCGATTTCGTTCACCGCATCACCAAATTTAGGCAAGGTGGTAGACAAACTAGGCAAGTAGGTTGACAAAATAGGCAAGCTTGTTGCCGAGCACAAGCCGAGCCTGTGCCGATCCGCGCCCAGGGAGGTAGCCATGGATTCGCAGTGCGTCTCGCCTACCGTCATCGCCGGTTTTCCCGCAATCGAGGCGTCTCCTGCCCAGACAAGCGCCGGGCGCCCGCCCTTGCTCTTCGTCCACGGCGCCTTTGTCGACCACAACAGCTTCCGGCCATGGCTGGAATTCTTCGCCGCGCGCGGCTGGCGCGGCGTCGCAGCGGCGCGGCGCGGCCGCGCCGGCATCGGCCCTGCACGCGCCAAGGGTCTATCCGTCGCCGACTATGTCGACGACACGCTGAAGGTGATCGCGGCGCTCGGCGACAGACCGATTGTGGTCGGCCACAGTCTCGGCGGACTCATCGCCCAGCAGATCGCGGCGCTGGGCAAGGCCGAAGCGATTGTCCTGCTTTGTCCCGCGCCCGCCGCGAAGCTGCCGGCGCAGAAGGTGGCGTTGTCGACCTACCTGCCGATGATGCCGAGGATCCTGGCCGGCCAGCCGATCCTTCCCTCGGCCAAGGGCTGCGCCACCATTGCGCTCAACCGGATGCCGAAGGAAGCCTGCCCTATCCTGCACGCGCAGTTGGTCCCCGAGTCAGGCAAGGTCTATCGCGAGTTGATCTTCGGCTCCTGCAAGGTCGACTTCTCGAAGATTTCCTGCCCCGCCATGGTCATCGGCGGCGCCGAGGACCGCATTGTCGCGCCGGCACTGGTCGAATGGACGGCCGGTAAGCTCGGCGTCGCCGCCGAAATCCGAGAGCGTCACGCTCACTGGCTGCTGGCGGAACCGGGCTGGGAAATGATCGCCGGCAGCGTGGCCGATTTCCTCGCCGAACATTGGCCGCAGCAAAGGACTTCGCTCAGCCGCATCGCCTGATCAACGCTCCTGGTCGGTCGGGCGGATCAGGATCTCGTTGATGTTGACGCGCGGCGGCTGGCTGACAGCGTAGAGAATGGCATTGGCGATGTCCTCGGCGTTCAGCGCTTCCATGGTGGCAAGGCGGTGTTCCAGTCCGGCCTTGAATTCCTCGTTGGTGATGTGGTCGCCGAGCTCGGTGCGCACCAGGCCGGGCTCGATGACGGTGACGCGCACCTTGTCGGCATAGACCTCGCGGCGCAGCGACTCCGAGAAGGCGACGACGCCGAACTTGGTCGCCGCATAGCCGCTGGCGCCGGGATTGGCGACGCGGCCGGCCACCGAGGAGACGTTGACGATATGGCCCTTTGAGGCCTTGAGGTGCGGCAGCGCTGCCTTTGTGGTCGCCATCAGGCCGATCAGGTTGAGCTCGATCATGCGGCGCCAGTCGTCGAGATCGGCTTCGGCCGCGGGCGCGAGCAGCATGACGCCGGCATTATTGACGAGGATGTCGAGCCGGTCCCATTCGGAGACCACCTTGTCGACCATGGCGGTGATATCGCCGCTACTGGCGATGTCGGCTTCAATGGCGAGCGCGGTGCCGCCGGCTTTGCCGATGCGGCCGGAGAGCGTTGCGAGGCGATCGATACGGCGGGCGGCGACCGCCACCTTCGCGCCGGCGGCGGCAAGGGCGGCAGCGGTCGCCTCGCCGATGCCGGATGAGGCGCCGGTGACGAGCGCGACCTTACCCGCAAGAGGGGAATTTGCGGATGTCATGAGATTTCTCCAGGTGCCCGCCCTTTCCTTCACATAGGCCGCGCAGCCCATTCTGGAAGCCCGCCATCGGAGCAGTTGACGCAATTGCGGCCAGGCCTGCCGCGCAGTGGAAATGCTCTAGTCCTGTTCGTGCGGGCCCGGCTCCGGCCAGGGCTCCTTGGCGGCCTCGGCATACCAGTGCCGCATTGCCGGCGTCGCCAGCACGGCGTCGACATAGGCGCGGGTAACCGGCGCAAGCTCGCCGCCATAGGTATCGAAACGGGTGACGATGGGCGCATACATGGCATCCGCCACGGTGAAATGGCCGAACAGGAAGGGGCCGCTCCGGCCATATTGCTCGCGGCATTGCCGCCAGATCGCCTCGATCCGCGCCCGCTGCGCCTCGCCCTCGGTATCGAGCGGCTTATAGGCCTTTGGCCGGCGCAGGTTCATCGGCCAACCATAGCGCAGCTCGCGGAAACCGGAATGCATCTCGGTCGCCACGGAACGTGCCAAGGCACGGGCACCGACATCGTCCGGCCAGAGCTTTTTGTGCGGAAAGAGGTCGGCCAGATATTCAAGGATGGCAAGGGTTTCCCAGACGATCCTGCCATTGTGATTCAAGACGGGCACCAGTCCGGTCGGCGACACCCTGGCCAGATTGGCGGCGGTCTCGGGCGTGCGCAGGCGCACGAAGCCTTCCTCGAAGGGGATTTCCAGATGCCGCATCGCCACCCAGGGCCTCAGCGACCAGGAAGAAAAGCATTTGTTGCCGATATAGAGCGTGAATTCCGCCATGGTTGCCCCTGATGCCGATTGCGGTGTCAGGCTAAAGTAATTCCAGGAAAAGTGTGAAACGGTTTTCTGTCCGGAATTGCGTAAAGCAAGGAGATCGCTTCGCCTTCCCGCCGAAAGTCTTTGCCGCGACGTGGCGGGCCGCGCGGAACCCAAACGCCGGCCGCTCGTTATCGAAACCGGATGCGGCAGCCGCATCCGCTCCCAGACGACCCAGGAGATGCGGATATGGTGAACAGGGATCAGGTCGCCGGCATCGCCAAGCAGGTGAAAGGCACGCTCAAGCAAGCAGCCGGCAAGGCCACGGGCAGTCGGCGCATGCAGGTGGAAGGCGTATCCGAAAGGATCGCCGGCAAGGTGCGCAAGGCCTATGGCGATGTGAAGGACAAGGTCCGCAAGGCGCTCTGATCCGTTCCACCACTCTTGGCGAGGCCGGTGCGCAACCCGCGCACCGGCCTCTTCCTTGTTTCGGTCCGCCAGCGCCCAGTCCGACATCGCCGGCGCGGGCAACATCACCGCTTTCCGCCGCGGCTGTTCAGGTGGGCCAGCTCTTGGCGAAGGCGTTGGTGAAAATGACCTCGCCATTGTCGCCGGCCGCCTCGCCCAGGACGACATCCATATGGTCATCGGTCACCCGCGCCAGCGCGAAGCCGCCCATATAGGCCGCCTTCGGCTTGACGATGTCGAGCCCGTCTCGCTGGTAGATCATCGGCACCTCGTGCTGATGGCCGTGGAAGACGGCGATCACATTGTAGCCCTTCAGCACCGCAAGCAGCGCCTGGCGATCGGCCTCGCTCCACCAGTGCGGCCGGCCCGTGCCGGCATCGTCATAGCGGCGCTTTGCCGGATCCCAGCGCTCGATCGAGAAACTGTCCCAGCCATAATGCTGGAACAGGATCACCGGACGGCCGTCGCCGGCATAGGTCGCAAGATCCTGCTTCAGCCAAGGCAGGCTACTCAGGACGCCATGGCCGGTATCGCCGGCGAAGCGGTGGGTCTGGATAAGGTGCAGGCCGCCCCAGTCCCAGGAATAGCAGTCGGTGTCGACGTCGTAGTCGGTGGCCGGCACCGGCGGCTTGAAGAAGACGCCGGTGCGATGGTTGACCTCGACATAGTCGCGCAGCTCGCGCCGATACCAGTCGACATGCGGCGGCGAGCCGTTCTGGTCGAGATCATGATTGCCGAGCCCGATATAGACCGGAATGTGGATGCGGTCCGGCCCGATGCCCTGCTGGTAGCGCTGGCTGAACTGCAGCAGCTGCGTGCCTACGCTCGGCTCGGTCACCTGGCCGCCGCCGTCGTCGGTGATGTCGCCGCCGGTGACGAGGCCAAGCGGCGTGCCGATGCGCTTGCCGGCCGACTTCAGGCCGGTGGCGACGCCGTTGATCTCTACCGGCCAGTCCTTGTCGGTCAGCGCATTCAGGGCAGCCACGCTGCGCAGCAATGCCGCGTCGGTCTTCCCCTCCTTCTGGCAGTTGGGGCTGAGCCCGTGCACCATGCGGCAGGCATGGATGTCGGCGATGAACAGGAAGGTTGCGTCGATCGGCTGGATGCGCCGGCCGGTCTGGGCGAATGCGGGGCGCGGCAAGGCGCAGGCCGCTGCGAGACCGGCCGCCTGCTTGAGGAAAATGCGACGTGAAAAAGGGATTGAAGAATGGYGATTCATAATCCTGCGATTGAACATTTTCGGCGCCGGCTCGTCCAGCTTGGCGCTGCAGAGCCCTCTTCATGCTTTGCTGCTTTACCGAGGAAGTTCGGTAGTCGGTCAGTCCGAATTTTCCTCGAGCTTTCTGAAGAACCACCCGGCTGCAATCACTGCCCCGAACCCCAATGCGGCTATGACAGCAGCAAGCGGCGTGATGCCTATCGTCAGATAGGCGAATGCTCCGATCGCAAGCCCGATGGATTTGACCCAACTGGGTAACGATTGGCCTATGTGATTTTCGAGGATGATATCGCCGCCGAACAAAACGCCGGATTGAAGGACAAACAGCCAGAATAGAGCTGCAAAGAACCCAAACTTTTTTGCAAAGAATAGTCGCTCAAGACCGTACGGGATGGCGACTGTTGCAATGGATACGATCAGAAAAAGCATCTGAAACAACTAACATTGCGCCATACGACGTCCTAACATGGACGTTGGATTTTTCCTTATCGGTCACACCCGCATAACATGGCCGGTGTCGCGCCGCCAATGACAGACGACGGCGGGACAGCAAAGGATCGCGGGCCTCCCGCGATTGTCGTCACAGCCGCTCCAGCCCCTCCAGCCCCCRCAAACACTCCCGCAGCACCCCCGTATCCTGCGYGGTCTTGGCCATCGACATGGCGCCAGAATAGGCCGCCACGGTGAGCGCGGCGAAGCGATCGGGATCTATGCCGCCCTCCCCGCCGGCTTGCTGGTCGGCGCGCACCTTGTCGGCGATCGCCTGGCGCCAGCCGGCGAAGATACCGGCCAGGGCCGAGCGGAAATCGGCATCGGCGAGCGACAGTTCATGCGCGAGATTGTTGAGGGGGCAGCCGCGCACAAAACCCTGCTGGTCGAGCTCCGCCGCCACGGCCTCGAACACCAAGCGAACGCCTTCGCGCGCGGAGGGCGCCGCCCTGAGCGGGGCGATCCAGGTCTCTTGAACTGCCGCCGCGACGCGCTCCTCGATCACCGCCAGTGCCAGCGCCTTCTTGGTCGGGAAATGATGGTGCAACGCGCCACCGGTGACGCCGGCCGCCGCCATCAGGTCGCCGAGGCTCGAGGCATGATAGCCGCGCGCCTGGAAGCAATCTTCCGCCACGTCGAGGACGCGGCGGCGCATGCCTTCGGGGTCGTTGGTGCGCTTTCTGCGCATCGCCATCTCCTCCTTCTCCCCTTGTGGGAGAAGGTGCCTGAACGCAGTGAAGGCGGATGACGGGTGTTCCAGCTTGGCAAGGACGGCACTCCGTCCAGCACCCCTCATCCGTCTTGGCGCTACGCGCCGATCCACCTTCTCCCGCAAGGGGAGAAGGAGAAGAAAATATCAGATTGACAAAACAGGACAACCGGTTTGTTTATAAACCGGATGATCATCCTGTTTAGAGATTCCAGTCATGAACCGACCCTTCAACGCCATTCTCCCGCGCCTTGCCTCGCCGATTGTCGAGCTCAGGCAATACACGCTGAAGCCCGACCAGCGCGAAACACTGATCACGCTGTTCGACCGGGAGTTCATCGAAAGCCAGGAAGCGACGGGCATGACCGTCATCGGCCAGTTCCGCGATCTCGACCGTCCCGACATGTTCGTCTGGCTGCGCGGCTTCGAGGACATGGCAGTCAGGAAGGACGCGCTGAGCGCCTTTTATGGCGGCCCGGTCTGGGCCGAGCACCGCGACGCCGCCAACGCGACGATGATCGATTCCGACGACGTGCTGCTCCTGAAGCCGGCGTGGCGGGATGCGGGCTTCGACCTGTCGGGGCTGCAACGACCGCCTGCGAACGAAGCCGGAAAGCCAAGCGAAGCTGGTCGGTTAGCCGGAATTGTTGAGATTTCGATTCATCAATTGCGCCGGGGCGCGGAGGCCGACTTCGCCGAACGCTTCCGCGCGCAGGCGCTTCCGCAGCTCACGGCAAATGGCGCGCGCCTGCTCGGCGCCTTCGTCAGCGAGCACGCCGAAAACACTTTTCCGCGCCTGCCGGTGCGAGCCGGCGAAAATGTTTTCGTTACCGTCGCCGGCTTCGACGACAAGGAAGCGCACGAGCGCTGCCATGCCAACCTCGCCAATTCGCCGGCATGGCAGGCGATCGGCGAGGCCGAGCCGGTCCGTCCCACGAAACCGGTCGAAATGCTGCGCCTGACGCCGACGGCCCGATCGCTGTTGCGGGTAGCTACCAGCTAAAGACGCGGCATCATTTCCACGACCGTTTGGGCGACAAAGGCCGGGTCTTCCCAGTGCGGGTTGTGTCCACAATGCTCCGCCCACACGAGGCGCGCGCCGGCCAGCGCTTGGGCCAGGGACTGCTGGTGCGCCTCGTCGAAAAGTGGATCGCGGCCGCCGGCGATGATCAGCGTCCGAGCCCGCACCGCCCGCGCCTCAGCGGTGAGGTCCGTGCGGCGGATTTCGTCGAGAATGGCGCGCCAGAGGGCAGCGGGCATCGCAGAAGCGTCCTCTGCCAATCCCGTCAGGAAGGCTTTCGGTACGCCTGCGTCGCACGCGTGCCACCAGTCGTAGAAAGGATCAGCCGGCGAGATCGGATCGCGCAGCGCCGCGACGCCGGCGACCAGCGGATGATCCGGCGCGAAGCCGGCGTTCAACGTGCCGGCCACGACCACGAGTCCGCCGACCAGTTGCGGATGCCGCGCGGCCAGAGCGATCGACACCATGGCTCCCAGTGAGTGGCCGATCACGACCGGCCGGTCGAGCCGCAGCCGCCGGATCAGCCCAGCGATGTCTGCGGCGAAATCGGCGATGGCGCAGCCCTCGCCCGCCTGCGAGGCGCCGTGCCCGCGCAGATCCGGCATGATCAGCCGGCAGCCGGCGAGATAGGGCACAAGCAGAGAAAAGCTGCGACTGGTGTCGGTGAAGCCGTGCACCATGACGAGCGGCGGCCCCGAACCGGCGACCTCGACATAGGCAAGGTCGAGACCGCCGACATCGACGAATTGCTTGCGACTGGCCCACGTATCTTGATCCGGCAGCGTATCCTGTTCCGGCAGGCCCAACGCCAACAGCCTCACAGTCCGAGCTTTTCCTTGACGGCGGCAAGGCCGGGCTTGCCGTCGAAGGTGGTGACGCCGGCGAGCCAAGCGTYGAGGCGACCCTTGTTCAGCGTGATCGACTTCAGCGCTCCCTCCTCCGGCTTCAGGCCGTCATTGATGAGGTAGCCCATGCCGACATTTTCCAGGTCGATGTCGAAGACGAGGTTCTTCAGGAACTGYGCGACGTTCGGGCATTCCTGCAGGTAGCCCTTGCGCGCCTGCGTGGTCACAGTCGCCGCGCCGAAATTCGGACCAAAGAACTTGTCGCCGCCGGTCAGGTACTTGAAGTCGTACATCGTGTTCATCGGATGCGGCGCCCAGCCCTGGAAGACGATGAACTGCTTCTCCTTGATCTCGTAGCCGACCTCCGAAAGCATGCCGGCTTCGCTCGATTCGACCACCTRCCAGCCGTCGAGGTGGAACTGTGGATCGGCGATGGCGTCCATCATCAGCTGGTTGGAGCCTGGTTCGATGCCGTACATCTTCTTCCCGAATTTATCGGCGAATTTGTGCAGGTCGGACAGATCCTTGACGCCGGCTTCCCAGACATAGGTCGGCACGGCGAAGGTGTATTTGGCGCCGACCAGATTGACGCGCACATTCTCGACCGAGCCGTCCTTCTTGTAGGGCTCGTAGTAGGTGACCATCGCCGGATCCCAGTAGCCGAGGAACAGGTCGAGGTCCTTGTTCTTCATGCCTTCGTAGATGACGTTGATGCCAAGCACCTCGCTCTGCGGCTCATAGCCCAGCGCCTGCAGCAGGACCTTGGCCACCCCCGTGGTGAAGGCGAGATCGTTCCAGCCGGGCTCGGCCATGCGCACCACCCTGCACCCAGCCGCCTCGGCCGCATAAGCGGTCTGAGCGGCCAGCATCAAGGCGGCGAGACAGACGCCATTCGCAAGCATGCGCAACATTCCGGTCCTCCTCATATTTTGACCAATGGGTCATATTCTTGTCCCATCGGTCAATTGTTGATCTGAACGGACGAAGATGTCAACATCGATTCGCCATGCAGGGATCGATCCGGTGAAACTCACGCGTCTCAGCGACATACGCCGCAAGGAATTGCGGCAGGCGGCATTCGCAGTGCTGGAGCGCGAGGGYATTGCCGGCGCGACGCTGGAAAAGGTCGCGGCCCAGGCCGGCGCCTCAAAAGGCATCGTCCTGCATTATTTCCGCAACAAGCAGGAGCTGTTCGAGCACGCGATGCGCGAGGCCAATGCCGTGCTCTGTGACGCCGTGGTCGCCAGGCTTCGGCGGGCGAGGACGCCGATGGAACGGCTCGATGCGGTGATCGAGGGCAATTTCGAGGAGCATTTGTTCCTGCCGCCGCTCTGCCATGCCTGGCTGTCGCTCTGCGCCGRGGTGCCGCGCGACGAGAAGCTGGCGCGCATCCAGAAGGTCATCCACGCACGCATGCGCTCGAACCTGTTGTCCGGCCTGCGCGGCCTCGCATCTGCGGAACTGGCGGACGAGATCGTGCTCGGCGTCACCGCGCTGATAGACGGCCTGTGGCTGCGGCTCGGGCTGCAGCCGGGCAGCGTATCGCGCGAGCAGGCGATCCGCCAGGTCAAGGATTTTGTCGCGGGCCGCCTCGCCCTGCGCCAGCCCTCATCCGTTGGCCTGGCCTCTGCCGGGTAAAGTTCATACGGGCCAGACAAGACCTCTGCTGGACAGCCTGCGCCGTCCGTCACTGCGTCCCTGTCATGCGGCGGGTGACTCCTGGGCTCGAAAGCTGCCGCTTTTCAGCGCCATCCCAATCCCTGAATCCGAGCGTCGCGATTTCATCGAGAACCTGCTCGCGGATCCAGCGATGCGGCGCCTCGTCGTCGTGGCGGGCGTGCCAGTACATCCTGACTTCCGGCACCGCGATGCTCAGCGGCGACTCGAAGAGCGCGAGGGGCAGGCTCCTGGCGGCGGAGACTGCGAACTGTCTGGGAACGGCGGCGAGGTGATTTCCGCCGGCTACCGCCAGGGCGACGGCCTGGAAACGCGGCAAGGCAAGGCTCACCCGGCGCTTTCGCCCGATTCGCTCGAGCGCCTCGTCGGTAGAGCCCGACATCGAACCGTCGATGGAACGCAAAACATGCGGCAGTTCGCAGAAGAGCTCGATCGGCAGAACCCCGCCGTCCGCGATCCCGGCCTGCCTGATCGCCGCGTTGTCCTTTGCGGCAATGATCACGAAAGGCGAGTGAAACAGCGGCGTGCTGGAGACCCATTCGGCGACCTCCAGCGGGCGTTCCAGCGCGGCGTCGATCTCATCCTCCTGGAGCAGCTTCGAAACGTCGCCGCGCGCACTGTCCAGAAAGCGCAGCGACACGCGGGGTGCCATCGCCGCGATGCGCGCGGCAAAGGGCGGCATCAGCAGCATGGAAAAGAAATCCGCGCCCATGAAGGTGAAGGTCCGTTCGAGTGTCGCCGGATCGAAATCCTTCGCGGGCTGGAAGGCGCGCTCGATCTCGCGCAGCGCCGCGCGCACTGGTTCCGCCAGGCTCTCGGCACGCGGGGTGGGCACCATGTCGTTGCCGCGCCGCACGAAGAGCTGGTCGTTGAGCAAGTGGCGCAGGCGGTTGAGCGCGGCGCTCACCGCCGGCTGACTGAGGCCGATCTGCTCGCCGGCGCGCGTCACGCTTTTCTCGCGCAGAAGCGCGTCGAGCACCCTCACCAGATTGAGATCGAGCGCGTTCAAATTCATCGCGTCAATTCAGCCCATACGATCATAGGATTTCCGTCGTCCGCCTGTCCTCGGTTAGGTCGCATCGACGCCRCACCGTCGGCACCAACAAAGGAAGAACAGTGATGACAATGATCAACAGCACCATCGCAGGCAAGCAACTCCTTTGGTTCAACAACACGCTGGTCGCCATCCAGGTGTCGTCAACCGACGGCGAGGACGGCATCTGCGTCATCGAGCACCGGCTGCCCTATGGCGATTCTCCGCCGCTGCACGTGCACCGGAACGAGGACGAGGTGTTCCACATCCTCGAAGGGCAAATGCGTTTTCTGATCGATGGCCGCGAGCGGATCGTCGGCGCCGGCGAAACCATCATCGCGCCGAAGGGCCTGCCGCACAGATACAGGGTCGAGTCTCCCGCAGGCGCACATACGCTCACTGTCACGCGCGGCGCGGATTTCGAGACGATGGTGCGCCAGGCGAGCCGCCCCGCCGAAAAGCCTGACCTGCCGCCGCCGGCCGAGCCGACGCCGGAGATGATCGCGGCGCTGACGAGGATTTGCGCGGAGAGTGGCATCGATATTGTTGGAGCGCCGCTGAATAGCTGATCTCGCCACAAGGGGGGAGATTGCCCAACCCTTCAAACCGATTTGCATTCCCCTCGCCCGCAATCTCCGCTTGATGCCATTTGTGCGACGCGTTACGCCCTTGCGCAAATCGACAGACCGGAGATTTCTCGTGAGCGCTGAAAAGACCAGAACCGAAACCGATACATTCGGTCCCATCGAGGTCGCGGCCGACCGCTATTGGGGCGCGCAGGCGCAGCGTTCGCTCGGCAATTTCAGAATAGGTTGGGAAAAGCAGCCGGTCTCGATCGTGCGGGCGCTCGGCGTCATCAAGCGCGCGGCGGCCGAGGTCAACATGGAGATGAAGCGGCTCGATCCTGCCATCGGCAAGGCGATCGTGCTCGCGGCGCAGGAAGTCATCGACGGCAAGCTCAACGACCATTTCCCCCTCGTCGTCTGGCAGACGGGCTCGGGCACGCAGTCCAACATGAACGCCAATGAGGTGATCWCCAACCGGGCGATCGAGCTGCTCGGCGGCGTGATGGGCTCGAAGAAGCCGGTGCACCCCAATGACCACGTCAATATGAGCCAGTCGTCGAACGACACCTATCCGACGGCCATGCACATCGCCTGCGCCGAGCGGATCGCGCACRACCTCGTCCCTGCGCTGCATCATCTGCACAAGGCGCTCGACGCCAAGGCCCGGGCCTTCAACCACATCATCAAGATCGGCCGCACGCACACGCAGGATGCCACGCCGCTGACGCTCGGCCAGGAATTCTCGGGCTATGCCGCGCAGGTCGCCTCGTCGATCAGGCGCATCGAGATGACGCTGCCCGGCCTGCAGGAATTGGCGCAGGGCGGCACCGCCGTCGGCACCGGCCTCAACGCGCCGGTCGGCTTTGCGGAGAAGGTAGCGGACCGCATCGCCGCCATCACGGGAATTTCCTTCGTCACGGCGCCGAACAAGTTCGAGGCGCTGGCGGCGCATGATTCCATGGTGTTCTCGCATGGCGCGATCAACGCGGCGGCCGCAGCACTGTTCAAGATCGCCAACGACATCCGCTTCCTCGGCTCCGGCCCGCGCTCGGGCCTCGGCGAGCTCTCGCTGCCGGAGAACGAGCCGGGCTCCTCGATCATGCCGGGCAAGGTCAACCCGACCCAGTGCGAGGCGCTGACGCAGGTCTGCGTGCAGGTGTTCGGCAACCATGCAGCGCTGACCTTCGCCGGCAGCCAGGGCCATTTCGAGCTCAATGTCTACAACCCGCTGATGGCCTACAACTTCCTGCAGTCGGTGCAACTGCTGGCGGACGCTTGCATGTCCTTCACCGACAATTGCGTCGTCGGCATCGAGGCCCGCGAGGACAACATCAAGGCGGCGCTGGAGCGCTCGCTGATGCTGGTGACGGCGCTGGCCCCGACCATCGGCTACGACAACGCCGCCAAGATCGCCAAGACCGCGCACAAGAACGGCACCACGCTGCGCGAGGAAGCCTTGGCCACCGGGCTGGTCAGCGAAGCCGACTACGACCGGCTGGTACGGCMGGAGGACATGACGCATCCGGGCTAGGTGCCGTTAGCGTTCCATATCTGCCGAGACCTTCCAACGTCGTCATCCTTGGGCGCAGCGAGGAGCGAAGCGACCCGGCGCAGACCCGAGGATGACGAAGTGAGGGATGTTTCGGCCGATCTCCGAGGCACATGATGCGACAATGCGAGCACTGCGCTGGGGGACCAGCATTTTGCGGGGGGAGAATTTACTCCCCCAACCGAATCTCGCGACACGAATTTCTGCTGGCCACGCGATCGCAGAAATATAGAATCTGTGAACAATGTGTCGCCGCATAGGCATCTTTGGTGAACATTCTTCGTCGTCTATCTGACTGGGCATTCAACCCATTCGGAGACCCGCCATGTCCATCAACACTTCCGCCGCTACCGCCGGCAACGCCTCGAACGCTTCGGGCGCGATCCTCGTCGGCCGCATCCTTCTCTCCATCCTGTTCATCCTCTCGGGCTTTGCCAAGCTGACCGCGATTTCCGCCACCGCGCAGTGGTTCGGCAGCATCGGCCTGCCGCTGCCGACGGTTGCCGCGGTCGGTTCGGGCCTGCTCGAATTCTTCGGCGGCCTCGCCATCCTGGTCGGCTTCCAGACCCGCATCGTCGCCATCGCGCTGGCGATCTTCACGCTTGCCGCCACGGCGATCGCGCACCTCAACTTCGGCGACCAGATCCAGCTGCTGATGCTGCAGAAGAATCTTGGCCTCACCGGCGGTTTCATCCTCCTCGCCATTCTCGGCGCCGGCGCCTACTCGATCGACGCCAAGCGCGGCTGACGTTTTTGTTTGACGCAATTCCGAACGGAAACTGCTTCATTTCCTGGAATTGCTTGCCCCTCCCAAGCCTGAAACGGAAGCGGCGCGGAATTTTCCGCGCCGCTTTTTCGTTTTCCGGTTGCAGGCGTACACTGCGACCGCAGCCGGCAGATGCCGGCAAGGGAGGTGGCCGATGCCCCGCAACGCATTGCTTCTCATCTCGCGGCTCCTGCTTGCCGCGCTTTTCGTGCCCTCCGGCTTCCAGGCGCTCGCCAACATCGCCGGCACGACCAGCTATTTCGCCGGCCTCGGCCTGCCGCTACCGACGATTGTCGCCTGGGGCACCGGCCTGTTCGAATTGATCGCCGGACTGTTGATCCTCGTCGGCTTCCTGACGCGGATCGCGGCACTTCTGCTTGCCGCCTTCTCTATCGCCGCCGCCTTCATCGGCCATTACGGCCAGGGCGCCGACGATGCCACGCTCGCCTTCATGCACCAGCAGATGCTGATGAAGGACATTGCGATTGCCGGCGGCTTCCTGGCGCTCGCCATGGCCGGCGCCGGCGCCTGGTCGGCCGATGGGCGCGGCGCCGGCATCGGCGCCGAGGTGACCTAGAGCGTTTCACCGTTTCACTGAAACGGCGAAGCGCTCTATCTCTTTGTTTTGACGCAATTCCGGACGGAAGGTTACGGCGAAGCCGGCGAACCTACACGTTTCACGCTTTTCCTTGGAATTGCTTTAAGCCGACCCTACTTCACCGACACGCTCGGGCCGCCCTCGACCGCCAGCACAAGGCGGCGGTTGGTGATGCGCGCGAGCTGCGCCAGCCGCCCGGCGGGGCGTTCGCCATAGAGGTCGGCAAGCGAAGCCRGCAGCACCAGCGCCAGCGCGCCGTTGCCGCGGCTTTCCCATTTCAGGCGCGGCATCACGCCCGGCATCGCCGCCGTCAGCAGATAGATGACGCGCATCATCGCCGCCAGCACGCGGGCGCGCTCGAGCACGCGCGGCGGCGCCAGCGCCTTGATCTCCGGCGCGATCGTATCGTTGAAGACGCCGTCATGGCGATAGGCGCTGGCCAAGGCCAGATAGGCACGGCCGGGATGATCGACGCCGATAAAGGAGGCATGCGCGATGATGTTGAGCGACTGCTTGYCGCGATATTCCGGATGAGCGCGCCAGCCGATATCGGCAAGCAGGCAGGCGGCATGGCGGTAGCGCGCCTCGTCCACCGTCTCGTCGATGCCGAAGGCCTTGAAGGCCTGGCCGGTCCAATCGACGAGGTCGTGCGCGTGATGGACCGAGCGCGAGCGCAGCAGCGCCAGCTCTTCGGCCGCCGAGATCAGCGGATCGGCTTTCTGCTCGGCCGCGTCGAGCAGCGAATAGAGGAAGCCCTCGCGCACGCCCTGCGCCGAGACGACGATCTTCGACGGCTGCATTGCCGCCATGATCTCCTGCAGCACCACGGCGCCGTAAGGCAGCAGCGAGCGGCGGTTCTTGGAGACGCCCTCTATGCCCCTGACCTTTTCGACCTCGCCCTTGGCCACCTGCCTGAGGAAGGCCTGGGCGCTGTCGGCGGCGATCTCGTAGTGATGCATGACGCCGAGCGGGTAGTTGTTCATCTCCATATGCAGCCGGGCGAGGTTTCGCCAGGTGCCGCCGACGGCGTAAAACACCCTGCCCTGCCCCCCCTTGAGCAGCTTCGCCCGCGCCAGTTCCTGGCGCGCGATCTTCTGCGCCTGGACGAGCGAGTTCTTCGCCATGTCCTGCAGCCGCAGGCCGCCGAGCGGCAGGGTGATGCCGTCGCCGATCGACTCGCCGTTGATGTCGATGAGCTCCAGGCTGCCGCCGCCAAGGTCGCCGGCGATGCCGTTGGCAGGATAGAAGCCGGAGATGACGCCGAGCGCCGAATAATGCGCTTCCTGGCGGCCTGAAAGCACGCGGATCTCGGTCTTGAGCACCTCCTCGGCCCGGTGGATGAAGTCCGGGCCGTTGACCGCCTCGCGCGCGGCCGCGGTCGCCAGCACATACATATGCTCGGCGCCGGCCTGATCCGAAAGCGCGCGAAAACGGCGGAGCTCCTCCATCGAGCGGGTCACCGCCTCGGGATCGAGCTTGCCCGTCGAAACGATGCCGCGGCCTAGGCCGGCCAGCATCTTTTCGTTGAACAGCAGCGTCGGCGAGCGCGCCAGCCCTTCATAGACGACAAGACGGATCGAGTTCGATCCGATGTCGATGATCGACAGCGGCCGCCGGTCCTGGAGCCGGCCCTGGGATATTGAAATCACGCGGCGGCGTTCTTCTTGCGGCGCTTGAACTGGGCAATGCGCCTTGGAGCATGCGATTTCAGCGCGTCACCCCGTCCGGAAAGGCTCGGATTGGTCATGAAATATTCCTGCGCGTTGAACGGTTCCTCGCCCTCCTCCAGCATGACGCGCCGGGAGGTGCCGTCTGCCAATACGTCGAAACTTTGCTGGTTGTCCATGACATTGCCCAGCATGATCTGGCCGAGCACCTGTTCATGCACAGTCGGATTGGTGATCGGCACCAGGGTTTCAACGCGGCGGTCGAGATTGCGCGGCATCATGTCGGCGGAGGAAATGTAGACGATCGCCTCGTCGGAGGGCAAGCCGTAGCCATTGCCGAAGCAGTATATGCGGCTGTGCTCGAGGAAGCGGCCGACGATCGACTTCACCCTGATATTCTCGGAAAGGCCGGGCACCTGGGGCCGGAGGCAGCAGATGCCGCGCACGACGAGGTCGACCTCGACGCCGGCGCGGCTGGCGTCATACAGCGCGTCGATGACGGTCGGATCGACGAGTGAGTTCATCTTCATCCAGATGCGGGCCGGCCGGYCTTCGCGCGCATGGGCGATCTCGTCCCCGATGTGCTTCAGGATGCGCTCGCGCAGCGTGAAGGGCGACACCGCAATGCGCATCTCCTCGGCGGGTTCGGCATAGCCGGTGATGAAGTTGAAGATCTGCGCCACGTCGCGCGCGATGATCGGGTCGGTGGTGAAGAAGGACAGGTCGGTGTAGATGCGGGCGGTGACCGGATGGTAGTTGCCGGTGCCGAGATGCACGTAGTTGCGCAGCCGTCCGTCCTCGCGCCGCACCACCAGCGACATCTTGGCGTGGGTCTTCAATTCCAGGAAACCGAACACGACCTGCACACCGGCGCGCTCGAGGTCGCGCGCCCAGCGGATGTTGGCCTCCTCGTCGAAGCGCGCCTTGAGCTCGACCAGCGCGGTCACGGACTTGCCGGCCTCGGCGGCGTCGATCAGCGCACGCACGATCGGGCTGTCGTTCGAAGTGCGGTAGAGCGTCTGCTTGATCGCCACAACTTCGGCATCGGCCGCCGCCTGGCGCAGGAACTGCACCACCACGTCGAAGGATTCGTAGGGGTGGTGGACGATGATGTCCTTCTCGCGAATGGCGGCCAGGCAGTCGCCGCCATGCTCTCGAATGCGCTCGGGAAAGCGCGGGTTGTAAGGCGTGAATTTGAGATCGTCGCGCGGGACGGCGACGATCTCGGAGATCTGGCTGAGCGCCAGCGGGCCGGTGAGCACGCTGATGCGGCTCGACGCGACGCCGAGCTCGCCGGCGACGAAGTCGCGCAATTCGGCCGGCATCAGCGTGTCGAACTCGATGCGGATGACCGAGCCGCGGCGGCGGCGCTTCAGCGCCGTCTCGAACAGGCGCACAAGGTCTTCCGACTCTTCTTCCACCTCGATGTCGCTGTCGCGGATGATGCGGAACGTGCCGGAGCCCTTGACCTCATAGCCCGGGAACAGCTTGCCGATATACATGCCGACCGCCTCTTCCAGCGGGATGAAGCGCACATGGTGCTTGCGGTCGGGCAGGCGGATGAAGCGCCGCAGCGCCACCGGCAGGCGCAGCAGCGCGCTCATCTCCTCGCCATTCTTGCGGTGGCGCAATTGCAGCGCGATCGAAAAGCCCAGATTGGGGATGAACGGGAACGGGTGCGCCGGGTCGATCGACAGCGGCGTCAGCACCGGGAAAACCTGTTCCTGGAAATGCTCTTCCAGCCAGACCTTCTCGTCCTTGGTAAGCGCGTCGCGGGTGATGCTCTCGATGCCTTCCTTGTTGAGCAGTTCCATCAACACCGACAGGCTCTTCTGCTGGTCCTCCTGCAGGCGCTCGACCTCGCGCAGCAGCTRCTCGAGCTGCTGTTCGGGCGTGCGGCCGTCCGGGCTCTTCAGCACGATGCCCTCGCGCACCTGGCCGGCGAGGCCGGCGACGCGCACCATGAAGAACTCATCGAGATTGGCGGCCGAGATCGACAGGAAGCGGACACGCTCGAGAAGCGGGTGGTGCTCGTTCAGCGATTCCTCCAGCACACGCCGGTTGAACTGCAGCCAGGAGAATTCGCGGTTGACGAAACGGTCGGGATTGCCGCCATCGGGGCTGGCCGCCTCGACGGTGATAAACTCGTTCTGCACCGGCTTCAGTTCGGTCATGGTTCCTGCTCTTGCCTGCAACCGCCCTTTTCAGCGCCATACACCGCCGGACGCGCAACGGACGCTCTAACATGCATTTGTGACGCATGATGTCTCGGAATCGTTTCGATTCCCGGACTCATGCGCTTAACCGGCTCAACATATTCTCTGCCAGCCTTTTGCGACAGTTTCATTTCATCGATCTTGCAAACTGGCCGGTTATGATCCAGATGCAAGCGGGCCGAATTCAAAGCCGCATTCAAATTTGGAGACGACGATGGCAGGCGGTACCATTCCCCATTTCCAGAACGACGCGGGCCATCCGGCGATCGAGATCGGCGTCAAGGAATTCATGTGCACGGGCGCCAACCCGCCTTTCGACCATCCGCATGTATTTCTCGACATGGGCGATGACAATGAGAAGGTCTGCCCTTATTGCTCGACGCTCTACCGTTATTCGCCGAAGCTGAAGGCGACGGAAACGCAGCCGCCGGGCTGCCTCTTTGTCGACCAGGCCGCCTGATCCCTGGCGATCATGGATGAGACGCGGTCCCGGCAGATCGTCATCGCCGGGGCCGGTATAGCCGGGCTGACCGCGGCGCTCGCCTTTGCCGAGCGCGGCTATGCCGTGACGGTGCTGGAACAGGCCAGGCAGCTCGAAGTGGTGGGCGCCGGGCTGCAGCTTTCTCCCAATGCGACGCGCATCCTGCGCCGGCTCGGCGTGCTCGATCGCCTGGCGGCGAGCGCGATCAGGCCGGAAGCGGTGGTACTGAAGGACGCCGCCTCCTTGCGCGAACTGGCGCGCGTGCCGCTGGGCCGGGCCGGCGAAGACCGCTGGGGCGCGCCCTATCTGGTGGCGCACCGCGCCGATCTGCAGGCGGCGCTGACGGTGCGGGTGGGGGAGTGCCGCGATATCCGACTTCTTACCGGAGCGCGGGTGACGGACATCACTGTCGCGCCGCAGAATATCGCGGTAACGGCCCAAACGGATGGCGGCAGCGTCGAGGCCGCCGCAGGCCTGCTCGTCGGCGCCGACGGCGTCTGGTCGTCGATACGCGCGCAACTTGCGGGCAGAGAGCCTGCCTTCGCGAAAAGCCGCTTCTGCGGCGAGCTCGCCTGGCGCGCCACGGTCGCGGCCGAGAGCGCCGCCGGCAAGGCCTTTGCGGCGGTCGGCGCCGGAGATAGCGTCACCGCGTTCCTCCATCCCGGCTTCCATATGGTCGCCTATCCGGTGAGCAAGGGCAGCGCCTTCAACCTCGCCGCCTTCACCAAGGGCAAGCGCATCGCCGAAGGCTGGTCGGGCCATGCCGATCCCGCGATCCTGTCACGCGCCATGCGCGGCACGGCGCCGGCGCTTGCAAGGCTTGTCGCGCTCGCCGGGCCGTGGACGGCGTTTCCGATCCACACCGTCGAGCAACGGCGCTGGACGATGCCGCAAGGCATCGCGCTGATCGGCGACGCAGCGCATGCGATGACGCCCTTCGCGGCACAGGGCGCGGCAATGGGCATCGAGGACGCCGCGATGCTTGCCGGCCTGGTCGGCGATTTCCCCGACGACCTGCGGCGGAGCCTCACCACTTGGGAAAACCTCAGACGCCCGCGCATCGAGAAGGTGCTCAGGCGCGGCGCGCTCAACCGCCTTGCCTGGCATGCCTGGGGCCCGGTGGCGATCGCCCGCAACCTGGCGCTGGCGACACGGCCGGCCGAGAAGCTCGCCGCCGATCTGGACTGGCTCTATGGCTGGGAGGAGCGGAAGGTTGTGAGGCGGTAAGATGCTCAACTGGATACCTTGGCGGGACAGTACCCCCCTCTGTCCTACCGGACATCTCCCCCGCAAGGGGGGAGATTGGCAGCTTCGCCGACGGCGCTCCCCCTGCAACGATGAAGATTGGCGAAAGCCAAGAAGACGTCCAATCTCCCCCCTTGCGGGGGAGATGGCAGGCAGGCCAGAGGGGTGTGCAGGAATGCGGCGCCTGCCGATTTGCGCAGCACTCACCCTAATCATACAGCCTCAACGACAACTCCAGCGAGACCGGCAGCGGGTTCCACCAGCCGGTGCGCAGGCCTGCGGTGCGGAGCGCGGCCGCCGTCCAGGTGTTGCAGCCCACCAGCGCGTTGAAATAGCCGTTGGCCTCGTAGAAGCGGTCGAAGCGGGAATAGCCGGGGTTGTCGATGGCGATCGGACCGTTCGGCCCCTGCCGGAAGCTCGAGGCGATATAGTCGAGGAGCGCGGAAAAATGCTCTTCGTCGATGTCGAAGCCGACGACATCCGGGTCCGGTTCCCTGATCGAGCCGGCAAGATCGACATGCATCACCGAGGCGTCGAGCGTCAGCGCCTTCAGCACCGGCACCGCCTTCAGCTGCGACCAGGTCGGCGTCTCCAGATAGAAGGCGCGGCCGCCCCAGCCGAAAACGAGGTAGCGCGCCTCCGGCGCGTCTGAGGGCAGGCCGGCGTCGGCGAGGAAATGGAAACGCCGGCGCACGGCGTCATCGAGCGGGATCGCAATGTCGGTGTGGATCGGGTTCCTCAGCACCAGTATATGCCGGGTGCCCGCGCCTGCGGCCACCGCCGCCGACCAGAGCGGGCGCGGCACCAGCGTGCCGAGCCCGACCGCAAGCAGCGCCGTGGCAACCAGCATGGCGAGGCAACGCAGGAATTTCCTCATCGGCGGCGGCTTTGCGGCTCCCTCGCCACCCGACACAGTCCGACCGGTTGCGCGAAATGACGCCGCATCGCGCAAAAGATGACGTGCCACCAACTATCGATCTCGGTGCTGCCCCTCATCCGCCTGCCGGCACCTTCTCCCCGTAAAGGCGGGGGAGAAGGGACAAGCTCTCAGTGCAGAATCTGCGACAGGAACAGTTTCGTGCGCTCATGGCGCGGATGGTCGAAGAACTCGGCCGGCGTGTTCTGCTCGACGATCTGGCCCTGGTCCATGAAGATTACCCGGTTGGCAACCTTGCGGGCAAAGCCCATCTCGTGGGTGACGCAAAGCATGGTCATGCCTTCTTCGGCGAGCCCGACCATGGTCTCCAGCACTTCCTTGATCATTTCCGGATCCAGCGCCGAGGTCGGCTCGTCGAACAGCATGATGCGCGGGTTCATGCAGAGCGAGCGGGCGATCGCCACGCGCTGCTGCTGGCCGCCGGAGAGCTGGCCCGGACACTTGTTGGCCTGTTCCGGGATCTTGACGCGCTTCAGGAAATGCATGGCGATTTCCTCGGCCYGCTTCTTCGGCGTCTTGCGCACCCAGATCGGCGCCAGCGTGCAGTTCTCCAGGATGGTGAGGTGCGGGAAGAGGTTGAAGTGCTGGAACACCATGCCGACCTCGCGGCGCACCTCGTCGATCTTCTTGAGGTCGTTGGTGAGCTCCTTGCCGTCGACGATGATCTTGCCCTTCTGGTGCTCTTCCAGCCGGTTGATGCAGCGGATCATGGTCGACTTGCCGGAGCCCGACGGGCCGCAGATGACGATGCGCTCGCCGCRCATCACCTTAAGGTTGATGTCCTTAAGCACATGGAACTCGCCATACCATTTGTGCATGCCGATGATGTCAATCGCGACATCGGTGGTCGAGATATGCATCTTCTTGGCATCGACCTTGATTTCTTCCGCGCTGACGGCGTTTTCGGTGACCATGGCCAGTTCCTCTTTATCGTTATCGTTTGTAGCCGGTGTCGAGCCGGCGTTCGGTGTACATTGAATAGCGCGACATGCCGAAGCAGAACAGCCAGAACACGAAGGCCGCGAAGATGAGGCCGGACTTGGCGGTCTGCGGCGTCGCCCAGTTGGCGTCGGACAGGTTCTGCTTGACCACGCCCAGCAGGTCGAAGATCGAGATGATCAGCACCAGGCTGGTGTCCTTGAACATGCCGATGAAGGTGTTGACGATGGCGGGGATGACCAGCTTCAGCGCCTGCGGCAGCACGATCAACCCCATCTTCTGCCAATAGCCGAGGCCGAGCGAATCGGCGCCCTCATATTGCCCCTTCGGGATCGCCTGCAGGCCGCCGCGCACCACTTCCGCCATATAGGCGGCGGCAAACAGCGAGACGCCGATCAGCGCCCGCAGGAACTTGTCGAAGGTGACGCCAGCGGGGAGGAAGAGCGGCAGCATGACGCTGGCGAAGAACAGCACCGTAATCAGCGGAATACCGCGCACGAACTCGATGAAGATGACGCACAACAGCTTGACGATCGGCATTTTCGATCGGCGGCCCAGCKCCAGCATCGTGCCCAGCGGCAGCGACACGACGATGCCGACGAACGACAGGCTGAGCGTGACCAGCAGCCCGCCCCAGCGCGATGTTTCGACAATCGGCAAGCCGAACACGCCGCCGGACAGGAGAAAGAACGAAACCACCGGCAGTACCAGGAAGAGCAGGATGGCGTTCAGCCCCTTGCGGGGCACGCGCGGGATCAGCATGGGCACCAAAAGCGCCACGAACAGGATTGCCACCACGATCGGCCGCCAGCGCTCCTCGATCGGATAGGTGCCGAAGATGAACTGTCCGAACTTGGCGTTGACGAAGGCCCAGCAGGCGCCCGTCCAGCCGTCCGGCTGGATGCCGCCCTGCGAGACGGTGGCGCAGACCGTGCGGTTGGGCCCGGTCCATTGCGCGTTGATGAAGGCCCAGTCGATGATCTGCGGCAGGATCCAGGCGACGATGGCGATGCCGAGGATCGTCAGGATCGCGTCGCCCGTCGAGGCGATCAGGTTCTTGCGCACCCAGGCGATGGCGCCGCGCTCGCCGAGCGGCGCCGGTTGCGCCAGCGCCATCTCGGTGCGGACCCAGGACGTATCGTGTTCCTGCATGGCCCTACCTCTCCACCAGCGCCATCCTGGCGTTGACCACGTTCATGACAGCGGAGGTCACGAGGCTCAGCACCAGATAGACGATCATCATGATCAGCACGCCCTCGACCGCCTGCCCCGTCTGGTTGAGCACCGTGCCGGCGGTGGCGGTGAGATCCGGATAGCCGATGGCGATCGCAAGCGACGAGTTTTTGGTCAGGTTGAGATACTGGCTGGTCAGCGGCGGGATGACGATGCGCATCGCCTGCGGCACCACGACGAGCCTGAGAATCGGACCGGAGCGCAGGCCAAGAGCGCCTGCCGCCTCGGTCTGGCCCTTGCTGACGCCCCGGATACCGGCGCGAACGATCTCGGCGATGAAGGCTGCCGTATAGCAGGACAGCGCCATGTAGAGCGACAGGAATTCCGGCTTGAGTAGGAAGCCGCCGGTGAGATTGAAGGTCGACTGCTTCGGAAAATCGAAGGAGAGCGGCATGCCGGCAAGCAGGAAGGCAAGCACCGGCAGGCCGATGATCAACGCGACCGAGGTCCAGAACACGGGGAATTGCTGGCCGGTGGCCATCTGCCGCTGGCGCGCCCGGTGGGCGACGAACCAGGCCATGCCGAGCGCCACGACAAAGGCGGCGATCATCAGCCAGGAGCCCTCGCCCCAGACCGCGCGCGGGAAATAGAAGCCGCGCTGGTTGAGGAAGGAACCGAAGGGCAGATGGATGCTCTCTCGCGGCGGCGGCAGCACGGCCAGCACGCCGGAGTACCAGAAGAAGATGACCAGGAGCGGCGGGATGTTGCGGAAGATCTCGACATAGACCGTGCAGATCTTGCGGATCAGCCAGTTGTGCGACAGGCGGCCGATGCCGATGACAAAGCCGATGATGGTGGCGGTTATGATGCCGGCCACGGCAACGATCACCGTGTTGAGYAGGCCGACCACCAGGGCGCGGAAATATGTCGAGTCCGACGTGTAGGCGATCGGCGTGTCCGAGATGTCGAAGCCCGCCCTGCCCCTCAGGAACTGGAAGCCGGAAGCGATGTGCAGCCGCTGCAGGTTGTCGATAACGTTGTTGACGATCCAATAAATCGAGCCGACCAGCAGGACGACGACCAGCGCCTGAAAGAAGAGGCTGCGTATTTTCGGGTCATTGATAAAGGAGCCGCGGCTCGGCTCCTCGCGAAGGATTTCCTGCGAAGCCATGCGACCATCCCCTGAAAAGAGAAACCGGGAGGCAGACATCTGCCTCCCGGATCACATTTCGATCAGCGGATCGGCGGAGCGTATTGCAGGCCGCCCTTGGTCCACAGCGCGTTGATGCCGCGCGCGATCTTGAGCGGGCTGCCGGAGCCGACATTGCGCTCGAACATTTCGCCGTAGTTGCCGACGGCCTTGACGATGTTGACGACCCAGTCGTTGGAGACGCCGAGATCGGTGCCGATCTTGGAGTCGGCCTCGGTGCCGAGCACGCGCTTGATCTCGGGGTTGTCCGAGTTCTTCATCTCGTCGACATTGGCCTTGGTGATGCCGAGCTCCTCGGCGTTGACCAGCGCGAACAGCGTCCACTTGACGATGTGGTACCACTGGTCGTCGCCCTGGCGCACAGCCGGTCCGAGCGGCTCCTTGGAGATGATCTCGGGCAGCACGACGTGGTCGGCCGGCGAACCCAGCGTCAGGCGGATGCCGTAGAGGCCCGACTGGTCGGTGGTGTAGACGTCGCAGCGGCCGGCGTCATAGGCGGCGTTGACCTCTTCCAGCTTCTCGAACACGACGGGGTTGTACTCCATCTTGTTCGACTTGAAATAGTCGGCGAGGTTGAGCTCGGTCGTGGTGCCGCTCTGCACGCAGACGGCGGCGCCCGAAAGCTGCAGCGCCGAGTTCACGCCCGGCAGCTTCTTGGCGTTGATCATGAAACCCTGGCCGTCATAATAGGTGACGCCGACGAAGTTCAGGCCGAGCGCGGTGTYGCGGTTGATCGTCCAAGTGGTGTTGCGCGACAGGATGTCGACCTCGCCCGACTGCAGCGCGGTGAAGCGTTCCTTGGCGCTGAGCGGGGTGAACTTGACCTTGGAGGGGTCGCCGAAGACGGCCGCCGCGACGGCGCGGCAGAAGTCGGCGTCGATGCCCTGCCATTCCCCCTTGTCGTCCGGCGCCGAGAAGCCAGCGAGGCCGGTCGAGACGCCGCACTGGATGAAGCCCTTCTGCTTAACGGTATCCAGCGTGCCGGCCGACGCTGCCGACGCCATAAGTCCGAGCGCGGCGGCGCCGAGAATGCCGATTGCAATGTGTTTCATGACCCACAGACCCTTTTCTGTTTTACAGGTGCCCCTGTCGCCAGGCAGCCCTGATCTTTTCCGCGTGTGAATGCAGCTCCCACTAACGGCCCTCTCCAGGACCCGCATCGTTGCCGATGCACTGCCTCCCATTCACGAAACGCATCGAAGGCGATTATTCCTGTGAGGTCAAGGGAAATGACCGAATTGCGACACGTTTGAAAACCGATTGTCACAAATGCCGGAATTGCAGCCAAAAGCGCCCGCGAATTGGCCAAGAGCTGCAAGCGAAACCGGCAAGTCGGGCGCCGTGGAAATTTGGAACGTTACGTGAATTCCCGCCCGTTACTACTTCGCTGCAAATGGAAGGACTGACTTGATTCATGGCGCGGCGAGGCAGGCGAGGCCGCCTTCGGCACATCTTCGCCGCAGGCGCGCGGCGGGCGCAAAAGATGAGCCGGCAATCTTTGATTTTGGCCCATCYGAACACCGCCGCTGGCGGGTACGGGGCGGGTTGCGCGGCCAGTTCAGCCGCTCTATGGCTGCCCTCCTGACATAATATGACAGGCGACGAACCATGGCGACAGACGGCAGCAAGATCGGCATCAACACCAGGCTTGCCCATTCCGGCAACAACCCGCGCGACTATTTCGGCTTCGTCAATCCGCCGGTCGTGCATGCCTCGACCGTGCTCTATCCCGACGCCGCGACGATGACCACCCGCGGCCAGAAATACACCTATGGCACGCGCGCCACGCCGACCATGGATGCGCTCACGCTCGCCGTCGATGCGCTCGAAGGGTCGGCCGGCACGATCGCCGTGCCGTCAGGCCTCGCGGCGGTGACGGTCCCCCTGCTCACTTTCTGTTCGGCCGGCGACCATCTGCTGATGGTCGATTCGGTCTATCACCCGACACGGCATTTCGCCGACACGATGCTGAAGCGCCTGGGCGTCGAGATCGAATATTACGATCCGCACATCGGCGCCGGCATCGCCCGGCTGATCAAGCCCAACACGACGGTGGTGTTCACGGAATCGCCGGGATCGAACACCTATGAGGTGCAGGACATCCCGGCGATCGTCCAGGCGGCGCATGCGGCCGGCGCCATCGTCATGATGGACAATACCTGGGCGACGCCGCTCTATTTCAAGCCGCTCGATCATGGCGTCGACATCTCGATCCATGCGGCGACCAAATATCCGGCCGGTCATTCGGATGTGCTGCTCGGCACGGTGTCGGCCAACGAAGCCTGCTGGAAGCAGCTCTATGAAGGCTTCTGCACGCTGGGCTGCTGTTCCGGGCCGGACGACGTCTACCAGGTGCTGCGCGGCCTGCGCACCATGGGGGTCAGGCTCGAGCATCACCAGAAGAGCGYGCTCGAGATCGCGCGCTGGCTGGAGGAGCAGCCGGGCGTGGCGCAGGTGCTGCATCCGGCGCTGCCCAGCCATCCTGACCATGCGCTGTGGAAGCGCGACTTCTGCGGCTCGAGCGGCGTGTTCTCCATCKTGCTGAAGGGCGGCGGGCAGAAAGCGCAGCATGCTTTCCTCGATGCGCTGACGATCTTCGGCCTCGGCTATTCCTGGGGCGGCTATGAGAGCCTTGCCGTGCCGGTCTTCCTCGGCGACCGCACCGTCGCCAAGGGCTCATACGCCGGTCCGCTGATCCGTCTGCAGATCGGGCTCGAAGATGTCGAGGATCTCAAGGCCGACATCGAGCGCGGCCTCGCCGCGGCGGCTGCCGCCGCCGAGTGACGGGCCGATTGCCTGCCAAGCCGAATCCGCAAACGCCCGTAACGCCTTGGCGCGATTGAGAAAGCGGAAGCCGCTGGCGGCATGCCGCGAGCGCCGGGCCGCAATAATATTCTCCCCGGCCGCGAATATACGGATCGGCTTGGCTTTCAAATCCGTGGTTTCGGCGGCATTGCGTGCAGCGCAAGATTCCAGCCGTTCGATAATTCAAGAATTAGACTTGGGGCCTGCCATGGCGTTCCGCCTCTTCGTTCCGATCCTTGCAGGCGCGACGCTGCGTGAACGCCTGCTCGCCTGTATCGGCGCCACCATCGGCATCGCGCTGACCGGCGTGATCAGCGGGCTCGCCATGGGCAGCGGGGCGCATGTGGCGATGCTGGTCGCGCCGATGGGCGCTTCCGCGGTGCTGCTCTTTGCCGTGCCGTCGAGCCCGCTGGCGCAGCCCTGGTCGATCATCGGCGGCAACACGATTTCGGCGCTGGTCGGCGTGACGGTGGCGCATTTCGTGCACAACCCGGTGATCGCCTCCGGCCTCGCGGTGGCGCTCGCCATCGCCGCCATGTCGTTCACGCGCTCGCTGCATCCGCCGGGCGGTGCGGCGGCGCTCACCGGCGTGCTCGGCGGTCCGGCCGTGGCCGCTGCCGGCTTCCTGTTTCCCTTCGTGCCGGTGGCTCTGAACTCGATCATACTGGTGACGCTCGGCTTCCTCTTCCATCGGCTGTCGCGGCGCAATTATCCGCATGTGGCTGTGCCCGCCGCCAACAGCCACGGCACCGCCGACCGGCCGCCGGCCGAGCGCGTCGGGTTCCGGCCCGAGGATGTCGATGCCRCCCTTGCCGCGCTCGACGAGACCTTCGACATCGACCGCGATGACATCGAAAGGCTGCTGCGCCAGGTCGAGCTGCAGGCGATGGTGCGCGCGCACCGCACCCTGCTTTGCCGGGACATCATGTCCCGCGACGTGATCTCGGTGCCGGAGAACGCTAGCGCCGACGAGGCGCGGAAGCAGCTTCTCGACCACAACATCCGCACCTTGCCGGTAGTGGACGCGGATGGCCGACTGGCCGGCGCCGTCGGCCTGCGCGAGCTGACGAGGCCAACGGATACGGTTAAGGGCGTGATGTCGACGGCGGGAACCGCCGCGCCCGACACGCCGGCGATGAGCCTGCTGCCGGTGCTGACCGACGGGCGCAGCCATGCGGTGGTGATCGTCGATGCCGGGCGGCATATCCTGGGTCTAATCACCCAGACCGATCTTCTCGCCGCCGCCGCGCGCATGCAGGCTGCAGACAGGCCGCAGCTGAGGGCTGTAGCATAGCGCGCGACTGGAGCTCGGAAATCCGGGAACCTTTTGCCGGCAGGCGCATCCAATCGACGGATGAAACGCCTGTCCGGGAGATCGGGGCGCGATGAGGAAGTCAGCAACGCAGGCAGCGACGAGTTCGGCGGCCGACACTATCGCCGGCGACATGGCACTGGTGCGCCGCGCCCTTGCGCGCGAGGCGGACGCCTTCCGCCTGATCATCAGGACGCACAACCAGCGCCTCTACCGCATCGCGCGCGGCGTGGTGCGCAACGACGCCGAGGCCGAGGACATCGTGCAGGAGGCCTATATGCGCGCCTTCGCCAGCCTCGACGCCTTCCGCGGCGATGCCTCCTTGTCCACCTGGCTGTCGCGCATCACGATCAACGAGGCGCTCGGCCGGCTGCGCAAGCGAAAGCGCACCGTGGCGATGCCCGAAATCCCGGAGGCGCAGATCATCCGGTTTCCCTTGAACCCAAGCGATGATCCGGAGCGGACGATGGCGCAGCGGCAGATCCTCGGGCTCGTCGAGCGGGCGACCGACAGCCTTCCCGACGTCTATCGCACCGTCTTCGTCGCCCGCGTCATCGAGGGCCTCAGCATCGAGGAGACGGCAGACCTACTGGGCATCAGGCCGGAGACGGTGAAGACGCGCCTTCACAGGGCGCGCAGCCTGGTGCGCAAGGCGCTGGACGACGAGATCGGCCCGGTGCTGCTCGACGCTTTTCCCTTCGCCGGCCGGCGCTGCGATCGGTTGRCAAAGGCGGTGATGAGAAGGCTGGGATTCGGCGACGCTACGTCCTGACATGCGAGGCTGGCGGGACAGCCCCCGACGGAGCTCGACGCATGAGCGCTCGCTCCTCGCTCCACCCTAGAATGTGAAAATGCCGGGAACGTTTTGCCGCCACCGGCATCCAATGGCCGTCAACACCAGATGAAGCCCGAGGCCGCGCGCCGCAGGGCGAAGGAGATGCCATGTTTATTCGACCGACCGCAGCCCTTGCCGCCCTGCTGCTTGCAGGTGCCGCGCCCTACGCGCAGGCCGCCGAGAAGCCCACCGATCCGCAGATCGCCCATATCGCCTATACGGCCGGCACGATCGACATCGAGGCGGCAAAACAGGCGATCAAGAAGTCCAAGACCAAGGAGGTCGTCGACTTCGCCAAGGACATGGAGCGCGACCACGAGGCGGTGAACAAGCAGGCGCTGGATCTCGTCAAGAAGCTGAAGGTGAAGCCCGAGGACAACGCCACCAGCAAGTCACTGGTGAAGGCAGCGAAGGAGGAGCGCGCCAAGCTGGCGAAGCTGAAGGGCGCGGCCTTCGACAAGGCCTATATCGAGAACGAGGTGGCCTATCACAAGCAGGTCGACAGCGCCCTCGAAACCCTGCTCATCCCGTCCGCAAGCAATGCCGAGCTGAAGAGCCTGCTCGAGACCGGCCTGAAAATCTTCCAGGGGCATGAGCAGCATGCCGAACATGTCGCCGGCATGCTGAAATGAGAGCGGCCCTGCTCCCGGCCGCGCTGGCGCTGGCGCTCGTCGCTTCGCCGGCGCTCGCCGCCACCATCGAGGTGACGATCGACAAGCTGGTGTTCTCGCYGGTGAGCGTTTCCGCCAAGGTCGGCGACACGATCGAGTGGACGAACAAGGACGTAATCGCCCACACTGCCACGGTGAAAGGCGGCTGGGACGTGATGATCCCGCCGAAGTCGAAGGGCAAGGTCACGCTCAAAGAGACGGGAGCGGTCGACTATTTCTGCCGCTTCCACCCCAACATGAAGGGTCACGTCGACGTGACGCAGTGACCCTTCGGGGCCGGCGGCGAGGCCGCTGCCGGCCCTCGAAACCTACGCGCCGAGGGCGTCCCTTGGCGGGAGGCCTCAGTTGTAGAGGACGGCCTTCACCTTGGGATCATCGACATTGGTCTTGTCGTACCAGTAGAAGCCGGTGTCGAGCTTCTTCGGCAGCTTCTCGCCCTTCAGCGCCTTGACCGCCGACTCCACGACACAGGAGCCGATGCCGATCGGGTTCTGGGTGATCGCGCCGGCTTCCGCGCCGGACTTGATCGCCTCGATCTGCTCCTTGCCCGAATCGTAGCCGATGACGACGACCTTCTTGTTCGACTCCTTGACGCCGTGCAGGACGCCGATGATCGAACCTTCATTGGCGCCAAAAATACCCTTCAGGTTCGGGTTGGCCTGGAGGATCGCCTTGGTGATCTCGGTCGACTTCAGCTGGTCACCGCCGCCATACTGGACGCTGACGACTTTGATGTTGGGGTGCTTTGCCTTCATCTGGTTGAGGAAGCCGTCGCGGCGATCGATGCCGGTGCGGCTGGTCTGGTCATGCACCACCAGCGCGACATCGCCGGAATCGCCGATCAGCTCCGCCATCTTGTCCGCCGCAACGCCGGCGGCCGCGATGTTGTCGGTGGCGCAGGTGGTCAGCGGGATGTCGCTGTCGACGCCCGAGTCGAAGGCGATCACCGGGATCTTCTCCTTCTTCGCCTTCTTCAGCAGCGGAATGGCCGCCTTGCTGTCGAGCGCGGCAAAGCCGATCGCCTGCGGATGCTTGGAGAGATCCGCAGTCAGCATGTCGATCTGCTTGTCGACCATGGCCTCGGTTTCCGGACCTTCGAAGCTGATCTTGACGTTCTGCTTCTTGGCTTCCTGCTCGGCGCCGAGCTTGACCGCTTGCCAGAACTGGTGCTGGAAACCCTTGGATATCAGGGGAATATAAGTATCTGCCGCCCACGCCGTGCCGCAAAGCGCGCCGAGCGCGACCGCGCCGGCAAGGGCGCCTATCTGCATTCTGTTCAACATCGCTGCTAACCTCCCTAATGTTTGGATGTTTCAGCCGGCTGGCGCCTCCGCTGTTCGGGGATGCCGGTCGGCCATGCTGTCGCTTACCAGGCTGTCCTTAGTTGGCTCCGATGGCTCCTTTGATCGACCTCCTTCACATTTGCTTGCGCCGCAGAATGTCGATGTAGACGGCCAGGATGATGATGACGCCCGTGACGACAATCTGCCATTCCTGCGCGACCGACATGATGCGCAGCCCGTTGGTGAGAACGCTCATGATGAAGGCGCCGATAATGGTGCCAAGAATCGTGCCGGCGCCGCCGCTGAGCGAGGTGCCGCCGATCACCACCGCGGCGATCGCTTCGAGCTCGTAGCCCTGGCCGAGCGCCGGCTGCGCGGAATTGAGGCGCGAGGCGATCAGCAGCCCGGCAATGCCGCAAATGGCTCCGGCCAGAACGTAGATCGTGATCTTCCAGCGATCGACGTTCACGCCCGACAGGCGGACCGCCTCCTCGTTGCTGCCGAGGGCGAATGTGTAGCGGCCGAGCGCCGTGCGGCTGAGCACGACCGACGCGGCGATCGCCAGCGCGAACAGGATGAGCACGCTGTTGGGGATCGGCACGCTGGGCAGGATGTAGCTGACCAGCGAGCCTTGCGAAATCAGCGAGAAGCTTTCGGAGTCGGTGAAATAGATCGGCTTGTCTTCGGCAACCACCAGCGCCAGCCCCTTGTTGACAAGCATCATGCCGAGCGTGGCGATGAAGGGCGGCAGTTTGAGCTTCGCCACGAAGGTTCCCGAAAGCAGGCCGCTCAGCGCGCCGGTGCCGATGGCCGCCAGCACGCCGGTCCACAATGGCAGCTCCCAATTGGTCAGGAACACGCCGGCCATCACGGCGCAGAGCGTCATCAGCGTGCCCACCGAGAGGTCGATGCCGGCGGTGATGATGACGAAGGTCGATGCGATCGCCAGCACGCCGTTGACCGCGGTCGACTGCAGGATGCCGAGCAGGTTGTCGAGCTCCATGAAGGCGGGCGAAGCGAAGCTGAAGAAGCCCATCAGCAGGATCAGGCTCGCAAAGGCGAAGAGCTTCTGGCGCGCGTTGGCGCCGAAGAACCGGGGCCAGAGGCCTRCCGCAGCGCGCCCTTTCGCCTCGGTGGCAGTGATCTTCGTCTCCACCATTCCGTCATTCCTTCCTTCAGGCCGCCCTTGCCTTCTCGCGCTGGGTGGCCAGTTGCATGATCCGCTCCTGGGTCGCGTCCTGCCAGGCGAGCTCGCCGGTGATGCGTCCTTCGCACATCACAATGATGCGATCGCTCATGCGCAGGATCTCCGGCAGTTCCGATGATATCATCACGATCGCCTTGCCCTCGTCGGCAAGCGAGCGCAGCAGCTTATGGATCTCGGTCTTGGCGCCCACATCGATGCCGCGCGTCGGCTCGTCGAAAAAGAGCACGTCGCAATTGCGCGCCAGCCATTTCGCGACGACGATCTTCTGCTGGTTGCCGCCGGACAGGAGACGCACCTCCTGCGTCGGCGAAGGCGTGCGGATGTTGAGCAGCCGGATGAAGGAATTCACCGTGGCGCGAATTGCCCGCCTCCGCAGGACGAAGCCGAACTTGAGATGCCTGGCCAAGGTGGCCATCACGACATTGGACTCCACGTCCATGCCGATCGCCAGGCCAAATTGCTTACGGTCCTCGGAGAGGTAGCCGATCCCGTGTCTGACCGCATCGACCGGCGACCTGATCCTTGCCGATACGCCGCCGACGACGATCTCGCCCGACTCCGCCCTGTCGGCGCCGAATATCGCGCGGGCGACTTCCGTCCTTCCCGCCCCCATCAGTCCGGCGAATCCCAGGATCTCGCCGCGCCTGAGCGTAAAGCTGACGTTTCTTACCAGCGGTCCGCAATTGAGGTTCTTGACCTCGAGCGCGACCTCGCCGTGCCGCGGCGCGAGCGGCGGGTGCTTGACGTCATCGGCCAGGGCGCGTCCCACCATCATGCCGATGATGGCGTCCAGGCTCGTCGTCTCGGTCGGCACCGTCGCGACATATTCGCCGTCGCGAAGCACGGTCACGCGATCGGATATCTCCTTGAGCTCGTCCATCTTGTGGGAAATGTAGATGACGCCGACGCCGCGCGCCTTGAGTTCGCGGATGATGTTGAACAGCTCGGCGATCTCGGCGGCGTTCAGCGCCGCGGTCGGCTCGTCCATGATCAGGACGCGGGACTGGTAGGAAAGCGCCTTGGCGATCTCCACCATCTGCTGCTTGGCGACCGTCAGCCTGCCGACGACCGCGCGCGGGTCGACCTTCAGGTTCATGTGGGCGAGGATTTCCCTCGCCTGGCGATTGAGCTTGTCGTCGTCGAGGAAGATGCGCGACCGGCTGCGCGGCTCGCGCCCGATGAAGATGTTCTCGGCCACGGTGAGGTGGTTCATCAGCTGCAGTTCCTGATGAATGATCCCGATGCCCATGATCTGGGCGGCGCGCGGCGTGGCGAAGTTCACCGGCTCGCCATTGTAGAGAATCTCGCCGCTGTCCCGGCTGTAGATGCCCGCCAGGATCTTCATCAATGTCGACTTGCCGGCACCGTTCTCGCCGACAAGCGCATGCACCTCGCCCGCGAGAAGCTCGAAGCGCACCTTGTTGAGCGCGCGCACGCCGGGAAAGCTCTTGCTGACATCGCGGACGGAAATGAGYGGCGCCATCATCTGTCACCCAGCTGCTCTCGTACCGACGGCACTATTGTACCGACATAGTCCCCTGACCGCACGGCTCCACAAAATTGTGATGCGGTATCACCTCTTTAGAGCAATTCCAGGCAAGGTGGGCAACGGTTTTCTGTCTGGAATACATAAAAAACAATTGGTCGGAGCAGCCAGGGACTCTACCAGAAGCTGAGCTTCGCCAGTCATTGCGCTAGGGGTTGCGACCACCGGGCAAGCGGCCATCTGCCAACGCGCGTCTCAGGCGGGCATGCGCCTCTCCCTCCAGGCCGCGAGCCCGTCGCGCAGGTCGGCGGTCGGCGCCATGCGGGCGAACTGCTCGGCCTCGACCAGCAGGCCTTCGGCGATGCTTTGGTTGAGGCCGCGCGCCACGGCGGTGAGGATGCTCGCCACCGCCGCCCGCGAATGGCGGATGATGCGCCGGGCGAGATCGTGCGCGGCCGGCATCAGTTCTTGATGCGGCACGACCCGGTTGACGAGGCCGAGCTCCAGCGCCCGCGCGGGCGAGAACGGGTCGCCTGTCAGAAGCAGCTCGAGCGCGCGCTTGCGACCGGCAAGCCTCGGCAGGCGCTGCGTGCCGCCGAAGGTCGGCGGCATGGCGAGCCTGATCTCGGGCTTGGCGAACAGGGCGCGGTCGCTGGCGATGGCCAGCGACACCGCCTCGGTGATCTCGCAGCCGCCGCCGAAGGCAAGCCCGTTGACGGCGGCGATGACCGGCTTGCGATAAGATTCCAGCCGCGCCGTCAGGCGCTGGCCGCGCATGACGAAGTCGCGCAGCGCCACATCCGGGCCTTCGGCCACGCTCAACGAGAATTCGTGAATGTCGGCGCCGGCCGAAAAGGCGCGCTCCCCTACCCCGGTCAGGATCACGGCGCGCACGGCGTCAGCGGTCTCGACATGATCGAGGACAGCCAGCAGGCGATCGATCAGGGCGTAGTTCAGGGCGTTGAGTTTTTCCGGGCGGTTGAGCGTCACAACGGCGACGCGGTCGCGGATCTCGCAAAGCACAGGCTCGGTCATGCATCTTCCTCTGGCATTTCCTCTGACATTTAACGGCCGCAAGAGATCAGCTTTCGGCTTGTTTGTATATTCACTAGTCGGTATACTTCGCGGATGAACGAAAAGGCCAGCCCCACCAGGAAACGCCTCGTCGACGCGGCTGCGAAACTCTTCTATGCCGAAGGCATCGGCCGCGTCAGCGTCGATGCCGTGGCGGAAAAGGCGGGGCTGACCAAGCGCACGCTCTACTATCACTTCAAGAGCAAGGACGAGCTGATCACGGCCTATCTCGACAGCCGCGACCAGCCGAACCTCAAGCAGATGGCCGGCTGGTTCGAGGCGGCCGAAGGCGGCGCGGACAGGAAGGTCGTGGCGATCTTCACGCATCTGGCGCGCGTGGCGCGGCACGTCAAATGGAAGGGCTGCGGCTTCCTGCGCACGGCGGCCGAACTCGCCGCGATGCCCGGGCACCCGGCGGTGAAAGCCGGCTCCCGCCACAAGGGCAATTTCGAGAAATGGCTGGCGGGCGAGCTTGCAAGCCATGGCGTGCGCGAGCCGAAGATGCTGGCGCGCGAGATCGTGCTCCTGATGGACGGCGCCTTTTCCAGCATGCTGATCCATCACGATCCCGACTACATCACCGCCGCCGGTCACGCCGCCGCGACGCTGGTGCGGGCGCGAATGGAAGCGCCGGCCGGGGCGTAGACGCAGCCGCGGGCCGAGGCTATCGTTCGAGCGACCTCACCGACCGCCACGACGCCGGCGCCTTCTTTCCTGCCCGAGCAGCCGGCCGATCATCGCGGCCGGGCTCAAAGGCTCGCAATTGTGGCAACTCACCTGACTTGCATGGTGCAATGCAGGAAGCGGATGGCCATTATAAGGAGAGTCTTTATAACGGTCGCAGGATTCATAACGGTCCCACGGTTGATAACGGCCGTTGGGATTTTCGATCAGCCAAGGGGAGACGATGCGCTACATACGTCCGCAATCAATGGAAGATGCCGTTGGCCTGCTGGCCGGCGCGGYCGGGCCGGCCGCAATCCTTGCCGGAGGCAGCGACCTGCTGGTCCGGATGAAGGGCGGCTTTGTCGAGCCCGAGCTGATCGTCGACATCAAGGCGATCGACGGCTTGACCGAGATCACCGAAACGGCTGACGGCTTCAGGATCGGCGCCGTGGTGCCCTGCGCGGTGCTGGGTGAGAACGCAGCGCTGAAGAAGGCGTGGCCGGGCGTGGTCGAGGCGGCGAATCTGATCGGCTCGAAGCAAGTGCAGGGCCGCTGCACCATCGTCGGCAATCTCTGCAACGCCTCGCCCGCCGCCGACAGCGTGCCGGCGCTGGTGGCGGCCGGCGCCAAGGCCGTGGTGGCCGGGCCGAACGGCAAGCGCACCATTGCGGTGGAGGCGGTGCCGACCGGGCCGGGCCGCACGTCGCTCGCCAAGGGCGAGATCATCGAGGCGATCCTGCTCGACAAGCGCGCGCCCAATGCGGGCGATGCCTATCAGCGCTTCATCCCGCGCACCGAGATGGATATCGCGGTGGTGAGTGCCGGCGTGAACCTGGCGCTCGACGAGGCAGGCGTGATCAAAGCGGCCCGTGTGGCGCTGGGCGCCGCCGCGCCGACGGTGCTGCTGGTCGAGGAGGCCGCTGAGGTGCTGACCGGCCGCAAGCTGGACGAAGCGGTGCTGGAGCGGCTGGCAAAGGTCTGCTCGGGCGCCTGCCGCCCGATCGACGACAAGCGCGGCACCATCGAATTCAGACGGAAAGTTGCGGGTGTGCTGGCAAAGCGTGTCGCCACCACCGCCTATAAGCGTGCAGGAGGCAAGTGATGGCCGGTGTAGCGGTTTCAACGACAATCAACGGCGATCACGTCGAGTACCTCTGCCAGCCGGACGAGACGCTGCTGGACGTGCTGCGCGACCGGCTGGGGCTCACCGGCGCCAAGGAAGGCTGCGGCACCGGCGACTGCGGCGCCTGCAGCATCATCCTCGACGACCGGCTGGTGTGCTCCTGCTTGGTCCTCGGCGCCGAGGCGGAAGGCCGCCAGATCGAGACCATCGAGGGCATGGCGCAGGGCGACAAGCTGCACCCGCTGCAGCAGAAGTTTCTGGAGCACGCCGCCCTGCAATGCGGCATCTGCACGCCGGGCTTCCTGATCGCAGCGAAGGACCTTTTGGCGAAGAACCCTTCGCCTACCGAGGAGGAAATCCGCTTCGGGCTCGCGGGAAATCTCTGCCGCTGCACCGGCTATGACAAGATCGTGCGCGCCGTCCAGGACGCCGCCAACGTGATGAAGGGAGCGTAACGATGAATTTCGATCCGCGTTACTCCAATCGCAATTTCGCTTCCGTCGGCACGCGCCCCATCCGCCCCGACGGCGTCGACAAGGTGACGGGCCGCGCCCGCTACGGCGCCGACTTCAACATGGCCGGGCAGCTGGTCGGGCGCGTGCTGCGCAGCCCGCATGCGCACGCCGTCATCAAGAAGATCGACACCTCCAAGGCGGAAAAGCTCRCCGGCGTGAAGGCGGTGATTACCGCGGCCGACCTGCCGGACCTCACCGACGGCGACGCCGCCATGTACGACATCCTCGACAACTGCATGGCGCGCAAGAAGGCGCTCTATGACGGCCATGCGGTGGCCGCGGTCGCGGCGGTCGACGCCCGCACGGCCAAGCAGGCGCTGAAGCTGATCGAGATCGACTATGAGGTGCTGCCGCATGTCACCGATGTCGACGAGGCGATGAAGCACACGGCGCCGCTCATCAACGACGCCATCTTCACCGAGGGCCTCGAGGAAAAGCCGGTCAAGCCCTCCAACGTCTCCAAGCGCACCCAATACGGCCATGGCGACGTGCATCAGGGTTTCGCGCAGGCCGACATGATCGTCGAGCGCTCCTTCAAGACCGAGYAGACGCATCAGGGCTATATCGAGCCGCATGCCTGCGTGGCGAGCGTCAATGCCGACGGCACGGCGGACTTGTGGGTCTGCACGCAAGGCCATTTCGTCTACCGCCAGCACTGCGCGCAACTGCTCGGCCTGGAAGTTTCCAAGCTGCGCGTCACCTCCTCCGAGATCGGCGGCGGCTTCGGCGGCAAGACCCATGTCTGGGCCGAGCCGGTGGCGCTGGCGCTGTCGCGCAAGGCCGGCCGTCCGGTGAAGCTGGTGATGACCCGCGACGAGGTGTTCCGCGCCTCGGGCCCGACCAGCGCCACCTCGATCGACGTCAGGATCGGCGCCAAGAAGGACGGCACGATCACCGCGGCGGAAGCGACGCTGCGCTATAGCTGCGGCCCCTATGCCGGCATGTGGGCCGAGATCGGCGCCATGACGGCCTTCGCCTGCTACAGGCTGGAGAACGTCAAGACCGTCGGCTACGAAGTGCTGGTCAACCGGCCGAAGACCGCGGCCTATCGCGCGCCCTCGGCGCCGATGGCGGCCTTCGCGGTGGAAAGCGCGGTGGACGAGCTCGCCAAGGAGATCGGCATGGATCCGGTCGACTTCCGCATCAAGAATGCAGCGCAGGAAGGCACGCGCGCCTCCTACGGCCCGGTCTATGGCCCGATCGGCATCGGCCCGACGCTGGAAGCGGTGAAGGAGCATCCGCATATGYGGGCGCCGCTGGGGCCCAACCAGGGCCGCGGCATGGCCTGCGGCTTCTGGTTCAACTTCGGCGGCCAGACCTGCACCGACCTGAACATCGGCATGGATGGCTCGGTGTCGCTTGCCGTGGGCACCGTCGATGTGGGCGGCTCGCGCGCGTCGCTGTCGCTGGTGGCGGCGGAGGAACTCGGCATCGACTACAGCCAGGTCAAGGCGGTGGTCGCCGATACCTCCAGCCTCGGCTACAATGATATGACCGACGGCAGCCGCGGCACCTTCTCCTCCTCCATGGCCACCATCTCGGCCGCCCGCAACGCCATCAAGGTGCTGCGCGAGCGCGCCGCGCAGATGTGGGACATCTCGGTCGACGACGTCGCCTGGGAAAAGGGCCATGCGGTGGCCAAGGGCGAGAAGCACGGCAATCTCGGCAAGCTGTCGCTGAAGGAGATCGCGGCGCAGTCCGGCAAGACCGGCGGGCCGATCGCCGGCCACAGCGAGCTCGTCGCCGACGGCGCGGGCGTCTCCTTCGCCACCCACATCTGCGACATCGAGGTCGACCCCGAGACCGGCTCGACTCGGGTGCTGCGCTACACGGTGGTGCAGGACGCCGGCAAGGCGGTGCACCCGACCTATGTCGAGGGCCAGTATCAGGGCGGTGCCGCGCAAGGCATCGGCTGGGCGCTCAACGAGGAGTATATCTACGGCAAGGACGGGCGGCTGCAGAACCCCGGCTTCCTCGACTACCGCATCCCGGTCTGCTCCGACCTGCCGATGATCGACACGCAGATCCTCGAGATCCCCAACCCCAACCACCCCTATGGGGTGCGCGGCGTCGGCGAGACCTCGATCGTGCCGCCGCTGGCGGCGATCGCCAATGCGGTGTCGAACGCGGTCGGCGTGCGCAYGACGCACATCCCGATGTCGCCGCCGCGCATTCTTGCGGCGCTCGAGGCCGAACGGGAAGGCTGAGGTATCCAACGCAAGGGTTAAGGTGTCTTGAGATCCAGGTCAGGCCGAGCCGAAAATGGTGGTTTCCGAGAACCGGAGCGGAGCGTACTTGAAGTACGTGAGCGCCGGAAGCGCAGGAAGCCGCCGTTTGCAGGCCGGYCTCACCTGAATAGCGACACACCTTAAGGCGCCGATGGTCGAAGTCACCCTATGGGGCTCGCTCAGCGCCGCCGCCGGAGGCAAGGACAAGCTCGACATCGAGRCCAAGGACATCAGGGAGCTGTTCCGCAAACTTTCGGAACAGTATCCCGCCTTCCAGCCCCTGATCGATCGCGGCATAGCCGTCGCGATCGACGGGACGATCTATCGCGATACGTGGTCGAAGAAGCTGCCCGAGGGGGCGGAGATTTTTTTGCTGCCGAGGCTGGCGGGGGGATAGGCGGGCAGCCTCGCCTGCTCGCTGGCAAGGGCGAAGACTTAACCGGCTGACCTTCTGCGCATCGCTGCATGGTGGGCCGTCGCTCTGCTGGCATATTGCTTTCCCCTCCCCGCATTTTTTCAAAGAGAAAAGCGCCAGCTTTTCTCTTCTGGACTCTGGATATTTGGACTCTGGATTCTGGCTTATGGCTTATGGGGCTTAACCCCGGCCTTAACCCATGCCTTATCCAAGAGCGGAATTGCTGCGTAGTTTCAATGCCTTAAGTTAAGGCCAAAAACCGGCAAGCAGATGGTCGAAGTCACGCTCTGCGRCTCGCTCAGCGCTGTCGCCGGTTGCAAGGACAAGCTCGACATCGAAGCCAAGGACATCAGGGAGTTGTTCCRCAAGCTTGCAGAACAAGTACCCGGCCTTCGAACCCCTGATCGACCGCGGCACCTCAACGCGATYGCTGTCTCTTGAGGCTCAATTGCTAGGCCGGACAAGCTCAATTGGCTTTCCTATGGACAGCAAGCTAGGGCGACCGCTATCGTTGCTTGGGGCGATGGCGGGTGGCATGGAAATMAAATTTCCGGTTGAGTTCACAGTGCTTGGAACACCTGTGTCGTTTCAGGCAAAGCGGGCAGCATCAAAAGAGCAGTGGAAAGCACGAGTGAGGGCCGCGAGCACAACAGCTATTCCGCAACCCCATTTCGTTTCAGATGAGCGCATCGCCGTGACCCTCTACTACCTTCCCGAGGAGCGCGTGGAAGGCGACGTCGACAACATTGTGAAACTTGTCCTCGATGCATTGTGCAAGCATATCTATCTCGATGATGCTCAGGTTGAGCGCGTTGTCGTTCAGAAATTTGAACCCGGCAATGTGTTCGACTTTCGTGGACCTTCGGCCGCTATGGTTGATGCACTGAACGGTGCTAAACCTGCCCTTTATGTCCGTGTTTCAAATGACCCGTTCGAGGATTTGCGATGACGCTCCCAGTCGAAAGGGAAATCCTGCAAAAGGAGGTTGAACGGYTGACCGCCGAAGGGTTCGACGTGTTTATCGAGCCAGGTCCGTCGTTGTCACCGGTCTTCATCAAGGGCTACCGACCTGACGCGGTTGCCATCGGAAACGGCCGGAAGATTGCTCTTGAAGTGGCCTCGCGCAGCGGCCCCACCGATAGAAAACTGAGTGAGGTCGCCGCACTTTTTAGCCAGCATCCCGAGTGGGAATTTCGGATTATCTGGGTAGAGCCGGCAGACTCTGCACCGCGTCTGCCCATTCAAACAAAAGATCAAATCCGGGCGATAGTAGGTGAGATTAAAAAACTCCGCGGTGATCAGTACTTCCGGCCGTCATTCCTACTCGCGTGGGCCGCTTTCGAGGCGGCAGCGCGGGCGATCGCGGAATCTCAATTAGGGCGCCCGCAGACACCAGGTCGAATTGTTCAGGTGCTTGGTCAAGAGGGCTACCTTAGCCCCAACGAAGCGGATGAGATGCGTGCACTGATAGAGAAACGAAACCGCCTCGTGCATGGTACTCTTGATGTCAAAGTAACCGGCGATGACGTGGATCGGCTAGTTCACGCGATAGAGATTGTTACTGCAGAAATTGGGGAGTAGCGGATGCTCGACAAGGTAGAGCTTTTTGCTGCCCCGCTTATCTCGTGGGCAGTAACCGATGGCTCCGCTGTCATGTTGATGCCTTCGATGATCATACAGAAAATGCTCTATCCCGCTGAAAGAACTGYTGCGGCGGCGGAACTTTTCTGCTGCCGAGGTCGGTGGAATGGTGATGGGAAGCAACCTGCTCCCCACCAGTCTCGACAGATCCGGATGCTGCAGTCAGACTTCGTAAGGAGCATCATTATATTTTTAGCCAAGCTTCATAAGCATGGCGAACTGTTGTAGGGATGCTTGAGCTATCAAGTAGCCGTACGAGTTGCGCGAATTGCTCTCTGCAGCGTGTGTAAGATCTCACGTTTGCAYCGACCACGGATTGCATTTCTGGAAGTTGCAACATGATCCGAATCTCATTCGGAGAAAACGACCGGATCATCTTCGAGTACTCCCCCATTGCTGCGTTAGACACGCCCCATGGATTGCCAGTCGCACAAGTTACCACCGTATTGACGAACTCGAATTGCGCGCTTTCCGGCACGCGATTCTGTCCAGTTATCCCCGCCAGTCTTTCGGCAAATGGAGGCTCGTTGTAGAAATTGTTGTAGGCGTTATGCACAGAAAGTAGGTTACGTGCGGCAGAAGTTATCAGGGCATGGAGTTCCGCTTCACTGAGAAGACCTAGAAGTTTGAGTCGCTCAAAGAAATTTTGAGACGCCTTGTGTCGCGAGACATCCCCTTTAGCCAAGTAGTCATAGTGTCGATCAACGAGATCCGACTTCGTACGAGGAGTGAAACTGGGTGCCAACCGCTCGCAAAGCCATAGCGCGTTGACCCTGGCCTCTTCACCCGACGCAGGATCACAGTAGATGCCRTGGAGCGTACCGATAAGCAGTTCGCGCTGGGCATCGAACGTCTGCGACAGTCGCTCAACCCAAGCCAGTAGCTGTGGTTCCGTAAACCGAGAACCCTTGACGGCGGATATGAGCCCTTGGATATCCACGCCCTTGGGATTGCGCTCATTCGACAGTGCGTGCTTGGCACATCGATTGAGAAACGACAGGAACTCCGTTTCATCCAAGGCACCCATCGTAGGATGAGCCGCGGAAAAATTGTTTCGAATGTCGCGGCACTGATCGAGGAGGAAAAATCCTTCCTCCGAAATCAGATTCAACTTTAGGCATAGTTGCAGAAGGTYAGCGTCCTTAAGTTCGACTAAGCTACCTTCGTCGAATGGCTTGCCTGTTACCTGTGGAACGACCGAGAGACCGAATCGGCGTACTTTCTGGYGCAGTTCAATTATGGCCGCATTCCAAGCGTAGTTAATTGCACTGTCAAACAACCCCGTAGCAACAGCAACGCACATTCTTACGAGAGTTTCGGATCGATGCTCGCTAGGAATGCGGTCCAGCAGGCGGGGTAGATTAGACCATGCGTGCTCAATCTGGTCGTCAGCTGCAAGAACGCTTCGAGGAACTCCCAGTGCTTGCGTCAAAGATTGAAGCATCGGCCCCGTAAGTCCACCCGTCGCGGGAAGCGCGACCGTTCCAGCCACCACAGAAGTTGTAGGCGATCCCATATTCATTCCTTCTTTTTCGTAGCTGCAACCAGACACTCGCGTACATTCAAAACAATCGTATTGGCAATGACATTCTGATTGTCGGATGAGGAGAAACCGCTGTTATGGTTATAGACCGTGCGGCATGTGGGATATGTTTGCCCTGCGCCAGTCATCCCAGGCAATAGTGCCATGATCGCGCACAACGTCCACTGTACCTGGCTCGATGTTATCGCCGAAGATGACAAGATTTGTGCACGGCCAGCGAGCATTTGGAACCACCAACCCGTCACAGTCTAGGAAATGYGCGACCTCCGAAATTTCCTGGGTACGCGGATATTCGCTAGTTCGTTCTGCATAAGAGAGTTGCCCATACCGAGTTGTATCAAGACCAAGCGCCTGAAGTTCCGGCAAAGTCGTCAGGCGTATGGTTGCTTTCAGCGCTACACGTAGCTCATAAAGCTTGAATCGCGCCTTCGATGGAAAGACCGGTTGACCACGTAACAAATGGAAATACATCTCTGCAATTGCACCGTCGCGGTGCAATGCGGTGTAGAGGACTTCAAACGTTCCATCGTCCCAACGCCCGCCCGAGCTGCTGTATTGCGTTACGTCCCGATTTTCGTGAACAACGCGCCAGACGGTCGCATCGAAGGGGGTATGCGGAAGGACCTCGAGAGCGTCGATCAATCGGCTGTCCCGAGGTGTCGCTTTGATGGTCATTGCTTAGAGATATGCCCCCGCGTCTAGTCGCTCGAGAACCCGCAGTAACTCGATCGTTTTCTGTTGACTGATCAAATCTATGGCCCGATTTCCATCTAGTTGCGGATGCCGGGCGTAGAGCCAGGTCCGAATCTCATCGGGTGAATAGTACTCCTGCAGCCGCGCAACGACGTAGTGCAAATCGGAAAGTATCAATTCATTTTGAGAATGAGGCTTGATTGTCCCCGCTTTCCACCGCGAAACTGTTGCTTTCGACACATCCGTAATGTTGGCGATATCTACTCCCTTGAGGCCTCCAAGGTCCTCAAGCTCGCCTAGAAAACGAACAACTGCCCCTTGATGAGTTGTAGTCACTGTGAGCCTGCCTTGCCTTTACCATGGTTTGCGTCGCGCATCGCGATTGGGCGAGCGCGAGGTGCTCCTAATCCGCGGGTCTCATGCAGGTCTTCAAGGCTTTGCATCATCTTTGCCATCTGCTTGCTATGATCCACAAGCCGCTTGGTAAGTTGCACTGCGTCGATTTTGCGCGTGGCCGCGTCATCACTATCGAATCTTAGGTCCTTCACCTGCCGCGCCTGCYGGACCACCTCACTCATTCGGCCATTCAAGAAATGCTGCTCGCGATTCTGGTCCGGCACTGAGGCGAGTTCCGCGACCATCTTGAAGCTTTGGTACGCGGCATGYTGGCGGGGGTCGTTTATCGTGTCCCTCAGCCCATGCGTGCAGCAATTCCGGTCGCAGCAGGTGACAAGCCTACGTCCGCCTTTTGCGTTGGCCAAGAGTTCCAGTTCGTTGATGGTCGCTGATCGATCGATGCCAGCTATCAAGATGCGGGTTGCGCGACCAAAAGAGCCATTGTCGTTCTTCGCCGCCGGCTTGTGCCAACTATGGGCGTCGAATCGTTCCCTTTCGGCGACCCCATGACTGATGCCTGACACTGCACCGAAGGCGAGGGAAGCCAGCCCAACAAGGCCTCCCAGATAGTCGGCAATAATTGGCTTGCCAAGATTGTGYAGACCCACCATCGCCACCAAAAAGCGCTTAGTGGTCAGAGGACCCGAGTCATGACCGAAACCAGATGYCCGCACCCATAAGTTGTCGTATGGTAGCCCCTCAAGCCCGGCGAGGAATTCGCTTCGCAGGGCATCGTCATTGAGCGAAGTATGYGGTGCGATCAGCGGGTAGTCGATCGCGATAGCCCGCCCGCCCTCGCGATCGAGGGCGCGACGCAACGCTCGGCAAGATGCCTGGTCGACCTTAAACCAGTCAGCAAACGAAGGATCGCCGAGAAAGTGCGTAGGTGCGAGCACTACATCAACACCGTATTCGACAGCGAAGCGCGCGATCATTCCGAAAATGTCGTGCGCGCCTGCCGGATCGAAATGGGTCGGATTGAGTGGCTTCCCGGCGCCAAGTTGTGCCCAAGGAGTATGTCTCGCATGCCCCTCGAATCGCCCCAGCGCGGACAATTCTGCAACTTTGGTATCCARCACGATTTCAGCGCCTTTTGCCCTCAGAGAGGCAACCAACTCCTTWTGATGTCTGAGGCGCGACGCGTCGGCTACGACACGCGTAGCGGGCAATCGTCCAGCCGCATGTAGGTTTGCCAACTTTTGATAGCCGGACTCACCCAGTCGAATGTAGTGCGCCACAGGCTGCACCGGGGGGATTAAATAGGGGAATTGGATAACGTTCTGCATGGGCATTAAATCCGTCGCATTTTCGTTTCACAGGCGTAGTTTATGAAACAAAAACGCAACTTTCAAGGGATTTATCCCGCATTAAGGCCCTCACTCCGGGCCCCTCTCAGAACAATTCGTACCTTGTATGTTCTCTATCCCAGACTTAACCTTGTCGTTACCCCTACACCCCCAGCGTCGGCTCGGTATTCACCTCCAGCGCCGCTTCCGCCTCGTCCTCCTCGCCGAGTTCATCGCCGTTCACCGGCAGCGGGCGACCTATCCAGATCGGATCGATCAGATGGTCGCGCTTGGGGTTGGTGGTGTTGGGGTGGATGAGGATGCTCAGGCCGCCGTGGTTCAGCATCAGCCACGGCACGAGCGTGGCGAAAATCTCGTTCGCGAAGGAGACCTGGTACATGGCCTGCTGATGCGGGCCGACCGGCTCGTCGCGCCAGTGGCCCAGGCGCACGCGGAAGCGTTCGCCGATGCGCTGGCGCAGCCATTCGRCCTGCTGCCGCTGCGCCTCCCCGTCATAGTAGATATGGGCGTGATAGCTGGCGATCTCCGAAAGCGGTCTGACTTCTTTCATCGCGATGCTCCCTCCCCGATGATGTCGCTCGGCGGTTGTCGCGCCTGGTGGAATTCTAGACGAAGCACGCGCGCTTTGTCTGCAGGCAGGACGGCGTCCGCGAAGGTGTCAGGTTGAGGGATGTTCCGCCACTGGCTGCGGAGGCAATCTCAGACGCCGGCGCCGGCCCCCCGCTCCGTCTCGGCGCTGCGCGCCGAGCCACCTCTCCCGCGCTCCCGCGGGGGCGAGGAAACCGAGCTTTCCGAGGCCGCGCCTCGGCGATTGGCGTTTCCGCACCCTCGGCGATTGGCGTTTCCTCGCCCCCATGAAATGGGGAGAGGTGGCTCGGCGAAGCCGAGACGGAGCGGGGGAGCGACCTCCGCGATTGGTCTCAGGGCGCGTAATGTCCCGCCAACCTGCCCTCACCGCGCCTCACCTCTGCGTCCCCACTCCCCCACAGGCACGCCGGAACACGTTCCGCTTTCGCCTCTTCGGCACAAAGCTCGATATCGCTACCARCTTCGCCCTGCTCTCGCGTCGCTCCAGGATGATCTTTGCAGCGTGAAGGCTTCCAACTCGGCGCGGTGCGACACGCTGATGATGACTCGTGAACAAAGGGCATAGGCACGCCCTAAGGCGCGTCGCGATCTTTCAGATTCGCTCCATGCGCATTTTTTGATTTACGCATGCCTCCCGAAACCGGTTCCCACTTTCGGGAGGCATGCCCTAATCCCACGCGATCCCGCCTAGACTCGGCAGGCCGCCGCTTGCGAACTGGTGATAGAGCGCGACGATGAGCTCGTGCTGCTTCCAGATCATCAGGGCGCCGCTCACGGCCATCAGCGCCACGACGGCCGTGCGGAATTGGCGTCCGCTCATGCGCTCGAGCCACGGCTTTGCCGCAAGCGTCGAGAGCGCCRCGCCGAACCCGGTCGCCAGRCCGAAGACAAGGGTTTTCCCGCTGAACACGCCGAGGCCGGTGAACACCACGATCTTGRCCACGTCGGTCGCCAAGGAGCCCACCGACTTCGTCGCCACCAGCGTCTCCTTGCTGGAACCATAGTTCAGGTAGAGCGAGTTCAGCACCGGGCCGACCGTGCCCATCAGCGCCGAGAGCAGGGCCACGATGAGCCCTGCAGGCAGGAACCACCAGCGCCGCGCCCGATAGCTGCGCTTGCGCGCGCCGCCGCGGAACTCCCAGACCGCGCCGATCAGATAGAGCCCGATGAATATCTGCAGCCACTCGGCGCGCGCGCTGGCGAACAGCCAGGCGCCGGCTGCCGCGCCGGCGATGGCTCCGGGCAAATACCAGCGCACGATGCTCCAATCGACATCGCGGCGAAACGCCAGGATCCGCGCCGGATTTGCCATCAGCTCGGTGAGCGTGATCACCGGAGCGACGGCGGCGCTGCCGGTCAGGAAGGTGACTGCAGGGATCAGCAGCAGACCGGCGCCGCCGGCCGACAGCGTGTTGAGGGTCCAGGCCAGAAAGCCCGAACCGCAGAGCAGTGCCAGTTGCAGCCAGTCCATCGGCCAGAAACGCGCCCCGCGCCCGGCCGTTCCGGCGGGATGGGTACACACGGCAACCGTGACGTCCGGAAGGCAGCGGCTGGGGCTATGAGCCGCGCTTGCCGCCATGTTCCGGCTCACGCCGCCTTTGCAGCCCGGAGCCCCACAGAGCGCGCGAGATGAAATTGCGCCTGTGCTTCCTCGGCACCAGCGCGATATCGCTGACCAGGATGGCGCCGCCCTCGCGGCGCTCCAGCGTGATCTTGCGGCTATGGAAGGCTTCCAGCTCGGCGCGGTGCGCCACGCTGATTATGGTGACCTTCGGCAGTTCGTGGATCACCATCTCCATCATCTTGTCCTGGCTCTTCTCGTCGAGCGCCGAGGTCGCCTCGTCCAGCACGACGATGTCGGGGCAGTGCAGCAAGAGGCGCGCGAAGGCGAGGCGCTGCTTTTCGCCGCCGGAGAGCGTCTGGTCCCACGGCGCGTCCTCATCGAGCCTGTCCTTCAGGTAATCGAGGCCGACCTTGTCGAGGGTGGCGTTGATCTTCCTGGTCCTCCAGTGGCCGGCAGGGGCGGGATAGGCGACCGCGCGGCGCAGCGTGCCGGTCGGGATATAGGGGCGCTGCGGCAGCATGAACAGCCGCCTGTCGGTGTGGAAGTCGACGCTGCCGCCGCCCCATGGCCACAGGCCCGCCACGGCCCGCACCAGCGTCGACTTGCCCGTGCCGGATTCGCCGGCCACCAGCACCCGCTCGCCCGGCTCGATCTCGACCTCGGTTTCCTTGACCACGCCGGTGCCGTCGTTGAGCGACACCGAGAGATTGTTGAGGTTGAGGATCGCGCCGTTGGTGGTCCTGCCGTGCCTGATGCGGCCGAAGGCGTCGCTGCGTTCGGCGCGCTCAAGGCCGTCGAGCGACATCATCAGCGAGGCGATGCGGCGCGCCGACGCGTTCCAGTCGGCAAGACGCGGGTAGTTGTCGACCAGCCAGCCGAAGGCGCCCTGCACGATGGCGAAGGCGGAAGCGGCCTGCATGACCTCACCCAGCGTCATCGAGCCTTCGAGGAATTTCGGCGCGCACAGCAGCACCGGCACGACCGGCGCGAACAGGCTCGAGCCCTGCGACACCAGCGTGGTGCGCATGTGCTGGCCGGCCAGCAGCGCCCATTGCCTCAGCACATGGCCGAAGGTGCTGTCGATGCCGCTGCGCTCCTCCGCCTCGCCGCCGAGCAGCGCGATGCTCTCGCCGTTTTCGCGCACGCGCGTCAGCACGTAGCGGAACTCGGCTTCCGCCTGGTTCTTCTGCTCGGAGAGCTGGACGAACTGGCGGCCGATCACCGTCATGGAGGTGGAGGTGATGACGGCATAGAGCACCGCGGCGGTGACGAGGAAGCCGGGAATGGTGATGCTCAATCCGGCTAGCGTGAAGCTCAGCGCCCCGCCGATCGTCCACAGCACCACGATGAAGGTCGACGCCGACAGGAAGGCGGAGGTGACGCCGGCGATGAAATCGACGGGCGACTCGGTGGCGATCCGCAGATCCTCCGAGATGCGGGCCTCGGGGTTCGTGTGGTCGCCTCTGACGAGGTTGAGCTGGTAATAGCGGCCATGGGCGAGCCAGCGCGCGATGACCGCGGTGGTGAGCCAGGAGCGCCAGCGGCGCTGGATCGTCATGCGCAGGTAGACCTGTGTGACGACAAGGCTGACGCTGCCGGCCACCAGCGGCAGGAAGACGGCACTCAGCACATAGACGGTATGGGCGTCGTGCAGCTCGATGGCGTCGAAGATCGCGCGGTTCCAGACATTGATGCCGTACTGGAAGCCGACATTGACGCATATCAGGGCCACAAGCCCGATCGTGAGCGGCAAGGCGAGCCTGTCGCCCTGCCCGCCCCAGTAGCCGCGCCCGCTGATCCAGAAACGCCGCAGCAGGTATTTCCTGCGCGCCCGCTCGGCCTGCTCCGGCGTCAGCTCGGGATCGGGCTCGACGGCCTCGGGCGGCGGCGCGGGCTGGCCGACGGCCTCCGGCGCGGCTTCGTCAGAGGGTGAATTCTCACGCCTCTCCCGGCGGTGCGGCTTCTCGGCACCGTTCGGTTTGGCGTTGTCGGCCGGCTTCTGGTTGGGTTCAACATCGTGCATCTCGCCCGACAACGGCTTAAAAATCAGAAGGTTTCACGATGCGGGCGTGGGGCGCTCCTGCCTCCCGGTCTTCGCATATGGTAATTTTGGAGGCACCCCGCGCGGCACGTATGCGCTGGCCGGGAGCTCAGCCGGCGAAACCCCGGCGCGCGGCGGCCATGCCTTCCCACATCAGCTTGATCCCGAGCGCGCCCACGACGGCGCCGGCGGCGCGGTCGATCCAGTGCTTGGTGCTGAGATAGGCCGAGCGCGGCCTGCTGGAGGAAAAGGCGAAGGCGACGACCGCGTACCAGACGAATTCGTTCAGGAAGAGCAGCGGCGGCAGCACGAAGAGCATCCAGAGCGGCGGCGAAGACGGCAGCATGGCCGCAAACATCGAGGCGTAGAAGATCGCCGTTTTCGGATTGGCGAGTTGCACCAGCAGTGCGCGGCGCAGCGCCCGCCAGAACGAGCCGGCGCGCGCCGAGGCATCATTGGCGATCTCGACCGGCTGGTTGGCGCCGCGCCAGATCTTGATGCCGATCCACAAAAGGTAGGCGCCGCCGGCAATGCGCAGGAAAATGTCCAGCCAGGCGACCTGGACGAGCAGCGCGGTCAGGCCCGCGACCGCGATGGTGGCGAAGATGAAGCCGCCGATGCCCATGCCGATGGCGGCCGCCAGGCCGTCGGTGCGCTCGCCGGCCACCGCGATGCGCGAGACGACGACGAAGCTCGGCCCGGGGCTCATCGCGCCCAGCAGGAAAACGCCGAGGATGGAAAGGATGGTTGCAATCTCGGACAAGGCTCTCTCCCCGATCGRTACAGGTTGCGGCACCATACCAATGCACGCGGCGCGCGGCTTGTCACCTCCCCGGTGGGCCGATCGGCGATCTCGCGCCCGTGGAGGCGGCGCTGGTCGGGCCGCAGCCCTGCCCTATTTCTACCACTGCCCGTACAACGATCGGGCAGACCGCCTCTGCGGAACAAGCGGCAGATGCTTGGGTCGGGTGCCCCCGTTCCGCAGTTGGCCGGTGCTGGCAGGAGTGCCACGGCATCCGGGGAGACTTCGGAATGAATGGTACCGCGGAACGCGCCTCTCACCGGCGCGAGTTTCTCAAGAGACAGGGCCTGGGCGCCCCGCGCCGACGACGCGCCGTTCGCAGCGATCACGTCCCACCGACCCGCCGTGCGTGATCCGTTCCGTGTTGTCGTTCCCCGAACCAAGGCGAGGCCGCCCGCCGCTCTGGATAGCTTGGATCGCAACGCTCTCCGGCTGCGCCGGAGGGGTGCTCGACCCGCAGGGGCCGATCGGCACGGGCAACCGCACGATCCTGCTCAACTCGCTGGCGGTCATGCTGGTCATCGTCGTTCCGACGCTGGTGGCGCTGCTTCTGTTTGCCTGGATGTTCCGCGCCTCGAACCGCAACGCCCGCTACGATCCGGAATTCACCTATTCGGGCCGCCTCGAGCTGATCGTCTGGTCGATTCCGACGCTCACCATCCTCTTCCTCGGCGGGCTGATCTATTATGGGTCCTACCACCTCGACCCGCGCCGGCCGATCGCCTCCATCAAGCCGCCGCTCGACATCCAGGTGGTGGCCCTCGACTGGAAGTGGCTGTTCCTCTACCCGGACCAGGGCGTCGGGACGGTCAACCAGCTGGTCATCCCGGCCGGCGTGCCGGTGCGCTTCAAGCTGACCTCGGGCAGCGTCATGAACACCTTCTTCGTGCCGCAGCTCGGCAGCATGGTCTATGTCATGAACGGCATGCAGACCGAGCTCAACCTGCAGGCCGACCGCGAGGGCGATTATTTCGGCCTGTCGGCGCATTTCAGCGGCGACGGTTTTTCCGACATGAATTTCCGCGTGCGGGCGGTCTCGGCCGACGCTTTTTCCCGCTGGATCTCTTCCCTGCATAGCGGGGGCGGCGTGCTCAACGCCAGCGCCTATCGCGATCTTGCCCGGCAGAGCATCAATGCGCCGCCGGCCTCCTTCGGCCATGTGCAGCCCGGCCTGTTCGACGCGATCGCGCACCAGACGCTGCCGCCGGGCCCCGGACCCGCCGAAACCGCCGGCGGCGAGACACAGGTAAGCCCGAAATTCAAGGCGAAGACCCAGCAGCCGCAGCCGAAAGTGGGAGGATGACGATGCTCGGCAAGCTCGACTGGTCGGCCATTCCCTTCGATCAACCCATCCCGCTGGGCGCTGCCCTCATCGTCTTCCTGGCGGCCGTCGCGGTGCTGATCTGGGTCACGGTGAAAGGATACTGGCCCTATCTCTGGCACGAGTGGATCACCTCGGTCGACCACAAGCGCATCGGCGTCATGTACATGGTGCTGGCGGCGCTGATGCTRTTCCGCGGCTTCGTCGACGCCGTCATGATGCGCACCCAGCAGGTGCTCGCCATCCACGGGCCGGRCTACCTGCCGCCGGAGCACTACGACCAGGTCTTTTCGGCGCACGGCACGATCATGATCTTCTTCGCCGCGATGCCCTTCGTCATCGGGCTGATGAATTTCGTCGTGCCGCTGCAGCTCGGCATTCGCGACGTCGCCTTCCCGACGCTGAATTCGGTGAGTTTCTGGCTGACGGCGACCGGCGCGCTTCTGGTCAACATCTCGCTGGTCGTCGGCGAGTTCGCGCGCACCGGCTGGCTCCCCTATGCGCCGCTGTCGGAGACGACCTACTCGCCTGGAGTCGGCGTCGATTATTATCTCTGGTCGATCCAGATCTCCGGCGTCGGCACGCTGCTCACCGGCGTCAACCTGGCGACCACCATCCTCAAGATGCGCGCGCCCGGCATGGGCTATCTGCACATGCCGATGTTCTGCTGGACCTCGCTCGCTTCCAACCTGCTGATCGTGGCGGCCTTCCCGATCCTCACCGCGACGCTCRCCATGCTGACCCTCGACCGCTATCTCGGCTTCCACTTCTTCAGCAATGAAGCCGGCGGCAACCAGATGATGTTCGTCAACCTCGTCTGGGCCTGGGGACATCCTGAGGTCTACATACTGGTGCTGCCCGCCTTCGGGATCTATTCCGAGATCTTTTCGACCTTCTCTTCGAAGCCGCTGTTCGGCTACCGCTCGATGGTCGCGGCGACGATGTTCATCTGCATCGTCTCCTTCATGGTCTGGCTGCACCACTTTTTCACCATGGGCGCCGGGGCCGACGTGAACGCGGCATTCGGCATCGCCACCTCGGTCATCGCCGTGGGCACCGGGGTCAAGATCTACAATTGGCTCTTCACCATGTATGGCGGGCGCGTGCGCTTCGACACGCCGATGCTGTGGGCGCTGGCCTTCGTGACCACCTTCATCGTCGGCGGCATGACCGGCGTGCTGCTCGCCGTTCCGCCGGCCGACTTCATGCTGCACAACTCGCTCTTCCTCGTGGCGCATTTCCACAATGTGATCATTTCGGGCGTGCTGTTCGCCGCCTTCGCCGGCATCACCTACTGGTTCCCGAAGGCCTTCGGCTTCCGGCTGCATGAAGGCTGGGGCAAGGCCGCGTTCTGGTTCACGCTCGCCGGCTACGTGCTGGTCTTCGTGCCGCTCTATATCGTCGGCCTGCTCGGCATGACGCGCCGCCTCCAGCATATCGACATGGATCTGTGGACGCCGTGGCTGATCGTGGCCGCCATCGGCATCGCGGTGATGGTCGTCGGCGCCGGGTGCCAGATCGCGCAGCTCGTCGTCTCGATTAGGCATCGCGACAAGCTGCGCGACGAGACGGGCGACCCCTGGGACGGTCGCACGCTGGAATGGTCGACGTCCTCCCCGCCGCCTTTCTTCAACTATGCGCACCTGCCCTATGTCGAGAACGAGGAGCCCTACTGGACCGTCAAGGAGCGGGCGCTGGACGGCCAAGGYCCGGACGAAAAGGAAAGCTATGAGCCGGTCGAGATGCCGCGCAACAGCCCGACGGGTTTCGTCGCCGCCTTCTTCAGCACGCTGATCGGCTTCGCGCTGATCTGGCACATCTGGTGGCTGGCGATCGTCGGCTTCCTCGGCGCCTACGCCACCTTCGTCGTCTTCGCCTGGCGCGAGCATGGCGACTACGAGATCCCCGCAAAGGAGGTCGAGCGCATCGATCGCGACGGCAAGGCCGCGCAGCTCGCCTGGCTGCGCAGGCGGGAGCGTGTGGCATGAGCGACATCACGGCTGGCAGCGCTGCACGCGATCCGCACCGGTCCGGCGGGCACGGTCATGGCGGACATGGACACGGCCTGTTCCCGGCGACGGGCCATGGCAAGGGCGGGCCGGCTTCGAAATTCGTCACGGTCGCCTACGGCTTCTGGATCTTCCTGTTGTCCGACATCATCATGTTCTCGGCCTTCTTCGCGTCCTTTGCGGTCCTGTCCAAGGCGACGGCCGGCGGACCGAGCGGCAAGGAGCTGTTCGAGCTTACGCGCGTCGCGGCGCAGACGGGGCTGCTGCTCACCTCGAGCTTCACCGGCGGGCTTGCGATGCTCGCGACCCATCGCCGGTCAGTCGCCGCCACCCAGTTCTGGCTGCTCGTCACCGGCCTGCTCGGCGCCGCCTTCCTGTTCCTCGAGGTGCAGGAGTTCGCGACGATGGCGCACGAACAGGCAGGCCCTTCGCGCAGCGCCTTCCTGTCCGCCTTCTTCGCCCTGGTCGGCTGCCACGGCACTCATGTCGGGCTCGGCCTGCTCTGGCTCGGCACCATGATGGCGCAGCTCTGGGTGAAGGGTTTTCGGCCGGACCTGCTGCGGCGGCTTCATTGCTTCGCGCTGTTCTGGCACGCGCTCGACATCATCTGGATCGCCATCTTCACCCTGGTCTATCTCCTGGGAGCATCGCCATGAGCGACATCGAAAGCCGGATCGAAGAGGAGCTCGACCGCCACGATACTGCGCCGGGCGAAGAGAGCATCACCGAGCACGAGCTGGCGGGCGGCCTGTCGGGCTATCTGCTCGGCTTCGGCCTGGCGATCCTGTTGACCATTGCCTCATTCCTCGCCGCGCAAACCGAGCTGATCTACCAGCCGGCGGTGATCTCGGCCCTGGTGGTGCTGGCCATCGCGCAGATGGGTGTCCATCTCGTCTTCTTCCTGCACATCACCACGGGGCCCGACAACACCAACAACGTGCTGGCGCTCGCCTTCGGCGTGCTGATCGTCGCACTGGTCGTGATCGGCTCGGTCTGGATCATGGCCCATCTCAACCTGAACATGGCTCCGATGACCGCCCCGCAGGCCGAGATGATGCCTTGACCGGTGCCGCCCGGAGCACTCGCAACGCTTACGACGCCAGCGCCAGCCACGCCGTGCCGAAGGCGAGCGTCAGCAGGGTCAGCGGCAGGYCGACCTTGAAGAAGGCCATGAAGGAGAGTTGCTTGCCCGCCGCCCTCGCCTGTTCGGCGACGATCAAATTGGCGACGGATCCGAGCAGCGTGAAATTGCCGGCCAGCGTCGAGCTCATCGCCACGACCAGCCAGGCGCGCTCGGGGTTCTCAAGGCCCGGGATGAAGGGCCTGAGCGCCAGCACCGCCGGCACGTTGCTCATGATGTTGGAAAGCACCGCGGTGAAGCCGGAGAGGCACCAGACATCGTCGAGGCCGATATTCTTCGCCCAGGCGATCGTGTCGGGGTTGAGCAGCGTGCGTTCGGCGCCGGCCACCACCACGAACAGGCCGGCGAACATGAAGAGCAGCGGCCCGTCGACCTCGCGGTAGATGCGGTGCGGCTTGATCGCGCGGGTGACCAGCAGGAAGGCGCCGGCGATCAGCGCCGCCTTGGCGACCGGCACGCCGGCGAAGAAGGYGACCGCCAGCGCGACGCAGACGATGGTCGCCTTCAGCACCTGTCCGGGCAGCATGCGGCCGCGATAGACCTCGGGGCTGAGTTCCGCGGGCCGCGAGAATTCGGCGCGGTAGACGATGCGGATGATGACGATGACGGCGATGAGGCCGAATAGCGCCACCGGCGCAAGCGCCGCCGTGAACGCCGGATAGGAAATGCCGGACAGCGCGCCGATCACCATGTTTTGCGGGTTGCCGGTGATGGTTGCCACGCTGCCGCAGTTGGAAGCCGTGCAGGTGGCAATGAGATAGGGCACCGGGTTGCGCCTGATGACGCGGGTGACGTGGACGACGATCGGCGCCATCACCAGGCAGATCGCGTCATTGACGAGGAAGGCCGAGAGCACGCCGGTCAGAAGCGTCACCATGACGAGCAGCATGAAGGGCGCGTGCGCATGCTCGATCGCGAAGCCGCCAAGGGCGCGGAAGGCGCCGGACACCTTCAGATGCGCCACGACGATCATCATGCCGAGAAGCAGCGTGATGGTGTCGAAATTGATGGCGCGGTAGGCGTCCTCCATGCCGATCGCGCCGATGGCGATCATGGCCGCACCCCCGAGCAGCGCGATGCCGGCGCGATCGAGCCTGAGACCCGGAATGCGGCCTATGGCGACGCCGGCATAGGTGAGCACGAGGATGAAAAGCGCGCCCGCCCCCGTCCATGTCATCGCCAGATGTTCCCGTTCGCCCTGCCCTGCCCGCCRGAATCTGTCCGTGCGTTCGCGGGACCACCTTTAGCGAGGGCAACGCAAAGGGGAAGCGCTGGTTGTTGAAACTTTCGTTATCCGTCCCCCGGGCTTTTATATCGCAGACGGCTAATGTAATGTTTTGCCAAAATATACCGGACCGACAATCCAGTCGTTGGGGACTAAACGGATGAACACGGTCGTTGAAGGGGGGCATCGCATCTCGCCCAAGGAGAGAGCGGTGCCCTCGACGGAGTGYCCGCGCTGCCACGGCGCGAGGAAAGTCTTCATTTGCGCCCGCTGGGTCAGTTCCAACGGCCATTGCTGCCCGGAAGGGACGCATCGGCTGAACTGCCCGGGACACAGTGTGGTGTGCCTGGAATGCGAGGGACGCGAAGGCCGAAGCGCTTGACGCTCCTCTGGAGGAGTCCGCCGTCCAACCGGGGTGCTCGCTGATTTTGGCATGGTTTCCGAGGCTTCGTTACTCCACGCGCCTTCCTGCCTCGCCGGACGCGATCAGAGCCGTCCGAGCACCACCAGGATGATCACGATGACGAGGAGAAGTCCAAGGCCACCACCGCCATAGTAACCTGTACCATAGAACGGCCCGCCGCCAATTCCGCCTAGGCCACCAAGCAAAGCAAGAATGAGAATAATGATGAGAACTGTACCAAGGAGGCTCATGGCCCATTTCCTTTCTACTACGCAATCTGCACTCGTTTTGAGATGAATAACTTCAGAAACGCGCGTATGTTCCAGCACAATTCTTAAATATATTCTATTGCAAATCGATTTGGTCGGACRTCACGACAGGACCCGGATTGGCCTCGAAGCCCTTGGGAGCCAACAACATGAGCGCGATGACGACAGCGATCGACGCTATGATTGCGGCGGTGCTGAAAACGTCCTTCATCTTCCATCCGCAGCATTCGAAAGTGCTGAATCAACGCTCCGCACCTCTTCGTGTTCCGCAATACATGTTTTGCGTCGAGCCGGACCCGTCCGGAACTATTGCCGAGCCGGCAACGTTGGGTAGAGCCCGCTTCAGGGCAAGAAGGAGGCAAGCAAATGGGCGCATCGGTTCTGATAGGCATCCTCATCACATTCCTGGTGGTGATCCTTGTGCTCTATCTCGTGCAGCGCCTGCCGCTCGACGGCCGTACCAGGCAGATCGCCCAGATCGTCGTCATCGTCATCGGCATCGTATCGCTGCTCAAATACCTTGCAGTGTTCTAGCGGCGATGCATATTCGCTTGCCGCAAGCCACGACGGAAAGCCCAGGTCCCCATGAAACGCCTGACGATCGGCCTTGCTGCCGGCACGATATTGTGGGCCACAGGCGCCCATGCCCGGCCCGACACGCGCGCCATGACCTGCGCCGAGACGCAGGCGCTGATCCAGGGCCGGCACGCCGCGGTGCTGACCACCGGGCCCGACACCTATGATCGTTTTGTGCGCCAGTTCGGCAATGAATGCGACTGGCCAGAAGTGCCGATGTCGATCTCCGTTCCGACCCGGGACGGCCAGTGCCGCGTCTATCGCTGCGAGGAGCCGGTCTTCACTTTCCCGAATTGAGGATCGCGTCGCCTTTCCCAGGCAAGTTGGAACCGTCACCGCCTGGCATGAATTGTAGCCGACAGCGGCCCGGGCGATGCCAGGACTCGGCTTGCATCGCGCGGACTTTGGCCTTCGGCGTGGACAAGGAGGAACGGCCATGTCCAACGATATCATGCGCAGCGGCAGTTGCCTGTGCGGCGGCGTCCAGTTCCGGGTGACCGGCGAGCCGCTCCGGGTCGGCCTTTGCCACTGCAAGGACTGCCGCAAAACCAGCGGGTCGGCCTACCAGACCTTTGCCATTTGGCCGCGCCAGGCATTCGAGAGCACGGGGATCACCAGCAGCTATGGCGGACGCAGCTTCTGCCCGACCTGCGGCAGCCGCTTGCCATCGGTCGGCGAGGACGAGGTCGAGGTGATGATCGGCAGCCTGGACGTTGCGCCGACGGTAGGGCTGGAGCCCGGCTACGAGCTGTGGATCGGCCGACGCGAGCAATGGTTGCATCCCCTGCCGGAGGCGCGGCAGTTCGAGCGTGACAGGACCGCCGACGATTCGGCGGCCGACGCTGGCGAACCTGGGCGGGAGCCATACCGGAAATGGGCCTGAAGCGTCGCGCTGAACCGGATTCAGGCGGCGCGCTGCAAGTCTTGGCATTATGCATACCGGTTTCCCAAAAGCGCTGCCCACTTTCGGCGACATGCCTTGGATCCTGGCGCCAGGCGAAATCCCAGGCCAACAAAGCTTCGGTCCCGGCGGGCCCGGCAATAGGCCGGGAAGGACCAGCCACCCGGCGCCGGACCGTGCCTTCGTCTTGACGTTCGCGCATTTTCAACCACAGGTGTGTTTGCCGGAGCGCCGATGGCCGTTAGCATTTCGGAAGCGGCAATACATTTGGAGGCCGCTCTGGCCGGCGCGGCTCAGGCAACTTACCAGCATCACCGCGCCGGCCTTGCAAGATCGCTAGAATGCTCTCCCTTGACCGCGCTACCCGACGAAGACAGCCTTCGAGGTTGTTTCGATCTCACGGCCCTTTGCTTATGGCGTGAAGCGTGACGCTTCCATTGCGGCCACGAAGTGATTATCGTTTCAGCGAGAGAATTTTTTATTCATATTTCTGTCATGGGAACTATGCACAAAAACTGTGCGCGCAAGCAGTTCACCAATGATTTCCGGACTTGTACAAARGGCCAACTTTGTTTATTTGAACTTTTCGACATAGTATTCACGACGCTTGAACCCGGGCTGGGYGGTTTTCATGACGTGGGCGCCTGAACGCGGCCGCAACGTGCATATGCGATATCCATCGATCGACGGGTTCTGGACCTGGGATATCAAGCGCGACCGCGTCTACGGCGACGCAAATCTGGCCGCCTATTTCGACCTGACGCTCGAGGAATTCTCGCAGGGCGCGCCTCTGGAAAGATACATGCAAGGCATAGAGCGGGAAGACCAGCCGAGGGTTCGGCTGGCGATCCGCAAGGCGGTCGAGCACAGGTCGGGCTTTCGCGAGGTCTACGGAGTCCGCTCACGGAAGATGGGGCTGYGCAAGATTCTGGCCGTTGGCCAATGCCATGTCGACGGCGTCGCCGAGCCGGCGCTCTATCTCGGCTGGTTCGTCGACCTGACGCAGGACGCCGCGAGCGAGGAGCACTCGCTGCATGAAATCCACAACCATGTCGAGCAGGCCAAGGAGATCGCGCAGTCGATCGGGAACGACATGCTGGCCTACCTCCTGGACAACATCCAGGAAGAAATCCAGCAGGGGCTCGGCGAGAAATCGAGGAGGCGCAAATCGTCCTGAAGCGATCTTCGCCGGTTTCTTTGCCGGTTTCCGGGCTAGTTTCTCGGCGGGGGCCTGCCGCGTCTGGCAACCTCGGCCGTTACCATGCGCGCGAAATACGACTGGGGCGAACGACGTTCGATGAGCCTGGCGCGCTCCAGCGCGGCATCGCCATAGAATTCGATCAGCACATTGGCCGCCTTGGCGGCGTCGGCCTTCAGCCGGCCGACATCTGCCTGTCCGCTCTGGCTCACGGGCTCGCTCTTGGCAATCGCGTCAAGCATAGCTTGCAGCCTGGCGGGAGTGCTGCCCTCGTCTTCGTGCATGATTGCTACCCGATTGGGTCACAAAATATCGACATTTCCGCGCAATGTCCAACGGCTTCGTCGATCGAGCGCGGATGCAACCGGGATCAGCTTCTCTGTTAATCAGACCACAATCTTCGTACAAGTATAGCAAGCCAACTTTTCCAGTCAGACATTGAGGCAGCAATGAACCAGCCAAGCAAAATGGAAAACCTGCAGTTTGCGCAGGGGATCTTGCGGGAGCTTCGCCAAAAGGCCGAGGCCGATGGCGAAAAGCTTCTGACCTATCTCATAGACATGGCTTATCTCGAGGCCAGCGACCGCATCCGAGCCCATTGGATCGGCAACCACGAGAACGAGAATCGCCGGGCCAAGGGGTGAGTCCGCTTACCAGCAATCCGGAAAGCCAGCCTGAAACGCAAAAAGCCCGCCACGCCTTGCGGCGTGGCGGGCGAATTCATGGCCAAGGACTGCGGTGCGCAGTCGCCGATTTATGACGCTGCCGCCTTTTCGCGGGCCGGAAGTTTCCAGCCCGGCCGGACGAAATGGCAGGTGTAGCCGTTGGGATAGCGCTCCAGATAATCCTGATGCTCGGGCTCGGCCTCCCAGAAGGGACCGGCTGGCGCAAGCTCGGTGACAACCTTGCCCGGCCACAGGCCGGAGGCGTCGACATCGGCGATGGTGTCCTCGGCGACGCGCTTCTGCTCGTCGCTGGCGTAGAAGATCGCCGAGCGGTAGCTCATGCCGACATCGTTGCCCTGACGGTTCCTGGTCGTCGGGTCATGGATCTGGAAGAAGAATTCGAGCAGCGTGCGGAAACTGGTCCTGGCTGGATCGAAGACGATCTCGATTGCCTCGGCATGGGTGCCGTGATTGCGGTAGGTTGCGTTCGGCATGTCGCCGCCGCTGTAGCCGACCCGGGTGGAGATCACGCCGGGGAAGCGGCGGATCAGATCCTGCATGCCCCAGAAGCAGCCGCCGGCCAGGATCGCGCGTTCGGAAGAAGCCATCTCAAACCTCCTGTGGAATTCTCCATAGGTGGGGATTGTGGCTTGCTTCGTCCAGCCGCTCAAGCGGCTGGGGTGCTTAGGAGAACCGAGTGCGGCGCCGGCCCACAGCCGATGCTCGCCGGTCGGGCAGACCGGCGAGCATCGGTATTTCCTTGGATCAGCCTCACTTGGGCCCCTTGTCGTTTCCGCCCTTGTCGCCCCTGCCGGGGTTGCCCCTGTCATGGCCATGGCTTTCGCCACCCAGGCAGTTGGCATCGCCGACGCCGCAGCAGCGGCCGGCCCAGAGCATGTTGGTCGGCGTGTTGTCGCATTCGTAGACAGCCGCCCGCTGGCCGGCCATCGCGGAGCCGGCCAGGGCCGACATGGCCACAGCGGCAAGAAGTGCATTGCGCAGGATTGCAGTCATCGGAAAATCTCCATGGTGCATAGTGTTCATTTGCACTTATGCGTCGCCCGGCAGCGCGAATTGGTTCACGGGGTTTGGAGAATCTTTGCTGCCGGTTGAGATCGCCGGCGAGCGGACCTGGATGGGCGGCGCCCGTGCCGCGCCGGCTGCTATTCCTCGGACGCCGGCTTGAACCGTCGCACCACCACCTCGAAGACGATATCCGAGATCCACATGGCCGAGACGCCGATCAGGAAGGCGGCGGCGAGCGTGGTGGTGTCGTCGGCGGCGTCGGGCATCGGCAGGCCGCTCGCCTGGATCCAGGCGACCACGGGCAGCGTCAGATAGGCGGCGGCGAGCGCCCCGCAGATCGGCGAGGCCACCATCTCGCGCAGCTTGTAGCGATGGCGCGACAGCGCCCTGAGCACGCCGCCGGCAAGACCGGCGGCCACCACCTGGCCCTTGACTCCGAGCAGATCGAAGATGTCGTGCATCAGGGCCTCCAGCCGCAGAGTTTTTCGCCCTTGCGGTTATGGGCGAGTAGCGCCCTCGCCTCCTCGTCCGAGAGCGAATCGACAGCCTTGGCGGAGAGGCGCAGCGGCGCGGAAACGGCACAGAAGCCGCCCTTGGCCGTGGCACAGCCGCCTAGCGCGGCGACGAGGACGGCCGCGATCAGTCCCTTGCCCATGATTTCAGCTCCTTCTTGACCGCATCGGCCGGCAGCGCGCCGATGTCGTTGTCGACCTGGTCGGCGAGCGCGCGGGCGGCCGCTTCTGCTTTGGCTTGCCGCTCGCGCTCGGCCCGCGCCCCGGCCTGCCGCTGGTGAAAGCCCCAGCCAAGTGCGGCGATGAAGGACGCCAGCACGCCGAGGATCGCCGGATTTCCGGAGAGGAAGGACAGCAGCGCCGTCATGACAGCCACCAGACGACGAGGGCGGCGACAAGGAGCAGCGCGCCGATGACCCAGGGCAAGGCCCGGCGGATGAGTTCGGTGAAGACCTCGACCATTTGCCCCTCCTACTTCGACCAGGGGAATTTTCGGGCGAGCGCGTACCAGGCCTCGGTGGCAAGGCTGACTGCCAGGCCGATACCGGTTTCGAGCGCCATCTGGATGTCGGGATCGGCCGAAAGCGCCGCGGCGTCGCCGGCGCCAAGCAGGCCGCGCGCCACGAGGATGCCGGCGCCGTAGCGCAAGGCGATGCGGATGATGACGGCGATCATTGGCAGCGCACTCCGAAGAGATTGCAGGGAAGATGCGCGGCCCAGGCGGCGGCCGAGCCGAGCGCCAGAGCGATGAGCACGAGCACGCCCGTCTTGCCGGACGACGCCGGCGCCGCCGGAACGGCCGGTGCGGCGCCATCGCCGTCAGCGGTGCCGGCGGCAGGCTGTTCCGTGGCGGATGCCGGCGCCTGCGACGAAGGCTGGACGATCGCATCAGGCTGGGCGGAGATGAGCAGCGCCTGTGCGCGCACGGACGCAACGCGCGCGCTCCAGCCCTTGCCGAAGGTCGGCCAAGTGGGCAGCCGCTGGAGAAAGGCGAGCCGCGCGTCGCAGAGCGCGTCGATGACGAAGCCGGCGGGCTTCGCCCGGGCCGCCACGAGAGTGACTGGGCCGATCCTGCCGTCCTCAGCCACGCCGAGCGCGGCCTGCAGGTATTTGGCCGCCCTGCCCGGCCCGCTGTTCACAGCGAAATCGAAGACGGCGTAGTCGATGCCGTCGGGAAGCCCGGCGCCTTGCACGGCGTCCCAATAGAAGCACCAGACGTGGAGCGTCGAAAAAACCTTGAAGCGGCCGGATTGCATGCGGTCGAGCATCTCCATCAGTCCGGCCTCGACCGAGACCGAGCCGTCCGCGAAGCGGGCGTGGCCCGAAAGCATGTTCAGCCCATGTGCTTCATATTGCTTGGCCAAAGCCACGCCGGCGCCTTCCAGCGTCTCGCGGCGGCCGTCGCGCGGCCAGGCGAAGGGCAGCCATTCGCCCCAGGCTTTCAGCGCCAGCGCCTGCATCGCCGGCGTCTGCTGCGCGGCGCGATGGGCCTTGGTGACGTAGACGATATCGGCTTCGGTATCCCAGGCGAGTTCGACAGCGGCGGAAGGGTGATCCCAGCCGAAATCGAGCGCGCCGATGCGCGGCCACCAGCGCGGCAGCTTGAAGGGCTCGCAGGCAATCATCTCCTCCGCCACCGGAAAGATGCGGCCGGAGCCCAGCACCGGAATGYCTTTCGCGCGCGCTTCCCGCTCATGCTCGGGATAGGCGGCGATAATCTCGGCACGCTGCTCGGGGCTATAGTGGCCGGCATCGTCGATGGTCATGAAGGTGACGTGTCGGGACATATTAGCGTGCCGTAATTATCTGCCGTGATGAGCAACTGCCATTGATAATACTGTTCATCAGTGCAAAGCTGCTGGCGGCTTGGGGGGAGATACATGATCCGCATAGCAGTCATCGTGGCCATTGCAGCCAGTGCATCGRCATGCGTCAATCAGTCGAATGTTCCGTATGATACGAGTAAAAAGACCTGCAGAATGGTCGCAAATGGATGGGCTGGATACAAACGAGAAGTTTGTATTCCTGATACTCCAAATAAGTCCTGCATGATCTATTTCAATCGGTATACAGGCGCGGAAAGTATTTTGTGTGGTCCGCTAACTCGTAAAGCAACCACTCCTGAGGGCCGGGCCAGGCAGCTCGCGGGCAGCAAATACCCCTGATCGGATCTCATCCGTCTTTTGCTCCGGTATCCTCGCCCCCTGCGCAAGTGGGTGAGAGGTGGCGCGGCGCAGCCGCGACGGAGCGGGGCAGCGCCGGCGTTTTGGTGAAAGGGCCGGAGGCTATTCGTCAAGCGAATCTCCCCACGAAGACCCCTCTCCGGCCGCTGCGCGGCCACCTCTCCCCCCGCTTCGCGCGGGGCGAGGAGTTGGAGACCTCACGTCGCGATATCATTCAACGCCGGCAGCGGCGCCGGCAGGCTGGTTTCCCCAAGCCCCCTGCGCAGCTCGATCTCGATGTCGCGGCAGATCTGCGAGATGGGCACGTCGTTGGCGCCGCCCTCGAAGGGATTGGCGCTGCTCTCGCCGACCAGGTCGAGCGACATGTAGACCCATCCCAGAAGCGCGCTGAACGGGATGGTGAGCCAGATCGAAACCGCGCCGAGCACGCCGCCCAGCTTCGCCATATCGGCAAAGACCGGGACGATGCCGAACGGCAGCAAGGTGCAGAAGATGATCATGAAGATCGAGCTGACGATCGCGTATTGCCGGGGATAGGGATTGTTCTTGATGCGGTCGCAACGCGCCTGCTGGTCGTGGAAGTCGCGAACAAGTTTCATAAGCTCGGAATAGACCTGCGTCGGAATGGCGGATCCCTTGAGCAGCCCGTTGACCTCAGCCGATTGCATCTCGAGAAGGGCTATTGCCGGCTGTGGCGATTTKAGCACGCTGTCAGCTTCCTCGCCCAGCAGAGCGCGCAGTTCGTCGGCAAGCGAAGTCTTGTCTTCCTGGATGTKATAGCGCCGCTTCCGGAACTCGATATTGGCTGCTTTCGCCAGCGATTCCCACGGCATCGGCCGCCGCAATGCGAAGCGCAGCGCCGTCAGCCAGGCAAGGTGGCGATGGATGAGCCGCCTGGCCATCGCGGCATCCATGAAATCCCGGCACAAGCCGGACCACATCCGGCTGCTCGCGGTGATCTGCGAAAAGGACTGCAGGGCCTCATTAGCGCGGGTGAACACCTGCGAATTCTTGAAGCCGGCGACGAGCGACACCGTGGTGCCGAGCACCAGCACGATCGACCATGGCACGGAAAATCCGGCGGTCGCCGGCAGGCGGTAGGCCGCGATCGCCAATCCGCTCACCACGACCATGTAGATGACGCTGCGCCGCGACCAGAGCGCGAAGTCCAGCAACTTATAGGAACGGCCTACATACATTCTCGACCCCTCACGGCAGGCAAATCACGTGCACCATAAGGGGTCGAAAGCGTTTTGACAGCCGGGCGTAGTGGCTGCCTTTTGGTCAACAAGCGGCAGAAAGCGCCAACGCCGGCGCTGCCCCTCACCTGCCTGCCGGCATCCTCTCCCCGTACAGTGACGGGGAGAGGGACGATCTCGCCGATGGTTTCGCTAATCGCCGGCGGTGCAGAAGGTGGCGCAGGCGTCGCTTCCAGCCCCTTCTCCCCGTCACCATACGGGGAGAAGGTCGCGGCATGAGGGGCGGCRCAAACGCCAGAAGCGTCGAACTCAAACCTTGGTTCTTGTCTCCACCTCTTCAGCCGACAAAAACCGCAACACCACATCCGACATGCCGAGCAGCGGCGTGAAGGTGACGATGGTGATGCCGCCCGTTGCGTTGGTGCGGGTGAGGCCCTCGGAATAGATGTCGAGCGGCGGCTCCTCGTCGAACCAGAGGCCGTGCAGCGTCTCGCCCTGCCATTTCTCGCGGCCCTTCTCGTAGGACTTGAAGGAGAGCACGCTTTCGCCCGGCTGCACGTCGCCGCCCCCGCCCCAGCGCAGGACGAGGCTGTCGATCGCACCGGGAACATTGCGGCCCATCACCGTTTCGGCGATGGCGTCGGCCGGGATCATGCCGGTTCCCCAAGCGGCCTGCTGCTGCGGCGGGCCGACCAGCACGCGCTGCGGATTGTCGCGCGTGCCTTCCCCAGTGACGCCCGCCGCCCAGAGCCGGACCGGGGTGTCGAATACCTTGCCCACCCACCAGTCGGGGTAGCGGCCGGTAAGGTGCATGGCCCATTCGGCGCCCCCTGCCCTGGTCTTGCCGAGCTGGTTGCCGGCCATGAACAGGCGCTCGCGATTTGTCGCGCCCGCGGCATGGAATTCGGCCTGCCTTTCATAAGGCGCGTAGGCGGCCAGCTGGTTACGGCGACTTCGCCGGTCCAGTTCCTCCAACAGCGCCAGATAGGTCCGCATCATCGAGGAACGGCCGGACGATCGCTTCGAGGCCGCGGATGCGGCTGCGGATCTCCTCATCGCTCAACCGCTCGAGACTGTTACTGTTGACATCGAGATCTTGTGAAAAATCCTTGGGCAGCATCGACAGCACGACCTTCAGATACTGGTCGGGCTTTTCCGCCCGCACCGCGGCGATGACGCCGGCGCCATGGGCGCGGAAATCGGCGCGAAGGGCAATGGCGAAATCGTCGCCCAGCGTCTTTTTGGAGCGCTTGGGCCGGGCAGCCGTTGCGGCGGCGGCAGGCTTCGCTCTTGCGGTCCTCGCACCGGCGCTCTTGCGCCGGGCCTTGCCTGCGCTGTCAGCCATGGTTCGCCGCTTCGGATGTTGATGCTCTTGCGGAACAGACCTTCCGCACCTTGGCGGCCTTGCGCGCCGGCTTCTTGCGCGTCTTTGCGCGGGCTGGCTTTTTGCGCGTCTTGGCGCGGGCTGGCTTTGGCAGCGCGGCCTGGTGGGATGCAGCCGTGCCTATTGCCGAGGCTGGCGGGACAGCGCCCCCCACTTGGGGGGAGATCGGCAGCTTCGGCGCTGGTGCTACTCCTGTCTTCAGCTTCGCCGTGGCGGCCGCGATCGCCGAATGGTCCGGGCCCTGGCGCGGAAAGCCGAAGCCGGCGACGGCATCGACCGGGCCGCCGCGCACCATGCCGATGCGCACGCCCGGTGGGACTTCCTCGACGCGGCCGGCACGACGCGGCAGGCCGAAAGACTCGAACTCGCCGATGGCGCTGACGATCTCCGTACCGTCGTCGCCGGCGATGATGGTGGCATAGCGTGRCATGAGGCCTCGGGCGGTGCTGGCAAATCGGAAGCGTCGCGTTGCTTCCCGCCCCCCTCTGGCCTGCCGGCCATCTCGGGAGATTGCCGGCTTCGCCGAAGGCGCCATTCCTGCAACGTTGGCGATCGGCGAAAGCCGCGCGACATCCGATCTCCCCCCAAGCGGGGGAGATGTCCGGCAGGACAGAGGGGGGCGCTGTCCCGCCGATGTCTCCTGCTTGAAAAATTGCGAATACGAAAAACCCGCCGGGGCGGCGGGTCGTCGGCGCAAATCAGCACCATAGATAAAATCATAGCAGAGCTGCCCTCACCGGGCAATAGCAATTAGGCAAATTTTCCTAGCTCGCGGCCTAGCCGGCACCTGCAACGAAAACGCCTGACCGGGACAGGTCGCCGCAGGGGCGCGGTTTTGTCGGAACCATGGCCGGCCCGAGCGGTTGGCTCTCGTCGCGCCGCGACGATCCCTTTGCGACGCGACGACCTTTCGTCAAGAAAAGGAGAAAAGCATGTTTAAAACTATCCTTGCGGCTTCGACGCTCACGATCGGTCTTGCCACGGCGGCGATGGCCCAGAGCAGCGGCCACATGGGTTCAGGCATGGGCTCAGGCGACACAAGCGGCACGTCTGGCAGCAGCCAGACGACGACCGCTCCCAATAGCGTCGATCCGAGCACGACCGGCAGCATCACCAGTGGCCCGGCCGTGAACGACGACATGAACTCGAACGCCGACCGCAACTGCGCGCCAGGCCCGCAGGGTGCTCAGCCCGATGCCWGCAACCTGTCGCCCGGAACCAGCGCGCCGACCGTCAATGACAACCATTGCGGCAAGTAGCATTCGAGTTTCGTTGGATCAGAGGGCCGTGGAGTTCGCTCCACGGCCCTTGTCTTTCGCGGTCTGGCACGCTTGCGGGAACCATGAGGGACCTCAGCCGTTGCATGAAGAAAAGGGAGAAAACCAATGGCAGACAATGATATAGGGACTGCCGGTCCCGCAAGAGGCGACGGCAAGGGCACGACGAATGCAGCGCGCAACAGAAGCGCGCCGTCTCGTAGCGCACGGTCTTCGGGCGCTTCCCAGGAGGCGATGAAGAAGCAGATCGCGGAGCTGAAGCGTGAAGTCAGCCGGCTCAACCGGATGCTGGCCGACCAGGCCGAGGAAAGGGCCTATGGCTGGTACCAAAGCGCGGCTGAGCGCGCCTCCGACATGTACCACGAGGCGGCCGACCGCGCCTCCGACTTGTACCACGGCGCTTCCAAACGCGCCTCGCGCACGGCCAAGCAGCTGCGCACCCAGGCGCAAGGCGTTTCCGAAACCGTGCAGGAGAACCCCGGCACGATTTCGAGCGCGGTGGTGATGGGTGGACTGGTCGGCGTGCTGATCGGCCTCGCCATGGCCAGAAGCGCGCGGCCGGACCCCGACTGGTTCCGCCACTGGAACCGCTGAAGCGCGAGACGGCTTGCCGTCTCGTCGCTTCCGTGTCGACGCGGCAGATAAGGCGCGAGACGGTCTGCCGTGTCGTCGCCGCCACATGGATTTGCCAGGGAGGCCAGGCCCCGCGCCCGGCGTTTTCCACAGGCTGGCCATTAGCCGAACCTTATGGAATCATTCCCGCATTGGAATCGCGGAGAGCGGGCATGGACAAACCTGCCATGGCATCCGTCTTTCGGATGCGGCATGTGCCAGCAAGCATTTCGGGCGTACGCAGCCTCGGCCGGGGCCAGGCGGATCCGATCTTCCACTCAAGGCCGCTCGGTGAGGCGATCCGCTTCATCGTAGAGGCCGACGGCCAGTATGATCTGAGCGCCCTCGCCATTTCCTATGGCGACCGCTCGACGCCGCCGCTCGGCAGCCGCGAGGTCAAGCAGCTCTGGGCCGAATACGGCCAGCGCCTGATGGAGGCGTAGGGCTGAAGCGCGCCGCGCCGAAAGGGACTCATCTGGCGCGGCTCAATCCTTGTTTGCCCCGTTAAGCCAAGACCGCTTTTGGGCGACATGCAGCAAGTTCGCCCGGATCGGAAAAGCCGCTCGCGCGTTTCACACCGGGTCAAACGGGAACCAAAGCCATGAACGTAGCCAATCTGCAACTTGAGGGCCTGCTGATGGCCGTCGCCGCCATCAACCACCAGTTGGTGCGCAAGGGCGTGCTGTCGGTCRAGGAGATCGACATCGCGCTGCGCAAGGCCGAAGCCGTCGAGACCGGGGAAGAGCGGTCCGAGGGCATGTCGGCGTCGAGCCGTGACGCCGTCAACTTCCCGATCCGCCTGCTCGAACTCGCCAACCAGTGCCAGCCGGAAGCGGACATGCCGTCCTTCTCGAAGCTGGCGCGCCTGGTCGGGCAGATGAAGGAGCCCTACAACGATCAGATGTGACGCCTCCCCTCACCCAGCCTCCGCTTCGCTCGCTGACCTCTCCCCGAGGGAGCGGAGGCTTTCAGCGCTGACGCTGCCTCTTCTCCCCGACAGGGAGAGGGGGCCGCCTAGGGGCCGGATAAGGGGCCGCCGGCGATACTCACGCCGCGCCCGGCCAGCCCTGCCGGACGGCAAGCACGCTGCCCGGGCCGTGCACGGCGGCGAAGAACAGGCCGGCGAGGAAAGTGAAATGGTCGACGAAGAAGCCGAACTCGGCCTGGTTGCCGGCCCAGTGCGACGGGCCGTGGAATGCGAAGCCGAGGAAGATCACGTAGAGCGCGGCGACAAGCGCCGCCGGCGTGAACAAGGCGCCGGTGAGGAAGGCGATGACCAGCAGCAATTCGAGGATCGCCGCGCACCAGGCGAGGAACAGCGGGAACGGAAAACCGGCGGCGGCGATGTAGCCGGCGGTGGCCCCCATACCCATGAATTTGAAGGCGACGGCCATCGCGAAGACGGCGGCGAAGATCAGGCGAGCGATGAGAATGGCGGCGGTCTGCCAGGCCGATTGATTTTCCACGATGTTCCCTCCGGGTCCGATGCAGTTGATGTGCTCCAAGGACGGAGCAAGGGCCAAGGTTCCGACAAGGGTGGGAAATTTTTCTCCTTCCCTTCTCCCCTTGCGGGAGAAGGTGGATCGGCGCGCAGCGCCGAGACGGATCAGGGGTGTTGGAAGAAATGAGGGGCGGGAGATCCGGCACCGGCAGTCAATGGGCGAAGGCGCACTCGGTCCAACACCCCTCATCCGTCCGAGCTTCGCTCGGCCACCTTCTCCCGCAAGGGGAGAAGGAGAAGTGCCGCCCCTACCCCGCCTTCGCCTGCGGCGGATGGCTGATCGAGTCCCGCACCGTGCCGTAGGCGGCGCCCCAGCGGTCGGTCATGTCGCAGCGTATGTCCCAGAGCTCGGGGAAGAAGCGGTGGCGGGCGCCGCCTTCGAGGATTTCCACCGGGCGCCCCTTGAGCGATTTCGCGCCGAGCCCGATCGAGCGGTGGATGAGATAGAGGTGGTTGGCGCGGAATTTCTGGAATAGCTCGTCGAACTCGATCAGCGCCTCGGCCACGACATAGGCGTCGCCATGATCGTAGTGGGTGTCGTAGATGTCCTCGACGGAAAGCCCGCGGCCGTCGAGGTAAGCATGCTTGAAGGCCCGCCAGAGCTCCGGCGGCAGGCGCAGGATGAGCTTGAAGCCCGGCGATTCCTGGCCGCTGCCATTGCCGAGCTCGAGGCGGATCTGCTGGTACTCCTTGGGCGACATGGTCTCCAGAAGATCGAGCTGCGCCGTCATCATGCGCACCAGCCGGTGCACGCGGCCCATCAGCGTGACGATGCGGTGCGTATCCTCTCTCTCAAGATAATCGAGGACGTCGACCAGCGTGTAGGCGATGAGCTTCATCCACAGCTCCTCGATCTGGTGYACGACCTGGAACTGCAATTCGTCGGCGTTGACCATCTCGGCCAGCGGTTTCTGGCAGGCGAGCAGTTGGTCGACTTTCAAATAGACGCCGTAGTCGCGCATTTCCGGCGTCTCGATGCGGGCGTGATAATCCGATTTGTCCATGGCTCATCCTCCTCGCGCGGGCATGGTTCGGCAGATAGCCAAGGATAGCGCTTTCGGCTTGAACATTGTTCCTTTCTGTTATCCAAATGGCGGAAAGCGGAGGACATTTKTCGTCCATTTTCGCCAAATTGGAGAACGCGCCATGCTGGACGCCCTCGACCGCAAGATCATCGCCGCCTTGGAGCGCGACGCCCGCATTTCCTTCGGCGAGCTGGCCGAGGAGGTGGGGCTGAGCAAGACGCCCTGCTGGAAACGGGTGAAGGCGCTGGAGGATGCCGGCGTCATCCGCGGCTATTCCACGCGCATCGATCCGGCCGTGATCGGTTTCGGCATCGAGGCCTTCATCCAGGTGTCGATCGACTTCGAGGTGTCGGACGCCTTCGAGGCGGCGGTGAAGAGGCACCCGCTGATCCGCCGCTGCCACGCCACCACCGGCGAGGCCGACTATCTGCTGCAGATCGTCACCGTCGACATGAGGGCGCTGGACCGGATGCTGCGCGTCGAGCTCAGCCGGCTGCCCGGCGTGCGCCGTACAGTCACTTCCATGGCGATGCGCGAGATCAAGGGCGACATCTCGTTCGCCGATGCGGCGGCGCATGCGCTGAGATAGTCACGGTGCGGAATGGCGGGGCGTCGGAGCTGCCGATCTCCCCCTTATCGGAGGTGGTCGGCAAGCCAGAGGGGGAAGGCTACGGCAGATATTCGGAGGTTACGTCTGGCCGGGCTCCACGCGGGTAGCCGGCTCGGGCTCCGGCGCCACTCCTTCCTTCTCGGCGTCGGCCCTGCGCTTCGGGCATTCCTCGAAATCATGGTCGCGGCCGCCGCAATAGGAGCAGCATTTGGCAGGCGGTTCGGGGTGGAGCATCGAGGCCATTCCCAAGAATGCACGAAAAACTTTCCGCTTGCAGCAACCGCGTGAAGCCGCCGCAGCGCCCGTTCAGCCCGATGCCCCCGTACGAAAAATCAAAAGGAGCTCGCCGCTTGCGCGGCGGGCTCCAGGTCGATCACCGCTCACGCATGCGCGTGCGGATGGCGGACGTCCCACACGGCCCAGGCGGACGCCGCGACCACGAGCACGCCGAGAACGACATGCGTGATCATTACATTCCTGTCAGCCGCGAAATGCAGCAGCCAGGGCGAGACGACCAGCCAGAGCCCGAGGACGAGATTTACCCATTCTTCCCATTCGGCGAACACCGAAAGCGTAGCCACGGCGAGCGCGGCGAGAACAACGCCCACAATCCAGGCGTTCCATGCCGGCGTCGTCACAGCGGCGAATCCGATGACCCAGGGTGAGATGAACAGGCAGATCGCGAGGACCAGGGTAATCCAGTCCTTGCTCTTCCTTTCTTCCAACAGTTTGCTTGCCATCACAACCTCCTTAGAAGCTTGACCAAAGCAACTGCATTCGCGTGCTATGCGCACACTCTATTAATTGATGTAATACACTTTTACGGCGCTGCAAGGGATGGGTGGGCTTCGCAGGCGCCTCAACCGTTGAAATCATTTCCGTTCTCGGCGCCGAGCTGCGGCACGACGATGGCCTCGATCGGCGCCGTCAGCGACCATTTGAGCTCGCCGGGCGAGCGTTCGAGGAGGGAGGCGCCACGAAGCGACTGCGGCGCCACGCGCTGCAGCACAACCGTTCCGAAGCCTTTTCGCGCGGACCCGTTCGTCTCACCCTGCTCACCGCGCGCGGGCGACGTCTCCTGCCAGACAAGATGGAACTCGCGCTGCGCTTCCAGGCCGGTTTCGACCGTCCAGGTGATCTCGACGTGGCCGCGCTCGCCAGCCAGCGCGCCATATTTCGCCGAGTTGGTGCCGAGCTCATGGAACGCCATGCCGAGATTCTGCACCGCATTGGACTGCAGCATCAGCAGCGGGCCGGAGAGCGAGATGCGCTCCTCGTGGCCGAACGGCTTCAGATGTTCCTGGATGAGGTCGAAGAGGCTGGCGCCCCCCCATTCCGACGTGACCAGAAGATCGTGCGAGCGCGACAGCGCCATGATGCGCGAGCGGATCATCTCCTCGAACTCACCGGGATTGGCCGAGCGCTTGCTGGTTTCCCTGACCATCGACAGGATCACTGCGAACTGGTTCTTCACGCGATGATTGACCTCGCGCATCAAGAGCCGAATGCGGCGCTCGCTTTCCTTGGCGGCCGTGATGTCGCGGGCTATCGTGGACGCGCCGACAATCGTGCCGGAGTGGTTCCTGATCGGCGAAACCGTGACTGAGACAGCAATCAGCGAGCCGTCCCTGCGCTTTCTGGTGGTCTCTAAGCTAGAAATGCCTTCGCCCCGGCGGATGCGGCCGATGATGTCAGCCTCCTCATCGTGCAGATGCTCGGGGACCAGCATCAGGATCGACTGGCCGATGGCCTCCTCGGCGCTGTAGCCGAACATGCGTTCGGCCGCGTGGTTCCAGTCGGTGATGATGCTGTTCACATCCTTGCCGATGATGGCGTCGAAGGAGGAATCGACAATCGCCGCCAACCGCGCGTCAGTTAGAGCGTGTTCTGATGGCTTGCCCCCGGATTTCACCTTCCCTACCCCGCGATTTGACCAGCGCCTTAGTTAGCGCAGCCGTGGATCAAGGCAAGCGCTCAAGCTTTGGAACGATCGGGACTTTCGCCAGCCGCGAAATACTCTAAAGCGCGTCGCGCGGATTCAGGCGACGCGCTTTAAGCTTTGTATTACGCGTGCCGATTCTCCAAAACCGCTGCGCTTTGGGCAACATGCGTCAGCCGCCCGTCAGTTCGCCCAGCAGCCGCAGGCCCTCCTCGTACCTGGTCGGGGCGATGCCCGCCTGGTGCGCCTGCCAGAGATTGTCCTTGAGATCTGCCACCTTGACGGGCAGCGACAGCGGATTCGAGGCTGCGCGGCAGATGAAGGTGTGCTCGCCCTCGTCCATCCTTCTGGTCAGGGCATCGACCGCCACGACCACCCGCGAACCGAAGCCGGCCGCCTCCAGCCTGCGCAGCGACCAGCCCTCGCCTTTCTCCACCACGTCGTGCAGATAGGCGACGGTCTTCTCGTCGAGCGTTTCGACAGCGTCGGCCACGCGCCTCAGATGTTCGATATAGGGTCGGCCGGTCTTGTCCCGTTGGCCGCGATGGGCCTGCTTGGCGATCTTCGCGGCCCGGTGAAGCATGCTCATCTCGATCTTTTCATCCAAAAGCCCGCCCCGGCGGGGGACGACCGAGGCGGGCTGCTCGGGCTCTGGATACCCGATACATCAGCGCGCCTTTCGCGGGGGGRAGCGGGGGTGCGCGCCTTCCTCTCCAACATCGCAGCCGCGGGAATGTTCCGACCGACTTCACATTTTCCACCGGCGGCGCACCAAGCTTTCGTCGTGAGCCTGTCGGCATGCCGCAAAGCCGATGCAAGTCGCCCAAATGCCCTCGGGCTCGACCCGGGTACGCAGTGGTTTTGGCGACGTCAGACAATACTAGGGCACGTCGCCGGAATCCGATTCGTCGCAACGCGCTTCAGTGGCCGGCGCCRCCGTCGCCGGCGGCATTGGCCCCGGGCTGCTCGCGGCCGGCCGTCAGCTTGCCTGACTCAAACTCCTCGACGGCCTTGTCCCAGCAAGCCTTCTCGCGATCGGACGCAAATCCCTCCTTTTCCCAAAGCTCRCGCGCCCGCCTGCTGATGTGCTCGATGCGTTCGTGCTGGCTGATCATGACGTGCTCCTCTCGGTCACTGAGGAGCCAACAGGGCAATGCCGGAATTGTTCCGAYGGCCGCGAAGCTCTTGAATTCRCCAGGGCGCGTCGCATCGAAACGAATTCAGGCGCTGCGGCTTTTGCCGCGATGGCTTTGCCGTGAGCGCTGCTGGTGGCCATCTCGTGGGAGTTTGGCTACCCGGCCATGCGGCGCCTTGTTACCGGTCGCCACCCCGGAAGCGAGGTCCTTCCGGCTGCCCCGCCTCACCGAATAGGCGCGGGTGATCTCGGCGCCGAAGAGAAAGATCTGGGCCGAGTAGTAGACCCAGAGCAGGATCACCATCAGCGCGCCGGCTGCGCCATAGGAGGTCGCGATGGCGCTGGTGCCGATGTACCAGCCGATCAGGGACTTGCCGATGGTGAACAGGAGCGCGGTGACCAGGGAGCCGACGGCGACGTCGCGCCATTTGAGGCTGCGGTCCGGAAGGACCTTGTAGATCGCGGCGAAGAGCAGCGCGATCAGCGCGAAGGAGACGATGGTGTTGACGGAGCTCACAATCAGTTCGCCAAACGGCAGGCGCTGGTTGAGGAACTCAGCCAGCGCCGAGATCGCGGTGCTTGCGGCGAGCGAGACTAGCAGCATGAAGCCCAGCGCGCCTACCAAGCCGAGACTTGCCGCCCTCGCCCGCACCAGGCGAGAGAGCGACATAGCGCCTCGCTCGACTTTCCAGATCTGGTTCAGCGACTGCTGCATCTCGCCGAAGACACCGGAGGCGGTGACAAACAGCGTGACTAGCCCGACGAGCGTAGCAATCGTACCCGACAACCGGCGCGAGGCGCTCTCGATCGTTGCCTTGAGCAGGTCGGCGCTCTGCGCGCCCATCGCGCCGGATATTTCGGCAGAGAGCGCGAGCCGGGCGGCGTCGTGACCGACAACGAGCCCGGCGACCGCCACGACGATCAGCAGGATCGGCGCCAGCGAGGTCGTCGCGTAGAWGGCCATCGCCGCGCCATGGCTCAGCGCATTGTCGGCGACATAGCCGGTGATGCTTTCCTTTAGCAGAACCCAGGCTTCTCGCAACCAGCGCCGCATGACCTTCACCGTCTGTTTCGAACGGCAGCCGCGGTCCCGATACCGGACGTCTTGCAAATACATCGCCCTAGTCCGGGGGATTGGAGCGGGCCGGGTGGGACAAGAGCTCGGCTGCCGTTTCGTTGGCCAGGGCGTGAAGCCGGAGAAACCAACCCTGTTCTCTTTGCCACCACGTCCGGCTGACGCGGCCCGCCTGAGCACAACCCGTCGCGGTCGGGATGGTTCCGCAGCGCGGCGGCGGCAGGCACCGGCTCTGAGCCGAGATGAAAAAAGCCCCGGTCGGGAGAACCGGGGCTGCAATTTCGGGGAAGTAGCACGAAATTTCCGGAAGCTACGCTCCGGAAACTCGCACACCCCGCAAAAGTTCCGGCAAGACGATCCGGCAAGGATCCGGCCACGCTGTTTTCGCCGACCGCGGCGGCAGCCCTGGCGGGGTCACCGTGTGAAACGACCCGACGTCGTGCGACCCGTGTGCCCCATCGGCATAATAATCAATTTTTGCATTATCAAACAAAGGCCCTACATTAGCTGACTAAGCGATTCATGGCACGGGGAAGCCGATGGCCAAGAAGAAGAAGACCAGATCCGTCCAGACCGCTGTCACAGCGACCTCTCCCGCGGAGGCGTATGAGGCGGCCTACTTTGCCCGCAAGTGCGGCCTGACCCAGGAAGAGGCGCTGCGGCTGATGCGCGAGGCGCAGGACGCGGCGGGCGGCAAGGCGGCGTCCGGCGAGAAGCCGCAGGGCTGACCAGCTTTCCGGCCAGTGYGACTGGCGGACAAATTCACCTGTCGAGGCGAGCGAGTTCCCAGCCGGTTTCCAGGCCCGTTCATCCTTTCTCGGAAACGCAGGACCGTTGCATCTCCTTGCCTGGCGCAATTCCGGACGGAAAACCGCTTCACACTTTTCCTGGAATTGCTTTGTTTCGTTTGACGCAATTCCGGACGGAAAGCCGCTTCACACTTTTCCTGGAATTGCTCTATTTCGCCGTTTGCGGCGGCTTGATGATCGGCATCGGGCTGTTGTCGGCCGGCGGCAGGGTGGCGTTCTTGTCACCGGTGGGCGGTGGCTTCAGCACGCCGCCGCAAGTGTCGAGCGTCGCCGACAGCTCATTCGTTTCCGCCTGCGACTTCTGCTTTTGCTGCTGCTGGTCGTTGGTGTCGGGCCTTGCCTGGCAGTCCTTGAGCTGCTGGTCCTTCGGCTGATCGGCAGTCTGGGCCACCGCCGGCAGCGCCGACATCAGAATGGCGGCCGCTGTGAAAAGAATTYTCTGCATGGGATCCTCCTCTAGGTCCCTTCGGGAGGACAACGCATGCCAATAGAAAAGGCTGCCGTCGTGCGGCCGCGCGACGGCAAGCGCACTGGGCCAGCACCGCTCTGCGGCRCTGAGCCGATCAATTATCTTCACGCGATATCCTTACGGAATCGCCGCGCAGTTTTCCTGGAATTGCCTGGATCAGATCCCGTAAGCCAGGGTGAGATAGATAGCCGGCGCAACGATCAGGCAGAGCGCCATCACGATGACCACGGCATTGCCAAGACGCTCGGCGCGCCTTGCAATGTCGGCGACGTCTTCATCGTCCTGGATGCAGTCGAGGATCGATGTGGTGGCGACAGCAGAGAAATGATTGTCGTTGGCGGGTCGGTTTTCGATTTCCCGCAGGTCGGGCTTTGCACTGATAAAAGTCAAAACGTCGTCTCGCTTTCGAAACCGGCAATGCGGCTTCCTTTTTCGGTTGTTTTGGTTCCGACGGTTTTGGGTGCCCGCCTTTTACGCGGAACCGACGGGCACCCAAAAGCCGGCGATAGAGGGGGGGTCTATCGACGACCGCTCACCAACTCGATGCGCGCGGTTTGGTTGCCGCCGCAGGCCCAATGCGTGGGCGGCTCGGACTTCAGTCGTAGGAACCACTGCGACCGTGGCCCGCGCGCGCGCAGCGGCCTAGGGCGGTCCTGCTGTCATGGTCCGACCGCGAGCGTGCCCGAAGCCGGCCGCAGGGCGGCCTCAAGCCGGGTTGCTCCCATAATTGGAACTTCTGCAGCTTCCACTGGTTCCTCAAAAACATCCGGTGGTTCGCCGCCAGCAGGACGTTTCGACGGAGGCGCCAATGTCTGTGCACAGACTTCACCCCGAGCACATCGACGAGGCACGCATGCATGCCTATTCGACCTTTGCTCCGCTGCTGATCCATTCGTTGGCCCAGAGGCTGGCGCGCCAACAGGGCATGAGGGAACTGGACAAGCTCGAGGCCTCGCTCCTGCGCCTGATCGAGGAAACGGACGTGGCCGCGCCGCATGGCGAGGCGATGAAGGAGTTCGCGGTCGAGCTTGTGGTGTCGACGCTGCGCAATGTGCGCGAACTTCCCGACGCCAAGCACGATGTTGAAGAAATCGACGACCGCCGCGCGCAAGGGCGCTCGGAGATTGCGGAAACGTTGGAAGAGCAACTGCAGTCCGGTCTGGAGGACACCTTCCCGGCGAGCGATCCGCCGGCGGTCGTCTCCACCGCCATCACCGGCGGGTCGAAGGAAATCGTCGGAACCGATGAGGTGCTGCGCCGCAAGAAGGAGGCCGCGCGGCGCGAGCAGGAACAGCGCTCGAAATAGCGGAGCCGCCCGACGCCCACCAGCGGCGCTGCCGAGCGCCTTCCCTGGAAATCCGTGCTCGAGAAAAACGCGCCGCTGATCCTCGGCGCCGGATGCGCCGACAGCCAAAGCGCGTCGTGCGCTGAAACGGATTCAGGCGACACGCAAAGCCGTTGTTTTGACGCGTGTCGTTCTCCCAAAAGCGCCGCGCACCCCGGGGTCACGCCAGGGCACGCTTTGGGCGACATGCATTGGCCCGCGGCCAAGGGAACAAGTCGCATGCCTGAGGGTTGGTCCAGTAGCGAAGGAGAAGATGATGGACAGGAAGGAGCTTCCGAACCGTCCGGGGGCCGGCAATTCGCCCTCGTCCGGCAGGCTGCCGGCCAGGAGCGGCGAGGATCCCGACGTGCGGTTCCTGGCCGAGAACAGCGACCTCTCGACGAGGCAGGCGCGGGTGCTGGTTGGCAAGCATGGGCATGATCGCCACAAGCTCCTGAAACTCGCACGAAGGATGAAGAAGGCCGGAACCGGCCTCGGCCACATCTGAAGATCGCGACGGGTTTTCGAGACTCGCGCAGTGAGGGCTGAGCTTGCTCGGCCGCATCCAAATCGGCCGCATCCAAAAAAGAGGCGGCGTCAGCCGCCAACCGCCAAGGAAAAAGAAGGAGAAAACAATGYCACGCGGAGACAAATCGAAATATACCGAGAGGCAGGAACGCAAGGCCGACCATATCGCCGAGGGCTACGAGAAGCGCGGCGTTTCCGAAGAGGAGGCCGAGCGTCGCGCCTGGGCGACCGTCAACAAGGATGATGCCGGCGGCAAGAAGGCCGGCGGCTCCGGCCGCGGCAGGCATACCGGCAATCCGGCGGCGCACAAGGGCGGCCGGCTAGGCGGCAAGGCTTCTGGCGAACGGTCCGCAGCCGAGCGCTCGGCTTCGGCCAAGAAGGCCGCGGCAACCCGCAAGCGCAACGCGGCGCAGCACACCCATCATTGACGGGCGCGGGCAACTGAGGTGCCGATCTCCCCGCAAGGGGCGATCGGTCCAGCGACGCGGCCTTAGCGGATCGTAGAGACCGATCGTCCGGCCGGATCGAGGCGGTTTCCCCCTCGCTCTTGTCGTGCTCGCTCGGGCAGGCAGGCTGGCAGCGGCCAGCCTCAGCCGGCAGCGCAATCCGGCGTTCGGCAGGCCCGGTTCAGCCCTGACGATCAGTCGTCGCCGCCATCATGGCCGCCGCTATCATGGCCGCCGCCGGCTCCGCCATCATGGCCGCCACTGGCCCCGCCGCTATCATGGCTGGCGCCGGCCGTGCCGCCATCGCCGTCGTCGTCGCTGTCTTGATCGCCCTCGTCGTCACCCTGGTCGCCGTGATGCGAACCGGAATCGACGGCATCGTCATTCTCGTCGCCGGCGCTGTCGTCATTCTCGGCCGCGGCCTGACCGCCCCCGGTGGCAGATGTGACGCCCTGGTCGTCATCGTCGTCCGGCACGGGCGCAGTCACCTGGCTGGCGTGGTCCGAAAACTCGGTTGCGGAGGATTGCCCTGTTGCCATGATGCCGAGCAGGCCGATCGCGGTTGCCGCCAGCAAGGGAAGTTTCTTCATCGTTCGCTCCTATCCGGCGCAGGGCCGCATTTTGTCCAGGCGGATCATTGCCTTGCCGGATTTACAGCGCTGTTAAATGCGTGATTTCAATTTTAGCGATTGCTTATTTTCTGCCGCGCGAGCCTTGTCGCCGCCTTTCGAGCTGCACCGGCGCATCGACCGCCCGCGCCACAATGCCCTCCAGCGATTCCGGCCGGTGCAGGAAATAGCCCTGGCCGTAGGCGACGCCCATGCCGGTGAGGATCTGCAGCGCGCTCCTTTGCTCGATCTTTTCGGCCACGACGGCGGCGCCCATGCTGCGGGCGATGCCGGCGATCGCCGAAACGATCTCGCGGTCGAAACGGCTGTCGGCTATGTGCTCGACGAAGGAACCGTCGATCTTGATGGCATCTATGGGAAAGCGCCTGAGATATTCGAAGGAGCTCATGCCGGCGCCGAAATCGTCGAGGCTGACGCGGCAGTGGCGCTCGCGCGCCCTGCGCACGAATTGCTCGGCGGCGTCGAAATTGGTGACGGCGGCGGTCTCGGTGATCTCGAAGCCGATACCGGAAGGCGGCGCGCCGCTCTCGGCGATGGCAGCGTCGACAAAGCCCCAAAGCAACGGATCGGAAAGCGTCTGCGCCGACAGGTTGAAGTCGAGCGAAACCGCGCCGGAGCGCATCGCCTTGCCGTGGCGCATCAGCGCCGTACGGATGATCCAACGGTCGAGCCGGGCGGCGAGGCCGAAGCGTTCGGCCACCGGCATGAACTCGCCCGGCGGGATCAGCTTGCCGTGGCGCGCTTCGAGCCGCGCCAGCACCTCTACGTGACGGTTGTCTTCCCAGGGCCTGCCAAGTCGATGGATTTCCTGCCCGAAGAGCTTCAGCCGGCTGTCCTCCATGGCGTCGACCAGGTCGGCGGCGAGCCGCGCCGCGTTGAGACCGCCGGCTGCGGAAGCCGTCTCGGCCGAGAACACCGCGAAGCGATCGCGGCCGCCGGCCTTGGCGGCGTAGCAGGCATCGTCCGCGCAGGCGAGCGCGTCGGCGACCGTGATGTTGCGGTCGCGCACGAAGGCGATGCCGACGCTGGCGGCTAGCCGACGCGAGGTGACGGCGGTGCCGAGATCGACGTGACGCACGGCGGCGAGCACCGCGCGTGCCAGCCGCTCGGCGCGGGCATCCTCGCAGTTGGGCACCAGCAGCGCGAACTCGTCGCCGCCCAGGCGCGCGGCATGCGCCGAGGGCGGCAGGCTGGCGACGATCCCGGCAGCCACGTTCTTCAGCGCGAGGTCGCCCGCGGCATGGCCGGCATAGTCGTTGAGCGCCTTGAAGTAATCGAGGTCGACATAGAACACGGCGAGCGGCAGGCACTCCGCGGCGCCGATCTTCTCGGCCAGCAGCCGGTCGAAGGCGGCGCGGTTCAGCAGCCCGGTGAGCGGATCGTGATGGGCGGCGTAAGCGAGCTCCGCGGCACGCCTCTTGTCCTCGGTGATGTCGCGCACGGTGCCGAGGATCTGGCCGGCCGAGCCGACGCCGCCGATGAAGCGCACCAGCGACTCGATATGACGGACCTCGCCGTCGCGCCGGATGATGCGATACTGCGTGGCGGTGACGCTTTCCGAACCCGGAGGCGGCCGATGCGCTCGCTCGGTGGCCTCCTTGTCGTCCGGGTGGAGATAGGTGTGCCAGAGGCCGGCCGTCACCTCGTCGGTGTCGCTGACCAGGCCGAAGATTTCCCTGGTGCGCGCGTCCCAGTAGCTCTTGTTGGTGCCGATATCGTAGTGCCAGATGCCGGTGCCGCTGGCGGCGAGCGCGAGGCGGAAGCGGACATTGACCTGCTCCAGCGCGGCCTCGGCCTCCTTCTGTTTTGTGATGTCGGTCTGCACGCCCATCAGTCGCAACGGCTTGCCGTCGGCGTCGCGCTCGACGATGCCGCCGCGGTCGAGCACCCAGACCCAGTGGCCGTCCTTGTGCCTCAGGCGCAGTTCCGTCTCGATGGAATCGACGAGGCCAGCGATGTGGCGGTCGCCGCTCGCCAGCGCCCGCTCCCGGTCGTCGGGATGGGTAAGCGTCAGCCAGAGATCGGACGTGTTGGCGAGTTCGCCTTCCGCATAGCCCAGCATGCGCGACCAGGTCGGCGAATAGTAACAATCGCCGGTCGCGAGATTCCAATCCCAGACACCGAGTTGGGCGCGATCGAGCGCCAGCGCCCAGAACCTTCCGTTGCGTGTCTTGTCGTCCRCCATACCCTGTTTTGCCTGCCCCCGTTCGAGCAATACTGCACGAAAGCTGAGAAGAAAGGGTTACCGGGGTGGAGCTGCTAATCTCCCCCTCGTGGGGGGAGATGGCCGGCGGGACAGCGCCCCCCTCTGCCCTGCCGGGCATCTCCCCCACAAGGGGGGAGATCGCTAACCATCCACCGCCAGCCTTCGCCTCACAATCGCCACGTGGAAGCGGGCGCCCTGGAGCAGGCCTTCGTCGTTGAAGTCGTAGGCCGGGTTGTGCAGCGGCGCGGAGTTGCCGTTGCCGAGGAAGGCGAAGCAGCCGGGCACCGCGTCCAGGAAGCGGGCGAAATCCTCCGAGGCCGTCATCGGCTCCGCCGCGATGCCGACGGCATCGTCGGCCAGAACGGTGCGGGCCGCCGCAAGCGCCTCGTCGACGAGCGCCGCATCGTTGATCAAGGGCACGAAATCGCGCGTGTACGTGACTTCCGCAGCGACATTATAGGCCTGCGCGGTTCCCTCGGCGATGCGGCGCATCTCCTTCTCGATCGCGGCGCTCACCTCCGGGCGGAAGCTGCGGCAGTCGCCGAGGATGCGGGCGAGGCCCGGCAGCGCGTTGCGGGTGCCGTCGGTGATGAGTTCGGTGACCGAGACGACGCCGATATCGGCGGGGCTCAAGCGCCGCGCAACGATGGTCTGCAGGTTGACGACCAGCGCACAGGCGGCCACCAGCGTCTCGCGGCCGGAATGCGGCCGCGCCGCATGACCGCCCAGACCTTTGAGCACGATCTCGAAATTGTCCTCGGCCGACATGACCGGCCCGGCGCGCGTCTCGAAACGGCCGACGCCCAGGCCCGGCATGTTGTGCAGGCCGAAAATCTCCTCGAAGGGAAAGCGCTCGATGAGCCCGTCCTCCAACATGGCGAGCGCGCCCCTGCCCCATTCCTCGGCCGGCTGGAAGATGAAGCGCACCGTGCCGTCGAAACCGCCCTCGCCGGCCAACAGCTTCGCAGCGCCGAGCAGCATGGCGGTGTGGCCGTCATGGCCGCAGGCATGCATGGTGCCGGGGTTCCGCGAGCGCCAGGCTTGCGTGCCCTGCTCGGCGATGCGCAGTGCGTCCATGTCGGCGCGCAGCGCAWTCGCGCGGTTGCCGGTGCCGCGCTTCAATGTGCCGACGACGCCGGTGCCGCCGATGCCTTCTGCAACCTCCAGCCCGAAGGCGCGGAGCTTTTCCGCCACGAAAGCGGCGGTGCGCTTCTCCTCGAAGCCGAATTCCGGATGGGCGTGGAGGTCGTGCCGCCACGACGTCATCTCGCGGTGCAGTTCCTCCTGGGCGAGCTCGGCCATCGTCTTCCCAGGTCCTTGTCTTACGCAGTCTGCATGTGCACTTCGTCCGGCGCCATCCCGACCAGTTCGGCATAGCGGCCGGGGTCGGTGGCGCCCTCGGAGTTGATGATCAGTACGCGGGAACGGACATCGAGGCCGAGGGCTGCCCGCATATCACCATCCCCGGCGGCGCGGATCAGGCCGGCGAGCCCGGCGCCGCCGCTTTCGCCGGAGACGATCGCCGGATCGCTGCCGGCAGGCCGCGCCAGCCGGTTCATCACCGAGACCGCATCCTCCTCATCGACCGTCATGAAGGCATCGCCGACACGCGCCAGCACGCGCCAGGCAACCAGCGACGGCTCGTGGCATTCGAGCATCGCCATGACGGTCGGCAGGTCATGCGCGATCTTTACCGGCCGTCCGGCCTCGGCGCTGGCGTAGATGCAGGCCGCCCTCGCCGGCTCGACCACCACCATCTTGGGACGCTGCTCGCCGAGCACGATCGCCAGATGGCCGGCGATGGCCGCCGCGAAGCCACCGACGCCCGCCTGCAGGAAGACATGGGTGGGCGGCTCCGGCAGCCGCCGCAGCGCCTCGCGCACGATCACCGTGTAGCCCTGCATCACCAGGCCGGGAATGCGCTCATAACCCAGCCATGAGGTGTCGGAGACGACCGTCCAACCGCGCTCGGCGGCGATACGGGCGGCCTCGCGGACCGAATGGTCGTAGCCGCCTTCGACCCTGACCATCTCGGCGCCGTAGCGGGCGATCGCCGCGACGCGCTCACCACTGACGCCGGCGTGGACGAACACCACGGAACGCGCGCCGACGAGGCCGGCGCCCTGCGCCACCGAGCGGCCGTGATTGCCGTCGGTGGCGCAGCAGAAGGTCATTTGCGCCGCGATGGCGCGCACTCTTGCGTCCGCGATCTCGCCGACATCGACGGCGCGGCCGAGCCGCTTGCCGGCCTCCTCCAGCACCAGGCGGATCACGGCATATGCGCCGCCCAGCGCCTTGAAGCTGCCTAGGCCAAGGCGCCTGCCCTCGTCCTTCACATGCAGCGCGCCGATGCCGAGCTCACCGGCGAGCGCCGGCAAGGCCTGCAGCGGCGTCTCGGCATGGCTGTCGCGCGCCCGCAGGAACCGCTCGGCCTGCTCCGCTCCGGCAATGCCGAGCGCTGCGGCGTCGGCCGCGACCAGCGGTTGGTTGTGTTCGGGACGGCGGTTGAGCAGCATCATGGCGTTTTCCTGTGGCATGCTGAAATCTATTGCAGGGCAGACGAGAAAGGCGCTCTGTTTTGCCCATCTGATTGCAAGTTTGTTTCGCCAGGATGTCGCGATGACCGTTCCGCCAGAACTCGACGCGTTCGACCGCGCCATTCTTTCGATCCTGCAGAAGGACAACACCACGCCGCAGCGCGTGATCGGCGAGAGGGTGAATCTGTCGGCTCCGGCCGTGCAGCGGCGCATCAAGCGCATGGAAGAGGCTGGCGTCATCCGCGCCAATGTCGCGCTGGTCGACCCGGCCAAGGTCGGCCATCCGATCACGATCTTCGTCGAGGTCGAGGTGGAGAGCGAGCGCGCCRAACTGATCGACGCCGCCAAGCGCGGCTTCGCCGCGGTGCCGGAGGTGCAGCAATGCTACTACGTGACCGGCGAGGCCGACTTCATCCTCGTCATCACCGTGGCGACCATGGCCGACTACGAGGCGCTGACAAGGCGGCTGTTCTTCGAGAACAACAACGTCAAACGGTTTCGGACCTTCGTCGCCATGGACCGGGTGAAAATGGGGCTGGAGGTGCCGGTGATATGAGCTGCCAATCTCCCCACTTGTGGGGGAGATCGGACGTCGCCGCCGCTTTCGCCAACCGCAGAAGTCAGCCCCTGCCGCCCCTCGCCTTCAGCCCCAGCCACCTTGCATAAATCTCCCCGACGATGCCACGGCGGAAGATCAAGACGCAGATCATGAAGATCAGGCCGGTGGCGATGGTTACCGGGAAGCCGGAGGTGGCGAGCGTGTTCTCGAGCGCGACGACGAGACCGGCGCCGACCACCGGGCCGACCATGGTGCCGATGCCGCCGAGCAGCGTCATCAGGATCACCTCGCCCGACATCTGCCAGGTCACGTCGGTGAGGGTGGCGAACTGGAAGACGATCGCCTTCACCGCGCCGGCAAGGCCGGCAAGCGCGGCCGACATGACGAAGGCGGCGAGCTTGTAGCGGCCGACAGAATAGCCGAGAGAGATGGCGCGGTTCTCGTTCTCTCTTATCGAGCGCAGGATCATGYCGAAGGGCGAGTTGACGATGCGCCAGATGGCGAAGACGCCGATCAGGAAGATCGCCAGCACGAAGAAATACATATTCATCGCGCCATTGAGGTCGAGGACGCCGAAGAGATGGCCGCGCGGCACGCCCTGGATGCCGTCCTCGCCTTCGGTGAAGGGCGCCTGCACGCAGAAGAAATAGAACATCTGCGCCAGCGCCAGCGTGATCATGGCGAAGTAGATGCCCTGCCGGCGGATGGCGAGGAAGCCCATGACGAGGCCCATCAGGGCCCCGCCGGCGGTGCCCAGCAGAATGCCCGCCTCCGGCGGCCAGCCCCAGGCTTTCACAGCATAGGCGCAGAAATAGGCCGCGCCGCCAAAGAAGGCGGCATGGCCGAAGGAAAGCAGGCCGGTGTAGCCCAGGAGCAGGTTGAAGGCGCAGGCAAACAGCGCGAAGCACAGCATCTTCATCACGAAGATCGGGTAGATGAGGAAGGGTGCTGCGACCAGCGCCGCTATGCCCAGCGCCACGAGCCACCTTTCCAGCCGCATGGAGGCGGCAGCGCGTTCCTGGTCAAGGGTCGCCCCGCTCATCTCAGGCATCCCTTCCGAACAGGCCGGCGGGACGCAAAAGAAGCACGACCGCCATAATGACGAAGACGACGAGGTTCGAAGCCTCGGGATAGAAGACCTTGGTGAGCCCCTCGGCGAGGCCGAGCACATAGCCGGTGACGATCGCGCCCAGGATCGAGCCCATGCCGCCGATGACGACGACGGCGAAGACGACGATGATCAGGTCCGAGCCCATCAGCGGGCTGACCTGGTAGACGGGCGCGGCGAGGATGCCGGCCAAGCCGGCAAGTCCCGCGCCCAGCCCGTAGGTCAGCGTCAGGAGCAGCGGAACGTTGACGCCGAAGGCCTGCACCAGTTGCGGGTTTTCGGTCGCGGCGCGCAAATAGGAGCCGAGCCTGGTCTTCTCGATCAATAGCCACGTGCCGATGCAGACGACGAGCGAGGCCACCACCACCCAGCCGCGATAGTTGGGCAGGAACATGAAGCCCAGATTGGTGCCGCCGGCGAGCAGCACCGGCACGGCGTATGGGTTGCCGGAAACGCCGTAGTAGTAGCGGAACACGCCTTCGATCACCAGCGCCAGCCCGAAGGTGAAAAGCAGGCCGTAGAGCGGGTCGATGCGGTAGAGCCGCGACAGCGCCACCCGCTCCACCGCCACGCCGAACAGGCCGACGGCCAAAGGCACGATGACCAGCGCYGGCCAGTAGCCGATGCCGACATGCACCAGCAGCAGGTAGCCGATGAAAGCGCCGAACATGTAGAGCGCGCCATGGGCGAAGTTGATGATGCGCAAGAGCCCGAAAATAACGGCGAGGCCGAGGCTCAGCATCGCATAGAAGGAGCCGTTGATCAGGCCGACAAGCAGCTGCCCGAGAAAGGCCTGGATGGGGATGCCGAAGATCATGGTCATGGCGCGATCACCGAGATGCTTGTGAAGATCGGCGCCTGCAATTGTCGAGGTTGGCGCCGCCCCTCATCCGCCTGCCGGCACCTTCTCCCCGTGTAGTGACGGGGAGAAGTTGCTGATCGCGGTCTCGGCGCTCTTCCTACCACGTTGGGCGAAAGCGGCGATGAGAGCCCTCCTCTCCCCGTCCCTTTACGGGGAGAGGATGCCGGCAGGCAGGTGAGGGGCGGCGCCGACGCCCGATAGCTAAGAGCCCTCCCATCGGCCATTGTCCCCATCATACTCCCAGCACCTCGTGCAGCTTGTCGGTGTGCTCGGAAAGCGCGCCCACGGCAAAGCCTTCCACCACCTTGCCATGGTCCATCAGATAGAAACGGTCGGCGATGCTGGCGGCGAAGCGGAAATTCTGCTCGACAAGAAGGATGGTCATGCCGCGCTTCTTCAGCGTCGCCAGCAACTCGCCGATGCGCTGGACGATGACCGGCGCCAGGCCTTCGGTCGGCTCGTCGAGCAGCAGCATCTCGACGCCGGTCCTCAAGATCCGGGCAATGGCCAGCATCTGCTGCTCGCCGCCGGAGAGCTTGGTGCCCTGGCTGTTGCGGCGCTCCTTGAGGTTGGGGAAGAGCTCGAAGATCTCCTCCACGCTCATGCCGCCCTTGGCCACCACCGGCGGCAGGATGAGGTTCTCGTCGACGGTAAGCGTGGCGAAGATGCCGCGCTCCTCCGGCACGAAACCGATGCCTTGATGCGCGACGCGGTGCAGCGGCAGGCGCATCAGGTCCTTGCCGTCGAAGGTGACGCTGCCGCTGCGCTTGCGGATCAGGCCCATGATGGCGCGCAGCGTCGTCGTCTTGCCGACGCCGTTGCGGCCGAGCAGCGTAACCATCTCGCCGCGGGAAACATCGAGGTTGACGCCATGCAGCGCGTGGCCTTCGCCATACCAGGCGTGCAGATCGCGCACGGAAAGCAGCGGCTCACTCATGCTCCGTCCCCATGTAGGCGACCCTGACCCGCTCGTCCCGGCTGACGGTCTCATAGTCGCCGGCGGCGAGCACCTGGCCGCGCTGCATGACGGTGATCCAGTCGCAAAGATCGGCGACGACGGTCAAGTTGTGCTCGACCATCAGCACGGCGCGGTCGCGGGCGAGCGAGCGGATGATGCCGGAGATCATGCCGACATCCTCATGCCCCATCCCGGCCATCGGCTCGTCGAGCAAAAGCACCTTCGGGTCGAGCGCCAGCGTGGTGGCGATCTCCAGCACGCGCTTCCTGCCGTAGGAGAGGTCGCCGGCAAGCCGATGCGCGCCGTCGTCGAGGCCGACGACGGCAAGCAGCTCGCGCGCCCTTGGCGTCAGATGGTCGAGCGCGGAGAGCGAGCGCCAGAACTGGTAGCCCAGACCGCCGGGACGCTGCAGCGCCACGCGCACATTGTCGAGCACGCTGAGATGCGGGAAGATCGCCGATATCTGGAAGGAGCGCACGAGGCCCATGCGCGCCACTTTGGCAGGCGGCGTGCGGGTGATGTCTGTGCCGAGCAGCTCGATCGTGCCGCTGGTCGGCTGCAGGAATTTCGTCAGCAGGTTGAAGATGGTGGTCTTGCCGGCGCCGTTCGGTCCGATCAGCGCATGGATCTTGCCGTGATGGACGTCGAGGTCAACATCCTTCACCGCGACGAAGCCGGCGAAGTCGCGCCGCAGGCCACGGGCGGAAAGCACCACCCGCGGCTTCTCTTCTGTGCCGTCCGGCCGAACGGCCGTTGCGGTTTGCATTGTCACTTGGTGACGAGCGGGCAACCGCCTTCCTCGGCCTTCATGAAGGCCTTGTCGCCGGGAATGGTCGCCAGATAGGTGTAGTAGTCCCAGTCCTTCTTGCTCTCTTCCGGTTTCTTGACCTGGTAGAGATACATGTCGTGCACCATCGAGCCGTCGGCCTGCACCTTGCCGTTGGCGGTGAAGACGTCGTTGACCGGCATCTCATGCAGTTGCTTCGCCACGGCCTCGGTCTCGTCGGTGCCGGCCTTGTCGATGGCCTTGAGATATTGCGTCACCGCCGAATAGGTGCCGGCCTGGATCATGTTCGGCATGCGGTTGGTGCGCTTGAAGAAGCGTTGGGCGAATTCGCGGCTCTTGTCGTCGCGGTCCCAGTAATAGCCTTCGGTGAGCACCACGCCCTGCGCTGCCTGCAGGCCGAGGCCATGCACTTCGGCCAGAGTGAAGAGAAGCGCCGCCAGCCGCTGGCCGCCGGCGACGATGCCGAACTCGGCCGCCTGCTTGATCGAGTTGGAGGTGTCGAGGCCGGCATTGGCCAGCCCGATGATCTTGGCGCCCGAGGACTGCGCCTGCAGGAGGAAGGAGGAATAGTCGGTGGAGCCCAGCGGATAGCGCACCTCACCCAGCACCTTGCCGCCGCTCGCCTCGACGAGCTTGGCGGTCTGGTCCTTCAGCGAATAGCCGAAGGCGTAGTCGACGGTGATGAAATACCAGCTGTCGCCGCCCTGCTGCACCAGCGCGCCGCCGGTGCCGACGGCCTGGGAATGGGTGTCATAGGCCCAGTGGAAGCCATAGGGCGAGCACTGCTTGCCGGTGAGGTCGGTGGAGGCCGCACCCGTGACGATGTCGATCTTCTTCTTTTCCTTGGAAAGCCCCTGGACGGCGAGCGCGACGGACGAGGTGGTAAGCTCCATGATCGCATCGACCTGTTGGGTGTCGTACCACTGGCGCGCGATGTTGGAGGCGATGTCCGGCTTGTTCTGGTGGTCGGCGCTGACGATCTCGATCGGTGCGCCCTGCACCTTGCCGCCGAAATCCTCGACCGCCATCTTGGCGGCCTCGACCGACCATTTGCCGCCGAAATCGGCATAGACGCCCGACTGGTCGTTGAGGATGCCGATCTTGACCTTGCCGTCGGAAATCTGGCCAGCCGCCGCCGGCAACGCGGTTGCCGCAAGCAGCGCGGCTGAGACGAAATAGGATGCTTTCACTGGTGTTTCCTCCCTGTGGCCAACCACGGGAAACGCGGCAGGCCTCGCAATGGTTCAACAGTTCCGTCCGGATTTTGGCTTCGGGCCCGATCCCGCCTGACAACCCTCCTCTTGCAGGCCTCCTCTTGCGGGATCATGCCGCCGCGTGCCTGGGGTCGCACGCAGGGCGACCCTAGCATCACATTTCGCGAGCCGAGAATGCTATTTTCGTATTATGGCGCGCCCCGTCATCCGAGCGATCGTAATCCAGCCTCGTCAAATCAGGGGCGACGCCCTTACCACGGCAGGCTTTTGCCGTCGCGGAAGAAGCCGCCGGTCGGGCCGTCATCCGGCAGGGTCGCGGCCCAGACGATGCCGGCAGCCCCTTGCGCGACGGGCCGGCCGCCGGGGYCGCCCATGTCGGTCGCCACCCAGCCGGGACAGATCGAGTTGACCAGCACGCCGGCGCCCCGCAGCTCGGCGGCCAGGATGCGGGTCAGCGCGTTGAGCGTCGCCTTGCTGGTCGAATAGGCCGGCGCGCCGGCGCCCATCGAAGCAAGCGAGCCGCCTTCCGACGAGACATTGACCAGCCTGCCGTGGCCGGAGGCGCTGAGCAGCGGTGCGAACGCGACCGCCACTCGCCAGGCGCCGAAGACATTGGTCTCGAAAGCTTCGCGGATCGCGCTCCAGTCGGGCCGCAGCGCCCGCGCGGACGGGTCGTAGTGGATGGCGGCGTTGTTGATCAGCACGTCGAGCCGGCCGAAGCGGCGCTCCACTTCCGCCGCGGCGCGGGCTGCCGCGTCGGGCGCCGCGACATCGAGCGCAACGGCTTCGACGCTGCCGCTGAGCTTGCTTGCCGCTGCCTCGCCCTTGGCAAGGTCGCGCACGCCGATGAGGACGGTGAAGCCGAGTTCGGCGAGCTGGCGGGCGGTCTCCAGCCCGATGCCGCGATTGCCGCCGGTGACGAGGGCGACCTTATTGGAGTGAATTGTGTTGGTCGCCATTGTGCGTCTCCTGTTGCAGGCCGAGTTCCCGCCCACCCCCCTCTGGCCTGCCGGACATCTCCCCCGCAAGGGGGGAGATTGGATGCCGCCTCCGYTTTCGCCAATCTCCAACGTCGCAGGAAGAGCGCCGGCGCTAAAGCTGCTGATCTCCCCCCTTGCGGGGGAGATGRCCGGCAGGCCAGAGGGGGGTGCCCAAGCGCCGGCAATTCCAATTGTCGGGGAGCGGCAAAGCTGAGAAGTGATGGCTCTCACTTCTTCTGCGGGTAGATCGTCTCGCCGCGCTTCAGCATGTCGACGAAGCTTGCGATCTTTTTCTTGCGCCCGGCCTCGGTCTTCATGTTGTGGGTGCGGAAGGYGAGCGCGAAGCGATTCTGGGCTGAGAGTTTTGCCAGCATTTCTCTGGCTTTCGGCTCGGCGTCGATTGCCGCCTGCAGGTCGGGCGGGATGGCCATGTCCTTGGATCCGCCATAGGCGCGGTCCCAGCGCCCGTCAGCCTTGGCCGCCTCGACCTGCTTGAGGCCGTGCTCGGTCATGCGACCCTCCTCGATCAGGCGCGCGACATTGTCGATGTTGATCTTGCTCCAGATGCCCTTCTTGCCGCGCGGCGTGTAGCGCTGCAGAAAACTCTTCTCATCCAGCGACTTGCGCACCGCGTCGATCCAGCCGAAGCAAAGCACGACGTCGATCGCTTCCTTCGGCGTGATCGAGGCAAGACCCGAGCCAACCTTGTGGATCTTGATCCAGACCTCGCTTTCGCCGGCGTGGTTGTCGGTGAGCCAGGCATAAAAGCTCTTGGCATCGGCGAATTCCCGGATTTTGTCCGGATCGACTTTGATCGGGGCCATCGGTGCTTCCTCCTTGCGCGGCGCCGAAGCTGCCGATCTCCCCCAGGTGGGGGAGATCGCCTTCGCCATCGGACTCTCCGATACCACTATCGGCTTCTTCCGTTTCCGCTCGGTGCTTCGGTCTGCCACATCAATGTCCATGAAAAGGAAGGTATGGACATGGACAAGAGAAAAATCCTGATCGTCGGCGGCAGCTCGGGCATGGGGCTGGCGCTTGCCAGGCGATGCCTCGCCGAAGGCGCCGCTGTCATCATCGCCGGGCGCGGCGAAGCGAAGCTGCGCGCCGCGCGCGATCAGCTTGGCAATCCGGCCGCGCTCGAAACGGCAGYGGTCGACATCAGCCGCGAGGACGAGGTGGCGGCGCTGTTTGCGGGCATCGGCCGGCTCGACCACATCGTCAGCACGGCAGCCGATATCGAAGGCGCCTACCGRCTGCTGCCCGAGATCGAGCTTTCAGCGGCGCAAAGGGTGGTCGAAAGCAAGTTTTATGGACCGCTGCTTTTAGCCAAGCATGGCGCGCCGCAGCTTGCGACCAATAGCTCGCTCACGTTCGTCTCCGGCATCGCCGCCTACCGGCCGGCGGTGCGCGGCGCGGTGGTCGCCGCTGTCAACGCCGCGCTCGAAGGGCTGGTGCGGGCCTTGGCCGTCGAGCTGGCGCCGATCCGCGTCAACGCCGTCTCGCCCGGCTGGGTCGACACGCCGATCTGGCAGCTTGTGGCCGGTGATGCGAAGGACGAGACGCTCGCCGCCATGGCCAAGCGCCTGCCGGCGGGGCGGGTCGGACGGCCGGACGACATTGCCGACGCGCTTCGCTTCCTGATGGGCAACGGCTTCACGACGGGAGAGACGCTGCATGTCGAGGGTGGGCACCGGCTGATCTGACGGCCGCGAAATTCTCGCCTACCGCTGCAAGCAGCGCCTTCAGCGCCGGGGGCTGGACGCGCCGTCGGCGCCAGATCATGACGAGGTCCGCCGAACGGACAGGACCGGGCCAGTTGAGTTCAGCGACCTCGCCGCGATCGAGCGCAGCCGCGACCGCCAGGCGCGGCACGATGCCAAAGCCTGCACCGGCCGCGACCAGACCGGCGATGGCGTCGATGCTGCCGACTTCCGCCGCAAGCCTCGGCCCGCCAAAACCCGCCTCGGCAAAGGCCCTGTCGACCATGGCGCGGTAGACGCATCCGGTTTCGGTGGCGACGAAGCGTTTTTCGGCAAGCTCCGCCAGATCGACATCGGTGTGGTTCTCGCCCGGCGGCGCGATCAGCGCCAGCGGCTCGGCCGCGACGCTGCGCCTGGCGAAGCGTTCATCCGGCTCGCTCGCGCCGGGCCGGTCGAAGCAGAAGGCGACGTCGATCTCGCCCTCCCCCAGTCTGCGCAGCAATTCGCCGCTGCCGGCGATCTTCAGCCTGATGTCGATGTCGGGATGAACGGCCTGGAAATCGGCAAGCCAGCCGCCGAGCCTTGCGGACGCGATCGTCTCCAGGGCGCCGATCGTGACACTGCCGGCCGTCTGTCCGGCCGCGGCATCGATCGCGCCGCGCGCCTCGTCCGCGAGCGACAGCATCTCCTCGGCATAGGGCTTCAGTGTCTCGCCCGCCGGCGTCAGTTCCAGCCCCTGCCGCGAACGCGTGAACAGGGTGGTGCCGAGTTCCGCCTCCAGCGCCTGGATCTGGTCGCTGACGCTCGACTGCGCGAGGTTGACCTCTTGCGCCGCACGCGTGGCGTTGCGCGTACGCGCGACCGCCAGAAATGTCTTCAGCAGCCTCGGATGCATCGGGCGGGCGTCGTTACTGCAGCTGTGGCTTCTTGAGGAAGGAGTTACGGTCGGCCGATTTTACGCGCAGCCAGGTCTCGCGGCCGTCGCGCACCACGCGCAGCGGGATCTCGGAGCCAGCCGGGTTCTGCCAGAGCTTGCGGTAGAAGTCGGCGAGACCGTCGACCTCGCCGTCGCGCACGTCGGAGATGATGTCGCCCTGGCGCAGGCCCGCCTTTGCCGCGGGACCGCCTTCGGCGACGCTCATCACCACCACCATGCCGTTCGACTCGGCCGAGAAGGCGCCGAGCCATGGGCGCGGCGGCCTGCCCACCTGGCCGCGCTTTACCAGATCGTCGAGGATCGGCGTCAGCAGGTTGATCGGCACCACCATGTTGATGTCGGCGATCTCGCCGGCGCGGCTCATCTGCAGGCGCAGCGAGCCGACGCCGAGCAGCTTGCCGTCGCTGTCGAACAGCGCGGCCCCGCCCCAGGACGGATGCGCCGGCGCCGTGAAGATCGCCTCGTCGAGCAGATATTCCCAATAGCCGGCGAATTCCTGCTTGGTGACGATATGGGCATCGACCTGCTGGCCGATGCCGTCGGCCAGTGTTACGGCGTCGCCGATATTGGCCTTCCTGGAATCGCCCAGCGCGACCGCCGGCAGTTCGAGCGGCGACAGCGACTGCACCAGGCCGAACCCGGTCTCCTGGTCATAGGCGAGCGCATGCGCCGGCAGCACGCGGCCGTCCTGGTCGGTGAGCCAGACCTCCTCGGCCTCGGTGATCAGATAGCCGATGGTAAGCACCAGCCCGTTGTCGCGGATCACCACGCCGCTGCCTTCGCGGCGCGTGCCCAGCGCATTGGCGGTGAAGGCGTCATCCGGAACCATGGCGCGCACGGCGACGACGGAGCGGGAGGCTTTTTCAAGGGTCATCGGACGATCCTGGATTGCGGGTGTTTTTCTATAAGTATGGCCAAAGGGACGCGGTGCAAGGGCTGCGCTCACTCCCCTTCTCCCCTTGCGGGAAGGTGAGGCACCGCACTGGCACAAGCATTAGTTCAACGAAATTTGAACTTTTTCCTTTGACGCCGGCGCGGCCATACCTAAGTCTATGGTAACGAACCCATATCCCAAGACTTCGCAACCACAGGGCCCTCGCAATGAAACAGTATACCCCGCCGAAAGTCTGGACCTGGAACAAGCCGAGTGGCGGYGCCTTCGCTTCGATCAACCGGCCGGTCGCCGGGCCGACGCATGAGAAGGAACTGCCGGTCGGCAAGCATCCGCTGCAGCTCTATTCGCTGGCCACTCCCAACGGCCAGAAGGTGACGATCATGCTGGAGGAGCTTCTGGCGCGCGGCCACAAGGGCGCCGAATACGACGCCTGGCTGATCCRCATCAATGAGGGCGAGCAGTTCGGCAGCGGCTTCGTCAAGGTCAACCCGAACTCCAAGATCCCGGCGCTGCTGGACCGCAGCGAGCCGAAGCCGGTGCGCGTCTTCGAATCCGGCTCGATCCTCACCTACCTGGCGGAAAAGTTCGGCGAATTCCTGCCGACGGATCGTGCCGCCCGCGCCGAAACCTTCTCCTGGCTGTTCTGGCAGATGGGCTCGGCGCCCTATCTCGGCGGCGGCTTCGGCCATTTCTACGCCTATGCGCCGGAAAAGATCGAATACGCCATCGACCGCTTCGCCATGGAGACCAAGCGGCAGATGGATGTGCTCGACCGGCGGCTGGCGGAGAGCGAATACCTGRCCGGGCCGGACTATACGATCGCCGACATGGCGGTCTGGCCCTGGTATGGCGGACTCGCCAAGGGCCGCAGCTACAACGATGCCGACCGGTTTCTCTCGGTGCATGAATACAAGCATGTGCAACGCTGGGCCGATGCGATCGACGCCCGGCCGGCGGTGAAGCGCGGCCGCATGGTCAACCGCATCTCCGGCGACCCGGCCTTCCAGCTCCACGAACGCCACGACGCCAGCGACTTCGAGACGAAGACGCAGGACAAGCTGGAAGCGGCGGAGTGATAAGCCTTACCCTCCCCCTTGTGGGGAGGGTCGCTGCGAAGCAGCGGGGCGGGGGGTGTGGCGCCGACCCCCACCCGGACCTTCGGTCCGACCTCCCCACAAGGGGGAGGTAGGGCGCCCCGCTACCTCCCATAGGTATACGTCACGCTCGCCTCGCCGAGCGCCTGGCTCTTGGCGGCGACCGAGACCATGTCCGGCGACGGATTGGCCGGGGTGCGCAGCTTCGCTTGGCCCAGCGCATAGAGCGTGAAGACGTAGTGGTGCGTACCGCTGCCGGGCGGCGGGCATGGCCCGAAATAGCCGGCGCGGCCGATGCCGCCGGTGCCGAGGACCGTGCCCTTGGGCAGGCCCTTGCCGCCCTTGGAGCCGGCGCCTTCCGGCAGGCCCTTCGCGCTTGCCGGAATGTTCCAGGCCAGCCAATGCCAGAAACCCTTGCCGCCGCCGGCGTCGGGATCGAACATGGTGAGCGCGTAGCTCTTGGTTCCGGCCGGCGGATCCTTCCAGGTCAGCGCGATCGAGACGCTCTTGCCGGTGCAGCCGCCGGCCTCGTCGCCCAGATATTTATCGTCCCATTTGCCGTTGGAGACCGACGGGCTGGAGATTTCGAAAGCGGAGGCCTGGGTGGCGAAACCGAACAGCACAAGCGCGGCAATGCAAAGGCGCGAAGTCATGGCTGCACTCCTTCTGCTTGGATTGCCCGAAGTCTAGCCGAAAGGCGGGCCGCAACCGAGCAACTTTGCGTGACGTGTTGACGGGGCCGCAACTGCCGATCTCCCCCACAACAAGGGGGGAGATCGGCTGCCTCGCCGTCGCCTTCGCTCACCTCCAACGTCGAAGCGCCCTACTCCGCAGCGCTGCATTCCTCCAGCGGCGGGGCCAGCAGATCGGCGACGGCCGCCAACCAGAGCCGGTCGATGCGGGCGAGATCGGTTCCGTCGATCTCGTCGAGGTGCTTCCAGTACATGCCGTGCTCGTAGAAATAGCCGAGCTCGCGCTCCATGGCCTCGGCCGCTTCCACCGCCTTGAAATCGATGCCGGCATGCAGATCGGCCTTCACGGCGGCAAGACGCGCGGCGGACAGTCCCCTCACCTCCTCGAAGGACAGCTTTGGGAAAACCAGCCGGCTGCGCGGCAGGTCCGACAGGTTGACGCAGAGCGTGCCACGCCGCAGCGCATGGATGAGAAGGCGCGCGGACTTGGCCTCGAGGCTCTGCAGCGTGACGTCGTTGCGCAGTGGATCGGCCTGGCCGACGCCATAGAAATGGGTGTTGCCCGGGCGGTCGTAGATCATGTCGCAGCCGAGGAAGGTGAGCGCATCGGGCCGCTGGCTGTGGACGGTCCAGTAAGCGGCGGTCATGGACATGGTGCCGCCGGCATAGACGAAGCCGCCGAACGTGTTCTGCGCCGGCACGTAATGGGCGGCGCTGAAAATCTGCTGCGCCGGATCGGGCTGGGGCATGCGTTCGAGCGGGAAATCGCCGGCGTGCACCAGCACGTCCCAGTCCGGGCGCACGCGCCAGGCGTTGTTGATGGCGACGATGGCGGCGAAGGCATGCTTCGGCCATCCGGTGCAGCGCATGACATCGGGCGCGCTGCCGAGCAGCAGGGTCACGCGGGGCGATGCATCACTCACCATGCCATCCTCTCTCACGAATTGCGGCGCACATTACCTTGCCCGGCCTCCCCGGCAAGGGCCGACCGCGCGGCCTGCGGGCCCCCAAAAGCGGCGCGATGGGGTCTTCACGATTTCTTGCAAGGCGGGAACGTCGCACGGAATGCCCCGTTGGAAACTTGTCGCAAATCAACGATGCAAACCGAAGGAGACTTCCTCATGATGAAGAAAATCCTCGCAGCTTCCGTGCTGACCGTTGCACTCGCGACCCCGGCCGCGATGGCGCAATCGGTCGGTGGCGGTGCTAGTGCGTCGGGCGGCGCGTCCGGCGGCGTATCGGGCAGCGTGTCCGGTGGTGCGCCGGCCAGCGTATCGGGCGGTGCCAGCGGCGGTGCGTCGGGCAGCGTATCCGGTGGCGCGTCAGCCGGCACGGGCGGTGCGTCGGGTAGCGTAACCGGCAGCTTAGCGGCGACAGGCACCGTGTCGAYGGACACCACCACGACGGGCTCCATCAAGGCGACCCAGCCGAGCGGCATGGAGGATCGCTGCAAGGACAGCGGTGGCAACGACACCGATAACAACACGGCCAGCGGCGCCATTACCTCCAATATGCAGGGCTGCAACAAATAGCGTCGTTCGGTCCGTCCCGCTCCCGCGGGAAAGCCCAAGAAAAAGCCCCGCCGGTGGAGGCCGTCGGGGCTCTTCTTTTCTGGCCGTGAAGGTGGGACCCCGCGGCTAGATGATCCAGGGGGTCTTGGATCGAGAGTAATTGTAGCCGAAGATCAGGCCAGACCCATAATCACGCCTGCGCGAGCGATGAGATGATAGGCGCGTTCTACCTTACGTTGGACATTGGCGAAGGCCGACGCGACGTCTGATCTCCCCACAAGAAGGAGGGAGATTGGCAGCATCAACCCCTCAACAACTTCGCCAGCCTCGGCACGCCCTCGCCCACCGCGCGGTCGTCAGCGAGCGTGAAGGACATGCGCAGCGTATTGCGGCCGGTGCCGTCGGCGAAGAACGCGTTTCCCGGCACGAAGGCGACGCGCGCCTCCTTGACCGAACGCGCCAGGAGTTCGGTGGCATCAGTGCCTTCGGGCAGCGTCAGCCAGACGAACATGCCGCCGTCCGGCCGGCTCCAGGAAATGCCTTGCGGCATGCTGGCTTCCAGCGCGGAAAGCAGCGCGTCGCGGCGACGGCGATAGGCGCCGATCAGCTTCTCCACCTGGCCGTCAAAGATGGTCTCGGCGACGCGGTGCATGACCATCTGGTTGATCGAGGGGCTGTGCAGGTCGGAGGCCTGCTTCATCAGCACCAGCTTCTCCACCACATGGCGTGCCGCGCAGACCCAGCCGACGCGCATGCCGGGCGACAGGATCTTCGAGAACGAGCCGCAATAGAGCGTGCGGGCGTTGTCGATGCCGCCGGAGCGCGCGCAGTCGAGCGCCAGGATCGGCGGCACGGCCTCGCCGTCATAGCGCAGCGCGCGATAGGCGGCATCCTCGATGACGGCGATGTCGAGTTCGCCGGCGAGGTCGAGCACCGCCTCGCGCTGCTTGACGTCGAGCGTGTTGCCCGTCGGATTGGCGAAATCTGGCACCAGATAGGCGAACTTCACCCGCCCGCCATTTGCGGCCGCTGCGGCGCGATAGGCCTGCGGCGTCATGTTGCCGCCGGCAGGGGTCAGCCGGTCGTAGCGCGGCTCATAGGCGTTGAAGGCCTGCAGCGCGCCGAGATAGGTCGGCCAGGTGACCAGGGCCGTGTCGCCGGGCGACAGGAACAGCTTGCCGAGATAGTCGAGCGCCTGCTGCGAACCGGAGGTGATGAAGATGTTGCCCTCGTCGCATTGAACGCCGAGCCTGCCCATATAGGCGGCCAGCCATTTGCGCAGCGGCAGAAAACCTTCGCTGACCTGGTACTGCAGGGCCGCCTCTGCCTCCGCCCCGCCGAGCACGGCCTGGTAGGCATCGCCGATGGCTTGCGCCGGAAACAGCGAGGGATCCGGAATGCCGCCGGCAAAGGAGATGATGTCGGGCTGGTCGAGCAGCTTCAACAGCTCGCGGATCTCCGAGGCCTTCATGCGCGAGGAGCGCGAGGCCAGAAGGTTCAAAAGGGTCAAGGGCGCGCCTCCCGAGCGGCAAACTGATATTTAGGTCAACTTGACTGACCTATTATCAGGCTTTTTAGCCAAGTTGAATAGCCCAGCCGCGGAACGCGCGCGGGCCAATCCCTCCGTCCTGCCGGATCGGCGGTCGCGGACCTGCGCGCTCACCGAAACGTGACCAGGCACAAGGATCAGCGTCCTCTAACTCAATCCGCGTTGATGGTAGTGATGGGGGTGGCTCCGCCGGGGCCACAATGATGGGAGATTATCGCCATGAAAACGAAGACTGCACTTCTGAGCCTGCTGGCTGCGTCGGTCATCGCCGGCACGGCGTTCGCCGGTATCCTCGACGAACCGAAGATGATGGCTCCCTTCTACACCGACAAGACCATGACGACGATGAAGTCGGACGCCCAGATCAAGAAGGTCTGGGCCAGGATGTCGAAGAAGAACAAAACGGCCATGATGAAGGAATGCCAGGATCCGGCGATGAGCAAGCCGCATGCCGAGTTCTGCGACAAGATCAAGGCCTTGGCCGGCCACGCCTGATATACGGCGGCGGAGAGGGCGACACCGGCGGCGCCGTGCAATGCCTGCGACGGCTGAGATACGCATAGGCCGGCGCAGGCAGCGGCCGGTGTGGTAAGGCACAGTCAATTCAAAAACATTTTAGCGGCCGCGAATAGAAATCCGTTGCGCGCCGCGTCGGGTGCATGCAACCTCATTTCCGGCGGACCGACAAGAAGAAGGACAAAGGCCCGAACGGGAGGGGGAAGTGACGCTCGAGCTTATCGGGGCCGGATTCGGCCGCACCGGCACGTGGTCCACTTTCGCCGCGCTGAACAGGCTCGGCTTTCCGAGCTACCACATGCAGGAAGTTATCATCAACAAGGCCAACAAGGGCCATCTCGACTTCTGGCGCAAGGTGGCGAACAGTCCGCCCGGCACGCAGCACGACTGGAGCCGGGTCTTCGCCAATTACCGGGCGACGGTCGACAATCCGGGCTGCTGCGTATGGCGCGAACTGATGGCCGCCTACCCTGAGGCCAAGGTGCTTTTGACGCTGCATCCGCGCGGCGCCGAAGCCTGGTATGACAGCACCATCGACACGATCTACTTCACCGAGAATGTCTGGCAGTTCCGAGTGCTGGAATGGCTGACGCCGTTCGGCCGCAAGTTCGGCGACATGTCGAGGAAGCTGGTCTGGGGCCGCACGTTGAAAGGCGTGATGAACGACMGCGACAAGGCGGTGGCGCGCTACAACGCCTATGTCGACGAGGTGAAGGCGGCAGTGTCGCCGGAAAGGCTGCTGATCTTCAAGGTGACCGACGGCTGGGGCCCGCTCTGCGATTTCCTCGGCGTCCCGCTTCCGAACGAGCCCTTCCCCAACCTCAACGATCGCGCCAGCATCAAGAAGATCATCCGCGACATGATCGTCGGCTCCTATGTGATGCTGGCCGGCGCGGGCCTGGCGATCGCGCTGGTGATCGGCGGGCTCTGGTGGTGGCTGGGATAGGAGAACGCGTCGGCCGAGCGAGAACAGCAAGGCCGACGACAGAAACTTCCGGCTCCCGGTGCGTGCGGGATTGTCGCTATATCAGAATAGGCGCATATTATCTGAAGCCGAAGCGCTGCTCCGGCTGAACCGCCCGTTGGCCATGGTTGCCCAGGCGGTCCCAGACCACGTCAAATGTCAGCGAAGGAACAAGCACCTCGGTGCTGCTCAAAGTATTGAGCAGCCGAAACAAGATATTCGGAGGAGATTCCTATGAAGGTTACCATATTGGCGAACTACGAACCCCATGCCGCTAAAGGGGTGATGCAGGGATCGAACCGGGAAGTTGCAATCCGTGCGCTCTTTGAAAGTGTCGGCGGCAGGATGAGCAGCGTGATTTTTACGCGCGGCCTCTACGACGTCGTGGTCAATGGCGAGGTGCCGGATCAGGTGGCGGGGATGGGCATGGCGCTCGCGGTGCGCGCAAGCGGTTCGGTGCGCGATCTCGTTGTCCTTGAAGAACTCGACATGAAGGCAGTGATCGAGGTGGCCAACAAGGCTGCCGCCGTCTACGAGCCCGCCGGCTGACCATCTCACCAGCAGCACGGGCGCATTCAGTCGCCCCGTGCTGCTGGTTCCAGAAACGCTCTATCTCATTGTTCTGACGCAATCCGGACGGAAAACCGTTTCGCACTTTTCCTGGAATTTCCCTAGAACGGCAGCCGAATCTCGTCGGTCTGGTCCGCCTCCGGCCAGCCGATGTCCTTGCGGATATCCGGCGGCAGGTGGTCGAGCTCGCACGTGGCTCTCCGGCGCTTGGCGGCCTGCGCAAAAGCGGCCCGGATTCGGTTAAGGCTTTTGAACATTGGAACCTCCACAAAGCGGGATCGGTGCTGCCCGCTCACCGGGCGCTTTTTGAGGTGCGTCTGTAACGAGGCGATTGCGCGCCGACGGTGAAATGCTTCACGAAGCCGGAGCGGCCTGAAACATATGCATGCAAATCAATTTCCAGAGTGGAAGGCGCACGGCCGCTCGCCGCCGCTCATCGTGCCGCCCAATTGCCCTGCACCTCGGCCGACCCGCCTTCCTTCATGATGATTTCGCGGTGCGGATAGGGGATGTTGATGCCGTTCTTTTTGAACGTGTCCCACAGCGCCAGCAGCACCTTGCCGCGCACATTGGTCAGGCCCTGCTGCGGATCGTGGATCCAGAAGCGCAGGACGAAATTGAGCGAAGAGTCGCCGAAACCCGTCAGCCAGCAGACCGGGCGCCGATCGGCCTCGACCCGGCCGACGCTGATCGCGGCCTCTATCGCCAGTTCRCTGACCTTGTGCGGATYGGCGTCGTAGGAGACGCCRAAATCCACGTCGAGCCGCACGAGGTTGTCGCTGAACGACCAGTTGATGACTCTTCGGGTGATGAAGTCTTCGTTGGGGATCAGATATTCGCGGCCGTCGCGCGTCACCACCGAGACGAAGCGTGCGCGCAATTCACGTATCCAGCCGAATGTGCCTTCGAGCGAAATGGTGTCGCCCGGCTTGATCGACTTGTCGAGCAGGATGATGATGCCGGAGACGAAATTGGAAACGACCTTCTGCAGCCCGAAAGCGAGGCCGACGCCGATCGCGCCGGAGAAGACCGTCAGCGCCGTCAGGTCGACGCCGACGGCGGAAAGGGCGAAGGCGCCGGCCACCAGCACAAGGCCGATCTTGGCCACCTTGCCGACGAGGACGCGGATCGAGGGGGTCAGTTCCTCCGAGATGCGCACACGCTCATCGACATAGTTGCCGATGACCACCGCAAGCCAGACCGTGGCGAACAGGAGCAGAACCGCCTTGAGCAGCAGCAAGGCGGACAGGCGGATCGCGCCCAGGTGGATCGCCAGGCTGTCCAGGAAGGCCGCGGTCTGGTCGCTGATGCCAAGGATGACAAGCGCCGCGTAGAGCCAGATCAGCCAGCCGAGCAGGCGGGCGGCAAGACGGTTGTGGATCGCACGCGACAGCACCGAGGCGAAAAGCCAAGCCAGCGACAGCGAAAGCACGGTATGGACGAGATAGGTGTGGCTTGGCCACACGAAAGCGCGCAGGACACTGAGCGCGGCGAGCAGGAAGATCGCGAAAAGAATCCAGTCGGTGCGCCGCAGCAGGGCGATCACGACCCTCAGCAGTCCGGGATGGCCCTTGATCTGGCGGGCGCGGTCCTCAACCAAGAGCTCGACGCGCTGCCCGGCGAGCCTGGCCGCAAGGAACAGCGCGAGAATGATGGCGGCCYGATAGAGGAGCCACGGCGAGGCGGCATAATCGAGCCATCCGCTGGACCACACCAGCGCTCGACTGATGGCGTCGCGAACGTCCATTGCCACACAACCATCTGAGGCGGGCTAGTAGATTTGAACCCGCCGTTCCGGGGCCTGTTTCAGGCGCACGTATGCTCCGGCGGCCATGCGCCGCCGCCGGCGGATCGCTACCCGGCAGGCTGCTGCTTGCCCGGCGATTCCTTCTGCCGGTCCTCTTCGTCGATCTCGCCCATTGCCATTTCCCAAAAGCGCAGGTCGTTGCCCTCGGGCTTGCCTTCCTTTTCCCAAAGCTCATAGGCTCGCTTGCGGATACGCTCTTCTCTGCTCTGGTCTGACATCGCTTCCTCCTGATCTCCGTTTCATCAGGAGGAACGTCGGCGCCARCAAAACGATCCTCGCGGGGCTCAGYCGCGGCCGACTTTCTCGGGTACCCGGCCGAGCCCTTGCCGATCACTGCGCCCCCCTCTGGCCGCCTCGCGACCATCTGCCCCTCAAGGGCAAGACCGGCGGCTTCGGCCGGTTTCGCAAACCATTCGTTAACCCTAATTCCACGCGCCGGTGATCAAGTCCGCCCGCTGCCGCCTATTCCGCTTTCGCGGAAGTTTCCGCGCGCAAAAAATATGCAATAGTACAGTCAGCGGTACGAGGCCGCCGTGGTCGACGCGGACGCCCAAGCACATCCCCAACAATGCGCCCCCAACGGCCGCGTCGACCATTGAAGAACCCACGGCGACCCGATCGGGTCGCCGTTTTGTTTTGGCGGGTCAGGCCTGCGATTTGGCGTATTCCGCCACCAGCCCCTCATATTCCTCGAAGGCCGGCAGCGCCGCGTAGCTGTGCGCTGCGGGCGTCGTCGCCCAGGGCAGCTTCTCGCTGGTCCAGGTCTCGATGAAGGGCGTGTACCAGGCTGGGTCGTCGAGCATGGTCGGGCGCAGATTGACGAACCAGTCGAGCCCTTCCGGCCGCGTGAACATCCAGGTCATGCAGTAGCCRCAGAAATAGTGCCTCGAGGCGCCATGCAGCCCGCCGATCACCGGCTCGCCTTTCGTCACCTCGAAGCCATCCRCCGGAATGGCGGCGCTCAGCGAATAGGCGCTGGACGACATCGACTGGCAGCCGGTACAGTGGCAGGCCATGGTGAGCAAGGGCTTTGCCGAAATCCGCAGGCGCACGCGGCCGCAGCGGCAGCCGCCTTCGGCGGGCAGGGAAAGATTGGGCAAGGTGGGTCTCTCCTTGGTTGGGTTAGGCGCTAAGAAGTCGCCTTTGTAAGCATCACCAGCAATACCCGAGCCGATTGGCGGGTGGCCGCTTTCGCTTCGTCATCCCAGGGCGAAGCAGGAGCAAAGCTCCGTCGCGGAGGCCCTGGGATCCATGCCGTAACATCGGCCGTGGAATGCCGCGAGATGCTCAATCTTCCATCAGCGCCGCCGTCGTCGCCAGCCGCGCGCCCTGCTTTTCGAAAGCTTCGTTGAGGCGAGCGATGATGGCGGGCGCCTTCTCCTCCTGCGAATCCAGCGTCGAATGCGCGTCGGAAACCACGGTGACGCCGAGGCCCTCGGCAAAGGCGCCCTTCACCGTGGCGGCGACGCAGAAATCGGTCTGGGCGCCGATGAGCACGACGTCCTTCGCGCCCTGCGCCGCCACCCATCGCCCAAGGGCTGCGTTGGAGAAGGCGTTGCCGACCGCCTTGCCGAAGGTCGGCTCGTCGTCGGCCTGGCCGAGCGGCGGCCATACCGGCCAGCCTGACGCGCCCGGCGCCAGCGGATCGCCCGCCGGCCCGTCATGGCGAATGAAAGCCACCTTGCGGCCGGAGCGGCGCGCCCAGTCGATCAGTGCGCGGGCGCGCTCGGCAATGGTATCCGCGTCATGGATCGGCGGATCGAAGCGGCCGTCGAACATGCCGGTCTGGAGGTCGATGACGATGAGCGGTGCGGCGGCGGAGGGAGCGTCTGGCATGACGGCGAGGATAGCGTGGGTAGGAGGTGGGTCAAGGCGTAGGGGAGCGTGATCTCCCCCCTTATGGGGGAGATGCCCGGCAGGGCAGAGGGGGGCGCGAAGGAACGCGGCCTTCCCCGTTTGCCTTGCGAAGTCTCATCCAGGCAGCGAGGTCCGAGACGCCGGCAGGACAGCGCCCCCCTCTGGCCTGCCGGCCATCCCCCCACAAGGGGGGAGATCGGCAGCTTCGGCGCCTTAGCCAATCCCGCCGGTAACCGCATAAGCTCCGGCGGTGCACCCATCCGGCAAGCGCACGGTGGCGGTGACGACGGAGCCGTAGGAGCCGCGCCAGACGCTGTGAAAGCCTTGATGTGTCACCGCCGGTACCGTCGCCCGGCCGGCGTAACGGTTGCCATCCGCCTGCATGGTGACCGGCTCGCCATTGACATGGACTTTGACGGCTGCGTCTTCCAGTCCAGCCCCGCCGGCCCCGATCTCCAGCATGATCGAAATCTCGTCAGTCTCGCCGGCGTGGGTCGTTTCGGCGGTGAGCGCCAACATAAGCGTTGCATCACCGGAGCGACCCCCGCCCTCGCCGCCCGCGAACACATCATCCGCCAACGCCGGCGTGCGCGGCGGCACGGTGCGGCGTCTTGTGGCGCGCTCGTAGTCGCCGGCGAGGCGCAGCAGTGCCACGTCGTCATAGGCCTTGCCGGCGAAGGTGAGGCCGACCGGCATGCCGATATCGGCCATGGTGCCCATCGGCACGGTCACCGTCGGGATGCCGAGATGGCGCCACACCAGATTGCCGTTGGCGACCCAGGTACCGTTGCGCCAGGCGAGCGCGGCCGAGGCCTCGTTGACGTCGGCATCGGCCAGACCGACATCGGCGACGGCCGGCAGCACCACGGCGTCGAGCCCGTTCACCGCGAGCCACCGTTCGAAGTCGACGCGGCGCGTTTCCTCCAGGCCCTTCAGCCCCGCCTCGATGGCGGGAATGGTCTCCAGCGGCGCCACGCCCTTCCTGGCGCGCTCGACATATTCGGCGAGGTCGAAGCCGTCGTCGCCATAGCGGTCGGGCAGCGTGCCCGGCGGCTGCGGGAAGATCTTCGGGCCGTCGACAGAGGCGAGATCGGGGAGCGCCGGGTCGGCGTTAGCGCGCAGAAAATCGTCCCACGACCAGATGGAGAGGTCCCAGATCTCGCGCGCGGCAAACTCCTGCGGCACCAGCCCGAGATCGACCATGGAGCGCGCGCCCGGCCGGTCGCGCTCGTAGTTGGAGACGACGGGGAAATCGACCTCGACCACTTCGGCGCCAAGCGCTTCCAGGTCGCGCGCCGCCTGTTGCCAGAGGGCAAGGACAGAGGCGCGCGTCTCGATCGGCCGCTCGGCGCCTTCATCCGTGCCGATATACATTTTCGGCACGCCGAGCCGCTTGCCCTCGAGCGCGCCTTGCAGCACGAGCCCGGTATAGCTTGGCGGCCTGAGCGCCGAGGCTTTCGGGATCGAAACCCAGGGCTGGACGCGCCAGAAATCGCCGCGCGTCTCTTCATCGTCGGCAACGATCACGTCGAGCAGCTCCAGCATATCGGGCACGCTGCGCGTATGCGGCACCACCACATCCATGGTCGGCACCAGCGGCCAGTTGCCGCGCACCGAAATCACGCCGCGCGAAGGCGTGTAGGCGACCAGCGCATTGTTGGAGGCCGGCGCGCGGCCTGACGACCAGGTCTCCTCGCCGAGCCCGAAGGCGGCGAAGCTGGCAGCGGTGGCCGTCCCCGAGCCGTTCGACGAGCCGGAGGCGAAGGCGGCGGTCAAGTAATCGGCATTGTAGGGGCTCTCGGCGCGGCCATAGACGCCGCGCTGCATGCCGCCATTGGCCATCGGCGGCATGTTGGTCAGCCCGACCAGCACCGTGCCCGCGGCGCGCAGCCTCGCGATGGTGAAGGCGTCCTCGTTTGCCGTGAGGTGCTCGAAGGCCGGCGAGCCGGCCGCGACCGTCAGCCCCTTCGCCTTGTAGCTGTCCTTGGCGGTGTAGGGAATGCCGTCGAGCGGGCCAAGGGTCTTGCCCTCGCGGCGGCGCCGGTCCGAGGCTGCCGCCTCCTCGAACATTCTTGGATTGAGGATGGGCACGGCGTTGAGCGCGATGCCGTGGCGGTCGTAACGGGCGATGCGCCTCAAGTACGCGCCGACCAGTTCGACGCTGGTGACGGTGCCGTCCTCCAGCGCGCGGCGCAGGTCGGCGATCGAGGCTTCGACGAGGTGGAGCTTGGGCATGATGGCGGCTCGGTTGGCGTTCTGTCACACCCCCTCTGCCCTGCCGGGCATCTCCCCCGCAAGGGGGGAGATTGGCTGCCGCGTACGGTTTTCGCCAATCGCGGGCGTTTGAGGTTTGGGCGCCGAGGCCGAAGCTGCCATCTCCCCCCACTTGGGGAGATCGGCTGTCACGCGGGCTTWCRCCAATYGCCGCTGCCCGCTACACCCCCAGCACCGCCTTCACGCGCTCGCGTGTATAGGGCAGGTCGTGGATGCGTTTGCCCGTCGCATTTCGAAACGCGTTGGCGATGGCGCCGGCGGTGGGGCCCTGGGCGGCTTCGGCGACGCCGAGATAGGGCGTGCCGGGATTGTCGACGACATGGACGTCGATGCTGTCCGGCACGGCGCTGAAGCGCAGGATCGGATAGGCCGACCAGTCGGGGCTCTGGATGCGCATCCTATCGAAATGGACGGCCTCGTAAAGCGTCCAGCTCATCGACTGCAGGATGCCGCCTTCGGTCTGGTTGACGATCGCATCCGGCGCGACCGCCTCGCCGCAGTCGACGGCGCAGACGACATGCGAGATGGCGATCGTGCCGCTGTCGCGGTCGACATCCGCTTCAAGCGCGACCGCCAGCCAGGCGGCGTGGTTCTTGTATTTGGCGAAAGCAAAACCCCTGCCGCGGCCTTGCGGCAACGGATCCTTCGACCAGCCGAATTTCTCCGCCGCCACCTCGATCACCTTCTTGGCGCGCGGGTCCTTCAGATGCCGCAGCCGGAATTCCACCGGATCGGCGTTTGCCGCCAGCGCCAGCTCGTCCATGAAGCTCTCGATGGAGAAGACGTTGCAATAGGCGCCGAGGCCGCGCAGCGAGGACACGCGCACCGGCATGTCGGCGATGAAGTGCCAGTTCACCCGCTGGTTGGGCACGTCGTAGAGCGGGATCGCGTTGCGGTCGCCATTGCCGAGAGGAGTGATCTCCATCTTGGCGGGATCGGGCGGGAAATGCCGCGCCATCAGCCGGCCGGCGATCAGCGCTCCGGCCGAGCCCGGCCGCGTGCCGTGGCTGTTGCTCCAAAGGTCGTAGTGCCAGTTCACGATGTTGCCGTTCTGGTCGAGCGTGGCGCTCGCCCTGGTGAGCATCGCCGGCCCGTAAGGTTCCCACAGATGCTCCTGGTCGCGCATCCATTGCACGCGCACCGGCTTGCCCGGCACTTTCTGCGCGATCAGCGCGGCGTCGGCCGCGGCGTCGTCGGCGCCGTTGTGGCCGTAGCAGCCCGAGCCTTCGGTATGGATGCAGCGCACCTTCTCGGGCGGCACGCCGAGCATCTGGGCGATCGCCTTGCGGTCCGGGTAGACGCCCTGCGTGTGCGTCCACACCGTCGTCAGGCCGTTGTCGAGCAAAGCCACCGCGCTCGACGGGCCGATCGAGCCGTGCATCTGGTAGGCGCGCGTGAACTGCGCCTTGAGCGTCTTGGCGCCGGGCGCGCTTTCGGCGCCGACGGAGGTCACTACGCCGACTTCCGAAACGGCCTTCTCCAGGAAGGCCGGCATGTCGTTCTGGTCGGGAAGCGCTGCGGCTTCCTGCCACTTCGCCGTGGCGGCCATGGCGCGCATGGCCTTCACCGCCTGGAACTCCTTCTCCGCGACCACAGCCAGGAAATCGCCGTCGCGCACCACCGCGATCACACCGGGCATCGCCTTGACGGCGGCTTCGGCGAAATTCGTGAGCTTGGCGCCGTAGCTCGGCGGCCGCACCACGCGGGCATGCACCATACCGGGCGGGCGCATGTCCTGCACATAGGCCTCGCCGCCCGTGACCTTGGCCGGGATATCGACCCGCGCGAAAGGCTTGCCGATCGCATGATAGGTTTCGGGCGCCTTCAGCTTCGTGTCGGGCGAGGCGTCGACATGCAGGAAATCGGCCGAGACCAACTCGCCATAGCTTGCCTTGGCGCCGTTCGGGCCGACGATCCTGCCGGCCTCGGCCTTGAGCGACGCGACCGGCACGCCGAGCTTCTGGCTGGCCTTGGAAATCAGGATCTGGCGCACCTGCGCCGACGCGTAACGGATCGCCGTGCCCGAATTCTGGATCGTCTGACTGCCGGCCGTGTAGCCTTCGTTGGGCGTCAGAGCGGTATCGGCGGTGATCAGCTTGATTGCCGCAGGCTCGACTTCCAGTTCCTCGGCGGCGATCTGGCGCAGCGACGTCTTGGTGCCCTGGCCCAGCTCGGCCTTGCCGGTGAAGACGGTGATGGAACCATTCGCCTCGATGCGGATCCAGGCGTCGAGCGAGGGCGTGTCGGCCAGGCTGCCGGGCAGTTTCGGCTTCGCCGCCTGGGCGCCCGGTGCTGTCGGCACCTCGCCCTGCTGCGCCTCGGCGGGGATGGCGAAGGAGACRACCAGCGCGCCGACACCRCCAAGGAAGCCGCGCCGTGTCAGGTCCGGGATCGGGTTCGGTGCGTTCATGATGCCCTCCCCGCGGATTTGGCCGGCGCCAGGCCGGCGGACTTGCCGTGCATCAGGTCGCGCGCACGCGCCACGGCGCGCAGGATGCGCATATGCGTGCCGCAGCGGCACAGGTTCGGCTCCAGCGCCTGCCGGATGTCGGCATCGCCGGCATCGGGCTTTGCCTCGAGCAGCGCCTGCGCCCGCATCATCATGCCGGCAATGCAATAGCCGCATTGCGCGGCCTGCTCCTCGATGAATGCCTTCTGCATCGGACCGGGATTGTCGAGCGTGCCGAGGCCCTCGACGGTCCTGACCTGGCGGCCCTCGACGAGCATTGCCGGCGTCAGGCAGGAGAAGACGGCCTCGCCGTCGACCATCACGGTGCAGGCGCCGCACTGGCCGAGGCCGCAGCCGAACTTGGCGCCRTTGAGCTTCAAGTCGTTGCGCAGCACATAGAGCAGCGGCGTCGCCGGATCGACGTCGACGTCGTGCTGGGCGCCGTTGACGTTGAGCTTAACCATCAGTCCTTCGCTCCTATGTTTTCCGGGCCGCGCTCGATGCCGTCGGAGGGCCGAACGCTGACCTGGTATTTCCCGCTCCTTGTGTCGGCGAGCTTCGCCGCAGCGTCCGCCCAGGCGGGCTTCGCGGCATAGGCCTCGCGCAGATAGGCGAGCAGGTCGACCACCTGGTCGTCCTTCAGCGTCGCGGCGAAGCCCGGCATGATCGGGCTCTGGCGGCCGCTGGCCGCCGGCAGGCCGAACAAGACGACATTGATTGCGTTCTGCGGATCGGGTGCGGCTATGGTGCTGGAGAGGTGGAAATCGATGCCGCCGAAGGGCTGCGGCCGGCTGCCGTCATGGCAGGTCGCGCAGGCCGCCTGGTAGATCGCGCCGCCGCGGCTGGTCGCGCTGCCGGTGGTGGCGCTCGCCGGTATCGGCGTGCCGCCCTGATCGGTCGAGAGCTTCTTGCGGACCTCCTCGCCGCTCGCGGCGCGCTCGGGCGCCGGCTCGCCCATGCGCGACATGACGTAAGTGGCGATGGCGTGGATGTCGGCATCGGGCAAACGGCCGAGATTGCCAGTGACCTCGGCCATCGGGCCGTTGGCCACGCCGTGGTCGGCCTGCCAGCCCTGGCGCAGATAGGCAAAGAGGCTGTCGCGCGTCCACGGGATCGGAGCGCCTGAAGAGGCGTCGAGCGCGAAGGCCTTCCAGCCCTCGGCCTCGCCGCCGGCGAGATGCGCTCCCCTCTTTTCCGCGCCCAGCGCGTTGCGCGGGGTGTGGCAGGCGCCGCAATGGCCGAGCCCCTCGACCAGATAGGCGCCGCGGTTCCACTCGGCGCTCTGGGAAGCATCCTCGCGGTAGGCGCCCTTATGGAAGAAAAGCAGCTTCCAGCCCGCCAGAACCAGCCGCACGTTCAGCGGAAACGGCAGCTCGTTGGCGGGAGGGCGGTTCTCCACCGGCCGGCGCGTCATCAGATAGGCGTAAAGCGCCTTGTTGTCCTCATCGGAGACAAGCGTGAAATGGTCGAACGGGAATGCCGGATAAAGATGGTCGCCGTCGCGCTCGACACCTTCGCGCATGGCCCGGCTGAAGGCGGCCTCCGACCAGCGCCCGATGCCGGTCTTGGGATCCGGCGTGATGTTGGTGGAATAGATGGTGCCGAAGGGTGTCGGCACCGCCAGCCCGCCGGCGAAGGATTTTTCGCCGGGCTTGGTGTGGCAGGCCGTGCAATTGCCGACCGAGGCGAGCACCGCGCCCTTCTCGATCAGCGCCTGGTCGAAGGATGTGCGCTGCGGCGGCTCGACCGGGTCGATGGTAGGTTTCCAGGCATAGGCTGCGAAGCCCGCCACGCAAACGACAACGAGGATGAGAACGCCGATCCAGAAGCGTTTCAAGGAGGGACTCCCTTTGCCCGAGGCGCGGCGGGCACGCTATGGAACAAGCCGTTGAGCGGCCGCGGGCGTGGCGCCGTGCGAGGAGAACTAGGTTCGAGGAGCGAGGCGTCAATGACAGCCGATCTCCCCCCTTGTGGGGGAGATCATGGGCTCAGCCGCTTTCGCCAATCTCCAACGCCGCGCTACTCCGGCGCGCCGGAGTACAGCACCACCCCGTCGCCGCCCGTTCCTGGCCAGTCGCGGATGGTGCGGTCGATGCCGCCGGTCAAAAGCGTGCCGTCGGCGGCGAAGGCGACCGAATAGATCGGGCCGGTGCCGGGGTCGAACTCGGCGATCTCGACGCCGGTGTCCATATTCCATAGCCTGGCGGTACCGTCGAGCGAGACCGAGCCGAGGCGCTTGCCGTCGGCCGACAGGGCAAGCGCGTAGACCGTGCCGGAATGGCCGTCGAAGCGGCGCACCTCCTTGAAACTGTCGAGATCCCAGAGCTTGATCGTGTAGTCGCCGCTGCCGGTCACCGCGTGGTGACCGTCGGCGGTGAAGAGCGCGCCATAGGCGCCGCGATCATGCCCGTGCCAGCTGCGCAGCTGCTTGCCGGCGACGATGTCCCAGAGCTTCAGTTCACCGTCGATGCCGGCGGTCAGCGCCCTGGTGCCGTCGGGTGAGACGGCGACGGCGCTGATTGACCAGTCATGGCCCGGCAGCACACGCAGCACGGCGCCCTTCTCCAGATCCCAGACCACCACCGAGCCGGTGTCGTGTCCGCTGACGGCAAGCCTGCCGTCCGGGCTGACGGCGAGCTGATTGACGCCGCCATTCGGGCCGGAGGAGAAGACATGCAGCACGGCGCCGTCGGACAGCCGGCGCAGCACGATCTCGCCGTCGTCGCCGGCGGTCAGCGCGGTCTTGCCGTCGGGCATGAAGAGCGCGGTGCGCGCCATGTCCTTGTGGACGCCGAGGTTGCGGATCAGCCGCTTGCCGTCGATGTCCCAGAGCTTGATCGTGCGGTCGGTGCTGGCGCTCATGATCTCGCGGCCGTCGGCCGAGACCGCCAGCCAGACGACGGCGTCGCGGTGCCCCTCGGGCGCGGTCGGCTGCGCCGGAGGCGGGGGCGGAGGCGGCGCCGCGGTCTCGGGCGGCGTGGCAGGCGCCAGCGCGGTCTGCTGGACGGGCAGAGCGGATGGCTGTGCCGGCGCGAAGGGCTGCGCAACAGACGCCGGCGAAGCAGGCTCTGGCGGCGAGGCCGCCGTCGGCGCCGGAGCGACAGGCGCCGACACGGGCGCGGCAGGTGATTCCTTCTTTGCAGCCGACTCCTGTGTAAGCGCGGGCGCAGCCGGCTTGGCCGCTTCAGCCGCGGGAGCCGGCGTCGGCTCGGCCGGCGGCTGTACCGGAACCGCGGCTACTTCCTTGGGCGGCGCAGCCGGTTCGCCGGCTGGCAACCGCCAGGGGCCAAGCTGATCGGCGACGATCGCGAGCAGGGCAATGAGCGGCACGGCAAGCGCGATGCGGCGCAGCGTCGGACGCCCGGCAGGCACGATCGCGGCGTCGCGGCCGAAGAGCGGCGCGGAGGGATCATGCCTTGCCGCGGCCGGCAGCAGGCCGGCCAGGAACAGCAGCCCGGAAAGGACCGAAAGCACGCCGGCCGCGCCGAAGAGTTCCGTCCTTGTCGTGGCCAGGAGCCGGCCGCCAAGCGCCGGATAGAGCTTGGCGAAGCAGGCTGCGCCGACCACGAGCATCGCCAGCGCCAGCAACCTGTCGGTCGATCTTTTCATCCGCCTCCCCTCCCGCCTGACCGCGTAAARCATCCCGCATCCTAGCCGAGCTTCTTGCGCAGGCTAAGTGCAGGAGATCACATGAAGAGAGACAAAATGCTTCGATAAACCATGTCTTTTGCGGGAAGCGTTGCGGATCTACTCGGCCGCCAGGGTCAATGTCCCGATAGCCGACGCCTCATTGCTGTCTTCGCATGGTGAGCGACCGAAACTGTGAGCAGAAAGCCACATTTCCCCAAGAATAGAATGGATATTCAGCCGGCTTGGTTGACAGGAAAGGGCCTTATGACATTATTCGGCGGGGATTTTTTGGGGGATTTTGGCATGAAGAAGATCTACGAGAAGCCTTGCCTGTTGAAAAAGGGCCGGCTTTCGGCAGTGACCGCGCAGGTGGCGCCGTCCACACAGCCGCCGGCGTCGGATTAACGATTTGAGACGCCAGGACGTCTCCACCGGGCAGAGCAATCGGGGGATTGATTTATGAAGAAGACTTACGAGAAGCCGATGCTTGTCAGGAAGGGCAAGCTTTCGGCGATCACGGCTGTCAACGCCCCGGTCGTGTTGTCCAATCCGCCGCCGGGCTAACGATTTCCATACGCCCGGGTCCTTGCGAGGACCGAGCAGGAAGCAATCCAGTAGTCCTCGGACCTGGCAAGGCTTTGYCTCAGCGCGCCAGCACCAGATCGTCCAGCACGAGCTGCCAGTAGTGCCTGGTGGACACGCGCACGCGCGTCACCGCCTTCAGCATCGGCGCGTAATGGACCGGCGCCAGCGCCGACAGCACCACTTCGTCGTAGGCGACGAGTTCGTCTCCCAGCCAGCTTTCAATCAAAGCCACCTCGCCTTCCGATCTCAGCCACGCAGCGGCGAGCATGACCGAATGGAATCCGAAGGGCGTGGCGCTGCGGAACTCCGCCGGATGGCCGCTGCTGGTATAGGCAGTGTGGTTGCCGGAGACATTGCCGTTGAGATAGCCCTCACAATCGTTGACGTAGTTCCGCGCGATGGCGTTGATGTTGCGCCACTCCAGGCCGGCATGGCCGGAAGGCACTTTTTTGAAGACGAGCGCCGTGACATCGTCGAAACCGATCCGCGACAGCGGTGCCTCGCCATCGATCGCGTCCGGCCTCAGCTCGCCGAGGTCGGTCGGATAGGGTGAAAGCGCCAGGCGCCGCTCGAGGCCTGGGCCGGAAATCTCCAGCGTGTCGGCCCCCGCCGGAAGGTCGATGCGGAAGCTGCCCGGCGCGAGCGGCCTGGTCTCCAGTACTTCGCCCTTGCCGAGCAACGACAGCGTCGCTTGCGCCGCCGCCGGGACAATGCCGCGCAGGCTGCGCCCCGGGATCAGCCCGACCATCGCGGGCAGAGCCTCCCCCACCAGGCCGGCGGGCGAGCCCGGCAGCTCGATCAGCCGCAGCGACTGGTTCTCGTTGCCGGTGCTGACGAGCCAGCCCTGGGGAACGGACACCGAAAACCGATAGGTTCCAGGCACGCGGAGGCTGGCCCAGCGCTTTCTGGTCGACATGGGGAAGTTGGCGAAGCCGGAGCTGTTGGTGCGAGCGGAGGCGACGAACGCGCCTTTGCCGTCGAACACCCGCACCACGATACCGCCAATAGGCCGGTCGGCCTCGCCGAACCTGCCGTCGCCGTCGACATCCATGAAGACGAAGGAAGAATAATTGATTGCCTGGCGGCTCCTCGACCAGTCGATGCGGGCCGTATAATCGTGCGTAGGATCAGGATTGCCCCGCCTCTTGCGACGCTTGCGCCTCCAGCGCAGGGCGAACACGATCAGGGCAAGGGCGCCGGCAAGGACCAGGGCCGAGATGAGAAGGACAAGGGCGTCAGCCATGGCGGGGTCGCGATGGCCAGAGGCAAATGCCAAGCATGGCAAGCATAAAGTCTGAGATCCCCCCTGTTACCCAAGCAAACTAGCGCGAGACGCCGTTGCTGCACAGTCATGCCAGCGCCGAACCTTTGAAATGCCGGCGGGACAGCGCCCCCCTCTGTCCTGCCGGACATCTTCCCCACATGGGGGGAGATTGGCAGCTTCGGCGACGGCGCGCTCACTGCAATGCTGGCGATTGGCGAAAGCGGGCGTGACAGCTGATCTCCCCACTTGTGGGGGAGATGTCCGGCAGGACAGAGGGGGGCGCGAAGGATTGCTAAGTTCGAAATTCTTCCAGCCCAGCGTCCCCTCACCCCAGTTCCACCCAGACCGGCGCGTGGTCGCTGGCGTTGTCCTCACCGCGCACCTCGCGGTCGATGCCCGCCGCCTTCAGCTTGCGGGCAAGCTTCTTCGACAACAGGATGTGGTCGAGCCTGAGCCCCGCATCGCGCGGCCAGCGGTTCCGGCGATAGTCCCAGAAGGTGTAGAGCGTCTCCTTCGGAAAGATTTTGCGCAGCGAATCCGTCCAGCCCTGCTCGATCAGGGCGGCGAAGGCGGCGCGGCTTTCAGGCTGCACCAGCGCGTTGTCGTCGTAGGAGCGGGTGGCGTAGATGTCGCGCGGCTCGGGCACAATGTTGTAGTCGCCGGCGAGCACCACCGGCAGGCCGGTGTCGAGTAGCTGCTCAGCGTGAGCTGCGAAGCGCTCGTGCCAGGCGAGCTTGTAGGCGAATTTCGGTCCCGGCTGCGGGTTGCCGTTGGGCGCATAAAGGCAGGCAATGACGACGCCGTTGACCGCCGCCTCGATGTAGCGCGCCTGGCGGTCGGCATCGTCGCCGGGCAACGCGTCGCGCGTCAGCACCGGTTCGGCGCCACGCGCCAGGATGGCGACGCCGTTCCAGGTCGGCTCGCCCTTCCACACCGCGCCATAGCCGGCATTGGCGAGCCTGGTCAGCGGAAACTGCGTGTCGCGCGCCTTGAGCTCCTGCAGGCAGACGACATCCGGTTTTGCCTTGGCGAGCCAGGCCAAGAGGTTCTCCAGCCGGCTGTTGATGTTGTTGATGTTGAAGGTGGCGAGTTTCATTTTTGGATGCCGAAGGCGCCCCTCGCTTCGTCATCCTCGGGCTTGACCCGAGGATCCATGCCGTGACCCTCGCCGTGGAACGCGGCGAGGCAGAATTCTGAACCGTTGCAACGCTTTAGCGTCGCGGCATGGATCCTAGGGTCTGCGCGCGTCGCTTCGCTCCTTGCTCCGCCCTAGGATGACGAAGCCGATGGTTGGGCCAGCTTGGCCATTATCGTCTCCGCCACCGTCCTCAGATGATCCGCCGTCGAAAACCCTGACACCGCCTTGCGCGGCTTCAGATCGTGGTCGCCGTCTTCCAGCCAGATCACCTCGATGGCCTCGGAAAGGCCGTAGGTGGCGACCTCTTCCTTCGTGCCGAACTCGTCGCGCGTGCCCTGGAAGATCAGCGTCGGCGTCCTGAGGTCGGCGAGGTGTTTCGTCCTCAATTGCTCGGGCTTGCCGGGCGGATGGAAGGGATAGCCGAGGCAGACCAGGCCGGCGATCTCGCCCTTCAAAAACATCTCGTCGGCGACCATGGAGGCGACGCGCCCGCCCATCGACTTGCCGCCGATGATGAGCTTGCCGGTCACGCCCTTGGCGCGCAGGTCGGCGATCGCCTTGATGTATTCCGGGTTCACCGTCTCGGCGCGCGGCGGCGGCTTGCGGTGGCCGTAACGGCGGGCGGCCATATGGTGGAACTCGAAGCGCGCGACGCGGAAGCCGGCTGCGGCGAGCGCCTTGGCCGTCGCCGCCATCGAGGCCGAGTCCATCGGCGCGCCGGCGCCATGGGCGAGAAGGATGGTGACCGGGGCGGTGTCTAGGCCGTCGAGGAGGAAATAGGTCATGAGGCGAGCTTTCTGGGAAGGCCGCACTCCGTCCCACCCCCCTCTGCCCTGCCGGGCATCTCCCCCGCAAGGGGGGAGATCAGCAGTTCGGGCGCCCCGCCCATCCTTGCAACGTTCGAGATTGGCGAAAGCGATTGAGCGCGCAATCTCCCCCCTTGCGGGGGAGATGGCCGGCAGGCCAGAGGGGGGTGCTCAAGCGCGAACATCTCGCTCACCTGCCATGTGCAAATCGACGAACTGTATTCCCTTTTGCGCGATCCGCGCCCATTCGGAATCCCCATCCAGCTCCAGATATCGCGCCCACAGCCGGCGGGCTTCCATCAGATTGCCCCCATCAAACTCCAGCCGCGCAAGGTTGAACACCGGGTCGGCATAGGTCTTGTCCAGCGCGATTGCCTTCTGCAGATGGCGCCGCGCCGAAGCAACCTTGCCCTCGTCGCTCATCAGCCCGGCGAGGTTGAACCAGGCTTCGACGAAACCGGGATCGAGCTTTATCGCGCGGGCGTAGTCGTGCGCCGCTTCCCTCACGCGGCCGGCGCCGCGCAGGCAGTTGGCGCGGTTGAAGGCGGCGATGGGGTCCTTGGGGTCGATCGCGAGGCAGCGCTGGTAGAGTGCGGCCGCATCGTCGTGGCGCCCCTCCTCTTCCGCGRCTCCCGCCTCGGCGAACAGCTCCTCCAGCGTATCGTCTTCCGATGAACCGAGGTCGAACAGCAACTGGCCGTCGAGCTCGCTCCTGCCCTCATCGAGATAGATCGCGTCCGGGCGGCCATGCTGCGAACCGAGGTTGAGCGACTTGGCGGTGAGCGAGGCGACCGGGCCGGAGCGGTGCACCGAGCGGGCGATCGCGCCCCAGCCGGCGCCGCTGGCGATCAGCCCGGCATATTTTTTCGCCAGGATCAGGTCGCGGAAGGAATAGGGCTCCGCGTCATGCTCGAAGGCGTCGAACAGCGACAGCATGTCGAGAACCTCGCCGGCAAGCCGCGACTGGTCGATCAGCGATTGCCGGGTGAGCGACGACGCCTCCGGYGCCTTCATCAGGCCGAGCAGGCGCAGGAAGCCGTTCTCGCTGACGAGCTCGCGCCCGGCTTCACGCTCGGCCCTCACGCGGCGCTCGATCTCGGCATCACCCAATTTCGCCAATCCGGCCCTGGCGAGAAGCGTGCGGCCGAACACGACATGCGTGGTGCGCCGCGTCACGCCGCGCCGCAGTTCCGCATGGCGGCGCTCGACCTCGCGCGCGGCGAGCCTGAGCGGAAAGGCAGCAAACGCACCGACGGCGCCGAAGACGGCGCCGGGGAGGATCAGCGGCCCTCCCGTCACTTCTTGCTCTTGCCGACGGCCTTCAACAGGTTCGCCTTCAGCGGATTTTCAGGTGCGCCGCCGGAAGCCGCCTTCTTGGCGGGCTTTGCCGGCACTTCCTCGGCCTTGCTCTTCGACTTGGCCGGGGGCTTCGCCGACTGCTGCAGGCTCGCCTTCAGCGCATCCATGAGGTTGATGACGTTGCCGCGCTGCTCGGGTGCCGCCGCAATGATCGGCTTGTGGCCCTTGAGCTTCTCGCGGATCATCGCCATCAGCGCCACCTCGTAGCGATCCTCGTAATTCTTCGGATCGAAGTGGGTTTCCTTCTGCTTGATAAGCGCCTGGGCGAGATCGAGCATTTCCGGGTCAGGCTTGCCGGCCGCGATGTTGCCGAAATATTCAGCCGTGCCGCGCACTTCGTTAGGGTTCCTCAAGGTGCAGACGAACATGCCGTTCTCGCGCGCGCCGATCGTCACCACACGCTCGCGGCTGGAGATCACCAGCCGCGCAATCGCAAGCTTGCCGGACTTGCGCATCGCCTCGCGCAACACGACGAAGGTCTCTTCCGCCATCGCGCCGTCGGGGGCGAGGTAATAGGGGGTGTCCTGGTAGATGACGTCCACCTCGGCCTCGTCGACGAAGGCCTCGATGTTCATCGTGTGGTTGGATTCGATCCTGACCGCCTCGAGGTCGGCATCATCGATGATGATGTACTGCTTGTCCTCATATTCGTAGCCCTTCACCAGATCCGAGCGCTCGACGAGGCCGAGCTCGGGATCGACCGGCTTCATGTTGATGCGGTTGTGGGTCTTCTTGTGCAGCTGGTTGAACGAAATGCGCTCGCTCGCGCTGGTGGYCGGATAAAGCCGAACCGGACAGCTGACGAGGCTGAGCTTGAGGTAACCTTTCCAACTTGCCCTGGGCGCCATGAAACACTCCTACGCGGCCATGCACTGACATTTTAGCTTGAGCATGATCTTCTCCAAAAACCGGTTCCCACTTTTTGGGATCATGCTATCTGCAGCGCTCCCGCTCAAGGACGGTTGGCGCCGCGGAAATCCTACACCGACCCCTCACCTTACAGCCGAATTCCTAGCGAAGGGTTTTGGGGGCGGGATTGGTGTAAGGATAGTTCAAATTGTCGGAAGCGTCGATGGAGGTGGGCGCCGCCCTCTTCCTCGCCCCCGCGAGAGCGGGGGAGAGGTGGCTCGACGAAGCCGAGGCGGAGCGGGGGATGGCGCGAACCTGAATCCCTTTCGCTCCCCTAACCACATGCGTTAGCGCTGCCCCCTCTCCGGCCGCTTCGCGGCCACCTCTCCCCCACATTCGTGGGGGCGAGGAACTAGCTAGCGCTCAAAAACCGGCAGATCCCTTGCCGCCTCATCGATCTCCGCCCAGGGATCGCCCGAGRTCTCCAGCAACCCCGGCAGCGAGGCGTAGTTCAAATCCTCCGGCGCGTCGATCGTTTCCAGGTCGGTCCAGCTCACCGGGGTCGAGGCCGGCAGATTGGTGCGGGCGCGCAGCGAATAGGGGGCGGCGGAGGTGTGGCCGCGGGCGTTGCGGTGGAAGTCGATGAAGATGCGCTTCTTGCGGTTTTCCTTGCCCATGGTGGTGGTGAAGGTTTGGGGCGCGGTGGCGGCGAGGAAAGTCGAAATGGCGCTAGAGGCCTGGTGCAGTTTCTTCCAGTTCTGCTTGCGCGTCACCGGCACGGTGATGTGGATGCCCTTGCCCCCGGACGTCTTGGCGAAGGGGATCAGCCCGAGGCTCTCCAGCCCGCCCTTGATGTGGACAGCCGCCTCCACCACCTCGCGCCACGAAATCCCCTCGCCCGGGTCGAGGTCGAAGACGATCTGGTCGGGCCTGTCGAGTTTTGTCCGGTGCGTGCCCCAGGTGTGGAATTCCACGACGCCGAACTGGGCGAGGGCCAGATAGCCCTTGGCGTCCTCGACCGAGAGATAGGTCTTGGTCTCGCCTTCCGAATTGGTCGACTCGAACACCGCCACCGAAGGCGGCATGCCGGTGAAGGCGTGGCGCTGGAAGAAACAGTCCTGCGGCTTGCCGGTCGGGCAGCGCACCAGCGACACCGGYCGGCCGATGATATGCGGCAGCATGAAATCGCCGACCAGCGCGTAATAGACGGCGATGTCGAGCTTGGTCGGCCCGGTCTTGCCGAACAGCCGGCGCTGCGGATTGGTGACCCAGATGGTGGCAAGGTCGGATTCGGCGATCAGCCGCTTGCGCTTGACCGGCACCGGCGTCGTCAGGCCGCCGACATCGCGCAGGCCGCGGAACACCGGGTGGCGCAGCGCATTGTCGGCGGTGCGGTTGGAATAGTGGATGCGCGCCGACAGCAGCGGCTTCACCCAATGCATCTCGCGCATTACCTCGCGCGGCACGCCTTCGGGCGGCGTGGCGCCCGATGTCATCCGCTCCAGCCGGGCAAGCAGGTCGGTCGCCATGYCGCGATCGAAGCCGGTGCCGACCTTGCCGCGATAGTGCAACTCGCCCTCCTCGAACTCGGCGAGACCGAGCGCGGCCAGCCCTTCCGCCCGGTCGGAGACGGTGTAGCCGGCAATGACGAAATCGCCTTTCTGCAGCGCCTTGACCTTGGTCCAGCTCTTGGTGCGGCCGCTCTGGTAGACGGCGTCGGCGCGCTTGGAGAGGACGCCTTCGAGGCCGAGCTCAGTCGCCCGCTCGTAGAGCCCCTGCCCGTCGCCCTCGACATGGTCGCTGAACTGGATGGCGGAGTTGGCGGCCTGGCCGGCGAGCAGCTCGGCAAGCAGGGCTTTGCGCTTTTCGAGCGGCGCCTTGCGCAGGTCCCAGCCGTCGAGGTGGAGAAGGTCGAAGGCGTAGAAATGCAACTTGGAGCCGGCGCCGGCGGACAGYGCGTCTTGCAGCAACGCGAAGCGCGAGATGCCCTTCTCGTCGAGCACCATGACCTCGCCATCGATGATCGCCTGGCTGACCGGCAGGCGCGAAAAGGCCTGCGGAAGATCGCCGTAGCGCYTCGTCCAGTCGAGGCCGCCGCGGGTGATGAGGCGCACCTCGCCATCCACGACATGCGCCATGGTGCGGTAGCCGTCGAATTTGATCTCGTGCAGCCAGAGCACGCCGGTGTCCTCGATCGGCCCGCCCGGCGGTTTCGGCACCTGGGTGGCAAGCTGCGGCTCGATGCGGGTCGGCGGCTCGGCCTTTACCGCGCCGGGCAGCGCGCCGGGCTTCAGCGAGCCGGGTTTCGGCGGCAGGCGCTCGGGCTTCTTCGGCGCGACAAGCTCCTCAATGCGGCGGCCGGACTTCACGCTTTCGGGGCGAGCTTCGAGGATGTCGAGGCTGGTGTCGGAGGCGAGGTCGCGCTCCTTGAACAGCAGCCAGTTCTTCTTGTTCTCGTCCTCGCCGGGCTTCGGCTTCAGCCTGGTCRGCATCCAGCCGCCATTGAGCTTCTGCCCGGCCAGCCGGAACTTGAAGGCGCCGGTGCGCAGGCTCTTTTCGACATCGTCCATCGGCGCCCAGGTGCCGGTGTCCCAGACAATCATCGGCCCGCCGCCATATTCGCCCTCGGGGATGACGCCCTCGAAGTCGATATATTCGATCGGGTGATCCTCGGTCTCGACGGCAAGGCGCTTGTCGGCCGGGTTGAGCGAGGGCCCGCGCGGCACCGCCCAGCTCTTCAGCACGCCGCCGACTTCGAGGCGCAGATCATAGTGATCGGCCGTGGCGTGGTGCTTGTGGACGACGAAGCGGTTGCCCTCCCCGCCTGCGAGCCCGCCAGCCGGCTCCGGCGTGCGGGCGAATTCGCGCTTGGCGCGGTAGGTCTTGAGCTTGGAGGGGGCGGGCATGGGTTAGATGGGCGCGGTGGCGGGCGTAACTGCCGGACGCCGCACTCCGTCGCACCCCCCTCTGTCCTGCCGGACATCTCCCCCGCATGGGGGGAGATCGACAGTTGAGGCGCCGGCACTTCTCCTGCAACGTCGGCGATTGGCGAAAGCGGCGGCGACATCCAATCTCCCCCCTTGCGGGGGAGATGTCCGGCAGGACAGAGGGGGGTACTGTCCCGCCAGCCTCTCAGTCCTCATCCTCAAATACTCAATCGTCGGTCGCCGGCGTCAGTTCGAGCTCGGCCGGCGTGAGGCCCTGCCTGAGCTGCGAGAGCCGGAACTCGTCGACCCAATAGGCCTCGCCGTCGACCAGCACGCGGGCCTGATAGCTGCCGCCGGAAAAGCTTTGCGCGGTGACATAGACCTTATGGCGGTCGAGCGCCTTCTTCACCGCGGCGCGGCGGGAATTTTCTCTGGCGACGGGACTGGCCATGGCCTCACTCGAAACACTGACGCTCAAACAGCCTCCAAGGATGAAGGAGAGCGGGGATCGAGTCAATTTGGGCAGGGCGATGGAGTTCGATCTCCCCCAAGCGGGGGAGATGGCCGGCAGGCCAGAGGGGGGCGCGAAGGAATGAGGCGCCGGTTCTGGACCACCCGATTTGCCGGGCCATATTTGCTTTTTTGAATGCATAATTGCCGTCGGCTGGCGGGACAGCGCCCCCCTCTGTCCTGCCGGACATCTCCCCCACAAGGGGGGAGATCGGAAGTTGCCATCGAGGAGACCACAATGTCCCACATCCGGGCGATGACGAAGAACGATCTGGCGGCCGTGTCGCGGCTGCTGGCCGGGTCCTGGCGGCGGACTTATTCGGGGATCCTGGGTGAGGAGAACACGGCCCGGCTGTCCGATGAAAGGCACGCGCCGGAGAAGCTGGCCGAGGAGATCGACGACGACAACAAGATGTCCTTCGTGGCCGAGCGGACCGACGGCTCGATCGCCGGCTACGCGATGGCGGCGATGGATGAGAATGGCGACGTCATGCTCGACCGGCTGCATATCGAGCCGAAGGAGTTCGGCAGCGGGCTTGCCGTCGACCTTCTGCACGCCGTGCTCGCGGCGCATGCCGGGATCCCCAGCATCGCGCTGGAGGTGATCGAGGGCAACGACCGAGCGATAGCCTTCTACCGCAAGCACGGCTTCGAGGTGGCCGAGCGCCGTCCGGCGGCGCACGGCGTCGGCGGCCACGCCTCGCTGATCATGCGCAGGATGTTGCCGATGGCTTGAGGGCCGGCGCTGGACGCTCCTCGTCGCAGCCCTATAATTTCGCGAGCGCTTATTTTCCTTTGGAGACAGAAAGATGAGCCTCGGCAAGCGGAAACTCGGCAGTCAGGGGCTCGAAGTCTCGGCGCTCGGCCTCGGCTGCATGGGCATGAGCCAGGCGTACGGACCGGCGGACGAGGCGGAATCGATCGCCACGATCCACCGGGCGATCGAGCTCGGCTGCACCTTCCTCGACACGGCCGAGGTCTACGGTCCCTTCATCAACGAGGAGCTGCTCGGCCGTGCGCTGAAGGGCCGGCGCGACCAGGTGACGATCGCCACCAAGTTCGGCTTCCGCATCGTCGACGGCAAGCAGGTCGGCACCGAACGCGACAGCCGGCCCGAGCATATCCGCGAGGTGGTGGAGGCCTCGCTCAAGCGGCTCGCCACCGACCGCATCGACCTCCTCTACCAGCACCGCGTCGACCCCACCGTGCCGATGGAGGATGTCGCCGGTACCGTGGGCGAGCTGGTGGCGCAGGGCAAGGTGCGCTTCTTCGGCCTGTCGGAGGCGGGGATTTCCAACATCCGCCGTGCGCATGCGGTGCATCCGGTCTCGGCGCTGCAGAGCGAATATTCGCTGTGGGAGCGCAATCTGGAGCCGGAAATCATCCCGGCGCTGAAGGAGCTCGGCATCGGCCTGGTGCCCTTCGCGCCGCTCGGCCGCGGCTTCCTTGCCGGCGACGTCAAGCGCGCCGAGGAGTATCCGGAAGGCGATTTCCGGCGCGGCGACCCGCGCTACCAGGGCGAGAATTTCGATGCCAATGTCGCGGCGGCCGCCACGGTGCGCGAGATCGCCGCCGCCAAGGGCGTGAAGCCCGGCCAGGTGGCGATCGCCTGGCTGCTTGCCAAGGAGCCGGAAATCGGCATCGACATCGTGCCCATCCCCGGCACCAAGCGGCGGACCTATCTCGAAGAGAATGTCGCAGCGGCCGACATCGAGCTCGACGCCACCGAGATGCTCGGGCTCGACATGGCGCTGACGCCCGACAAGGTCTCCGGGCCGCGCTACAACGAGCGGACCATGTCGATGGTCGATCGGTAGGGGCAGGCTTTCGGGTCGCTTCCTGGGTGCGCTGGAGGGACAGTACCCCCCTCTGTCCTGCCGGACATCTCCCCCGCAAGGGGGGAGATTGGCAGTTTTCTGGCCCCGCTCAGTCCTGCGACGTTGGTGATTGGCGAAAACGGCGGTGACGGCCAATCTCCCCCCAAGTGGGGGAGATGTCCGGCAGGACAGAGGGGGGCGCGAAGGAGTGCGACCTGGCAGTCTTTGGAACTAAACCCTATCCGCCGATCGACAGCCCTACTTCTTCTTGCAATCCGGCAGCGCGTCCATCGCCTTCTTGGCCTCGGCCTCGCTGGCGTATCTCTTCTTGCCGACATCGACGACCAGCGTCCCGTCGGGCTTCTTCGGCACCACCTCGCATTGTTTCGAGACGGCATCCCTGGCGACCCAGTATTGCTCGGCCGCCGCCGCCGGCAGGCTGGCGAAGGCGGCGACGATCGTTGCGATAGCGATGGTGCGAACCATTCCTGGCCTCCATTGCTGATGTTGCTGGAAAGCAGGCCGCAACCGCCGGCGTCCTTCGGCGCCGGCACACTGCTCCAGACATTTGTTTTTGGAAACGCCCTGCCGGGGCTTCTGTTCCGGCGTGGGAGCCGGGCCTCCGGCGCCCGAAACACCTGCCCGCCAGCCAGCAGCCCGCCCGGCGCCAGGCGTCGGCAGTGCCCGGGGCGCTCAGCTTCCATGGAACCACCGATCCGCTCCAAGTGTTTGTTATTACACAATTCCGGACGGAAAACCGCGGCGCGATTTTCCCGGAATTGCGCCTGCAAGTCGAGAAAGGAGGACGTTGAGATGGCAATTCGTGATCTCATTCCCTGGAACCGGGAAGGAAGTCGGGGCCCGGCTCTGCATCGCGAGATGAACCGCCTGTTCGACGATGTATTCCGCGGCTTCGGCAGCGGGATGCACTCGCTCGGAGCCTTCGGACGCGCCGGATGGCCGAACGTTGAAATCTCCGACACCGGCGGCGAAATCCGTGTGATGGCAGAAATGCCCGGCATGGAAGAGAAGGATGTCGAAGTGATGCTGGACGGCGGCGTGCTGACGCTGCGCGGCGAGAAGCGCTCCGAAACCGAGGACAAGGACAGACAGTTCTCCGAGCGCTTCTACGGCCGTTTCGAGCGGCGCATTCCGATCGGCAGCGAGATCGAGGAGGACAAGGTGGCAGCGTCCTTCCACAACGGCGTGCTCACCGTGACCTTGCCGAAGACCCCGCGCGCCGAGGCGAAAGCAAAGCGCATTCCGATCGGCAGCGACATGAGTTACGGCAAGCGCAAGCATTGACCGGGCCTAGGGCGGCCGCGATCTGTCAGATCCGCTCCATGTGCCTTAGGTTTTGATCCTACGCATGTCTTTGTCGCGAACCGGTCCCCACTTCGGGTGACATGCTTTACGGCTCAGCCGCCCGAATGCGGATCGATGCTGTAGGGGTGCACCGGATAGCCGGGGCCGATCGCCCCGCTCACCCGGTCCATCCAGGCAGCGACCGCCGGATAATCGGCGAGCGAGAAACCGCAGTCCTCGGCGCGGTGGCTGTAGGCATAGACGGCGATGTCGGCGATGGTGAGCGAGCCGCCGACGAGGAAGGGCGTGTCTTGCAGGCTGCGCTCGAGTGCGGCCAGCGCGCGAACGCCTGCTTCGCGCTTGCCCGCAACCAGCGCCTTGTTGCGCTCCAGCCTCCCGGTGAGCGTCCAGAAACGCAGCGAGCCGATGACCGGCTCGACATGATACTGCTCGAAGAACAGCCATTGCATGACCTTGGCGCGGAGATACGTGTCCGCCGGCAGATAGGGCGTGCCCTGGGCGAGATAGGTCAGGATCGCGTTGGACTCGGCGATCGCCTCGCCATCCTCCAGGCCGAGCACCGGAACCGCGCCGGCCGGATTGAGCTTGAGGAAAGCTTCGGTGTGGCTCTCGCCCTCGAAGATCGAAACCAGCCGTGTCTCGTAGGCGATGGCGAGCAAGCCC
>NZ_MDFL01000058.1 GCF_001854785.1 Mesorhizobium sp. ORS 3428
CATATCCATCCGCGCCCGCCGATCATGTTGAAGTAAAATGAGTTGAATGCCGAAAGAGTGAGAAACGCCCCTGCCAAAGCCATCAGGCCGGAGCCAAACGCCACAGCCGCGATGCGCAACTGGACCACATCTATGCCTTGGGCTTCGACCGCCATCGGGCTTTCGCCTGCTGTGCGAATGGCCAGTCCGAGTGGCGTCTTGTAAAGGAGATACATGACTGCGGCCGCTGTGGCGAAGGCGAGATAGGTGAATGGTGTCTGGGCGAAGAATGCGGGCCCGATCACCGGAACTGAGGACAGATAGGGAATGGGTAAGGGCGCAAAGGCTTCGATTTGCGGCGGTGTGGTAAGATGCGGAAATAGCATCCGATAGACAAAATAGGACAGTGAGGAGGCCAGCAGGGTAATGCCAATTCCCGTCACGTGCTGAGAAGCCCCCAGCACGACAGTTGCCGCAGCGTGGATCAGGCCGAAAAGTACACCGATCACAAACGCGACAAGGACGCCTAAAGCCAGGGAGTTACCTGCATAGACGGTGAGCCAGCCGGCAAATGCACCGCTTACCATGATGCCCTCGATGCCGAGATTGACCACCCCCGCGCGCTCGCAAATCAGTTCCCCGAGCGTGCCGAGAAGGTAAGGCGTCGCAATCCGCACAAGAGCGATCCAGAAACTGGTCGACACGAGAATTTCTAGCCAGGCCATGGGTTTAGTTCCACCGCACGCGATATCGGGTCATCAGAAGGCTGACTGTCATGAGCAGGAGCGAAGTCGCACTGATGACATCGGCGATGTAACTGGGCACCATGACGCTGCGGCTCATCGCATCGGCGCCGACAAAGACACCCGCCACGAAGATAGCCGCCGCGATCACTCCCAGTGGATGCAGTTGGGCGAGCATGGCCACCACAATGCCGGAGTAACCAAAGCCAGGYGACAGATCGAGGGAGAGCGCTCCGCGGAATCCGCTGACCTCACAGGCTCCGRCCAGYCCTGCGAGGCCGCCCGACAAGAATGCCACGCGTAGAACCGTGCGACTGATCGGAATGCCGGCGAAGGCTGCAGCTTTCCGGTTCTGGCCAACCGTGCGAGCTTCATAGCCATAGGTCGTGTGTCGGTCATACAGCCAGACAACGACCGCCACCAGCGCAGCAAGCACAAACCCCAGATGCAGACGGGCCCCTACCACCAGCTTGGGCAGTTGGCCTTCGGTAATGATCCGCTCGGACTGAGGCCAACCCATCCCCATTGGATCCTTCAGGACCCCGTCCAACAACATGCTGATGAGAAGCAAGATGATGAAATTAGATAGGAGCGAGGTGACGACCTCGTCCACTCCGAGCCTGTACTTCAAAAGCGCAATACCAAGCACAAGGAGACCGGCAGCGACTGCGCCGCTGATCAGCAGCAAAGGGATCATCAGATAAGGCGGCAGCGATATCGCCCCTGTTCCCACAATGGTCGCGGCTAGCGCTCCCAGATAGAGCTGTCCTTCTGCGCCGATGTTCCAGAAGCGGGCTCGAAATGCCACGGCAGCGGCCAAGCCGGTAAACATAAGCGGAGTGGCACGAGCCAGGGTTTCAGTCAGAGCAAGTTTGCTGCCGATTGCCCCGTCAAGCATGGCTGCATAAGCCGACCCTATCGGGGCGCCGGCCCATAGGATGAGAATGCTGCACAAAAGCAGRCTCGCAAAAATTGCTGCGAACGGAGCTGCAACCTCGCTCAGCAATGAACGTTTCGTACGTGGCTCAAGCCGCATGACTACTCACCCCTGTGTCAACGTGCCCCGACATCATCAGCCCCAGCTCAGCAAGGTTGACTTCACTGCGTGGGATGGGCGTGCTGAGTTGGCCCCGGAAAATCACRGCAACGCGGTCGGACAGTTTGAGTACTTCTTCAAGATCGTCCGAGATCACTAGAACTGCCGCTCCGGCGTTGCAGGTCTCAAAGATCCGAGAGTGCACATAAGCGGCCGCTCCGACATCGAGACCCCGGGTAGGCTGATGAACGACGAGAAATCCCGGTTGTCGAGCAAGCACTCTGCCCAGGAACAGCTTTTGGAGATTGCCCCCGGACAAGAGTCTGGCCGGCATATCAACCCGTTCACAATTGACAGAGAACTCGGATACGATTTCTGCGGCAAATGCCTTTATGCTTGGCCATCGCAGGAATCCCCATCGGGAGAACTTGCGACTGAGATACTCTTCGGCAATCAGCGTCTCCGGAATATTCATGTCGCCGAAAACTCCGCTTGCGTGACGGTCTTCCGGAATTCGCCCGACGCCCTTTTCAATGAGCATCGAGGCGCCGTCGACGGAGACGTTGCGGCCATCAAGCCAATAGGTTCCGCTATCCGGCACGATCAATCCGCCGAGTACATCCGCTAACTGGCTTTGACCGTTGCCGGAAATTCCCGCGACCCCGACTATTTCCCGGGCATGGAGATTCAGCGAGACGTCGCACAATCGAACGCGGCCGTCTCTATCGCTTACACGGATGTTGTTCAGTTGGACCCTGACCTGGCCGACGCCGCAGGCATCGCGCGCTGGTTCCTCCACCGGGCGCCCGAGCATGAGAGCTGCCAATGACCGTCGATCCGCGCCTTTTGGCGATGCCTCTCCTACCAGGCGGCCACCGCGCAGGATCAGGATGCGATCGCCTATGCCGAGAACCTCGTCGAGCTTATGCGAAATGAAAATGATGCCCAGCCCTTCAGCGACCAGCTTGCGCAACGTTTGCTGCAGCGAATGGGCTTGTTGCGGCGTCAGAGCCGCTGTCGGTTCATCGAGGATCAGTATACGCACGTCACGATAGAGAGCCTTCAAGATCTCTACCCGTTGACGCTCRCCGACTGAAAGGTCGGCCACTCTGGCGTCGGGATCGATGTCGAGACCGAAACGCCCGGCCAGGACGGCTAACTTATTGCGTGCCTCGGCTATTCTCAGCTTCGCCGACAGCAAGGGTTGCGTTCCAAGGATGACATTCTCGAGAACGCTCAGGTTATCGGCCAATGTGAAGTGTTGGTGGACCATGCCGATTCCAGCTTCCAACGCCGCGGCAGGAATGCCGGATGCCAGGGGCTTGCCATCCACCTCGATCGCGCCCTGGTCGGCCACATAGTGGCCGAACAAGATGCTCATCAGCGTGGACTTTCCGGCACCGTTTTCGCCCAGAAGCACAAGTACCTCGCCGGCAT
>NZ_MDFL01000059.1 GCF_001854785.1 Mesorhizobium sp. ORS 3428
CCACCATCCCGTTCGGCGTCGGGCCGGACCTCAACCTCCTATCCCGCATCGGCCCGGCAATCCTTTGGATCGCGGCCCTGCTCGCCTGCCTGCTCGGGCTGGACCGGCTGTTCCAGGCCGACCGCGAGGACGGCTCGCTCGATCTTTTGGTGCTGAACAACGACCGTCAGATGCTGGCGCTGACGGTGCTGACCAAATGCCTGGCGCACTGGACGGGGAGCGTGCTGCCGCTGGTCGTCGCGGCACCGCTGCTTGGCCTGTTCATGAACATGGAGCCGCTGGGCATCGGCGCCACGGCGCTCACGCTGCTGGTCGGCACGCCGGCCATCACCTTCATCGGCGCGGCCGGGGCGGCGGTCGCGGTGGCGCTGCCGCGCGGTGGACTACTTATCTCGGTGCTGGTGCTGCCGCTCACCATTCCGGTGCTGATTTTCGGCGTCTCGGCCAGCTATGGCGCGGTGGMCGAGCCGGCACCGTTCCTGCAGCCCTTCCTCATTCTTGCCGCGCTGACGCTGTTTCTTGCCGTGCTCGGACCGCTGGCTGCGGCGCTGGCCCTTCGTCATGGGACGGATTGAGACCGGAAAGCCGTTCGCGGCTGCGGCGTGGCGGCTGATTGCGCGGCCTGCGATGCAGGGTTAAGGGAAGGCATGACCGAACRGATTGACACGGCAGGCGCCAAGGCAACGCGCGCGGAGCGGCGGGCATGAGCGCGCACGCCCTCTATGTCACTGCAGCCTATGCCATCACGGCGATCGTGCTGGCGGGGCTGATCGGCTGGATCCTGCTTGACCAGCGGGCACGCAAGCGGGAACTCGCGGCGCTGGAAGCGGCCGGCGTGCGGCGCCGCTCCGACAAGGCAACCAAGCCGTGAGCAGCGAAACCCAAACGCCGGCGCCCCGCCGCCTGTTCGTGCTTTTGCCGCTGTTGGTGTTCCTCGGCCTTGCCGGGCTGTTTTTGTCGCAGCTCTTATCCGGCCGCGATGTTTCGGAAATCCCCTCGGCCCTGATCGGGCTGCCGGCGCCGCAAACGAACCTGCCGCCCCTGGAAGGGATCAACCGGCCTGGGCTCGATTCGAAAGCCTTCGCCGGCAAGGTGACGCTGGTCAACGTCTTCGCGTCATGGTGCGCGCCGTGCCGGGACGAGCATCCGGTGCTRCTGGCGTTGTCCGCGGACAAGCGCTTCACGCTTGCCGCGCTGAACTACAAGGACGAGCCGGAGAATGCCCGCCGCTTCCTCGGCGAACTCGGCAATCCGTACCAGGCGATCGGCGTCGATCCGGCCGGCCGCACGGCGATCGACTGGGGCGTCTATGGCGTGCCGGAGACCTTCGTCATCGGCAAGGACGGCAAAATAGCCTACAAGCATGTCGGGCCGCTGACGCCGGACTCGGTGAGGGCGCTGTTGTTRCCGCAGATCGAGAGGGCGCTGGCGGCACATTGATATTCAGGTGAGGCCGGCCTGCAAATGGCGCCTTCCTACGCTTCCCGTGCTGACGTACGTTAAGTACGCTCCGCTCCGGTTCTCGGAACCCGCTATTTTCGGCTCGGCCTGGCCTGAATCYCAACGCGCCGCCAGCCCGTGCGATCAGAAGAGACTCAGCCGTAGATCTGCTTGTGGACCTGGTAGAGCATCTCGGAACGGTCGGCGCGCAGATCGGCGAGATCGCGGCTCGACAGGTTCTCGATTTCGGCGACGAGACGGTTGTATTGGCGGCGCTTGGCGATGTTGCTGCGGGCGCGGGCGACGAGATTGTCGAAGATCATGATGAGGCTCCTTCTCTGCCGCATTCACGCGGCGGGTTGTTCCTCCCTTGATCGATTGCGAGCAYGACATAGGGATGGTGCATTGCAAAAGAAAGATGTTGCAATGCACCATTGCAGCCAGCGCATAGCCGGTTAATGCAAACCTAACGCTTGTCCCGCGCTGTTCTCGATGTCGTGGGGCAATCGATCTTGCCTTCACGCTCTCGTGCTGGCTTGATCGCGCGGCACGTAAACGCCGGGAGGAAAACATGGCGGCCGCCGACTACTATGAAATTCTCGACCCACGCTTCGCGCGGCTGTTCAACAGCGGCGCGCAGGTGGAGAAGCTGTTCACCGGGTGCCGGTGGGCCGAGGGCCCGGCCTGGTTTGCGGCAGGCCGCTATGTCGTGTGGTCCGATATCCCCAACAACCGCATGCTGCGCTATGACGAGACGGACGGCAGCGTCAGCGTCTTTCGCCAGCCTTCCGGCAATTCCAACGGCAACACCGTCGATCGGCAGGGAAGGCTGGTGACCTGCGAGCATTCGGGCCGCCGCGTCAGCCGCACCGAACATGACGGCTCCATCACCACCATCGCCGACAAATGGCGCGGCAAGCGGCTGAACTCGCCCAACGATGTGGTGGTCAAGTCCGACGGCTCGATCTGGTTCACCGACCCGACCTACGGCATCGACACCGACTATGAGGGCGACAAGGCGGAGAGCGAGATCGGCGCCTGCTACGTCTACCGTGTCTATCCGGGCACGGGCGAGGTCGAGGCCGTCATCACCGACATGGTCCGGCCGAWCGGGCTCGCTTTCTCGCTCGACGAAAGCCTGCTCTATGTCGCCGACACCGGCCGCACGCATSGCGCTGAGAACCCGGCGCATATACGGGTGTTCCATGTCGGCGAGGGCGGCAAGAAGGTCTCGGGCGGCAAGGTGTTCGCCGACTGCACCGCCGGCCTGTTCGACGGCTTCAGGCTCGACGATGCCGGGCGGATCTGGACAAGTGCCGCTGACGGCATCCATTGCTACGATCCCGACGGCACGCTGATCGRCAAGGTGAAGGTGCCGGAAGTCACCGCCAACTGCGTGTTTGGCGGAGCCAAGCGCAACTGCCTCTACATCGCCGGCACCACCTCGCTGTACATGGTGCGGCTGATGGTGAATGGCGCAAAGACGTATTGAATGTGATCGTTGCCACGCCGCCCTGCGGATCGAGGTCAGGCGAACTTCAAGATGCGGAATGTTGGCGGGACGCACCCCCCTCTGGCCTGCCGGCCATCTCCCCCGCAAGGGGGGAGATTGGCAGTTCCGCCGCCGGCGTTCTCCTTTCAGCGTCGAAGATTGGCGAAGGCCGAGGCGACATCCGATCTCCCCCCTG
>NZ_MDFL01000060.1 GCF_001854785.1 Mesorhizobium sp. ORS 3428
TTTTGGTTACAAGCTTGGCTTCGTTCCGGCCCGTGATGGAAAGGAAACTCCTTCGCCGGGGTCGATAACCTGACCGATGATGTCGTGCGCGATCGATGCCCCTGGATGACTTTAAGTGAGGCCGCTCCTTGCGCGAGCAGTGGCTGAGCGGCGGCTACCGGAACCGCTTTAATCTGTATCCCAGGGAGATGATTTCGAGTCCCTGAGCATCTTCTCGAAAATGCGAGTGGCGGGTGTCTCGATGCGACCAGGTACTTTGAGACGCCACAGCGTGCGTTCGATTTTGACATCGCGCACTGCCACCGTTCTCAAGTGTCCCAGCTGGACCTGATCCCGAGCTGCTACGGCCGAGACTATGGAGACGCCCAGTCCGGCCGCAACCACCTGCTTGATCGCCGCGGTGCTGCCGACTTCCAGAGTGCGGAGCGGCTCGACAGAGCGAGACGCGAGCGCCTGCGTCACCACTTCTCGGGTGCCGGAGCCTTGTTCACGGACGAGGAGCAATTCGTTCTCGAGCCGCTTGACGTCGATCGGTTGGGTTGCGGAGGCGAAAGCATGATCGGGGGCAACAATGAGATTCATGACGTCGGTCCGCCACGGTTCGGCAATGACGTTTGGCACGTCGATTGGACCTTCCACCAACCCGATATCGATATCCTGAGATGCCATCTGCTCAGCAATGTCTTGCGTATTGGCGCTGACAAGATGGAGGTCGATGGCAGGATAGGCGCGATTGAACACCCCCAGGTAGCGCGCGATCATATAGGTTGCGATTGTCGTGCTGGCTCCGATCCGCAAAGAGCCGTTGTGCAATCCACGCAGTGCAGCAAGCTCTTGCTCGGCCGCGCGCTCCACAGCAAACAGCCGTTCCGCATGCTGGGACAGAGCCAATCCTTCCGCAGTCGGCACCACCCCCTTTGCGGTTCGGTTAAGGAGCCGGCATCCAACCTGCAGCTCGAATTCGCGAACCCCCTTCGACGCTGCCGGCTGGCTGATGTTCAGAATTTCTGCCGCACGTGAAAAGCTCCCGGTTCGCGCCACGGCCGCGAACATGCGCAGGAGGTGAAGATTGAGTGACATAATCTCTCTCTATAGGCGCATGCGAAATCGGTATTTTCTATTTCGGGTCCTGTAACGCACATTCCGTTCTCATTGAAAGGGGTGGCGCGGTGAAGGGAATAGATTATTGGGCCCGGCTCCGTGTAGCCGGCCGGTCAACTGAGCCTGACAAAAGCGTCGAGCCCGGTTCAATAGGGCAGCCGTCCGCATCAGGCGCGCCGCTGTCGTCACGTTCCCATTGCCTGGACATCGCGAGGTGCGATGCGGCTCTTCTCCTGTTGACCTGACACTCTGCCGATGAATAACGTCGCAACGCTCCAGCCGCTTGATCCGGCAAGCTGCAAATCTTGCCATAACCGAGTGGGAAGCCCAACCGGCTCGGTCGACCCGAACCGGTTGGAACTCGACACCCACCCGGCAGACTCAGGGTACCGCCGGTAAATAAGCAAAATGAGGACTAAGCCATTGTCTCAATCTGGCCGGATCATCAAGGCTGAGTGCCTGCTCGTTGCTGTGCCCTTTCAATCCGACGCAAAACCGGTTTGGGCCTTCACCAGCGCGCCGAAGAACACGTTCGATACTCTGTTTGTAAGGCTCGAGACCGATACCGGCCTCGTCGGTTGGGGCGAGGCTTTCTCGCGCACCGAAGACCGTTCGCTCAAGAGCCTTATAGAGACTCGCATTTTGCCGCTGGTGATCGGGGAGGAAGCCCGACGCATCGGCCAGATCAAGCACAAGCTCGAGTACGGCTTGCAGAATTTCGGCCGCGTCGGGCCAACGATGTACGGGATCTCCGCCATCGATATTGCGCTGTGGGATATCGCTGGCAAGGCGGCGGGGGCGCCGCTAGTCGATCTGCTTGGCGGTCCCTTTGCCGATCAAGTGGAGGTCTATGCAAGTCTGCTGCGCTACGACAGCGAGGAAGGGGTCGCTCGCGCCGTTACGCGCGCAATCGCAGAAGGCTACCGCTACATCAAGCTGCATGAGATCACGTATCCCGAGATTGCTGCGGGATGCGAGGCCGCGAGAGGGCAGGCCGCGATAATGCTTGATGTGAACTGCCCCTGGTCGGTGTCGGAGGCCTTAGCCATGGATGCTCAGCTTGCCGGGCTTGACCTTCTCTGGCTCGAGGAACCTGTCTGGCCACCAGATAATTTTCGCGGCCTTGCCCGTTTACGCTCCGAGAAGCGCCACCAGATAGCGGCCGGAGAGAATGCTGGCTCGTTGCAGGATTTCGTCGCCATGGCTGACGCTGGCGCTATTGACATCGCCCAGCCTGACGTGGCGAAAACCGGCGGCATCACCGAATTGATGAAGATCGCCGCCTTCTGCGAGGGGAGCGCGATCCAATTTGTTCCTCATTGTGCGCTCTTTGGTCCGGGACAGATTGCCACTGTCCATCTCAACGCAGCGCAGCGCAGCGTGCCCTTGCTTGAAAGGCTTTACTGCGACTTTGAGGCCGAGTTCTACAATGGAGCGACACTGCCGACGCGCGGAAAGCTGGCTGTCCCGACCGCATCAGGCCTGGGCATCGAGCCCGACCAGACCGTTTTAGAGCGCTTCCGCGTGGATTAGCACGAGACTTTTTAACGGCAGCTGATCGACCTCAGCCATCTCGGTCAGAACGAGCGCCGATTTCAGCTGGACTGGCCCGATCGGGAACCTGGCTCTATAGGGCGTGGCTCGGGTACCCGAACCATTTGCTACTCGAGGGAACTGGACGACGGCGAAGCCTCGGCCGAGGACGCCTATGTGGTTGAGACCAACCGCAAGCTCAGAGTCTATTGTCCCGATAGGGAGGTGGACAGCACAGGTACTGCGCCTTTTTCAGGTCAAGAACTCGGCGGCGCAGCCGGAGGACCCAAACCTGCACTTCCTCGACATGCATGTGGAGCGTACCTACGTCCGCACGAACATTGGCCAGACGGTATGATCACTATGACCATCATGCTGGCCGGCAACATGAGCATAGTCCCGTCCAGCTAATGGTGCCGCTGCTAGCGATGACCACTCTTCCGGAAGCTAGCCGACAATCTA
>NZ_MDFL01000061.1 GCF_001854785.1 Mesorhizobium sp. ORS 3428
TTTTGGTTACAAGCTTGGCTTCGTTCCGGCCCGTGATGGAAAGGAAACTCCTTCGCCGGGGTCGATAACCTGACCGATGATGTCGTGCGCGATCGATGCCCCTGGATGACTTTAAGTGAGGCCGCTCCTTGYGCGAGCAGTGGCTGAGCGGCGGCTACCGGAACCGCTTTAATCTGTATCCCAGGGAGATGATTTCGAGTCCCTGAGCATCTTCTCGAAAATGCGAGTGGCGGGTGTCTCGATGCGACCAGGTACTTTGAGACGCCACAGCGTGCGTTCGATTTTGACATCGCGCACTGCCACCGTTCTCAAGTGTCCCAGCTGGACCTGATCCCGAGCTGCTACGGCCGAGACTATGGAGACGCCCAGTCCGGCCGCAACCACCTGCTTGATCGCCGCGGTGCTGCCGACTTCCAGAGTGCGGAGCGGCTCGACAGAGCGAGACGCGAGCGCCTGCGTCACCACTTCTCGGGTGCCGGAGCCTTGTTCACGGACGAGGAGCAATTAGTTCTCGAGCCGCTTGACGTCGATCGGTTGGGTTGCGGAGGCGAAAGCATGATCGGGGGCAACAATGAGATTCATGACGTCGGTCCGCCACGGTTCGGCAATGACGTTTGGCACGTCGATTGGACCTTCCACCAACCCGATATCGATATCCTGAGATGCCATCTGCTCAGCAATGTCTTGCGTATTGGCGCTGACAAGATGGAGGTCGATGGCAGGATAGGCGCGATTGAACACCCCCAGGTAGCGCGCGATCATATAGGTTGCGATTGTCGTGCTGGCTCCGATCCGCAAAGAGCCRTTGTGCAATCCACGCAGTGCARCAAGCTCTTGCTCGGCCGCGCGCTCCACAGCAAACAGCCGTTCCGCATGCTGGGACAGAGCCAATCCTTCCGCAGTCGGCACCACCCCCTTTGCGGTTCGGTTAAGGAGCCGGCATCCAACCTGCAGCTCGAATTCGCGAACCCCCTTCGACGCTGCCGRCTGGCTGATGTTCAGAATTTCTGYCGCACGTGAAAAGCTCCCGGTTCGCRCCACGGCCGCGAACATGCGCAGGAGGTGAAGATTGAGTGACATAATCTCTCTCTATAGGCGCATGCGAAATCGGTATTTTCTATTTCGGGTCCTGTAACGCACATTCCGTTCTCATTGAAAGGGGTGGCGCGGTGAAGGGAATAGATTATTGGGCCCGGCTCCGTGTAGCCGGCCGGTCAACTGAGCCTGACAAAAGCGTCGAGCCCGGTTCAATAGGGCAGCCGTCCGCATCAGGCGCGCCGCTGTCGTCACGTTCCCATTGCCTGGACATCGCGAGGTGCGATGCGGCTCTTCTCCTGTTGACCTGACACTCTGCCGATGAATAACGTCGCAACGCTCCAGCCGCTTGATCCGGCAAGCTGCAAATCTTGCCATAACCGAGTGGGAAGCCCAACCGGCTCGGTCGACCCGAACCGGTTGGAACTCGACACCCACCCGGCAGACTCAGGGTACCGCCGGTAAATAAGCAAAATGAGGACTAAGCCATTGTCTCAATCTGGCCGGATCATCAAGGCTGAGTGCCTGCTCGTTGCTGTGCCCTTTCAATCCGACGCAAAACCGGTTTGGGCCTTCACCAGCGCGCCGAAGAACACGTTCGATACTCTGTTTGTAAGGCTCGAGACCGATACCGGCCTCGTCGGTTGGGGCGAGRCTTTCTCGCGCACCGAAGACCGTTCGCTCAAGAGCCTTATAGAGACTCGCATTTTGCCGCTGGTGATCGGGGAGGAAGCCCGACGCATCGGCCAGATCAAGCACAAGCTCGAGTACGGCTTGCAGAATTTCGGCCGCGTCGGGCCAACGATGTACGGGATCTCCGCCATCGATATTGCGCTGTGGGATATCGCTGGCAAGGCGGCGGGGGCGCCGCTAGTCGATCTGCTTGGCGGTCCCTTTGCCGATCAAGTGGAGGTCTATGCAAGTCTGCTGCGCTACGACAGCGAGGAAGGGGTCGCTCGCGCCGTTACGCGCGCAATCGCAGRAGGCTACCGCTACATCAAGCTGCATGAGATCACGTATCCCGAGATTGCTGCGGGATGCGAGGCCGCGAGAGGGCARGCCGCGATAATGCTTGATGTGAACTGCCCCTGGTCGGTGTCGGAGGCCTTAGCCATGGATGCTCAGCTTGCCGGGCTTGACCTTCTCTGGCTCGAGGAACCTGTCTGGCCACCAGATAATTTTCGCGGCCTTGCCCGTTTACGCTCCGAGAAGCGCCACCAGATAGCGGCCGGAGAGAATGCTGGCTCGTTGCAGGATTTCGTCGCCATGGCTGACGCTGGCGCTATTGACATCGCCCAGCCTGACGTGGCGAAAACCGGCGGCATCACCGAATTGATGAAGATCGCCGCCTTCTGCGAGGGGAGCGCGATCCAATTTGTTCCTCATTGTGCGCTCTTTGGTCCGGGACAGATTGCCACTGTCCATCTCAACGCAGCGCAGCGCAGCGTGCCCTTGCTTGAAAGGCTTTACTGCGACTTTGAGGCCGAGTTCTACAATGGAGCGACACTGCCGACGCGCGGAAAGCTGGCTGTCCCGACCGCATCAGGCCTGGGCATCGAGCCCGACCAGACCGTTTTAGAGCGCTTCCGCGTGGATTAGCACGAGACTTTTTAACGGCAGCTGATCGACCTCAGCCATCTCGGTCAGAACGAGCGCCGATTTCAGCTGGACTGGCCCGATCGGGAACCTGGCTCTATAGGGCGTGGCTCGGGTACCCGAACCATTTGCTACTCGAGGGAACTGGACGACGGCGAAGCCTCGGCCGAGGACGCCTATGTGGTTGAGACCAACCGCAAGCTCAGAGTCTATTGTCCCGATAGGGAGGTGGACAGCACAGGTACTGCGCCTTTTTCAGGTCAAGAACTCGGCGGCGCAGCCGGAGGACCCAAACCTGCACTTCCTCGACATGCATGTGGAGCGTACCTACGTCCGCACGAACATTGGCCAGACGGTATGATCACTATGACCATCATGCTGGCCGGCAACATGAGCATAGTCCCGTCCAGCTAATGGTGCCGCTGCTAGCGATGACCACTCTTCCGGAAGCTAGCCGACAATCTA
>NZ_MDFL01000062.1 GCF_001854785.1 Mesorhizobium sp. ORS 3428
GGAGAGAGATTTATGTTGACCGCAAAGGGCCCCAACGCAAATGTCCCGCCTCGCAAGCCTTTCTATGCACGGCTTTACGTGCAGGTGATTGCCGCCATCGCACTGGGCGTCGCGCTCGGCCATTTCAACCCCGAAATCGGCGAAAACATGAAGCCGCTTGGCGACGCCTTCATCAAGCTCGTCAAGATGATCATCGCACCGGTAATCTTTTTGACCGTCGCGACCGGCATCGCCGGCATGCACAGCCTTCAAAAGGTCGGACGGGTAGCCAGCAAGGCGATGGTCTATTTCCTCACCTTCTCGACTCTGGCACTGATCGTCGGCCTCATCATGTCCAATGTCGTTCAACCCGGCGCCGGCCTGAACATTGATCCGGCCTCGATCGATATCCAAGCCGTCAATCCCTATGCCGCAAAGGCCCACGAGCAGTCCGTGACGGGCTTTCTGATGAACATCATTCCGACCACGATTGTGGCCGCCTTTGCAGACGGCGATATCCTTCAGGTCCTTTTCTTCTCGGTCCTGTTTGGCATTTCGCTTGCGATGGTTGGAGAGATGGGCAAGYCGATCAGTTCCTTCCTCCAGGCGCTCACTGTGCCGGTCTTTGCGCTCGTTGGCATCCTGATGAAGGCTGCCCCGATCGGCGCGTTCGGCGCCATGGCCTTCACAATCGGCAAGTACGGCATCGGCTCCGTCGTCAATCTCGCAATGTTGGTCGGGACGTTCTACGTCACGGCCTTTCTATTCGTGTTTATCGTTCTCGGCGCGGTCTGCCGTTACAATGGCTTCTCGATCGTCTCTCTCATCCGATACATCAAGGAAGAGCTGCTATTGGTTCTTGGAACGTCCTCCTCGGAGGCCGCGCTGCCCACTCTCATGGAGAAGATGGAGAAGGCTGGCGCCAAGCGTTCAGTCGTAGCGCTGGTCATTCCGACGGGATATTCCTTCAATTTGGACGGCACCAATATCTATATGACGCTTGCGGCCCTCTTTATCGCCCAGGCGACGAATACGGATCTCTCGATCGGCGATCAGATCCTATTGCTGCTCGTTGCGATGCTTTCCTCTAAGGGGGCGGCGGGGGTCACCGGCGCCGGCTTCGTCACACTGGCCGCTACTCTTTCTGTGGTGCCGTCCGTTCCGGTGGCTGGCATGGCATTGATCCTCGGTATCGACCGTTTCATGTCCGAGTGCCGGGCCCTTACGAACATCATCGGCAATGCCGTGGCAACGCTCGTGGTCGCCCGTTGGGAAGGCGAATTGGATCAGGTGCAGTTGGAAGCGGCGTTTGCAGGGCGTCATCTTGCCGAGACATTGGCCGGCCAGCCACGCGTCCCGCAGCCGCCAAGTGAGGCCGCCTCGTTGCGAGTCGTCCCTTCGCCGGATCGRTCACCACCACAGCACGGGCGAGCCGCAGACACCAAGCGAGGACTCGCGGATTGATGAAAACAAACGCGCCGAAAGCCGGCTAAATACCAGCGAGAACTCACCTACAACACGTAAGAGTAAGCATAGGCACAAGAGCAAATGGATATACTGCTGCCTGAGATGTCGTAGATATTATTAATACCAGAGAAGTATGTAGAATCCAGTCTGCCTGTAGAAACCATATTTATATCCCCGCAGAAAGCGGTTGCTCGCAAAAATATGCCGTTGTTTTGATCGCTTCTAGCTTCGTCTGAAGTAAGGACCTTCCGCGTCAAATCGGGAGACAACAGAGTGAAAAACGTCTTGYCTTCGAAGCCGAATTTCGGAATCTTCGATCACTTGGATGAGGACGGTCGCGACATCGGCCTACAATACGCCGATCGCCTCAAGCTGGCGGAGGCCTGYGATCACCTTGGCTTTTATGCATATCATCTCGCAGAGCACCACTGCACTCTCCATAGGAGGGGTGCGTCGCCAAATCTCTTCCTATCGAGCGTCGCACAGTGCACCCGCCAACTGCGTGTGGGTCCCCTGGTGATGCTCTTAACCCTCTACCATCCACTTCGGGCGTTCGAAGAGATCTGTATACTTGACCAGTTGAGCGGTGGTAGGGTGGAGCTCGGTATAGGGCGAGGCTTTCTCCCAGCCGAATTAAATTATTTTGGGATTGGCGCGGACGCAGTGCCAGGCCGTTATTCGGAGGCTAGCGAAATCGTAATCGCCGCCATGAAAGGCGGGAAGTTATCCTATAGAGGCCGCCACTTTAAGCTGAATAGAGTTCCCTTGACGCTTAGACCCCATCAGCGCCCGCGTCTTCCGATATGGGTCGCCACCAATCGACCCGAATCGGCAAGTTGGGCAGCCGCGAATGGCGCAAATCTCGCGTGCGTAGGACATAGCTCCTGCGTCCGCAAAGTTACCGACGCCTTCCGTTCCAAGCGGGAGGAAATCACTGACAAAAGTAATCCGTCGCCGTTGCTGGGATTGCTGCGCATGATCGTGATTGGGCGTTCTGACACGCATGCCTATTCGATCGCGGCACCTGCTTATGAAACATGGATCAAGAGCTTCAAGTTTCTTTACGAACTCAATGRCATTCCGACTCCACCAAACCTGCCGCTGACCTTCGAAGCGGCGATTGAAAGCGAACTGTGCATAGCGGGAACGGCAGCTTTTGTGCGGGACGCTATTCTCGGTCAGTTGGAAGTGGCCGGGGCCAACTATCTTCTTTGCCAGCTCGCGTTTGGGGATTTGCCATTGGAAGCGTCTCTGTACACTGCAGTGATGATTCATTCTGAAATCATGACCCGATTTGCCTGACCAGGAATCCGTGCGTAGGGCGGCTCGAAGGAGTTGCCCGCAGCGTTTACCAGCAACTAGCCCGCTGCCAGACGATAGCCTTGCAGCGCGCGGTCTACGGGGGATTGGCATCGCTATGCCTGCCTAGGTCGGATGCCGTTTCCGGACGATGATTTGAACTGGTTTTCTGGGACGCAATCCTTCACGGGACCACATTGCCCCGCGTTCCAGCCCCCTCGCTCAACGTCGCTGTTCACACAGACCGTTTGCCACCGCCCGTCTTGCAGGCGGCAATCCACTGCATCGCCGAGGTTGGATCTTCCAATATGGCGGCCCGTTTCGCAAAGCCGT
>NZ_MDFL01000063.1 GCF_001854785.1 Mesorhizobium sp. ORS 3428
CGCCGAAGCGACGCCCCTTGGGGCCGAGACCGCGGGCGATTTCCACCAGAGCCTGATAGCACACCGGCTCTTGCGTCCACTTGCTGAAGCCGTTCGCCAGGACCGCCAAGCCTTGCGCAGTAAAATCTGAGAGCCCGACATCCGGGCGATCGGCGCGGCGAAGGACCTCCTTGCCAATGGTGACCGTAGCCTCGCGCATCTTATGCTGGTCCAGCCACTTGCTGAAACCATTCACCAAGATCACCAGGTGTTGATCGGCAAATCCGGCAAGTTGGCCGGCGCGGGACACGATCTCCTCGGYGAGGCCCACTGCAGCTTGGCGCACTTCAGGCTCCTCGGGCCACTTGCTGAATCCGTTCACCAGGTTCGCCAGATGTTGGTCAGTAAATCCACGGACGTGACTGGTGCGGCGCAGAATCTCGCAGGCAACTGCGGCTGTGGCTTCGCGCGTCTTCTCCTGTTCGGGYCATTTGCTGAAACCGTTGACCAGATTSGCCAGGTGTTGATCGGCAAATCCGGCGAGTTGGCCGGCGCGGGAGGCGATCTCCCCGGCGATGGCGAGCGCCGCTTGGCGCATGCCTGGTTCTTGCGGCCACTTGGCGAAGCCATTGATCAGATTGGCCAGGTCCTGCTCAGGAAAACGAGAAATTCGCGCGTCGTGGCTGACCTCAGAGGCGATGGCGACGGCCGCTTCGCGTGTCTTCTCCTGTTCGGGCCACTTGCTGAGACCGTTCACTAGAGTGGCCAGTTGTTGATCCGTGAACCCACCCAGCTTCCTAACGCGCGCAACGACCTCCGCACCGACGGTGACTGCAGCCTGGCGCATTTCGAGGTCTTCGGGCCACTTGCTGAAACCGTTGATCAGATTGGCCAGCCCCAGCTCAGGAAAACGCGAAAGTCGCGCGTCGCGACTGACTTCAGAAGCGATGATGGCGGCCGCTTCGCGCGCCTTCTCCTGTTCGGGCCACTTGCTGAAACCGTTCACCAGATTGGCCAGCTGTTGATCAGTAAATCTGCTCGGCTCCCTGGCATGCGCGATCTCGCCGGCGACGTTGACTGCAGCCTGGCGCATATTGAGTTCTTCGGGCCACTTGCTGAAACCGTTCACCAGTGCCGCCAGCTGCTGATGAGTAAATCCCCCGAGCTTGCCGGCGCCGGACGCAATGTCCCCTGCGATGGCGACCGCAGCCTGACGTATGCCCGGCTCTTGCGGCCACTTGCTGAAACCGTTCACCAACGTGGCCAGCTCCTGCTCAGGAAAGCGACCGAGTCGGTTGGCCTCGCGACTGATCTCAGAGCCGATGGCGATCGTCGCTTCGCGCGTGCTTTCCTGTTCCGGCCACTTGCTGAAACCGTTCACCAGGTTCGACAGGCCCTGCGGGCTAAAATCGGAGAGCCGCTTGGCTCGGCCTGCAAGGCGCGTCACCTCGGTGCCGATAGCGCCGGTGGCCTCCCGACACTCCGCCTGGTTCGGCCATTTGCTGAAGCCATTGACCAGGTTGCTCAAGCTCTGCGGACTGAATTCGGAAAACCCTTGCGTCTCAGCGCGGCGAAGAGCCTCACCAGCGACTGCGGAAGTGCCCTCGCCACACCCTGGCTGGTCAGGCCACTTGCTAAAGCCGTTCACCAGCAGCGAGAGGTTTCGGGCGTCGAGCTGGCGAAGCACTGCTGGGTTGTCGCTGCAGAATTCGCCGATCCTGATTGTGCCGTCGCGGCATTCCGCCAGTTGGGGATATCGGCCGAACGACAAGGAAAACAGCGGCAACGCGCGAGCATCTACACCGTCGAGGGCGCTGGTAGACCTCGAYACCTTGGCTGCCATGGCCCTGCAGGYCYGCATGCCCGGCTGACCTCCAGGYTCGCGRCTGACTGCGTTGGCTACSGTCRCATATCCAAACGATTCTCCCTCGCGGATATCCCGCTYCCAGTTTGGCAGAAAGTGACGGGTGAACTGGACAGCGGCTCCTTGCAGGAATGCTGCCTGCTCTTCCTGGTCCCGCAGCAAGCCGCTGTGGCGCACCACCGCACAGGAGAATTGAACGATGTCTTGAGCTCGGCCGATGTCATCGAGAGCCTTGTTGAACAGATTGCTCGACATTGCGCGCGAGACGGGCTGCGGGGCTGCTTCGGAATGCCGTCCCACTTGCAAATCGGCAGCTTGTCTATGCGGTGGCAATCCGGCTGTGTTCGCGCGTCCGGGCCCCTGCGCCTGGCGCGAGGGTCCGCCTTCGGCCCGCAAAGCGCCTGATTGCTGCCGCGACCCTTCAGGCCCTTGAGAATCTATGCTGCGGCTATCGCGCGCGCTCCCATCGTCGCTGCGTGGCGGCCCGGCCTCCATGCCGGACGGAGTTTTTCCAAGCGAGGAGGCGGAGGCGCGAGAGCCTTCGGGGACGCGATCCCTGCGCCACGATCCGGCATCGGAACCCGAAGGGCCCGGTTGCGGCCGTGACCCGGAACGGCTATCGCGCGTGCTCCCATCGTCGCTGCGTGGCGGCCTGGCCTCCACGCCGGATGGGTTTCGACCATGCGACGGGGCGGAGGTGTGTGAGCTATCGGTGACGCCGTCTCTGCGCCGCGATCCGGCATCGGAACGCGAAGGACCCGCTTGCCGTCCTTGGCCATGAGACCGCTGCTCGCTTCCGAGACGGATGTTGGTTTCTACRCCATCGTCGGCACGTCGCTCTCCTGGCCCTGCGTTSCTATCGGACGTGGTTTGGCGATGCGACAGGACCGGARCGTAAGAACTTTCGCTTGCATGATCACCGCGTTCCGGCTCACCGTCACAACGCCAAGCGCTTTCTTCCTGGCTTGCTTCACCGTCTCGCGCCAAAGGAAAACGGCGCCGCGTCATGCCCGTTCCGCGCAATGCGGAAGCGAAAAGTCGTGGTTGACCAA
>NZ_MDFL01000064.1 GCF_001854785.1 Mesorhizobium sp. ORS 3428
CTTGCTGAAATATTAGGGCGGCGCTTCGGACTGAACCTTCCACAACCGGGGAATTCCTACAGCAATGGCATCTACACACTGCTCTGGGTCCAGCCCGGGAGTTGGCTACTCCATGGGCCTACGGAAGTCAGTGAGACACTCTTCATGGAATTAGCGTCGTTGCTGGCTGGCATCGCTGCTGTTGTGGACCAAACCCACGGCAAATGTGTCCTGCGGTTATTGGGACCCAAGTCGCGCGAGGTTCTCGCCCGCTGCTGCCGGCTCGACCTGCACCCGCGGGTTTTTGGCCCGGGACGTTGCGCGGTGACACTAGTGGCCCATCTGCCATGTGTCCTGCGGCAGATCGACGAAACACCGTGCTTCGACCTCATGGTCGCTTCCAGTCTCGCGAGGTGGCTGTTTGACGAACTCCAGGAAGGATCTCCTGTCTTCGGGCCGCGTTCCCATGCGGCCAGTTCCGGCTCCTGCTAACCGGAAATCATCAGATATCTTCTGTTAATTTCTTAGGTTCTTGAGATACTTGACGCCTCACGGCCTGGGACGTCGTCTTCTGGAACGCGGTGTGGACGCAATCGTTGCGCTGCGCCGACAGCGCCTGACCGGCAAACACATCGCCGTGCGAAGCAGCGTGTCGCAGGCGACGGTTAGCCGGCGGCACGCGCCGGCCCGTCGCGGCTGAAAAACCTGGAGCCAGTCGAGCCGGCGCACCGCTATGAGTGGTAGCATCCCGGTGAACTCTCCATCTCGACATGAGGAAGCACGGTTGGATCGGCACTAGAGACACCGCATCACCGGCAGCCTGCAAGCGTTCCTTATTAATCGTGGCGGGAACCTCCTCGCTAGCATTCGGCCGTTGACGACTAAGACGCACCTGTTTTGACGTTCCTTCTTGGCCGGCCTTCTGTGAACTCTTCGCGCCTTTTGGCGCCTATGCCGGGCGGGCGGATTTGCTTACCTCCATGGGCTTGCAGCCGCGCTTGATGTGGTGCGCATCCGTGGACTTGGCGATAGGCTTTGGAGAAGTGCGATGCAGAAAGAAACCCACAAGCCATCGCAATGTACACAACCGGCAGAGGAGAAGTGATTAGCAGCAAGTGTGCCTTCTCCAGACGAAGATCCAAATAGTAGCGGCCAGGAGAACATCCAAGTTCTCTCTTAAAAAGGCGCTCAATTTGCCGGCGAGAAAGACCTGCTGATGACGCAAGCGCATCAACAGGAATTGGATCATTGATGTTTTTCTCCATATGATCGATTACCTTGATCACCCGCGCATGATGCAGCTGGACTCGAGAATGAAGAGGTAACCGTTGACGATCACCGGCTGAACGCATTCTGCATGCGATCGCTTTCTCGCAGATCCGATTGACAACATTCAGGCCGTGATCCCGCCCAACGAAGCCCAAGAACATGTCAAATGGGGCATCGCCACCGGGGCAGGTGTGAAAGTCCCCGTCGTTTTCGAAACTGGTTTGAGCAGCCAACACATCAGGGAAGCGTTCGACAAACATGGGGAATTGCTCCCAGTGCACCGAGCAACGCCGGCCGTCTGCAAGTCCAGCGCGGGCGAGCACGATGGTGCCACTGCTGATGCCTACCAAGCAGGTGCGGCGGTTGCGGCACTCCCTTAGCCATGCATCGAGTTGTTTGTTCGGACCAGGAAAACTACCGCTGCCGACGACCACGACAACGGAATCCAAGCGCGAATGCCAACCTCTGTCGCGTTGACACGTGAGCGAAGCATCGACGCCGATCACTAGACCGCAACTCGAAGCGACAGATTGTCCGTCATTCGTTACAAGTTGCCAAGCATAAACGTCCCGTCCGATCACCTCGTTCGCCATCCTAAGAGCCTCTATCGCTGACGAGAGAGCTTGAAGTGAAAAGGCGGGTAGGAGGTAAAAGCAAAATGTGCGACATCCGGGCTCCGAGCCTGACGCGTCGACGTACCCTTCTTCTGGGCGACGAAAGGACAGCATAGGCACACCTATATCTAGTGTTCGCGAAATACGCGGGAAAGCGCCAAAAACGTTCGTCCATAAGTATAGCCACTGGTTGCACACTGGCGCTCACCAATCCCGCAGCGACAAGCGCCTAAAATCTGCACTGGTCGGCGGTCAAACGAACGTTTTCTGCCGCCGAGGCCCCGGGAGTCGAAGAGGTACCGGCGATTGCATCACGTTCGCGGGTGGATTCAACAATCGGTGCCGCAGGCGGGTAGTGGGCAACGCCTCGGGTTTCCCTGGCCGCTCCACAGATTTTTGCTTTGCGCTATATGGGCCCGGCGCGTGGACCGGGCCACTTTGGAAACACAAGACCTCAGGCAAGGCGTTCGTCGACCTGCAACATTCGAGTTTGGGCGGACGATATCGGCCTGCGCTCAGCGTGGAGTGTTTGGGGAGTGGCGGAGCAGTCGGATCGATCTGTCGGTGGTAGTAGCCTACACGCCCCTGGGCTCGCTATCTGGTGCGAAGTGTCGAATTCGCGACTTCGGGCCGATCGATCGCAGGTCCTTGGCGTAGAGCTCTCACTCGGTTGTCGGCCTTAAAGGTCATCTCTGGCTAACGAAATTGAAGCATTAGCTGTAAGGCCGTCGCCCACTGCGGGTGGCGTCTCCTTGGCTAGCCATTTTACGAATCTTGCGTGGACGCTGTACAAATGCTGACTTTCTGCAGATCTAGCCCTCGGTTCGCGGAATTCCGAACCCATATCCAGCTACAAAAGCATGTCTAGCTATCGAGGAGTTCGCAATCCATGACCGTTCGCGCCGGCCGGGAATTTCTGGCTATCCCGGGGCCTACAACAATACCCGACGAGGTGCTGCGGGCCATGCACCGACCGGCCCTTGATATATATT
>NZ_MDFL01000065.1 GCF_001854785.1 Mesorhizobium sp. ORS 3428
CGGGATTTGTCTGGTCGGAATTGACGCAGCAGTCGTGCGTTGAGATGGCGGCTATCACCGGCAAGACGGCGGAAGAAGTTTGGCAAAGCCGCGTAGCCGCCGTGCCTTTAAAGAGGGCGCAGGAACCCGAGGATATCGGCGAAGCCGTCGCGTTTTTAGCCAGCGCTCGCGCGCGCAACATCACGGGACAGGGTCTTAGCGTGTGCGGCGGGGCACAAATRCACGGATGAAAATTTGTCGAAATGGGTAGGGCGTGGCGATCACCCCATGCCACCCCCGCCGCTAGCTGTTTTGCCTTGCGCACATTCCGTGCGCTCCAATGCGTCACGCTGCGGAACTCGGCGAAACGTCGTGCTTTGTCACTTGGCCCGCTCACAAAACCTGTCACCTCATCGTGTGGCCCCTATGTACACCGCTCTATTCTCGCACGGTAAGATTGGGTCCCTGACAACCCGGAACCGGATTATCGCGGCACCGCTCGAGAGAAATCTTYGTGACCGCCACGGTCGGCCAGGTCTGGCCTTCGTTGAATCGGTGAGGGAAAGAGCGAGCGGCGGAGCGGGACTTCTGCTGCCGGAAGCGGCCTTCATTCATCCTGYCGGGCGTGGGAGCGTGTTTCAGCTCGGGGTCCATGATGACACCTTCCTACCTGACCTTCGAGCGGTCGCAGCCGCGGCGCATGAGAGCGATGCGGCGATCGGCATGCAGATCAACTTCGCAGGGCGCCAGGCCCAATCTGCGATCAATTTCCGACAGCCGGTCAGCGTGTCAGGCCGGGCCTGCCCTGTCTTCGGGCTACTTGACGCTCCCCACACGCTGACCGAACCGGAGATCGAAGAGATAGTCGGGCACTTCGGGGCGGCCGCAGCCCGGGTCAAGGAAGCCGGATTTRACCTGGTCGAGCTCCACGGAGCRAGYGGATACTTGCTCGGTGAATTTCTTTCGCCTCTTCACAATCGTCGGACCGACGTCTTCGGTGGCCCGTTCGAAAACCGGGCAAGATTTCCGCTGCAGGTCTACGAAGCGGTTCGAAGGGCGGTAGGTCCGCACTTTCCGGTCGCCTACCGTCTGTGCGTCGATGAGTTCCACCCCGAGGGGATCACGTTCGATGATGTTCTTCGGTTCGCCCTCCTGCTTGAGGAGCGCGACCTCGATTTGATCGATGTAGCGGTGGGGACCTACGAGTCCCGATGGAAGTCGGTTCCTATGGCCGACTCGCCGGCAGGCGTGAACGTTCCAATAGCCGCGCGCATCCGGAGTGCCGTCACCATCCCGGTCTCAGTTTCGGGCCGTCTCAATGATCCGGCGGATGCGGAAGCCGCGCTGTCGCAAGGCAGCGCCGACTTCGTGTCGATATCGAGGGCACTGCACGCAGATCCGGAATGGCCGAACAAGGCATTTTGTGGYAAAGACTCTGAAATCCGTCCTTGCATTGCATGTCAATATTGYGCGGACTCGCGCGATGTTGATCATCCCAGCGCTTGCAGTGTCAATCCCCGGGCGGCGCGCGAAACATTGATTCCGCGTGCTCGCCCTCGACCCGGCCGGCCGCCTGTCGTGGCGGTGGTGGGCGGCGGACTGGCTGGGCTGCAGGCCGCTATACGGGCATCCGAGCGGGGGTGTCGCGTCACTCTGTTCGAAACCAGCCATGTTCTCGGCGGGCAGCTTCTCCTGGCCGGACATTTGCCTCTTTTGCATGACTTCCCCGCCGTCATTCCGCCTCTCGAAAGGCGATTGCTTACACTGGGAGCCGAGATCGTGCTCAATCAGCGAGCCTCGCCGGACATAATCCGGGCCCTAGAGGCCGATGCGGTGATCGTGGCGGCTGGATCACAAAGTTTCATTCCCGATGTGCCGGGTTTGCGCGACACGCCGTTCGCGACGATCGAGGATTTCGATCCGCAGTCGGTCCCGGGCCCGGCCGTCATCCTTGGCGGCGATGAGCATGCCGTCGGTATGGCGCTTACGATTGCTCGAGCCGGAATCCCGGTGACGCTCATCGAGGTGGGCGAACAATGGGGTCATTCCGGGGGAAAACGCCTCGGGCGGCGTCTGGTCGACGAGCTCAGAGAGATGTCTCATGTCGTCATGATGTCAAGGACCACCGTCGAGTTGCTGGATGAAGAGGGCCTCGTCATTCAAACCAACGGGACGAGGTCAATGATTAAGTTGCCCGATTTCCTGGTGGTCGCTGCCGGGYGGGAAGCGCGAAGCTGGATTGCCGACGAACTTGCGCTTGCCCTGCCCGAAATTCCAATGCTTCGCGCCGGTGATGTCATAAAGCCGGGTCTGATGGCGGAAGCGTCAWTATCCGGGCTGCTGGCCGCCGATCGCCTTGAGTCCTTTCTTGCGGGCTAACACTCTTGACGCTTTCCCAATGCAGTCAGGCCCRCAAGCTTGTCAAATTCCCGATCCGCCAAATGGGCCGTGGCTTGGCTCATCGGGTCGATCTGTTCTGAGTCCAAGCTAACGCAAAGGGGTTTGAAAATGCTTAGTGAGCATCACATCGAAAATGCCGCCGAACGGCTTGATCAAGCTGAGCGCACACTCAAACAGATCGGTCTGCTCTCGCTCGAACATCCCGGCATGGACATGAACGATGCATATGCGGTCCAGGCTGCGTGGGTAAAGAGGAAGGTCTCCAAGGGCCACAAGGTAATAGGCTGGAAGATAGGCCTGACGTCCAAGGCTATGCAAAATGCACTCAACATCAACATCCC
>NZ_MDFL01000066.1 GCF_001854785.1 Mesorhizobium sp. ORS 3428
TGCCGCTCTTGGCATTGTCGTTCGGCCGATATCCCCAACTGGCGGAATGCCGCGACGGCACAATCAGGGTCGCCAAGTTCTGCAGCGACAACCCAGCAGTGCTTCGCCAGCTCGACGCCCGAAACCTCGCGCTGCTGGTGAAYGGCTTCAGCAAGTGGCCTGACCAGCCAGGGTGTGGCGAAGGCACGTTCGCAGTCGCTGGTGAGGTTCTTCGCCGCGCTGAGACGCAAGGGTTTTCCGAATTCAGTCCGCAGAACCTGACCAATCTGGTCAATGGCTTCAGCAAATGGCCGAAACAAGCGCAGTGTCGGGAGGCCACCGGCGCTATCGGCACCGAGGTGACGCGCCTCGCAGGCCGAGCCAAGCGGCTCTCCGATTTTGAACCGCAGGGCCTGGCGAACCTGGTCAACGGTTTCAGCAAATGGCCGAGCCAGGCGAAGTGTCGGAAAGCCACTAGCGCCATCGGCACCGAGGTGACGCGCCTTGCAGGCCGAGCCAAGCGGCTCTCCGATTTTAGCCCGCAGGGCCTGTCGAACCTGGTCAATGGCTTCGGCAAATACCCGGAAGAACAGGATTTGCGCCAAGCTGTGGCGGATATCGCCGCCGAGATCGTTGGCCGCGCCGGCAAGCTCAATAGATTTCCACATCAAGAGTTGGCCAACCTGGTGAACGGGTTCGGCAAATGGCCCGAAGAAATCGACATGCGCCATGCTACCGTTGCCATCGCCGGCGAGATCGTTGCGCGTGCCAAAGAGCTCGGCGGATTCACGGATCAACATCTGGCGAACCTGGCGAACGGTTTCAGCAAGTGGCCCGAACAGACGCGCGACGCGACGGTTTCCATTGCGGGCGAGGTCGTTACCCGAGCCGGCGAGCTCAACAGATTTGGGTATCAAGAGTTGGCCAACCTGGTGAACGGTTTCAGCAAGTGGCCTGACCAGCAGAAGACGAGCGAAGCGACCATTGCCATCGCCGGCGAGGTCGTTGCCCGAGCCGGAAAGCTCAAGGGATTTGCGAATCAAGGGTTGGCCRATCTGGTGAACGGTTTCAGCAAATGGCCGGAACAGGCAAGCACGCGCGAGGCGATGATCGCCATCGCCTCTGAGGTCAGTCGCGCCGCCAACCGATTGCGCGGTTTTCCTGGTCAGGAGCTGGCCTATCTGATCAATGGCTTCAGCAAGTGGCCGCAAGAGCCAGGCATGCGCCAGGCGGCGGTCGCCATCGCCGGGGAGGTCGCCTCCCGTGCCGACAAAATCAAGGGATTTACCCATCAGCAGCTGGCCATACTGGTGAACGGTTTCAGCAAGTGGCCGCTGGAGGAGCGAAATCGGCAGGCCACGGCCGCCCTCGGCGGGGAGGTCCTTCGCCGCGCCGATCACCCAAATGTCGGGCTCTCCGACTTTGCTCCGCTGAGCCTGGCCAATTTGGTGAATGGCTTCAGCAAATGGCCGCAAGATCCAGGCATGCGCCAGGCTGCAGCTGCCATGGCTGGGGAGATCGCTTCCGGCGTCGGCAAAATCAAGGGATTTGGTCATCAGCATCTGGCGGTCCTGGTGAACGGTTTCAGCAAGTGGCCGCAAGAGGAGCGCAATCGGCAGGCCACGGTCGCCATTGGCGAGGAGGTCCTTCGCCGCGCCGATCGCCCGGATGTYGGGCTCTCAGATTTTACTGCGCAGGATTTGGCGCTCTTGGTGAACGGCTTCAGCAAGTGGACGCAAGAGCCGGTGTGCTATCAGGCTCTGGTGGAGATCGCCGGCGGTCTCGGCCCCAAGGGCCGTCGCTTCGGCACGTTCGCGACGCCACCGCTTGCGATGATAGCGAATGGTCTGGCGCGGGGTATCCTGCAGGGCGAAGAGGCCGGGGAGGTCGCCGAACCCGCTTTGCTGAAGGAGCGGCTGCAGCAGCTGGCGCATTATCTSCACTATGCCGAGGACCGGCTGCAGCAGGCCGATGTCCTGGCCATCGCCAACATCTTCAAGGCCCTGAGCAAGGCGCAGTTGTCCGACGATCTCGGTGTGCTGGCAAAGCCGGGGCTGGACCGGCTGGAGGCGCTGCGCGCCACGCCCGCCTTCGAGCGCGACAACAACCTGGAGACAATGGGCAATCTGTGCGTCGCCCTGCTGCCGCTGGCGCGCAGCCGGCGGCCGGCGTTGCGCTGGTATCGCAGGTCGGCGCTGAACCTGCTCAACGCCATCCAGCCGGTGGTGGAGCGCAAGATCGAGGCGCATCTCGAGGCMGGCCAGGCCGAGCGCGACAGCGGCGCCAATGCAAGCCGCTGCCCGGCGCTGTCGATCTATCAGGTGCTCAAGACCCGCGCGGTGCTGGAGAAGCTCTACCGGCGGCCCTATGTCGAGGGCGACAAGCTCGCCTTGCGGCGCCGCCAGGARGAGCTGCACGCCAAGACCAGCCAGATCCTGGACAGCGCCCGCGCCCTCATCGAGGCCGACCTTTCCAACATGAGCTGGAACGTGATCGCCGAGATCGAGGCGGAGGGGCCGCTCGACGCGCTCGACACCTTCATGGCGCAGAACGCGCCGAGCATCCAGGCCCAGCATGCCGCCGCCGTCTTCGATGTCCATGGC
>NZ_MDFL01000067.1 GCF_001854785.1 Mesorhizobium sp. ORS 3428
GTTCCGTTCGCGTGCCACCTCGGGCAACACCGTCCACTTCGATAGACTGGAAAGATACGGGAACGAGATATTCATGCAAACGCTAGATTGCATGAACAGTCCCTGGCTGGAACGATCTTCCGGAACAAGCVCCATACCTGCGCGCATTGCCGCGCGCGGCGAGCGGCCAACCGGCTTATCATTGAGCGTGACGGCACCGACCGCCTTGGGATCGGCCCCAAAAACAGCGTGCAGTATTTCACTGCGGCCCGAGCCCAAGAAACCTGCAAGCCCAAGGACTTCGCCGGTTGYGACATTGAAGTTCGCAGGCGCGAGACGCGAACCTGAGGCCAAATCCTTTACCGACAGGGCAATCCCGCCCGTGTCCGCGCTCTTTTCAGCATGTTGGCGAGCAATAGCTTCGATAGCTCTGCCAACGATTGCGTTCGCGATGGCATCAGAGTCGACTTCGCTGGTGCGTGCAGTCAGGACGACAACGCCGTCGCGAATTACCGTGACGTCGTCCGTCAATGCGAGAATCTCATCGAGGAAATGCGAGACAAAGATGACAGCCTTGCCCTCAATCGACGTCAGTTGCCTCACGACCTTATAGACTACGTCCCGCTCTTCCACCCCGAGTGACGCGGTAGGTTCATCCATGACCATGATCTGAGCACCCTCGATAAGCGCGGTGATGATCGACACCATCTGACGCTGTCCGATGCTCAGATCGCCGACCGTCGCGTCGGGATCCAGATAGTAGCCGATTTTTTCCATCACTCGCCGAAGTTTTGCCGCRTCCTCGTCGCTCCGGCGCCAACCGGCAGTTTTGCTAAGAAAGACGTTGTCAATGACGGAGAGCGTCGGGACCACCGGTATGTGTTGGTAGATCGTGGCGACGCCGGCTTTCATTGCATCGGCAGGCCTCTTCCATGCCAGCTGTCGTTCGCCAAGTCGCATTGTACCGCCGGATGCCGTTATGGCGCCGGACAATATCTTGATTAGCGTCGACTTGCCCGCCCCGTTTGCGCCAAGCAGTCCATGCACGGTACCTGGTCGAACAACCAGATCAACACCCTTGAGGGCTACTGTCCCGTTCGGATAGATCTTGCGGATACCCTCCAGGCTCAACGTATCCATGGACATCCTCCGAGCGACGCAGCTAAGACAGAAGGACGCCAAATATTTGTCGCGTACACGAATAAGTCCTCAATGGAATTGGGGTTGCCTCCCATTTTGCCAACCGCAACGGCGCGACATGTGCCGCCTGCGGATGCTGGCGGCACATGAATGAAAGGTCAGCGTTCCGTCACGTCCCATCAGAATTGCGGCTTACAATCATCAACATTGTCTTTCGTCACAAGGAAGTTCGGAACGACGAAGAGGGCTCCCTTTCGGTCAAACTTGCCCGATATTTGCTGGTAGAGAACCTGAAACGACTTGTGACCGATGCTCTCCGGCCGGTTGCAGACCGTCGCTGCAATGCCTCCGGCCTTAAGCGCGGTTATTCCGTCGGTGTTGCCGTCGATGCTAACGATAGGTATATTCGAGCCGGCCGCCTTCACTGCGCGCGCGCAACCTGCGCCCATGCTGTCGGCATCCGCGAAAATCAGGTCGATATCCGGTTTCGAGGTCAGCATGTTCGCACATACGGTCTCGGCCTTGTCCGCCATCCAGTCAGCCGGCTGAGACGCTACGATCTCGTAGCTTGCATGGGCGGCATCAAGTGCTTCTTTGAAGCCATTGTTTCGCGTGACCACATCGGAATAGCCGGCAGCGCCTTCGACGATCGCAATCTTGGCCTTACGGCCCTTCGGCAAAAGCGTGGTAGCAAAAGTGCCGATGGTCCTTCCCGAATTCACGTTGTCATGGGCTACATAGGCGACGAGGGAGGTCGGAACCGCATCCATCGGCTCCTTGGACGCATCCCCGATCTGGCTGCTGGTGGCGATGACCGGAATGCCGGCTGCGGCAAGCTTTGCCACCAGTGGCACACTTACCCGACCGTCAACCGGGAAAAACAGAACGCCCGAGTATCCTTGGGTAATGATGTCATCCACCTGGTTGGCTTGCTTGTCGACAGAGTTGTTGGCGTCGAAAATATCGACTTGTACGCCCGCGCTCTTGCCCTCCTCGACAGCACCGCGACCAACGGCCGGAGGAAAGGTGAAGCCTTGCCCGGCGCTAAGGAAAGCAACCTTCCCATTACCCCCAGCCAATGCGCCATGACTTGCCGCGGCCATTATTGCAGCGCCAAACATGAACACCTGCAACCGCTTCGCATATGACATCGTTTTTAGTCCTCCCTGTACATTAGATTTGATACGTGACATTCGTGTAACCTCCCTTAAGACTCGCTTGCGCTTAAAAGATCAGAATGGCCTACTCCTATCAGAACATCTTTGAATTCATTACACTTCACTTAGCGAATTTGGATTCGCAATTATTGGAGCAACTCGCGAAACTCGTTTTGCAACTCGCCGATGCCGGCAATTTCGATGCGCACAATGTCTCCGTGCGCCAAATATTTCGGGGGATTGAAGCCGAT
>NZ_MDFL01000068.1 GCF_001854785.1 Mesorhizobium sp. ORS 3428
CCGATCGCGGCCGGACGGCGGCTGGCCAACTATCTCAAGGTGATGACGCTGGAGGCGCAGACGATCGCCCGCGCCTGCGGCAAAAATCACCTGCACAATCTCGAGCCGGAGGATCTCTGCGCGCTTTCGATCGAAGCGGCGGCCATGGCCGGCGTGCCGCTCGCCGGCACCGACTGGATACCGGGGAAGAACGGCTTCTAAACAGGCTTCCAAGACCACGTAAGCGAGGAACTATAATGGGGAACGATCTCGCCGCATTCGCCAAAGAGAACGGCGTCAAATATTTCATGATCTCCTACACCGACCTGTTTGGCGGCCAGCGCGCCAAGCTGGTTCCGGCGCAGGCGATCGCCGACATGCAGAAGGAGGGTGCCGGCTTTGCCGGCTTCGCAACCTGGCTCGACCTGACGCCGGCGCATCCCGACATGCTGGCGGTGCCGGATCCGGCTTCGGTGATCCAGCTGCCGTGGAAGCCGGAAGTCGCCTGGGTGGCCGCCACCTGCGTGATGGACGACAAGCTCGTCGACCAGGCGCCGCGCAACACGCTGAAGCGTGTGATCGAAGAGGCCGCCCGCGACGGCATGCATGTCAAGACCGGCATCGAGGCCGAGTTCTTCCTGATCTCGCCGGACGGCAGAGCCATCTCCGACCAGTACGACACGGCATCCAAACCCTGCTACGACCAGCAGGCGGTGATGCGCCGCTATGACGTCATCGCCGAAATCTGCGATCATATGCTGGCGCTCGGCTGGGGCCCGTACCAGAACGACCATGAGGACGCCAACGGCCAGTTCGAGATGAACTGGACCTTCGACGACGTCCTGGCGACGGCCGACAAGCACTCCTTCTTCAAGTTCATGGTCAAGTCGATCGCCGAGAAGCACGGCCTGCGCGCGACCTTCATGCCGAAGCCCTTCCAGGGGCTGACCGGCAATGGCTGCCACGCGCATATCTCGGTGTGGGACGAGGCCGGTAAGACCAATGTCTTTGCCGACAATTCGGAAGAACTCGGCCTGTCCGCCAAGGGCAGGAACTTCCTGGGCGGCATCATGAAGCATGCCTCGGCGCTTGCCGCGATCACCAATCCGACGGTGAACTCCTACAAGCGCATCAACGCGCCGCGCACCATCTCGGGCGCGACCTGGGCGCCGAACACGGTGACCTGGACCGGCAACAACCGCACCCACATGGTGCGCGTGCCTGGCCCCGGCCGCTTCGAGCTACGCCTGCCCGACGGCGCCGCCAACCCCTACCTGCTGCAGGCGGTCATCATCGCCGCCGGCCTCGACGGCATCCGCTCCAAGGCCGATCCGGGCAAGCTCTACGACATCGACATGTACCAGTTCGGCCATACCGTGACGGATGCGCCGAAACTGCCGCTCAACCTRCTTGATGCGCTGCGCGAGTTCGACAACGACAAATCGCTGAAGACGGCGCTAGGTGAGGAATTTTCGTCGGCATATCTAAAGCTGAAGCACCAGGAATGGAATTCCTATGCTTCGCACTTCACGCAGTGGGAGCGCGACCACACGCTGGACATCTAGAGCATCGGACCGAAGCGGTTCTCGGTTAAATCCGATGCGTCGGAAAAGGTCTGGCGTGGGGCGAGCGGCCTCGGAACGATTTTATGAAATACTCGATCTTCTCGCTCGCCCGCGCCGCCCTCTCCGGCCACAAGACCTGGAAGCCCACCTGGCGGGATGCCGCACCCAAGGATCGCTACGACGTGGTGATCATCGGCGGCGGCGGCCACGGGCTGGCGACGGCCTGGTTCCTGGCCAGCGAGTTCGGCATAYGCAACGTCGCGGTGCTGGAGAAAGGCTGGATCGGCTCCGGCAATGCCGGCCGCAACACCACTATCATCCGTTCCAATTACGGCCTGCCCGGCAATGTCGGCTTCTACGAATTGTCGATGAAGCTGTGGGAGCGGATGGAGCAGGACCTGAACTACAACGCGATGGTCAGCCAGCGCGGCGTCCTCAACCTCTATCACTCCGATGCACAGCGCGACGCCTTTGCCCGGCGCGGCAACACCATGCGCATCAACGGCATCGACGCCGAACTGCTCGACCAGGCGGCACTGCGAAAGATGCTGCCCTTCCTGAACTTCGACAACGCACGCTTCCCGGTGCAGGGCGGGCTGCTGCAGCGGCGCGGCGGCACGGCGCGGCATGATGCCGTGGTCTGGGGCTATGCGCATGCGGCGAGCGAGCTTGGTGTCGACATCATCCAGAACTGCGAGGTCACCGGCTTCGTGCGCGATGCCAACGGCAAGGTGACCGGTGTCGAGACCAGCCGCGGCAGGATCGGCGCCGGCAAGGTCGGCATGGCGGTCGCCGGCTCCTCGTCGCGCGTCGCCGCAATGGCCGGCCTGCGGCTGCCGATCGAAAGCCATGTGCTGCAGGCTTTCGTCTCCGAAGCGATCAAGCCGCTGCTTCCGGGCGTCATGACCTTCGGCGCCGGGCATTTCTATGTCAGCCAGTCCGACAAGGGCGGGCTCGTCTTCGGCGGCGATATCGACGGCTACAATTCCTATGCCCAGYGCGGCAACATGCCGGTCATCGAGGATGTCTGCGAGGGCGGCATGGCGCTGATCCCGATGATCGGCCGCATCCGGCTCCTGCGCCAGTGGGGCGGCATCATGGACATGTCGATGGACGGCTCGCCGATCATCGACAAGAGCCCGGTCGACGGCCTCTACCTCAATGCCGGCTGGTGCTACGGCGGCTTCAAGGCGACACCGGGGTCCGGCTTCGTCTTTGCCCATCTCATCGCCCGCGATGAGTCGCACAAGGAGGCTGCCCTGTTCCGCCTCGACCGGTTCCGCCGCGGCGCCATGATCGACGAGAAGGGCCAGGGCGCCCAACCGAACCTGCATTGAAGGCCCTGTCATGCGCATAGTCTGTCCCTTCTGCGGCGAACGCGAACTCGGCGAGTTCACCTATCTCGGCGATGCCAAGCCGCAACGCCCCGCAGCCGATGYCGGCGAGGATGCCGTCTATGACTACGTCTATCTGCGCGACAACGTCGCCGGCGTGATGAGCGAACACTGGTATCACGGCGGCGGCTGCCGGGCCTGGCTGAAGGTCACGCGCAACACGCTTACGCATGAGATTTCGGGCGTGGAGCCGGCGGCGGGCGCAGGCGCGATGCAGGTGGTGAAATGAATATTCCTGTTCAACTCGGCGCTGCCCCTCATCCGCCTGCCGGCACCTTCTCCCCGCATAGTGACGGGGAGAAGGAGGCAGGCCGCAACGCTGGTGATCTCCCTCTCCCCGTCCTTCACGGGGGGAGGGTAAGGGTGAGGGGCAGCGCGACGCTCTTGCATGAGGCGCGGGCATCGTGATTTCCAGCCAACCCAATCGTCTGACATCCGGCGGCCTTATCGACCGCTCGACCGCGCTCAGCTTCCGCTTCGACGGCAAGACGCTCTTCGGCTTCAAGGGCGACACGCTGGCTTCCGCGCTGGTCGCCAACGGCGTCAAGCTGGTCGGCCGCTCGTTCAAGTATCACCGCCCGCGCGGCATCCTGACGGCGGGCTCTGAAGAGCCCAACGCGCTGGTCGAACTGCGCAGCGGCGCGAGGCGTGAGCCGAACACCAAGGCGACGACGGCGGAGCTTTATGAAGGGCTCGAGGCCGCCAGCCAGAACCGTTGGCCCTCGCTCAATTTCGACCTGATGTCGGTCAATCAGCTCTTCGCGCCGATCTTCGTCGCCGGCTTCTACTACAAGACCTTCATGTGGCCGGCGAAGTTCTGGGAGGCGATCTACGAGCCCGCGATCCGTCGCGCCGCCGGCCTCGGGCGCGCGTCGGGCGTTCCCGATCCCGACCACTACGACAAGGCCTGGGCGCATTGCGACGTGGTGATCGCCGGCTCCGGCCCGGCCGGCCTCGCCGCCGCGCTTGCCGCCGGGCGCAGCGGCGCGCGCGYCATCCTGTGCGAAGAGGATTTCGCCCTCGGCGGCCGGCTGCTCGCCGATGGCGRCACGATCGACGGGCTGCCGGCCTCGGAATGGATCGCGCGTACGCTCGCCGAACTCGCGGCAATGCCGGAAGTCCGCATCATGACGCGCACGACGCTGTTCGGCGTCTATGACGGCGGCACCTATGGCGCGATCGAACGCGTCAATGATCATCTGCCGGAGCCGCCGGAGCATCAGGTGCGGCAGCGGCTGTGGCGGATCGTTGCCAAGCGCTGCGTGGTCGCCGCTGGTTCGATCGAACGTCCAATCGTCTTTGCCGGCAACGACACGCCGGGCGTGATGATGGCCTCCGCCATGCGCAGCTACATCAACCGCCATGCCGCGACGCCGGCGCGGCGCATCGCGCTGTTCACCAACAATGAGGACGGCTGGCGCACGGTGGAAACGGCTCTCGCGGCAGGGCTGCAGGTCGCCGCCGCGATCGACCCGCGGTCCGAGATTTCGCCCGCGCATCGCTCGCTTGCCAGCAAAGGCGGCTTCCCGCTGCTCAACGGCTCCGTCAGCGGCGTCGACGGCGGCAAGAACGGTGTGCGCAAGATTTCCGTCTCGCTGTCCGGCGGCGCGCGGGCCGAAGTCGAGGCGGACGGGCTTGCCGTCTCGGGCGGCTGGAACCCCGCGGTCGGRCTCACTTCCTATCATCGCGGCCGGCCGAAATGGYGCGACGACATCGCCGCCTTCGTGCCGGACGGCGCGCCGCCCGGGATGGTCGCGGCCGGTGCCGCCAATGGCGCCTTCGGCCTTGGCGCCTGTCTGCGCGAGGGGTTTGAGTCCGGCGCGGCCGCAGCGCGTGATACCGGGCACAGCGGCAATGTCGGGTCGATGCCGGTCGCAAACGACGAGGCTTTCTCGCTCACGCCGCTCTGGCATGTCGCCGGCAAGGGCAAGGCCTTCGTCGACCAGCAGCACGATGTGACGGCTTCCGACGTCGAACTGGCGCAGCGCGAGGGTTTTGAATCGGTCGAGCACCTGAAGCGCTACACCACGCTCGGCATGGCGACCGATCAGGGCAAGACATCCAATGTCGCCGGCCTCGCCATCATGGCGGCGGTCACCGGCAAGTCGATTGCCGAGACCGGCACGACGATCTACCGGCCGCCTTATGTGCCGGTCGCCATCGGCGCCTTCGCGGGCCACCACCGCGACGAGAATTTCCATGCGACGCGGCTGACGCCGTCGCATCACTGGGCCGCCGAACAGGGCGCGGTGTTCGTCGACACCGGGCTGTGGAAACGCGCGCAATGGTATCCGCGCGCCGGCGAGAAGGACTGGCTGGAGTCGGTGACCCGCGAGGTCAAGGCGGTGCGCAGCGGCGTCGGCTTCTGCGACGTCTCGACGCTCGGCAAGATCGACGTGCATGGCCCTGACGCCGGCGCCTTCCTCGACCGCGTCTACATCAACAGCTTCTCCAACCTTGCCGTCGGCAAGGCGCGCTACGGGCTGATGCTGCGCGAGGACGGCATCGTCTATGACGACGGCACGACCTCTCGTCTGGCCGAGAACTATTATTTCCTCACCACCACCACGGCGAAAGCCGGGCCGGTGATGCAGCATCTGGAGTTCTGCCGCCAGGTACTGTTCCCGGAGCTCGACGTGCAGCTGACCAGTGCCACCGACCAGTGGGCGCAATTCTCGATCGCCGGCCCGAAGACGCGCGATCTTCTGAAGGAGATCGTCGATCCGGCAGAAGACCTGTCGAACGAAGGTTTTCCGTTCATGGGCGCGCGCGAAGTCAAACTGCGCGGCGGCATAAAGGCTAGGCTGTTCCGCATTTCCTTCTCCGGCGAGATGGCCTTCGAGATCTCGGTGCCGGCGCGCTACGGCGAGGCGCTGGTTCGCAACCTGATGATCGCGGGCAAGCCTTTCGGCGTGACGCCCTACGGCACCGAGGCTCTCGGCGTGATGCGCATCGAGAAGGGCCATGTCGCCGGGCCGGAACTCAACGGCACCACGACCGCCGCCGACCTCGGCCTCGGCAAGATGATGTCGACCAAGAAGGATTTCATCGGCCGCGTCATGGCCTGCCGCGAGGCGCTTGTCGCGCCGAACCGGCAGGTTGTGGTCGGCATCAAGCCGACCGACAAGGCGCGCCGCCTGCGCTCCGGCGCGCATATCATCCCCAAGGGCGAGATCCCCGGCCCCGACAACGACCAAGGCTATGTCACCTCGGTCTGCTTCTCGYCGGTGCTCGACCAATGGATCGGGCTGGGACTCGTCGAACGCGGGCGCGAGCGCATCGGTGAGATCGTGCGGGCGCATGATCCGCTGCGCGGCGAGGAGTACGATGTCGAGCTCTGCAATTCCGTCTTCTACGATCCGGATGGAGGGCGCCAGYGTGGCTGAGTTTTCCTGGGATATTCGCAGCCCGCTGGATCGCGCGCTGAAGGTCGGGCGCTACGGCGCACAGGGCGATGCCGGCGTGTCGCTGACCGAGATCCGCAATTTCGATCTTGTCCAGGTGATGGCGCGGCGCGGCAGGGCTGCCGAGATGGTCAAGGCCGCGAAGGCGCGCTTCGGGGTCGCCGCACCGGAAACGCCGAGGGCGGTGGGCACTGCCGACACGACGCTGATCTGGTCGGGTCCGGACCAATTCTTCGTGCTGTCGAAAGGCGGCAAGCACACGGTCGACGCGCTCGGCCAGGCGTTCTCGGCTTCGTCCTCGCTGTCGGACCAGTCGCATGCGCGGGCCCTGATCAGCATTTCCGGCGCCAAGGCGCGCTCGATGCTCGCCAAGCTGTCGTCGATCGACCTGCATCCCGAAATGTTCCCGGTCGACGCGGCTGCCGCCACCTCGATGGATCATACCAGCGTCACGCTCTGGCGCGGCAAGGACCGGGATGACGGCCAGACCGTGTTCAACCTGTTGGTATTCGCGACCTTCGCCGAGAGCCTCTGGCACACCATGCTCGACGCGAGCGCTGAATACGGCATCGCGATCGCGCATTCGGAGAACCTTGGCTGACGGCCAGTCGGCCGGGTTTCGCACGCCGCCACCCCAAACGCAGATCATCCGCCACCGACTTTCGCCGATGGCGGATGATCCAAGGTTGCCACCTTTATTCTATTCCGCAGCCAAGGCCAGCTGCGGTCTTTCGATGCCTTCGATCTGCTCCGGTTCCACGACCGGTTCGTCGGTCTTTGCCTTCTTGGGCTCGCGGCCGAAGAACAGCGCGTAGCCAGCCGGCAGCACCAGGATGGTGAGCACGGTGGCGACCAGGATGCCGCCCATCATGGCGTAGGCGAGCGGTCCCCAGAAGACGGCTCGCGAGATCGGGATCAGCGCCAGCACTGCGGTCAGCGCCGTCAGCATGATCGGCCGGAAGCGGCGCACGGCAGCACCGACGATGGCCTCCTTTCGATCCATGCCCGCCGCGATATCCTGGTCGATCTGGTCGACGAGGATGATCGAGTTGCGCATGATGATGCCGAGYAGCGCGATCACGCCGAGGATGGCGACGAAGCCGAACGGCGCGCCGCTGATCAGCAGCGCCGCGGCGGCGCCGATGATGCCGAGCGGACCGGTGGCCAGCACCAGCATCGACTTGCCGAAATGCTGCAGCTGCACCATCAGCAATATGACGATGATGGCGAGCATGATCGGCGCCTTGGCGGCGATCGAGGCCTRGCTTTCGGCGGAGTCTTCCGCGCCACCCTGGATCTCGATCTTATAGCCGGGCGCAAGGCCGGCCCGCAGGTCCTTCATGTCGTTGTACATCTTGGTGACGACGTCGTTCGACTGCACGCCGTCCGGCAGCGTGGCACGCACGCTGATGGTCGGCAGGCGGTCGCGCCGCCATTCGATGCCCTGCTCCATGACGGGCACAACCTTGGCCACCTGCGACAGCGGCACCGAGCCGCCGAAGTCGGTCGGGATGTAGACCGAGTCGACCGAGGACAGCAGATGGCGCGTTGCGTCCGGCTCGCGGGCGACGATCGAGACCGTCTCCTCGCCGTCGCGGAAGTCATCAAGCGGCGCGCCTGACATCGTCGCCTGCAGCATCTGGCGGATGCGCTGCGAGGTCACACCGAGGGCGCGGGCGCGATCCTGGTCGATCACCAGCTTCATCGCCGGCACCGGCTCCAGCCAATCGTCATGAACGGCGCCGAGCAGCGGGTTCGCCTGGAACCTCGCCTTCACCTCGTCGGCGATACGGCGGATCTCCTTGCGGTCCGGACCCATGACGCGCATCTGCACCGGCCAGCCGGTCGGGGGCCCAAGGAACAGGCGGTCGACCTTGGCGCGGATCGAGGGGAAGTCCTCAGCAAGGATCTTGCGCATCTTAACGATCAGCCGCTCGCGCGCCGGCTCATCCTTGGCCATCACCAGGAGTTGCGCGAAGTTCGGATTCCTGAGCTGTTGGTCGAGCGGCAGGAAGAAGCGCGGGGCACCTTCGCCGATATAGGTGGCGATGAAGCGCTTGTCCTGGTCGTCCATCATCCTGGCTTCGAGCGCCTTGGCCTGGTTCTCGACCTCCTTGATGCTGGTGCCTTCCGGCAGCCAGAGATCGACCAGGATTTCCGGACGCGAGGATTGCGGGAAGAAGTTCTGCGGGATGAACTGGAAGGCCCAGAGGCTCGTGGCGAAGGTAACCAGCGTCATCGCCAGCACGATGATGCGGTGGCGCACGGCCCACGTGACCGTCGCGCGCAGCCGCCGGTAGAAGCGCGTGTCGAAGACATCGTGGTGGGTGCCGGCGTGCTTGCGCTGCTTCAGGATCATGTGGCCGAGCCACGGCGTGAAATAGACCGCGACGAACCACGACACCACCAGCGCGATGCCGACGACGTAGAACAGCGTGCGTACATATTCGCCGGCGGTGGAGGCCGCGAAGCCGACCGGGATGAAGCCCGCGGTGGTGATCAGCGTGCCGGTGAGCATCGGGAAGGCGGTGGACGAATAGGCGAAGCTTRCCGCTTCGATCTTGACCAGCCCCTCCTCCAGCTTCCGCTCCATCATCTCGACGACGATCATGGCGTCGTCGACGAGGAGACCCAGCGCAATGATCAGCGCGCCGAGCGAGATGCGCTGCAGGTCGATGCCGAGTTCGTACATGATGGCGAAGGTGGCGGCGAGCACCAGCGGGATGGCGATCGCAATCACCAGGCCCGAGCGCCAGCCGATCGACAGGAACGAGACGACAAGCACGATGAGCAGCGCTTCGCCGAGCGCCTCCATGAACTCGTTCACGGCATCTTTGACGACCTCTGGCTGGTCGGAGATCTGGTCGACCGAAACGCCGTAAGGCAGCCCTTCCTCGAAGCGCTTGTAGGTCGCCTCGACATCCTTGCCGACGTCCCTGACGTTGAAGCCCTTGGCCATGACGACGCCGACCTGGACGCTCTCATGGCCGTTGAAGCGGTACTTGCGCTGGAAGGGATCCTCCAGGCCAGAGGTGACGGTGGCGATGTCACCGAGCCGCGTCACCTGGTTGCCGGCGCGCAGTCTCAACTCGCGGATGTCGGCGGCCTTGGTGACGTCGCCCTCGACCGAGATGCGGACCGAGCGCAGGCCAGTGTCGACCGAGCCCGCGGGATCGACGGCGTTCTGCCCTTTCACGGCGTTCTGCAGGTCGAGTATGGTCAGGCCGCGCTCGGCGAGCGCCTTCGACGAGACGTCGATATAGATCTTCTCCGGCTGATCGCCGATGATGACAGCCTTCTCGACGCCCGGCGTCGTCAACAGCATGTCGCGTGCCTGGATGGCGAACTTCTTCAATTCCGGATAGGTGTAGCCGTCGCCGCTGATCGAATGCAGCGTGATGAAGGTGTCGCCGAACTCGTCGTTGAAATACGGCCCGAGCAGGCCCTGCGGCAGTTCGTTGGCGATGTCGCCGACCTTCTTGCGCACTTGGTAGAAAGCGTCCTTCACCTCCTCGGCATTGGTGTCGCCCTTGACCTGCAAGGTGATGATGGCGCTGCCGGCGCGCGTGTAGGAGCGCACGAAATCGAGATGCGGCGTTTCCTGCAGCTTGCGCTCGATCTTGTTGACGACCTGGTCCTCCATGTCCTGGATCGAGGCGCCCGGCCAGATCGCCTGCACCACCATGACGCGGAAGGTGAAATCCGGATCTTCCTTCTGGCCCATGCGCATCAGGCCGAGCGCGCCGGCGAGGATGATCAGGCCGAACAGGAAGCGCGCGATGCTCGGATGTCCGATCGCCCAGCGCGAGAGATTGAAGGGCCGCTTGTCAGTGCTGCTGTCGGTGGTCATGGCGCAAGTCCAGTCCAATTGGTCGGCAAAGCACGCTTGCCATACTCGTGAATTCTCGGTCGGGTTTCCGGGCGGCGAGCACCTCAAGCGGAGAGAGGCTCGCAATCGCGTTTGAGCGGCCTTGCTGCGGGGGAGCCAACATGCCGGCATCTCGCGATCGGGCGCCTRCCGCCCGGAACCCATGCCCTCCCCGGCCCGCGGCTCACGCAGCGAGAGCGGGAAAGGCGTTCGTGTGCCTCGCGTCAGCGAAGACTGCTGGTGGTGCCGACGTCCTCCTCAGCGGAGGCGGATTGCTGGGCGACGTCGCCGGAAAGCTTGACCTTCAGGTTCTCGGTCATGAATTGGGTGCCGGCCGCAACCACCACGTCGCCCTGCTTCAGGCCATCGGAAACGGCGACGCCGTCGGCGGTGAAGCTGGCAATCTTGATCGGGCGCGGATGCACCGTGGCGCTGGCGCGGTCGACCGTCCAGACGATCTTCTTGCCGTCCTTCTCGGCGATCGCGGTCAGCGGGATCGAAACATGCTCAGCCTTGCTGCCGACCGTTGCCGCGACATTGGCGGTCATGCCAAGCAGCACGCGCGGATCGTTGGGGAGCGAGACCCGAACCGCGAAGGTTCGCGACTGCGGATCGGCGCTGCCGGCGACTTCGCGGACCTTGCCGTCGAGGGTGAGCCCCTCGTCCGACCAGAAGCTCGCCTTGACTTCCTTGCCCGGCCGGAAGCCGGCTATGTCCATCTCGGGCACGGCAATCAGCACTTCCTTCTCGCCGTCGACAGCAACCGTCATCACCGGCGCCCCGGCGCTGACGACCTGGCCGATATCGGCCGAGATCGCGGTGACGATACCAGCCTTGCTGGCCTTGAGGTCGGTGTAGTGGACCTGGTTCTGCGCCTGGGCGAGGGTCGAGCGGGCGGCATCGCGTGTCGCCACGGCCTGGTCATAGCTGAGCACGGCTTGATCGAGCTGCGACTTCGGCGCGAAGTTCTTGGCAAAGAGCTGCTCGGCGCGCTTCCTGGCGAGGTCGACCGTCTCGACCTGACGCTCGGCAGCATCAAGGCTTGCCTGGGCGCTCTTCACCGACAGTTCGTAGTCGGAGGGGTCGATGYGGGCGAGCACGTCGCCGGCATTTACGTGCTGGCCGATGTCGACGAGACGCTCGGTGACCTTGCCGGCGATGCGGAAGCCGAGATTCATCTCGGTGCGGGCGCGCACGGCGCCGGAATAGTCGAGCTGGCGGCTGGTCTCGGCTTCGCCGATCTCGACGACCTTGACCGGCCGGACGACTTCCTGGACGGCCGCCGCCTTCTCCTGGCTGCAGCCGGCAAGCCCGAGCGCCGCGACGACCATGCCGACGACCGGRAGGCCGGCGGCCGGCAGCCTGAGGAGGATGGAATTGGACAAAGACACCTTAGCACTCCCGGACTGGAGATGAGTTTCGACACCGGCACCCGGCGGGCAGCGGCTATTTCAAGGCTCTGATTGCGAATTCGATGAGGTCTTCGGGCATGGCCCGGTTGGTCTTGGCGAGGCACTGCGCCACCATCTGCGGATGGCACAGGATGAGCGTGGTGGCACCGAAGCAGCGCGAGGCGATGACCGGATCCTGTTTCCTGAACTCGCCGGCCTTGATGCCCTCGCGGATCACGTCCGCCAGCAGATCGTGGATGCGGTCGACATGTTTGTCGATGACGCCCCAGTCGCGCTCGAGCGCGACGATGACCATCTCATGGACCTTCTGCTCATCAAGCATGGTCTCCAGCGTCATTTTGTGCTGGGCTTGCACGTAGCGGCGCAATCGCTCCTCGGCGCTGATCGGCAGGCGTGAAATCTCGTAGGCCTGCTGGTAGCTGGCGCCGAGCATGCGGCCGCAGACGGCCTGGTGGATCTCAACCTTGGAGGCGAAGAAACGGTAGATGTTGGCCGGCGACATGCCGAGTTCACGGGCAATGTCGGCAACGTTGGTCTTGCTGTAACCATAATGCCGGAACAGGCGCTCGGCGCAGTCGAGAATGCGGGTCACATTCTCCTGTCTGGCGGGGTCGGCCACGATGTTGGCGGCTTCTGACATGGCGCTTTCGTTTGACGAGTGACGAATTTCAATTTTCGTCAGCCGTAAATCGAAAGGCGCGAAGAGTCAACGCGAATTCGATGTACGCGTACCGGTTGGTGACATATGGTGACAGGAGCAGGGTCGGCGGCTGACATTAGCGACTAGCCGTCGGCGCCTGTGTGGTCGTCATCCTAGGGTTTCCGCGAGGTCCCTTCGCGACTGCTCCACCCTAGGATGACGAAATCGGGCATGCAGGCGCAAACTGTCGAGGCACCGCGATGTTCGAAGGAGCGAACTACATCCCCTTCGCCATTTCCCTCAGCCGGAACTTCTGGATCTTGCCGGTCGAGGTCTTGGGGATCTCGGCGAAGACCACAGCCTTCGGCACCTTGAAGCGCGCGAGCAAGCCGCGGCAGTGCTCGATGATCTCGGCCTCGGTCGCTGCCTTGCCGGGCTTCAGCTCGACATAGGCGACCGGCACCTCGCCCCATTTCTCATCGGCGCGGGCGACCACGCCGCAGGAGGCGACGGCAGGATGCTTGTAGAGCGCGTCCTCGACCTCGATGGATGAGATGTTCTCGCCGCCAGAGATGATGATGTCTTTGGAGCGGTCCTTGAGCTGGATGTAGCCGTCCGGATGCATGACGCCGAGATYGCCGGAGTGGAACCAGCCGCCGGCGAAGGCCTCGTCGGTMGCCTTGCGGTTCTTCAGGTAGCCCTTCATGACGATGTTGCCGCGGAACATGACCTCGCCGAGAGTCGCGCCGTCGGCCGGCGTTTCCGTCATCGTTTCGGGGTTCATCACCGTCAGCCCTTCGAGTGCGGCATAGCGCACGCCCTGGCGCGCCTTCTTCGCCGTTCTCGCTCCCTTCTCCAGTTCGTCCCACTCATTGTGCCATTCGTTGACGACGGCCGGCCCGTAAGTCTCGGTCAGGCCGTAGAGATGGGTGACAGCGAAACCGGCATCGGCCATGCCGGAAAGCACCGCTTCCGGCGGCGGCGCGGCGGCCGTGTTGAAGGTGACGGCCTGCGGGAACTGGCGCTTGTCCTCCTCCTTCGCGTTGATCAGTATCGACATGACGATCGGCGCGCCGCAGAGATGGGTGACGCCGTGGTCGGCGATYGCGTCATAGATCGGTTTCGCACGCACCCAGCGCAGGCAGACATGGGTGCCGGCCTGGACGGCAAGCGTCCAGGGGAAACACCAGCCGTTGCAGTGGAACATCGGCAGCGTCCACAGATAGACCGCATGCTTGGCCATGCCGGCATGGATGGTGTTGGTGTAGGCCATCAGGGCGGCGCCGCGATGGTGATAGACGACGCCCTTCGGATTGCCGGTGGTGCCGGAGGTGTAGTTGAGCGAGATGGCGTCCCACTCGTCGTCGGGCACCGACCAGGCGAACGCCTCGTCGCCCCCGGCGACGAACTCCTCATAGTCGAGCGTGCCGATCCGCTCGCCCTTCGGATAGGGCGCGTCAGTAGCATAGTCGGGATCGTCATAGTCGATGACCAATGGCTTGGCCTTGGCCAATGCCAGCGCCTCCTTGACCACGCCYGAGAATTCGCGGTCGACTATCAGCACTTTGGTGTCGGCATGGTCGAGCTGGAAGGCGATGACGGCGGCGTCGAGGCGCGTGTTCAGCGAATGCAGCACCGCCTTGGTCATCGGCACGCCGAAATGCGCCTCCAGCATCGGCGGCGTGTTCGACAGCATCACCGTCACCGTATCACCCTTGCCGATGCCGTGCTTCGAGAGCGCCGAGGCGAGCTTCAACGCGCGGCGCCAGAACTCGCGATAGGAGATGCGCTGGCTGCCGTGGATGATGGCGACATGGTCGGGATAGGTCTTGGCCGCGCGCTCCAGATAGGTGAGCGGCGTCAGCGGCTGGTGGTTGGCGGCGTTCCGGTCGAGATCCTGTTCGTAGGGATTGGCCATCCCATCCTCCCAAAAGTCTTTTTGAGCTTTCTAGCCGCAGGCCCGCGATCATGCCATCCCCCCGAACGAGCGAGAAATGCTATGATACGCGTCCTTGCTGGAATGGCCGTCTTGATCGGACCGCGCCAGCAGGCGTTTGCACCAAACCGCGCCGATTTGACTTTTGTCGAGAGCCGTGACTAATGTCAGCCGAGGAGGCGGCATGGCGATCCGACCGGCAGAACAGCTCATCCACAAGGCCGCCTGGCTTTACTATGCGCATGGCCTTCGCYAGGACGAAGTGGCGAACCAGCTCAAGATTTCGCGCGCGTCGGTCGCCATGTACTTGCGCAAGGCGCGCGAGACCGGCATCGTCAACATCTCGACCTCGACGCAGCYCTTCACCGACGACGTCACGGCGCGCAGGCTGGAGGACGCCTTCAAGCTGGACGCCGTCTGGATCGCGCCGGAAAACGCCTATGTCGCAGACCCGTCGACCGATATCGCGGTGCTGGCGGCAAGCGTCTTTCTGGAACTGGTGAAGAAGGGCGACCGCATCGGCGTCGCCTGGGGCCGCACCGTCTACACCATCGCCGATATCATGTCCTATGCCGACTTGCAGGACGTCACCGTGGTGCAGCTCTGCGGCAATCTCGGCGCGCCCTACTTCTATCGGCCCGACCAATGCACGATGGAGATTGCGCGGCGGCTGAACGCCAAGGGCCTCAATTTCTACGCCCCTCTGGTGCTGTCGACCGAGGAACTCGCGCGTGGCCTGCGCGCAGAACCGGTGATCCGCGACCAGCTCGCCGGGATCAGCGATTGCGATCTGGCGCTCTACTCCGTCGGCGCGGTCGATGCGGACAGCCATCTGGTGAAATGTGGTGCGTTGACGCCGGCCGAAATGACGGCGCTTCGCAAGGAGGGCGYCGCCGGCGTGATCGCGGGACAGATCATCGACGCCAACGGCGAGGTGCTCGACTGCAGCTACAACCGGCGTGTCATCTCCGCCGACCTCGCCTCGCTGCGCGCCATCGCGAAACGGCTGATGGTGGTGCAGGAGGACAGCAAGTTCGAGCCGCTGCTTGCGGCAATCGCCGGCGGGCTCTGCTCGCACCTCGTGGTCGGCGCGCATATGGCCGCGCGCCTTCTCGAGCACGCAGGCGCCGCAARCAAAAAGGCCTCCTAGAAAACCACCCTCGCCGCTTCTGTCATCAGGACGTCGCGGCTTCCTGTTCATGAGCAACAAAAAGACGGACATCGGACGGAACGAAATGAAGAACCTTTGGAACGACGCCGACGCGGAAAAGATGGTCGCCGACTATGCGAAGAAGGGCGTCGGCCGCGACCTGGCGCTGCGCGTCTACACGACCCGTCTCCTCGGCGGTGAACCGCGGCTCGTGCTGCATGGCGGCGGCAACACCTCCTGCAAGACCAAGGCCACCGATCTGGTCGGCGACGAATGGGACGTGCTCTGCGTCAAGGGCAGCGGCTGGGACATGGCCGTTATCGAGCCRCAAGGCCTGCCGGCGGTGAAGATGGGCGCGCTCATCAAGGCGCGCGGGCTGGACAAGCTGTCGGACGAGGACATGGTGGCGCTGCAGCGCTCCAACCTCATCGACCCCGCCTCCCCCAACCCGTCGGTCGAGACGCTGCTGCACGCCTTCCTGCCGCACAGATTCGTCGACCACACGCATTCGACGGCCATCCTTGCCATCGTCGACCAGGACGACAGCAAGGCGCTGATAAAGACGGTGTTCGGCGACAGACTAGGCTACGTGCCTTACATCAAGCCGGGCTTCGACCTCGCCAAGGTAGCGGCGGAAGTTTTTGATGCCGATCCGAGCGTCGAGGGCCTGATCCTCGACAAGCACGGCATCTTCACCTTCGGCGACAATGCCAGGCAGGCTTATGACCTGATGATCCACTATGTGAACGTCGCCGAGGAGTATGTCGCCAAGAACGGCAGGCCGCAGGCGGCCAAGGCGGCGCTGCCGGCGAAGCTTGCCAGGCCAAGCGACATCGCGCCGATGCTGCGCGGCGCGGTGGCGGTGGCGCGCGGCGAAGGCCGCTTCGACCGCATGATCAGCGACTTCCGCACTTCCGACGCGATCGTCGACTTCATCAATTCGATCAAGATCGCCGACCTGGCCGGGCGCGGCGTGTCGACGCCGGACCTCTCGATCCGCATCAAGACCGGGCCGATGGCGGTTCCGGCCCCTGACGCCGACAAGCTCGGCGACTACAAGGCCGTCATCCGCAGCCATGTCGAGGCCTTCGCCAAGGACTACCGCGCCTATTTCGAGACCAATGATGCGCTGGACGACGTCAAGCGCACCATGCTCGACCCGATGCCGCGCCTGACGCTGGTGCCAGGGCTGGGCATGTTCGGCCATGGCCGCACGCTGAAGGACGCGAAGATCGCCTCCGATGTCGGCGAGATGTGGATCGAGGCGGTGCGCGGCGCGGAAGCCATCGGCAATTTCCAGCCGCTCTCCAAGGCTGATCTCTTCCCGCTCGAATACTGGTCGCTGGAGCAGGCGAAGCTTGCTTCGAACAAGCCGAAGCCGCTGACCGGCCAGGTGGTGCTGGTTACCGGCGGCGCCGGCGCGATTGGGGCGGCGACGGCCAAGCTGTTCGCCGCCAACGGCGCGCATGCCGTCATCGTCGATCTCGATCCGGCCAAGGCTGCCGAGGCGGCGAAGGCGGCCGGCAACAATTCGATCGGTGTCGGCGCCGACATCACCAACCCGGCCGAGATTCGGGCCGCCTTCGATAAGGCGGTCGCCGTCTATGGCGGCGTCGACATCCTGGTCTCGAATGCCGGCGCCGCCTGGGAAGGCCGGATCGGCGAGCTCGACGACGCTCTCCTGCGCAAGAGCTTCGAGCTCAACTTCTTCGCCCACCAGTCGGCAGCGCAGAACGCTGTGCGCATCATGCTGGAACAGGGCACGGGCGGCGTGCTGCTCTTCAACACCTCCAAGCAGGCCGTCAATCCCGGGCCGAAATTCGGCGCCTATGGCCTGCCGAAGGCAGCAACGCTATTCCTGTCTCGGCAATATGCGCTGGACTATGGCGCGCACGGGATCCGCTCCAATGCTGTAAATGCCGACCGCATCCGGTCCGGGCTCCTGACCGACGCGATGATCGCCAGCCGCTCCGGCGCGCGCGGCGTGTCGGAAAAGGAATACATGTCCGGCAACCTGCTCGGGCAGGAGGTGACGGCCGACGACGTGGCGCAGGCCTTCCTGCACCAGGCGCTGGCCGAGCGCACCACCGCCGACGTGACGACGGTGGATGGCGGCAATATCGCCGCGGCGCTGCGCTGAACTACATAACTTGGAGCGGTTTCGWCGTTTCACGAACCGCTTCATCTCTTTGTGTTGACGCAGTTGCGGACGGAAAACCGCTTCGCACTTTGTGCTGGGAAACTGCTCCAACGGGTCAAAATCCCGCTGCAATCCGTCGCTTGTCTCTCACGCAGCTTTAGGGGGTGCCTTGTGTCTCTCATGCGAGACCCAAGGCTGGAGCCGGTATGCAATCCAGGGAAGTGCCTTATTTCAGCCAGTGGGAATCGCCCGGCATGACTTTGCCGCTTTTGGCAGAGGGACCGTCGGCACTGCATCGCGATCCGCTGTGGCGCAACTCCGGCGCGGAGACGGTCGAGGACTATGCGCGCTGGGCCGTCAATGTCTGCGGCATGGCCTGCCTGAAAATGATCCTTGCCGTGCGCGGCGAAATCCATCCGACGCTTGAGCTCGCCCGCGCCTGCACGGCCTATGGCGGCTATGTCGTCAATGACGGGGACGGTTCGATCAAGGGGTTGATCTACGAGCCCTTTGTCCGGTTCGTCCGCGAACGTTTCAGCCTGTCCGCCGAGACGATGACGAATGTCGATGCGGCAATGGTGCCCGGACTTCTTTCGCGGTGGAGCTACTTCATCGCCTCTGTGCATCCCGGGATCCGCTGGCCGGAGCGCGAGCCGCCGTCGAAGGGCGGGCATCTGGTGCTGGTGACTGCAGCCTCGCCAGGCGAAATCCGTTTCCACAATCYATCCGGCCATGACCGGCAGAGTCAGGCAAACGTCACGTTGCCGCTCGCCTCCTTCGATGGCTTTTTCGCCCGGCGTGGCATCGCCGTCGGGTTCTGATCTTGATCATTAGGGGAGATGTCGATGGCCGAGAAAAGACTGCGTATTGGTGTGCTCTTTGGCGGGCGATCCGCTGAGCACGACGTGTCAGTGCTTTCGGCGACCAACGTCATGCTCGCGCTGGAGCCGGCGAAATACGATGCCGTTCCGATCTTCGTCACCCGCGATGGGCAATGGCTGCTCAGCCGCTTCGAGGACGGCGCGCTGACCAAACCCTTGAGCGGGGCGGAGGTCTGCCTGGTGCCGGGAGGGCGTGGACGAATGCTGGCCGTTCCGGCCGGTGAGCAACCTCGCGAACTGCCCGCAATCGACATCCTGTTCCCCGTCCTGCACGGTCTCCATGGCGAGGACGGCGCCGCGCAGGGCCTGGCGGAAGTGGCGCGCGTGCCGCTTGCCGGCTGCGGCATCCTGGGCTCGGCCACGGCCCTCGACAAGGATATCGCCAAGCGGCTGCTGAAGGCGGCCGGCCTGCCCACGGCGCGTTCCATCACAACCCTGGTCGGGGCGGCGCCGACCTTCGCGGAGATCGAGCAGGCGCTCGGGCTTCCCGTCTTCATCAAGCCGGCCCGCCAGGGGTCCTCCGTCGGCGTCAGCAAGGTTGCCGATGAAAAGGGTTACCAGGCGGCGCTCGCCGAAGGGTTCAAGCACGACGGCAAGCTTCTGGCGGAGGAATTCATCCGCGGCCGCGAGATCGAGTGCAGCGTTCTGGAAGACACAGAAGGGGGCCTGTTCGTTTCCCGTCCCGGCGAGATCGTGCCCGCCGACAGTCACGGCTTCTACAGCTATGACGCCAAATACATCGACAAGGACGGAGCGGCATTGAAGGTGCCCGCCGAACTCCCCGAAAAGATCGAAGGCGATATCCGCGAGACGGCGGCGAAGGCGTTCCGTGCGCTGGGCTGCGACAGCATGGCCCGCGTCGACTTCTTCGTGAGGGCGGACATGACGTTCCTGATCAACGAGCTCAACACCATTCCGGGTTTCACCGACATCAGCATGTACGCCAAAGCAATGGCGGCAAGCGGCGTCAGCTACCCGGAAGTCATCGACCGGCTGGTGGCGCATGGGCTCGCCCGCGCCGCGCGGTCGGGCTGATAGGCGGCAGCAGCAAAAAAGAGCGGCCCGAGAGCCGCTCTTTCTCTGATCGCTAAAGCACGCCGCATAAGACTGCCTCACGCGAGGCGCTCTGATCATATTTGGCGGTCGGCGCTGCCCCTCATTGCCCTGCCGGGCATTTCTCCCCGTATAGTGACGGGGAGAAAGACGCCGCCACCGGCGGTTTCGCCAATCTCAGGCGTTGTAGGAAATGCGCCAAGGTCGCGGCCATCCCCTTCTCCCCGTCACTATACGGGGAGAAGGTGCCGGCGGGCGGATGAGGGGCAGCGCCGACGTTTCCAATGCTGCCGATAGCGCTTTTCAGACCAGCTTACTTGGCGTTCGGGTTCGGCATCCAGGCAGGCATGGCGACATCGGCATGGGCGAACTGCGGCAGCTTGGCCGACAGGTCCTCCATGTTCTTGATGTCCTTGTCGAGGAGCTCCTTCTGGGTGATCAGCGTCGGCGGCACGATCACATTGTGGCCGGGATCCTCGCCGGCGAGCAGCTGCGCCAGCGCGCGTACCGAGACCTGGCCGACGACGGCCGGGTTGGTGGCGGCGGTGGCGGCCCAGGCGCTGTCCGGCTCGCGCATCGCGGCAATGTCCGAGGTCGAGATGTCAGCCGAGTAGATCTTGATGCCCTTGTTGAGGCCTGCCTCGTCCACGGCGATCTTCACGCCCTTGGCGAATTCGTCATAGGGGGCGAACATCACCTTGATGTCGGGATGCGCCTGCAGCACAGAGCGCGCCTGGTTGGCGACGGAGTTGGCGATCGGGTTGTCGAGCGTGCCGAACATGGCCACTTCGTTGATGCCCGAATATTTCTTCTTCACGTCGACCCAGGTCTCGTTGCGGCGGTCGAGCGGCGCGATGCCGGCGACATAGACATAGCCGGCCTTCCAGCTCTCGCCATTATCCTTGACCRCCTGCTCGAGCGCGAGCTTTGCCAAGTCGCGGTCGGACTGTTCGATCTGCGGGATCTTCGGGTTCTCGACATTGACGTCGAAGGCGACGACCTYGATGCCGGCGTCGACCGCACGCTGGGCAGCGTCCTTCATCGATTCCGTCAGGYCGTGCTGGATGATGATGCCCTGCACGCCGAGCGCAATCGCCTGGTCGACCATATCGGCCTGGAGCGCTGCATCCTGGCGGCTGTCCAGCACGCGCAGGTCGACGCCAAGCGCCTTGGCCTGCGCCTCGACGCCGGAGAGATAGGCCTGGAAGAAGTCACCGGTCGAGAGATAGCGCACCAGCGCGATCTTCACGCCGGGCTTGTCGAATGGCGCCGGGCGGTCGGCCGCAAGTGCCGTCCCCTGCATCAGCAGCGCCGCGCCCGCGAGGCCAAGCGCGGCCTTGCCCAAAAGTCTTCTTGTGATGCTCACGTCGATTTCCTCCGTTGTTTATGCCCCGGTCGAAACTATCTCTTGCCCCTGCCGGAAAGGGCGAAGGTGAAGACAAGGGCGACGACAAGCACCGCGCCCTTGACGAAGTCCTGCGTGTAGTAGGGAGCGTTCATCATCGTCAGGCCTTGCAGCAGGACGCCGACGAACACCGCGCCGACGGCCGTGCCGAAGGCGTTGGGCTTGGCGGCGCCGAGCACCGCGTAGCCGATGAGCGCCGCGGCGACAGCGTCGAGCAGCAGATTATTACCGGAGGCGATGTCGCCGCGTCCAAGCCGGGCGGCGAGCAAAATTCCGCCAATCGAGGCGAAAACTCCCGAAATGACGTAGGCCCAGATCTTGTATGCCTTGACAGGCGCGCCGGCGAGTTCGGYGGCGCGTTCGTTGCTGCCGACGGCATACATCATGCGGCCGAAGCGGGTGTATTCGAGGAAGAACCAGATCAGCACCGCCAGCACGACCAGCACCACCACGGAGACCGGGATCAGGCTCGGGATGAAGAAGTCGATGCGGTGGCGGCCGAGCGCCAGGAAGGCTTCCGAGAACTTGCCGTTGGCGACCGAACCGTCGGGCATCGTCATGCCGGTCGCGATCGAGCGGCCCTCGGTCGGAATGCGCTGGAGGCCGAGAAGCAGGAACATCATGCCGAGCGTGGCGAGCAGATCCGGCACGCGCATATAGACGATCAGCCAGCCATTGATCAGGCCGACGACAATGCCGATCGCCAAGCAGGCGATGACGGCGACAATGGCGTTCTGCTGCAGCACCACCATGGCGTAGGAGGCCGCCATCATGGCGCTGGTGGCGACCGAGCCGATCGACAGGTCGAAGCCGCCGACGACGAGCGTCGCTGTGACGCCGAGCGCTAGCACGCCGGTGATGGCGACCGACTGGAAGATGAAGACCGCGCTCTGCGGCGAGACGAAACCGTCGGCGGCGATCGTGAAATAGGCGATCAGCCCGGCCAGAAGCACGATGAAGCCGTAGCGGATGGCATAGTCACGCGACGTCATCGAACGCTCCCGCGTTGTTGCCCTCTCTGCCAAACTGGAACTCATGCATGCACTCCAAGTCTCGTCATCAGTGCGGCCTCACGCCCCACCGTGCAGCGGCCCGCCGGCCACCTCAGCCAGCAGCCGGTCGAGGTCGATATCGGCGTTCCGATGCTCGCCGACGATCGTGTGTTCCGACATCACCAGGATGCGGTCGGCGGTCTCCAGCGCCTCGTCGATCTCGGTGACGAAGAGCAGTGTGGCGCGGCCGTCGGCGCTTGCCCTCAGCTTGGCGGCGATGTCGCGCCTGGCAGAGATGTCGACGCCCTGGAACGGCTCGTCGAGGATGAAGAGGCGCGAAGTCTGCGACATCCAGCGCGCCACCATCACCTTCTGCTGGTTGCCGCCCGATAGCGCCGAGAGCTCGTCCCTCTCGGAGCGGCAGACGATGCCGAGCTCGCCGATCTGGCGGCGGGCGGCGACGCGCTCGGCGCGGCGCCGCATGACGCCGAAGTCTGACATGCGCTTGAGGAAAGGCAGGCTGATGTTGCGCTCGATGTTGAAGCCGCCGACGATGCCGCTCATCGCACGGTCCTTGGCGACGAGGAAGACACCGGCAGCGATCGCCTCGCGCGCCGATTGCGGCGCATAGGGCCTGCCGTCCATGTGCATGCTGCCGGCAAGCGGCCTGCGCACGCCAAACAGCGTCTCGGCCAGCGCCGTCTTGCCGACGCCGACCAGGCCGGTGATCGCCACCACCTCGCCGGCGCCGAGCGTCATCGAGATCGGTTTGGCGCCATGCGCCAATTGCAGGCCTTCGGCGGTGAAGATTGCGCGCGCCGAGTTTCTGGCGACCAGCCGGTCGAGATGGATCTTGCGGCCGAGCATGGCGTTGACGGCGCCCTCATAGTCGAGCGGCTTCCGGTCGAAGACACCGGCGATGACGCCGTCGCGCATCGAGACGATACGGTCGGCCAGCCGCCGGATATCGGACATGCGGTGCGAGATGTAGAGGATGGCGACGCCCTGCCCACGTAGCCGGTCGATCAGCGAGAACAGCCGGTCTGCTTCGGCGCTCGACAGCGAGGAGGTCGGCTCGTCGAGGATCAGCACCTTGGGCCGGTGCGCCATAGCCCGCGCAATCGCCACCATCTGCCGGTCGGCGAGCGAAAGGTCGGCAACACGCGCCCTGAGATCGATGGCGAGCCCYATGCGGTCGGCGACGGCCCCGGCTTCGGCGCGGACATCGGCAGGCTTGAACAGCAACGACGCGCCCTTGCCGCTCAGCCGGTCGAGCGTCAGGTTGGTGGCGACGTCGAGATCGGCCACCACGCCGTCGTTTATGTTCTGGTGGACGGTGACGACGCCGGCGCGGATCGCTTCCGCCGGGGTGCCGGGATCGAAAGCCTGGCCGGCAAGTTGCATCGTGCCGCCGCCGCGCACGTAGACGCCGCTGATGATCTTGACCAAAGTGGATTTGCCGGCGCCGTTGGCACCCATCAGCACCGTCACCTCGCCTGCAAACAGGTCGAGCGAGATGCCGCCAAGCACCTCGTTCTGGCCGAAGGATTTCCTCAGGCCCTCCACACGGAACACGGCATCTGCGCCCATTCGTTCCTCCCTGACCGTGACGCTATGGGGTCACTCATCAATTGTCAACACGATTGACAATTGCCAGAGCGCTACCTAGCTTGGCCCCGCCGCCGTGGCTCCGCTATCGTCGCAGACCACGCGCAGGAGGGGAGAGGATGACCGAGAAGAATCCGTTCGAAGCATTGTCGGTGGAGACGCTGCCGAAGCGCCTTGGCGCCAATGAAGCGCTGACCGAGCGCATCGGCAAGGATGCCAGTCAGTGGAAAGTACGCGAGGTCGGCGACGGCAATCTGAACCTCGTCTTCATCGTCGAGGGCGACAAGGGCGCGGCGGTGGTGAAGCAGGCGCTGCCCTATGTGCGGCTGGTCGGCGACARCTGGCCGCTGCCCTTGAAGCGCTCCTTCTTCGAATATCATGCGTTGACCAGGCAGGAGCGCCGAGCGCCCGGCTCGGTGCCGGCGATCTACCATTTCGACGAGACCCAGGCGCTGATCGTGATGGAGTATCTGGCACCGCCACATGTCATCCTGCGGCGCGCGCTGATCGACGGCCGCGAGCTGCCGAACATCGCGCGCGACATCGGCCTCTTCATGGCCCGCACGCTGTTCCGCGGCTCCGACCTGTCGATGGCGACGCGCGAGCGCAAAACCGATCTCGCGCTCTTTGCCGACAATGTCGAGCTCTGCGACATCACCGAGAACCTGGTGTTCTCCGACCCCTATTTCGACGCGAAGATGAACCGACACACCAGCCCGCAGCTCGACGGTCTTGTCGCCGAACTGCGYGCCGACCGCGACCTCAAGGTCGAGGCGCAGCGGCTGAAGCATCTCTTCGCCGCCAATGCCGAGACGCTGCTGCATGGCGACCTGCATTCCGGCTCGATCATGGTGACCGACTCCGAGACCCGGATGATCGATCCGGAATTCGCCTTCTACGGGCCTATCGCCTTCGACGTCGGCATGCTGCTCGCCAATTTCTGGATGGCCTTCTTCGCGCAGCGCGGCCACGAGGAGAAAGGCAGCCGCGACTCCATGCGCGCCTATCTTCTCAAAGTCACCGCCGAGACCTGGGCCGTCTTCCGCGCCGAGTTCTCGCATCTGTGGCGGACCGAGCGCACCGGTATCCTTTATCAGCGAAGCCTGTTCGAGCATCAGGGCGACAGGCTCGGCGCCGAACAGGCGCTCGATCACATGCTCTCCGGCATCTGGACCGACCTGCTCGGCTTTGCCGGCATCGAGGTGCACCGTCGCATCCTCGGCCTCGCCCACAACGCCGATTTCGAGACCATTGCCGACGCAGACCTGCGCGCCACATGTGAGGCCAAGGCGTTGCGCTTCGGTCGCCACATCGCCGTCAACCGGCGTCAGATCCACAGCATCGACGAGGTCAACAAAATGGCCTCGCTGATCGAACAGGAGAGCAGCCTTTGAACGTCGGCGAACGCCACTACCGCACCATTTGGCTCAGCGACGACAAGCGTTCGGTCGAGATCATCGACCAGCGCTGGCTGCCGCATGAGTTCCGCATCGAGAAGATCGGAACCGTCGCCGGCATCGCCACCGCGATCCGCGACATGTGGGTGCGCGGCGCGCCGCTGATCGGCGTCACCGCCGCCTATGGCGTCGCCATCCAGATGACCGACGATGCGTCGGACGAAGCGCTCGACGCGGTGTGGGAGACGCTGCACAAGACGCGGCCGACGGCGATCAACCTGCGCTGGGCGCTCGACGAGATGCGGCGCACCCTGAAGCCGCTCGCGCCAACAGCGCGCGCTGAGGCTGCCTACCGGCGCGCCGCGGAGATCGCCGACGAGGATGTCGGGCTGAACCGCGCCATCGGCGAGAACGGGCTTGCCATCATCAAGGCGATCGCGGCGAAGAAGAAGCCGGGCGAGACGGTCAACATCCTCACTCATTGCAATGCCGGCTGGCTGGCGACGGTCGACTACGGCACCGCCACCGCGCCGATCTATCTGGCGACCGAGGCCGGCATCCCGGTCCACGTCTTTGTAGACGAGACCAGGCCGCGCAACCAGGGCGCCCAGCTGACCGCCTGGGAGATGGCCGGGCACGGCGTGCCGCACACGCTGATCGTCGACAATGCGGGCGGCCATCTGATGCAGCATGGCGACATCGACATGGTCATCGTCGGCACCGACCGCACGACCGCCAATGGCGACGTCTGCAACAAGATCGGCACCTATCTCAAGGCGCTCGCCGCCGCCGACAATGACGTGCCCTTCTATGTCGCGCTCCCCTCGCCCACCATCGACTGGACGGTCGCCGACGGGCTTGCCGAGATCCCGATCGAGGAACGCTCCGGCGACGAGGTCTCCCTGGTCTGGGGCAGGACGGCGGACGGCAAGATCGCACAGGTGCGTGTGTCACCAGATGCGACCCCAGCGGCCAACCCCGCCTTCGACGTGACGCCGGCGCGGCTGGTCACCGGCCTGATCACGGAGCGCGGCGTGGCAAAGGCCTCGCGCGAGGGGTTGAAGGCGATGTTTCCGGAGCGGGGGTGACGGCTAATCTCCCCCAGCACTTCGTCATCCTCGGGCTTGACCCGAGGATCCATTCCGTGACCTCCGGCATAGGCGCTACGGCGCAGAATTCTGTAATCGTTGCAACGCTTTAGCGTCACGGCGTGGATCCTAGGGTCCGCGCGCGTCGCTTCGCTCCTTGCTCCGGCCTAGGATGACGACCGAATGTCATCCCCAATTGACATCACTTATCCGCCCTTCCATACAAGCTGCGTTAAGTTCTCAGGGCGGGGTGAAAGTCCCCACCGGCGGTGAAGGCTTCGGCCTCAAGCCCGCGAGCGCCTTCCGGAAACGGGAGGGTCAGCAGATCCGGTGCGATTCCGGGGCCGACGGTTACAGTCCGGATGGAAGAGAACGTACGCAGGACGGTCCGTTGGCGCGGGCCGGTTTTTGCGTCGTGCGTCCTGATTCTGGTTCGAAACGGAAGGAAGGACCCATGAATCAGCATTTCCCCAAAGACCAGCAAACCCGCCGCATCGCCGTCATCCGGGCGCGCTGGCATGTCGACATCGTCGACCAGTGCGTCACGGCCTTCGAGACAGAGCTCGCCGCTCTCGGAGGCTTCGCCGTCGACATCTTCGATGTGCCGGGCGCCTACGAGATTCCGCTGCACGCCAAGACGCTCGCCGAGACCCGCCGCTATGCCGCGATCCTCGGCACCGCCTTCGTCGTCAATGGCGGCATCTATCGCCACGATTTCGTGGCGGGTGCCGTTATCGACGGCATGATGAGCGTGCAACTTGCGACCGGCGTGCCGGTGCTGTCGGCCGTGCTCACGCCGCACAACTACCATGAGAGCGCCGAGCATCACGGCTTCTTCCACGAACATTTCAAGGTGAAGGGCAAGGAGGCCGCGAAGGCCTGCGTCGACATCCTCGCCGCCCGCGAGCGACTCGCGGCCTAAGATCGACAAGGCCGGATTTCAGCCCTGCAACAAGAATTGCGGCCGAAGGGGCTGCGGAAGGTTGCGGACGCCCTGAATTCCGGCCAGAAGCTTTCAGGGCCGGCCGACGAGCGGACGGCCCTCGAACACGGGCTCGAAACCAGATACGGGAGACTATTGGGTGGCTCGCATCACACTGAGACAATTGCTCGACCATGCCGCCGAACACGGCTATGGCGTGCCTGCCTTCAACATGAACAATATGGAACAGGGGCTCGCCATCATGGAGGCCGCCGAGGAGACCAAGTCGCCGGTCATCCTGCAGGCCAGCCGCGGCGCACGCGCCTATGCCAATGACGTGGTGCTGGCCAAGCTGATCGACGCGCTGGTCGAGATCCATCCCGACATCCCGGTCTGCATGCATCTCGACCATGGCAACAACGAAGCGACCTGCGTCACCGCGATCCAGTACGGCTTCACCTCGGTGATGATGGACGGCTCGCTCAAGGAGGACGGCAAGACGCCCGCCGACTATGCCTATAATTCCGGCATCACGCGGCGCGTCGTCGACATGGCGCATTGGGGCGGCGTTTCGGTGGAGGGCGAGATCGGCGTTCTGGGCTCGCTGGAGAGCGGCGGTGGCGAGCAGGAAGACGGCCACGGCGTCGAAGGCGCGATCAGCCACGACCAGTTGCTCACCGACCCTGTGCAGGCCGAACAGTTCGTGCGCGACACGCATGTCGATGCGCTGGCGGTGGCCATGGGCACCAGCCACGGCGCCTACAAGTTCTCGCGCAAGCCGGACGGCGCGGTGYTGGCGATGAATGTGATCGAGGAGATMCACCGCCGTCTGCCCAACATGCATCTCGTCATGCACGGCTCGTCCTCGGTGCCTGAGGAGTTGCAGGAGATCATCAACAAATATGGCGGCCAGATGAAGCCGACCTGGGGCGTGCCGGTGGAAGAGATCCAGCGCGGCATCAAGCACGGCGTGCGCAAGATCARCATCGACACCGACAACCGCATGGCGCTGACCGGCGCGATCCGCAAAGTGCTGACCGAGAACCCGTCGGAGTTCGATCCGCGCAAATATCTGACGCCGGCCATGGCGGCGATGAAGAAGCTCTGCAAGGAGCGCTTCGAGCAGTTCGGCACCGCCGGCAACGCRCCGAAGATCAAGCCGATCCCATTGTCGGAAATGGCCAAGCGCTACAAATCGGGCAGCCTCGACCCGAAATTCGGCTGAGCCACCTTCTGCCGCGACCGGTTTTTCCAGCCGGTCGCGGGAAACCCCGCCGGCGCGAATTCGGCGGAACCTCCTGCCAGCAAAATCGGTTCCTCCTTCGACACCTCTCATGCTCGTCCGCAGGGAAGGAAGCAGATCATGAGCAAGGATCGCGACAAGGAAGGACGACCGGTCTTTTCCGGTGAGGACGCCAGGCAGGGCGAAATCATCCTGCGCACGCGCACCCGCCGCATCATCTTCATCGCCGGGCTGGTTGGCATCGTCGTGCTGGCACTGGTGCTGAGCATCGCCCTCCGGTGAGGGGCTGTCGCGCCCGCTGAGCGAACGGCCCGCCACGGCACCTAAGGATATCCCTTACGCGGACCGCCGATTTCGCAAAGGCGAGCGGCGGAATCTCCCTACGACCTCCCGTATATTCCGGGAAAGCCTAGGACAGTTCCTGATCTCCACGCCATGCCGTCACGCATTTCGGAAGGCGATTTAGGATCGGCACCGATACGATCCGAAGGCTCATCCAACTACAATCCTTGCCCATCGCACAATCGATCACACCGGGAGCGCTTCCCGTCTCCCGCGGGCAACCCGCGGGAGACGGGGGTGGGGATCGGCTGTGCTTTGACCGCAACTTGAAACAGCCAAATAGGAGAAGGCCTATGATCAATAAGTTGGGCAAACTCGCACGCATCTTTGTGGCCGGATCAGTGCTGTCACTTCTGGCAGTCCCGGTGCTGTCGGTTGACGCCAATGCGGCTTCGGCGTCGGCCTCGGCCGGCGCCTCTGCCGGCGCATCCGCGGCTGGCCCTGGCGGCTCGGCCGCAGCATCCGGTGCGGCTGGTGCCGCGGCTGGTGCTAGCACTGGTGGCACTGGTGGAGCGGCGGCAGCGGCAGCAGCAGCGGCCGCAGGAGCAGCCGCCGCCTCTGGCTGATCTTGATAAGCCACAATCAAGCAATGCGGTGACATGCGCAGGCCGGGGGCAGCCCGAAGCTGCTTCCGGCCTGCACGTATCTGGTGCCTGATCCACGGTCGCCCCATCGCCCCTTCGTTCACGGACATCACCGACGCAGATGGCAGGTCCTGAGGCCGAGCGCTTCATCCGACTTTTCCCTGCCAACGACGTGACGCGTCTCGATACGGCCTTCAGCCGCCTGGCGCGGTGGCTGTGCCGACTGCRCCAAGACGCGCCGAAAGGATTTCAATTGCGCAAAATCACCGCCCATTCAGTGGGCTCCGCGGGTTTACACATCCGGACGGTGCCTTAGATACTGCTCATATCCTCATGCGGGAGCATGTCCCCATGCAGGAGTTCGCAGACTCGCTTCACAAGAGGTGCGACGATCTGCTGGACTTGCCGACAGGTGGGAGTCGRCCGGGTCGGATGGCCCCAAGCCACTGGCATACGCGCCTGTCAGCACAGCTGTTCAGCCCCCGTGGAAAAGGGAGGGCCTCAGCATGGCGGCAGGTAACGCGACAGACGGCGCAATCCCACAAAAAACGTCAGTGATCGAAAAGCACTCGGCGCATGCCGGCCGAGGCCTTGCGAAGGGTAGACCCAAACGCCGCAGCGCGGACGCAGATACCGTTCTTGCCCTGTCCCGCATTTGCGAGAAATTGCGCTCTGCGCTCGATCTGGATGCTCTGATGGACGGCATTGTCCGAGAGGCCGTTCTGCTCCTCGACGCGGAGCGAGGCTGCTTCGGCTTATGTGGGGAAAGGCGGATAACGCTTTGCGGGGAATGGCAGCAATCGAAACGACGGCGTTTGAGGTCCTTTCCGCTTGGGGATGAAACGCTGCGGTGGCTCCTGACACATAAGAAGCCCTGTCTCACGAACGATCCGATGAGAGATTCGTTTGCCGACGAGGACAGGTGCGCTGAACTTGCCATCCGAAACGCAGTCTGCATTCCCCTATTCGATGCCAAGGACGACGTGATCGGCTTTGTCGGACTCYTCAACAAAATGGGCGGTGCGAGATTCACGCAGGCCGACCAGGAGAGGCTGGTCGCGCTGTTCCAGGCTGTCGCAACGGCGATCCAGAACGCGCTCGCCTATCAAAGGCTGCGGCAGGCCGAGGCGCGGCATCAATCCGATGTCGGCCTGCTGCAGCTTCTGGCGCGGCAGATCGTCGAATTGCAGGAAAGAGAGCGCCACGCGCTGGCTCGCGAGCTCCACGATGACGTCTGCCAGGCGCTCACGGCTGTGAAAATCAACCTGGAGACGGCCACCAACGATACCGGCAGCGCCGAGCTTGCCGAACCCATCGCGGAAAGCGTCAGGCTCCTTGAAGACGTGCTTGAGCAGGTACGCAGCCTCTCGCTGGACCTTCGTCCCATGATGCCGGACCATGGAGGATTGGAGGCGACCCTGCGTTGCTATGTCAATCGCTGGGCTCAACGAGCTGGCCTGGAAGCGCGGTTTGACGCTGACCCGATCGGCATGCCTTTGCCATCAAGCACCACGACGGCCTGCTATCGCATTGTCCAGGGGGCGGTTACCAATGTCGTCCGGCATGCGAACGCGTCGCGCGTATGGGTCAAACTGCGTGCCGGCCACAAGGACCTGCGGCTTGTCGTGCGCGACGACGGAGTTGGCTTCGATACCGCCGTGGCAATGGAAGGTGCAGCGCAGGGCCGCTCGCTCGGCCTGTCGGGCATGCGTGAGGATGCCTTGCTGGCCGGCGGTCATTTGCTCGTGCGATCGAGGAGGGGCAGAGGAACGGAGGTTTGTGCGCGGCTCCCCTGGGGCGAGGCGACCAGGACTGCGCAGAGATGAGCCCCGCCAGACGAGTCCGGCTGCTRCTCGCCGACGACCATACGCTGGTGCGTGCCGGCCTGCGGGCGTTGCTGGAGCAGTTGCCGGATGTCGAGGTGATTGCGGAAGCTGAAACGGGTCGCGCGGCGCTGGCGCAGGTGAAGAAGCTTCGACCTCAGATCGTCCTTATGGACATATCCATGCCCGACCTCAACGGGCTCGAGGCTACCGCGCGCATCGCCAAGGAGGTCCCCCACACCCGCGTCATTATTCTCTCTGTCCATGCCAGCGAGGAATATGTCCTCCAGGCCCTGCGCGCGGGAGCGTGGGGTTACATGCTGAAGAGTGCGGCCGTGTCGGAACTTGCCCTGGCGATCGAATCGGTGGCAGGCGGCAAAAATTACCTCGGCCCGGGCATATCGGGCAAAATAATAACCGACTATCTCGGTCGTGCCGGCGAGCAAAAAACCGTGCTCGAGGCACTGACGTCGCGGCAACGCGAAGTGCTGCAGCTCATTGCGGAAGGAAARAACACGAAGGAAATCGCGTATACCCTCGACGTTTCCGTGAAGACCGTGGAGTCRCACCGCTCGCACGTGATGGAACGGCTCGGCATTTTCGATGTTCCCGGATTGGTGCGCTACGCCGTGCGGGTGGGGCTGGTCAGCCTGTCGTAGATGGTCGGCCTGCGGTAGGTAGGTATCGTATTTGCGGCAGGGTAGATTCTACCAAGCGCTGAACCGCTCTGGCCTCGCGGCGCTTTTCGCTTATCCCGCCCGCAAATCGTCCTCGCCAGCCAGTTGTCCAACCTCGCTAAATAATCAGGCTTCCCGGAACAAGCTGCTCCCCACACCGCGCGGCGGGCAGTTGGGCACCAGCTACCGAGGAGGCCTGGCCACGGCGCTGGCCGAAGCGCCTTTGCCGCTCACGCTTACGCTGACGCCAGGCCCGCTGTCGCCGGCTTTGGCGCTCGCGCCATTCGAATTGGCGTGCGCGCCTCCCGCCGAGGCGTGGGCTCCGCCGTCCGTGCTGGCACTGGCGTCGCTACCAGCCTGGGCGTGGGCATGGCCGCTCGAATTTTCGTCTTTCGAGTTGTCTTCGCCGCTGCCCGCCTGCGCGCGCGCCTCTCCGTTGTCGGCATTTGCATCGGCACCCGGCCCGGCGGCCGCGGCTGCCCCATGGTGGCCCACGGATGCCGCCGCTCGATTGTTGTCAGACTGCACCACTGTCTTGCCTGGCCCCTCTTGAGAAGCGGCTGCGCCATCGGCAGTCGCGGTCGCCTGAGCCCAGACGTGAGTGGCCAGGGGAACTGCCGCCAGGCCCAGTGCAGCGGCAGGCGGCAACATTCTGGCGCGTTTGTTCATCCTTGCATTCATCGCAGTCTCCAATCTTGGATCGAGCGCTCTTCGGCGTTCAGGCTAGGCCGAAACACGTTTCAGGGACAGTCGGGAGTGGTCCTACCGCGCCCTCCCGACACCTGATCCCGATGGGAGCCCGGCCTGATGTGGCTATGAGCCTGGAGGACATTCGTGGAGCCCTTCAGCCATCTCAGGCATATTTTTCGGGGATTCCCGGACGCGTATCGGCTCCGCGGGCACAAAGCTCGCAACAAGCGATTGCCGGCCGAAGGCAATGCCCGTGGCTGTTCGCGGCTGCTGGAAGGAACAGCCACGGARCTTTCGGCGGTCAAGCCTAGTTGAACGTTGCAGATGCAATGGAGGGCATGGCGCCTGCGCCGGCCTGACAGAGGATGCTCCAGTCGCTCTGCTGCGACATGCCGCTCCACCCGACCGCGCTTGACCTGGTCGGACGGCTGTTGCTGACTTTGCTCGCCGGTTTCCTCATCGGCCTGAACCGCGAGGCGCGCGGCCATTCCGCCGGGCTGCGCACGACCATACTGGTCGGACTTGCGGCCTGCGTTGCCATGGTCCAGGGCAACATGCTGCTCGGCATGATCGGCAAGGGACCGGACACCTTCGTGCGCATGGATGTGATGCGCTTTGCGCTCGGCGTGCTCACCGGCGTCGGCTTCATCGGCGGCGGCGCGATCCTGAGGCGCGGCGATCTCGTCACCGGGGTGACCACCGCCGCGACGATGTGGATCATGACGATGATCGGGCTGGCCTTCGGCGGCGGCCAGTTCGGCCTCGGTGCGATCGCAACGGTATTGACCCTGGTGACGCTGCAGACGCTGAAATGGGTCGACCTCAAGATCTCGCGCGCCCACAAGGCGATCCTTTCCGTCTCATGGCCGAAGAACTCCCCTCCCGACATTGCTGACATTGTGCGCCCACTTGGCTATGATGCCCGCTTCGTCGGCATGGAGCACGATGTCGGCCGCAGCTGTTTTGTTTTTTCCTTCAACGTTCAATGGAAGCAGCCCGACGCGGTCGAGCCTTCGACGGACATTCTGGCTGTGATCGCCGAGCACTGCGCGGTCGAGCGCTTCGAGGTGATCGGCGAGAAGCCGTTCTGAACAGCGCTGCGACCTATTCGGCTGCGCCTGGCGCTTCAGTGTCGGCGCGAATGAGCTTGATGTCCGCTCCGGCCGCCCAGGCGCCAATGTCTTCCCGGCGCAGCGCCGCCGCCATCATGTCGGGAAAGTGGTCCGGCGTACAGGCAAAGACCGGGATACCGAGTGCGGCTACCGAACCGGCCATGGAGGGGTCGTAGCCGGGGCGGCCCTGATCGGTGAGCGCCAGCAGCACGATGACATTGACGCCCGACCGCGCCAGYGCGGCCAGTCGGCGGAGCAGCTCCTGGCCGTTGCCGCCTTCAAAGAGGTCGGTGATYAATACGAAATGCGCCTTGGTCGGCCGCTCGATGCGCTCGGCACAATAGGCGACCGCCTGGTTGATGTCGGTGCCGCCGCCAAGCTGAACTCCGAACAGCACTTCGACCGGGTCGCTGAGTTCTTCCGTCAGATCGACGATCGCGGTGTCGAAGCAGACGAGCTTGGTACGAACGACCGGCAGCGAGGCCATCACGGCGGCAAAGATCGAGGCGTAGATGACCGAGCTTGCCATCGAGCCGGACTGGTCGACGCAGAGGGTCACCTCGTCAAGGTCGACCAGCCGTCGCTGGCGTCGCATGAAGCCGATCAGCTTTTCCGGCACGACAGTTTTGTGGTCGGGCTGATAATGGCGGAGGTTCGCCGCGATGGTGCGCGGCCAGTCGATGTCGCGCTGGCGGGGCCGGTTGGTGCGCCGCGACCGATCGAGCGCGCCGCGTATCGCCTCGGCGGTTTTCTGCTCGAGACGCTGCATCAGCTTGGCGACGATATCGGATATGATCGAGCGGGCGATGTCCTTTGTCTTCTCAGGCATCGCCGAGCGTAATGAAACCAGATCGGCAACCAGATTGACGTCTGCCTCGATCGCCTTGAGGAACTCGGGTTCCATCAGCATCTGCTTCAGGTTCAGCCGTTCGAATGCGTCCTTCTGCACGACCTGGACGACCTGCTCGGGGAAGAAGGAGCGGATATCGCCCATCCATTGAGCGACGCGCGGCGCCGAGCGGCCAAGACCGCCGCGCCGCTTGCGCTGGTCGGCGGCCGTCCCGCCACTGCCGTCGCCATAGAGCGCGTCGAGCGCGGCCGAAAGCCGGCGGTCCTCGGCCGACAGCGCCGACGAGGCTTCGTCGTCGGCGCCGATCGCCAGCCGCCAGCGGCGCTCCCGCGTCCCTTCCGTCGGATCGAACCCCGGCCCCGTCGCTTCATCCATGGCAGGACTCTCCTGTAATCAGGTTGCGAAGCAGTCCAAAATGCCGGCGCCATGCCTCGCCGCCATCCGGCGCCGGCGTCAGCCCAGCGGGCAGGCTTGCTCGGCGACCGAGCACGGCCTCGATCAAGCGTCGCCGCTCCATACTGTCGAGGTTGGAAAAGACGCGGCGCAGCAGCGGCAGATGCGCAACAAAGGCCTCTTCGTCGAGCGATGCCAGCCAGGCATCGACGGCGCCGCGCAGCCCCTCGTCATAGATCAGCCTTTGACCGGCGCCGCTGAAGAAGCCTTCGAAGAAGGCGGCGGCATCGGCGACCGGCGTCCCCGGTGACAGGCGCTTCGCCAGCAGGTCGGCCGCGTCTTCGGCGGACAGCCGGCCGGCTTCATAGAGAAGATGCGCAGCGCAGCCGGCGACGAGCGGCGTCGATCGCGCGGAGTCAAGCACGGCCGCGAGACCGTTGCGCCAGGCGTCCAGAACATCCTCATCCGGCTCCACCAGCCTGATCGCCTCATCGGCCTTGCGGAGCGCCCCCATCAGCGCCGCGGCTGCCTGCGCGTCGAGGTCGCGCGCGGCGTAAGGCAGGGCAATCGAGCCCTCGACGACCAGCCGCTCCAACAGACCGGCAAGGCGGTCCGTCTCGGTCTTGCGCGCTTCGCCGTAGCGGATGATGTCGGCCAGCGGYGGCACCGAGGCCAGGATTTCCAGGCACTCGCTGCTCACCGCCGCCTTGTCCTCAAGCGCGGCGAGGCCGGCCGAGGATGCCTCGCTCAAGGCGGCGGTGATGGCGCTCTGGACCAGCGCGGCAAGCGCATCGAGCGTCGCGGCGGCGCCGATCATCTGGATAAGGCGGCCGTTGGCGGCTTTCTCGATGGTCGGCCCGTAGATCAGGTTCTCCACGAGGCGCACCGCATATTCCGGCTGCCAGGCCAGCATCCAGCGCTCGCGGAACGTGCCGCGGCTGCGTCCAACGTCCGTCAGCTTGCCCCAGTTCACGCCGAGCACGTTCAGCCGATGAAGCAGCGTCGACCGAAAAAGCCCGCTCTCGCTTCGGAGATCGATGGAAAGTTCCCGCTCGAGCGCTTCCGGCTTCAGCCGGGCGGCCTTCTGGTTGCGCTGCAGGTCGTCGATCAGCGGCGCAAGCGGCGTGTCGGGCGGTATTTCGCCGACATCGGCGCCGAGCAGCAGCTCGGCCTCGACCATCTCCCACAGCAAGRCCTCGCCGTTGAAGAGGGCCGCAATCGAGGCGTCGCGCAGTTCCTCGAATCCCGGCTTCGGCCGTTCGCGGATGGCGGCGAGCGCCCGCGCCAGGCGCTCGGCTTCGATCAGCGACGCCGTCGAGATCATGTGGCCCTTCGTGCGGAGCACCGACGCGATCCGCGCGAGCCACAGCACCGAAGCGTCGTCTTGCCCACGCGTCTGCCACAGATGCTTGCACCAGCGGGTGCGACGACCCCGGCGCCGTAGCCATAGCCCATGGCCAGGCGCGGTCCGGTCCAGGGCGCGAAAGTCATCATGGTCTTGCGCCGGCCTATCCCCTTGAGCAGGGCCTGGTCGCCTTTTTGCGTATGCGCTGCCTGCAAGGCCGGTACGTGCCAAGCGCCGCAGACCACCGCCAGAGTTCCGTCGAACTCCTTTCGCGCGGCCGCGATCTCCAGCCGCATATGCGCTTCGCGCATGGCCTCGAATTTGCCGATCGACGTTTCGCCCTCACGCAGCGTCGTCATCGCGTCGGCGATGGCTGCGAAGATCGGGCCGGGTTCGGGATTCTGCTCGATGATGTCCGACCACCAGCTTTCGCCGTCCTCGTAGCCGGCGGCGCGGGCCAAGGTGCCGATCGGATCCTGGATCCGCGATGCCTCTTCGCCCTGCCCTTCCATGGCCTCCGCATCGGCGGCATCGGCGTCCGTCGGTCCTTCAGGCGCCTCCCCGGCCAAGCGGACCGCGGATGGCAGATCGATGAAGCGCAGCGCCGCCTTGTTGGCAACGGCCCAAAGTGCCGCCTGGTATTCGGGAGAGAATTCGGCGAAGGGCCAGAAGCTCGTCGCGGCGGGATCGTCCTCCGGATAACAGAGCAGCGCCACCGGCGGCTTCATGTCGGGGCTGGCGAGCAGCGGCAGTAGCGGCGACGCATCCGCCGGCCCCTCGATCAGCACGGCGACCGGCTGCAGTTCCCGCAGCGCCTTGACCAGGCTCCCGGCGGAGCCCGGCCCGTGATGGCGGATGCCGAAATAGCTGATGCCGCCTTGCGCCATGGCTCAAATGGCCGCGTTGAGCGCCGCGTAATAACCGGCATAGTCCGGACGCTTTTTCAGCACTGTCTCCAGATATTCCTCCAGCACGACCTTGTCCTGGACCGGGTCCTTGACGATCGCGCCGACAAGGCTCGGCGCCAGGCCTTCGGCGTGGAGCTTGCCGCCATCGAACCACGCCGCCTGGCTGAGGCCGCTGATCATCGTGGCGATCGCCTCCGCGGTGGAAAGCGAGCCCGATGGTGTCTTCAGCGTCATCTTGCCGTCGGCGGTCGCGCCGGAGCGCAGCTCGCGGAAAATGGTGAGCACGCGAGCGATCTCCTCTCCGACGTTCTTCGGCACCGGGAGGTCCAAACCGCCGGCCATCTCGCCGACGCGCCTGGAGACGATCGAGACTTCCTCCGCCATGTCCWCCGGCAGAGGCAGCACAACGACATTGAAACGGCGCTTCAGCGCCGAGGAGAGTTCGTTGACACCCTTGTCGCGGTTGTTGGCGGTGGCGATGATGTTGAAGCCGCGCTGGGCATAGATCGAGGTGTTCAGCTCCGGCACCGGCATCATCTTTTCGGACAGCACGGTGATGAGCGTGTCCTGCACGTCCGAGCCCATGCGCGTCAGCTCCTCCAGGCGGCAGAGCTTGCCTTCCTGCATGGCGCGGTAAAGCGGCGTCGGCACCAGGGCCTCCTGGCTCGGGCCCTTCGCCAGAAGCTGCGCATAGTTCCAGCCGTAGCGGATCTGGTTCTCGTCGGTGCCGGCGGTGCATTGCACGATCAGCGTCGAGCATCCCATGATGGCGCCCGCAAGATGTTCCGAGACCCAGGATTTCGCCGTTCCCGGGACGCCGAGCAGAAGCAGCGCCCGGTCGGTCGCGAGCGTGGCGACCGCTGTCTCCATCAATTGCCGGCGGCCGACATATTTCGGCGTGATGAGTGTGCCGTCACTCGCCCTGCCGCCCATCAGATAAGTGAGGACAGCCTTGGGCGACAGGCTCCAGCCGGCAGGCTTCTGGCGGTCGTCGTCGCGCGCGAGCGCCTGCAGTTCGGAGGCATAGACCTGCTCGGCCGGAAGGCGGATGGCTGCGTTCATGCGATCTTCTCCGGGTTGATCATCTGTCGGATTGGGAAGGGCGTTCGGCCAGCGCCGCGTTGAGCCGCAGCAGGCCGAGCGATGGGGACGCGGGCGGCAGGCCCGCGGCGACGACCCCGTCGATCAATTTTTCTGCCGTCTCCGGATTGGCCAGAAAGCCTATGGTTTCGAGATACTGCTCGGCGCTTCGTTTCGTGACGTCGTTGTCACCCGAGACGGCGGAACGCAGCACTGAAAGCGTCTTGCCCTTTGCGAGATCGCCCCATTCCAGCCAGCCTGCTTCCGCGCCTTCGACCAGGTTGAGCGCCGCCAGATTTTGCCCGTCATTCAGGATCTGCCTAATCAGGACACGCTTCCTGCCGCCGTCCAAACGCAACATGAGTTGGAGGACGAGAAGGGCCAGCTTGCCACCTGCGGCGATAAGTAAATCCGCCAAGCAGGCCACCRCCGCATCGCTGCCGGACAGCGAGACCATTCGAACGAGAAAGAGATCGGCACCCTCATCAACGCCGAACTGCCAAGCGCCGATGAAATCGGGCTCGGTCTTGCCGAAGCGGGCGACGAGATCGCCGAAGTAACAGGATACGAACAAGTCGGCGCGACGTGCTTGTTGAGCAGGCGACTTGAGTTTTATCGGCGCGTAGGTGGAGCGGCGGCGGATGAAGCCGGATTTGCCTTCCTCGATGAAAGCGGCGAGCTCAGCTGTCGGATTTTCCGACCCGCTATCAGCCGGATTRCCATGTTCCCCCAACCTTGCCAGGAGCCGGCCGGCCATTTCGCGCACCTTGCCTGAGCGATCGGCAGACAGGCTCTTCAGAAACGGAACGTCATCGGCCTCAGGCCGAAGCGCATGAGTTCAATGAGCGCCATCCTGACCTCCGCCGGCTCGCTTGCTCCCTTGGTCTCGATAAGAGTACGCGCCACGGCAGGCATGGTGCGCCGTAGATCGACCAGCGCGGTACGGCGCGCGGCGGGATAGAAATCATCCCAGGTTTCCGCCGTCAGATGCTCGCGTCGGGACTGTTTTTCGCTGTCCGCGCCTGCCTGCCAATCGATCCAGGGAGCATAGACGTCTGGACTTTCCTGATATGACGGGGCAGGCATCCAATCCATCGGATGCAGCACGAAGCCGCGGCTGGCGACGAGCGCGGCCACGCGGGTCTTGAGCCTCGCATCGGCCGCGTATTTCAATACAGCACGCAGCAGCGGCCGCAGGCGATCGGGCAGCATCGGCAGCGCGAGCACTGGCAGTGGCGGGCGCCGCTTCAACATTTTGGGGGCATCCGGCCGAAGCGCGACATCCAGCGCCTGCGCGGCGATCGCCAGCAGCCGCCGCTCCTGCTCGTCGGAGGTGGCGGCCGTCGCGATCTCCTTCCAATCGACCGGTGCAAGCTCAAACATAGCCCCGCCGGAAATCCAGCCGTCGCGCAGTCTTGCCAGCCCTGCCTGCTCGAGCTCGTTCACGACAGGTCAAGCCTCCCGATGCTGCTCTGCGACGCCAGAAGCTCGAGCCTGGCGCCGTTCCAGAGTGCGGCAGGGGCCGCAAGATCAAGGCCGAGCAAGGCCTGGTTGATGGAGCCGGCGACCGGCAGGGCGATGCCATGCGGATCGCTCGCCCGCCACCAGACGCCGTCCTTCTCGTCCAGCGCGATCGCGCCTGCCGGCAGGATGATCGGGCAGTCCGAGAGCCAGGGCGCGCCATCCTGGAACGCGGCGTAGGCGGCCAGCGGGTCGCCGGCGGCGTCCGGGGCGAAATCGGGCCAATTGCCCGGCGCCGCGTCGCCCTGCCGGTCCGCGACCAGCGCCCGCAGCGGATTGCGGGACGGATAGAACACGAGCCTGGCCTTGAAGCGGTCCCCCGGCGCGAAGGCGCCGGAGCGCCGCCCGGCGGAGGCGGGGAAGAAATCGAGCAGGGCGGCAAACCGTGGAGTTTGGCTCTTCAGATCGAGCAGCCAAGTCGCGTGGCTGACAAGCCCGTCGCGGCGGGTCTCGATCTTCTCTCCGAGCACCTCCCAATCGCTTTCGACCTGGACGGCGTCGGGATTGGCAAGGATCTGGTCGCGTGTCTCGGACGTCGAAACAAGGCGCTTCAGCTCGGCATCGTCGGGCGCGGCGCGCCAGGCCTTGGCGAGCAGCACCAGCTTGCCGAGCTCGCGGATCGCGGCATCCGGTTTCTCCTCGCTGCGCAGCGCCATCAGCCGCGCCGGCAGCTCGTCGAGGCGACCGGCCAGCGCCGTCGCCTTGAGGTCGACGAGCCGTGCCGCGATACGTCGGCATCGCTCGCTGCAAGCGTCGACAAATCCTGCAAGGCCGAGCCGAAGCTGGTCGGCGATCCATTGATCGAGCTCATCGAGCGCGGCCGCGACAGCGCTTCGCGTGTCCTCGGCGCGCTTGCGCTGCGCCGCCTCGCGGCGTTCGGCTGCCGCGGCGTCTTCGACCGGGGCGCTCTGCTCGGGCCGCGACGCTTCATCGATGCTTTTGCCTTGCGAACTCGCCGCAGCCTGCGTTTGYTGCTGCCCCGGCTTGCGGCGCCTGCCAAGCCAGTCGTTCACCCATTCCGGCGTCTGGTCGACACGATCGAAGCTGACCGGCGCCGTGGYGCCGATCCACATCAGCCCCAATATGTGCTTGCACGGAAACTTTCGCGACGGACAGGTGCATTTGTAGCCATGGTCGCCGGTGTCGAAGACGACGCGATAGGGATTCGACCCTGAACCCTGGCATTCGCCCCAGATGAGCCCCAGCTGTTCGTTCGTCTCGAGGCGAGGCCAGTTCGACCGTTTGGTCAGCTTGGCAGCGGCGCCAAGCGAGGCCTGGTCAGGCGCAAGCGCCTCGATCGTTTTCAAATCCAGCTGCAAGCCCGCCCCCGCCCATGACCCCGAAGCATGATGCCGCGAACGATAGATAGCCGTTTGCGACGCGCAGGTGTAGCTCCAGCCGCCGCAAAGTTGATGCCTTGTCTAAAGTTTTGTTGCCCTGCCTTCAGGCTGGCACAGCGGGTGCCACCCGACGCAGCATTGGCTACCGCCAATTGAGCGTCGAAAAGCGCGCTTGAAGGGCGGCCGCGCTTTTGGCCGTGCGACTTCGCGGTCCGCCCCTGGCGCAATTCCAGACGGAGAACCGCCTCGCACATTTCCTGGAATCGTTTCGAAAGAAAAATGGCCGGGCGTGAAAACGGCCCGGCCAAGGTGAAGGTCATAACCTTCAGAGGGGAACATCGCCCGGCGCAATGGGAGGAAAACACCGGACGACACCCGATATTTGGGCTCGGGCCTGCGCATTTGCGACGAACAGAATTCCAAAAAAAGTCCGGAACGCGAAAAAATCTCGCTCGACCCCGACTAAAACTCAGCCGGCTGCCGCGGCTTTTTCCAGAAGGTCGGGGTAGTGCCGGCGCGCGACGTCGGGATGCGACCTCAGCCGGCTCTTGAGCACATTGGTGCCGACGTTGCGGAACAGCGGATTGTCGGGATCGCTGGCCGCGCCGCGCGCTTCGGCCGCCAGTTCCGGCGGCAGGTCGAGTAGCGGGATCGTCGCGTCGAGGCGGGCGCTGAAGAAAAACGGCACCGAAATCCGCTCGACGCCTGGCGGCGGCGTGACGACGCGGTGCACGGTTGCCCTGAGATAGCCGTTCGAGGCCAGCTCGAGCAGTTCGCCGATATTGACCACCAGCGTTCGCGGGATCGGATCGACATCCACCCAGCTGCCGTCATATTCGACCTGCAGCCCCTTGTTCTCGTCCTGCAGCAGAAGCGTGAGAAATCCGCCATCCTTGTGCGCGCCGACGCCCTGGTCATCGCCGGCGGCGTCGCGGCCGGGATAGCGAACGGTCTTCATGCGGTGGTTGGGCTCGCCGCGATAGATCGGATCGAAGGCGTCCTCCGGCTGGTCGAGCGAGAGAGCGAAGGCCTTGAGAAGGCGTATCGCAACCTCTGTCGCCTTTGCCTGCCAGGCAAGCAGGACCGGCTTCAGTTCGGGAAGTGTTGCCGGCCACTGGTTCGGGCCCTGCAGCCGCGTCCAGGCCGGCACGCCCGGCCCTTGCGGGATCGTCGCGCGCTCGACGCCGATGTCGAGCTGCTCACGCCAGTCGGCCTTGCCTTTGGTCAGTTCGCCGCCGGCGCGGGTATAGCCGCGGAACTGCGGCGACTTCACCATTTCGATGGCAAGCTTGTCGGCCTCCGGCAGGGCAAAGAAACGACGCGCGGCGTTGAGCACCGCGTCAATGTCCGACTGCGTTATGCCGTGGCCGCTGAGATAGAAGAAGCCGACGTCGCGCGCGGCGGTGCGCAGATCGAACAGGAAGGTCCGGAGTTCCGACTCGCCCTGTTCCAGGCGGTCGAGATCGAGCACCGGAACTATTCTGGCCATGGAAGGGCTCCTCTCGCGGCAACTTGCGACCTCTGCCTACGATGGCACGCGGCTCCTTGCCGTCCAAGCAATGCACGATCCAATCTCATGCAATCGGAGCAAGCCGGCGCTCAATTCCCCACTCACAGGGCAAATAACGTGCCGCGAGCCGCGAAAGCCAGACGACGGTCATCCGCGATGGTCCAGCCGCGCCACCAGCCGGTCGCCGATCCACTGGATCCCGCAAACCAGCACGATGAGCACGATGACGACCGCAACCATGACGCTGGTCTCGAAGCGCTGGTAGCCATAGCGGATGGCGAGATCCCCTAGGCCGCCGGCGCCGATGGCGCCGGCCATGGCCGAGGCGCYGACAAGCGTAACCAGCGTCACCGTGAAACCGGCGACGATGCCAGGCAGCGCCTCCGGCACCAGCACCTCGCGGATGATCGTCCAGCGGTTGCCGCCCATGGCGCGCGCCGCCTCGATCAGCCCGTGATCCACCTCGCGCAGCGAGACTTCCGCGATGCGGGCATAGTAGGGCGTTGCCGCGATCGACAGCGGCACGATCGCCGCCCAGGTGCCGATCGAGGTGCCGACGATCAGGCGCGTCACCGGGATCAGCGCCACCAGAAGGATGATGAAGGGGACGGAACGAAAGCCGTTGATGATGGCGCCGAGGATGCGGTTCACCCAGAGATTTTCGGCGATGCTGCCGCGATCGGTGGCGACCAGCGCGAGACCGAGCGGCAGGCCGAACACCAGCGAGATGAGGCCGGAAGCGCCGGTCATCAGCACCGTCTCCCAGATCGAGCGGAGCAAGAGTTCAAACAGGACCGGCGACATGGCCAAGCACCTCCACCCGCGCGCCGCGGTCTTTCAGGAATGCGGTTGCCCGCGCGAGATGCGCGGCGTCTGTCCCCGGAACGGACAGGAACAGCGTGCCGACAGGCTGCTGCTGGACATGGTCGACGCCGCCGTGCACGAGGCGGAACGGACCGGGCACCGCGACGGCGAGATCGGACAGCAATGCGCCGCGCGCGGCCTCGCCGGCCACATCGATCCTGAGGATCGTTCCCGCGCCTTCGCCAGGGACAAGCCTCCTGGCAATCTCCGTCGGCAGTTGCGGCCGGATGGCGCCGAGCAGGCTGCGCGTGATCTCCGATTTCGGATCGGCAAAGACGCGCCAGACGGCGCCCTCCTCGACGATCCGGCCGGCATCGATCACCGCCACGCGGTCGGCGATCGAACGGATCACCTCCATTTCGTGCGTGACGAGCAGGATGGTGAGACCGAGCCTGGAATTGATGTCCTTGAGCAGCGCCAGAATCGAACGCGTCGTTTCCGGATCGAGCGCCGAGGTCGCCTCGTCGGAGAGCAGCAGTGCCGGGCGCGCAGCGAGCGCCCTGGCGATACCGACACGCTGCTTCTGCCCGCCGGATAGCGAGGCCGGATAGGCCTTGGCTTTTTCCGAGAGGCCGACGAGTTGCAGCAGCTCGGCCGCGCGCGCCAGGCGCTCGGCCCGCGGCCGCCCTTCGATCTTCAGCGGCAGCGCGACGTTTTCCTCGACGGTCTTCGCCGACAACAGGTTGAAGTGCTGGAAGACCATGCCGATGCGGCGACGCAACGGCTGCAATTCGCGCTCGCCGAGCCGSCCGATCTCGCCGCCCTCGATGAAGACCTCGCCGGAATCCGGCCGCTCCAGGCYGTTCAGGCAGCGGATCAATGTCGACTTGCCGGCGCCGCTGCGGCCGATGATGCCGAGGATCTCGCCCTTTTTCACCGTAAGCGAAACGCCGTCGAGCGCCGCCGTCGCGCCGAAACGGCGCTTCAGGTCGACAAGGCGCACGACATCTTCCGACCCCGCAGGCCGAATGGGGACGGGATCGGCGACTTTGGCCGCTACGTGCTGGTTCATCTCTGTGTCCGTTTCAGCGCTGCGCAAATGCGGCGGCGGTCCGCTCAATGGCGGACCGCCCGTTCCTGCCGGCCAGGCCCCGATCAATAGGCGCTGATCCCGGTGCCCTTGTAGACCTTGTCGAACTCGGCCTTGACCGTGTCGTTCTGGTAGGAGGCGACCAGGGTCTTGACCCAGGGTTCATTCTCGTTACCGGCCTTGACCGCGATGAAGTTGCGATAGGGGTTATCGGCCACCGGCTCCTGYGCGATGCGGTTTTCCGGCGTCAAGYCGCTCTTCAACGCCCAGTCAGTGTTGACAACGGCAGCGTCGAGATCGTCGACCGAACGGCCGACGATGCCGGCGTCGAGCTCCTTGATCTCGACCTTCTTGGGGCTCTCGGCGATATCGGCGGTCGTGGCCAGAATGCCGGTGCCGTCCTTCAGCTTGACCAGGCCCTCATGCTCCAGGACATGCAGCRCCCGGCCCTCGTTGGAGGGATCGTTCGGCACGCCGATGACGGCGCCTTCCGGCAGGTCGGCGACCTTGGCGTGCTTCTTCGAATAGAGGCCGATCGGCCAGACGCCGGTGTAGCCGACCGGCACGATGTGATAGCCTTGCGTCTTGATCTGGTTGTCGAGATAGGGCTTGTGCTGGAAGGCGTTGGCGTCGATCTCGCCGCGCTCGAGCGCCTCGTTGGGCTGGGTGTAGTCGTTGAAGACGACGGTCTCGATCGTCAGGCCCTTCTTTGCCGCCTCGGCGGTGACCACGCGCCAGACGTCCTCGTCCTCGCCGCTGATGATGCCGACCTTGATCGCCTTCTTGTCCTCAGCGAAAGAAGGTGACGCAGGGGCGAGCCCGACAACGGCAAATGTCGCGGCGAGAAGCACGCCAAGTCCGGTGCGCCTGGTGAGTGACGTTGCGAGAGATTTTGAAGCGTTGCCGCGTTCGGACATGATGCGTTCCTGGCGATCCTGAAATCATTTTTCGGCCTGGCGGAATGCGAGGCCTTGATATCAGCATCGCCAATGCTGCCCGATTGGACAAAGGAGCGCTTTTCCTCTCAGGCGGAAGGCGGAAAATATTCTCTCAAAGATTTTAGGACTTGGAGAATGCTGGCCGCCGGCGAACAGAAGTCCTGGCGGAGGTCGAACCGGCAGGGCTTACGAGGCCCGCTGCGCGACGCGCCAGGCCAACCGATCCTGTCCCGGCAGCCTCGACACGCTCGGCAGGCCTCTCGGCYCCTGCACACCATAGCCCAATCGTACCAGACAGGCTCGCGCCAAGGCCGCGTTGCTGTCAATGACAACCAACCCGTTCGTATCGCCAAGGCTGGCGGCCACTACCGAGAGTTCGGTGCAGCCGAGTACGGCGGCATCGGCGCCCGCCAATTGCGCGAGATGAAGCGCGCGCTCGGTCTCGGCCGCCGCCTCGGCGATCGAACCGGCCTTGACGAGGGCGATCGCATTGTCGACCCGCTCCTGAAATTCCGGATGCGCGGGAAGGCAGAGGTCAAACTCCGCCGCCGATATCCTTTTTTGATAGAAGCCGGAGACCAGCGTGCCCCGGGTTGCCAGGTTCGCAACTCTGCCCCGATCCACGCTGCGACGGATTTCCGCCACCACGGCATCGCCGATGTGGATGATCTGCGCCCGCGAGTTCGCCGCCAGCTCGTCGTACCAATGATGGGCGGTGTTGCACGGCATCGCAATACAGGCGACGCCGAGCGCATTGAGCGTCGAGACCGCGGCCTGCAATGGCGCCAGCGGTCCGTCATGGCCGGCCAGGATCGCTTCAGTCCTGTCGGGCAGCTGCGGCACGCTGAGGATGACGGCGGGCAGATGTTCATTATCCCGAAGCGCCTTGGTCATCCGCGTCAGCTTGAAATAGAAGTCCGCCGATGCAAGCGGTCCGAGGCCGCCTATGATGCCAAGCTCGGGGCGGATGCTGTGATCGATCATCGGACGGGCTCGGCTTCAGGCAGTGCCGAGACGGCTTCAACAGCCGCCGCCTCCCTGTGGCTCGGCGCGATCATTGCGGTGCTGGCCGCGACGGTGCAGACGCTGGACAGCGTCATGAACGTATCCACGGCCGCATCGACCGCGACGAACAGGGCGAACGCCGCCTCGAAGGGAAGCTTCAGGTAGCCGCACACGATAGACATCTGCGACAGGATGAGCAGGCCGGTCATGCCGCTTGTCGTGAGCGCAAGAAGCGCCGAGACGACGCCGACAAGCAGGAAGTCCGGGATTGCCAGCGGGCGGCCGTAGAGCTGCGCGATGAACAGGGAACCCGAGGTATAGAGCAGCGCCGGGCCCGTGCGCAGCAATGCCGCCTGCAGCGGCACCAGCAGCTCGACGACCACCAGGTTGAACCGCATGCGCTCGGTCAAAAGATTGATGACCCATGGAAGCGAGGCGACGGTGGAGCGCGTGGTGATGGCCACCATCAAGAGGGGCTGGCAGGTTTTGATCGTGGTCCAGTAGCTTCGCCGCGACCGGACGGCGATGACGGCAAACGCGCCGGCGAGGAACGTAAGGCAGGACAGGCCCATCACCAGCAGGAAACCGCCCATCAGCATGAGCGGCCTGGTTCCGGTCGAGGCGGTCTGGTCGGCGATGAGGATGAAGGTTGCGAAAGGCAGTCCCCAGACGAACCAGTTGGTGAGTACCGTGCAGGCCCGGTAGACCGCGTTGAGCGTTTGGGACAGGCTCATCGACGATGGCTGAGGAATCTTGCCCATCGCAAGGCCGAAGAGCAGACAGAACAGCAGGACCTGGATGGTCTGGCCCGAGGCCAGCGCGTTGAAGACGTTGTTCGGCACAAGGTCGAGGAGGATCGAATGCTCGCCGCTGGCGCCTGCGGCTGGCGGCGGCTGGAACGGGAATTCGAGATCGGTGGAAACGCTGCCCTGGGAATTGATGAACTCGCCGAGCTCGATGCGCGACTGCGGGTTCTCGATCTGGCCGGGCTGGAAGACCAGCGAATAGGTGCCGCTGACCAGCACGGCGAGGAAGGATACGACCAGCACCGCGATCGCGACCTTGCCCAGGTAGCGAACCGATTTCGGGTCCTGGACCATCGCGGTGATGGAGAAGATGACCGACGAGACCAGATAGGGCAGGACGACCATCTTGAGGAAATTCAGATAGACCTGCGCGACCGGGCTGATCGCATGGGAGAAGCCTGGATAATAGAGACCGCAAAGAATCCCCGCCGCGATCATCGCGAGCGTCGTCAAGGGCGAGCGCAAGATGCGCTTTGCCGCAAGGCGCCAATCGAACGGCATGGGTGCGGCTACGTCGGCGACGGTCATCGTCAGGCTTTGCTCCTCAGGCGATAGCGGGCGATGATCTCGTCGGTGCTGAGAACCTGCTGGCCGCGGGCGAGATCGAGATAGAGATCGACAAAGGCCGCAAGATGCGGATTGTCCGGCCGGACGCCGATCGCGATGGTATCGACCTTGTCCGTCAGCGTGATCGAGCGCGCGACGACCGTCATCGACGGATCGTCGACCATCAGCTTCTTGATCTCGAAATCGTCGCGATAGGCCATGTCGATCGTGCCGTTCCGGATCGCATCGACGACCATGTCCCAGCCCGCGAAGCGATGGAGCTGCGCGTGCGGGAAGGTCGTGGCCGCATAGGTGGCGAATGAAGAACCTTCGATCACGCCGAGATCGCCCGAAAAGTCGCGGATGAATTGCTCGGGCGGCTTGCCTTGCGTGATACGCGCCAGGTTGAGGCGGTTGGCGAGCAGCCCCTGGTGCAGCATGGCGTAGGGCCGGGAATAGAGGATCGAGCGACCGCGCCGGAGGGTGCGGCTGAGCTTGCCGATCGCCAGGTCCGCCTGACCGGACATCAGCAGCTTCACCATGCCGTCGAAGGTTACGGCAGATCGGTCGAACACCGGCTCGACGGCGAGCTCCGCGGCGATACCGCGGGCCAGTTCCATGTCTATGCCCTTGTCGCCCGACCCATCGGCCGGAAAGAACGGATCGGAGGCAAACGCCGGCATGGCGATGCGCAGCTTGTTGTCGCTCGTGATGGGAGTTGGCCAGTTCTCAGCCTGAGCGGTCGCCGCCTGTGCCTGCGCGAGCACCAACCCGACGCTTCCGGCCGTAAGCAACGTGCGACGTGTAAGCGACATGCGCATTCTCGATTCGTGAAAGAGAGGCGGACAACAAATCTGAGCAACTCGCAGTATGCACGGCGAGGTTAAACAAACGTGTCTTTTAAGGCTTTAAATATTACTAGTAGACAAAGCAACGCGACGCCGCTGAACGTGCCGTTCCACTAATCTATCAAGCCGCCCGGCGTCCGCTGATCGCGCAGCCGGGCTCGGTTCGTCAGAACGTCTCGACCCATGGCCTGAGCTCGACTTCGAAGCTCCAGGCGCTGCGATGCTGGCGATGGACCGCGAGGTAAGTCTCGGCGATCGCGTCGGGCGAGAGGCGACGATCCGGGCGATCGGGATCGGCGGCTTCTCCGCGCGGCTCGATCTGGCCGTCGATGATGAAATGCGCGACATGGATGTTCTTCGGGCCGAGTTCGCGCGCCAAGGACTGAGCCAGGCCGCGAAGCCCGAATTTCGGCATGGCGAAGCCGGCCGAACCGGAAAAGCCCTTGAGGCTCGCGGTGGCGCCGGTGAACAGGATCGAGCCGGAGCCGCGGGCCATGAGTCGGCGGGCAGCCTGCTGGCCGACGAGGAAGCCGCCATAGGCGCCGACGAGGAGGGCCTGCTTGACCGCCTCTGGATCGAGCCCGGCAATCGGGCCGCGCGTGCGGCCGCTGGCATTGAAGACGGCAATTTCGAGCGGGCCGGCCTTGTCCGCCGTCTCGAACAGCCGCGCGACGGAGGCAGCATCCGACACATCGGTCTCCACTGCCTGCGCGCCCGTCTCCTGCACCAGCGCGGCCAGCTTGTCGACATTGCGGGCGGCAAGAACAACGCTGTAGCCCTCCTTGCTAAGGAGCCGCGCCAGCGAAGCGCTGAGGCCCTGCCCCGCGCCTGCGATCACCGCGACATTCGCTGCCATGTCGTTTCCTCCCGACGTGTTCTTCGRCCGCTGCCGATGATCGCACAAGCTCGCGCCTTATGCGGCAAGTGGCAAGAACGGCTTTGCTCGATTTTCATCGTTCGGCGCAAAAAGCAGCCGGCACGTGCAGCAAGCCCATCAGGACTAGGGCAATCGCCTCGGACAAACGACAGGTCGTCGATGTCGGCGCTGCCCCTCATCCCCCTGCCGGGGCCTTCTCCCCGTATAGTGACGGGGAGAAGGGGACTGGCCGCGCGCTCGGCACCTCTCTTGCAACGCTTGAGATTGGCGAAACCATCGATGAGAGCGCCCCTTTCCCCGTCACTATACGGGGAGAGGATGCCGGCAGGCAGGTGAGGGGCGGCGCCGACATTTGGAAGCAATTCAAATCCAGAAGCGAAGGCTTGCCTGCCGGACCGATCCGTCCGACAYGTGGTCCAACGGCGATTCGAGGAGCGACCATGGAACCAATCTGGGCCGTCGGCCTGATGACCGGCACGGTGCTTGACGGCAATATCGACGTGGCGCTGATCAAGACCGATGGCGAGCGCATCGCCGATTTCGGGACCTATACGCTCGCCCCCTATCCGCAATCGATCCGCACGCTCCTCGAGGAAACGCTGCGCCAGGCGAGGGCGTGGAATTTCGAGGGGCAGGAGCCGGCGATCTTCCGCGAGGCCGAGGAGGCGCTGACGCGCGCGCAGTCGGCCGCGGTCAAGAATCTGGTCGAAAGCCAGGGGATGACCATGGCCGATATCGGCGTTGTCGGCTTCCACGGCCAGACCGTGCTGCACCGCGCCCCGCAGCCGGGGCGGATCGGCCGGACCCGCCAGCTCGGCGACGGGGAATTGATGGCCGCTCTGCTCGGCACCAAGGTCGCCTATGATTTCCGCTCGGCCGATGTGGCCGCCGGCGGGCAAGGCGCGCCTTTAGCCGCCGCCTATCATGCGGCGCTGCTCAAGGAGGCGGACCCCAGCGGCGACACCGCCGTGCTCAATCTCGGCGGCGTCGCCAACATCACCTGGTGGGACGGCAAGGACCTGATTGTCGCCTTCGACACCGGGCCGGCCAACGCGCCGGTCAACGATTTCGTCAAGTCGAAGGGTCTGGGCGAGATGGACCGCGACGGCAGGCTGGCGGCGGCCGGCACGGTCGACGAGGCGAGGCTCGAGCGGCTGCTTCAGCATCCCTATCTCACCAAGCCTTATCCGAAATCACTCGACCGCTTCGATTTCACCGCCGCAATGGCGGACGGGCTCGGTGCGGAGGACGGCGCAGCGACGCTGACGGCCTTCACCGTCGCGGCTGTCGGCAAGGCGCTCGACCTGTTGCCGCACCGGCCGAAGCGGCTCGCAGTCAGCGGCGGCGGCCGCCGCAACCCGACGATGATGGCGATGCTTGAGAGCCGCGCCGGCGTCGAGGTAGTGCAAGCCGAAACGCTCGGCTGGAAGGGCGACGCGGTGGAAGCGGAGTGTTTTGCTTTCCTCGCCGTGCGGGTGCTGCGCGGCCTGCCGATCAGCTTTCCCAGCACCACCGGCGTGCCGCAGCCGATGCGCGGCGGAAAGCTAGCCGGCTGATCAAGAAGACAGCTTCTTCTGCAGAAAAATGCGGCTGCGGCCGGCGGGAAAATCAGCCAGCGTGCCGAAGGGCCGGTAGCCCTGGCGCTGATAGACCCTGGCGGCGATCGGATTGAAGGTGTCGATCCAGGCGCCGTGGCAGCCACGCGCCACCGCTTCCCGCTCGGCGGCGTCCAGCATGCTGGCGGCGATGCGCCGGCCGCGCAGCTTCTCGTCGACCCAGAGCCATTGCACGTAGAGCCAGCCCCAGGCGGTGTAGCCGGATATGCCGGCGACGATCACGCCGGCATCGTCGCGCACGAGGACGGCGAGTGTCTTGCGGCCCGAGGCGCCGACATCGCTGTCGTTGAAAGCGGTCAAGCCTTCGCCGACGCGGGCGAGATCCTGCGGCAAGGGCTCGGCGGTGATCTCGAGCGTCGTCTTCATCGTGGCTCCCGTGCGGTTCGGAAGCCAGCCTTAGCCAAGGAGCGAATGYAGACGCAAGCCTATTGCCGTGCACCACCCGAGCGCCATGCCGCGGCCGACGCTGCCACCAGCATCAGCAAGGCGGCGACCAGCGCGCAGTTGGCGAAGCCGAGGCCCGTATAAAGCGGACCGAAGCCGGCGGTGCCGACGGTGACGGCGAGATAGGTGACGGCGCTGTTCAGGCCCATGATGGTGCCGCGGCGCGCGGGGTCGAGCGCGGTCAGGCGCATGACCAGAACGTTGAGCCCGAAATGATTGGCAAGGCCCCATACGGCCACCGTCGCCATGAGCAGGCCGAAGCCGCCGCTGGCCAAGGCCATTGCGACATAGACGGCGGYGACCAGCAGATAGGCGAAGGGCATGACGCGACGCGCGCCAAGGCGATCGATGATGCCGTCAAGCAATGCCGCCGCGCCGAAGCCGAGGCCGTAGGCGATTGCTGCCAGGCCGTTGGCGCTGACGGGTTCGCCGAGATCCTTGTRGAGGTGGTCGCCAAGATAGCCGTAGACCCCGTAGAAGGCGGTCATGAAGGCGCCACAGGCGATCAGCAGCGGCATGATGCCCGGCACAGCGAGAGCGCCGAGCGGCGACGGCGCCGGACCGCCCTTCCTGGCGTCGCGCAGCGAGCTGACCGACAGGCCGGCGACGGCGGTTGCGGCGAGAAGCGCAACAGCGGCGAAGACGGCGCGCCAATGGATGAGATCGGCAAGCACGGCCGACAGCGAGACGCCTGCGACCATGGAGAGAGTCCAGCCGGTCAGCACGACGCCGATCGTGCCGCTCTCGCGGCCGGGCGGCGCGATCGCCGCCGAGCTCGCATAGATCGCCGGCATGGCCACGCCCGCGGCGATGCCTGCAGCAAGCTGGGCCGTGATCAGCGTCGTCACCGTCGGCGCGAGCGCGCTGGCGACCAGCGCCAGCGCAAGCAAAAGCAAGGCGCCCTGCAGCATGCGGCGCGCGCCGATCCTGTCGATGTAGCGGGCAAGGAAGAGCGCGCTGGCCGAAGTGCCGAGGCCGAAGGCCGCGGCCGCCGTCATCACCGCCGGGACGCTCGCCCCAAACGATGCGGCCACCGCCGGCGCGATCGGTCCGAGCACGAGCGAGTTGGAGCCGATGACGGCGATGCAGCCGGTGAGCAGATAGGCCGCCGCCGGGATCGGCGCGCGCGATGTGGCAGCCAGAATTGCTGATTGATCACTGTTCGACATTTCTCCATAATGGCCGAATTAAATTCAGCATCAATGGAGAAATTCCATATGGACGCAGAAAAAGATGACATTCAGCGGAACAGGCAGCCGACCCGCGATCTCGACCCGATCGACCGAAAAATATTAGGCGTGCTCGTCGACGACGCGACCATCAGCTATGCCGAGCTCGGCGACCGCGTCGGCCTGTCGCCGCCGGCGGCGCATGAACGGGTGAAGCGGCTGAGGCGCAGCGGCGCCATCCGCGCCGCGTCGGCGATCATCGACCCGAAAGCGGTGAAGAAGCCGCTGCTCGCCTTCGTGCATATCGACACCAGGGGCTGGGGCAAGACGCCGGAGCTGATGGCGATCTCGGAATGCCCTGAAGTCGAGGAGATCCACTCGGTCGCCGGCGACAGCTGCATGCTGCTCAAGGTGCGCACCGAGGACACGCGGGCGCTCGAAGGCCTGCTGTCGCGGCTCTACGAAACGCCGGGCGTGGTCTCGACGCGCAGCTATGTGGTGCTGTCGACCTATCTCGAACGGCCGGTGCAGCCGGACATCACAGCGGAATGGCCGACGCCCAAGCACATGGCGACGCCGGTGTACTAAAACCGTCGACGGTCGCAATCTCTGATCCTGACCGGTCGACGGAATCGGACAAGGAAGCTGGGCTCAAACTTCCTTGCTGTCGAAAAGGAACATTTGCACGCCCGAGTCGTCAGGCGCATAAATTCGGCGATCCGCTCCAGCCGCCTGCCCCTCCGGGCTTGCGAACGCCTTTTCAATCGCCGCGAGGTCGTCGAAATACAGCGTTCCGATCCGATGAATCTTGGACGTTCCGACCGGCGTCGCGATGGGACCGTCGCTCACCTCGTATTTCCTCAGACCTGGAATCTTCTTGGCCAGAGGCACGTGGATTTCGAAGTAGTGCCGGTCAAACGTTTCGACGTCCTTCGGTGGCGGGTAGATAACGACCATCCGGGCCATTGCGGTGCTCCTTCTGTTTCGGACACACCAAGGACGACTGAAAGGGCGGGAACGGAACGCGACCGAGAAGATTTTAGAAAATCATCTCGAAGGGATGCGCTTTGCGCCGCTTATGGGTTCGTGGCGACGCGATAGATGTCGAGGACGCGGGTGACGCTGCCGATCAGAAGCTCATGCGCGGTCGGCCTGATGCCGCCGGCGCCGACCTCCGCATCGAGATGGCCGAGATACTGGCTGATCAGCGGGCGCGGGATCTCCCGATCGCCGAGCGCCCCCAGCAACGCTTCCACCGCATGCTGCGCGTCGGGCGACGGCCAGTAGTAGCGGATGCGGTCGCTGAAGGAGAAATGCCGCTGCAGGCGCTGCTCGCCAGGCGTGCCCGGATAGTATTTCAGCCAGTTGCCGGGTGACGCCTGCATGACGCGTTCCATCGTGGCGGGCAGGCTTTCGCGCGACGGATCGGGCACCAACTGGTCGCCGATGTGACTGAGGCCGTAGAGCGCCTCGCGCAGCGCGAAGGTGAGCCACGGGCCGACCTTGAGGATGGCGAAGCCGTCACGCACGAGCCTGGCGAGCGCTTCAGCCGGCTGGTAGTCGGTCGAATGCGYCTCGAAGACGAATTGCGGCATGCGCTCCAGCACCTCCACCAGCTTCGCCGCCTTCTGAGGCGCGTAGGCGATGATGTCGGCATTGCCGAATTCGACACCGGGCTGGACGACGACGCCGACGGCACGAGCAAAGGCGGCATCGAGGCCGAGGCGGGAGAAGGCCTGACGGTGGACTTCGACGGTGCGGAGCGCATCGGCAGGCTCGGTCAGATGCATATGGTCGAGCGCTTCCAGCGCACCGCCGGGAACCGGCACTTCGGTGCCGATGATGTAGACCGGTTTCGGGCCGGCCGTACGCACGACCGCGGCCTCGGCAATCGCTGCAAGCTCGGCCGCGCGCGCGGCTATGGTCTCGTCGGCGAGCGGCACCGGGTCGTCGGCGCAGGCCATGCTGGTGTCGAGATGAAGCTTGGTAAAGCCGGCCGCGGCATAGGCGTCGATCATGGCGGCCGCCTTCTGCATCGCCTGGGCCCCGGGCAGATGCTTCCACGGATTAGGTCCCAGATGGTCCCCGCCAAGGATCAGTTGCTCGAGTGGAAAGCCGGCGCTTATCGCATGCGTCTCGACGAAGGCGCGGAAGGCGGCCGGCGTCATGCCGGTATAGCCGCCCTCATGGTTGACCTGGTTGCAGGTCGCCTCGATCAGCACATCGGCGCCATAAGTTGCGCCGTGGCGGAGCGTCGCTTCGATCACCAGCGGATGCGCCGAGCAGATCGAGGCGATGCCGCCCTTCCCGCCCGCAGCGCGCCGGCTGGCGATCCCGGCAAATCTTGCCGTCGCGCCGGTCATGCGTGCGCCCCCGCCTCGGCGATGAAGGCCTCGACATCGGCGAGCCGATGGATGCCTTCCATCGGCCCCTTGGCGGTGACCGCAAGCGCGCCGCAGGCATTGGCGATGCGCAGCGCATCGGCGGGCGCGGCGCCGCGCAGCCAGAAGGAAACGAAAGCGGCGCCGAAGCAGTCGCCGGCGCCGGTCGGGTCGACTTCCTTGACGGCAAAGCCGGGCATGGCGACCGTGCCCCGCCGGTCGTGATAGGCGGCGCCGTCGGCGCCTTTCTTCAGGACGATTGAGGAGATGCCGCGCGCCAGCAGCTCACCCACCGCGCCCTGTTCGTCGCTCGCCGAGGAAAACAGGAACAGCTCGTTTCCGCTGGGCAGGAAGACATCTGTCTGCGCCAGCACCTTGTCGAGCGATTCACGCATGCCGGAAGCCTGCATGATCTCGCGCCGGATATTGGGGTCGAAGGAGACTGTTCCGCCCCTGGCCTTCACGGCCGCGACCGCGGCGAGCGCGACTTCGGTGGCGCGGTCAGAAAACAGCGAGGAGCCCATGACATGGACATGGTCGGCGCCGTGCAAAAGCCGCTTTGCCGCATCGTTCATCTCCAGCAGGCCGGCGGCGCTGTTGCGGATGTTGAAGACGAAATGCCTCGAAGCATCGGCCCGGTAGGTGACGAAGGCCGTGCCTGTGGCATGGCCTTCATGCACGGCGATTGCCGAAACATCGGCGCCGAGCGCGCGCAGCCTCTCGATGTTCAGCCGGCCGAAATCGTCCTTGCCGACGGCGCCGACAAGGCCCGCGGGCTGGCCGAGCGCCGCCGCCTGGCCGATGAAGATCGCCGGCGCGCCGGACGGGAAAGGCCCGATGAGCGGCCCCGGCTCGAGAAAGCTCTGGCCGATGCGCTCAGCCATGATCTCGACGAGGATCTCGCCGGCTGAGACCAGCTTCTTCATCATGTCCTCCCAGCATTCGCCTTGCACGGCGTATTCCTTGAAAACTGAATACGGCTTGCGCTTTTTCACGTCAATTAACAAATTTACGCATGCAATAATTTATCTCAACGCGTTGAAATTTTCAGAGCTTCCTGTAAAGTTTCAACTTGCAGTCGCGCGCCGGCGCGCCCTATGTAGCGCCGGGGGGGGGCGCATGGACCAGCACCGGATATCCATGTCGCGAGGATTTGGACGCCGATGACGCACAAGACGATGGAGGATTTCGCCCGCGCCTGCGGCGTCTCGCGGCCGACGCTGTCGAAATATTTCGACGATCCGGCCAGCGTCAAACYGGCAACGCGAAAGCGCATCGAGGATGCGCTGCGCTCGTCCGACTACCAGCCCAATCTCTTCGCCCGCAATCTCAACCGCAAGCGAACCCGCAGCATCGGCATCGTGGTGCCGACGGTGACCGATCCCTTCTATTCGGAGATGGTCAGCCGCATCGAGCTCAGGCTGCGCGATGAAGGCTATTGGCCGATCGTCATTTCCTCGCACGGGTCGAGCGAACTCGAAGCGGAGGCGACACGGACCATCCTGTCGCTGAAGGTCTCGGGCGCGCTCATCGCCCCGCTCGGCCGGCGCTCGGATCAGCGGGCGATCGAGAAGCTGACGCAGGCGATCCCGATCGTCTATTTCGACACCTATCTCGAAGGCGACACGCCTTTCGTCGGCAACAACAATGTGCAGAGCATGTCGACCATCGTCGATTATCTTTGCCGCTCGGGCGAGGCTCCGGTTTATTTCGACACACCCCATGTCAACCACAATTCGCGCGAGCGCGTGGACAGCTACATCAATGCCATGCGCCGGCTTGGCCAGGAGCCGGTCGTCTTCGGCAACACCGACGACTACACTTGGGATTTCGAGCRCATCGGCTACGAGCAGACTGAGAAGATGCTGGGCAATGGCGGCCTGCCGGGCAAGACCATCCTGTGCGCCAACGACCGTCTCGCCTTCGGCGTGATGGCGGCCGCCTTCGCGAAAGGTCTGAAGGTCGGCCGCAAGGCGGATTGCGACCTGCGGGTGGCCGCCCATGACGACCATCCGCTCAGCCGCTACACCTGCCCGGCGCTCACCACCATGGCGCAGGATTTCGCGGCGATGGCGGGACGCAGCGTCGAGACGCTGYTTTGCCTGCTTGACGAGGACGGCGCGGCCGTCGCGCCGAAAGTCAGCCTCGACGCAACGCTGGTGATGCGCCAGTCGGCCTAGACTTCAGTCACCGATGACCGAAGCATCCACCAAAGGCGCAACGGACAGGTTTCAGGATCCGCTGCCCGGCATAAGTCATGATGCGCGTAAAATTCATCTAGAGCATATGAAAACGCAGTCGCAACATTGGAGGCCGCCAGATCATGGGCAGCCACGGAGCCTGAGACGATGATCCGCAAGCAAGACCGTCGCCTTCGTGTGGGTGTGCTGGGCTGCGGGCCGATCGCGCAGTTCGCGCATCTGGAATCCTGCGTGAAGGCGAGCAACGCCGACCTCTACGCGATCTGCGATGCGGCGCCCGATCTGCTCGCTCGCATGGGCGTGACCTACGAGCCCGAAAAGATGTATGCCGACTATGACGAGATGCTCGCCGACCGCGACCTCGAGGCGGTGATCGTCGCCACATCGGACGCCTATCACGTGCCGATGTCGATCAAGGCGCTTAAAGCCGGCAAGCATGTGCTGTGCGAGAAGCCGATCGGCGTCTCGGTCGAGGAGGGCGRGACGCTCGCGGAAGCGGTCAAGCGTTCCGGCAAGGTGCTGCAGGTCGGGCACATGAAGCGTTTCGATCCGGCACTGGAAGCGGCACGCGATTTCGTCCGCGACGAGATCGGCGAGATCCTGGCGCTGAAGGCCTGGTACTGCGATTCCACCCATCGCTACACCAATACCGACGCGGTGCAGCCGCTGCCCATCACCAGCAAGCTGGCGAGGAAGCCGAGCGGCAATCCGAAGGCGGATTTGCGGCAGTATTTCATGCTGGCGCATGGCTCGCATCTGGTCGACACGGCGCGCTTCCTCTGTGGCGAGATCACTGCCGTACGCGCCCGTCTCAACGAGCGCTTCGGCGCCTATTGCTGGTTCGTCGAGACCGAGTTCGCCAACGGCGCGCTCGGCCATCTCGACCTGACGGTTGCGGTGCGCATGGACTGGCACGAGGGCTTCCAGCTCTATGGCGAGAACGGCTCGGTGATCGCGAAGACCTTCAATCCCTGGTATTTCCGCGCGAGCGAGGTCGACATCTTCCACGAGAAGGAAGCGACCTCGCGCAGGCCGCTCGGCGCCGACGGCCACTTCTTCCGCCGCCAGTTGGAAGGTCTCGCCGACACGGTGCTCAACGGCGCGCCGCAGCGCGGCGCCAATGTCGAGGACGGGCTCGCCTCGATCCGCGCCATGGTGGCGATCGCGCGCTCGGTCGAGAGCGGCGAGCGCGTCGAGCTTGCCGGCGTCAGCGGAGCGGTCTGATGCAGGTCGGGGTGTTCGCCAAGACTTTTCCAGGCAGCGACCCGGCCGGCGTCTTAGCTGCCGTTCGCGACGCCGGCTTCGCGGTCACCCAGTTCAACCTCGCCTGCGCCGGCCTGCCGTCGATGCCGGACAGCGTTCCGGACGAAGCAATCCGCGCCATCGACGCAGCCGCCAAGGCTACCGGCATCGGTCTCATCGCGCTGTCGGGCACCTACAACATGGCGCATCCGGACAGCCGGGTGCGCGACGACGGGGTGCGGCGACTGGCGGTCATCATCGAAACGGCAGCCAGGCTATCGATCCCGCTCGTGACGCTCTGCACCGGAACGCGCAACGCCGAGGACCAGTGGGTGCACCATMCCGACAATGCCGATCCTTCGGCCTGGGCCGACATGGCGCGCGAGATGGAGAAAGCCGTGCTGCTCGCCGAACGCCACGGCATCGATCTCGGCATCGAGCCGGAGCAGGCCAACATCGTCACCTCGGCCGACGATGCCGTGCGGCTAATTTCCGAGATGGGCTCGAAGCGGCTGCGCATCGTGCTCGACCCGGCCAATCTCTTCGAACAGGCGAGCGCCGATGAAGCGCGCGCTATCGTCGCCGAGGCGGTCGAACGCACGGCGGGCCACGTCTCCCTGGCGCATACCAAGGACCGTTTCGCCGACGGGCGTTTCGCCACGGCCGGACAAGGCGTGGTCGACTTCGCCGACTTCATCGTCCGGCTGAAGGCCACCGGCTTCGACGGACCGCTGATCACGCACGGTCTCTCTGCCGCGGAAGCGCCGGGCGTAGCCCGATTCCTCAAGGGGCTGCTGTGATGGGCACGCTGCGCCGCGACGGCGCCACGCTCCGTGTGACCGACACGGGCGAAGGCCCGGCGGTCGTCTTCCAGCACGGGCTGGGTGGCGGCGAGGCGCAGGCCGCGCAGACTTTTCCCACCGGCTTCCGCCGCATCACGCTGGAATGCCGCGGGCACGGCGGCTCCGGGTTCGGCGAGCGGCGGCCGTTCTCGTTCGAGATGTTCGCCGACGATGTTCTTGCCGCCGCCGACCAGGCCGGCCTCGACCGCTTCATCGCCGGCGGCGTCTCGATGGGCGCGGCGATTGCGCTCAGCCTCGCCTGCCGTCATCCGCGACGCGTCGCCGGCCTCATCCTGGTGCGGCCGGCCTGGACGTTTTCCGCCGCGCCGCAGAACATGCAGCCGATCGCCGAGGTCGCCGAGTTGATCCTCGAACATGGAGCCGACAAGGCGCGGACGATCTTCGCGCAATCGGAAACCGCCACGAGGCTCAATCGCGAGGCGCCAGACAATCTCTCCTCGCTGCTCGGCTATTTCGACCGGCCGGACTCCAAGGCCTTCGCGCAGGTGCTTGCCGACATCGCCGGCGACGGCCCCGGCGTTTCCGAACGCGACGTGGCCGCGCTCGACATTCCGGCGCTTGTCGTCGGCAACGCGGTGGATGCCGTGCACCTACTGTCGGCCGCCCACGCGCTTGCCGCCGCGATGCCAAACGCGACCCTCGCCGAGATCACGCCCAAGGCGCGCGACAGCGCCAGGCATTTCAGCGAGTTGCACGCGCAAATCGCCGCCTTCCTGCAAACCCACTCGAAAGTCCGGAGCCGCATTTTCTCATGACCGGCAAACCCCTATCCGGCCCCGCCGCCATCGCGGCGCTTCCGCGCGATCGGCTGATCGGCGAGTTCTCGCTGTGGTCGGCGGATCTCGCCAATATGGAGCGCGACCTGAGGCGCATCGAAGCGCATGCCGATCTGCATCATATCGACGTGGCGGATGCCCGCTTCACGCCCGGCTTCCTGTTCTTTCCCGACATGGTGGCGCGCATCGCCAGGCTGACGGCGAAGGCCATCCATGTGCATCTGATGGTCGAGGCGGAAATCGTCGAGGCGCAGACGCGCCAGTTCATCGAGGCCGGCGCCGATCTCGTCACCATCCATGCCGAGAACGGCGAGGCGGGCCTGCGCGCCGTAAGGCTGGCGCATGAGCTCGGCGCCGAGGCCGGCGTCGTGCTGCGGCTGGAAACGCCCGTCTCCGCCATCGTTCCTTTCCTGCCGGAGGTCGCCTTCGTGACGCTTCTCGGCACCTCGATCGGCGTCAAAGGGCAGAGCCTGTCGGATCAGGCCTGTCCGCGGCTGATCGAGGCGCGTGCACTGATGAGGCAAGCCGGCCGCGAGGCCGACATCCTGCTTGCCGCCGATGGTGGTATCCGCCACGACACAGTGCCGCTGCTGCGCGCCGCCGGCGCCGACACTGTGGTGCTGGGCTCGCTCGCGTTCGGCGATCCGGACCTCGCGCAGCGCATGGCCTGGCTGCACGGACTGAAGGCCGCCGGCTGATGAGCACGCTTGCGCTTGCCTTCGATCTCGGCGGCACGGAGCTGCGCGGCGCGCTGGTCGAGCGCAGCGGCGAGGTCATCGCCCGTGTCTCGGAGCCCACGATGGCGGGCGCCGGATCGAAAGCGGTGATCCGCCAGATCATCGCGCTGGCGGAGAGGCTGCTCAATGAGCACCCGCAGGCAAAGGTCATCGGCCTCGGCGCATGCGCGCCGGGCCCGCTCGACCCCAAGGCGGGCATCGTGATAGCACCGCCGACACTTGCCGGCTGGCACAATGTGCCGCTGATGGACATCCTCAGCCGGCAGTTCGGCCTGCCGGTGCGGCTGGAGAACGATGGCAATGCGGCGGCGCTCGGCGAATGGCGCTTCGGCGCCGGGCGGCGCACCGACTCGCTGGTCTTCGTCACCGTGTCGACCGGCATCGGCGGCGGCGTGGTTGCCGACGGTCGCCTCTACCACGGCAGGCGCGGTCTCGCGGCTGAGATCGGCCACATGACAATCACCGGCGAAGGCGACCGCTGCTTTTGCGGCAATATCGGCTGCTTCGAGGCGGTCGCCTCCGGTACCGCGCTCGGGCGCCGGGCGACGCAGCTCACCGCGCCAGGCGACGGCTCGCTGCTCAGGTGCCTTTCGAAGGGCGGCGACGTCTCGGCTCGGCACGTCGTCGAGGCCGCGCGCGCCGGCGATGTGACCGCGCACGAACTCGTCGAGGCGGAAGCGCGATGGCTGGGCATCGGCTTCACCAATCTCCTGCATCTCTATTCGCCGGACCTGATCGTGATGGGCGGCGGCCTGGCCAAAGGGTTCGACCTTCTGGCGCCGGGCATCAGGGCGACGGTCGAGGAGCGCGCCATGCCAGCCTATCGCGAAGTTCCGATCGTGCCGGCCGAGCTCGGCGACCGCGCCGGCCTGGTCGGCGCCGCGAGTCTGATCCTGTGGGAAGGTGAGCCGCGCACGGCGCCGGCGCCGCTGACCTGAGCAAGAGACGCCGGCGGATTTGATCTCGCGCCGGCGGCCGAGATCATCGAGCGGATGACGGAGAGCCGCGGGAACTGAGGGCGCCACCTCTTCCCTCATCGCCGGTGCCCGGCGTGGCCTGTGGCAGAGGCCGCGCCAGCAGATAGAAGGCGGCAACGTGCGTGATCATCAGCAAGGGCACATAGACGATCGGGATCGCGTAGGTTGCTCCCAACTGTCCCGCCAGATCGGGAAGATCGAGCACGGTGCCGTGGTAATAGTCGACGACAAGGTCGACGATGCCGACCAGATTGAACGCGACGACCGAGGGCCAGAAGACTGAGGGTCTCCGCACAGTAAGCAGCGCCAGCATGGCCAGCAGCCCGGTAGCGAAGTCGCCATAGGCGGCGAAGGCAGCAAAGCCTGCGGGCAGGTTCGGACCGACAACGCCCGGCAGCAGGAAGACCAGCCCGAAGAAGCGGAAGCTGTGCAGCGCGGCGATCGCGCGCTGCGCCTCGACGCGATCCATGAGCCTGAGCCTTGGCCAGATATAGGCGCCGAAGCAAAGCAGCCACGGGACATAGCCCAGCACGAGATGGATGTTGAAGATCGCCGCCGGTGACATTTTTCGTCTCCTCGCTCACTATTTGCTTGCGCAATTCCGGACGGAAAACCGCTGCACACTTTTCCTGGAATTGCTCTATTTACTTACGCAATTCCGGACGGAAAACCGCTGCACACTTTTCCTGGAATTGCTTAGTTGGCTGGAAGGGCCTCGAACACGGCTGTCAGGACGCCCAGCCGGCCTTCCATGAGATTGCGTCCGAGATTGGAGGCAAGGTCCACGAAGCCAGATCCCATGACGACGCCGAGGTTCAGCGACGGGGGCGGTCCGGACGCCCGGAGCTCGGCGAACCAGGATTTGGCGGCCACAGTGTCGTCCTGCTGGACAAGGGTGGCGAATCCTGCAGCCTCGATCGCCTCGCGCGTCGCTGCCGCCGACAGCAGGAAGCTTTCTCCGGGCGTCTTCGCCCATGGAACCGGATAGTGCGGATCGCCGCCGTTCAGCACCACATCGAAGGTCGCGAATTTTCCACCCGGCTTCAGCACGCGCCTTATTTCGCGGTAGAGCAGCGGCCTGTCGGCAATGTTCATCGCCACATGCTGCAGCAGCACGACGTCGAAACGGCCGTCGTCGAAGGGAAGCGCCAGCGCGCTGCCGGCCGTGAACGACACCTTCGCGCTCTGCCCCGTCCGTCCGGTCAGATATTGCGCAGCCTCGACGAAGGGCTCGCTGAGGTCGATGCCCACRACGTCGCAGCCATAGGTCGCGGCGAGAAAGCGCGCCGGCCCGCCGACGCCCGATCCGACGTCGAGCACCACCATCTCGGCCGTGATGCCGGCCAGACCGGCGAGTTCCGCGGTCGCCGCGAGGCCGCGCGTGTGGAACTGGTCGAGGGCTGCCAATTGCTCGGGTTTTAGCCGCGGTTCATCCGGGCCGAAAACTGCCAGGGCCGTCTTCAAGCGTTCGRCCAGGCCGGTCGCGCGGTAGTGATCGCGCACACGATCGAGATTATCTGTCATTGCCATTCCTCCAGGCTTGCAGCAGCAGAGATAAGACAGCTTTCGGCCAGCAACTATCCGCGATAATGTCGATGGGCTATGAAGCAGAACTTCACAGTCAGGCATGGCGCGCTCGATGGCGTCGAGGCGTTCCTAAGCGTCGCCAGGCACCGCAACTTCCGCAAGGCGGCGGCGGAGCTCGCCGTCACGCCGTCGGCGATCAGCCAGGCGGTGCGGGCGCTCGAGGCGCGCATCGGGGCCGCACTCTTCATCCGCACGACGCGCAGCGTCGGCCTCACCGAGGCCGGCGAGCGTTTCCTGTCGCGCGCCGGACCGGCTTTCGAGGAGCTGATCGCCGCAAGCGACGTCGCGCGCGAATTCGGCAAGCGCCCAACCGGATTGCTGCGCCTCTCGGTGCCGCCGGCGGTGATGCCGATCCTGCTCGAGCCGCTTATCGCATCCTTCTGCCAAGCCTATCCTGAGATCGAGCTGGAGATCGTTGCAAGCGGCGAGCTAGTCGACCTCGCGACCGGAGGCTTCGATGCCGGCATCCGGCTCGGCGAGCTCGTCGCCGCCGACATGGTGGCCGTGCGGCTGACCCCGCCCTTCCCGCTCGTGGTCGCCGGCAGCCCCGACTATCTGCGCCAGCGGAAGCGACCGGAGCGCATCGAAGACCTGCGCGGCCATGCCTGCCTGCGCATGCGCCGCTCGAACGGCTCGGTCGCCCCCTGGCGCTTTGCCGACGGCAACAAGACGGTCGAGGCAATCGTCGCCGGGCCGCTCATCGCGCATGACTACCCCACGCTTCTTGGGGCGGCGATCCAGGGCCTTGGACTTGCACAGGTTCCTGGCCCGCTCGCCGGCGCATCGATTGCGGACGGCCGTTTGCAGGCACTGCTGACACCCTTCGCTGTCTCCTCGCCAGGGGCTTTTCTCTACTACCCCGAAAGACGGCAGGTCCTGCCGAAGCTTCGCGCGTTCATCGATCATGTCCGCCTTCACAGCGGCGGCGACCCCGCGCGAAAACGAATGGGGAAACGGCGGTCGCCCGAACCCGGCGCGGCAAAAGCGGCCGACGGCTGAAGCGGTGAATCACGTCAGGCTGGACTGGAGCGTCGCGCCCGTTTCCTCTCTGCCGCCGCGAGGAGGTCCACGAAGGCGCGGACCTTGGCCGGCCGGTAGCGGGCCGGCGGAAACACGGCATGGATGCCGCCGGCGGGCAAGGTCCAGTCGGCGAATACCCGGACGAGGCGGCCCGCGGCGATTTCGTCCTCGACGGCAAAGTCGGGAAAGATACCGAGCCCGATGCCGGCGAGTACGCAGGCCTGCACGGCCGGCGTCTTGTCGCAGACGACGATCGGATTGAGTTCCGTCAGGACCGTCTCGCCATCCTTCGAGAATTGCCACTGGCCGACGCCGCGCAGTTGCGCGTTGGCAACCCATGGCAACGATTTTGCCAGCCTGGGGCTTGCATTCTGCGGCAGGCTGGCCGCCAGCCTGGGTGCCGCGACGACGACCTGCTGCAAGGTTCCCAGGCGCCGCGCCTGGTTGCTGGAATCGGCGAGCCAGCCGATGCGGATGCCGAGGTCGATCTGCTCGTCGACCAGATTGCTGATGGCATCGTCGAAGATCGCCTCGACCTTCATCTTCGGATATTTCCTGAGATATTCGGCGATGGTCGGGGCCACCACTTTCGCGCCGTAGTCGAGCGACGTGGTGAGGCGCAGGGTTCCCGTCGGCTTGCCTGTACTTTGCGAGATGTCGCCATAGGCGGCTTCAGCCTCGCGCAGGATGATGGCCGCGCGGTCGTAGAACAGACGCCCCTCCTCCGTCGCGGTGACGCGCCGCGTCGTCCGCCGCAGCAGCGTCGCGCCCAGCTCCTCCTCCAGCTTGCCCACCTGATGGCTGACCACGGCCTTGGCAACATCGAGACGGTCGGCAGCGGCAGTGAAGGATCCGGTCTCCACGACGGTGGTGAAGTAGACAAGCCGGTTGAGGTTGAGAAGGTCGGCCATCGGATTTTGTCTGATTGGATCAGACAGTTTGTATGATTGATCGCTGTTTTTCGCAACCGGCCGAATTGCCATCTAGCCGCGACGACGCTGCCTAGACGAGACGGCCATGACCGATGCCACCGTGACCTATCTTTTCGACCCGCTTTGCGGCTGGTGCTACGGCGCCACGCCGATGCTGGACAAGCTTGCGGCGAACGGCATCGGGCTCACCCTGCTGCCGACCGGGCTCTTCGCCGGCGCCGGCGCCTGGCCGCTGGATGCGGGCTTCGCCGCCCATGCCTGGGCCAACGACCAGCGCATCGAGCGGCTGAGCGGGCAGCGCTTCACGCAGGCCTATCTCGACAATGTGCTGAACGTGCGCGGCACTTTGCTCGACTCCAGCGCCGCAACTCTCGGCATCACTGCGGCCGGCCTCGAGGATCATCAGCGGCGGCTGCCGGCGCTGAAGGCCATCCAGCATGCCCGCTATGTCGACGGCCRCGACATCGTCACGCCGAGCGGCGTCGCCGCGGTGCTGGCCGACGCCGGCATGACGGACGCTGCGAGGCTCGTCTTGGYGCCGACCGATAGCCTGCTCGCCGCCACCCGCGACCTCGTCGGCCGCGGACGTGCCCTTTTCCAGAGGCTCAACGCCAATGGCGTCCCATCGCTCGCCGTCATCCGCAACGATGCGCCTCGGCTCATCGGTTCGAACGCGCTCTTCGGCAGCTACGACAATCTCGTCGCCCATCTCCAGGCGGCCTGATCCCGCCCCTCCCCAAGCAGAAGGAAATACCATGAAAATCGCCCTTATCGGCGCGTCCGGCCATGTCGGCTCGCGCCTTCTCAAGGAACTCTCCGATCGCGGCCATGCCGTCACCGCCATCGCCCRCAACCCCGAAAAGATCGCGCAGCTCCCGGGTGTGACCGCGGTGAAAGGCGACGTCTTCGACAAGGACGGCCTCGCGGCGCTGATCAAGGGGCATGACGCCGTGATCAGCTCGGTGCATTTCACGGCCAGCGATCCCGACATGCTGATCGCGGCGGTGCGTGCTTCGGGCGTCAAGCGCTACCTCGTCGTCGGCGGCGCCGGCAGCCTCGAGGTCGCGCCGGRCAAGCGCCTGGTCGACACGCCGGAATTCCCCGCCATCTACAAGGAGGAGGCGCTCAAGGGCGCCGATTTCCTGGGCGAGCTGAAGACGGTTGCCGACCTCGACTGGACCTTCCTGTCGCCTTCGGCCCTGTTCGTGGCGGGGGAACGTACAGGCAAGTTCCGGCTCGGCAAGGAGGCGCTGCTTTCGACCGACAAGGGCAGCAGTATCTCCTTCGAGGACTATGCCATTGCCATGACCAATGAGATCGAGAAGCCCGAGCATATCAGGCAGCGCTTCACCGTCGGCTACTGAGGCGACCGCTTTCAGCTCCTTGTGGCGGGTCGCCGGCCATGGCGGACCGCCACTACGCGGTGTGAGACGCGATCAACGATTGGATGCGTTCGGCGTCCGCGCGCCTGACGGGATTGTAGACGATCATGCCGAGTTCCGGACGGCCATCGACCGCGAAAACGGAGAACTCCAACTCGATCAGCCCGATCTCGGGATGCCGCAAACGCTTCACACCTTCGCCATGCGCCGGCACGACGTCATTGTCCCGCCAGAGCGAGGCGAACTCCGGACTGATCCGGGAAAGCTCCTCGACGAGTTCCGTGATTTCCGCGCCGGCGCCGGCCCGAACGGCATCGGCCCTGAAGGAGCCAACCACGAAGCGGGCGACACTCTCCCAATCGTCCTGCGCGTCGCGCACGCGCGGGTTGCCGAACATCAGGCGCAGGATGTTGCGCTGCTCGCGCGGCAGCTTGGAATAGTCGGTCAGCATCGCCGCCGCCGCACGGTTCCAAGCGACCACATCCCATGTCGCGGTCTTGATGATTGCCGGGCTTGGTTCGAACGCGTCGAGGACGCGCTGGAGGCGTGGCGTGACGCTGTCGACGTTTTTGTAGCAGACTTCCGGCGGCCGCCCGAGCCCCAGCATGAACAGGTGCTCGCGTTCGGGTTCGGTCAGCATCAGCCCGGTCGCGATGCGGTTCAACACATCGGCAGACGGCGCGCCGCCCCGCCCCTGCTCCAGCCAGGTGTACCAGGTCGGGCTGATATTGGCGCGCTGCGCCACCTCTTCACGGCGCAGGCCTTGCGTGCGCCGCCGCCCCGTGGCGAAGCCGAAGGCGGCGGGATCGAGGCGCATGCGGCGATCGCGAAGAAAAGTGCCAAGCTTGTTGGTCGTGCCGACGGGCATTCCGATCCTGTTGGCTATTATACCATGATAAAGTCACTACTTTAACAGAATGACTTATAGCGCAAGAAGGGCCTCCGAACAACAAGCGGAGACCTCCCATGCGTGTATTTCTTACCGGCGCAACCGGCTTCATCGGTTCCAGAATCGTGCCCGAACTCCTTGCCGCCGGRCACAAGGTGCTTGGCCTGACCCGCTCCGAGGCCGGTGCGCGGTCTCTTGTGGCCGCGGGCGCCGAGCCTCATCGCGGCGACCTCGAAGACCTCGGCAGCCTGCGCGACGGCGCGGCCAAATCGGATGCGGTGATCCACACCGCCTTCGACCACAATTTCTCGAATTTCGTGGCGAATTGCGAGAAGGACAAGCGGGTGATCGAAGCACTGGGCGGCGCGCTTGCCGGCTCGGACCGACTGCTCGTCATCACATCCGGCGTCGGCATGGGCAGCGGCGAGCCCGGGCAGCCGGCCAGGGAAGACGTGTTCAACACCGAGCATCCCAATCCGCGCATCCTGTCGGAGCTTACCGGCGCGGCGATGGCTGAGAAAGGCGTCAAAGTATCGGTGGTGCGGCTTCCGCAGGTGCATGACACGGTCAAGCAGGGCCTCATCACGCCGCTGGTGGCGCTCACGCGCGCCAAGGGCGTGTCGGCCTATGTCGGCGAGGGGCGCAACCGTTGGTCGGCGGCGCATGTCCTGGATGTCGCGAAGCTCTATCGTTTGGCGCTAGATAAGCAGGAAGCCGGCGTGCGCTACAACGCCGTCGCCGAGGAAGGCATCGCCATGCGCGAGATCGCGGAAGTGATCGGCGCCGGTCTCAACGTGCCGGTGGTTTCGCTCGCGCCGGAAGAAGCGGCCGGCCATTTCGAATGGCTTTCCATGTTCGCCGGTCTCGATACGCCGGCGTCGAGCGAGTGGACGCGTGCGAAGCTTGGCTGGCGGCCGACCGGCCCCGGGCTCATCGCCGATCTCGAGCAGATGGACTATTCGCAGGCGGCAGCGGCGTAAAATTAACGGGGCACACGCCTCCTTCAGGCGCGCAGCAGATCCGCCAGGCTGTCCGACTTCTCCACCTTGTCGGTGAGGTCGAGCCCGGACAGCAGGTCGACCAGATGGCTGTTCATCAGCGCCGCGGCGTCGGCGCTGTCGCCGGCCTCGATCGCGTCGACCAGCGCATGATGGGCATGCTTCTCGCAAGTCGCGTCGCGGCGCTTCCAATAGAGCGCGATGATCAGCGAGGAATGCGAGACGAGGTCGCGCACGAAGTTGGTGAACACCGAATGCGCGGCGATCTCGGCGATGCCGACATGGAAGCGCRCCGACAGCATGATGGCGTCGCTGTCGCGGCCCGCATGCAGCGCCTCGTGCTCCTTCTCGAGATGCTTGCGCAGCTGCGCGATGTCGGACGGCACGGCCGCCTTGGCGGCAAGCGCCGCGACCTTGGGCTCGATCAGCGCCCTCGCCTCGAACACCTCCCGCGCCTCGATCTTCGACGGCTGGGCGACGAAGGCGCCGCGATTGGGCTCCAGCCGCGCCAGCCGGTCGTGCGCCAGCGCTTGCAGGGCGGAGCGGATGACGGTGCGGCTCACCGAATAGATCGAGGCCAGTTCGTCCTCCGGCAGCTTAGTGCCCGGAGCGAGCCGATGGCTGACGATGGCGTCGCGGAGCGCATAGTAGATCGGCGACCAGCGCGCTGCCGGCCTGTCGTCGCGATCTTCTTCCCTGAGTACCGTCAACATGCTTTCACTGCGCAGGCCCGAYGTGGCCCGTTCTGCCCCCAAATCGCCAGCAGCCAGTCCAATCTAATGGCGCTCGCGCCCCGGTCAATCCCGAGGGGATCCGATCTCCCGGGGCCGTGCTAGCCCGGCGAGCCGGCGCCCATAGGCGATGCAGGCGCGAAAATTCCCGCGAAACGCTTGCCGCGAGGAACCGCATAGCCGCCGACCTTCGACGTCCTCAGTCCCACCTTGAACAGGCTTTCGGCCAGCGTGACCGCGCAGACAACGCCGTCGAGCACCGGAACGCCGTGCTCTTCCGACAGGCTATGGGCCAGATCCGCCATGCCGGCGCAGCCAAGCACGATCGCCTCGGCGTGATCCTCGCGGATGGCGCGCGCGATCTCGTCCGAGATCTTGTGCCTCGCGTTCGAGCCGGGCTGTTCCAGATCGAGCACGGCGACCTCCGAGGAGCGCACCCTGGCGCAGCGCGAGGCAAGCCCGTATTTCGCCAGATTGTGTTCGATGGCGGGAACCGAGCGGGCAAGCGTGGTGACGACGCTGAACTTGCCGGCGACGAGGCTAGCTAGATGGAAGGCCGCCTCGCCGATGCCGATGACGGGAGCTTCGCTGGCGCAGCGCGCAGCATCGAGCCCGGTGTCGTCGAAGCAGGCGATCACATAGGCGTCCGCTTCCGGCGCCTTGCCCATCTCGGCGATGATGCCGGGAATTGCAAAGACCTCGTCGAAATAGCCCTCGATGCTCGGCGGACCGTCGGCCRGATTGACGGCGATGATTTCGGTTCCCGCCGACGCGACGCTCGCGGCCGCCTTGCCGATCTTGCCGGTCATCGAAGCGGTCGTGTTGGGGTTGATGACGAGTATGCGCATTAAATCAGCCTCAGATCTCGCCGCCGAGATAAAGACGCTTGACCCGATCGTCGGTCAGCAGTTCGGCGGAGTTGCCGCTCAGCGCGACGCTGCCTGTGGTCAGCGCATAGGCGCGCTGCGAAATGCGGAGCGCCATGCGGGAGTTCTGCTCGACCAGGAGAACGCTGACCTTCTCGTCGCGGTTGATCGCGACGATCGAGCGGGCGATGTCCTGCACGAGCTTCGGCGCGACGCCGAGCGAGGGCTCGTCGAGCAGCAGCAGCTTCGGCTTCGCCATCAGCGCGCGCCCGATGACCAGCATCTGCTGCTCGCCGCCGCTCATCGTGCCGGCGGCCTGCGAGAAGCGTTCCTTCAGCCGCGGGAAGCGCCCCAGCACCATCTCCATCGTCGCCGCGATCTCGGCCTTGCTGGAGCGCGTGAAGGCGCCCATCAGGAGATTGTCCCTGACCGTCATAAAGGGGAAGACGCGCCGTCCCTCCGGCACCATGGCAATGCCCAACTTGACGATCTTGTCCGGGGCGGCGCCGTCGATGCGCTTGCCATTGTAGTGGATCTCGCCGGACCTGATCCGGTTGAGGCCGGTGATGGCGCGCAGAATCGACGACTTGCCGGCGCCGTTGGCGCCGATCAGCGCGACGGTCTCGCCCTCGTTGACCTCGAGCGAGACGCCCTTCAGCGCGTAGACATGATCGTAGTAGAGCTCGACGCCGGCGAATTTCAGGATCTGGTTCATAGGCCGATCGCCTCGTCTTCGCTGCCGAGATAGGCTTCGATGACCTTCTCGTTCGCCTGGATTTCCGACGGCGTTCCCTCGGCGATCTTCTGCCCGAAATTGAGCACCACGATGCGGTCCGAGATCTTCATCACGGCCGGCATGTCGTGCTCGACGAGCAGGATGGTGAGGCCGAGATCGCGCAGACGCCGCACCATCGCCACCATGCGCATCGTCTCCTCGTGGTTCATGCCGGCGAAGGGCTCGTCGAGCAGCAGGATCGAGGGATTGGTGGCAAGGCCGATGGCGATGCCCAGTGCCCGCAAATGGCCGTGCGGCAGGTTGCGGGCGATCTCATTGGYGAGCGAAGCCAGGCCGAGCAGCGCCAGGATCTCGTCGGCGGATTGCCCGAAAGCCGCTTCATCGGCCTTGGCCGTGCCGGTGCCGAGGAAGAAGCCGACGAGACTCGCCTTCGAGCGCAGATGGTGCGCGATGATGACGTTGTCGCGCACGCTCATGTTCTTGAAGATCGTCGTTTCCTGGAAGGTGCGCACGACCCCCTTGCGCGCGGYGATATGCGGCGCCATGCCGGAGATGCGTTCGCCCTTCAGGCGGACCTCACCCGACGTCGGCCTGAGGAACGACGAGATCAGCTTGAACAACGTCGACTTGCCGGCGCCATTCGGGCCGATCACCGAGAGGATCTCCTTCTCGCGCACCGAGAAGGAGACGTTGTTGACCGCGACGAGACCGCCGAAGCGTTTGCTGATGCCGGAGACTTCGAGCATTTCGGCCATGGCTCAAGCCTTCTTCCGCGTCGGAGCCGTGAGGCTGAGGAGGCCGTTGGGCAGCACCAGCATCAACACGATCATCAGGCCGGAATAGATCAGCAGCTGGAACTGGCCGGTCTGGAACAGCAGATCCCAGCCGAAATAGAGCACCAGCGTGCCGAGCATCGGCCCGAACACATAGCCCAGGCCGCCGAGGAAGCAGTTCAGCATGAAGTTGACGGAATCGGTGACCGTGAAGCTCGACGGATAGATCGACTGCGAGATGGCGGCGAAGATCGCGCCGGCAACCCCGCCGAAGAAAGACGAGACGGCATAGGCGATGACGCGCAGATAGGCGATGTTGACGCCGATCGAGGAGGCGAGTTCCTCGTTCTGCTGCAGCGACTGGCAAAGCTTGCCGATGCGCGAATGGACCAGGCGGTACATCACGCCGAAGCAGGCCACCATCAGCGCGACCGCGAGCAGGTAGAAGGCGAGCCGCGAATTCTGCAGCGTGGCGAAGTCCGGAATGATCGTGAGGCCGAAAATCGACAGCGCGCCGGGCAGCGGGATGCTGACGATGCCCTTGGCGCCGTTGGTGATCGGCAGCGCCAGGGCTAGCAGCCGCGCCACCTCGGTCAGCGTCAGCGTCACCATGGCGAAATAGACGCCGCGCAGCCGCAGGATCGGCAGACCGATCAGCACGCTTGCGGCGGCGCAGAAGAGACCGGCAACCGGCAGCGTCAGCCAGAATGACCAGCCATGGTTCATCACCAGAATGGCCGAGACATAGCCGCCCATCAGCGCGTAGGCGCCCTGGCCGATGTTGATGCGGCCGATATAGAAAGTGAGCCACACGCCTGCGCTGGCGATGCTGAGAAGCGCCACCGAGGTGAGCGTGTAGTAGAGGTCGATCCGGCCGCTTGCCGAGATCGCCGCCGGCACGGCGATGAAGACGATCGCCAGGAAGACGACGATCGAAGCGATTTTCATGTTGCGATTGCGGGTCATGGCGCGATCAACCCCACGGCTTGCCCATAAGCCCGTTGGGGCGGATCGACAGGAACACCATCAGGGCGGCGAAGATGACGAGGTAGGTGACGTCGCCATATTCGCGCAGCACCGTCAGGCCGACCGACTCCATCATGCCGAGGATGAAGCCGCCAGCGATAGCGCCGCCGACGACGCCGGCGCCGCCGATCATCACCATCAGGAAGGCCTTGATCGAGATCGGCCCGCCGATGCCGGAATTGACGCCGGTGATGGTGACCAGCAGACCGCCGACGACACCCGCCAGCATCGCGCCAAGCGCAAAGCCGATCATCGAATAGCGGTCGACCCGTACACCCATGAGCTGGGCCGCGACCCGGTCCTGGGCGAGCGCGCGCATGGCGCGGCCAACCCGGCTGTATTGCATATAGAGGACGAAGGCCGCGATGAAGACGATGGCCAAGGCGCCGACCACGAGGCGGTCGTAAGGCATGATGATGCCGACCTGGTTGAAGACGCCCTTGACGATCTTGGGAACGCCGCGCTGCTTCTCGCCGAACATGAGCAGGATGACGGCGTCGAAGAAAAAGGCCGTCGCGGCCGCGAGCAGCATCGTGCTCTCCTCGCGATGACTGCGCCGGATGACGGTGCGGAACAGGAATTTCTCCATCAGCGCGCCGATGACGGCGAGCGTCACACCGGACGCCAGCAGCGCCACGACGAAAGGCAGGCCGAGCTGGCCGTAGACAGTGTAGGTGATGAACCCGCCCAGAACGTACATCTGCCCGTGGGCGAAATTCAGCACGTTCATCAGGGCGAAGATCAGGGTGAGCCCCAGCGCAATCAGCGCATATTGGGCACCGAGATACAATCCGTTGGCGATKACCTGTTCCATGGAGACCTTCGATCTTCCGCGGGGTCCRGACTATCGCCCGGACCCCCGGCATGCGGGAGGAAGCAACCTAGGAACCGAACCCTAGTCGACCGAGCCGACGAACAGGGTCTGGAAAGCACCGTCCTTGTATTCGTTGACAACCATCGGCACGGCGAGCTGGCGCTTCTGGCCGAAGGATGTCGTGCCGACATAGCTCAGCTTGGCGTCGCCTTTCAGGAAGGGATTGGGCGCCGAGAAGGTGTCCATCGTCTTCTTGAACTCATCGACGTTGTTGATGGCCGCCGGATTGGCCTTCAGTGTTTCGAGAATATACTCCAGCGCGTAGACCTTGGTGTTGGACTCGTCATTGTACTCGCCAAACATCTTGGTATAGCGGGCGACGAACTCCTTCATTTGATCAGACGCGATTTCCGGCGTAGAGGCGCCGCCGACGGAAATGAAGCCGTTGGCGTACTCGCCGGCGCCCTCTTGCAGCACCTTGGCGTCCTGGGCCGTCTCGGTCGAGATCAGGCCCTCGAAGCCGAGCTCACGGGCGGCGCGGATGAGCAGCGGCGCGTTCGCCGGAGCGACGCCAGACAGCACAAGGAGGTCGGGCTTCAGCGCGACGATCGGCGTCAGCACCGGCGTGAAGTCGCGGGTGTCGTTCTGGTAGGTGTCGTTCTGGGCGACGATCTGCAGGCCGAGCGCCTTGGCCGCCTCGACGCCGCTGTCACGCTGGCTGAGCGGGTCGGACTCGTTCGCGGCAACAAAAGCGATCGTCTTCACGCCCTTGTTTTCCTTGAGGTATTTGTAGATCGCCGGACCCGACTGGTAGTTGGCGATCATGCCGAGCACGGCGTTCGAGGCCGGCTTCTGGTAGAGCGCCTTCGGGAAGGCATAGGGGAAATAGATGATGCCGTTGGCCTCGGCGACGGGGCGCACCGCGGCGGCACCGTCATCGACATTCGGCCCAACGACATAATGCACACCTTCCTGCGCCATCTTCTCCATGCCGGCGATGGCGCGCTTGGGATCCTTCTGGTCGTCGAAGGTGACGATGTTGATCTTATAGGTGTCGTTGCCGATCTTGACGCCGCCGGTCTCGTTGAGCCAGGCGGCGCGCGTCTGCATCGAGCGCACGTTCGACGTGCCCCAGGCGGCGGCAGGGCCGCTGGTGACGCCAACGAAGCCGATTTTGAGTTCCTTGTTTTCAGCCTGCGCGGACGGAATGCCGATGGCGGCAATGGCCAGGGTGGAGACGGCGCCAAGCACCATCGATTTCAGGGTGGAGCGTCGGTTGATCATCTGCAGTTCCCCTTCTGGTTATCGCGCCTTGTGTTTTGTTCGTAGGGTGCGCGGATAGCCTAAGGGAAACCCACTGCGGCAAATTGTCAACATCTTTCTGAATTATTGTATACAATAATCGGAAGAAATGTGTGCGATGGGCTCCCAGCCTGGCCAGGCAGCACTCAAACGAGGCTGTCCGCCGGAGCGCCAGCCAGCCTGGGTGAACCCGATCAGGTTCGTAGGGATGCAAATCAGGTTCGGGCTTGCCGACGGCCGATTGCGCGCAGAAAAAGCGATCGCGGGCGGCGCCTATTTTCCGCAGTGATGGTCGTTGATCTTGTTCAACGCGTTCGCATCCGGGCCCGTCCGGTGATAGGAGCAGGCGCCCGCCGCGGTGGTGACCAGCATGGCGTCGTAATAACGCGGTCCGCCGAACAGGATGTCGATGAGGTCGCCTTCGGCCGGAACATAGCGTTCGCGCTCGACCGGGCGATGATAGTGCCGGTCACCTGCGAATGCCTGGACGGGACCGGCAACGGCGGCGGCCAAAACAAGAGCACAGATCGCAACGTATTTCGTCATCGGCGGCACCCTTCCGGCCATACTGTTTGCAGCATATCCAAAATCGCCAGCTGAGCAAAAGTTCCCGCGAAGGACTTTGCAAACGAGTCCGCCTCCGTCGAGAAAGGCCTGTCAAATCCCTAGTCGAGGAAACCTTAATGCAGGTGCCTCAGCTTGTCGGGATTGCGCATCACATAGATTGCGCTGATCTTGCCATCCTCGATGTCGAGCGCGGTTGTCTGGAGTTCGCCGTCGGACTCGAGCGTGACGAAGCCAGGCAAACCGTTGATGAAGCCAAGGCGGACAAGCTGCGAGCGATTGTCCTGAAGCCAGGCGGCGATGGTCTCGTACTGCTTCATGACGGCGTCGAAGCCGAAGACCGGCTCTGTGGCTGCAGGACRCTTGCCGCCGCCATCGGCATGGGCGCTGACATCGGCGCTCAGCATGGCGCCCAGCGCCTTCATGTCGCCGTTGCGCGAAGCGTTGAAGAAGGCCTCGGCAAGCTCGAGGCCCCGTTCTTTCTCGACCTTGAAGCGGGGCCGCGCCTCGCGAACATGGCTGCGGGCGCGGGCTGCAAGCTGGCGGCAGGCAGCGGCGTCGCGCTGGATCGCCGCCGAAACCTCCTCGAACTGCAATCCGAACACGTCGTGCAGCAGGAAGGCCGCCCGCTCGAGCGGCGACAGCCGCTCCAGCGCCAGCATCAGCGGCAAGGTGATGTCGTCCAGCTCGTCGTCTTCGACGACGGGATCGGGAAGCCAGGTGCCGACATAGGCCTCGCGCCGGTGGCGGGCGGATTTGAGCTGGTCGAGGCAGAGGCGCGTGACCGTGCGGCGCAGAAAAGCCTCCGGCTGGCGCACCTCGGCGCGGTCGGCCCTCATCCAGCGGATGAAGGCCTCCTGCACCATGTCCTCGGCATCGGCAACGGAGCCCAGCATGCGGTAGGCGACCCGCATGAGCTTGGGGCGCAGCGGCTCGAATTCCGCCGCCGCGCCGCCGGATGCCGGCTGCGCCATCAAGCGGCGGCCGCCTTGTTGGAGGCCTTCGCATTGGCGGCTTTCAGGGCCGCCGGGTCGACGAAGCCGCCGAAGCCGACCGCGATGCGGTTCCAGCCATTGATTATGTTGATCATCAACGTGAGCTTCACCCGCTCCTCTTCGGAGAAATGGGGCTTCAGCGCTTCATAGGCGGCTTCATGCGTATGGCCTTCGCTCATCCGCGTCAGCGCCTCGGTCCAGGCAAGCGCCGCGCGCTCGCGGTCGGTGTAGCACGGCGCCTCGCGCCAGGCGGAAAGCAGGTAGACGCGCTGCTCGGTCTCGCCGCGTTCGCGGGCATAGGTCGTGTGCAAGTTGATGCAGTTGGCGCAGCCGTTGATCTGGGAGGCGCGGATCTCGATGAGCTCGGCGAGAGCCGGATCGAGGCTGGAGGAGATGGCGAGCGAGGCGCGGTGCCATTCCTTCATCAGCGACGGGGCGGCGGCAAGGGGATCAAGTCTGACAGTCATGGTCGGTTCCTTTCGTTGGTTCCGACCTCAAGACGAGTGAGATTGTGCCGGATGTGACATGGCGCCGAAATTTTTGCTCGACGGAGTCAGACTTGTCCAGGACAGATCCCTTTACTCGAAGGCGTAAGTGAAGCCTTCTGAAGAGGCGCCCACGGTGACCTTCGTCGTCTTCTCGCCCTCGAGCGAGCGGTTGAGCACCCCGCGGCTCAATTCCGGCAGCAACGTATTGGTCAGGATGGCATCGATCATTCGCCCGCCGGATTCGATTTCGGTGCAGCGCGCCTTGACCAGATTCATGACGCCGTCGCCGATGACCAGTTCGGCATCGTTGGTTGCCCTGAGGCGCCGCGCGATCTTGGCGAACTGGTGACGGGTAATCGCCTCGATCATCGCATCCGACAGCGGATAATACGGGATGGTCACCACGCGGCCGAGGAAGGCGGCTGGGAACACTTTCAGCAGCGGGGCGCGTAGCGCGGTGTCGAGGTCGTCGATGCCAGTTCGCACCGTGCCGTTCTTCGTCCGCTCCATGATGACGTCGGAACCGACATTGGAGGTGAGCAGGATCAGCGTGTTCTTGAAGTCGATGCGCCGGCCCTCGCTGTCGTCCATCATGCCCTTGTCGAAGACCTGGAAGAAGATCTCGTGCACGTCGGGGTGCGCCTTCTCGACCTCGTCGAGCAGGATCACCGAATAGGGTTTCCTGCGCACCGCCTCGGTCAGGATACCGCCCTTGCCGTAGCCGACATAGCCGGGCGGGGCGCCCTTCAGCGTCGAGACGGTATGCGCCTCCTGGAACTCGGACATGTTGATGGAAATCAGGTTCTGCTCGCCGCCATAGAGCGTCTCGGCCAGCGCCAGGGCCGTCTCGGTCTTGCCGACGCCGGAAGGGCCGCAGAGCAGGAAAACACCCACCGGCTTTTCCGGCGCGCCGAGACCGGCGCGGCTGGTCTGCACGCGCCTGGCGATCATCTCCATTGCATGGTCCTGGCCGACCACCCGCTCGGACAAGGTGGCGGCCAGCCTGAGGGCCTTCTCGGTCTGGCTGGACAGCATCCGTCCCGTCGGGATGCCGGTCCAGTCCTGCACCACGGCGGCAACGGCATTGCGGTCGACTGAAGGCAGGATCAGCGGCGTCTCGCCCTGCGCCGCTGCCAGCTCCGCCATCAGTTCGCGCAGCCGCGCGAGATCGGCCTCGGGGGCTTCGGCAGCCGTCTCGGCAGAAGCTGCTTCGGGCTTTGCCACATCGGCCGTGGTCCCGTTGCTTTTCGCGGCGATGGCTTTGCGAGATCCGGCGTCGGCAGTTTTGCTTTCGGCTGCCTGTTTCTCTGACACCTTCGCTTGCGTCGCTTCGGCGTCCTCTTCTCCGGCGGCTTCCTCGCCCGCCGCCGCGTCGAGCGGGACGCCCTCACCGCGCAGTCTGGCGCGCAGGTCGAGGATCTCGCTGACCAGCGCCTTTTCGCGATCCCAGCGCGCCTGGGCAGCGGCTAAAGTGGTCTCGGTTTCCGCCAGACCGGCGTCGACGCGAGCCTGCCGGTCGGCAACGTCGATGCCGATCGCCGCCTCGCGACCGATGATGCCGCGCTCGACCTCCAGCGCCTGGCGGCGGCGCAGAATGTCCTCGACCTCGGCGGGCGTGGCATGCTGCGAGACCGCGACGCGGGCACAAGCCGTGTCGAGCAGGCTGACCGCCTTGTCCGGCAATTGCCTGGCGGGGATGTAGCGGTGCGAAAGCGCAACCGCCGCCTCGATGGCCTCGTCCAGGATCTGCACCTTGTGGTGCTGCTCGAGCACGCCGGCGACGCCGCGCAGCATCAGCACGGCTACCGCTTCCGAGGGTTCTTCGATCCTGACCACCTGGAAACGGCGGGTCAGCGCCGGGTCCTTCTCGATATGCTGCTTGTATTCGGCCCAGGTGGTGGCGGCGATAGTGCGCAGCTCGCCGCGCGCCAGCGCCGGCTTGAGCAGGTTGGCCGCGTCGCCGGTGCCGGCCGCGCCGCCGGCGCCGATCAGGGTGTGCGCCTCGTCGATAAACAGGATGATCGGCGTCTCGGACGCCTGGACCTCGTCGATGACGGCCTTCAGYCGCTTCTCGAACTCGCCCTTGACGCTGGCGCCCGCCTGCATCAGCCCGACATCGAGCATGCGCACGCTGACATTCTGCAGTGTCGGCGGCACGTCGCCCTGGGCAATGCGCAGGGCAAATCCTTCGACCACGGCCGTTTTGCCGACACCCGCCTCGCCGGTCAGGATCGGGTTGTTTTGCCGGCGTCGCATCAGGATGTCGACGATCTGGCGGATCTCGGGATCGCGGCCGACGACCGGATCGATCTTGCCGTCGCGGGCGCGCTGGGTGAGGTCGGTGGCGTATTTCGCCAGCGCCGAATCCCCCCCCGGGCCGCGCTTCATCGGCGTCTCGGGGGCGGCTGGCGCGGGAGGTGAGCCGGCTTCGAGCGAGCCTTCGGTGACATCGGCGAAGCGAGAAATGACGGCGTCGGCATCGATCTTGTCGAACTCGGCGCTGATCTTCGACACCAAGCCTTCCAGCATCGGCGTCTTCAGGCAGGCAAGCAGGATATGGGCGCTGCGCACCTCCTTGGTGCCGAACTCAAGCTCCGCCAAGCTCCAGGCTTCCTGGATGGCGTGGAAGATATGGTCGGAGAACTCTTCAATCGAGGTGGCGCCATAAGGCAGTTTGTCGATGGCGCGGGTCATGTCCGCCGTCAGCCGGCTGACGTCCAACCCGGCATCGGCGATGATCATCTGCACGTCCGAGCGCTCGGAGAGCACCAGCTGCTGGATGAAATGGACGAGCTCGACATAGGGATTGCCGCGCAGCTTGGCCGTGTCGGCCGCGGCCTTGAAGGCGCGCACCCCTGTGGCATTGAGCTTGGCGACCAGTTCCTTACGCTTGAAGCTCTGCGATGACCGGCGCTGTTCCATCGAACCTGCTCCCGCAATCTGCCGACCGTACCCTGCCATATAAGCGGCTGCTTGACAAAGCCRCATGACGGACAGGCCGCCTGGATCTGTCCGGGCGGCACCGCCCGGTTACTCAAGCCTTGCAAACTCATACAACAAACACCGGATTACCGTCCGGGCTATGCGARCCATTTCACATACCCGGCCCRRCAATCGCGCCATGGGTTTCGCCGACGAAAACGGTCGCGTTTAGCTTCCGTTAGTTTTTGAGCAGATGCTCAATTGTGGTAGAGTGAGACCGTGTGATAACGTTGCATCACATAGTGGTCTCGGGGCCGCGGGCTGGGGGGTTAGTGTGATTGATCTCGCACTCTGGCTGAATCCTCTGAACGGTGAGAATCCGTCGGGAGAGGACTTGCGCAACGACCCGGCCTTTCACGAGCTGGAGCGCCTGRCGGAGCCCCAGATCAAGGTCGTCCATGACGGCAACAACAAGCCTACAGCGCAATCCACCCCGGTCGACTGGGYCGCTGTCCTCGACAAGGCGGAAGAGTTGCGTTCCCGCGGCCGTGACCTGCGCCTGCTGGTCATTGTCGCGCGGGCGCTGGCCAACGAAGAGCGGCTGGCCGGCCTGGCGCGGGGTCTGACCCTCATCGCCGGGACCTTCGACCAATATTGGGACACGATGCATCCGGCATTGCGGCCRAACGCGCCGCCGCGCGACGCCGCCCTGCGCCGCATCAATGCCCTGCTCGATCTCCAGAACGGCCAGCAAGGGCTGCTGGCGAACCTTCGCGAGATGGTCTTCTTCTCGCCGCGCCAGATCGGACCGATCAGCGGGCGCGATCTTGAACAAGCCGCGCTCGACGAGCGCGTCATGCTGCAGGAGGCGGCTTCGGGGCTGAACGCGGCCGAGAAGGCGGCGCTGACGAGTGCCCATAGCCAACTATTGAACCGGGTGCGCAGCGGCTGCGCGGCGCAGATCGACCAGGCGGGCGACGCGATGACCTCGCTGCTCGCCGACGCCCGCGCCGTGATCGCCGCCCTCGACGAAGTCGACGCCGCCCTCAACAAGCGCATCGACGGCAACGGCCCCACCATCCCGGAATTGAGACGCTTCCTGCAGCGCTTGCTGACGACGCTGGAGCGTAATTCGGCCGCCGGCGCCACGGCCAACGGGGCCGCAAAGCCAAATCAGCAGYCGGCCGAACCGGCATCACCCGCCCGAAACGGTCATGGCGCAGACGCGATGGGAGCCTCAGCAATGGGAGCCGAACCGATGGYAAGTGTCGCAGGCTATGCGGAACCGAGCGCCGGGCTGCCCGACCGGATCACCTCGCGCGACGACGTCGTCAAATGCCTCGACCTCGTCGTCGCCTTCTATGACCGCACCGAACCGTCGAGCCCGATACCGCATCTCGCCCGCCGCGTGCGCCGCATGGTGCACATGGATTTCGTGGAACTGATGGAGGATCTCGCCCCGTCGGGGCTGAAGGAGTTCCGGCTGCTTGCCGGTGTCCCCGATCCGAAGAAGCCGGCCCAGAAGGATGAAAGGTAACAAGCATGCCAGCAGAGAGCAAAGCGAAGGTCATCGAAAGAAACCGCGCCCCGCGCGTGCAGATCGCCTACGACGTTGAAACCTACGGCAGCCCGACGACGATCGAACTGCCGTTCGTCATGGCCGTGATGGCCGATCTTTCCGGCGCTTCACAGACCAAGGAAGCGATGAAGTCGGTGCTGGACCGCAACTTCGTCGAAACTGACGCCAACCGCTTCCCGAAATTCATGGAGGCGATGGGGCCGCGCGTGAAGGCGCGGGTGAAGAACACGCTGCCGCAGGCCGAGGGCGCCGAGCGGGAGGAGGAACTGGCGGTCGATCTCACCTTCTCGAAGATGGGCGATTTCGCGCCGGACAAGATCGCCGAGCAGGTCCCGCAACTGGCCGAGATCCTCAAGATGCGCCGTCAGCTCGAAGAGCTGCTCGGCTTCATGGACGGCCGCGTCGACGCCGAGAAGCGCATCGCGCAGCTTCTCAACAACGAGCCGCTGCTGAGCAAGATCGCCAGCCAGGCGATGTCTGACGGCAAGGCCGAGGAGTAAGTCATGGCTGAGCAACAAACCACTGCAACCGCCACCGCCGAGGCGGAAACCATCGATCTCGGCGAATTCAGCGGACTCCTGGAAAAGGATTTCAAGGTCAAGAAGGACGACAGCGAGAAGCTGCAGCAGTTGGTGCGCAAYCTGGCGCTGGCCGCGCAGTCGCGCTCCGAGACCACGACCATCTCGTCCAATGCGATCAAGTCGATCAAGTCGCTGATCGCCGGCATCGACAAGATGCTGACGACGCAGGTCAACGAGATCCTGCACGCGCCTGAAGTGCGCGAGATGGAAGGGACATGGCGCGGCCTGTGGTACCTCGTCAACAACACCGAGACGGATGCGAAGCACCTCAAGATCCGGGTGATGAACATCTCCAAGGAGCAGCTGGCCGACACGCTGGAAGACTATGAAGGCCAGATGTGGGACCAGAGCCCGATCTTCAAGAAGGTCTACACGGACGAGTATTCGAYGCTGGGCGGCGAGCCAATCGGCTGCATCATCGGCGCCTACGAATTCTCGAACCATCCGCGCGACGTCGGCCTGCTGCGCAACATTTCGGGCATCTGCGCGTCCGCGCACACGCCCTTCATCGCCGCCGCCTCGCCGCGCCTGTTCCGCATGGACAGCTGGCAGGAACTTCCGAACCCGCAGGACCTGCAGATGATCGTGTCGAACCCGGCCTATGCGTCGTGGCAGTCGCTGCGCGAGAGCGAGGACGCCCGCTATATCGGCCTCACCATGCCGCGTGTGCTGGCGCGCCTGCCCTACGGCACCGAGACCGTACCGGTGAAAGGGTTCACCTTCGAGGAGGAGGTGGGCGGAGACCACAACAAATATGTCTGGATGAACGCCGCCTTCCCGATGGGCGTGAACATCAACCGTAGCCACAAGCTCTTTGGCTGGGGCACGCAGATCCGCGGCGTCGAGAACGGCGGCACGGTGCTCAACTTGCCTGTGCACGCCTTCCCGACGGACGACGGCTCGATCGCGATGAAATGCCCGACGGAGGTCGCCATCGACGACCGGCGCGAGGCGGAACTGGCCAAGCTCGGCCTGATGCCTATCCTGCACCGCAAGAACACCGACCTCGCGGCTTTCATCGGCGCCCATTCGCTGCAGGACGACGAGACCCGCGCCGGCCGCCTGGTCGATCCCGACGCACAGGCGAACGAGCGTCTCTCCGCCAACCTGCCCTATCTGTTCCCCGTCTCGCGCTTCGCGCACTATCTCAAGGCGATCGCGCGCGACAAGATCGGCTCGTTCAAGGAACGCTCCGACATGCAGATCTGGTTGACCGAATGGATCAACCGGTACGTGCTGGCCAACCCTGCCTTCGCCGACGACAAGGCGCGCGCCAAGCGCCCGCTGGCCGCGGCCGAGGTCCAGGTCGACAGCGTCGAAGGCCGGCCCGGTTACTACAATGCCCGTTTCTATCTGCGTCCGCACTACCAGCTGGAAGGTATCAACGCCTCGCTCCGGCTGGTGTCGGAACTGCCGTCAGTGAAGGGGTGAAATCGTAAGCGCAGTGATCTTGTTTCGTTTGACAGCGGTGGAGAAAGACAATGCCGACAACAATGAAGATCGATGGGTTTCTGAAAGTTCCGGACATCAAGGGGCCCAGCAAGCGCGACGGCCACGAGGATGAGATTGAGGTCCATGGCGTCGACTACAAGATGGTTGCGCCCTACGACCCAAACTCGCTCTCCCGCCGCGGCCGCGTAGCGCTCGGCATGATCAAATTCACCAAGCATTACGACAAGTCGTCGCCCTACCTGAAGAAGGYATTGTTCGAAAACAAGGCGCTCGACGAGGTGGTGTTTTCGGCACGCCGCACCATCGACGGTGAGACCAGCGACTATCTGGTCGTCACGCTCACCGATGCCTCGATCATGGAATACGACATGACGCAGGCCGATGACGAAGCCGATCTGATCGAGGAAGAGGTCAGCTTCGCCTACAAGAAGATCAAGTTCGTCTACAACAAGGACGACGAGATCGAAATGGATGTCTATGTCGGCAAGTGAGGCCAGGCGGCCCGGCGCGAACAAGGCGCAGCTAGCCGGCAGTTCGCGGGCAAAGCGCGAGGCGGTCCAGCCCTCCCTGTGGGACCGCCTCATCAACGACCTGCCCGGCCTGACCTCGGAGATAGACGGGCTCAGCCGGCAGTTGCAGGAAGAGCTCGGCGCCGAGCGCGTGGAAGCTCTTCTTGCCGGCAGCGCGCGGGCCATCGATGCCGATGCGGAACTCACGCCGGACCAGAAGCGTCGGCTGCACCGTCTGGTCTTCCAGACCGAGCACCGCGCCGAGATCGAAAGCCGCGGCGTGGTGGTGTCGGCGCGCGTGCTCAAGGAAGCCGTCCGGCGCGACATCGAAGCCCTGTTCAATACCGAACGATTTGAATCCGTTCCGATGCTTTCCGACGCCGAGCAGGAACAGCCGTTGGAAGAGCTGCCCTCGCTTGCCGACTTCCCGGAAGTGCGGCGCAGCGTGGTCAACTACGGYGTGCCGTCCTTCTCCGGCCGCTCGTCGCGGGACTTCGACCGCGATGCGCTGGCGCGCGAGATTCRCTCGGTGCTCGCCACCTTCGAGCCGCGTCTCAAGGAGAGCGCCACGACGGTCAATGTCACCCTCGGCGACAAGAGCGTCGGCCTGAAGATCGAGATCGACGCCGTGCTGATCATGACGCCGACGCCGGAGCGCATGCGGCTGCGCACCATGATCAATCTCGACAACGGCCTGGCGCGAACCGAGTTCAGGGAGACCTGAGATGGATCGGGTCTTCGTCGAATATTACGAAGAGGAGCTGACCCATATCCGCGCGCTGGCCGCGGAATTCGCCGACATGCATCCGGCGGTTGCCCGCAATCTTTCCCTCGACACGGTTCCGTGCCCCGATCCCTATGTCGAACGGCTGCTCGACGGCGTGGCCTTCCTTGCCGCGCGCACGCGGCTGAAGGTGGACGCGGAGCGCTCGCGCTTCTCGCGCGCCGTGCTCGACGTGCTCTATCCGGACCTGGTGACGCCGGCGCCGGCAACGGCGATGGCCGTGCTGAAGCCAGGGCAGCAGGTGCAGTCGATGATCGCCGGCCATTCGGTGGCACGCGGCACGCGCCTGGTCTCCAGCCTGCATCCGGGACTGTCGACGCGCTCAACCTTCACCACCGCGCAGGAGGTCACGCTGTGGCCGATCGCGATAACCTCGGTCAGCTATTTCCAGGACCGCAGCGGGCTGGCGGCGGCAGGCATCGGCCCTGTCGGCGGCGTGCGCGGCGAAGCGGCGCTGCGCATCGCGCTCGCCCGGACCGGGCAGGGCAAGCTCAGCGAACTCGCGTTAGATCGCCTCGATCTCTATTTCGCCGGGCGCACCAAGGCGCCGCTTCTGTTCGACGCGATCTTCGGCGCCTGCTCGGCCGTCGGCGCGCGGCCGGAAGGCAAGACCAATCCGCTCTCGACCCTGCCCGAGCCCGAGATGGTCGGCATCCGCGACGACGAGGCGCTGATGCCGCGCACGCGCCCGACCTTCGAGGGTTACCGGCTGCTGCGCGAATATTTCATGATCCCCGAGCGCTTCCATTTTGTGCGGGTCTGCGGCCTGCAGCCGGTGGTGCGCAAATGCGAGGGAGGAATAGAAATCATCTTCCTGTTCCGGCGCCCGGTGCCGGAGCTCGCCGATGTGACACCGGCCGATTTCGAGCTCTTCGCGACGCCGCTCATCAATCTGTTCGAGCGGGAATGCAACGTCATCGAGATCGATCCGCGCAGGACGCGGCAGGTCGTGCATGCCGATCGGACGCGCGCACGCGATTTCGAGATCTTTCGGGTGACCCGCGTGGAAGACGCCGACGCGGAAGGCAGCGAGGCAGAAATTCCCGAGCTCTTCAGCCTCGGACAGAACCGCGGCGGCGGCTGGGTCTATTCGACCGAACGGCGCCCGCGCCGGGCGACGGAAGACGAGCGGCGCGACGGCGTGACCCGCACCTCCTACACCGGAGACGACGTCTTCCTGGCGGCCTCGCGGCCCGCGGGGAGCCCGGCCAACCGGCCGCTCAAGCGGCTCGACGTGACGGCGCTCTGCACCAACCGCGACCTGCCGATCCTCGACGATACGCCGACGCTGACGCTGGAGACGGCCGATCCGGTCGAAGCGGTGAGGCTGCTTGGCGCGCTGCGCCCGCCGCAGCCGGYGATCCCGGCATCGCTGCCGGYGGGCGCGGAAGGCGAATCGCGCGCCGACAATCTCGCCTGGCGTCTGGTGGCGCAGCTCTCGCTCAATTTCCTCAGCCTCGCCAAGGAAGGCCGCGGCGTCGACCCGCTGCATGCGCTGCTCGACCTCTATGCCGACCGTGGCGATCCGAGGCTTGCACGCAACGTCCATTCGATCGTGCGCATCGATTCGCGCCCGGTCATCGAGCGGCTCAAGATCGACGGGCCGATGTGTTTCGGGCGGGGCACGGAAGTGACGCTGCATGTCGACCAGTCGGTGCTGGCGGGGCAAAGCACGCTGCTGCTTTCGGCCCTGCTGGCGCGGCTGTTTGCCCGCCATGCCGGAATAAACGGCTTCGTGCGGACGCGCACGCGGCTGCTGCAGAAGCAGGAGGATGTGCCATGGCCGATGACGCCCGGCAATCGCTACCTGATCTAGGCAGCCCCGCGCCTGACGCGACCGCCACGAACGGAGGCGAGGCGCTGTCGGAAAGCTTCGACTTTTTCGAGCTGCTGCGCCGGCTGGAGCAGAGCGGCGGGCTGTTCGGCTATTCCGGCCAGGCCAATCGCGAGCCGGCACGGCTCGGCCAGCATGTGCGGCTGAGCTTCTCGGCGAGGGATGTGATCAAATTCCAGGAGGCGAGCGAAAAGGCGCCGGCGCGGGTCACCATCGCCAATCTCGGGCTGCTCGGACCTGAAGGCCCCATGCCGTTACATCTGACGCGCTGGGTTCTCGACCGGCTGTCGCAGCGCTGGTTCACCGGAACGGAGGCGGAGCAAACCAGCGACACGACCTTCGTCGACTTTGTCAACATCCTGCAGCATCGCATGATCGCCCTTTACTACCGGGCCTGGGCGGACGCGCATCCGGCTGTGCAGGTCGAGCGTTCTGTCGGCGGGCGTGTCCGCGCCATGCTCGAAGCCATGGCGGGGATCGGGCTTCCGGGCACCCAGGATCCCGAGCTCGACACGGTGAGGCTGCGCCAGGCCGGATCGCTCGCCAACCAGGTCGACGGACCTGAGCGGCTGACGCTGTTCCTCGCCACGGCCTTCAAGGTGCCGGTGCAAATCAAGGAATTCGTCGCCGCCTGGATCACCATACCGGCGGCGCTGCAGAGCCGCGTCGGCAAGGCCTATGCGGCGCTCGGGCGCGGAGCGACGATCGGGCCGCGCGTCTTCAGCCGCCAGAGCCGGATCGAATTGCGCGTCGGCCCGCTCAGCCTCGACGACTTCAAGGCATTCCTGCCGGGAAGCCGCCGCCTGGCGCTGTTCAAGAAGGCGGTGCGCGACATGATCGGCGAGACGCTCGACGTCGATCTCAGGATCGTGCTCGCGCGCGAGGCCGTGCCGCCGCCGAAGATCGGAACCGTCCAGCTCGGCCGGACCGCCTGGCTTGCACGACCCGCCGACAGGGGAGACGCCGACGACCTCAAGCTGCATACGGTTGTCGGCTGGCGGCCGGAAATGGCGGAGGCGGCGGCATGAGCCTGGTGCTGACGCTCGAACAGGGGCCACGCTCCCAGGTGGTCAGACAGACCCGCCTCGACGAGGGCGAACTGGTGATCGGTCGCAGCGCCGATGCCGGCTGGCAGATCGACGATCCGGACATGTTCGTCTCGCGCGCCCATTGCAAGATCAGCGGCGGCCGCGACGGCTATTTCGTCACCGACACGTCGAGCAGCGGGTTGTTCATCGACGATTCCGACAGCCCGCTCGGCGCCGGCAGGTCGACACGCCTGCAAAGCGGCATGCGGCTGAGGATGGGCGACTACGTGCTCTACGTCGAGGTCCAGCCCAACGCGAGCCGGACGTCGGTTGGTCAGGTCGCCAACCGTTCCGCCCCCGCATGGTCGCCGCCGGAGCCACGCGCTTCGCCTGCCATCGGCGGCGACGATTTCTTCTCGGCCAAAGTCGAGGAAGAGCCGCGGCAACCGCGTCCGGCCGACCTGCCGGACCCGTTCGAGCAGCCGGTGCCGGGCGCCTACGATCGTGCCGCGAACCGGCGCAGTTCGCCTGCCTTCGACGACCCGTTCAGCCTCGACCCGGTGCCGACACCGGTATCCAGCGACGCCGCGGCACCTGGCCGGCCGGATCCGTTCGGCTTTGGCGACATGCCGTCCCATGGCAGCGCGGCGGAGCCCGCGCCGAAACCGGCGAGCTTCAATGACGATTTCGGGTTCGGGCCGGCCCCGACGCCTGCCCCGAGCAACGGCGCCGGCTCTGCCAGCCGACGCGAGCGACAAGCCGAAAAGCCGCAGGCGGCGCATCCGTGGGACATGCCGAGCCAGGCGGCCGAGCCCCCTGCCGCGCCACGCCACGCCCCCGCCTCAAAGCCGTCCCGTTCCGCCCAGCCCGGGCCAGGCGACATGGCGCTGCGCGCCGCATTCCTGCGCGGCATGGGCGTCGAGGAAGCCGATTTCCCGGGGCGCGATCCGGTCGCCGAAATGGAGAAGTTCGGGCGCGAGTACCGGCTGATGCTGGATGGCCTGATCCAGCTCCTGCGCAAGCGCGCCGAAGAGAAGGGAAGCGCGCGCGTCGCCCAGACGGTAGTCGGGGCCTCCGAGGTCAATCCGCTCAAATTCCTGCCCACCGTCGAGGATGTCATCGTCACCATCATCTCGGAGCGCAGCCCGGGCTTTCTCTCCGGCGAGGCGGCGATCAGCGATGCGGTGAAGGACCTCGCGCAGCACCATGTGCGCGCCTGGCGCGGCGTTCAGGCCGCGCTCCGGCGCATGATCGACCGCTTCGATCCGGCGGCGATCGAGGAAGAGCTGAAATCCAATTCCGCGATCGGCAACCTGCTTTCGGGCGGGCGCAGCGCCAAGCTGTGGGAGCTTTACCAGAAACGCCATCGCGACATCGCCCAGAGCGCGGAATCGAGCTTCCTGGGCGAAATCGGCGCCGACTTCAGGGATGCTTACGAGGAGGAGTAATACATGATCGATCGACGCGAATTCATCGTTGCCCTCGGCGCGACGGGGCTGCTTGCGGCATGCCAGAGCGGCCCGCCGAAACCATCGGTCATCACGGTCAATGTGGCCGGTGGCGCCGGCATGAATCCGGGCCCCGGCGGCGGCGATCGGCCGGTGACGGTGCTGGTGATGCGGCTCGCCAGCACCGGCAAATTCAACTCGGCCGATTATTTCGCGCTGCAGGGCGATGCGGGCTCGGCGCTCRGCGCCGACCTCATCGGATCGGACACCATCTCCGTCGCGCCGGGCAAGACGGCGGCAAAAACCATCACGGTCGAGCCGAACGCGGCGGCGCTGGGCTTCGTCGCCCTGATCCGCGAGCCCGGCGGACGCAACTGGCGCACGACCAAGTCGGTGTCGCCCGGATCGAAATTCACCATCAACGTCAGCCTCGGCAAAGGCGGCATTTCCGCCTGACAGCGAGACAAGGGGTGGCAGTGCAGAGAGCAACGGCATGAGCGACGCAAACRGGGTGCTGTGGTCCGAGGGTCTCTTCTTGAGGACCCAGCACTTCCAGCAGCAGGACCGGTTCTTCGAGACGATGGTGCGCGGCGCCTTGCAGGCCGGCCAACTCCACACGTTCGGCTTCCAGCAGCTGACGCTCGACCAGTCGCTGCTCGATGCCGGCCAGGTTTCGATCGTATCGGCAAGGGGTATCTTCCCGGACGGCACGCCCTTTTCCATTCCGGAATTGATGGACGCGCCGAAACCGTTGCCGGTCACGGCAGACACCGGCGCCGGTTCGGTGCTGGTCGCCCTGCCGCTCGAGCCGCCCGGAGGCGTCGGGTTCGATCCGGCGCATGCCGCATCGACCGGCGCGCGCTATCACGGCAGGATCGTCTCGGTGCGCGATGCCGTGCAGGGCGGCGCCGACCCGGAAGAGATCGAGATCGCCCGGCCGCAGGCGGTGCTCTTGGCACCCGGCAAGTCGGTCGGCGGCTATACCGCGCTGCCGGTCGCCGACATCAAGGGCGTTCGCGCCGACGGCGGTGTTTCGCTCGACGAGAGCTTCCTGCCGCCGACGCTGATCAYCGGCGCAGTCGCCTGGTACCGGCAATTGCTGCAGGAGGTCGTCACTGGCCTCGACCAGATCGCCGAGGCGCATGGCAAGATGGTGATGGGTGGACCCGGCCGGAGCGTCGAGGACCTGCTGATGCTCCATCTCGCCAATGCGGCCAAGCCGCGGCTTGCCCATATGCTGGCGCAGGACGTCTTCCATCCGGCCGAGCTCTACCTCGAGCTTGCCGGCCTCGCCGGCGAGATGGCGACCTACGGCTCCAGCTCGCGACGGCTCGGCGAGCTGCCGGCCTATGACCATATGGCGCCCGGCCCGGCCTATATGGCGCTCGCCGACGCCTTGCGCTCGCTCATCCTCAGCCTGCGCTACATCGAGCCGAAATCGCGCGCACTGCCGGTCATGCGGCATTCGACCAATGTGTGGAAGGTCCGCATCGACAATCCGAAGCTTCTGGTCGCCAGCCGCATCGTCATCCGGGTCGGCTCCGAGCTGTCGGAGGACGCGCTGCGCAAGATCTTCGTCAACCAGGCGACCGTCGGCGCGGCGGACCAGTTCGAGGGCCTGTGGAAGTCGCGTCTGCCCGGCATCCCGCTGAAGCCGCTGCACTCGCAGCCGCGCGAGATCCCCTACGACGGCGACCGGCTGTGCCTGGAGCTGGATCAGAAGAGCGAGCATTGGGCCTCGCTGCTCGACGCCCCCGGCTTCGTCATCGGCGTTTCCGGTGTGCTGCCGAGCGAGCCGCAGGTCGACTGCTATTCGGTGAACAGGTGAGGCCATGAGCCGGGATGATCCTTTCGGACTGTCGGAGGATCGCGAACGCACGCGGATCAGRCTGACCGGCGCGTCTCCCCGGCCGATGACGCCGCTGACGCCGAGCGCGCCGGTAAAGCGGGCGCGCGCGCATCCCAACATGCTCATCAACACATTCGCGCCGCTGCTCGAATTCGCGCCGGAGCTCGAAAGCGCGCTGGCACCGGAGAACCCGGAGGTGTTGCGCACGCGCCTGCTCGACGAGTTGGTGCGGGCGCGCGATGCCGCCATGGCGGCAGGCTCCTCGCTGGAGCGGGCCGACCAGGCCGCCTGGGCGGTGGCCGCGCTGCTCGACGATCTCGCGCTCAACACGCCCTGGGGCGGCGCCAGCGCATGGCCGCGCCAGCCGCTGGTGGTCATGCTGCGCGGCGACGTCGATGCCGGCACGCAGTTCTTCTCTCGTCTCGACGAACTGGAGCGGCACCCGAACCGCGACCGCGAATTGCTGGAATTGCAATATTACTGCCTGGCGCTCGGCTTCCGCGGCAAATATCGCGTGCCCGGCCGCGCCGGCGACCGTTCGCTCAACGCCGTGCGCGTGGCGGCAGCCCGCTTCCTGCGCAACGCTGACGCCGAAGACGCGCCGCTGTCGCCGAACTGGAGGGGCGTGGTCGCTCCCGACGAGCCGCAGCGATTCATCGTTCCGATCTGGGTGATGGCGCTTGCCGCGGTTGTCATCGCCGCCGCCGCCTATGTCGGGCTTTCGATGGGGCTGAGCAGCCAGGCGGTCGAGCTTTCCGCCCTGGTGCGCGCGCTGCCGCCGCCGCAGCGCACGGATGTCGCCCGCGCCGCGCCCAAGGTCGACGCGCCCGAACCCGAAGCGCCGCAGCCGGAGCCGGTCGATTTCGCGCTGCTGCCGGAATTCAAGGCCGAGGCGCCGGATGGCCTCAAGGGGGCACTGAGCGGCACAGAGAGCGTTTCGCTGGCCAAACTCATCATCCAGTCTTCCAACCCCGAGCTTTTCCAGTCGTCACGCGCGACGCTTACCGAAGGCTACGAACCGCTGGTGGCGTCGATCGCCAAGGTGATCCTCGCCAATCAGGAGCTGATCGGCAACATCACCGTCGTCGGTCATACCGACAATGTGCGACTGCAAAAGTCCAACCCGCTTGCGACCAACCAGCGGCTTTCGGAAGCGCGGGCCGAGACGATARCCAACCTGCTGGTGCAGGCCGGCGTGCCGAAGGAGCGCGTCCATTCCGAAGGGCGCGCGGAAACCGACCCCGTGGCAGACAACTCGACACGCGAGGGCCGGGCGCTCAACCGGCGCGTCGAGGTGCTGGTCGAGAAGAGGCTCTGAGATGTTCATCCTGCGCTTCCTCTGGGCGGTTCTCACCTCGCGCTTCCTGTGGACGCTGATCGGCATCGCGCTGCTTTCGCTTCTCATCTGGGTGTTCGRCCCGATCGTCCAGGTCGGCCCCTATTCACCGTTCGATTCCGACAATGTGCGCATCGCCATCATCGCGGGATTGATCATCCTGTGGCTGATCTGGCTGATCATCGCCCAGCGCCGCGCCATCCGCGCCAACCGCATGTTTGTCGCTGAGATCGCGGCGCCTGCGGTGGAGAAGCAGCTCACCCCCGGCGAGGAAAGCGTCGCGGCCGTCGGCGCCAAATTCGCCGAGGTGATGGCGGAGCTCAAACGGCGCAAGCTCGGCGGCAGAAAATTCCTGCGCGAGATCCCGTGGTATGTCATCGTCGGACCGCCGGCCACCGGCAAGACCACGGCGCTGCGCCAATCGGGCCTCAACTTCCCGATCGATCTCACCGACGATCTGCAGGGCGTCGGCGGCACGCGCAATTGCGACTGGTTCTTCTCGGAGAACGCGGTTCTGATCGACACCGCCGGCCGCTACGTCCAGCAGGAAAGCCAGCCGGACGTCGACGCGGCGGAATGGCTGGGCTTCCTCGACCTGCTGAAGAAACATCGGGGCCGACGGGCGCTGAACGGCGTCATCGTCGCGCTGTCGATCGACACGCTCTCGGAAGGCGACGATGCGATCAAGGCGCATGGCCGCAAGATCCGCCGCCGGCTGGCGGAGCTCAACGACCGGCTCGAAATCCGCCTGCCCGTCTACCTGATGCTGACCAAGGCCGACCTGATCAAGGGGTTCGAGGCCTTCTTCGGCGGCTTGTCGACCGCCGCTCGCGAACAGGTGTGGGGAACGACGTTCGCGCTCGATGCGCGGGTCGACGCCGGCATGATACAGACGGAGCTGGCCAGGCTTGCCGCGGAACTGGAGCGGCGGCTGGTGCCGCGGCTTGAGGACGAGGATAAGCTCGGCTCGCGCGCCGAGATCTTCCGCTTCCCGGCCCAGCTCGCCAGCCTCTCCGAGCCGATCCAGGTGCTGGTCGAGGCGATGTTCGGTGAAAGCCGCTACGAAGAGGCGGCCTGGCTGCGCGGCCTCTATCTGACGTCGGCGACACAGGAAGGCGCGCCGATCGACCGGCTCACCGCGGCGCTTTCCTCCTCCTTCGGCCTGCCGCCGCGCCGCGCGATGCTCGCGCCGCGCGTCGAGAAGCGCAGCTTCTTCCTCCGCAATCTTCTGACCGAGGTCATCTTCAAGGAAGCCGGCCTCGGCACGTTCGATCCGCTGGCGCAGCGCCGCCGCGCCTGGATCTGGCGCGGCGCGGCGGCCGCATGCTCGGCCGTGGCGCTGCTCGCCGTCGGATTGTTTACCTGGTCCTATCTCGACAACCGCAACGCCATCACCGCGCAGGCCGGCCAGTTCGAGGCGCTGCAGGCGCCGCTGACGGACGTTTCCGCCACGCCGGCATCGGTGGAGCAGCCGACGATGGACGGCGCGCTGGCCGCGATGGACGCGGTGGCTACGGCCCGCACCGCGCCGCCGGATGCGGCCCACAACCTGCTCGGGCCGACCGCCTCGGCGGAGCTGGTGCGGGCGCAGACCGACACCTACGACCATGCGCTGCGCAACGTGCTGGAGCCGCATATGGTGGCACTGCTCGAAGCAACGATGTGGCGACAGATCCGCGATCCGGACTTCATGCTCGGCGCGCTGAAGACCTATCGCATGATGACGGGCCTGTCGCAGATGGACCCCGACTTCGTCCAGAACTGGTGGGTGAACAGCCTGCCGCAATTTGCTGCAGCCCCGTCCTTCCCCACCACCGATGCCGAGGACCACCAGCTTGCCGCGATCCGCCGCATGGCGGTCGACGACAGCTACATCGCCCCCGACAAGGAGCTGGTGGCGGAGGCGCTGAAGACGGTGTGCACGGTCTCGCTGCCGGAGCGCGCCTACAAGCAGCTGCTCRCCGACCCGGAAGTCGCCGGCGTGAAGGAATGGGTACCTGCCAATTTCGCCGGACCCAATGGCGCCAAAGTGTTCGCGCGGCGCTCCGACAAGACGCTGCGCGTCGGCGTTCCCGGCCCCTACACCTATGCCGGCTTCCATGATGCCGTTCTCGACCGCGTCGAGGATGTTGCCGCGCAGGCGGCGCTCGACCGCGCGGTGTTCGCCGGCGGCTGCTCGGAGAATTCCGAGACCTCAGTGTCGGCGCTGTCGGTGGATATTCTGAAGCTTTATTACGACGACTATATCGCGCAGTGGGACAGCTTCCTGCGCGACATGCGGCTGGCGCCGCTGAYCGACCTCAACGTCGCCAGCGAAAACCTCAAGGACCTTTCGAGCGCCGATTCCGCGCTGAAGCGCCTGCTGACAGCGGTGGTGCAGGAAACCGATCTCACCCGATCCGACGACGCGTCGGCCGACAACAAGAGCGGCGGCGCCGYCAAGACCGGCTCGAAGCTGCTCTCCAAGCTCGGCAAGCTGGGCAAGGTGGTGAAGACGGGGGCAAAGCTTTTGCCGCGCGCCGGCTCGGCAAATCAGGTCGACATGACGGGCAGCCTGGTGGCCGAACATTTCAAGCCGCTTAAGGGCACTATCGCCCAAGTCGACGGCCAGCCGCCGGCGCTCGATGCCGCCGTTGTGGCGCTGACCGCGCTCTCCAACGTGCTGCAGACGGTGACCGCCAATCCCGATCCGCAGGAGGCCATCAAGAAGCAGGGCGGCCTCGCCGAGCTGACGGGCGCGGTCGCACGRCAGGCGCAGATCCTGCCCTCGCCGATCAACGACTGGCTGGGCGGCATTGCTGGCGACACCAGYGGCCTGTCGCAGAAGGCGGTCACCAACGAGCTCAACGCCATCTGGCGCGCCGACATCCTGCCCTTTTGCCAGGCAGCGCTCAACAACCGCTATCCCTTCAGCCCGGACAGCGCGGTCGACGTCAATGTGCGCGATTTCCAGCGCCTGTTCGGACCCGCCGGCCTGATCGACGCCTTCATCAACGACCATCTGATCAACTATGTCGACACTGCCAGCGAGCCCTGGAAATGGCGCGCCGATTTCGGCCTCGACCCTTCCGCGCTGCCGGCGTTCGAACAGGCAAGGCACATACGCGACGACCTGTTCCCCGGCGGCACCGGCCCGGTGATGAACTTCACGCTAGAGCCGAAGGACCTGTCGCCCAACGTGGCGCGCGTGACGCTCAATCTCGATGGCCAGAACCTCGTCTACTACAACAACGCGACAAGGCCGCAGCCGATGACATGGCCCGGCAAGGACGGGACGGGCGTGATCTCGCTCGCCTTCCAGCCGGTCGACGGCTCGCCCGAGGTGATGCTCAACGAGACCGGCAGTTGGGCGTGGCTGAGGATGCTGCGCGGCGGCAAGTTCGCCGGAACCAAGCTCTCCGACGTCTACAGCCTGCGGCTCGGGACGAAAGGCATGTATGCCGATTTCGAGCTCAAGGCAGCCAGCGTCGAGAACCCCTACACGCTCGAAATGTTCAAGAAGTTCACATGTCCGCCGCAGATATGAACACGGCCGGCTTCTACGGCAAAATGCCAGCCACCGGCGATTTCGTGACGCGGCGGCTGCCGGGCGATTTCGTGCGCGCCTGGGACMGCTGGCTGGCGCAGCACATCGTTCCGCTGTTTGACCTTGGAACTTGGCCGGCGGACACCGCGTTGCGGTTTCTGGCAGGCCCCGCCTCCTTCGGCGCCTCGATGGGCATCGTCGTGCAAAGCGCCGACAGGATTGGCCGCCGGTTTCCCCTGAGCGTCGTCGTGCGGCTCACCGAGGCGTCTCTCACGCTGGCCTATGCGGACGGCTGGTTCGACAGCATCGAGGAAGCGGCCTTCGCCGCGCGACAGGGCGAGCTGACGCCCGACGAACTGGATACCGCCCTGACGGCCCTGTCCCCGCCACCTGTCGAACAGGATGGTGACACGATCGACGACCTCGTCATGTGGACAGCGCGCTCGGACATTTTCGATGTCGATCCGCAGACGCCGCAGCCGGTGCTGGAGCAGATCTTCGCCGCGAGTTGGGAGACCAGCTGATGCAGATCTGGAACCAGATGGGCTATCCGCACCAGTTCACTATGGGCATGGATAAGGCCGGCCATGAGTGGCTGGTCGTGGTGGTGAAGGGCACGTTCRATTTTCCGGAGAAGCCGGGCGGACTGGTGCGGAAATCGGCGGAACAGGTTCCGCTGGTCATGGCCGATACGCATACCGGCGCGCCGGGCTATTCGGCAGCACTGTGGGAAACCGACTTCGCCTTCCGCAAACCGCGCTGCGACGTGATCGCCAATGGCTGCGCCTACGCGCCGGGCGGACGCCCGGCGGAGCGGGTGCCGGTCGGCATCAAGGTCGGCAACTGGTCGAAGCTGTTCGAAGTCGTCGGCCACCGCGAATGGCGTGCTGTCGGGCCCATGTTCACCGCAACCGCACCGCAGCCCTTCCTGAAACTGCCGATCTCCTACGATGTCGCCTGGGGTGGCGTCGACCGGCTGGACCCCGGCGACCAGCTTCCCGCCAGCTACAAATACAACCCGGTCGGTACCGGCTGGTCGCGCGCGAAGAACCAGCGGTTCATTCCAGGCCTTCGCCTGCCGAACACGCAGGCTATCAATGAGGAAATCCGCTCGCCCTTCGGCGACTACAAGCCGATGAGTTTCGGACCGATGGGCCGCGGCTGGCCTGGCCGCATCGAATATGGCGGTACCTATGACCAGAACTGGATCGACAACGTCTTCCCTTTCCTGCCTGAGGATTTCGACGAGCGCTATTTCCAGATGGCGCCGCCCGACCAGCAGATCGACCATCCGCGAGGAGGCGAAGAAGTGGTGCTGGTGAATCTGACGCCGGAGGGGCGTGTGAGTTTTCGGCTGCCCTCGTCGGCATTGCCGATGACGTTATTCAAGGGCAGGCAGAAAGCGTACGAGGCCGACATACTTCCCGATACTGTTCTTCTGGACACTGAGAAGCGCCGCTTCTCGCTGGTCTGGCGCGTGTCGCAACGTATCCAGCGTACCATCCTCGATTTTTCCGAATGCTGGGTTGGCCCGCCGACCGAGTCGATGCTGCGAGCACGCGCCACCGGGCGCGCCTATGTTCGGGCTAGCCTCACTGTCGCCGACGACGAGGCCGAAGACGCATGAGTATCACAATCGATATAGCCGCAATCGGCATGGTGACGGCCGTCGGCCTTGACGCGCCCTCGGCCTGCGCAGCGATGCGTGCCCGACTCGATGGTTTCCAGGAAACTCGCTTCCTTGGGCCGGGCGGTCAATGGCTGATCGGCGCGCCGGTGCCGCTGCCACGCGGCTGGATCGGCGAAAAGCGGATGGCTCATCTTGCCGCCGCGGCGATCTGCGAAGCCTTTGAAAGCGTTCCCAAAGCACGAGGTCAAACTGCACTCATTCTCTGCTTGGCGGAGGAGAGTCGGCCAGGCCGGCCGGTAGCTGACGGAGCTCGTCTGCTCCACCATATCGCTGAAATTGTCGATGTCGAGCCCCACGCGCGCTCTCGCATCATCAATCACGATCGTGCATCAGGGCATGTGGCGCTGGAACAAGCGCGCAGGATGATTGCCTCCGGTGAGGCACCTTACGTGATGATCGCCGGCGTCGATAGCTATCTGACGGCTCCGGCCATCGAGCACTACCGGAAGAACAACCGACTTCTGGCGCCCGAAAATCCCAACGGTTTTATTCCCGGCGAAGCAGCTGCCGCAGTTTTATGCCAGCGATCGGGACATCGTGGCTTTCGCCTCTTCGGCCTCGGCCTGGCCCGCGAGGCCGCGTCGATCTACAATCCCGAGGACTTGCCCTTGCGTGGCGATGGCATGACCGCGGCATACGAAATTGCCTTCAAGGAAACCCGCATCGAGATGAGCCGACTCGGCTATCGCATAGCCGATCTGATTGGTGAGCAATATTGGTTCAAGCAGAGCGCACTGGCAAGCTTGCGACTATTGCGCGGCCGTCACGATTTTCAGGATATCTGGTCTCCAGGCGAATCGCTTGGAAATGTCGGCGCGGCAGCAGGTCCGCTCATGATTGGCATGGCTTGGACGGCGTCCCGTAAAGGGTACGCCGCCGGCAGTCCGGTGCTAATCGAAGCATCAAACGATGCCGGCGCCTGCGGCGCCGCACTCTTTGCGACGAGATTCGCCTGATGGGCAATGTCTTCGCAAACGGTCTGGAAATTTCCGGCAAGGCGGTGAACGCCCAGACGATTGCCGCATTCCCTGACGTTTGCTTCACACCACCCGAAAACCCGGCGACCCCTCCCGGGGTGCCCATCCCGTACCCCAGCTTCGGGATGGCCAGCGATACCGAGCAGGGGACGAGCACAGTCAAGATCGGCGACCAGACCGTTAACATCAAGAACAAATCCGACTTGTCCAGAACGTCAGGGACAGAGGCGGGTTGTGYTGCCAAAAAAGGCGTTGTCACTTCGAAGAACACCGGCAAGGAGTACTTCAACTCCTGGTCAAACAACGTGAAATTCGACGGCGAGCCGGTTATCCGTAACACAGACCTTGCCACCAACAATCATGCTTCTCCGGTCGGCAACACCCCACCTTGGGTTCACATAGCGGCCTTGTCCGTAGGCGGGCAGAACTGCCTGGCGTTGCTTGCCTCAATTGACATCCACGTGCACCCCTATGACGAGGCCGACAATCACTGCAAGAAGGGTAAGCAACAGTCTGATCATGTTATTCAGAATGCATTTTTCGAACCCGAGCGTGGTGGCGGGCCCATAAGTGCGTTCCCGCGCTACACGGAAGGCGACGCGCCCTGCATATGCCTCAACGACGGCAAGAAGAAAACTACTCAGCACGGCAAGAAATCCCGCAAGCAGATCAAGCGTGCGGCAGCCCAGCGCCGGGCGGGCGGCGCTGGCAAGTCAGGAGCTTGTTCGCAAAGTTACGCATCCGCCCGCGATGCCGAACTTCAACATACGGCCGAAAGCCTGCCGAAGCTGGCAGCTAGCCCCGACGCGCAGGAGTGCTTGAAGGCCATATGCGACACATATTTCAAATGGGCCACTAGAAAGCGTAGCCAAGACCGACTCGATGAAGTTCAATGCGACGTACCGAAGGTATGAACAATGGAATGCACCGACGCCCACATCRCAATCAAGGATGCGTTTTACTGCCTGTTCTACGAGGAACTCGGTCCCGGTAACCATCTTTCTCGCATCTATCACTTTAGCGGACGAAGGAACCCACAGGTTCGTCTCGTCGCCGAGATTCGCGAATGGATAGCATCGATTTGGGYCAACCGCGTCGGCAGACTTTTTGGAGCTGTCTGGGACGGCCAAATACTGTCGATCGGAGACAGGGTCGAACCGATCGCCAGCGTCGATCTTCTAGGTACGATCAAACTCGCGGGTTTCGCAGACGAACCTCAGTTCATTATGGGCGAAGATGGTCTTATCTTTGAGAATCGGCGTGGTGCCTGGCAACGGGTTCCATTCCGCGGCAAGCAGGACGTCTATTCGGTCGCTCGAAGGAAGGCGGACGAGTATGTGTTCGCAGCCTCGACTGGCCGGATCATTACGTACGTCGCGGGCACGGCTTCAGTTGATCACCTGCCGACTAATGTAGATCTGCATGGAATCGCCTTCACCTCGCCGGAAAAAGGAGCGGTCGTGGGAGATGAAGGCGTCGCCTTCCTGTATGGCTCTGGTACATGGACTGATGTTTCCGAAGATCGACCGAGTTTGCAGGATGTTCACGCGTTCAAAGGCCGCCTACTGACCACGTTGGAGGCTGAGACAATAGACGAGATCGCCGGAGATGGTTCCTTCGCTACCGTCTATGATCGGCCGGGGTATTATCTCTCGTCGAACGATGATTTCTGCGTGACTTTCGACGATGAGGCAGCACATATCTTCGACGGCCGCGCGTGGGTCTCGGTCCCGTTCGCTGGCCTAGTTCCGTTCTAGCAGATGAAAGTCGCCCGGAGACGTGCAGCGTTTGGAAGGACGGCAGGCATAGAAATAACGCAGAAAAGCTCTTCGCAAGAATCCATTTCTGCATAACGTGATCGTCATTGTCTTCGCGTCGATCGTCGGGCTAGTTCTGGCTGGACGTAGACTTTTCAGTCTCTGTTGGCGGACAACCACGCGCGGACTTTTTCAACATCCAGATCAACGATGCGCGGCGGCTGAGCCACTGAAAGCATGCGAACTACAAACAATTCCCCGGGTTCAGGGTACTCGGCATAGCGCTCCCTCGCAATTTGGCTACCCACGTCGCCGGCTACTTTAAGGCCATCAAGATGCGCCTCCAGTCGCTCGACCAACCGGGCGAGGCGCAGCTCGTCCATTTCAGGATTTTCGTCAGGATGTAGCAGATGACGGTCGTAAACAGTCCAAAGGAACGCTGCCATCTCGGCATGTTGACGGACAATTTCGCGAAGAGCTGGCGCTGGCATCAGTTCAGATTTACCGAGCCACCGCGGATTCGGTTTGCCGCGCTGGCATGACTTGTCAGATACGTACCGCGTATAGTGATGTGACCATCCTTTTCCATGATGATGGTCGCCTTGCCGCAGCGAAGCTCGATACGTTCGTTGGCGCTAATTCGAACACGTTCGCCGTCTCGAATGATGGTCGAAGCATCTGATTTGGGAACGGGATCAATGATCCGCCCGACAATAAGTGGTCGACCGGGATCTCCATCCTGAAACAGCAAAGCTACCTCTGCGCCAATCATTTCCGAGGTGAGTTCTGCAAGGCTACGCGCGGGAATAGCCGTCTCTCGCAGGTTGCCGGGAAAGACGACCAGGGGGGCATTCTCGYCGAAGCCCAGGAATATACCGATCACAACTCCATCGATCCGTTCGGCCGTTCGTGTCATCGCCAACGCCCTCAATTCTGCTTAATTTCCGAACCTTTCATTGTGATATCGCTCGAAGCTTTCACGTTGATTTTGCCCGACCCTTTGACTGTGATGTCCTTGCCCTCGATCGTGATCGTGCCATCCTTCTTCATGCCGATTGCAGCTGACCCGCACTTGATGATGATCGAGTCTCCCGCGTCGATCACCAGATCTTTCCCAACCTTGATGGCACCGTCTTCGTTAATCTCGACCACACTGCCCTTGCCAATCTTCAGCGCACGTGCGCCAGCCACTTGCGTAGCGTCGTCTTCCGCTATTTTGGTGCTGCGGCCTTTGCCGATTTCCGTGGTCTGCCCGCCTCCAATCTTGAAACTCTGATCGGCGCCGATATTGACACTCTGCGCAGTCCCGATGTTCCAGCTATCAGCGGCTCCAATATCGTGGCTCTGCTCGATTCCGACCGTCACCGACCGTGAGGCGCCAATCGTATTCGTCTGCGCTGCGCCCACGGTTCTTGTCTCCGTGGCCCCTACCGAGTCTACACGCGCCGCACCCACCGTGATCGTCTGCACCAGCCCCACCGTCTGGGAATGGTTCGCATCAATATTTTCCGTGGAATTCGCAACGACGTGAATGGTCTCGTTTGCCATCACCGTCAGCGAGYGGTTCGCGCCCACCGTCTCGGTGTCGTTGCTGCCGATATTGGTGGTCTGGTCGACGCCGATCTTGACCGTCTTGTTGTTGCCGACGTCCTCGTCGAGGTTGTGGCCGACGGAATGCTTGGCGTCGTGGTCGATGCGGTCGGACTGGTCGTGTTGCACCGTCTTGTTGCGGTCGTGCTTGATCAGCAGGTGGTGGTCCTTCTGTGCCTGGAAATTGACCAGCTCCGAGCCCGCTTTGTCCTCGAACATCAGCTCGTTGTAACCGCCGCCGCCTTTCGATGAGTTGGATTTCCAGCCCGATTGTGTCGCGTTGCCAGGCAGCCCGTAGGGCGGCATCTCGGCGGCGTTGTAGACACGGCCGGTAATGATCGGCAGGTCCGGGTCGCCCTCGATGAAATCGACGATGACCTCCTGGCCGATGCGCGGGATCTGGATGAAACCCCAGCCGCTGCCGGCCCAGGTCTGCGACACGCGCACGAAGCAGGAAGAGTTCTGGTCCTTCTTGCCGAGGCGATCCCAGTGGAACTGCACCTTCACGCGGGCATATTTGTCGGTGAAGATCTCCTCGCCCGAGGGGCCAACAACCGTCGCCGTCTGCGGCCCGCGCATGATCGGCCGCGGCGTGGTGCGCGGCGGGCGGTAAGGCAATGAAATAGGTGCCGCCCCCAACACGACCCTGAAGTTCTCGGTGAAGGCCTCGTTCTGGGTCCGGTAGCCCGGATCGAACAGCCTGTATTCGGCGCTGATCACCAGATATTCCTGGTTCTGGTCGTCGCGCGGGAAACTCTCCAGCTTGAAGGWGCAGCCGGAAAAAAGGCCGCGCACGGTGCCTACAGCCGTGCTGCGCTGGTGCACGGCCTGAAGCTCCTCGCGGCGGATTCCAGCAACCGTATCGCCACGCCCGACATCGAGATGCGCTCCGGGCTGCCGATAGTTCTCGCCGGAGGCCTCCTTGTGGCYGAACGGCTGCGCCGACTTCGCCATCAGGTCGGCGCCCGGCTTCTGGAAATCATAGTCGGTATGGGCATAGGCGCCCGGCCGCACCGCGCTGCCCGGGATCCATTCGGTGATGTATTCGACGTCGCGCCGCGAGCCCTGCCCCTCGAAGTTATAGAGCACCTTCTCGTAGCCCGGCGCCGGCTTCAGCTTGCTCATCGCATCGCAAAGCACCAGCGTATGCTTGCCCTCGTCGTGCTCGAAGAAATAGAAGATGCCCTCGTGCTCAAGCAGCCGCTGCACGAAATCCAGATCGCTCTCGTCATACTGCACGCAATATTCGCGCGACGGATAGGAGCCCTGCAGGCGCTTCTCGAATTTCGCGATGCCGTATTTCGAGAAGATCTTCTCGACGATCTCGACCACCGTCATGTTCTGGAAGATGCGGCAGTCGGTGGTGTTGCCGAGGAACCAGAGCCACGGCCTGACCACCGCTTCGTAATAGGCCAGCCGATCCTCGATGCGGGTCAGCTTGAACTCCGACACAAGGCCGCTGAACCAGCGCTTCGGATCGGATTCGCCTTCGACCGAGACGGCGCCGCCCAGCATCTTCAGCGGATCGACATCGTGGCTCTTGGAGACGAAGCCGACGGTATAGGCGAAGCAACGGCTGACCTCGTCACGCCCGACGAGATGGGTGAAGGTCAGCAGGTCGGCGCCAAGCGGCGTTTGCACAACCGTGGCACGTTCGTTTGGCATGGGTCGTGCCCCTCCTGGACGCGGCCGCCAGTATGATGGATTGAAACCCCCGCTATGTTAACCRCATCACGTTCGGGAACTTTTCGCACCCACCGCACCGGACTACCGCAAGCCTAGCACATGTTTGGCGGBGGCCAAACAACAGCGACGGCTAAACTATGCCCCATGCGCGGGGCATGCGCGGGTGTGAAACGCTCCTCTCCCGCCGCTCCTTGAAGCTGATAGAATGGCCGGAACAATTCCAGGAAAGTCCGCAACGGTTTCCGTCCGGAATTGCGTGAAAACAAGTATCTATCGGTGAGGCTCGGCGGCAGTATCGGATGTTCATCTCGCTCCAGATCAGCAATGTCGACAGGCTGCCTTCCGGCACGGCGACGAGCTACGCCGCCCGTGACCGCAGCTTCGAGATCGGCCGCGAGAATTGCGACTGGACACTCGCCGACCCGGACAAGTTCATCTCCGGCCGGCATTGCGAGGTTCGCTTTCAGGCGGGCGCCTTCTGGCTCTACGACATCTCGCGCAACGGAACCTTCATCAACGGCTCCAGCCAGCGCATGGCCGGCCCGCATCGGCTCACCCATGGCGACCGGCTGCTGATCGGCCGCTATGTCATTTCGGTTTCGATCGATGACGAACGCATCGCCGCCGGCCATCCGCAGGCTAGGGCCGGTTCGACGCAGCGCGAGCTGCCGCAGTCGACAGGCAGGCCGCTGGAGTTCTCCAACGAGCCGTTTTTCAGCCCGACGGAGCAGCGCGCGGCACAGCGGGCGCCGGTATCGACGTCGTCTGCGCTGCAGCCGACCCCTGCAGCCCCGGTTGTCCRCTCCGCCGAAGCCGACAGCTTGCTGCGGGAGATCGCGAAGGCCGCCGGCATCGCACCTGAGCTGCTTCGGTCGCGCGACCCGCAAGACGTCGCCGCCGAGATCGGCACCGTGCTTCGAACCACGGTCGAGCAATTGTCGCTGCTGCTCAAGGCCCGCGCGGCAGCCAAGGTGCTCGCCAAGAGCGCACATCGCACGATGATCGGCGCCGAGAACAACAACCCGCTGAAATTCGTGCCGGGCACCGACGACATACTGGAGATCATGTTTGCCAAACGCAGGGCCGGGTATCTCGACGCCGCRCACAGCGTCGAGGACGCCTTCCGCGACCTCAAGGCGCACGAATTCGCAACCTATGCCGCCATGCAGGCCGYGCTTTCCAGGCTGCTCGACGACCTGTCGCCCGAGGCGATTGCCAGGAAGCTTCCGCCAACCTCCTTTTCGTCCAAGAAGAGCCAGGCCTGGGATGCGCTCGTCGCCACCTGGCGGACCATGGAGGAGACGCATGAGAACGGCATGCTCGACGTCTTCCTCGCCTATTTCAGCGAAGCCTACGCCAAGGCCGGCAAGCAGAAATAGCCGGCTAGTCCGGCGAGGCCAAACCAGGCGCTATGTGACGGGTCTCACAGAAGAAACCACCGCTTCGACCATCCTGCTTTCCGATTTCAATCATGGGCCTGTGCGACTAGGATAGCGGATGGAAGCTTGCCTGGCGGGCAAAGCGGCGTGGCTTGGGGCGTGTGCAGCAATGTCATGTTTCGGCGAGATGAGCCTTTCCATCCGGCCCGCCGCCCGGTCTTGGCATGGAAAGCGCGACGTCGGCCTCGTCTCTCGCCGAAGACATGTTCGCTGCGCATCGCGGGTGGATCGCCGATGAGCTCGAAGGACGATCCCTCCCGGCCGGCGGACAAGACCGTCATCCGCGCGCCGCGGCCAAGGCAACGATCGCCGGCTCCTGAGAGTTCCCCTGCGGGCAGCGGTGCGCCGGTTTCGACACCTCTAAGAGAATCGACGCTATTCGACGCCGGCGTCGGCCGGCGGATGCCGACAGGCTGGTCGTCGGGAACCGTGATCTATCAGGGCGCCGCTGCCGATGCAGCGGCGCCCGCTCCATCCCCTCCGGCGTTGCAACAGGAAGCGGTGCTCGACGCCACGGATGGCGTGAAATACGCAGCGGCAAATCCTATCCTCGCTGCGGCCGCGCCCCTGCTGATGCTGTTCGGCCAGTTGCGGCTGATGCCGGTCGAGCGGCATGCGGCTCCCTTGGCGGAGCACATCGCAGAAGCGATCGAGACCTTCGACCGGGAGTTGGCGACGGCCGGCGTTGCCGCGGAGGACGGCAGAATCGCGAAATTCGCCCTTTGCGAGACCGCCGWCGATCTCGTCGRCAACCTGCCCTGGCCGAAGGACGACGGCTGGAGCGGGCACAGTCTGGTGACAAAAATCTTCCACGCCAGGCCAACCGGCACCGGTTTCTATGAGGCGCTGAACAAGATCCTGGGCAGCCCGGAGGGCCATCACGACCTGCTCGAAGTGATGCATGCCTGCCTGTCGCTCGGTTTCGAAGGCCAGTATCGCGGTCGGGCTGGCGACAGTCTCGAACGCGTCCGGCGGGACGTCTATGACACGATCCGCTATTTCCGCCCGCGCGCCGGGGAGGACATCTCGCCCCATTGGCAAGGCATGGCGGCGACGATGTCAAAGCCATCGCCGCGGCTGCYGCTCTGGGCGGTGGCTGCCGCCGCGGCGACGCTGGTGGCAGCGGCGTTCTTCGGATTGCGGGTCTTGATCACAAATGAAGGGGATGCCACGGCCGGCGAGCTGCTGGCGCTCAATCCGTCGACACCGGCCACCATCGAACGCGCCAGCGTGGCGCCGCTCGCCGAGCCCGCGGAAGCCTCCCCGCCACCGCCCCCAGTCGCCGCAGCGACCGCCGCCATCACCCAGATCGACCGCATCCGCGCCGCGCTCGCCAAGGAGATCGCCGGCGGCGGGCTGACCGTCGGCACGAAGGGCAATTTCATCGTGGTGGAGGTCAACAATCAGCTGCTGTTCGCGTCCGRCCAGGCCGAGCTGAAACCGGAGTTCCAGCCCATAGCGGCCGACATCGCCACGGCGCTCGATGCCGAGCCGGGGCCGATCCGGATTGTCGGCCACACCGACAATGTGAAGCCGCGCAAATCGAGCCAATTCAAATCCAACTTCGACCTGTCCGTCGCCCGCRCCAAAGCCGTGCAGGCGATGATGGCAAAAGCGTTCAAGGACCCGTCGCGGATAATGGTCGACGGCAAGGGCGAAGACGAGCCGATCGCCGACAATGCGACCGCGGAGGGCCGCGCCAAAAACCGCCGCGTCGATGTGATGATCCCGAAGGAGGAGACGCTGTGAGCGGGCGCGGCGGGAAGCGGCGATGATGCGCTGGGCGCTCAGGATATTCAGCCTGCTTGCACTTGCCGGGTTCTCGGCGGCCGTCTGGTATGCCGGGCCGYTGATCCACTTTGCCGATACCCGTCCGCTCGAACCCGTCTGGCTGAGGGCTGCAATCATCGGCGTGAGCGTCGCGCTGCTTGCGCTCTTCTACGGCATCCGGCTCTGGCACAAGCGCAAGGCGCAAAGGGCGCTCGAGAAAGCAATCACGTACAGCGATGATCGCAATGACGACGCGCAGGTGCTCGGGGCGCGCATGAGCGAGGCCATTGCGACGCTGAAGCGGTCGAGTGGCAAGCGCAACTTCCTCTATGAGATCCCCTGGTACATCATCATCGGTCCGCCGGGCGCCGGCAAGACGACGGCGCTGGTCAATTCGGGGCTGAAGTTTCCGCTTGCCGGCTCCGGCACTGCGCAGCCCTTGGCCGGCGTCGGCGGCACGCGGTCCTGCGACTGGTGGTTCACCGACGATGCGGTGCTGATCGATACCGCCGGTCGCTACACGATGCAGGACTCGGACCGCGAGCGCGACAAGGCAAGCTGGCTTGCTTTCCTGGCGCTGCTCAAGAAGCACCGCACCAGGCAACCGATCAACGGCGTGATCCTCGCCATCAGCCTAGGCGACCTCATCAGCCTCGACGACCAACAGATCGACGCGCACGTCGCCGAGATCCGCAGCCGCCTGCGCGAGCTGTATGAAACGCTGAAGGTCCAGTTCCCGGTCTACCTGCTCTTCACCAAGGCGGATCTCGTCGCCGGCTTCATGGACTATTTCGGCGATTTCGACGAAGCCCGCCGGCGCAAGGTGTGGGGCGCGACGTTCCAGACCACCGACCGCAACAGGAACATGACCGGCGAGGCTCCGGCCCAGTTCGACGCGCTGGCCAGGCAACTTGCAGACGAGGTCGCCGACCGCCTGCAGGACGAGACCGACCCGGCCGCGCGCATCGCGATCTTCGGCTTTCCGGCGCAGTTCGGCGCGCTGAGGACCCGTGTGCTGCGCTTTGTCGGCAGCCTGTTCGATCCGTCGCGGGCGCACGTGAACGTCAGCCTGCGCGGGCTCTATTTCTCCTCGGGCACGCAGGAAGGAACGCCTATCGATCAGGTGCTGGGCGCCATAGGCCGCAGTTTCGGCAGCGCTGCGCAGGCGCATCTTTCCGGCACCGGCAAAAGCTTCTTCCTGCACGATCTATTGGCCAAGGTGATCTTCCCGGAGGCCGGCTGGGTCTCGTTCGACAGGACGGCCGAACGGCGCACGGCATTCGCCARATATGCCGGCCTCGCCGCGATCGCGCTGGCAGCCTTCGCAGCGCTCGGCGTCCTCGGCGTCAGCTTCGCGGCCAACCGGTCGCTGATCGACTCCACCAGGCAGGCCATGGCGCATTATCGCGACAGCGCGGACTCGCTGCTGAAGAGCACGACGGTGAGCGATGTCGATCTGGAGAACGTCATCGGCCCGCTCGATCAGCTGCGCAACCTGCCAGCCGGATTCGAGACCGCCGACCAGACGAAGCCGATCGAGGAGACGTTTGGGCTGAGCCAGCGGGAGAGGCTGCTCTCGGCGTCCAAAACGGCTTACCGGCAGGCACTGGAGCGAAGCTTCCGCTCCCGGCTCCTTGTTCAGGCGGAGCGGACGATCCAGGCCAGGATGGCCGACCCGATCGCGCTCTACGAGCCACTGAAGATCTACCTGATGYTGGGCGGCAAGGCGCCCAAGGTCGATGACGAGTTGATCGTCTCCTGGATGAARCAGGACTGGGAGGAAAACCGCTATCCGGGCGAGAACAATCGCGAGGGCCGCGCGCAGCTCGAAAAGCATTTGCGCGCCATGCTCACGCTCGACGATGCCTATGACCCGGTCTTCGCGCTCAACCAGCCGCTGGTCGAGGCAGCGCAGCGCTCGCTCGGGCGCATGAGCCTTGCCGACCGCGCGTCGGCGCTGATCAGGTCGGCGGTCTACGCGGCAAGGCTCGAGGATTTTTCCGTCTCCGCGAAAGCAGGCCCCGAGGCGCAGCTGCTGTTCGAACGCATGGACGGTAGCGAGCTCTCCGATCTTCGCGTTCCGGGCCTTTACACCCGGGCCGGCTTCAACGGCTTCTACCTGCCGCAGCTCTCGCGCATGGCGCAGATGCTTGCCGACGACCAATGGGTGCTCGGAGGCGGCGGCGAGCAAGGCGGTATCGACCAGGATCTGCCCAAGCTCGGCCCCGAGCTCATCGACCGCTACGGCAAGGAATTCGCGGCTGCATGGAACGGCGCGCTCGATCAGCTGAAGCTGAGGGCGATGCTGAAGGACAAGCCGCAATATGTCGTGCTCTCAGCCGCAGCTTCGCCGGACTCGCCGCTCGACCGGCTGTTCACGGCGATCGCCGACGAAACCGCGTTGACGAAGGACAATGCCGCCTCCGAGGGCGGAAGCGGCACCGCGCAGCAGGACATGGCCGGCATGGCCAAGGGCCTCGCCCGCATCGGCCTGCAGATCGCCGGCGGCAAGTCGCAAAGCCGCGCCGGCACGAGCTCGCCCGCCGCGCGGAATGCCGGCGCCACCGTGGAGGCGCAGTTCCGGCCGTTCCAGGTGCTGGTGAGCGGCTCCACCGGGCGCCGCCCGCTCGATGCGCTGACGCAGAACTTCCACGATATCTACCAGGGCTTGAAGCTCGCGGCCGATGTCCCCTCGCAGAGCGAGCGCGTTAACGCGAACCTGAAGCTGCAGATTTCGACGATGCGCGCCAATGCCTCGCGCCTGCCCAAGCAGCTCGCGCGTATGGTCGATCAGGCCGCGGACGAGTTCGAAGGCAATGTCGCCGAGACCTYGGTCGCCAACCTCAACCAGGCGCTCGACGAAACGGTCACGCGTCCCTGCGAGGAGGCCGTCAACGGCCATTATCCCTTCGCCGGCGACAGCACGGAGGAAATCTCGATTGCCGATTTCGCCAGGCTGTTCGCGCCGGGCGGCCTGATGGACCGGTTCTTCGCGCAAAACCTTGCGCCGCTGATCGACATGACGGGCCAGGACTGGACCTGGAAGCAGGATGCCCGTTCAGGCCGCGATCTCGCCAAGTCAACCTTGAAGGCGTTCCAGTCGGCGGCGGAAATCCGCAGCGCCTTCTTCCCCTCCGGCGGTTCGGCGCCGTCGGTCTCGATCACCTTCACACCCTCTTCGCTGAACAGYGAGGCTGACAGCGCGGTGCTCGATGTCGACGGGCAGACCGTCCAGAGCGCGCAGGCCGGCAACGCGCCGAGCACGGTGACATGGCCAAACGGCACCGCCTCCGGATCCGCCAGCCTCAGCCTGACGCCGGAAATGCCAGGCCGCGAGTCCGCCCTCAAATTCCAGGGGCCCTGGGCCTTGAAGCGACTGCTGGACAAGGCGGCCGTCACCAGCAGCGGTGGCAGCACGGAAGTGCGCTTCGTGATCGGCGGTCGCGACGTCGCCTACACGTTRCAGACCGGGTCGGGAGCCAATCCCTTCCTGCTGCCGGCGCTGTCCGGCTTCAGCTGCCCGAAGGCGTTTTGAAAATGGCTCTGTTGAACAGCGCCGGTTCGGCCCTTCATTTCGATACTCTAATGTATGCGCTTGTGGCAAAGTGGCATGGGCACGCGCCCCACGGTTCGTCACAGAGGACGCTCGCGAAGCGCTTGGTGGCAAATTGAGCACTGTCGCCCTTCCCATCGAGAGCTTCGGCGTGAGCCACAAGGGCTGCGTACGCGACCACAATGAGGACAATTACCTCGTCGAGCCGCAAGCCGGCCTATGGGTGGTGRCCGACGGAATGGGCGGGCATGAGGCCGGTGAAGTCGCCTCGGCCAGCATCGTCGATCACCTGGCGACGATCGGCATTGCGAGTTCGGCGCCGGATCTTCGCGCGCGCTTCGAGGATCGGCTGAGCCGCGCCAATGCCGAGATCCGCAACATATCGCGATCGCGCGGCGTCACCATCGGCTCGACATTCGCGGCGCTGCTCGCCATGGACGGGCGCTTCGCGGGCCTGTGGGCCGGCGACAGCCGCATCTACCTGGTCCGCGGCGGCGCGATCTCGCAGATTTCGCGGGACCATACCGAGGTCCAGGAGCTTCTCGACCGCGGCATGATCAGCGCCGAGGAAGCGCTGATCTGGCCGCGCCGCAATGTCATCACCCATGCCGTCGGGGTCAGCGACGAGTTGGTGATCGATTTCCAGCAAGGCGAGCTGATGCCGGAGGACGTCTTCGTCCTGGCGACCGACGGGCTCACCGCGCATGTCAGCGACGCCGAGATCGAAGCGGCAGTCAAGTCCGCGGCGCTGCAGGCGGCGTGCGAGACGCTGTTGGAAATGGTGCTGGCGCGCGGCGGAACGGACAATGTCACCATCGTGATGGTGAGGATCGGCAACGGACCCAACGGTCAGCCGCTCAATGCAGATCAGCCATGGGCGGATGGTAGATGAGCGACGACGACAAGACGCGGATTTCGCCGAGCCTCGCCTATGCAGGCGTGGGCACGCAGCTCAGCGGCATATACGAGCTCGACGAGCGGATCGCCTCCGGCGGCATGGGCGAGGTCTATCGCGGCCACAACATCCAGACCGGCGACCATGTCGCGATCAAGATCGTGCTGCCCGAGTTCGCGCGCGACCAGACGATCCTGTCCCTGTTCCGCAAGGAGGCGTCGATCCTCAACCACCTGTCGCATGACGCGGTGGTGCGCTACCACGTCTTCACCATCGATCCGGGGATCGGCCGCCCCTATCTCGCGATGGAGTTCGTGGATGGCCAGTCGCTGTTCGACGTCATGCGGCGCGGCCCCATGCCGCCACAGGATGTGCGGAGGCTTTGCCATCGCCTTGCCTCGGGCTTGAGCGCCGTGCATCAGGCCGGTGCCGTCCACCGCGATCTCTCGCCCGACAACATCATCCTGCCGGGCGGCCAGGTCGAGCGCGCCAAGATCATCGACTTCGGTATCGCGCGCTCGGCGACGGTGGGCGGCGAGACGCTGATCGGCGGAAAGTTCGCCGGCAAATACAACTACGTCTCGCCCGAACAGCTCGGCCTCTACGGCGGCGAGGTCAGCGAGCAGTCCGACATCTACAGCCTCGGACTCGTGCTGGCGGCGGCGCTGCGCGGCAAGCCGCTCGACATGAGCGGATCGCAGTATGAGGTCGTCGAGAAGCGCCGGACCGTGCCGGACCTTTCCGATATAGATTCCGATTTCCGCGCGCTGAYCGAAGCGATGCTGCAGCCGGATCCTCGCGACCGACCGGCCAGCATGGCGGAGATCGCCAGGGCGACGCGCGACGACGATCTCGACGCGACCTTGCCGCCGCCGGTATCGTTTGCTCCGCGCGAACGGTCGGGCTTGYCGCGCGCCGGATGGACGGCGCTGCCGAACTCCAGCGCCCAGCCTTCTACCGTGCCCGGCGAACAGCGCTTCGTTCCGCATGTGCGGCCGGCATATCTGACGCAGCCCCGGCCTGCTCCGGCCGGCGCTCCTGCCAGCGCAGCCACACCGCTGGCGCGGCGCAGGCCTTCGCGGATGCCGGCAATCGCGGGCGGCACCGTGCTGGCTATCATCGGCTCCGCGGGTCTCTACTTCAGCGGCGTCATAGCATCTCAGCCGCCGGCCATAGAAAAGTCCGCGCCGCTTGAACCGAAGCCCGCGGCGAAACCCGCAGCGGAGGCGCCAAGGCCCGTGGCGGAGGCGCCAAAGGTCCGGCAGGAGGAACCGAAATCTCAACCGCAGGCGCCAGCCGAGCCACCGCCCGAACCACCCAAGCCCGAGAACGCCGCCACCGTTGAGCCGGCGAAACCTGCCCTAGCCGCTCCGCCGCAAACGCCACTCGCGGAGAAGCAGGCGGAAGCCGCGACCAGGCCAAGCCAGGAGCCGGCACAGCCCGTCCTCCAGCGCCCGGCCACCAACGATCAGGCGCAAGTCCAGCGGCCGACCGAGGTCGAGCCGATCCCGACGCCGATCCCAAAATCGCCAACTCCCGCTCGCTTGCCGCAGGCTGCGGAGAGCCCGAAACCGGCGCAGCCGGCGTCGGGACCGAGCCGGACGGAGGTGCAAAACACTCCGGCGCCGCAAGCAAAGCCGCCGGTGACGAAGCCCAGCGTGTCGGACATCGTCGACGCTCTGTCCAAGCTGACCAAGCCGAAGGCTCCGCCGTCTCAGGTCACAGAAATCCAGCCCTCGACGCCTCTTCCCAGCCAGTCGGGAGCGTCCAAAATGCCGGCAAGCCAGCCGACAACGCCGAGCCCGTCGACACAAACGGCACCACTGCCTAAGCCGCCGCCCGCCACCAAGGCGCCTCAGAATAACGACGTCGCCATGAACCTGCCGCAGCCGAAGGTCCCGCCGCCGGCGAAGAAACCCGACGCACTGGCGCAGCGCGCCTCCTGGGTGCGCGACTTCAGCGGCGGCGATTGCTTTTACGCGACGCTGACATCGGCAACGGACAACGCCGCCGCAATCGAAGGTTTCGGAACGGCGGTGCAGCCCTTCGAGCAGATGCTCAACGATTTCCAGTCGAGGTTCCATCTCGAACCGGACATCAGCGTTCGCCTCATCGACCCGCCCCAATGCGCGGTGACCAACTTCCTGCGCTTTCTCGACCGGAGCGGGGCCGAAAGGCCGCAGCTCGTTCTCGACCGGACGTCCGTGCCGGATGGCTCGCCGATCAGCGGCTCGCTGGTGACGCGCGGCGGGCTCATATCCAACGTGATGCTGATCGATCACAAGGGCATGGCGTTCAACCTCGACGATCGCATGGTTGCGCAGGCGGACAAGGCGACTTTCAACTTCCCGATCGGTCTCGCCGCCGCCGACAAGGCGACCGGCGCGGYCGTGCCACAGGTGATGCTGGTGATCACCGGGCCTCGGGATATCCAGGCCGCGATGTTCTCGCAGCCGACCCCGGCCTCGGAGCTGCTGCCCAAGATCCTCGAGGAGATCGAAGCCAATGGTTCCCAATTCTCCGCCACGGCCAAGTATTTCCGCCTTGGCGGATAGACATGGACGTCGATGCAACCCCGCCGCCCGCGTTCATCGTTCCAGTTATCGCCACGCAGAAGGCGTGGACGGCTCGTTCTGCCTGAGCGCATGAGGCACGCCGCGATAGTTGTCGCGGCGCTGCTCTCAATCTTTTTGACCGGCCAGGCGCATGCCGAATTCACCGTCTGCAACCAGACGCTCGACGTCGTCAATCTTGCCGTCGGACAGAAGGTCGAGGATGCCGACCAGACCGACGGCTGGTGGACCATCGGCGCCAACCAGTGCGTCAACGTCATCCGCGAGGAACTGACCAACCGCTACATCTACATCTATGCGACGGACGTCTTCGGTCACGCGATCCTCAACGGATCGACCGAGATGTGCATCGACCGGCGCCGCTTCTCGATCCGCGGCATCGACGAATGCTGGCAGCGCGGCCATATCGCGGCGCGCTTCGTAGAGGTCGACACGCTCGAGCAGGTGCGCTGGACCTATTTCCTGACCGGGAACAGCCCGTGACGCACAGCATCGACACGAGCTTCAAACTGAAGAAGCAGGCGCGCCTGGCCGAGCGCCGGCGCAGGCTATGGCGCTGGGGTCTTTCCGGCGTTGCCGTGGTCGCCATCGCCTCGATCGCTACGGGGTTCTATCTGACCAAAGACTACTGGTCGTTCGGCGACGAGGACGAGGAGCTGCATCCTGTCGAGGGCATGGTGGACGTGCCGCCTGACGCCTCGGTCTATGTGCCGGCGATCATCGACCTTGCCGGCGATCCGATGTGGATCACGCTTGCGCCGGACACCGACGCCGCAACCAGGGGCCACACGGTCGCACGACCGGCCGAGCTCGACGGTTCCGGTGCCTCGCTGCAGATCGAGATCCTCTCCGACGTCATGCTGAGCGCCAGCGAAAAGTTCATGACGACGATCCCGTCGACGCAGGAGGATTTCGCCTTCTTCCAGGCGCAGCGTCAGGCGGCGAAGTCTCCGGCTGCGGCGCCTGAGGATCGGCAGGCCGCCCTGCCCGCTCCGGCTGCAACGGACGATCAGCAAGGCGATCTGGAGAACGATCTCCAGCCAGTGCCTGACGAGGCCGCTTCGGCGCCCAAGGCGGATGCAGACGATCCGGAGGCCGGCTGGGGCGAGACCGTCGATCAGGGCGAGGCCGCCCTGCCCGCCTTCAAGAAGACCGAGATCGAGAACAACACGACGGTTGCGACTGTCACCAGCGAGTACCAGCGCTTCGAGGCGACCGAGGACACGTTCGTGAAGATCCTCAACGACCGCAGCCTGGACAGCGTCGTCGCCGACGCRCATTTCTCCGCCGACGACGCCAAGCTCGCGGGCGAAGCACTGAAGGCGCTGTTCAACCGCGACGGCCTGGGAGCAGGCTATGTCGTTGCCATGCGCGGCTTCAGGCCGAACCGCGAAACGACGACACTGTCGCTGATGCAGGTCTCGATCTATGCCCGGAACCTCTATGTCGGCACGCTGACACGCAATGCCGCGGGCGCCTTCGTGTCGGGCGTCGACCCCTGGGTGCGCGAGGATTTGTTCAACTATTCCGGCGCTTCCGACGAAGGCGGGCTCAAGCGGCAATACCGGCTGCTCGACGCGATCTATTCGACGGCCGCGCGCAACAAGGTCCCGACCAGTGTGATCGGCGAAGCGATCATGTATCTGTCGCGAGGCCAGGACCTCGACGCCTTCGCCAGCGAGGACCAGCGGCTTGTGCTCATCTATTCGCAGACGCCGCGCGGCCAGGACGAGACGTCGGGACGGGTTCTCTATGTCGGCGTGCAGGGCGGCGAGAAGACCATCGACTGTTTCGTTTTCCAGCAAAGCGACGGCCAGTTCGCCTGCGTGACCGGCAATGACGAGGTCCGATCACTCACCGTCACCAACGGCATGGTCACGCCGGTCAGTGGCGTCATGACCTCCACCTTCGGCCCGCGCAAGCATCCGATCCTGGAGACTGTTCGCATCCACAAGGGGGTCGATTGGGCGGCTCCCATCGGCACGCCGGTGATGGCGGCCTTCGACGGCGAGATCAGCTTCCAGGGCGACGGCGGCAGCTACGGCAACCTGGTGAAGATCACCCATGCCAACGGGCGTGAGACGCGCTACGCGCATATGCAGAAATTCGCCATCGCGAGCGGCGTCGGCACCAAGGTGAAGGCCGGCGACGTCATCGGTTATGTCGGCACGACGGGCCTTTCGACCGGACCGCATCTGCATTTCGAGCTCTACCAGAACGGCGAAGCCATCGATCCTCTCGGCACCGTCACCACCGTGGCCAGCGGCGATTCGGCCGTCGAGACGCTGACTGACCGCATCGTCCATGTAGAGAGCGGCGGCAGCGCCCGCGCCAAGAACCCGCTTTCCTCGGCGACCGGAGCCGGCCAGTTCATCACCAAGACCTGGATCCGGATGATGAACACCTACCGGCCGGACCTTGCCCGCACGCTCTCGACCGCCGACCTGCTGGCGCTTCGCTACGACGCCACGCTGTCGCGCGAGATGGTGCGCAACCTGGCGCGGGAAGGCGAAGCCTATCTTCGCGCGCGCGGCCACCAGATCACCGCCGGCCGGCTCTATCTCTGCCATTTCCTGGGCATGGAAGGCGCGGCCCAGGTGCTGGGGGCGCCGGGCTCGACGCAACTGAGCGCCGTGCTGGGATCGGCGGTGATCCAGGCCAATCCGTTCCTGACCGGCAAGACCGCCAGCTACGTCATCGACTGGGCCGAGCGGAAGATGGGTCAGAGGGTGACCCGCATGGCGTCCGATCAGGGCCAGCAGACGACCACGACCGAGATCCGGCAGACGTCGCCGGAATTCGAGAAGTACAAGGAGGCCGTGACCGCCCTCATGGGCTCGATCCAGGCCAGCCTTTGAGGCTTGAGTTGCCGCGCCCTATTCCGTCCTGATCCGCATCTCCACCCGGCGGTTGACCGGATCATAGGGATTGGCGACGCGCGGATGCGACTTGCCCAGGCCGATCGCTTCGAGCCGGGCAGCCTGGACGCCGTTCGCCGTCAGGAAGGCAGCCACCGACTGCGCCCTGCGCTGCGACAGATCCTTATTGTAGCGATCCGAACCGGAGGCATCGGTATGGCCTTCGACGATGAAGCTGAACGAGCTCAGCCGGTTGTCCTTCAGCGCCTTGGCGAACTCATCGAGCTCCGTGCGCGCGGTCTGGTCGAGCTGAGCGGAATCCAGGGCGAAATTGATCATCATGTCGAGCCCGGTCTTATCGGAGGCCGCGTTCTTCTCGTTCTTGCTCTTGCACTCTTCCTCGGTGCCGACGCAGATTCCGCGCGATGCGCCGAGATTGCCCTGGCCGGTGAAGAACTTCACGATGTCTTCGGATTTCTGAAGCGGATCAGCGGAAACGTGCGTCGAAAAAARCACCGCCGCCAATGCAAAGGCTGAACTGGCCCACCGCATGACCGATACTCCTGTTTGAGCGGATTTTCGCTACAGCTAAAATTACCAAATTTCCCGACGGTTGTCTGTGAACAAACGCACGCTGGGAGCGGCCGCCCTTTGCTAGGGTCAGGCTTGACCAGCGCCTCCGCCGGGGCTTCAGTACCTCTATTCCTAACGAGGGCGGGCAGCCATGGCCAACGGGCTCCGGTTCAGGACGGCGCGGGATCTCTTCAGCGCGTGCCCTGCGGTTGGCAAGGAGATGAAGGCGCCTCCCACCGACCAGCCATCGATCGAGTTTTGCCGCGCGCTGCTCGCCGGGCGCGTGCCAGAGGAGGCAGTCACCTTCTGCGCCTACCTCCTGCCGGAGCGGGCGGCGATCTGGTGGGCGCATGAGTGCCTGAACAACCTTGCCGAACTCCTCGGCGACAGGGACCTCGAACTGCTGGTGCTCGTTCGCGACTGGGTCGGCGAGCCAGGCAATCCCGATCGTCGCGCAGCGGTAGCCCAGGCCGTGGAGATGCCGCCCGCAACGCCCGTTTCCTGGCTCGTCCTGGCGGCCGGTTGGCGCGACGCCAGTGCGACCATCGATCATGCTGCGACCGGATCTCCCGCCGCCCATGCCGTCAGCGCAGGGATCCTCGCTGGGCTCGCGCGGGTATCGCTCGCCGACCGTTTCGCCGTTCTTTCCGCCTTCGTCGAAATGGGCATCCAGATGGCCGAGATGGAAGCTCAGCGGCAATCGGCCGACGCTTATTAGACCCCGATCCGCTTCAGATTTCCGCGGTCGCTTTCGTCCAACTTGCGCCCGCTTGGTCAGCGCTACCTTGAAGCGGATCGCCTGCTATCGAGCGATCATCCCCAGCCGCCCCCGCCACCGCCACTGCTTCCGCCACCGCCTCCACCACCGCCGCCGCTGCCACCGCCCAAAGGCGCAATGACTGGCGCGGGCTGATCCTGCACGGGCTTGATCAGTTTCTTGGCGGTGACCTTCTTCTGCTTGACCACTTTCGGCGCTGTGGTCGTGCGGACGACCTTTTGTTTGGTCGTCGTCACCGCCGGCTCGACCTTGGGCGTCATGGTCRTGCAACCCGCGACAGCCAGGACACCGGATAGGAATGTTGCAACGATTGTCTGTTTCGATGCCCAGCCCACCACATTGCCTCCCTGTTGATCAGAACAAGTCCCGACGCGGGTTGGCTTGTTCCCAGACCGCCCTGGCCGTCTTGACGAGTTGATCGTCCAACGAGCCGCCCGCTGAAATCTTCGACTTGAGTTCGCCACGCATCTGTTTCAGGGCCACCGTTTTCGCCTTGGCTCCGAATTTCGCCAGTGTCGCTTTCGCGTCTGGGATTTCGTTGCGAAGATCCAGCGCAGCCGCGAAAGCAAGATAGCGTACAGCCACTGCCTGGTCGGCCTTGTCGCCCCTTTGCATCTCCAGGGCCGCGCGGTCATAGGCCGCCGACTGATCGCCGCGGTCGGTCGCCAGTTCGAAAAGCCTTTGCGCTTCGGCAAGATCCTGCTGCACGCCGACCCCGTCCCTGTACATGCGCGCAAGGCTGCCGGGAGCGTAGGGCTGGCCGAGATCCATGGCCTTCTGGAAAAGCGCCTGCGCCGTCTTCGCGTCCTTCTCGACGCCCGTGCCGGCGAGATAATTGCGGCCGAGCAGGTTCATCGAATACATGTCCTGCCGCTCGACGCCGGCCTTGAGGAAGGCAACGGCGCGGGCCGGATCGGCGGGCACGCCGTTGCGGCCCTCGGTGAAGATCGCGGCAAGATCGTTCATGGCGTAGGTGTGGCCCATCGCCGCCGCCTTGAGCAGCAGGTCCAGCCCCTTGCCGGTGTCGCGCTCGACGCCATAGCCGTTGAACAAGGCGCGGCCCCACGACGTCATCCCATAGGGGTCGCCCTTTTCGGCCGCCGCCGCATAGAAGGTGTTCGCCTGCTTGCGGTTGGCGGGCATCCCCGTTCCCGTCGCATTGAGGTAACCGAGCTCGAACACGGCGCGGACGTGCCCTTTGTCGGCGGCTTCCTCAATCGCCTTCTTCGCCTGGTCGACCTTGCCCGCCGCAAGCAGCGCGCGTCCGAGCTCGTAGTGGAAGCGGGCGACATCGGGATAGGCCTTCACCGCCGCCTCGCAGGCCTTCACCGCATCGGCGCCGATCTCGTTCGGCAGGAGGCCTGGGACAACGCCCTGCAGGTCGAGAGGCTCGCCGGCGGCCTGGTCGCACGGATCGACGCTTGGCGAGAGTTTCATGGTGGCCGGCTTGGACGTGCTGTTGTCAGCCCGGATTTCGAAGCCGACTATGAGCGGTTTGGCGGCGCCGATCTGGGGCTCGTAGCGCAGATGGTCGACTTCATCGGCCATCAGGCTGGATTCCGGCGACAAAGTCCGATCAGGCAGCGACAGCGTTCCCGTTGCCGGATAGCTCGCAACCTTCAGGCTGACCGCGGGGTCCTTGGTCGGGAAATCGAGCTTCAGCGGAACCGGGCCCACGCCGACCGGGACGCTGATGTCGCGGTTTTCGATCGCCTCGGCAGCGCCGGTGATATGGATGCCGCGCTCCAGCACCTGTTGCTTCTGCTCGGCCTCGAGCGAGGCCACAAGCTGCTGCCCTTCGGCGCCCTCGCCGTTCTTGACCCGGAACACCAGGATGCCCTGGGATTCTCCGCCCCAATTGTCGCGCGTGGCATAGGCCAGCATGTCGACCTCTTCCTGCGCGGCGGAGCCCTTCGGCACGTCCATCGCCAGGCGCGGCAGGTCCTTGCCCGCGATCGGCTCGCCGGTAGCGACAGGCTTGCCGTCGAGCATCAGGTGTCCGAGCGCCGGCGGCCTCTCGATGCTGACGGTGACCGTGCCGCCATCGACATCGACCGGCTCCGGCAGGTCGAGCGCCACAGGCCCGACGCCCGACGGGACGACTTTTTCCAGCACCGGCGGCAGCGCGGGACGGCTGGCGCGGCGCATCAGCACCACGTCATCGATCAGCGAGGAGTTCTCCCAGGGAACCTGCTTGCCGTCGGTGGCTTTGACCACGTCGCGGCGAACCGCGGCCATCACCGTGCGGATCTCCTGGTTCGGCGCCAGCGCGCGGCGGGAGAAGGCGGACGAGAAGGGGCTGAGGTCGCCGGTTCCATCATAGGCCACGGCCCCCGGCTCGGTGGCGAAGGCAATCAGCGTGTTCAGCGAGCTTTTCACCTGCGCAAGACCGGCGCCGCCCGCGGCGATCAGCTGGTCGCGTAGCCAGTAGTCCTTGCGCGGAAACGGATTGTTGCGGCAGGCGTCGAGAATGATCACCTGGATCTTCGATTTCGCGCGCAGCTGTTGCAGCACGTCGTCGAGCTTGATTGCCTGGACCTCGATGTCGGCCGCATCTTTCAGCGAGGCATCGACCGGGATCAGGAAATTCTCGCCGCYGATCTGGAAGCCGTGGCCCGAATAATAGACGACGGCAAGCTCGGCGCCGTCCGCCGCGGSGAGATAGTTGCGGAACTGCTCCTCGAACTGAAGCTTGGTCAAGTCCTTGGCGACGAACACGTCGAAGCCGGCCAGCCGGAATGTGTTCGACACATCCTGAGCATCTTTGTCCGGGTTCTTGAGGGCCGGGATCTCGCGGTATTCGGAATTGCCGATCACGAAGGCAACCCTGCGATCGGCATGAGCTTCGAACGCCGTGAAGCCCATGAGGACCAGGGCCGCAATGAACGCGCAGCATCGCAGCATGGCAAATCCTTAACTGCTATGACCTGTCGGCCACAGGAACGCAGCTTGCGGCGCCAAGGTCTGTTAAAGAGTTCACAATCTGCCGGGATCGGAGCAGAACGCATGCATAACGACAGCGGGCGCGCGTCTTATCCAATCAAGTTCTAAAATACTCCAGAGGCATGGGCGCCGCAATGATGCTGCGGGCCGCGGCCGTGACAGATGCGCTTTGTCATTGGGCCTCGCGTAAGGCGCTGAAGCGCGGTTCTAAAGCGCGTCGCGACGAGAACGGATGAGGCGGCGCGCTCTAAGTCTTTGTTTTGATGGATCTCCCAAAACCGCTGCGCACTTTTGGGCGACATGCGTCAGGCCARCCGCGCGGCGTGCCACTTCAGGTGGTCGTCCATGAAGGTCGAGATGAAATTGTAGGAATGGTCGTAGCCTTCCTGCATGCGCAGCGTGAGTGCGATGCCTGCCTTCTTGCAAGCCTCTTCGAGCAGCCATGGGCGCAGGCCGTCCTGAAGGAAGCGGTCGGCCGTACCCTGGTCGACCAGCAGCTCGCCGAGGCGGTGGCCGTCTTCGATGAGCAGCGTCGTATCATAGTCGCGCCAGCTCTTTTCGTCCGACCCCAGRTATTTTTCGAACGCCGGTCGCGACCAGCCCGCCGTCGTCGGCTGCGCAATCGGCGCGAAAGCCGAGCAGCTCTTGAACCTGTCCGGATTCTTCAGCGCGATGGTCAGCGCGCCATGGYCGCCCATGGAATGGCCGAAGATCGACTGGCGTGACATGTCGACCGGAAAATTCGCTGCGACGAGCGCCGGCAATTCTTCGGTGATGTAGGAATACATGCGGTAGTTTTTCGCATAAGGCTGCTGCGTCGCATCCAGGTAGAAGCCGGCGCCGCAGCCGAACTGCCAATTGTCCTTTTCGTCCGGGACGTCAGGCCCGCGCGGGCTTGTGTCTGGGCAGACGATGACGAGCCCCAGTTCGGAAGCCATGCGGCGATACTCACCCTTGTCCATGACATTGGCATGCGTGCAGTCCAGGCCGGATAGATACCAGAGCACCGGCACATGGCCTTGCGCTGCCTGCGGTGGCGCGAAGACGRCAAAGGTCATGTCGCAGGCGCAGGCCTCGGAAGCGTGCGAATAGACGCCCTGGATGCCGCCATGCGATTTGGACGTGGAGAGAACTTTCATCGGCTTCGCCTTCTCGTCAGGGAGTGTCGGGTCCGGCATAGCTGCCCGCCCTCGCACTAGCAACCTTGCGCCTCACAAGATGCAGACGGGCGATCGAGTTCCATCGTCAATCGACCGCCAGCGCCGCCGCAAGCCGTCGCCACGCCTGGAAACGATATTCGCGATCGACCTGTTGAGGATGATATCGGCCCCGAGCCGCGCCAGGCGGCGATGGATTGCCCCCTGCTCCAGCGTTGCGTGTCCAGTCCGAGAGGCAGGGGCGTCAGGCCCGCCAGCAAGCGAGGCAGGGGGAAAGACCTCAAGGTCGCAGGCTGCCCCCGGGTTAGAGAACAGGGAGCGACGCGTTGCCGCTCGCCGACATCGTCAGGCGATAAGCTGGTCGATCCTGATCGGCAGATCGCGGATGCGCTTGYCGGTCGCGTGGTAGACCGCGCTTGCCACGGCAGCGGCCGTGCCGACATTGCCCAGCTCGCCCAGGCCTTTGACGCCGGCCGGATTGACCGCCTGGTCCACCTCCGGGACGAGGATCACCTGCAAATCGTTGATGTCGGCATTGACCGGCACGAGGTAGTCCTGCAAGTCGCGGTTGACGTAGCGGGCGTAGCGCCCGTCGACTTCGGTCGCTTCATGCAGCGCCTGGCCGATGCCCCAGATCATGCCGCCCATCAGCTGGCTGCGCGCGGTGCGCGTGTTCATTATGCGGCCGGCCGCGAAGGCGCCGACAATGCGCGGCACGCGGATTTCCCTGGTGTATCTGTTGATGCGGACTTCGACGAACTCCGCGCCAAAAGCGTATTTCACCGAATCCGCATCGTGATCGCCGCCATGGAATTCGGGTTGGCCGGCATAGAGCTTCTTCAGCGCGCCGGGCGTCGCGCCCTTGGGCGCGAACTCCGCATATTCCTCGATGGCGCCAAGCTGCATCGTCTTGAAGACATCCTCAATCCTCGCCRACGCTCCGCCCTTCGCCGTGATCTTGCCGGCCGCGAGGTCCAGTTCCTCGTTGTGGGAACCGGCAAGCGGTCCGCCCTCAGCGGTGGCTCCGGCATAGAGTTTCGTCCGTATGGCATCGCAGGCCTTGAGCACGGACGAACACACGCTTGCGGTGGAAATCGAGCCGCCCGATACCGGTGCTGGAGGCAGGCTGCTGTCACCCATTTCGACGCTCACCTTGTCGATCGGGACGCCCAGACGTTCCGAAGCCATCTGGGCGGCCACCGTGCGGACCCCGGTGCCGATCTCATGCGAGCCGCACTGCACCCTCACATCGCCGTCGGACGTCAGGCGCACGCGCGCCGCGCAAGGCGCGACGGCCGTCGGATAGATGGCCGTGGCGCAGCCCATGCCGATCAGCCAGTCGCCATCGCGCATCGACCCGACCTTCGGATCCCGCCTCGCCCAGCCGAAGGCGTCGGCCGCCTGGTCGTAGCACTGGATCAGCGAGCGGCTTGAGAAAGGCTTCTTGCCGATCGGTTCCGTCTTCGGTTCGTTGATCYGGCGGAACTCGACAGGGTCCATGCCGAGYGCCACCGCCATCTCGTCCATGGCATTTTCCAGCGCGTAGACGTAGGGCGTCTCCGGCGGCGAGCGCATATAGCCCGGCGTGTTGCGGTCCGCCTGCACCAGCGAGACATGCGTCAGCACCGAGCCGTAGTCGTACATGCGGCCGGTCGCCGAAGTGCCGGCGACGACATAGGCATCCGGACGGGACGTCACTTCCCAGCCTTCATGCGCGAAAGCGGTGATGCGGCCGTCCCTGCCCGCACCGATGCGGATTCGATGCCGGGTTTCGGCGCGGTAGGTCTGCGTGCCGAAGGCCTGCATGCGGCTCGTCACGCAACGCACCGGCCGTCCGAGGCGCCGGGCGGCAACGGCCACGATCGCGGTGCGCGGCGTCATCGGTCCTTTCGAGCCGAAGGCCCCGCCGATGTAGGGGCTCACGATGCGCACATTCGCAGGATCCATCTTCAGTTGCCTTGCAAGCTCGACCTTCCAGCCGGTGACGTTCTGCGTCGGTTCGTGGACGATGAGCTGGTCGCCCTGCCAGAAGGCGGTTGTCGAGAACAGCTCGATCGGATTGTGGTGCTGGGTCGGCGTCGAATAGCGCGCGTCGATCTTGACCGGGGCAGTGGCATAGGCGGCGTCGAAATCGCCAGCCTTCACGTCCTCCTTGTGCATGGGATTCTTGCCGGCAGCGTCGACAGTTTTCGTGCCAGGGCTGTCGAAGCTGGCGCTCGGCTTCTCCTCCTCATACTCAGCGCGGATCAGTTGCGCGGCCTCTTCGGCCGCCTCGAACGTCTCGGCAACGRCCAAGGCGATGATCTGCCCGTCGTGGTAGATCGTCCTGTCGTGCAGCGGACCGATCGACGTCGCGCTCGAATTGCCGAATTTCGGCTTGTCGACCTTGTCCATGTCGCCATAGGTGACGATGTCGAGCAGGCCCGGCACCGCGCGCGCATCGTCGAGACGAAGCCTGGTCACCTTGCCCTTGGCGATGCTGCTGGTTGCGAGCGCGCCATAGGCAATGTTGGCCGTCGGCAGGTCAGCAGGATAGTGGGCCTGTCCGGTGACTTTCAGCCGCGCATCGACGCGCGGCAGCGGTTCGCCCATGTTCTCCCTGGGTTTCGGAGCGGCTGCGTCCATGGTCACACCTTCATGTCTCGGGTTTCGAGCAGCGCGCGCACCAGCGTTCGCTTGCCGAGTTCGACCTTGAACGCGTTGTGCTGGCGCGGTTCGGCATCGGCAAAAGCGGCTTCCGCCGCCGCACCTGCCGATGTCTCGTCGAGTTTCTTGCCTTGCAAGGCCGCCTCGGCCGCCCTGGCGCGCCACGGCACGGTCGCCACGCCGCCCAGCGCAATGYGCGCCTCGCGGACGCTGTCGCCGTCGAGGTCGAGCGCCACGGCCGCCGATGCCAGAGCAAAGGCGTAGGATTCACGGTCGCGGATCTTCAGGTAATGCGAACGCCGGGCCCAGGGAACGGCGGGCACTTCGATGGCCGTGATGATCTCGTCGGCCGCCAGATCGGTCTCGATATGCGGCGTCTCGCGTGGCAGCCGATGCAGCCTGGAGAACGGAATTTTCCGCGCACCTCGCGAGCCCTCTACGCGGACGACGGCGTCGAGCGCGATCAGGGCCTGGGCAAAGTCGCCGTGATAGGTGGCGATGCAGGCGTCGCTGGCGCCCAGCACCGCGTGCTGGCGGTTGAAGCCTTGCATCGCCGCGCAGCCGGAACCCGGCACGCGCTTGTTGCAAGGCCAGGAGGTCTCGCGGAAATATTCGCAGCGCGTTCGCTGCAGGACGTTGCCGGCAAGGCTCGCCATGTTGCGGATCTGGCCGCTTGCCGCCAATCTCAAACTGTCGGCAATGACGGGATAGCGGCGCTTGACTTCGCCATGGTCGGCGGCCTCGCCCATCCGCACCAGGGCGCCGAAGCGGATGCCGTCATCGGTAACCCGGATCTGCCTCAGCGCCGGTTCTTCAAGCCGGTTGAGGTCGAGCAGGCGGTTGGGCTCGGCCACGCCGAGCTTCATATAGTCGGCAAGATTGGTGCCGCCGGCGATGAATTGCGCGTTCGCCCGCGTCGGCTGGTCGTCATCGGTGGTGAAGCGGGACGCGATGGCGACCGCGGCGGAGATGTCCGACGGTTGCTCATAGACGAAAGGGTGCATCGTTCAGGCTCCCCTCGTCTGGTCGCGCGCCTGAACGATGGCGGCGACGATGTTCGGATAGGCCGCGCAGCGGCAGATGTTGCCGCTCATGAATTCACGGATGTCGGCCTCGGAATTCGCATGGCCTTCGTTGATGCAGCCGATCGCCGACATGATCTGACCCGGCGTGCAGTAGCCGCACTGGAAAGCATCGTGGTCGATGAAAGCCTGCTGCATCGGATGCAGCTTGCCGTCGCTCGCCGCGAGCCCTTCCACCGTAGTYACCTCCCTGCCCCGGTTCATCACGGCGAAGCTCAGACAGGAGAGCACGCGTTTTCCGTCGACGAGCACCGTGCAGGCGCCGCACTGGCCGTGGTCGCAACCTTTCTTCGTGCCGGTAAGGCCGACATGATCGCGAAGCGCATCCAGCAGGCTCGTCCTTGTGTCCAGCGAAAGCGCGTAAGGCTGTCCGTTGATGCGCAGCGACACGGCGACCGCATCCCTCAGCTTGGAACGGGCTGCACCCGGTTCTTCCGCCCTCGCGGGAGAGGTCAGCAACGGTGCCGCAGCAGCGGCTGAAACGGTGCCCGTCATGAAGCTTCGCCGGCTGAGGCCAAGCGCACTTTGGGCGGGATTTGTTGACATGGCTTGCTCCCTGGCTGGCTGATCATCTGCGCTAACCGCTCAGCCGGAGCATTGTTCCGGATTTGTCCGCGCAGGTCCGGCTCACGAAAGAGTGAGCCCGGAAGCACATCCCAAGGGCACCCGGATGGGGTGTTGTCTGGGGGGTGGAGGCAGAGCCGGCCGTGCCGGCAAAGGAACTTTTCCGAGCGCGGGAGGTTGACCTCAGCTTGGCGGTGCGCCGCGGCGCCGCCCAAATTCCCATTTGTCGATCGAGAGTAAGACCGGTGGATACGAATTCTCCAGTTGCCGAACCCGTGGACGAGACGCAGCGCAAGGCTCGCCGCTCCGACAAGCGGGACAAGAGCTCGCAACATAGAAGCCCGCAGCGCTCCAGCACCCGAAGGGCAGCCAGGGCTGAGACCTCCGTGGAGAGGACTGAAGCGCCCCCCGAAGAGGGACGTGTTCCGCAAGACGGGCGACGACGCACCCTGTCCGGATCCGTCAAACGGCATCCTTTCACAGCGGGAACCGTCCTGCTCGTCGTGCTGCTGGCTGCAGCCGGCGCATCGCTATGGTGGCTGAACGCGCGCAATTATGAATGGACGGACGATGCCTTTATCGATGCGCGCACTGTGACCATTGGCGCCGAGATTGCAGGCCGCATCACGGACGTGGCCGTCACCGACAACCAGCCGGTACAGGCGGGCGCGGTCCTGCTTCGCATCGACGACAGCGATTACCAGGCCTCGCTCAAGCAAGCTGAGGCGAGCGTGGCCGCGGCGCAGGCCGAGATCACCAATGTTGGGGCCCAGACCGAAGCGCAGAACGCCAAGATCGACGCCGCGCAGAAGCAGGCCGCGCAGGCGCAGGCGGCGCTCGAATTCGCCAGGTCCGAGGACCAGCGCAACCGCGAACTTCTGGCAAAAGGCACGGCGACGCAGCAGCAGGCGCAGCAGGCCGCTTCAACGCTGCGCCAGGACCAGGCGGCCCTCGAGACGGCCGCCGCGAATGTGGAGGCCGCGAAGAGCCAGCTCGCCGTGTTGCAGGCGCAGGGCAAAAGCGCCGAAGCCAAGCTGCAGCAGGCACGCGCCAGCGCGGACCAGGCGAGGACCGCGCTCACGCGCACCACCATCATGGCACCGGTGGCCGGGCGCGCGACCAACATCACGGCTGCAAAAGGTACCTATGCGCAGCCCGGGCAGGTGCTGATGATGTTCGTTCCGAACAACGTCTGGGTGAAGGCGAATTTCAAGGAGACGCAGCTCGACCGGATGCGGCCGGGCCAGCCGGTCGACATCGCCATCGACGCCTATCCGGAAAAGACTTTCCATGGCCGTGTCGAGAGCGTGCAGGCCGGCAGCGRCACCGCCTTCAGCCTTCTGCCGGCCGAGAACGCTACAGGCAATTTCGTCAAGGTCGTCCAGCGCGTGCCCGTCAAGATCGTCTTCGACCAGCCGCCCAATGCCTATCTCGGCCCGGGCATGTCGGTGGTGCCGACGGTCAGGGTACGATGACTGACGCGGCACTCGCCCATGGCGGTGAAAGCCGCTCCGCCGCAGGCGGGCGCAACCCCTGGCTCATCGCGATCGTCGTCTCCATCGCGACCTTCATGATGGTGCTCGACACCTCGATCGCCAATGTCGCGTTGCGCCACATCGCCGGCAGCCTTGCGGCCGGACTGGACGAGAGCACCTGGATCATCACCACCTATCTTGTGGCCAGTTCGGTGATCATTCCGATCAGCGGCTGGCTGGCCGACGTCATCGGCCGCAAGCGCTATTACATGCTCTGCGTTGCCACCTTCACGGGTGCGTCTTTGCTCTGCGGCCTGGCGCCCAATCTCGAAATGCTCATCCTGTTCCGTATCCTCCAGGGGCTTGGCGGCGGCGGCATGGCGCCAAGCGAGCAATCGATCCTTGCCGACACGTTCCCGCCCGAAAAGCGCTCGCAGGCCTTCGCGCTCTACGGCATTGCGGTCATCGTCGCGCCGACCGTCGGCCCGACTGTCGGGGGGTGGCTGACCGACCATTTCTCATGGCATTGGATCTTCTTCATCAATGTGCCTTTCGGCATTCTTTCGCTGGGCCTCGTGCAATGGCTGGTGGTCGAGCCGGACGTGCTCGAACGCGAGCGCCGGGAGAGGCTGAAAGACGGCTTCAAGGTGGATTGGGTCGGCTTCATCCTGGTGACGCTGGCGCTCGGATGCTTGGAGGTCTTCCTCGACGAGGGCCAGCGCAACGACTGGTTTTCATCGAGTTTCATCACCACTTTCGCCGTGATCTCCGCCATCTCGTTGCTCATGCTGATCCCCTGGGAGCTGACACACCGCGACCCGATCGTCGACATGCGGTTGCTCTTCATGCGCCAGTTCGGCACAGCTTTCCTGGTCATGATGGCGGTGGGCGCCGTGYTGTTCAGCACGACGCAGCTCATGCCGCAGCTGCAGCAGACCGCGTTCGACTATACCGCGACGCTGTCGGGGCTTTCGATGATGCCGGGCGGCATCGCCATGCTGATGCTGATGCCGGTTTCGGGCTTCGTCTCAGGCTTCGTGCAGCCGAAATACCTGATCATGATGGGCATGTCGGTGGTGGCGGTAGCGCTTTGGCATCTGACCTCGCTGGTGCCGGACGCGACGTTCAGCTTCTTTGCCTTTGCGCGCGTCTTCCTGATGATCGGCCTGCCCTTCCTGTTCATCCCGATCACGACGGCGGCTTATGTCGGCCTGCCGCCAAGGAAGACCAACCAGGCTTCCGCGCTGATCAACGTTGCCCGCAACATCGGCGGCAGCATCGGCGTCTCGCTGACGACCACGGTGATCGCGCAGAACGCTCAGCTGCATCAATCGAACCTGGTTGCAAATACCGTGCAGTCATCGTCCATCTACCAGCAGACACTGCGGCAGGTTGGCGAGTATTTCGCCGCCCAGGGCTCCCCCGCCGTCGAGGCGAAGGCGCAAGCGGTCGGCTGGGTCGCCCAACTCATCGGCCGCCAGGCGACGCTTCTCGCCTATGTCGATGTCTTCCGCTACTCGGCGATCGTCACGGCATTGCTCGTGCCGCTCGCGCTTCTGTTGCGATCGCCCAAGCCGTCCCGGTCCGCGAAATAGCGCCTTTCTGACGGAACATGCCCGGTGGGTTGTGGGTTTGCACCCAAGGCAATGGCTGTCGAGAGCGATATGAAATCGAAGCTGGTCACAGAGACTTCCGGACAACGAACCTTCGTGGTCGTGATGGACCAAGGCGACGAAGCGATCGCCACGCTGACCACCTTTGCCGAGCAGAACGGGATCACCGCCGCTTCGTTGACGGCGATCGGCGCTTTCGAGAGAGCGACAGTCGGCTGGTTCGATATCGCGTCGAAATCCTACCGCGAGATCCCTGTCGACGAGCAGTGCGAAGTGCTGAGCGCGATCGGAGACATTGCCGTCGACGACAATGGCAAGCAAAGCCTCCACATTCACGCGGTGCTTGGCCTGAGCAACGGCAGGACACGCGGCGGACACCTCCTGGAAGGCATCGTCCAGCCGACATTGGAAATCACCGTGCTGGAGTCGCCTGGTTATCTGCGCCGGCGGAAGCGCCGCGATCTAGGGATTGCCTTGATCGACCTAGAGGCCTGACAGGCGCAAGCGAAAGCTCACTCCGCTCCAGGCCGAAAGCAATGAACCGGGTGTGAGGAAGCCCGCAGGATTGGAGAAAGAGATGGCCCCCCGCAACAAGCAGCGATCCAAACAGCAAGACGAAACCGAAGCCCCAGCTATCGAGCAACAGGATTGGGACTCCTTTGAGGGCAACAAGGTGCTTCCGGACAGCGCGGTCGTGGAGGAAGGGATCCCCGACGCCAAGGAGACGGAAGAAACTCCTGCCGAGGAAGACGACGACAATCCCGCCCAGAACAGCGACGAGGCCTTGCCGGACGACGAGGAGGAGGAAGTTTTGTCGCGGGATCCCTCCAAGGAAGGAGGGCGGTTCGACGAGGTCTAAATCAGGGATCACGCGCCGAGCTTACCGGGCTTTATTTTCGCCCCTTCCGCTTGACCGGCGCGCCGGYGATCTTGTCGGTATCGAGCTGCCCGATGACTTCCTCGTCGCCGACTTCGGTCAGCACGGTTTCGACATGCTCGTCTTCGACGCCGAGATAGGCGGCGATGACGCGCGGGTCGGTCCTGACCGACTGCGGGTTGCCGTCGGAGATCTTGCGGCCGTATTCGATCACCACGACATGGTCTGAGATCTGCATGACCACCGACATGTCGTGCTCGATGAGCAGGATCGAGGTGCCGGTGTTGTCCCTGATGTCCATCAGCAGATCGTTGAGCCCCGCCGATTCCCTCGGGTTGAGGCCGGCAGCCGGCTCGTCGAGGCACAGAAGCTCGGGCCCCGTGCACATGGCGCGCGCGACCTCCAGCCGACGCTGCGCGCCATAGGCCAGATCGCCGGCCGGATCGTCGGCGCGCTCGATGAGGTCGGCCTTCTCCAGCCAGTGCCTGGCGACCTCGATCGATTCGGCCACGGCTTGGCGATAGGCCGGGAAGCCGAACAGGCCGAGGAAGGTGTAGCCCGAGGCCTTCATCAGCTTGTTGTGCTGGGCGACGAGCAGGTTCTCCAGCAGCGTCATGCCCGGGAACAGCCGGACGTTCTGGAAGGTGCGCGCCACCTTGGCCAGCCGCGGAATGTCATGGGTGGGCAAGCGCTCGAGCAGATAGGTCGAGCCGTCACGCCGGTTGAGCGTGATCATGCCTTCCGACGGCTTGTAGAAGCCGGTGATGCAGTTGAACACCGTCGTCTTGCCGGCGCCGTTCGGCCCGATCAGCGCGGTGATCTCGCCGCGCCTGGCCTGGAAGGACAGGTCGCCGATAGCGACCAGTCCTCCGAACCTCATCGACAGGTGCTCGACCTGCAGGATGAAATCGCTCACGGAAGCTCGCATGTCCATCAGCAGTGAACCTCCCTGGTGAACGAGCTCGTGTGCCCGCGACCGCCGCAAGCGCCGCGCCCATGATGAGCTTGATGAGATAGAGCGGTCGACGTCGACGCCAAGCAGCGCGGGTGCTACCGAGGCCGGAGATTTAGCATCGGCTCCGGCCCACTCTCACTTAGTACGGGGCAAAATCCCCAACAGTTCGCCTAAGCGAAGCGGCAATTGCGGGGACGCGCGCAACTCGGCACAACTCTCTTTCCAACGCTGCAGATATTGGTCGGCTGGAATCCCGCTGCGGCCGGGCCAGCGGTTGAGCGCGCCGAGTGCCTCGACGCAATCGGGAGCCTTCTCGTATTCCGCGAGAATGCTCAGGGACATTGCCTGCGCAAATGGATTGAGGCCTGGAATCTCGATCTCGCTTCGGTGGCCGGCGAACCACTTCGCAGCATCGCGGGTAAGCCCTTGGCTGTCGGCAAGCGCGCCGTAGCGTTTGACGATGTTCTTGCGATATTCGGCGATGGCATCGCCGAAAGCGTTGTCGCCGGCGAATGGCGGGTCCTGCTTCCAGTCCTTTGCAAGGYGCCCCAAGCCGCGTAACGAGAACGCCTCCACCATGGCTTCCTCGAGCCATTGGCAGGGAGCCGCAGGCTTGGCGTCGGACTGCCAGCTGTTGGCCAGCACATGGCCGAGTTCGTGGCCGAACTGGTAGGCAAGCTTCGACCAGTCGCGCTCGCCGATGTCGACGATGACCCACGCCATATCGCTGCCGTCCCGGTGCAGCCAAATCGCCGGCTGTCCGGAGGTGTGCTCGTCGACCCGCACGCGAATGGGCTGGCGATCGGAGACCAGGCGAACGTCATCGAGGCTGGCATGACGCATGCGTTCCAGCACCAACTGAACCGAGCGAGGGAGCATGTGGCCCCAGTCGCCCGTGAGTTCGATGGGGGCGGTGAGAAGGGTTGGGCGAAAGGAAGTCGAAGAGGCGCGCTTCAGGATCATGGCTTGACTCTCGTTCAAACCAATCCAACGCAGAGGGGCGGCAAAGGTTGTGCCTGCCGCGACTAGCCCGGCTGTCGCAATGATGAGATCACGCCGCCGCACTTTGGATTCCCGACTTCCGACTGCCATGATCAGAGCATCATATCACTTCAACATGACGAAGTAATGAATAATAGTCCACCTAAGCCTTCTGAAAAATTACTAGCCTGTTGTCGACGTTGTTTCGTTGATGTTCTAACTTTTCAAATATGATTCCCTTGGAAACGCAGGCCACGCAATTAGCGAAGGATCGCATCAATTCGACATCTTGCGGGGTGATATCTTCGATAATATAAATGCCTCCCGGTTTTAGCTTCCCGAATGACTCCATAAAAAAGCAAATATTCGCCGACGCTTCATGGAGCCCGTCGTCTACCATGATGTCGAATGTGCGGTTGYCCACCTCGTCCCAAAGCGCGCGAATTGCACGAGGTTCCCTCTGGTCTGTCCAAAATGTCCGTATTCGCTCTTCTTCRAAGAGGATGTCGGAGTYGATGTCAKCGCCGTAGACCAATGCATGCGGAAAATACGCCCGCCATCCGCGCAAGGATGCCCCCGGCTTGCCGTCAGGCCCCATAGAGGATGGCGCGCCCACTTTGTTTGTTCCGAGACCGAGTTCGAAAATAGATAAGTCTTTCTGTCTGTATTTTGAGAACAGCATATCATACAAAGACGTATAATTGTGAAACGGGTGTGATTTGTCGCTACCGTGTTCTAGCATTATTTGACAAAGATCAGTCCACTTAAACGTTCCCGCGTTTATAATATATTTTAAATGAGATTCGAYATTAATTTCGTAAAGATCACTCCTTTGCATTTTAACTTCCTCCCTTATTATCTGTTGTTTCTCAACTCTATGAGTTCAATCCATTCATCAATTGAATATTTCCAATCAAATTTCCGAGATGCATCCTGTATTGATAGGCATTTATCAGTAAAAGCTGATGGATTGTCCTTAAAGTATCGCAAAGTATGAGCCGTGAAGATTTTGAATTTGTCGGCCTCGATGGGGGCGATGATGCCACCCCCATGATAGGCCTTGAGTGGGAAATGTCCCACTGGCGTGCCGATTACGAGTCGGCCCGCTGCCGCTGCCTCCATGACCGGCAACTGGGCAGCTTCGCTTATCGAACTAGTCACCACGGCATCAACCGATTGATAGAAGGCGGGCATGTCGTGAAACGAGGTTTGATTTCCAGTCGAACCAGCGATCTTGAACGCCAAACCGGCATCAAGAACCGCTTCCCGAGCGAGATCGCCCCGTTTCCACTCGATGCCATATGTTTTCACAGACATCGAGGAGGCGTAACCGACTGTGGTCAGCGCCCTCGGGATGTCGCAGCGAAACTCGTCGAAATTTATGCCCAGGGATGCGACCATCGGAGCTCTGGGCACGCCGCGCATCATCGATGCGCAATATACGTACTCACTCACCACGCCATAGTTGGCGAACTTTTCGAAGACCGCCGTGCCCTTCTGCTCTATCAGCATTCGTATGTCGAATTCGTGATGCGAGACGGCGATGATCTTGTCGAAGGGGACATTGTAAGCGTCGACCAAGGTCGACACACCGTCCAGGGCGGAAACTACAAAGTCGTAGTGCGGAATGAGCTCTTGAGCGTATTCGCCATGATTTTGCTGCCAATCGAGTATGTCGACCAGGTAGCCCCGATCGTGCAGGTGTCTGCAGAGATCGTAGTAGACCCGACCGTGCGACCATTTTGGGTAGCCGTAGAACAAAATCTTCTTGGCATATGGCTGCCGAGCCGACTTCATCCGGGTCAAGGGATGGACGATATGGCTGGCGATATCTCTTCTGTTGAATGCAGCTTCCTCATTGCGCCATGCACCATCAAGCGTAATGCTAGGCTTATCGGTGCACCAGTTCTCGGACGCAATGAACAATTCCCATGTGCTGCAAACGGAAGCCCGGTGCATCACCCTGCCGTCGGGTATCGCAGATAGAAAATGACCGCCGGATCTCAGTGCGAGCAGTCCTCGCTCTAGAGGGATCATTTCGAGTGTCGAAACGGCGCCCGATCGATCTTGACCTTGCGGCTGTGACGCCCTCAGGCATACGTCGTAGAAGCAATGGATCGGATCCCGCGAACCGTTGGCAGCGTGGATCAACTGACCCCGCGTATAGCTGCCGGGCGAACTCCTTTCGGGTTCGRAAAATGTGTTTGCCGGGCTGCTTCCGATTTCGCCGTGCCGCAACTCGCCAGTGGATGAATCGACAAAGAGCACCGTGCCGAATGCCGTGAACAGCCGCGCGGGCGACTGTGCCGAGACCTTGGTCATTTTTGTAGCCGCACCTCCTCTCGTCGCCGAACGAAGAAATCCAGGTTGTCCCTGAGCCGCTGATTGCCCGGATCGAGTTCGAGCGCCTTTTGCCCCCATTCCACCGCCCGGTTCATCGCGTCGAGGTGCCAGGACGCGATTGCGCCGAGGTCATGCAGTCGAGGGCCCCAGCTGTTGGCGTCGTCCAGATAGCTGCCGGTGCGGTGCGTCTTCTCGATGCCGTTGGTGCAGGCCCAGAACAAATTCAGCCAGTCGGCTTTGGCGTGGAACTCTTCTGCCAGGTCGAGCCAGATTTCCCTGCGGTGCGGCGCTTCGATGCGGGCCCTGTCCAGCCAGGACAATTTCTCGTCCGGCAGCATTCGCGCGAGGTACCGCATCGCTTCCGAGCGTTCTTCGCCCCAATTGCTAGTCGGCAACGTCAGATAGCGCTTGAGCATGTGAACGGCCCGATCGTGCTGATTGGCCCACATCAGGTCCCGTCCGAGCCAGAAGCAGATCTGAGCGTCGTCGGGATCTTCCTGGTGCGCTATCTCCATCAGCGGCAGGTAGTTGCTTCGCGTGGGCTTGGAGTGATCCTGCACCTCGWACATCCTTATCTCGGCGCAACTGGACGTGACTTCCTTTGCCCCCGTGAAGACCAGGGCTTCATGGACCGGACGCCTGAAGCGATATCCCCAGCGGTGATGAAAATTCTTCGTCGGCCAACCGCGCAGCGGCGTCGGGTCATCGACACTCGATCTGTATATCGTCTGGCAAAAAAGAGCAGTGGTCTCGGAGGTCCAGGCGGCCTCGAGCTTCTGGCGCCAGCCGGCCTCGAGAAACCGGTCCATGTCCATCGTGCAGCAGACGTCGACGTCGTCGGGCAGCRGCGCCATGGCGGCATTGCGGGCGTCGTCGAAGCGCCACGGGCGGATCGATATCTTGTGAACCGTAACGCCCGCCGCGGTCAGCCGCGCTACGGTGTCATCGGTGCTGCCGGTGTCGACCACGATCCGGTAATCCGCATCGACGGCCGAATTTGCCCAGCGCTCCGCATTCGCCGCTTCGTTCAAAGCGATGGTGTAGACCGCGATTTTCACTTGCGCTCCGCTTCGCCAACGGCTGATGCGGGAATCCGCCTCGCCACCCTGTCAGCTCGGCCGCCTTTGCGTATCGCCACAAGGCCACCCAGCAGCCTTGCGCGATCCAGTTCATAGTGACTGTCGAAGAACAGGATTTCGGCGAACTGATCGGCAAGCTCGCCAACTCCGAAGGGGTCCAGCGAGAGCGAACGCCCGTTGTCCTTGATTTCGCGCAGAAGCGTCTTGGTCAGCGTGATCCTGGCGGAGTCCTCGCCGGGCGGCTGCCAATCGAGGTCCTCGATGAAATACCAGCCACCCTCGGCGAGCAGCGGGAAGAATTCGCGCAGCGTAAGCTGCTCGTCATGCGATGCATGGCTGCCGTCATCGATGATGACGTCGAGGAGGCCGGGCCCGATCTTGGCCGTGACGCTGCGCAGATCGTCCTGCCTGGATTGGTCGCACACGAACGAAACGAACCTGTCGTTGTTGGATCGCGAGAAGTCGGTCAGGTCGACGCCGATGACCTGGCAGAACGGAAAATAGCTTTGCCACAGCGAAACGGACGGGGTCTCGGTCTGGTTGCCCTCGGCCAACCCGCGGCACAAGCCGATTTCCATGAGCCGCTGYATGGAAAAACGCCGGGGCGCCAGCAGCCGATCGTAGATCCTCGCGTAGCAATGACGGTTGCCGGTGTGCCGGTTCTTGTCGGTGTTGAAACGGTCGGYGAGATCCGTGAGGGTCGGGAAGCTTTCGAGTGGGCTCACCAATTGCGAGATCAAGGGCGCTGTTTCGTTGCCTTGCTTGACCTCGTTGCGCGCCGTCCACAGGTGGATCCCGAACACGCGCTCATCGTTCAAATAGTCGGCCAGTTCCGCAATCGGCTTTTCAAATCGGTCGAGCTCGGTCCAGTCGATCGAATTGAAGAACATCGGACCGAACACCCGATCGCGAAGCTCGGCGCCGGCATCGGACGCAATGTAGTCGGACAGAAGCTTCGGCCCGACGTCGCCGAAATCCTTTCCTCGTGCTTCATGAAAGCGCGAGATGGACATCTCATACAGCGCCCTCATATGGCGGCTGTACGGTTTGGCATAGATGACGTTACCGCAGATGAAGTGGCCCTTGTGCGATCCACGCCATTGCAGGTTGAAGAAATGATCGCCGTTGAACGGGAAGGCCCTTAGCAGGATGACGTCGCTGTCCATCCATAGCCCGCCATGCTCGTAGAGCGCGGCATAGCGAAAGACATCGCTGAAATACCTGATCTCGGAGCCGCTCACGATGCGTTCGAACAGGGATCGGGGCATGACGTCATCGGCCGCCCGGATTTCGATCCCATAGGGGATCAGAAATTCAAGCTTGTCGGGCGAGTAGCTCCATACCCGCACCGGATGGCCGGCGCGCCGCATCGATGAAACGGCGGCTATCAGGGTCCGGTGCTGCGCTGCCTCGGACATGACTTCGTAAAAGCAATTGATCTGCGGCAGCGCAACGTCGTCTGCACCTAAGAAGGGCGTGATCCGCACGTCGAATTCCCGTGATCGATCGCGGCGGTCCCGGGGCGAGGTGACATCGCGCAGAAACGGCGCGAGTTCGCCGTATATTTCTTCCGCCGATTTCGCCTCGCCTCGCCTGCCTTCGTCATCGGCAGCCCGATCATCGGCGCGATCGGGCGTGATCCCGGTTTGYAGCGAACGATCAATAGGCGCTGCGCCATCGGACGGCGGAGCCGGGGGCTGCGGCGGCCACTTCAACTCGAACCCAGCCTCAGCCAGGCCGGAGCGCAGGCGATCAACGTCCTCCAGCAGGGCGCGCACCTCCGCCTCGTCGACGGTCGCCAGCCAGGACTCGCTGTCGGCGACACTGTAAGAGATCAACAGACGTCTTTCATCCGGATGCCAGGCCAGCCCTGCGGCGAATTCAATCCCCTTCTTGTTGAAGAAGAACGGGCGGCTGACCTTCCGCAACGTGTTCGTTTCGTCGAACCAGACGAAGCGGTGCAGGTAGTAACGCCGGTCTTCGGCCGTTCTCCATTGCACCTCGTGTATCAAGGCCAACCATCCGTCGTCGAAAGCGACGAGCTGGCTGCCGCCCCTGAATCGCTGAGCCGCGATCGCAGCCTCAGTCGTGCCGAGTGTTGCGCCGCGTTCGTCCACTGTCCGGGTCGGGTCGCAGGCATAGATGAACTGCAACCGCTCGCCGCCTGCGTCGTCCGGCTTGACTTGCGGCATCCAGTCCTTCTCATGCGCGCGTGGCCCGCCGGGTCGCAGGGCGCGCCAGTCGGCCAGCCTGCACCCATTGCCTTCGTCGATGCGTGCGACGACCTGCTCGCACCATCCCTCCGGCGTAAACTCGCGGACGCAGGCGGAACCCCACAGTTCGCCGTTCCAGGCAAACAGGCGCATATCCTCAAAGCCGCGCACGCGTTTGTAGACGGGTTCGGGCATGTCAACGGGCGGAAGGATCTCCTTGACGGACTCCACCGCGAGTTCATCGCTCAATCGAAGAAGGAAATTCCGGCTGCGGATCGCGTCGCCGTCCTTCGGCTCGAATTCGAGCCCGTTCTCGGTCAGCGGGTAGTTCACGGCGCGTTGCGAGAGCACGATCTGCGAACCCAATCGCGTCACTGACGGATTGGTGGGCCGGTAGCCGTCGGGGGCATCGTATCCGACCGGGCGGGCGCTGAAGGACGGCATCTCCGCCTTGGCGGGCCGGACATAGAAGAAGAGGTTCGACCGTGCCAGTTCCCTTGGGCCGTCAGCTATCGTGCGGTCCAGCGCCAGCCAGTTGCATGCTGCGAAACCGCGATCCTTGCGCGCGGGATCGCGCGCGTAGTTTGCTGCGATCGCGTATTCTTCCCGCAGGCCGGCGGTGTAAACGAAATCCTCAAGGAACAGGATGTCCTGCTCCGGGCGATTGATCGGCAGCCCCGCTTCCGAAAACAGCACGCTGGCGTGGTTCATCCCCTTCTCGCGATAGAACCGCGCCAGGTCGTAAAGCGGTTCGGCGCGCTGGGGGCGTTGATCAAAGGCGGCCAATGCCTGGCGGATGAAACCGGCATCGTCGCCGAGCTTGCGCAGGCAGCGCGCCTCCTGCAGGCGGGCGCTCCAAGCTTCCTCGTCCCAACCGCCCATCGCGGCGCGTTTGGCATAGGCTACTGCGGCCTCCTCCGCCCGCCCGGCGTCACGGTAGGATTGCGCAAGATAGTACCAATATCGGTGGTTTTCCGGATCGCCTTCGAGAGCTCCCAAAAGGAGCTTGATGTCACGCTCGAACTTGTCGACCCGGTTCGAGCCCGTGGCGTGATCCTTGTACCAAACGCTCCGAAGCTCCTGCACCCCGCCCGGCACGTCGATATATTCGTGGGTAACGCCGTGATAGCGCGCGCCGGCGTCGCGCCTGACCAGACGCGTGTTCCAGTAGGCAAGGCCCGAATCCGACCGTTGCAAGAGCCGATAGCCCGGGCCGTGGAGCCGTCCGCGGAAATCCCGATCCTCGACGACAAGCTCCATGTCGGCATCGTCGAACAGCAGATAGTCATAGGAGAGCTGCGAGGCATAGGCACGGTCGAGCGCCGCGTTGCGCGCCTGCTCGAAATTGTGAAAGGGAAACTCATGCAGTTCGCCGGGCACATTGCGAGCGGCAAAGAACGATCGAATGAAATCCTGGCTTCCATCGGACGATCCGGTATCGCCAATGACCCAGCAGTCGATGTGGTCGGCAACCGCACCAAGACAGCGCTCGAGATTTGCCATCTCGTTCTTGACGATCATGTTGAGGCAGATGCGCTTGCCGTTTGTCATCCGTGAATTGCCGACCCCYGTTTGAGTGATGCTCGGTCTGGGCCGCCTGCAAAGACAGCTGCCAGCCGCAACACCAAAGGTCTCATCACCCGCGCCCTCACGCGGCAATTTCGCTCAGCATAGCCTCCATATCCGAACATCGGATCATTGGTTTTATCAGGTCGCCCTACATCGTTTGGCGTAGCCTTTGCGCTTAACTCTACCCCTTTTGGCTGAAACAGGCCACTGCCGGTAGGGCAGCACGCTGAAAGCCAAGCCTTTGAGGTCTCGTCGCTTTTTTTACAGCCGCGAGACCTTGAGGGTTGTCGCCCATCCGCGAGCTATCTCCAAATTCCCAGCTTTTATAGTTTACAAATTGCTAATTTTCTAAAATACTAATCGATGGCCGGGGGGCTACAAGCCTCACGGTCAAGTACGCCATGAAATCGGCAGACATGTGAAGAGTCCCGAGGGTTCGGGGAAGTAAGCCAGTTCGCGTATGAGTGAAGGGCGGGTGTTTTGGCGCGCCTGCCTGAGGTAGCGTTTATCTGTCTTCCCGCGGGGGGCAGACGGCTTTGCATTCCCGAGTTCCCTCATGAGTGATCGCCGAGAGATCGGCGTCACATGGCGGGAGTGAGTGTTGTGCGAGYGTTGTTGCGAGCGAACCGGAAAGGGCTCGATGCGGCCCTCCGTTGCATTGCTGCTCCTCGCTGCGACAGATCCCCAGTTCAATTTCAGCCAGGCGCCGGTTGTGGTCTCGATACATTGATTTGCGGCCGCCAATTGATGGCCGGCGCGTCCGGCCGCCTTGCCCCTCATCCATCAGAGCACCGGCGACGTGTCGTTTCGTCCACCTCGCCGGCCGGCTCCGCAAAACCTGAATGCCATTCCGAACAGGTCCTGAAACCACAGGTGAAGGACGCAATTCCGCCCGCCCCTGCCGCAGCCGGCTGCCTGGCTCGACCGGCCTCGCTCTCGCGAGTTGCAGCGTCGGAGGGCGGATCGTGGGCGCAGTGGTTTGGCCGTYGCAGGCCATTTGAGCGCGGGCAGAGACTGGCTGCATTCCGGTCGTGCACGCTCGGTGATCACCCCAAAACCAAGAGTGAAGGACAGAAAGCGCGGCGGCGCATTCGCCACCGATTGAGGAGGATACAATGAGCTATTCAGCGGGCTTTGCCGTTATGGAAGTCACCGTTCGAGGCACCCTGCCTGTCGGCGACACGACCGAGAACGTCACCTATTTCATTCTGGACACAGCCAAGAGAGCGATCGTCGGTCAGGTCATCCTTCCCAAGGCCGTCCCGCGAAGCCTCGCTGTCTCTCTCACCGTAAAGGTCCCGAGCACTGCCGGATCGCTTGCGATCGGCACGTTCGATGACGGCGGAAACTTCCAGGTCGCCAGCTTCCTGCGCGTGGAAATCCCCGCTGTCGACCCTTCCGCTGATCGTTCCGACGGCGCCGTCGGGCCGTCCGGAAGATGATCGCGTCCCGATCTCATTGTCCCTTGCGCCCGCTAGCCAGGCTGGTGGGCCCCTTCCCCGTGAACTGAATTCGAAGCCAACAGGAGCCAGTCATGGCCCGTGCATCTGAATTCCTCTTTGTGGATCGTTCAATCGCCGACCTCGAGACTGTTCTCGGCAACCTGCGGCCCGAAGTCCAAGCCGTCGTGCTCGACTCCCGCCGGCCGGCGGCGTCGCAGATCGCTGCGGCTCTGGTTGGGCACGAAGGGCTCGAAGCCGTACACATCATCGCGCATGGCGCGCCCGGGCGCGTTCAATTCGCTGCCGGAGGGTGGTCAGCCGAAAACCTGGAAGAAACGGCCGAGGATTTTGCGGCAATCGGCAGGGCGCTTGCCGCGGATGGCGAGCTGCGGCTGTGGAGCTGCGAAACGGCGTCGGGGAATGCCGGCGAGAATTTCGTTGGAGCCCTGGAGGAGGCCGTCGGCGCGAGCGTTTGCGCGTCCACTTCGCTGGTTGGCGCAGCCGCGCTGGGCGGTGCCTGGGAACTCTTGTTACGCGCGAAGTCCTCCGCACCTTTGCCCCCCATGACATCAGCCGGCGTGGCCGAATACATGGGCGTACTTGCGGCTGGCGATCTGACACTCACTGGAACCATAGATTCCGGCTCAAGTAATAACATTAACACTTACTATCTTGTCGATACCAATGGCACAACAGCAATTACTACCGATGACACGGTCGTTGGCAGCTTCCAGCTTCCTTCAGCAGCTAACAATGCCGTTCCTACATTTTCAGTGACGGTAACAGTTCCTGACACTACCCATACGTACCTCATCTACGACTCCGGATTCCACTTATAYGGCACACTTACTCCTGTTAGCCCCCCTACCAATCCTCCCTCTTATACCTTCTCGACGACGACTATCAACAACCTCGGGGCCGCCGGCAATAATGGCGATCACTTTACTGGAGGCCTGGTAACTGTCGCGCCGGCCGGCGCCACAGGTCCAACAGGGCCGACCGGCGCAACCGGCGCCACGGGCGCGACCGGAGCAACCGGCGCAACAGGTGCGACCGGCGCAGGCGGCGCGACCGGTGCAACCGGAGCGACCGGCGCTACCGGCGCTGGCGGCGCTGGCGGTGCCACAGGCGCGACCGGAGCGACCGGTGCAACCGGAACGACCGGCGCTGGCGGTGCCACAGGCGCGACCGGAGCCACAGGTGCAACGGGTGCTGGCGGCGCGGGCGGCGCGACCGGTGCAACCGGAGCGACCGGCGCTACCGGCGCTGGCGGTGCCACGGGTGCAACCGGAGCCACAGGTGCAACAGGCGCCGGCGGCGCAGGCGGCGCGACCGGTGCAACTGGAGCGACCGGCGCTACCGGCGCAGGTGGTGCCACAGGTGCAACCGGTGATACCGGAGCGACGGGCGCGACCGGAGCCACAGGTGCAACCGGCGATACCGGCGCAACAGGCGCGACCGGTGCTGGTGGCGCCGGCGGCGCCACCGGTGCGACAGGCGCTACCGGCGCCACGGGCGCAACCGGAGCCACTGGTGACACTGGTGCCGGCGGAGCGACCGGCGCTACCGGCGCCACGGGCGCAACCGGCGATACCGGAGCGACTGGGGCTACCGGTGACACTGGTGCAGGTGGCGCGACCGGTGCGACGGGTGGTACCGGCGATACCGGCGCAACCGGCGCGACGGGCGATACCGGCGCCACAGGCGCGACGGGCGATACCGGCGCCACGGGTGCGACCGGCGACACCGGCGCCACGGGTGCGACCGGCGACACCGGCGCCACGGGTGCGACCGGCGACACCGGCGCCACCGGGGCAACGGGCGACACCGGCGCCACCGGGGCAACGGGCGACACCGGCGCCACGGGCGCGACGGGCGACACCGGCGCCACGGGTGCGACGGGCGACACCGGCGCCACGGGTGCGACGGGCGACACCGGCGCCACGGGGGCAACGGGCGACACCGGCGCCACGGGGGCGACCGGCGACACCGGCGCCACGGGGGCGACCGGCGACACCGGCGCCACGGGTGCAACCGGCGCTACAGGTGCCACCGGCGCGACGGGTGACACCGGTGCGACGGGTGACACCGGTGCGACGGGTGACACCGGAGCAACGGGTGCGACCGGAGCTACAGGTGCAACTGGCGCCACAGGTGCGACCGGAGCTACAGGTGCGACCGGCGCAACCGGCGCCACAGGTGCGACGGGCGCTACAGGTGCGACCGGAGCAACGGGTGCGACCGGAGCAACGGGTGCGACCGGCGCAACCGGGGCTACAGGTGCGACGGGCGCCACAGGTGCAACTGGCGCAACCGGCGCAACAGGTGCCACGGGCGCGACGGGTGACACCGGTACGACGGGTGACACCGGTACGACGGGCGCCAC
>NZ_MDFL01000069.1 GCF_001854785.1 Mesorhizobium sp. ORS 3428
CTGGAAGATCACCTTCGCGGACACGGTTGCCGATAACGGCTCTTCCGGATTTTTCGTTCTCGGCGCCGAGCGTAGGCCACTAACCGGGCTAGATCTCTATACTTGCGGAATGGCGCTGGAAGTGAATAGCGCCGTGGTCTCAATCGGTGCCGGCGCGGCCTGTCTCGGGCACCCCCTCAATGCTGCCGCGTGGCTGACCCGCACGCTCTCTGCTCGTGGCGAAGTTCTCCGCGCCGGCGACGTTGTGCTGACCGGTGCTCTGGGACCAATGGTCACTCTCCAGGCAGGCGACGAGGTAGTTGCTAAGGTCGGCGGCCTGGGTGAAGCCCGGTTCAGGTACGAGAAGGACGGCTAATGGCCGGGGTCAAGACGGCAATCATCGGCTCAGGCAATATTGGCACCGACCTGATGATCAAGATCATGCGTCACTCGAACAGACTGGAGATGTCGGCGCTTGTCGGGGTCGATCCCGCGTCCGATGGGCTTGCCCGGGCCAAACGCCTTGGTGTGGCGACGACCCACGAAGGCATTGAGGGCTTGCAAAGGCTCGATGTGTGGCCCGACATTGGGATCGTGTTCGACGCTACGTCTGCTGCTGCTCATCAAAGGCACAGCGCGGTCGTAACCGGCGCCGGTAAAGTTATGATCGACCTGACGCCGGCTGCAATCGGGCCCTACGTCATTCCGGTGGTCAATGGCGGAACCCATCTTGATGCGCCAAATGTGAACATGGTGACGTGCGGTGGTCAGGCGACGATTCCGATCGTGGCGGCGGTGTCCTCGGTCGCGAAGGTCCACTACGCGGAGATCGTCGCATCCATTTCCTCGAAGTCGGCTGGGCCCGGCACTCGGGCAAATATAGATGAGTTTACCGAGACTACGGCACGCGCTATCGAAATGGTTGGTGGCGCTTCCCAAGGAAAGGCCATCATCGTCCTCAATCCGGCCGAGCCGCCGCTCCTTATGCGCGACACCGTCTTTACGCTCTCGTCCGGGGCGAACGAGGCTGCCATCGCAGAGGCGATCAAGGCAATTGTAGCCAAGGTGAATGCGTATGTGCCTGGCTATCGGCTGAAGCAGCAGGTTCAGTTCGAACGTTTCGGCTCTAACAACCCTGCGCAGATTCCGGGTGTCGGTGACTTCGAAGGTATCAAAACCAGCGTCTTTCTCGAGGTGGAGGGCGCGGCGCATTACTTGCCTGCTTATGCCGGAAATCTCGACATCATGACGTCGGCCGGGCTGCAGACGGCCGAAAAGATTGCACTGCGTATTCAAGAAAGGGTGGCGGCATGAAACTGGCTCGGATTGGTCAAAAGGGGCACGAACAACCAGTCCTGATCGACGCCGAAGGCAAGGCGAGGAGCCTTGTGTCAAAGCTGTCAGATATCGATGCCAACGCGCTGAGCCCGGCCGCCTTGAAGTCTCTGGGTGCACTTGACGTGTCGGTGCTGCCGCTGGTGGAAGGGCCTTTTCGTTACGGCGTGCCCGTGGCGGGTGTCCGGAAATTCATCGCGATAGGTCTCAATTTTTCCGATCACGCTCAAGAGTCGAACCTGCCCATTCCAAGCGAGCCTATCGTCTTCATGAAGGCGATTTCATCTCTTGCTGGCCCCGATGATGACGTGCCGGTGCCGCGAGGCGCCAAGAAGGTTGATTGGGAAGTTGAACTCGGCGTCGTCATCGGAACGCGTGYCCGCTATGTTTCGCGTGGCGAGGCGATGGCGCATGTAGCCGGTTACGTTCTCGTCAATGACGTGTCGGAGCGCTCGCACCAGCTGGAACGCGGTGGCACCTGGGACAAAGGCAAGAGCCATGATGGCTTCGGGCCAGTGGGACCTTGGCTTGTCACAACGGACGAATTGGGCGAGGGGCGCGGCCTGTCGATGTTCATGAATGTCTCCGGGCAGCGCTGTCAGACCGGAAACACTGACACCATGATTTTCGATGTGCCGACCGTTGTCGCATATGTCAGCGAGTTTCTGACGCTCGAACCCGGAGACATCATCACGACGGGAACACCTCCCGGTGTCGGCATGGGTATGAAACCGCCGCGCTATTTGGCTGCCGGCGACGAAATGCATCTTGGCATCAAAGGACTTGGCGAGCAGCGTCAGCGCGTCGTCATCCATGACGACTAATGTGGAAAATCCATGAACCTCGATCCGACGCAAACGAAGCTCTACATTCAGGACGTGACTTTGCGCGACG
>NZ_MDFL01000070.1 GCF_001854785.1 Mesorhizobium sp. ORS 3428
CAATGGTAAGCGCGAGGCGGAACACCGTAGAGATCAAAATGACGCCGGGCAGCGAAGAAAGTTCAAGTGGCGTGCCGACATATAGGGCAACCATGAGAAGAAGTATGGCGAATCCGAGGTTGAATCCGATCAGGACGTCAACGACCGCGATTGGGATTGGCATGATCATCATGCCGATCGCCAGAAGCAGCATTAACGCGACCATTAGGTCCGGGTTGGCCGGCGCTCGCGCGATGAAGTTGCGCATTAGGTTCGCCATCGCGACCTTTTTATGTTTGTTTGAGAAGAACTGTGCTGCTGCGAAGTGAAACGTAGCTTTGGAAAACCGCTCGCGCCTCGTCCATGCGACGGGCTCGCAGCAGCGCATGGCTACGCATGAGAGTCAAAGGGACGCGAGAAGATTGCTGGTCATCAAGTACGTCCAACCTGTCCAGGATCGTCAGTGCTTCGTCGCCGAGCCCCTCAGCAATCAAGGCATAGGCGAAAATCCGTAGCAGATTGACATCTTGAGAATTGTCGCTGATGGCGAGCCGCAACAAGGCTAGGCTTTGGGCGCTCTGCCCGCACGCAAGGTGGGTATAGGAAAGGGCGCAGAGCAAATCTCGCTCCTGCTCGGAAATCAGCACGACTTCACCGGTCTTTGGCAAGGTGTGTCCCGACAGGATAGCCCAACATTGAAGTGTTATTCTTCATCCAGGTCGACCTTCGCTCGCCTTGATTAAGCTGTTCCGGTTCAGTCGCAACAGCACCAGGCGCCGGAACTCTTCTTGGAGGGCGGCAATACCTTCACGCGCCACCGAATCCTCAGGTACCGCCGCCAATGCGTTGACCAAGCGCTCCAGAAGAACACTACGCTTCCCTTCGCGCAGGATTTCCGGATGACGCAGGCGTGGCGTGATGAAAGAGAGCTGGCTACCTGCGAGAGTATTGCCATAAAGAGCGGCCATTGCAGCGCGGGGGTCGACCTCACTGATGTGGGTGCTCTCGCTTGGGCTGATGCACGTGACCGCCTCGATTTCACTAATTCCCAACAATCCGTTGGCCGTGCGTGCGGGCGGCATATCGTGCGTGTGCGCACGACGCAAAGTAGATGCGTGCTTCTTGCTGCTATTTGCATGAGCGCGATCGATCTCCATATTCTTGGCTTCTTCATTGGCCGGCTCGGCTGCTCCTGCAGGCTCAATGTTAAGATCGCGCGCCGAGGCGCCGGGGCCGACAGGGAAGCTGGACATCTTGACCATGGAGTTCTCCTACCGAACCTGGAAGTTTAATAAGGGAGCGCAGCAACGCGGCCATTTCGGCTCAGCAGCACCTGAGCGTCCTCAATCCGATCGACCATCCATCCATTATCCAATAGAGCTCCGACGAAATACTTCTGCCCACCGATCAGAAGATGTGGCAGATTCCCGCGCCAAACAGCTTCAACGGGGATTGCGGATGGCGCCTTGTCCTCTTTGACCACCACACCGTTCACGAGTGTAAGCGCTCCGTTCGTGCGTTGATCGAACTGCTGTTGGATCTTCTGCCACTTGGCGACCAAGGCAGGCGTGACGGTGCCCTCGGCGGTAACAACACTGTCCGCGGATTGGATCTTGATATCGAATAACTGCGCCCGATCAATTTCGTCTTGCAGCGCTTTCGCCGCTAACTGGACGCTCTGATCACCAGGGCGGTTGATGGTTACCTTCGATTTAGGTGCGGGGTCAGTAGGATTGGCGCTCAATCCACTGGCGCTGCCGTAGAGGGAAAAAAGGGTTGAAAGCGCGCCGATTCCAATGCAGCTCAGCAAGACAACGGCTATGACTGGCATTGAAAGGCGGCGCATGCCAATGGGGCGCTTCTCCCCGGCATCTTGAACGGACCAGAGAATGGACATCGCGCCCGCATGAATGACGACAGGAAGAGAAACAACAACGCGCTCGCCTACGGCAATATTTTGGTTGCCCTCTATGCGGACCCCATCCGCAAGGGCCTCGACCTCGATCGAATTGCCGAGAAGACTGATACGAAGATGACGTGGCTCTAGCCCTTGCTCGATGAAAATTATATCGGACTCAAGACCACCACCGATTACATTCGGCCCCGGAGGCGCATTGCCAGTTAG
>NZ_MDFL01000071.1 GCF_001854785.1 Mesorhizobium sp. ORS 3428
TCATGGGCGCCAACACCTATATCGGCAATGCGCCGAACTTCATGGTCTTTGCCATCGCCAGACATCGCGGCTTCAAGATGCCGGGCTTCTTCGGCTACATGGCGTGGTCCGGGCTGGTGCTGATCCCGACGTTTTTGATCGCGGGATTTTTGTTCTTCAGATGAAGCCAAGCACTATCAACGTCGGCGCTGCCCCTCATCCCCTGCCGGCACCTTCTCCCCGTGAAAAACGGGGAGAAGGGACAAGCTCCAGCGCCGGCGCCCCCTTCTCCCCGTTCTTCACGGGGAGAGGGTAAGGGTGAGGGGCAGCGCCGACGTCCGGCTGGTCAACTCTACTCTCGTCAACCTACCCCGACATACCGCCTTACCGCCGACGGATCGGCGCGCAATTCCTCGACATCGACAGTCTCGCGGGTGCGGCCGTTCTCGATGAAAGAAACGCGATCGGCGACGGAGAGCAYGGCGTCGACGCGCTGCTCGACCAGGATCGTCGAGACGCCGAGCTCGCGCAGCTTCGCCACCGTCTCGCGGATTTTGGCGATCATCGACGGCATCAGCCCTTCGGTYGGCTCGTCGAGCAACAGCACCTGTGGCTCCAGGCACAGCGCGCGCGCCATGGCCAGCATCTGCTGCTCGCCGCCGGAGAGCGTGCCGGAGCGCTGCCTGAGGCGCTCCCTGAGCAGCGGGAAGAGATCGAGGACACGCTCGCGCGTCTGCTTGCCCTTGCCGCGCGCCATCAGGCCGATCTCGATGTTTTCCGCCACCGTCATGTCAGCGAACAGCCGCCGGCCTTGCGGCACATAGGCGACGCCGGCCTTCGGCACGTCATGTGCGGCAAGCCCGCTCAGTTCCTTGCCGTTCAGCCTGATCGAGCCGGCCGCCGCCGGAACCAGGCCCATGATCGCCTTCAGCGTCGTCGTCTTGCCGGCGCCGTTGCGGCCGAACAGGCAAAGCACCTCGCCCTTGTTGAGGACGAGGTCGAGGCCGTAAAGCACCTGCACCTCGCCGTAGAAACAGTCGAGGCCCGAAATCGCGAGCAGCGCCTTCCCAGTGCTGGGGAGATCAGCCATGGGTCGCTCCGAGATAGGCATCCTGGACTTCAGCGTTGGTGCGGATCTGCTCCGGCGTGCCTTCGGCGAGGATCTTTCCCGAATTGAAGACGGTGATGCGGTCGGCAAGCTGCATGACCACCGGCATGTTGTGCTCGATGAGCAGCACGGTGGYGCTCCTGGCGATCTCGCGCACCAGCGCGATGAAATTGTCGATCTCGCTGTCGGCCAAGCCCTGCGTCGGCTCGTCGAGGATAAGCAGGCGCGGCCTCAGCGCCAGGCCCATGGCCACCTCGAGCAGGCGCTGATGGCCGTAGGAAAGGTGCGCGGCCAGCGTGCCCGCCCGTTCGGCCAGGCCCGTACGCTCGAGCGCCGCCATGACGCCGCTCCTCACCTGCCCCTTCGAACGGCCGTCGGTCAGGGTGCGCTGCACCGGCAGYGCGACATTGTCGAATGCCGTGAGATTGGCGAAGACGCTGGTGATCTGGAACGTGTAGGCGACGCCGAGGCGAGCCCTACGGTAAGCCGGCATGTCGGTGATGTCGGCRCCGTCGAAGACGATCATACCGGAGGACGGCCGGATGCGGCCGCTGAGCAGGCTGACGAAGGTAGTCTTGCCGGCGCCGTTCGGGCCGATGATGGCGCGGATCTCCCCCGGTATCAACGCGAAGTCGACGCCGTCGACCGCGCGCAGGYCGCCGAAATGGCGTGACAGGCCCATGGTGGTGAGCAGCGGCGTCACGGCAGCCACTCCAGCCAGCGCTGGCGGATGCTGCCGAGAATACCCTTCGGAAAGAACAGCACCAGCAGGATGAGCGCGATGCCGACGATCAGCAGATAGGCGGAGGTGAAGCCGCTGGTGATGTCGGTGACATAATACATGAACAGCGTGCCGATCAGCGGCCCAAGCGTCGTCGCGGCGCCGCCAAGCAGCACCCAGAGCAGAGGCAGGATCGAATACTGCACCGAAGCGAAGCCGGAGCCGATATAGCCGAACAGCAGCGCATAGGCCGCGCCTGATGCCGCGCAGATCGTGCCG
>NZ_MDFL01000072.1 GCF_001854785.1 Mesorhizobium sp. ORS 3428
CAGGCCGGCTTCCTTCAGCGCCTCGTAGCAGCCGATGGCCGTGCGGTCGTTCTGGCAGAAGATCGCAGTCGGACGATCTTTGAGCGCGAGCAGCTTGACGGTCGCGGCATAGCCGGCGCTCGCCGACCAGTCGCCCTCGACCACCAGTTCCGGATCGAAGGGGATGTCGGCGGTGGCTAAAGCACGGCGATAGCCTTTCAGCCTGTCCTGAGYCGCCTGCATCCAGGGCTCGCCGGTGATGGTGGCGATGCGGCGGTGGCCATGGCTGATGAGATGCCGGGTCGAGCTCTGGCCACCGGCGATCTCGGAGGGCACGACAGCCGGGAAAGCATAATCGGCAGTGTAGCAGTTGAGCAGGATGACCGGGATGTCGAGGCTGTAGAGGAAGTCGGGCGCCGTGATCTCGCGGGTGAAGATGGTCATGTAGATCAGCGCCGAGATGCCGCGACGGGTGAGCGCCTGGATGGCACGCGGCTCCATCACCGCATCGCCCATGGTCTGCGCCACAAGCAGCACGTTGCCGGCATTCCAGGAAGCCTGGCGGGCGCCCTCGATGGCGACCACCGCTTCCGGGCTGGTGGCGAGCTGGTCGACGGCAAAGCCGATGACACCGTCCAGCCCGTCGAACGGCGTCACCGGCGGACGCAGAGCGGAAAAGACGGGCGGCGAATAGCCGAGCGCCCGCGCCGCCTCGATCACACGGTCGCGAGTCTGCTGCGACAGCCTGATGCCGGGCGAATTGTTGAGCACGAAGGAAACCGTCGCCTGCGAGCAGCCGGCCGCCCGCGCGATGTCGGTCATGGTGACGCGACCCTTGGGCTTGGCGGTGCGCCGCCTGGAAGTTTCCGGGGGATCGCGCAGTTCCGTCGGTTCGCTCATGGTCGTTTCCCAATCCCCGCAGGCCCTTAAGCAAAGGCCGGCGGCAACCGCAAGATGGTCAAGCCCAGCGCATTTATTGGAAACGCGCCTGAGCTAATAACTATTATCAGACGCAACATCTTCCTCGCCAGCCGCTCCGTCTGTCAACGAAAAACGACCGGACGCCAATGGAAAAACCAACAAATTCCCAAGAATTCCCGTGCTGGCGGCGGATCTGTCGCCGCAGCTTTCTCTCCCGTGGCGGGCGGTCCCGGCAGCAGCCTCCGTCGCCACGGACGCGTCGGTTCCGACCCATTACTAATACTCTTTACTAATAGCTGTAAGCGTCCTAATGTCAACGCGCTGCGATCGGTCCGGGGCTTCCGGCCGATGGCGGCAAGTGGGACGGGCACGTATCAGCTGGCCGGCAAGCCGCCGGAAGAGGGCTGCCTTATTCTCACGAAAATGTCAGACAAATCGGACTATTTACGAAATGGCAAATCTGTGTCTAGTGTCTTGGTCGCGGCTGGATCGRCGTTGTTCTTAAGTTGCCAGACCTTGGGCAGCCCCTTGAGGAGGAGGGCGTCCAGGCCGCAGCCGAGACATCAGCGATGAGTTTCAAAGGGAGGTTGAAGCATGAAATCCATGATCCGTAATGCATCCGTCGCCGCGGCAGCCCTGCTGCTCGGCCTGTCGGCGAGCGCAACCGTGCGCGCCGACGACAAGCCGACGCTGGCCTTCGTCGTCAACGGCGCGTCAGACTTCTGGAAGGCGGCGGAAGCCGGCGTGAAGAAGGCGCAGGGCGAACTGCCCGACTACAATCTCGAGCTCAAATATCCCGAGCAGTCGTCGGTCGCCATCCAGCAGCGCCTGATGGACGACCTGGTGACAGYCGGCGTGAAGGCCATCATGGTTTCCGCGGTCGATCCCAAGACTTCGACCGACGGGCTGAACAAGATTGCGTCCGAGACGGCCCTGTTCACCACCGACAGYGACGCCCCGCAGACCAAGCGCGTCGCCTATATCGGCTCGTCCAACGTCGATGCCGGCAAGCAGGCGRCCGAGATCRCCAAGAAGGCCATGCCTAACGGCGGCAAATGCCTGGGCTTCGTCGGCCTGCTCGGCGCCGACAACGCCAAGGAACGCATCCAGGGCATGAAGGACGGACTTGCCGGCACCA
>NZ_MDFL01000073.1 GCF_001854785.1 Mesorhizobium sp. ORS 3428
TTTATCGATGTGCGAACGAATTCCTTGGTGAGGTCGAAGAACTTCGCGGTTTCATATTTTCCGTTCTCAGGAAAGGCGCAGCCAAGAAAGCCGTCGTAGAAATATACGGCCGCGTTCTCTCGGCGGGCGGCAGTGATATTGCTGTCAAATACGAAGCATCGCCAACTTGTGTTTGCCGTGACGGCGACATCTTCAGAAATGAACAGGGCAAGCTTGTAAAGTCTCGTGGCTGGCGTCAGGAAGATGTTCTCGAGAAATTCGGTCACAATTTTTGCGGCAGCTAATCGGCGTTGAAAGCCGGACTGCATCTCCGCTTTGATCACCCCTACGAAGGGCTTTCCATCGGCACCGACTTTCCCATCGAAGACTAGAAGCATTCCCCCGGGAWTCCCTCGTGATTTCTGTGCGTCAGCGAGAGCATCTGCCATGTGCTTGGAGATATCGGGAAAATCGGTGTCGGCTGCGAGAACAAGACGTCGAGCCGTTCCAACAACGCTTGCGTCGTCGGTCTTCACTATCCGCATCTCTATGCTCTTGGACTGTGCAGAGAGCGCTTCGGTGATACGCATCCCAAAATGACTAAGAGCCTTGGAGTCTAGAACTTCAAGTTCCTTCCCGTAGGATGGTGGCACTACATTAGGCCCGTCTTTCCTCTGGAATACCTCATGCATGACAACTCGGCCGATTGAAAGATTCTCAACAAGCAAAACTCGATCCCCTCCGAAAATACCGAGGAACATTATTCGGAACGGGTTAAGAAAGGATATCAGAACAGATCAAGAACGCAAGKGCCACGCGTGCAGGAAAAATGGCGGCCGTTCCTAAACGCAACCAGYCAGTATCGCTGACCTTCTCGACCCCAACCACGGTGTCTGAATTTTTCACCCAGACGAAAAAGTGCATGCGTTCAAAGCTGCAAGGCCTGGAATTGTCTGTTGGAACGGCTATCAACAGAGCCATTGCAGTCAGTAGAAGGATATACCATGTCCCGAGAATGAGGTGGCCCATCTGATCGACTTTACCGCCGATATCGTCTCCGACTACGTCAGTAAGAACGCTGTGGCAGTTACCTGCCTGCCCGAGCTTATTGAGAGCGTAAACTTGTCGCTTTCCAGAGTTAAGTAACCTGTCGAACCAAAAGCCCCAGCCCAAAACGATGTGGTCAATCCGAAGCGGTCGGTGYTTCCCGACTACATCATCTGCCTTGAGGACGGAAGAAATTCAAATCGCTCAAGCGGCATTTGGCTACGCATTTCGGTCTAACGCCCGATGAATATCGGGAAAAATGGGGACTGCCTCCGGACTACCCGATGGTCGCTCCCACCTATTCAGAAAGCCGCTCCAGTCTTGCCAAAGCGCTCGGTCTTGGCCGCAAGACAGCTACGAAGAAGAAAGCGCCGGTCAAGAGAGGACGAGGACGCTAGTCCGTCGTTTCAAGTGGGGAGAGCCAGCAATTGAGGAACGATCGGCAATCCCGCCGGCACCGGTCGCGCTTACGGCCTGGACGCCGAAGCTCTGTTGCCCGCGCTTCCCGCGGCCGGACGTTTGCAGTCGCATCACTAGCAGTCGCTGGCCTGGCGGCTTCAGCATATGCCGTTTTTCCCCTCGCTGCGGACAGCCATGGCGATCTTGGAGCGACAGTAGCCAACTGGACTGCCGCCAACCCACAGACCATTATGGGGACGGCATCGGTTGTGGACGGTGACACGATCGAAGTCCACGGTCAGCGCATCCGCTTTAACGGAATCGACGCGCCTGAGAGCCGCCAGCTCTGCAAAGATGCAAATAGACTGGATTATCCATGTGGAAGTCGATCCACCGAGGCCCTCGACACCTTTTTTGCCGAATCTCGCCCGGTACAATGCAACTTCGTCGCATGGGATAGGTACCACCGTTTCGTGCGCGACTGTCGTCGCGCGGACGGCGCTAGCGTGGCGTCTTGGATGGTTGAGCACGGTCAGGCTCTTGATTGGCCCCGATACAGCCACGGCGCG
>NZ_MDFL01000074.1 GCF_001854785.1 Mesorhizobium sp. ORS 3428
TCTTGTCATGGGACGGCCGGGGATCCCTGTGAGGGTGACGAGCATCCAGCTCCGATTGGGCCGGATTGTCAGCAAGGCGTGTTTTCCGGCGATGGGGACACTGCGAAAGATGCGCAGCAGCTTCTGCAGGTTCGGGCTGTGGTGCCCGAACGGTGCCCGACGGAATTCACCTGCCAGTGCAAGGGCCTGTGAGGGATCAGCAAAGTTCATGGCTTCTCACCTGGCCTGAGCTGCTGCCTTTGCCGGAGCAAGCTCGCTCTCGAGCGCGACGTCGATCGATTCGTCGATGATGCCCAGCGCTTCGTCAACCTGCGCGTCCGTCAGGACCAGCGGCACAAGGAAGCGGATGACGTTGAAGTGGCGGCCGGCCGATGCCAGCAGCAGGCCGCGGCTGGCTGCTTCCTTGATGACCTTGGCGGTGAGCGCGCGCGCCGGCTTGCGGGTTTCTCCATCTTCGACCAGTTCGGCGCCGATCATCGAGCCCAGCCCGCGGATATCGCCAATCACGGTGCGGTTTCGCTTCTTCTGGATGCGCTGCAAGCCAGCCGTGAGACGCTCGCCGATCTCATTGGCGCGGCCAAGCAGGTTCTCCTCCTCCAGCACATCGAGCACGGCCAAGGCGGCCGCACAGGCCAAGGGGTTGCCCGCATAGGTGCCGCCCAGGCCGCCGACCGCAACGGAGTCCATGATCTCCGCTTTGCCGACGACCGCGGCAACCGGGATGCCAGCTGCCATGCTCTTGCCCATCGTGATCAAGTCAGGCTCGATGCCGGTATGTTCGATGGCAAACAGGCGGCCGGTTCTGCCGAAGCCAGACTGCACCTCGTCGGCAACGAGAACGATACCGTGCTGGTCGCAAAGGCGCCGGATACCTGCCATGAACTCGACGGGCGCCGGAATGAAGCCACCTTCGCCCAGAAGCGGCTCGATGACGATCGCCGCGACCGCACTCGCCTCGATCTCGGATTCGAACAGCGTGTCCAGGGCCGCAAGGCAGTGCTCGACGCTGACCCCCCGATAGAGATCCGGGTAATGCGCGCGATAGATGTTGCCCGGGAACGGCCCGAAGGACTGCTTATAGGGATTTACCTTTCCCGTCATTGCCATGGTCAGCAGCGTGCGGCCGTGAAAGGCGCCGCCAAAGACAATGATGCCGCGMCGCTTGGTGTAGGCGCGGGCTAGCTTGACAGCATTCTCGACCGCCTCCGCACCGGTCGTGACGAGCAGGGTCTTGGCCCGCCCGCCGACCTTGCAACGCTGGTTCAGCCGCTCGGCTACGGCAAGGTAGCTCTCATAGGGAGCGGTGCCAAAGAAGGTGTGGCTGAACTTGGCAAGCTGGGCCTGAATGGCAGCGACAACCTTYGGATGCGAGTGTCCGACCGCGAGAGCACCCATGCCGCTCAGGAAGTCGATATAGCGCCGTCCCTCCACGTCCCAGATCTCTGCACCTTGAGCTCGCTCAACATATATAGGAAAGGACCAAGCCCCCCCCGCCGAAACAGCGGCATTCCGACGCTCGTCCAAAGCAACATTCGACACCATTTAATTACCTCCAGTTGGATTGCCCCGAGACATGCCAGAAAACCACGCCTCATTCGCAGAGGCTCGGCAATGACGAACCATGTTCATAGAGACTGACTGAGTCCCGCCAAATGACTGCACGTGCCGCTGTGCTGTTTAACCGATAGTGCTTTGACGCTGCTTTCAAAGCGCACTTCTGCCGTTACTGCGGCAGGCTCACTATAGCCCAACCAGCCTCCATCAGTGCGCCATGGATTACTTCCGGCCTTTTGGTCGGAACCCTGGGGATCGACAGGTTCCTCATAAGATCCATGTTTATGTCGGAGCCGATCCACCCCGGCGCAACTCCGTTGCGCCGGACGCCTTCGCTATTGTCGATCGCCATCGCCCGCGTGAGCCGGTGGATCCCGGACCGGCTTTGGAAGTGCAGTAGGCCGCGAGTTTCGTATTGGAGCCAG
>NZ_MDFL01000075.1 GCF_001854785.1 Mesorhizobium sp. ORS 3428
AGCGCCAGGTTGCAAAATGCAGAGCGCCGATGTCGATGGAACCGCCAATCGGCTCGGGCACCGACAGATAGAGGCCGCCGATAAGACCTCGGACGACTTCTCTGATTATTAGGCCTAGCGCATAAGTTCCCAGCATAGCAACTATGGGTGCGGCATAGAAACGTCGGACTACCAGTCTCTCCAACGCCAGCCCTAACGCGCCGACGATGAACGGCGCAACCAACATGCCGACAATCACCGGCAAACCAATGCTATACACGACATAGGTAGTGTAGGCGCCAAGCAGGACAAACTCACCTTGGGCAAAGTTGAAAATTCCCATCATGCTCGCGATGATTCCGAGCCCGAGAACCACCAACACGATGATGGCGCCGAAACTCAGGATCTCGAATAGAGCGACAATCAGCGTGTCCATGTGCAACCTCGGGTCTGCAAAGTTGAGGGTCGAGAGCGATGCGAACTCTGAACGACCTGGCATCGCGTGAGCTTGGATTGGAGCGCCRCTCCAGCCCTCTTGCCTATGAAGTTAATCCGAAAAATTCTGTCGCATTTTCGGAGAGCACCCGTGTAGCCAAGCGCTCTGCATGGCGCGAATGGAAATAACCATCCGCAACCTTTTCCTCCAGCACATCGCCGATCAGGTGCCGCGCACTCTCTATTGCCGCGTACGATTCCTCGACATGCACGCAGTCGCCCCCGATCATCATTCGCGAGTGATCAGGCAAGACTTCGATCGCTTCGTGGAATGCCAGCTTGAAATAGGACGGGCTCAACAGAAAAGACCAGCACAAATCGAGCCACACGTTGCGGTAAACGAACGCCATGCCCAGCAAATCGCGACTCCACGGATATGCCAAGTGCATAAGCAGGAATCGCGTGCGAGGATGACGCTCAATCAGCCCAGCCATCCGCAACGGGTGCGAGCCCTTTAAGATCGCAGTGCCCAAGTGGGTCTGGACTGGCAAATCCATCTCACCTGCGAGTCGGCAGAACAAGTCCACCACGAAATCGCCAAACGCATTGCGCTGGGCAGCAGAGGGCGAGAGCTGCCCCCAGGCCTGGCGAGCAAGCCCCTCATTTGGCTCGTCGAAGTTTACGTCCCGGTCGTAGGCGAGTGCGTTTTTGAGTGCGACTTGATTTCGTCCACGGCAGCCGGCGACGAGCTCGCGGATGGCCTCGCAATAATCGTCAAAGGTCCTCACTTCCATGCCGAGCCGCGCGAGCATTGAATGAGCGGAATTTCCGTTGTGATCGAGCGATAGCGGATGCCATCCAAAAGCGAACGCATTGAAGCGGAGTACCGCGTCGTAACGATCACCCAGTTGAGGACGCAAATCCGAAACCGGGTCCAGGAAGGAGTCGGTCACGATTCTCTTTATACCGGCCCGTCTAACCACTTCCCTGGGCCAATGCACGTTTTTGTGGTGAGCTTGGACCGCGGCATCTACCGCTTCCCAATTCTCTCGCGTGATGCCGTCCTCGCCGGCTTGGCAAAGGTGTGAAATACCGCGGACCAAGTTGCGCACGAATGCGTTTGAGTAGCTTCTTTCCAGGTAAGGCGATAGAGCTTCCCAGCTGGTGGGCTCGACGTTGCTCGATACGATGTCCCCGGTGGCCTTCGGATCCGAGGGGAGCACATCCGTCGTCCAGGCCGCATAGCTCTGTCGAAACAACCTCAGCAGATTGACATCGCTGGCAAGTGTGATCTCAGGCATATGATGCTCATGGACGTCGACCACGTCGGACGTCTCGACAAATTCCCGGATTGATCCTGGCATTGCTGTGGCACTCCGCTAATCCACTGGAATGTTCGTCGGGATGGCTGCCTCTACGATCGGCGTTGAGGTATCGGTCTAAGGCGCCAAATACGCTAACAGGCGCGGGTCATCGCGCACCTCTTGTGAAGGGCCCGACAGG
>NZ_MDFL01000076.1 GCF_001854785.1 Mesorhizobium sp. ORS 3428
CCAAACGGCAGCGGCAAGAGCACGCTTTTCAACGTTATCACCGGCATTCCGTTTTCGCCCAGCGCGGGGGAGGTTTTTCTGTCGGGAGAGCCCATCCACCGGCTGAAACCACATCAAATCAGCCGCGCAGGCGTGGTTCGCACGTTCCAGAAGGACGCGGAGTTTGCCACGCTCAGCGCGCGCGAGAATGTCTACGCCAGCGCCGTCTATTGCGGCCAGATGACTTCGAAAGCGGCTAGCGATGCGGCCGAGCAGGCGCTCGATGACGTCTCGTTGGCACGCGAGCGGCGCGCGAAAGCTGCGGCCGATCTCTCGGTCTTCGAGCGCAAGCAATTGATGATCGCCTCGGCAATCGCCGGTCGACCCAAGGTGCTGCTTCTGGATGAGCCCGCCGCCGGCCTGACCAAACCCGAAGTGAGCGACCTTTCCGCTCTCATCCGCACAGTGCACGAGCGGGGCATCACAGTGGTTCTGATCGAACATGTCTTGCCTCTCCTCCTTAAGGTTTCCGATCACCTGATGATCCTCAACCACGGCGCCATCATCGCTTCGGGCAAGCCGGAAGAGGTGGTGCGAAATCCGCAGGTGATMGAAGCCTATCTCGGCAAACGGGAGGCGCGACTTTGAACGATGYTCAAAATGCCTTGGATATTGTCGATCTGCACGCCGGCTACGATGCATCTGATGTGCTTGTCGGCATGAGCCTGCATGTTGGCCCTAAGGAACGGGTTGGCCTGTTCGGGCCGAACGGCCATGGCAAGACCACGCTTCTCAACGCCATCTCACGCGTTATCCGACCTCGCTCAGGCAGCGTGCGCTTCATGAGCGAGGCAATCGAGGGGCTGGCACCCCACCGGATTGTGGAGCGCGGCCTGATCCACGTGCCGCAGGCAAACTGGCTGTTTCCCGACATGCTGATCATGGAGACGCTTGAGCTTGCCGCCTTCACCGAGCGCGCCAGACAGCAGCAGAAGACCAACCTCGATTATGTCCTTCACCTCTTCCCCAGGCTTGCCGAACGCCGGCAGCAGCAGTGCAAGACGTTGTCCGGTGGCGAGCGCCAGATGCTGGCGATCGGTGTCGGCCTGATGTGCGCACCGCGTATGTTGATGCTCGACGAACCGACGCTGGGGCTGTCGCCCAAACTCAAGGACGAACTCGCTGAAGYCATCGCGGAAATTTCGCAGCGCGGGATACCGCTCCTGCTTGTCGAGCAGGACATCGCCTTMATTCTATCGCTCGTCGATCGCATGTACCTCGTCGACCATGGCGAGATCAGYCGCGAGGTCCATCGGGGCGCGGAAGTCGACCATCAGGAAATCATGGACATGTATTTCGGTTCGGAGGGCGTATCATGACCGCCGACACGCTAAGCGCCATTCTTGTAAGTGGCATTGTGCTGGGCTCCGGCTACGCGTTAATGGCGAGTGGGCTCTCACTGGTCTGGACCACACTTGGCATCTTCAATTTCGCGCACGGCGTGCTGATGACGCTCGGTGCCTATCTTGCGTGGACAGTGTCGGATGCAGCCGGGCTGAATCTCGGGCTCGCCGCCGGCATTGCCGTCACGGTTGCYGCTCTGATCGGCGTCGGCATCCTGATCGAGCGCGTGATCGTTCGTCCGTTCTACAGCAAACGCGATATTCTGCTCATCACGGTGATGACCACGCTTGCCGCGATGATTTTCCTGCAAAAAGGAATTCAGCTGCTTTGGGGTGCAAGGCTCAAGCAGCTTCAACCGCTCGTGGCCGGCAATGCGCGCATTCTGAACACGACGATCTCGGCTCAGGAAACGCTGATCATCATCATGGCGCCGCTGTTGCTGGGTGCGCTATGGCTGTTCCTCAGCCGCACGCGGATTGGGCGTGGCATAAGGGCCGTGGGACAAAATCCGGATGCC
>NZ_MDFL01000077.1 GCF_001854785.1 Mesorhizobium sp. ORS 3428
CAATGGTAAGCGCGAGGCGGAACACCGTAGAGATCAAAATGACGCCGGGCAGCGAAGAAAGTTCAAGTGGCGTGCCGACATATAGGGCAACCATGAGAAGAAGTATGGCGAATCCGAGGTTGAATCCGATCAGGAMGTCAACGACCGCGATTGGGATTGGCATGATCATCATGCCGATCGCCAGAAGCAGCATTAACGCGACCATTAGGTCCGGGTTGGCCGGCGCTCGCGCGATGAAGTTGCGCATTAGGTTCGCCATCGCGACCTTTTTATGTTTGTTTGAGAAGAACTGTGCTGCTGCGAAGTGAAACGTAGCTTTGGAAAACCGCTCGCGCCTCGTCCATGCGACGGGCTCGCAGCAGCGCATGGCTACGCATGAGAGTCAAAGGGACGCGAGAAGATTGCTGGTCATCAAGTACGTCCAACCTGTCCAGGATCGTCAGTGCTTCGTCGCCGAGCCCCTCAGCAATCAAGGCATAGGCGAAAATCCGTAGCAGATTGACATCTTGAGAATTGTCGCTGATGGCGAGCCGCAACAAGGCTAGGCTTTGGGCGCTCTGCCCGCACGCAAGGTGGGTATAGGAAAGGGCGCAGAGCAAATCTCGCTCCTGCTCGGAAATCAGCACGACTTCACCGGTCTTTGGCAAGGTGTGTCCCGACAGGATAGCCCAACATTGAAGTGTTATTCTTCATCCAGGTCGACCTTCGCTCGCCTTGATTAAGCTGTTCCGGTTCAGTCGCAACAGCACCAGGCGCCGGAACTCTTCTTGGAGGGCGGCAATACCTTCACGCGCCACCGAATCCTCAGGTACCGCCGCCAATGCGTTGACCAAGCGCTCCAGAAGAACACTACGCTTCCCTTCGCGCAGGATTTCCGGATGACGCAGGCGTGGCGTGATGAAAGAGAGCTGRCTACCTGCGAGAGTATTGCCATAAAGAGYGGCCATTGCAGCGCGGGGGTCGACCTCACTGATGTGGGTGCTCTCGCTTGGGCTGATGCACGTGACCGCCTCGATTTCACTAATTCCCAACAATCCGTTGGCCGTGCGTGCGGGCGGCATATCGTGCGTGTGCGCACGACGCAAAGTAGATGCGTGCTTCTTGCTGCTATTTGCATGAGCGCGATCGATCTCCATATTCTTGGCTTCTTCATTGGCCGGCTCGGCTGCTCCTGCAGGCTCAATGTTAAGATCGCGCGCCGAGGCGCCGGGGCCGACAGGGAAGCTGGACATCTTGACCATGGAGTTCTCCTACCGAACCTGGAAGTTTAATAAGGGAGCGCAGCAACGCGGCCATTTCGGCTCAGCAGCACCTGAGCGTCCTCAATCCGATCGACCATCCATCCATTATCCAATAGAGCTCCGACGAAATACTTCTGCCCACCGATCAGAAGATGTGGCAGATTCCCGCGCCAAACAGCTTCAACGGGGATTGCGGATGGCGCCTTGTCCTCTTTGACCACCACACCGTTCACGAGTGTAAGCGCTCCGTTCGTGCGTTGATCGAACTGCTGTTGGATCTTCTGCCACTTGGCGACCAAGGCAGGCGTGACGGTGCCCTCGGCGGTAACAACACTGTCCGCGGATTGGATCTTGATATCGAATAACTGCGCCCGATCAATTTCGTCTTGCAGCGCTTTCGCCGCTAACTGGACGCTCTGATCACCAGGGCGGTTGATGGTTACCTTCGATTTAGGTGCGGGGTCAGTAGGATTGGCGCTCAATCCACTGGCGCTGCCGTAGAGGGAAAAAAGGGTTGAAAGCGCGCCGATTCCAATGCAGCTCAGCAAGACAACGGCTATGACTGGCATTGAAAGGCGGCGCATGCCAATGGGGCGCTTCTCCCCGGCATCTTGAACGGACCAGAGAATGGACATCGCGCCCGCATGAATGAC
>NZ_MDFL01000078.1 GCF_001854785.1 Mesorhizobium sp. ORS 3428
CAGTCCAGCGCGCCACGGGAATCCCAGTTTTCGACTTCACCTCGATTGTCGAGTTTGTCGTAGCCGGGTTAATACGAAGACCATTCGCCGGCCTATACTAGTATTGTCGGCCAGCGCGACTTGATAGGTGCCCGTGGGTGCTCCCCTGTCGATATAGCCGCAAGTACTGTGCTAGAAGATGCCACCTGCTAGCCATCTTACACTCGGTCGGGCGTATGGTTGAGCGCATCAGTGGCATTGAAATCGCTGCGCGCCGCGAGGGCTTATGCTCCCCCAGATTTTGCCGCTATGCCGATCCGGTAAGTCACTCTGGTAGAGGTGTCCTGACCGACTTCCGACCGGGTGCATTACAGCTTCAGTCGTTGTCAAAGGCGGGGAATTAGCTTGGCAGGAAGGGCTAGAATTGTCCATGTTTGATGGCGGGCCAATGAAGCTGCGCAATGCATCTGCCCGACGCAGCATTTCAGCGCCTAACCGCAGCATTCGGGAGTTTCCGCAGCGAGGGTCTAGTATAATCAGCAAAACGAGCAAGCGCGTTTATGCGCTGTAGGAAGGTGCGATGGACCTGAATTTCACGGACGACGAGCTTGCATTTCGCGACGAGGTAAGGGCCTTTTGCCGCTCTGCGATCCCCTCGGACATCCGAGAGAAGCTGATCGCGGGACGGCACCCTAGCAAAGACGACAAGGTGCGCTGGACGCGGATTCTGGCGCGAAAAGGCTGGGCAGTGCCGCACTGGCCCGTCGAGTATGGGGGCACTGGTTGGAGCGCGGTAAAGCAGTACATTTTCTCGGAAGAGGTAAGTCAGACGCCGGCGCCAGAACCGGCTGGAAGCGGCATTAACCTGGTTGGGCCGGTAATCTACACGTTTGGCACCGAGAAGCAGAAAGAATATTTCCTGCCCCGCATTGTTAATGTTGACGACTGGTGGTGCGAGGGCTTCTCCGAGCCGGACGCCGGCTCAGATCTCGCTTCACTCAAGACGCGGGCCGTGCGGGACGGTGATCACTATGTTGTCAATGGTCAGAAGATCTGGACGTCATTGGCTCAATACTCAGATTGGATATTCTGCCTGGTCAGGACCGACCCAGATGCAAAGAAACAGCTTGGTATATCTTTTCTGCTCATCGACCTTAAGACCCCAGGAGTGACGGTACGTCCGATCCAGTTGTTCGACGGCTATCACGAGGTCTGTGAAGTTTTCTTCGATAACGTGCGCGTTCCTATCGAAAATAGAGTAGGCGAGGAGAACCGCGGTTGGGAATACGCTAAGTTCGTCTTGGGAAACGGGCGAGTTACAATTGCCTGCGTAGGTCTCTCCAAGGAGCGGATCCGGCGGATCAAGGAACTTGCAGCGCGTACCCGGATAGGTGGTGAGCGGCTGATCGACTGCGCAGATTTCCGGAAGAAAGTCGCTGCGGTCGAGGTTCAGTTGAAGGCGCTCGAGATGACGCAGCTTCGCGTAGTCGCCAACTCCACGAAGCTTCAAAAGGGCGCACAAGACCCAGCGAGCTCAATCCTTAAGATCAAGGGCTCGGAGATTCAGCAGGCGACAGCGGAGCTTTTGATGGACGTGATTGGTCCCTATGCGCTCCCTTACCAATCGGAGGACGATTTCCGCCGAAAAGAGCCTCCGATCGGTCCCGAGTGGGCCGGCCCCATCGCGCCTGCCTATTTCAACGGGCGTAAGGTACCGATCTATAGCGGTTCC
>NZ_MDFL01000079.1 GCF_001854785.1 Mesorhizobium sp. ORS 3428
ACAGGTGCAACCGGAGCAACTGGAGCCACCGGTGCGACCGGCGCTACAGGTGCGACCGGCGCGACCGGCGCCACGGGTGCGACCGGCGCTACAGGTGCAACCGGCGCGACCGGCGCTACGGGTGCAACCGGCGCAACGGGTGACACCGGAGCGACGGGTTATACCGGAGCAACGGGTGCGACCGGCGCTACAGGTGCCACGGGTGCGACCGGTGCCACAGGCTCGACCGGAGCGACCGGTGCGACCGGTGCCACAGGCTCGACTGGAGCTACAGGTGCGACCGGTGCTACCGGCTCGACTGGAGCGACGGGCTCGACCGGCGCAACGGGAGCTACAGGTGCGACCGGCAATACCGGCGCCACTGGGTCAACCGG
>NZ_MDFL01000080.1 GCF_001854785.1 Mesorhizobium sp. ORS 3428
GAGCGCCAAGACCTGAACAGCAAGCGGCCGCATATTCCAGTTCGTGGCCGAAAGGGGGTATTTCATCCAATCGTTGTAAAAAGTGCTACTTGGCAGAACGGTGCGCTTCACCTTGAAGCCAGCCTCGCGGAGCTGCTGCGCAATTGCGTCCGCTGAGTCTTTGAGCCAATCGACATCCGGGCCGAAAATTTCATGCTCGAATTCCATCTGACCGGCTTCGGTCATGAGTTGCTTTGCAGCCTGGACATCTCGCTTCTTCTCTGGGAGAGGATAGTATTCCGGGTGTATGGGGGCTACATGATAGTTGGCGGCAACCGTACCACGGCCATTGTAGCCAATTTGCAGGATAGTGCCATTATCGACGGCAAGTTGCAGGGCATTGCGAACTCGCTGGTCATCATATGGCTTGGCGGTAACCTTCGTCCGGCACACGATCGTCGTCGCCGTCTTTGCCTCGGATTTGGYGAGGCCTAGCGCGTCGCACGCGTCGACGTTGTTCGCAAACGTCTGGTAGTTTGCGTCAATCTCTTTTGACTCGAACGCGCTTTGAAGCAGAGATGTGTCGGTGCCATAGTCAATAAACTGAACCTCGTCCAGATACGGTTCACCGCCCCACCATGTCCCGTTCGTCCGGCGCTTCAGCACGGCCTTTTGGCCCACCTCCCATGTGGCCAGTTCAAACGGTCCCGTACCAACTGGATGGGTGACCAGATTTGACCCGTTCTTTTCAAAATCGCGGTGCACCACCAAAGCCGGGTAGTCCGCAAAACCGGCGATGACTGTGAYGTCAGGTTTCGACAGCGTGAGTTTGATCGTATGGTCGTCGACCTTTGTGATGGCGCCTTCTTTCGCCTTGCCCGTCTTTTCATCGATGAGTGCGGCCAGACGCGCTGCCATGGAGTTCCCGGGCACATCCTTTTCGCACCACCGCCTCAGGTTGAACATGACGTCATCGGCGGTGAAATCGTCGCCGTTGTTCCATTTCACACCCTTGCGGACATGTAGTACGTACTCCGTCGCATCGTCTTTGGCTTCCCAATGGTCCAACAACCAAGGTTCGAAAGTGAACTTGTTGGTATACTTGACCAGTGGATCCAGAAATTGCCGATAAATGTTACCGATTTCGGGATAATCACTTACGCGAGGATCTTTGGCACCGTAGACGGGCATGGCAATTCGTAATGTTCCACCTTTCTTTCCTATCTCTTCCGCATGTGCAGCCGGAATGGCCCCAATCATAGAGTACGCCACAGCAGTCGAAGCGCCAAATATTGAGGCGAGCGCCAGGAATTCGCGCCGATCCATTCCACCTGCTCTTGTCTCTTCGGCAAGCCTGTCGATTATTTTGGGCATAGATTTGCCCAGCCTGTTAAAAAATCCCATTTGAAACCTCCAGGTTTATGGTTGATATTATGGAGCTAGCCTACCGACCTGAATTTCGTCGTCTCGCCGCGGCCTCCGACTGGTAGCCGATGGACCCRCCGGCCAGATATCTTGTCCCGGGTCTGGCCAATATTCCTATCGATGGAAGACGAGGGCGCGCTGCTGAGATTGTCCATCCGCTTGCCAACTAGACCACCCTATGTGCTTAAGCGCCAGAGAGGCTTGATGCAAATTTACGCGACGATTAGAGGTCGCTGAACTACGAAAAAAAGCTCTGCGATATAAATACACCCTATGTCGCGGTCGGAAGTGTTG
>NZ_MDFL01000081.1 GCF_001854785.1 Mesorhizobium sp. ORS 3428
CAAAAGATAAGGGAGCATCAGGAACAGTTGGTACGGAACGACGGCACCGACGGTTTGCTGCAGCCGAAGTTGATATGCATCGAACCCTGCAAACAGGAGTGCTCCGAAAACGGCTTTGCCCGGACGCCAAGCAGCAAACACGACGAGGGCCACRCATATCCATCCGCGCCCGCCGATCATGTTGAAGTAAAATGAGTTGAATGCCGAAAGAGTGAGAAACGCCCCTGCCAAAGCCATCAGGCCGGAGCCAAACGCCACAGCCGCGATGCGCAACTGGACCACATCTATGCCTTGGGCTTCGACCGCCATCGGGCTTTCGCCTGCTGTGCGAATGGCCAGTCCGAGTGGCGTCTTGTAAAGGAGATACATGACTGCGGCCGCTGTGGCGAAGGCGAGATAGGTGAATGGTGTCTGGGCGAAGAATGCGGGCCCGATCACCGGAACTGAGGACAGATAGGGAATGGGTAAGGGCRCAAAGGCTTCGATTTGCGGCGGTGTGGTAAGATGCGGAAATAGCATCCGATAGACAAAATAGGACAGTGAGGAGGCCAGCAGGGTAATGCCAATTCCCGTCACGTGCTGAGAAGCCCCCAGCACGACAGTTGCCGCAGCGTGGATCAGGCCGAAAAGTACACCGATCACAAACGCGACAAGGACGCCTAAAGCCAGGGAGTTACCTGCATAGACGGTGAGCCAGCCGGCAAATGCACCGCTTACCATGATGCCCTCGATGCCGAGATTGACCACCCCCGCGCGCTCGCAAATCAGTTCCCCGAGCGTGCCGAGAAGGTAAGGCGTCGCAATCCGCACAAGAGCGATCCAGAAACTGGTCGACACGAGAATTTCTAGCCAGGCCATGGGTTTAGTTCCACCGCACGCGATATCGGGTCATCAGAAGGCTGACTGTCATGAGCAGGAGCGAAGTCGCACTGATGACATCGGCGATGTAACTGGGCACCATGACGCTGCGGCTCATCGCATCGGCGCCGACAAAGACACCCGCCACGAAGATAGCCGCCGCGATCACTCCCAGTGGATGCAGTTGGGCGAGCATGGCCACCACAATGCCGGAGTAACCAAAGCCAGGCGACAGATCGAGGGAGAGCGCTCCGCGGAATCCGCTGACCTCACAGGCTCCGGCCAGYCCTGCGAGGCCGCCCGACAAGAATGCCACGCGTAGAACCGTGCGACTGATCGGAATGCCGGCGAAGGCTGCAGCTTTCCGGTTCTGGCCAACCGTGCGAGCTTCATAGCCATAGGTCGTGTGTCGGTCATACAGCCAGACAACGACCGCCACCAGCGCAGCAAGCACAAACCCCAGATGCAGACGGGCCCCTACCACCAGCTTGGGCAGTTGGCCTTCGGTAATGATCCGCTCGGACTGAGGCCAACCCATCCCCATTGGATCCTTCAGGACCCCGTCCAACAACATGCTGATGAGAAGCAAGATGATGAAATTAGATAGGAGCGAGGTGACGACCTCGTCCACTCCGAGCCTGTACTTCAAAAGCGCAATACCAAGCACAAGGAGACCGGCAGCGACTGCGCCGCTGATCAGCAGCAAAGGGATCATCAGATAAGGCGGCAGCGATATCGCCCCTGTTCCCACAATGGTCGCGGCTAGCGCTCCCAGATAGAGCTGTCCTTCTGCGCCGATGTTCCAGAAGCGGGCTCGAAATGCCACGGC
>NZ_MDFL01000082.1 GCF_001854785.1 Mesorhizobium sp. ORS 3428
GGCCTGGATGGCTCTTACGAATGCACAATGCTCAGCTCGCACGCTCCATGTCACGCAAAGGATGCTCACCGGATAACGCAGCCTGCGAGGGCTTCTTCGGACGGCTGAAAAATGAGATGTACTACCATCGTGACTGGATCAACACGACGCTTGAAGACTTCATGCAGCAGGTGGATTCCTACATCCGGTGGTACAACCAGCATCGCATCAAGATCTCACTCGGTGGCCTGAGCCCCTCCGAATACCGCCGGAACCTGGGAATTGCAGCATAACCAGTCCAAGAATTCGTCCGCACCTCCTCGGCGCCCACGAGGAATTGCCCCTCAGTGGATAGCACGGCACTTATTTCGGCAGAATTCGGGAGCGTGTTCCAAAGCCGGAAGAACTGGGCTACCTTGTATGTTCCCAAACTCATCAGTGCGAGTGAGCCTGAATCGTAAAGGATGAATACGCCAATTCCGATAAGGGCAAACGGCACCAGCCAGTGGCCGTAGCGCCGAATCGGCGCGCCCAGGGATCGGTGATTCACCAGCCAGTGCGAGAACGCCAGCCAGACTGCTACGCCGATGGCAAAGACCGCGATTATGATGCCGATTTCGGCTCTGTTGCTTGTGGCAAAGACTGGCGTGTAGATGCCGATATTGTCGCTTCCGTTGGCGATCGTAACCGCTCCCACCGCAAGCACGTTGCCTAGGCCAGCCTTGGGTACTTCCGCTTCGTCGCCATCATCACCGCGCCACGCGTCGTAAAGCTTTTTCAGGCCTATCAGGATCGGAAGGAACCCAAGCAAGCCGACATATGCAGGCGCCAACACCAAGGAGACGAGGGACGCTACGAGGCTAGCTGCCACCAGCGTTGAGAACCCCAGGTACTGTCCAATGATGACTTGGTGAGCGTGGAATTTGYGATGGCCGAAAAAGCCAAGCAGGACAAAGATGTCATCGATATTGGAGGCCGCGAACATGGTGATGGCCACACCAATGGTGCTCAGCATATGAAGGGGGTCCGGTTTCGCGATGGCCCCTTCTCACCTAACAGGCTGGCGCGGTCAACGCTCCCTGTCCGATGCCACGGCGCCTACATCGCCGCTCCGGAGCCTCAACGCCGTGGCGTGGGAACGTCGCTTACGAAGAATCTGCGACCGGCTGCTCGCAGCATTGGACGGGATCGACGTCGTTCTGTGCGCTAAGATCGAGCCTGCCCCAGAGACCGGCTCCCGAAGGCTGGATCGATGTAACGAACGCTTATGGCCACGATCTCATCGAGAGTGCGATCGCAGCGGTCCGTTTGGAGTCGAGAAGGCAAAGAGACGTACCTGAGTTGCCCCCCGCTGGTAGGAGGGAGATGCTCAGAAGACCCGATGGGTTGGAGCTGGAAAGACATACCCAACTGGAGCGGATCGTGATGCCGTGTGCTGTCCGAATCGCAGTTGGGCTCACTAGCAGGGACACAGTCGYGGCGCCCGACCATCGAGGTTTGTGTCGTCGGCCAGCCTGCGCCACGGCTCATATGTCTGTCCGAGCCGCCTCCTCCAGCAATCTTTGCCGCATCCAAATACTTGCCGGATCGGTGTTCTGTTGGGCTGGCCATTGGACGGCCTCAACGAATGCTGGAAAGGGTAATGGAAGGTCTACCACCTTGAGGGGCATCATAGCGGCGAAATGCTTCACAAGTCGTAGTGGGATGGTG
>NZ_MDFL01000083.1 GCF_001854785.1 Mesorhizobium sp. ORS 3428
GTACATGGATAAGGCGTCGATCAATGCTTTGACGCTCTTGACCGATGCGTCGATGAGGTTGCCAACTTGACGGAAGTAGTCGTCAGTCGCTTCGATCAACGCYATCGCCTTAGCCGCAGCCCGCATCATCTCAGGCGTCGATTTGACGCTCGGCTTATAGATCGTATCGTGGGTGACTTCGCTGAAGGCGTGTTGCAGCAGCGTGCGGACCTGGATCTCGCACGGAATGTCCAGCGGTATAGGAACGCCCTCGAAGACTACCCCCGCTTTGGCCCGAACCACGTAGTGGACCGACTGATAGCCGAACTCCCAAGGCTTGCGGGCCCGCTCCTCGGCGAAGTCCCGGGCCTTTTGCCAAAACCAGTATCTGTCGCCGAATTCGGTGATCGCCTTCTCGACGATGGGTATTTCGTCTGAGGTGAGCACGACGAACCGGATTCCCACCTTGTCCTCGATATCATCATACGGGCTTGCATAGCCCTTGCCGCGATAGAGTGCCTTCTGGATAAGCGACTTGTTCTCCTTCAGCCTGTGCTTAACCGGAAGGCGCAAGAACAGATCCGGCGCCTCCACCTGGGTCGAGAGCCCGTCGATGACCGCGTGGACGATGAACCTGCCCCAGGCGTCGTAGTACTGCTGCTCCGCCTCCCAGCGCCGCAGGATCTCGAGCTCGGTCGTCATAGCTGTTCGGTGACTGGCCTGCGGACCGTGATCCTGGTCCAACTTGCAGCCTCGCTATCGGAAACATCGCCAGGCGGGACATCCTCGATTGTCACGGTGCCATTGCGTATCGCGTCCGGGGACGCCGAGAACTCGATGTCTGGACCAAACTTGTACTTCCGGCGCCGCAGCCTACCACCCATCTCGCTAATATCCCGAACCACGGCTCTATCGGTCGGGAATTTCTTGGCCTCGAGGAACCTGTTGAATGGGTCGCGCAATTCGGGTGGCAGATACGCTTCGCCGAACTGTTGCGAGGTGAACGTTGGTGCTTGATCTACCTTAACGAAGGCGAACAGCGCGTCGCCCAGATCCCTTCGGAGATCTCGGTCATTTATCGATGTGCGAACGAATTCCTTGGTGAGGTCGAAGAACTTCGCGGTTTCATATTTTCCGTTCTCAGGAAAGGCGCAGCCAAGAAAGCCGTCGTAGAAATATACGGCCGCGTTCTCTCGGCGGGCGGCAGTGATATTGCTGTCAAATACGAAGCATCGCCAACTTGTGTTTGCCGTGACGGCGACATCTTCAGAAATGAACAGGGCAAGCTTGTAAAGTCTCGTGGCTGGCGTCAGGAAGATGTTCTCGAGAAATTCGGTCACAATTTTTGCGGCAGCTAATCGGCGTTGAAAGCCGGACTGCATCTCCGCTTTGATCACCCCTACGAAGGGCTTTCCATCGGCACCGACTTTCCCATCGAAGACTAGAAGCATTCCCCCGGGATTCCCTCGTGATTTCTGTGCGTCAGCGAGAGCATCTGCCATGTGCTTGGAGATATCGGGAAAATCGGTGTCGGCTGCGAGAACAAGACGTCGAGCCGTTCCAACAACGCTTGC
>NZ_MDFL01000084.1 GCF_001854785.1 Mesorhizobium sp. ORS 3428
CCCAGGTGCCGGCGCGGCGGATGATGCCCTTGTCCTGCAATCGGAAGACGAAGTCAGCGTCCTCATAGCCCCAGCCTGTGAAGGTCTCGTCGAAGCCGCCGACCGAAAGCGCATCGCTTTTCCAACAGGCGAGATTGCAGCCCTTAATGCGCCGGAAGACGAAGGAACGATAAACCGACATCCTCCCCCAGCGTGGCAGCCGGACGAAAAACGCCGTGATCTTGGAAATATCGCCTTTCAAGCGGTGGCGCAGGACATTCCGGCGGAAGGCTTGGTAGTTCCAAGTTCCTTCAGCCAGCAGCGCCTTGCTGAACTCCTGGCCAAGCAGAATGYGGCTGCCGGTGATGAGGTAGTTCGGCCGGGCCAGCGCGCGATGCTGGGCGACGAAGTCGGGCTGCAGGATGCAGTCGCCGTCAACGAAGATCAGATAGGAGCCGCGAGCCTCGCAGATGGCCTTGTTCAGGATTGYGGAACGGCGAAAGCCGATATCCTCATGCCAGACATGCCTGACCGGTACCGGTGCGGAGCGGGAAAACGCCTCGATCACCTCGGCCGTGTCGGGCCGTGATCCGTCATCGGCGACGATGACCTCGAAGCCGCGCTCGATTTGRCTGGCGAGCGACTGCAGACTGAGCCTCAGCGCTTCCGGCCAGTTGTAGGTGTTGACGATCACTGAAATCAACGGAGGTTTGGACAGGATCATAAAAACGCCMCTGTCGTTTCTTCGCGCCGATCGAAAATGTATCGAAGCACGTGGCAAAGACGTACCCTTCCGCGCCTGTATATTGCGCGGAGTATCCCTCCAGGCATTTGCTGTACCCCACCCCGAAAACCCCGCTACTTTCTATTGTGGACGATCGGTTTTCGTCAATATCGCCGGCCTTTTATTTGATACGGCAAAACCGACGAATGCCGGCAGGCAGACGACGGCTCGGCACGGCGGGTTCGAACTCCGCGAATTAACGGAATCGGAAGGGGTTGTTTAACGCTTCGCTACTATGCCCCGCCTCGGGGGGCATGACAGAGTGAGCACGATGAACGACAGCGCCGAAAAGCGCAATGAATGGCGCGCCATACTCTACGTCCAGGCCCGTGTTGCCGTTCTGTTTGTGCCGATCCTTCTCAGCCTTCTGGTGATAAGCATGATCGCCGGCAACGAGCGCAAATCCGTTCCCGACGGCATCGACCGGACCGTCACCAGTTCRGTGAAAWAGCGGCTCGCCTGTCCTCTGACCGGCTGGTCTGCACCGATCCCTTCGATAACGCCGCGGCGGCGGAGGGGCGCATGTCCAGCAGGTGCACGCCTTGCCCGTTTCCGTGCTAGTGTTGCGGCGGCCTCAACTGTGGTCGCATGAGGCTGCATTGGCACGAGGGGCTCATCCATGTCGCGTTGCGGGGACGTCTACGAAAACAGGGTGACCGGGGAATATGCGGTGATCCTGCGCGGCAGCGAGGACCGTGGCGACGGCCCCGGTATTGCCCATCTGACGGCACGACCGGGAGCCGCGGTGGTGGGCGAG
>NZ_MDFL01000085.1 GCF_001854785.1 Mesorhizobium sp. ORS 3428
GTGTCCATGTGCAACCTCGGGTCTGCAAAGTTGAGGGTCGAGAGCGATGCGAACTCTGAACGACCTGGCATCGCGTGAGCTTGGATTGGAGCGCCGCTCCAGCCCTCTTGCCTATGAAGTTAATCCGAAAAATTCTGTCGCATTTTCGGAGAGCACCCGTGTAGCCAAGCGCTCTGCATGGCGCGAATGGAAATAACCATCCGCAACCTTTTCCTCCAGCACATCGCCGATCAGGTGCCGCGCACTCTCTATTGCCGCGTACGATTCCTCGACATGCACGCAGTCGCCCCCGATCATCATTCGCGAGTGATCAGGCAAGACTTCGATCGCTTCGTGGAATGCCAGCTTGAAATAGGACGGGCTCAACAGAAAAGACCAGCACAAATCGAGCCACACGTTGCGGTAAACGAACGCCATGCCCAGCAAATCGCGACTCCACGGATATGCCAAGTGCATAAGCAGGAATCGCGTGCGAGGATGACGCTCAATCAGCCCAGCCATCCGCAACGGGTGCGAGCCCTTTAAGATCGCAGTGCCCAAGTGGGTCTGGACTGGCAAATCCATCTCACCTGCGAGTCGGCAGAACAAGTCCACCACGAAATCGCCAAACGCATTGCGCTGGGCAGCAGAGGGCGAGAGCTGCCCCCAGGCCTGGCGAGCAAGCCCCTCATTTGGCTCGTCGAAGTTTACGTCCCGGTCGTAGGCGAGTGCGTTTTTGAGTGCGACTTGATTTCGTCCACGGCAGCCGGCGACGAGCTCGCGGATGGCCTCGCAATAATCGTCAAAGGTCCTCACTTCCATGCCGAGCCGCGCGAGCATTGAATGAGCGGAATTTCCGTTGTGATCGAGCGATAGCGGATGCCATCCAAAAGCGAACGCATTGAAGCGGAGTACCGCGTCGTAACGATCACCCAGTTGAGGACGCAAATCCGAAACCGGGTCCAGGAAGGAGTCGGTCACGATTCTCTTTATACCGGCCCGTCTAACCACTTCCCTGGGCCAATGCACGTTTTTGTGGTGAGCTTGGACCGCGGCATCTACCGCTTCCCAATTCTCTCGCGTGATGCCGTCCTCGCCGGCTTGGCAAAGGTGTGAAATACCGCGGACCAAGTTGCGCACGAATGCGTTTGAGTAGCTTCTTTCCAGGTAAGGCGATAGAGCTTCCCAGCTGGTGGGCTCGACGTTGCTCGATACGATGTCCCCGGTGGCCTTCGGATCCGAGGGGAGCACATCCGTCGTCCAGGCCGCATAGCTCTGTCGAAACAACCTCAGCAGATTGACATCGCTGGCAAGTGTGATCTCAGGCATATGATGCTCATGGACGTCGACCACGTCGGACGTCTCGACAAATTCCCGGATTGATCCTGGCATTGCTGTGGCACTCCGCTAATCCACTGGAATGTTCGTCGGGATGGCTGCCTCTACGATCGGCGTTGAGGTATCGGTCTAAGGCGCCAAATACGCTAACAGGCGCGGGTCATCGCGCACCTCTTGTGAAGGGCCCGACAGG
>NZ_MDFL01000086.1 GCF_001854785.1 Mesorhizobium sp. ORS 3428
GGTTCAGCTCAGCCTGCACTGCCGATGCTCAGCTCCTATGCCGACGAGTCAACCACGATTTACAGAAGAGAACACATCGGAGCAGTCTTTTCGGTGCAGTATGTTGAGCCGCTGATCCTGGTGAAACGTCCGCGCAGATTGGACCCTAATCACTCCAGTGTGGTCTATGTCGCTTCATGTGTCGGGCTTCCACGCTGACCAATTGTCATCAAGTGCCCTCACCAATGGTCAGCCTGTTCGAAACGCATACGCCGTTAAAGTGGTCCACAACCTTCTGGATCATCTGTAACTGTCAATGACCACGGAATCKGGACCCCATTTTCGCGCATCGCATGAAAAATCAAATTGGAGCGAGTAAAACGTCGGTAGGCGAGGCATGTCGCCAGTCGGCTGCGGGCGCAGTAACGGTCAAGGCTGAGCCACAGGCCCCGATCGCGCAGCCACTCCCGCCTTGACGGTCGCGAGCAGGCGGTATGCTCGCTCGGTCGGCAGAGCGCCCTGCGAGGTGCCGCCAATCGATCCGAAACGGAGCTCGCCATAATTCAGCGCGGGTGCCGCGCCGATTGCGAGTGACTGAACCACACGCAAACGCAGGAGCCACTTTTCCATAGGTGCAATACCACAATAAGGATTTGTCTCTTTTACGTTAACCAAAATTCACATTGGCGAAACCATGTTTATCTTTACCTCTTGAAGCACACGACTTAGTTTTGGCCAAGTTTGTACACCTCTTCACATCGCCATTAGTGGTGTGCCGCTTTGGAGACGCGCGGTGCCGGCCGCATTCCTGGCTCGCGACCTCGGAAAAGAGTTCTGGTCCTGAAAGCCGAGCCGCAACGCTGGGAGTGCGTAAGATGAACGACGTTGGGCTGATATTYGGAACCCGATGCTGTCTTGGTCTAGGCCTCCCGGCGGCCACAGGCCACTCAGCGATCTTGGCTCACTGCTGCCGGCAGCGAGTATCTTCCGGAGTATCTACCTCCGACCTCGCGTAGCCGCACGACAAATAATGCAGTTAGAACTTGGTGAACTCATRACGAAATCAAATTTGGTCCAGCTCGATGACAGGCTTCATGCTCAGCGTCAGACATTCGATAGACTTCCAATTGTTGACGTGGGCCCGTTGTTGGACGGAAGCGATGCACGAAGTGTGGCGAAGGAATTTCGCTGGGCGCTCGCCAATGTCGGTTTCATGTACATCAAGAATCACCGAATTTCGGAGAAGTTGCTAGATGAGACCTTTGCGCAAGCTAAGGCTTTCTTCAACCTGCCGCTTGAAGAGAAAATGAAATTGCACGTCAGTAATTCTGGGGTCGCTCTGCGTGGCTATATCGAGATCTTCGGCGAAAACACGGACCCATCAAAAACCAAGGACCTAAAAGAGTGCTTTGACATCGGCCCTGAGCGGCCGAATGTAGAGAGCCCGTTCTTTGGACCCAACCAGTG
>NZ_MDFL01000087.1 GCF_001854785.1 Mesorhizobium sp. ORS 3428
TTCCCGACTACATCATCTGCCTTGAGGACGGAAGAAATTCAAATCGCTCAAGCGGCATTTGGCTACGCATTTCGGTCTAACGCCCGATGAATATCGGGAAAAATGGGGACTGCCTCCGGACTACCCGATGGTCGCTCCCACCTATTCAGAAAGCCGCTCCAGTCTTGCCAAAGCGCTCGGTCTTGGCCGCAAGACAGCTACGAAGAAGAAAGCGCCGGTCAAGAGAGGACGAGGACGCTAGTCCGTCGTTTCAAGTGGGGAGAGCCAGCAATTGAGGAACGATCGGCAATCCCGCCGGCACCGGTCGCGCTTACGGCCTGGACGCCGAAGCTCTGTTGCCCGCGCTTCCCGCGGCCGGACGTTTGCAGTCGCATCACTAGCAGTCGCTGGCCTGGCGGCTTCAGCATATGCCGTTTTTCCCCTCGCTGCGGACAGCCATGGCGATCTTGGAGCGACAGTAGCCAACTGGACTGCCGCCAACCCACAGACCATTATGGGGACGGCATCGGTTGTGGACGGTGACACGATCGAAGTCCACGGTCAGCGCATCCGCTTTAACGGAATCGACGCGCCTGAGAGCCGCCAGCTCTGCAAAGATGCAAATAGACTGGATTATCCATGTGGAAGTCGATCCACCGAGGCCCTCGACACCTTTTTTGCCGAATCTCGCCCGGTACAATGCAACTTCGTCGCATGGGATAGGTACCACCGTTTCGTGCGCGACTGTCGTCGCGCGGACGGCGCTAGCGTGGCGTCTTGGATGGTTGAGCACGGTCAGGCTCTTGATTGGCCCCGATACAGCCACGGCGCGTATGCGGAGCAGCAATTACAAGCGAAGACTGCCAGAAATTGGTTGTGGACTGGCGAATTCGAGGCGCCGTGGGATTGGCGCGCCGGTCACTCCGATGATCCAAAGCCTCCAACAAATCGTAAGTTGGACCTAATTACGCACCGGCAGGTCGCGCAGAGCTACTCCTGCCAGCCTCGACGCTTGCTCGCAAATCTCCTCATGTGAGGAAGCGCGTTGGTGCTCATGGGGCGGCAAACTCGACCGAGACGGCGATGGAAACCTTGCGAGGGCCTCCGCTAGTTCGCTGCAGTGGACCTTCCTACGTGCGCAGGTTCACGATCTGGACGTTAGGCTGCGCTGCACATGCGGTGTCGATCGGTGCGAGCCGTGCACTTGGGCCAGCGCTGAGATTGCCTGACAGAACGGCTGACTGATATTCGTTTTCGAGAACTCGAGGAGTTCATTCAGTCCGCTACCGCTCGACAGTCGCAACGCCTCATATCGACAGATGGGAATCTGCCGATTGTTTTTGAACCGCCGGTCGGGTCCGCCGCTCTTGTTGGGGTGTGTCCAGGTGTAACCAATGACTTGGGCGTCGGATGGAACTCG
>NZ_MDFL01000088.1 GCF_001854785.1 Mesorhizobium sp. ORS 3428
CCGGTACCGATTGGCTTCTTGATCGGGTCAGCGCCGTACTTGTCGAAATCGCGATGTACGACCAACGCGGGATAGTCTGTGAATCCCGCAATGAGCGTGATGTCGGGTGCCGAGAGCTTCAATTTCACTGTGTGGTCATCGACCTTCGTAATCGCGCCGTTCCTAGCTTTGCCGGTCTTGGTGTCGACCAATCCACTGACACGTGCCGCCATGGAATTGCCCGATACATTTTTCTCGCACCAGCGGCTTAGGTTGGCGACCACATCGTCAGCGCTGAAAATATCGCCGTTGTTCCAGGTGACGCCTTTTCGCACATGCAGCGTGTATTCGGTGGCGTCGTCATTGACGTCCCAGCTTTCGAGCAGAACCGGCTCAAAAGTGAACTGACGCGTGTAGCGGACGAGCGGCTCGAGCCAACAGCGTGTGACGTTTGCCATTTCCGTCCAGTCGTAGGTCCGAGGATCTTTTTGGCCTTTAACGTTCATTGAGACGCGAAGCGTTCCGCCTTTCTTCGGCTCTTCAGCTGCAGCTGCCGCGGGCGCCGCAAGGCCGATCATGCCATAGGCAACTGCGGTAGATGCACCGAAGGAAGTCGCGAGAGCCAGAAATTCACGCCGATCCATGCGACCAGCACGCGCTTCTTCCGCCATGGCCTTGATGGCAGTTGGAACTCGCTCGCCGTTGCTTTTGAAAACTCCCATGTGCTTTCCCCTTTGCACTGTTGCTATTTAAGGACATTTAGTGCGTGGCACCTGCCGGTATCTGACCCGGCTCGACGGTTTATTTTGACCGTCTATTGTTGGTACCTCCTGGGCCGGATCTCAAAGCGGATAAAACTCATGGGTCGCGTCATATCACTTGCCTGGGTATGCTTGCCATGGGCCGGCCGTGCCTGCCGCAGTACCTCATTCGGCGCTCCGAGATAGAGGCTGGTTAGCTCACGAATGCACAGCCCACCGGCTTTGTTCAGCGGGCGGCCCGAGTGTAGGGTGAAACGATATGCCGTGATTGAGGGTCGATGGAAGCGGAAAAAGAAATCAGCGTGTATAAATAGAATTTATGTCGTAATTCCTCTAGGTTTGCGCTCGCGATAATGTTGGCGCCAGGTCTCCTGGCAGGAGAGCGAGCAAAGCCGTCGCGATCAAATGCATTGTCGAGAACGCTATCAGATCGRCAATTGAGGTTTCGAGAGCTGCGACACAGGCTTGCGCAGCTCGGCTAGGTACCTTGTTCCTCCTTCATACTTCTGACCCCGACGGCACCGGCAACACCAAGGTGATGCGCCAGTCGCTCGAAGCCTCGCATCGCGGCTGGGGCAAGTCGGTCATCATCGGCGTCGCCGGCGCCGGCCAGGAGATTGCGACGCAG
>NZ_MDFL01000089.1 GCF_001854785.1 Mesorhizobium sp. ORS 3428
CGAAAAAAATGGCGCTCTGATAAATTGGCTTTATAGCTGACAGGATTGTATCGGCGTACCCGGCACAGACTGAAAGTGATACCTGATGGCCTTCCCAGTCCGCGACGGATTTGTACGCGCGGAGCGGGGCTGCCGCAGTCATCCCTTAAAGTCGTCCGAGTCCTTAGATGAAGAAAATAAGAAATTCCGAGCAAATCGTTGCACAGGGCGATGCGGCTTCAAGGAAGCTGGTGCTCGAGATCGCCGACCGAACGCTCGATAAGCTGGACAGTTACAGGCGGATCCGCAGCATCATGCGGATGGAAGGCGAGGTGCTCCACATCGGCGTACGCTCCTGGGACCTTTCAAAGAAACGCAACGTCTATCTGTTTGGCGCCGGCAAGGCTTGCAACCACATGGCGATGGCGGTGGATCACGTGCTCGGTGATCGCCTGACGCGTGGCATCGCAATCGTCAAGATTCATGAAGAGACCGATCGCTTCAATAAGACCGAAGTCTACATCGGCGGCCACCCGCTGCCGAACGAGGAAGGATTCCGYGCTTCGAAGCAGATCATTGAGGTAGTCGACAAGGCGGGCCCCGACGATCTTTTTATCGTTGTGATCAGCGGTGGGAGTTCGGCCCTGATGTCCTGCCCGATCGACGGCATCTCACTGCAGGATGAGATCGACACGACCGACGTGCTCCTAAAATCAGGTGCTGGAATTTATGAAATAAATGCAGTCCGTCGTCACATATCGGCATTGAACGGCGGGATGCTGGCCAAGCGCATTCAGGATGTCGGGGCCGAGCTGATTGGCTTTGGTATCAGCGACGCCGTGGGTTCGCCGGCAACCGGCGACATCGCGGTGCCTTATGYGGCCTACAAGAGCACGCCAATYGGGCCCGACGCTACGACACTGGATGACGCGCGCGCCACGATTGTCAACTTTGACGTGGCAGGCCGCCTGCCGAAGAGCGTGGTGGACTACCTAATGAACGCTGGTCCCGAGAGGGAAACACCCAAAGCATTCCCCGATAACACCTATTTCCTGCTCAACACGCTGCCGGACTCCTGCATTTACGCGAAACAAGCGTGCGATGAGATGGGCATTCCCGCCATCATTCTCACCTCATTCCTGGAAGGAGAGAGCCGCGACGCGGGCACCTTCTTCGCTTCCATAGCGCGCGAAATCCAAACCTACGGCAATCCGGTCAAGCCGCCCTGCGTGCTGCTCAGTTCCGGTGAAGTAACCACGCAGATCTTCGACAACAGTTCCATCAGAGGACACGGCGGCCCGGGTCAGGAAATGACGGTGAGCTTCGCCATCACCGCTGCCAAGACGAAGGGGGCCTGCCTTCTCTCCATCGACA
>NZ_MDFL01000090.1 GCF_001854785.1 Mesorhizobium sp. ORS 3428
GGTGCTACAGGTGCGACCGGTAATACCGGCGCCACCGGTGCCACGGGCTCGACCGGCGCAACCGGCTCGACTGGAGCGACGGGCTCGACCGGCGCGCCAGGCGCAACCGGATCGACTGGAGCAACCGGAGCCACGGGCGCGACGGGCTCGACTGGGGCCACTGGTGCGACAGGTGCGTCCGGCGCATCCGGTTCGACCGGTGCAACTGGTGCGACTGGGGCAACTGGAGCGACGGGCTCGACCGGCGCAACCGGAGCCACAGGTGCGACTGGCGCAACGGGTGACCCCGGCCCGACGGGAGCGACCGGCCCAGGCGGTGAAACCAGTGACCATGTCCAGGGCAATAACGGGCACGGCAATGGTGAACAGCCGGCGCCAGGCAATTCCRCCGGCCATAACAACGGCGACAACGGCATACACCAGGGACAGGGTAACTCTGCCGGTGGCCAAAACAATGGAAACGGTGGTCACAACGCCGTCGTCACGTCGAGCACGCTCGGACTGAAGGATACCAAGCACTTCCTGCAGTCCGCGTCGGCCGGCGGTAACACGGACAGCCATACCTCGTTCCGGCAGCTTRTCAGCCTCGCCGCGAGCTCGGTGACGACCGACCTCTTGAACGTACTCAACGCGGTCAAGGGCTTTGGTCAGCACCATAACAAGCCGTCCGGTGCGACCTCCGACTTGACGTCGGACAAGGGCAGGCATGGTGCCGGATACGCCCAGAACGACGACACGCTGAGGAAGGCTCTGAAGGACATTCTKAAGCCGCATGACTGAGTGTTGGTGTAACAAAGAGCGCGCGGACCCTGCGGGAAACGGGGGCCCGCGCGCTCACCTTTTCGAAGTGAGAACCGGACTCGCGCGCTCACCCTCTTGGGAGTATGGTTGGCTGCGTCAGAAGTCCCGGTTGGGGCAGCTTGCCCGGGACGTTTATGCACCCTTGCCTGCGGGTCGGGAGGGGGGTCCATGGCGAGCGTGACTGTGCAACCCGGCGTCCARCCAATACCCGTCCGCGCCGACTCGGAAGCGGCTACCGACAATGTGGCCGGCGCRAGCGAGTGGCTGCGGTTTCCTGGAAGGCCCGAAGGGTTCGACCAGATCGCCCCGCGCCTCAAGGCGATGATCCGCGTCGCCCGCTACCATGGCATCGAGCTGGRCCCGAGCGAGTTCAAGGCCGCCAGCGGAGACGCAATCCCAAACGCGGCCGACCTCTCGCAATGGGCGCAGAACGGCGGAATGTGGTCGCGCGCAGTTCGCGTCCGCTGGTCGCATCTGCTGCGCTTCGAGCACACGGGGCCGGTCGTTCTGCTGTTCAGCGACGGCGGCGCGGGCATCCTTACCGGAGCCAGCGCCGAGCGGAATGTCGTTTTCCTCAAGAGCGTTGACGCGCCCGACGATGCGGAAGCCGTCCCCATTGACGAGCTCCGGCTGTCGCAAGCGTGGTCGGGTGAGGCCGTCCTGCTGCGGCTGGCGCGGTCCTACGTCGCAGCGGACGCGCCCTTCACCTTCGGCTGGCTGGTCGATCTCGTGCGGCTCGAGAGCCGTCCGCTGCGCGATATCGGCATTGCCTCGTTCACGCTCAGCATCTTGACCATACTGCCTCCGCTTATCGTCATGACAGTGGTCAACAAGGTGCTGCAATTCAGCAGCATCTCGACCCTGGCTTTACTGACCGCAATAATCGGCGTCGTCTTTGTCTACGAGACGCTGCTCGGCCACGCGCGACGGCTGATCATCAACGTTGTCGGCGCGCGCCTGGACACCAAGCTGAACTTGCACGTCTTCAGCCGGCTCCTGCGCCTGCCGCTGGACTATTTCGAGCGTCACCCGGCCGGCGAGACGCTGTACCACCTTGCACAGGTCTATCGCATCCGCGAGTTTCTTACCGGGAAACTGCTCACCACGTTCCTGGATCTGATCACGCTGTGCGTGCTGATCCCGGTCATGTTCTACATCAACGCCACGCTCGCCTGGATGGTGATCGCCTGCGCGGTCGTAATCATGCTGATCATCTTCGCCTTCCTTGCCCCGCTGYGGCGCGGCTACCAGCGCGTGGTCGACGCCGAGACTTGGAAGTCGGCGGCACTCGGCGAAACCGTCGTCGGCATCAAGACCGTGAAGGCGCTCGGTCTCGAACCACAACGCAAGGCGCTGTGGGACGAACGGRTGGCGGACGCCGGCAAGGCGCGCCTCGACTTCGGGCAGCTCGCAAACTGGCCGCAAACGCTCGTCACGCCAATCGAGCGCGTGATGGTGCTCGGAACCATGCTGATCGGCGCTTACCTCGCGATGAATGATCGATCGGGCTACATGGTCGGCAGCCTGTTCGCCTTCATGATGATCGCGCAACGTGTCGGGCAGCCGCTGGTCGGCCTGGCGCGGCTGGTCGAGGACTATGAAGAGGTCGGCGCCGCGATCGGCGAGGYCGCATCGGTTCTCAACCGGCCGTTGGAAAGCAGCTCCAATTCCGCCGGCCTGAGGYCAAAGCTCATCGGGGAAATCAAGTTCAGCGATCTGACCTTCAGTTATCTCGGCACCAGGACGCCGGCGCTCGACCGGGTCAGCTTCGACATACCGGCAGGCACTATGTTCGGCATTGTCGGGCGGAGCGGATCGGGGAAATCGACGATCGCGCGCCTGCTGCAGGGGATCAATCGCGACTACAGCGGGTTCCTCAAGCTTGACGGCGTCGATCTCAAGGAAATCAACCTGCGTCACCTTCGGCAAGGATTGGGCGTCGTCCTTCAGGACAATTTTCTTTTCCGCGGGTCGATCAGGGACAACATCATCGCCGGCCGTCCGGGCCTGACGCTTTCCGACGCCATGCGCGCGGCGCACCTCGCCGGTGCCGCCGAATTCATCGAGCGCATGCCGAACGGCTATGACACCTACATCGAGGAAGGTTCACCCAATCTTTCGGGCGGCCAGAGGCAGCGCTTGGCAATCGCACGGGCGCTGATCCACAATCCGACCATCCTGATACTCGACGAGGCGACCAGCGCGCTCGATCCCGAGAGCGAGGCGGTGGTCAGCGCCAATCTGATGCGCATCGCCAGTGGCCGCACAATGATCATCGTTTCGCACCGCCTCGCCTCTCTCACCGAGTGCGACCAGATCCTGGTCATGGACCAGGGCAAGGTTATCGATGTCGCGCCTCACTCCGTCCTGCTGGAAAGGTGCGGCATCTACCGCCAGCTATGGTTCCAGCAGAACCGGCATCTTGAAGCCCGGCATGGCCATTTGGCGGCCGTACCGCCTCGGCTGATTTGAGATAGGCCGGCCATGAGCAGCACCACATTTTCAACCCTACCAGCCCGCCGGCGCGGCGCAGCGGTCCGCGATCCGACGGYGCCTGCCATCCTCGAATTCCAGTGGCCGTCGACGGCGGTCGCCAATGCGCCCATCCCGCGCATGGCGCGCGGCGTCGTCTGGATCATCTCCAGCCTGGTCGTCGCGCTGATAACGACTGCAGCATTGATACCGGTGGACCAGGTTGTGACAACAAGAGGCCTGGTTGTTTCGCAATCGCCCAACATCATCGTTCAGCCATTGGAGACAGCGATCGTCCGGTCGATCGAGGTGCGCGAAGGACAGCGTGTGAAGGCCGGTCAGTTGCTGGCCAGTCTCGACGCCACTTTCGCCTCGGCTGACCTCTCCGCCTTGGCYACGCAGGTCGCGACGCTCGAAGCCGAAGTGGCGCGCTTGAAGGCGGAGGCCGATGGAAAGCCTTTCAGCTATGACGGGCTGGACCCGAGTTGGACACTGCAGGCGTCCATCTTCGATCGCCGCAAGGCTGTCTATGATGCAAAACTGGAGAGTTTTGACCGGCAGTATGACGAGCTCGGTTCCGTCATCTCACGATCCCAGGCCGACGCCGAGGGTTACCGGCAGCGGCTGGCCGTCGCGGCGTCGATCGAGCAGATGCGCAAGCAACTCGAAGAAAGACAGGTTGGAAGCCGCCTCAATACGCTTCTTGYCGAGGACAATTCAGCGGAAATGTCACGCTCGCTCAGCAACGCCGAGCAGACGTCGGAAGCCRCCAAGCGCCAGCAGGCCTCGGTCGYGGCCGAACGTGACGCCTACATTCAGAGCTGGCGTGCGGAGGTCTCGCAGAGTCTGTCGGAGGCCAGCTCGCGAATGTCCGATGCCCGCGAGCTTCTCAACAAAGCGAAGCTGCGCAAGCAGTTGGTGGAGTTGAAGAGCGAAGCCGACGCCACCGTTCAGTCGGTGGCGAAAGTTTCCGTAGGCTCGGTCCTGCAGTCCGGCGAGCGGTTGATCACGCTGGTCCCTGCCGACGCGGTGCTTGAGGTTGAGACAAACATTATTGGTCGAAGCAGCGGCTTCGTCCATGTCRGCGATCCTGTGGCGATCAAATTCGATACCTTTCCCTATTCGCAATATGGCTTGGCTCACGGCACCGTTCGCACAGTAAGCCCCGACTCCTTCTCGGCCAGGGAGCAGGCGCGCGATCCGAACAGCTCGTTGGCCATGCTCCCCTCGGATGCCGACCTGTTCTATCGCACGCAGATCTCGATAGACGACGTCGCCCTCCATGGCGTGCCCGCCGGCTTCACGATCAGCCCCGGCATGCCGGTCACCGCGGACGTGAAGGTCGGCCGCCGCACGGTCCTCAAATACATTCTGGCTGCGATGCTGCCGATTGGTCAGGAAGCGATGCGGGAGCCGTAAATGGCGATGCTCGACCGGCTGACTGGACGCATCCACCCGGCGCTGGCGTTACGCCGCGCAATTCGGCTTTGCGACAGCGGCAAGTCCGCCGAAGCCTTCGCGCTGATGGCAATTGCGGCACGCGCCGGGATCGTGGAGGCGGAATTTCGCATCGGACGTTGCTATCTCGAAGGCTCGGGCGTGCCTCCTAGCCAATCGGAAGGCGCGCGCTGGCTGCGACGAGCGGCCGGCCGCGGCAGCCGCGACGCACAGGCTCTCCTCGCTGCGCTTCATGTGGCCGGACTCGCGGGACAGGAAACCGAAGCCGGTTCGGAAAGCCTGTTCGAACGGGATTCGGCGCGCGGGCCTGACTTCGCGGCAGCGCTCGAGCTTGCCCGGAAAGCCGCCGAAGCCGGGTCCGCAACCGGGCAGGCAATTCTCGGCTACATTCTCAGCAACGGTCCCAAAAACATGCGCGATCTCGATGCCGCGCATGGCTGGTACGAGAAATCCGCAGCGACAGGTTGTCCCGAGGGATGTCTGGGCTTTGCCTTATCGCTGGCCAGGCGCGGACTGGCTCAGCACAGCGCCAAGATTGCCGAGCAGGCGCGACGGGCAGCGGACGCCGGYCTGCCGACGGCGATCTATCTGCTTGCAACCCTCACCGAGCACGGAATGGGCGTGYCAGTCGATCGAGACGCCGCTGCGCAGCTTTATCAGCTTGCCGCGGAGAAGGGCCTGGCCTCGGCCCAGTTCCGGCTGGGTCTCGCCTTACTCGAGGGCACCTTGACGCGCCAGGATCCCGTTGCCGGCSAGGCGTGGATGCGCCGCGCGGCTCTGGCCGGAAATCCGGACGCCGCCCACCATCTCGGCGAACAATATGTGAAGGGACCACAACCGGACTATGCCGAAGCGGCGTCCTGGTACCGGCGGGCCGCGGAGGCGGGCCATCAGGGGGCCGCGCGTGCAGTGGCTTCGCTCTATCTCTCGGGAAATGGAGTGRCACAGGACGTCGAGGAAGGAAGGCGCTGGCTGCGCACAGCTGCAAGTGGGGGCAATCGCCAATCGCAAGTCGATCTTGCGAACCTCGTCCTCGAAGGCGCAGGCGACCGCGAAGAYGGCATCAACGTCGCAGGTTGGTTCGTAGCGAGCGCGTCGTCAGGCGACTTGATCGCGGCGTTCAACCTGGGCCTCTGTTTCGCCGAAGGAGTCGGCGTGCGCAAGGACCAGGAGCGGGCCGCGCAATGGATGAGGCGCGCGGCGGAGGGCGTGGCGCATGCGCAGTACATGTACGCGCGCATGCTTCAGGATGGGCGTGGCGTCGCCAGCGACCTTAAGCAGGCTCGCTTCTGGTTCGAACAGGCGGCTGACGCCGGGATGATCGACGCGCAGGTGGCGTTGGCCGAAATGCTGCTTAACGGACGGGGCGGAGAACCCTCGCCGGCGGCCGCGGCGCATCTTTTCAAGCAGGCCGCCGCCGCGGGCCATGCCGGTGCGATGTTCGCGATCGGCGCTCTATACGAAACCGGCGAAGGCCTGGCCCTCGATCGGAAGGCGGCGCAGGAATGGTTCGTTGCCGCCGCCGAACGCGGTCATGGGCAGGCCCAACTCATGCTTGGCCGCTACCTTTCAAAAGGTGCCGCCGGCGAGCACAATCCGGTTGCAGGGCGCATCTGGCTAGAGCGGGCAGCTGCTCAGGGTCTTGATGAAGCCGTCGATGAGCTTGCCGATTTCGAGCCCGGCTGAGCCAACGGGCGAGCGATAGTGGCGGCTGAATGCGTCGTCATTCAGACCTTCGCCGGAATACCTCTTTGCCCGACTTTGGCCGGGCGGCCGCATCACCTGGGGATCGGCCGCATGGCTGTGGCCGATAATCCGTCGAAAAAAGCGCGGTCTGGCGCGACGTATGGATTGGCAGCGCGTCCATGCGTATTCTAACGATTGGAGCAATGCACCGGAAAGCATTTCTGGTAAGGCTTGGTTCAATCCTTGCTGGCATATAGAAGTGGYGGCTCCGACGGAGCGGTAGGGGGTGCTCGAAGTCGAAGCCGCCTGCGCGGGTCAATGGGCAGTAGAGCCGCGCTGTCTCAGAATAGGACAGCGCGGTCTACAATCGGTTAACTTGGAATGGACGTGCGGGAACGCCGGCGGCACTTCACCAAAAGTCGCCGCCGAAACTACGCTATCGCCGCCGTTTCCCCCTCATCCCCACTCGATCATTTGAGTTATGGTAACGCGCTGATGTTTCGGCGCAATTCTTGCAGTCGACGCCCCAATACCGTGCACGCGATACGTCAGAAATCTGGCGATTCTTGATGATCAGCAGCGTTCGTGGCCGACGTCAGAAAAACCACAAAATACCGTCAGCGCTGCGATGTAGAGTTTAACGGCTGTGGTGGCGGGACCGCGGCCGTCCGCTCTCGGCCAGCTAGAAATTCTTCAATGCGCCAAAGAATCTCATCAGCGTTGTCGCCCACCCAGGGGAGATGATCAGCACCAGGGAGTTCGACCAAACGTGCGTTCGGTATGCTGGCCGCGAGCTGCCGCCCCCCTTCAATATCAACGCACGCGTCCGCCGTTCGGTGAATGACCAGTGTCGGAATGCGGATGCTCGGAAGGATACCGGTGATATCGATCTCGCTGTTCAGACGCACCAGCGCCATGGCGGCGGCGGGAGTCGCGCCGAGCCGCTCGCATCGTCCCCACCATTGCTCGAACGCAGCGTTTCCGACCATCGAGGGAGCGAACATGGGCAGGCTCGCGCCGCTGCCCCAGCTCGTATCGATGTATTGCAACAGTCCCCGCAAGGCCTCTTCGCTTCGGATCCAAGAGGCAAAGCGTGYATACGCACCATAGAGCACGAGCGCTTCGCAGCGGTGCGGCTGCGTGGCGGCGAAATAAGCGGCAAGCGAGCCGCCTTCGGACGGTCCGATGATGGCCGCCCGTTCGACGTCCACAGCATCCAGGACAGCACGCAAATCATCGACGCGCGCATCGAGGCCAGGAACCTTTTCGACACGGTCCGACATGCCGGTCCCGCGTTTGTCGAACATGATGACCCGCGCGAACTGTCCCATGCGGCGCAGAAACCTGGCCATGCTCGGCTCGGTCCACGCGTTCTCGATGTGGGTGATGAAACCGGGGCAGAACACGAGATGGCGAGGACCTTCTCCCCAAACCCGATAGGCGATGTGGACTTCGCCGCTTTTGGCGAAGCGGATCGGGGACACGGAGTCGGCTGAAATTGGTGCGGTCGCGCCCTCCGTGACGACCGCCGCGAATAGGTAGCCGCGGCGCGGAAGGGTCTTGACGATTCGCCGCTCTTGATCACAGAGCGCCTCGCGAATGTCCTTTATGCATTGCACGAGCGAATCGTCCGTGACGACGGTCCCGGACCACACCCTCTCCATCAATTCGTCTTTGGTGATGACGCGACCAGGGTTCGCCGCCAAATAGCGCAACACTTCAAATGACTTGGGCCTGAGAAAAATCTCCCTGCCCTCGCCCTCCAGCGAGAGGCGCGCGAAATTGAGGGTCCAGCCGGCGAAGTGAAGGTTTCTGGGCAGGTCGGCCTCCATCCGCGATGCCGGCGCGTCCGTGCGGTTCGAGGCACTTTCGTCGATATTTCGGCGAACCATCGTCGGTCTTTCGTTACACGCCGCGCCGCGATCCCTATCGTCTCCAGCATGACCTTGAGTGCCCGCGCGGTCACCCGGGGCGACCCCAGATTTCAGCAAAGGAGACTGCCATGCAGCAGCAGCAATTGCCAGAGCTGGTCGAGGTTTCGCCGCCTCAGCACGGTCCGGCCGGGGATGCCAGCGGACAGGTGATCGAACTCATCTTCGGGCGATGGCGGAGCCAAATCCTCTATGCGGGGATCAAGTTGGGCGTCTTCGACGCCCTTGCAAGCGGCCCCAAGACCGCCGCCCGCGTCGCCGGCGAGCTCGCGTTGGATGCCGGCCTGTTGTACCGGCTGATGCGGGCGCTCGGCTCCTTGGGACTGTTGAGCGAGGATGGGGCCAAAACCTTCTCACTGACCGCGAGCGGCCAGCTGCTGCGCGAGGACCACCCGCATAGCCTCCGCGCGATGACCCTGCTGGAGGAAGGCCCCGAGCACTACGCCGCCTGGAAGCACCTGAGCGCCCTGATCGCAGAAGGGAGCCAGGACGGCTTTACTCGTGAGTTYGGCGCGCCCGCCTTCGAGTATGCGGCACGAAATCCGAATTACGGCGCTGTATTCAACGCGGCGATGAGCAGCTTCTCCGGCATGGACAACATGCTGGTGCTGCAAGCTCTCGAAACTTACGACTTCACCCGCGTYTCGCATCTCTGCGACGTCGCCGGCGGCCATGGCTATGCCCTGTGCAATCTGCTGGCCAAATACCGGCACCTCAAAGGCACGGTGTTGGAGCTGCCTGGCGTGATCGCCAATCGAGAGCTGTTGTGGGCAGCGAAGATGGGCGTCGAAGATCGCTGCACCTACGTGGCCGGCGACATGTTCCAAGCGGTCCCTTCCGCCGATGCCTACATGTTGAAGCGCATTCTACATGACTGGAACGACGCGGAGTGCCTGCAGATTCTCTCCACCATGCAGCGGACGGCGCCGAAGCAGGCCAGGGTGTTGATCGTCGAGCAGGTGGTCCCCGGCCCGGACACCTCGCATTTCTCAAAACTGTTTGACATCCACATGCTGGTCTGGGGCAGCGGCCGGGAACGCACGCGGGAGGAATACGCTGCGCTGCTGGAAAGGTCCGGCTGGAAATATCGCCAGACCTGGTACCCGCCCTCAAAGATGCTGGGCATCGTCGAGGGCGTGAAGGAATAACGGCGCCGTCCCGGCACCGCGGCGCCCCTCGGGGGAGGCCTAGTGGACCAGAAGGCATTGGCTGCCTCCTTCGAGCCATGGCCGCATGGGCGTGTGTTCGTCTCTGGGCTCGATTATTTTGGTGGAGCCTCGTGAGACATGCGCCTCGTTCGACGGCTGTCGAAAATTCGCCTTGTCGTTGCCCAGCGGCGACCGGCGATTGACCTGGCTTCCTTACGCGCGCTGGAAATCAATTCGACGGCTTGGCAATTAAACTCGCCCAGTCGGTTATGAAGCGCTCGCGCAGGATCTGGTCCTGCGCGGCAAGCAGGGCGGGACCGATGCGGATTGGCCGCCCCACCCCCGATTCCATCAGCGCCTCCGGTCCGTCGACGCCGTCCGGCAAGGGCGCCTTCTCTGAAAAGAAGAAGGCCTGCTCGCGTGCGACACGCTGGCCCCGCTCGGAAAGAAGATAGTCCAGAAATCGGGCTGCAAGCTCGCGATTGGCGGTGGTCGTCGGGATCATCACGCCCCTCGACAGGATAAGGGCGTAGTCGCGCGGCACCACGATCCGGAGTTTGGGGTTCTTGAGATAGGCGGCATAGGCGTAGGAGCCGAGGATGTTGTAGGCGATCCGAATATTGCCGGCGGCGAGCTCGCCCAGAACCTCGGCGTTGCAGCACCGTTTGACCGCCTGCGCGCGACTGAAACTCTCGAGCAGCCKGCCGTAGATCGTCGGTGCCTGCCGCGCATCATTGAAGGCAAGCAGATAGCCGACACCGGAGGCCGCAATATCGTAGGTTCCAATACGACCGCGATAGACTTCCGGCTCGCGCCGCAAAAGATCAGCCAGTTCGTCGTGCGTATGGGGAACGTCTTGAAGTGGCACCTTCGTGGAATCGTAGACGAAGACAGCCGGTTCGAACGTGAAGCCGTAAACCTCCTCGCGCCAGTTCGCCCACACGGGCGCCGACGTTCGGTCGGTCGAGATGTGCCGCAGGGCGCAACCGTCATTGGCAAGTTTCACAAGCTGGTCCACCGACGACGAAAGCAGGATGTCGCCGGGGCCGCTGCCCTTGCTGCAAGCCAGCTCCGCCTCACGAAACAGATCGTTGGTGACATAGTCTGAAAACTCCACCGATACRCCCGGTGCCGTCTTCTGGAAGTCGAGAACAAGCGGCGTCATCGCGGCGAGATCGGTCGCGGCATGGATCGTCAGCACTGCCGACTGTGCCTGTTTCGATTTGAAGAAAACCGTTTCGCCCTCTATGGCACCGGCGCAGCCGGCATACAGGGACAGAGCAAGGCCGAACAGGACCGCTAGCGCGGTTTTCTTCATGATTTCTCCCCGACATAAAGCGGCAGCTCGAGCACCACCGTAAAGCCGTGCGTGTCGTTTTTCTCCCGGAAACGGAGCGCGCCGCCGAGAGCAGCGGCGACCTCGGATGCTATGGCAAAACCAAGTCCCACACCGCCTTCGCCGCTTTTGGAAGAGACGAACCGTTTGCTCAGATGGTCCAGATCCGCGGCCGACAAGCCCGGCCCGTCGTCCTCGACGTCAACCGCCGCCATGCCGTCGCGGGCGGCCACGCGCACCTCGAGCCGCGAGATGGCGCCATGGCGCAAGGCATTGTCGATAACATTGACGATCGCCTCGCGAAGGCTGAGCGCATCGCCAAGAACGGTCACCTTCTCGTCCGGGGCCTCGAAAGAGACGACGATGTCGGGATCAATGGTAATCGGAACCGCGGCGCGAAAGGCCTTGCGCGCCGCTTCAGTCAGATCGACCGGCACCAACTGCACGGAATCGAACCGATGAATGACCATGGTGTGACTGAGAAGCTGATTAATGAAGCGCGACAGCTCGGCCGCGCGGTCGCGCACCCGCGTCAGGTGCCGGCGGTCGCCCTCGGCCAGGCGCCCGTCGTTGATCAGGCTTACCTGCGCCGACAATGCGGTAAGCGGTGTGCGAAGCTGGTGAGCACTGTCGGCAACAAACCGCTGCAGCAATCTCATGCGGTCGTCGAGCCGGCTCATGAAATGATTAATCGAAGCGACGAACGGTGACAGCTCGCGCGGGACGGCGACGGCAAGCGGCGTCAGGTCCTGCGGATCGCGCCCGGCCAGGGCCGCCCCGAGATCGGCAACAGGACGAAGCGAATAGCGAACGGCTAGGGCGGAACCCGCCAGCGCCAGGACGCTCATGACCGCAACCAGGACGCTTGCACGCAGCGTCAGATCGGCGGCCAGACCTGCCCGGGCTTCCGTCGTCTGGGCTATGATGACATGGGCCCATCCTGACACTGCCGAATCCGACAGCGCACGCCCAGTCACCGCCACCCGCACCGGCACGCCGCGATAGACGGCCGAATGGAACACCGGATTGGAGCGCACCTTGCCAAGGTCGACTCCCGGCGGGAGATCGCCATAGCCGGTAAGCGTCTCCCCCGACGGAGCCATGATACGGTAAAAAATGCGGTCTCGTCCGGCCAGGCCGAGCAATTCGAAGGCTGAAGGCGGTAGATCGAAGGTGAGCTTTCCCTGTTCGACCGTCAGGCTTTCGGTCATCTGGAATGCCGCCCCCTGCAGCAGGCGGTCATAGGCATCGTCGGCGGCCTCGCGCGCATAGTACCAGGCGGCGCTGACCAGAATGGCGGCACCCGAGGCCAGCACGAGCGCGACCCGCAGAACCAGCCGCGAGAAGAGAGAGCGTTCATTGCTCCGCATCGGATACGAGCTTGTAACCAATGTGCCGCACGGTGACGATGTGGGCCCTGGCACCCTCCAGCTTCTTGCGCAGGCGGCCGATATAGAGTTCGATGGCATTGGCGCTGGYGGCCTCGTCGAAACCGAACAACTGGTCCAGCAGCTCATCTTTGCCGAATATCCGGCCGGGTTTGGTCGCCAGAATCTCGAGAAGGCTGATCTCCCGCCGCTTCAGCTGCACTTCGCGTTTGCCGACCCGCACGCTTCGATTGGCACGGTCGAGCACGATGTCGCCGCAGACCACCAGATTCGTTGCCTCGCCTCCGCTTCGGCGGCGCATCAGCACCCTCGCCCGCGCTTCGAGCTCGCGAAAATCGAAAGGTTTGACCAGGTAGTCGTCGGCGCCAAGATCCAGCGCGCTGACGCGGTCGTCGACCTCCGAGCGCGCCGTCAGCATCAGCACCGGCACGGTGTTGCTGCCTTGCCTGAGGCGGCGCAGGATCTCAAAGCCGTCGAGCCCCGGCAGCATGACGTCCAGGATGACGAGATCGAACTCGGTGAAGTCGAGGATCTCGGATGCGGCATTGCCTTGCGTCTCCCAGTCGACGGTGTGCCCGACCGCCTCAAACTTGCGGACGATCGCCTCGCCGACATCGTGGGTATCTTCCACCAGCAGGATACGCATGAGCAACGTTTGCACCGAACCCGGCAACGATCAAGCGCCAAGGCGCGATCGGCGACGTGACAGCATGGTGACAGTTTTGAGGTGTATGAGGCCCTTCGCCTGTCCATCGCATCAGGCGCGGTCGGACATGCGCGGGGGGAGGAGAACCCCGAAACCGACGACGTGTTCCGGAAGGGCGAATGCAGTCGCATCGCCCGAGGGGTTCGCGTTACCCGCCTCCGGCGGGCGGTTTTCCGTTCCCGGCATACCAGGTCCTCAGGGAGAAAAATCATGATCCGATTTCTGACCAAAATGGTTGCGGGCGCAGCCCTTGCGATGACCGCTTGCGGCATCGCCCTGGCCGAGCCGGCAAAGCCGGAATGCCTTGCCGGCGCCAAGCCTGGCGGTGGCTTCGACCTCACGTGCCGCCTCGCCGCCAACACGTTGCTCACCACCAAGCAGATTTCACAGCCGATGGCCGTGACCTACATGGAAGGTGGGGTCGGCGCAGTCGCCTACAACCACGTCGTCGGCAAGCGCGCCAAGGACGGCAATCTCATCACCGCCGCCTCATCAGGGTCCGCGCTGCTGATCGCCCAGGGCAAGTTCGGCCAGTACGACGAGAACGCCGTCCGCTGGCTCGGCGCTCTYGGCGCGGATTACGGGGTTCTCGTCGTCAACGCCGGCTCGCCGTACAAGACGCTCAAGGATCTGGTGGACGCCTACAAGGCGGACCCGTCATCCTTCGCTATCGGCGGCGGCGGCGCCGTCGGTTCCCAGGACTGGATGAAGGCCTCGCTTCTCGCAAAGGCCGCCGGCCAGGAGCCCAAGAAAATGCACTACGCGGCGCTCGAAGGCGGTGGGGCCGTGTTGACCGCGCTCGAAGGCGGACATGTCCAGGTCGGATCGGGTGATGCCGCCGAAATGGTGAAGCACCATGTGGCCGGCAAGATCCGTATCCTCGCCGTCATGGCTCCGCAGCGGCTACCGGGAGAACTGGCCGAGGTTCCGACCGCCCGCGAGCAGGGTTTCGATATCGATTGGCCGATCTGGCGCGGCTACTACGTCGGCAAGGATGTCTCCGACGCCGATTACGACTGGTGGGCGAAAGCCTTCGAAACGGCAAGCAAGACCCCCGAATTCGCCAAGGAACGCGAGGAACGCGGGCTCTTCGAATTCACCATGATCGGCAAGCCGTTCGAGGATCGCGTCAAGGCCGATGTGGTGCGCTTCAAGCAGCTCGCCAAGGAAGCTGGCATGTAATTCGAAACGAGAACGCCACCGGTGGACGGGCTTTCCTGGAAATTGGAGGAAAGCCCGTCATTGCCCCCGACGATCCGAGCGGGCGGCTTCGGAAGCATTGGATGGAGGTATGTTATGTCTGACGGTGCCAAGGCTGCTCTTATCACCGGCCGCGTCTCTGCGTTTTGCTTGTTCGGCCTCGCCGTCGCCTACGGCCTCGGCAGCGCCAGTATCGAATATGCTTTCGCGTCCGACCCGCTTGGACCTCGCGTGGTACCGGAGGCGCTGGCGGTCGTTCTGGGACTTCTTTGCTTGCTCTATGCAAGGTCGCCCGGCACCGCCGAGGTCTTTCCGTCCGGGCCGCTCTTGTGGCGCGTGCTCGCCATCCCGCTGCTGCTGGTAGCCTGCGTTGCTATCTTCGAGACGGTCGGCTTCGCGGCTTCGATCTTTTTGCTTACCCTCGGCACGGGACTAATCTTTGGAGCCTCGCTCCGCAACGCCGCCATCGGCGCGGCAGGCCATGCGGCGCTGTGGTGGTTCATATTTTCCTATCTGCTGCAGGTCTATCTGCCCGCAGGCACCGTGGTCGGCTGATCGCGAACTGGCCCTCGGATCGAGAAAGGCAGTACCATGAACCTCGATTATCTCTGGCACGGGTTCACCGTCGCACTGGCGGGTCAAAACCTTCTGGTCGGCTTGATTGGTTGCTTCATCGGCACCTTGGTCGGCGCGCTTCCCGCCATCGGGCCCATCAACGGCATCGCCCTTTTGCTACCGATCGCCTACACGATGGGGCTTCCGGCCGAGAGCACGATGATCCTCCTGTCGGCCATCTATTGCGGCGCCGAATATGGCGGGCGCATTTCGTCGATCTTGCTCAATGTGCCCGGCGATGCCGGCGCCGTGATGACCGCGCTCGACGGCTATCCAATGGCCCGGCAGGGTCGGGCCGGCGAGGCCTTGACGCTGTCCGGCCTGTCGTCCTTCGTCGGCGGCATGCTGGGCTCGATCGGACTGGCCCTGTTTGCGCCGATCCTTGCCGGTCTGGCGATCGGTTTCGGTCCGGCTGAATATTTCGTGCTGATGGTCTTTGCCTTTGCCACGCTCGGGTCGATGGTCGGCAGTCAGCCGGTCAAGACCCTGATCGGCTGCACGCTCGGCCTGATGCTTGCCACCGTTGGGCTCGACGCTACGTCGGGCGCCTACCGCTTCACGTTCAATCAGCCGGAGTTGGGGGACGGGATCGAGTTCGTCGTGCTGGTGATCGGCCTTTTCTCCATCTCCGAGGCCCTCAATATCCTCGAGCATCAAGGCCGCGGCTTCACCGTGATCCGCGAACTCGGGCGCATGACAGCGCGGACGGCGGACATCGTCAAGTGCACAGGCACCATGCTGCGAAGCTCGGTTATCGGCTTCGTCGTTGGGGTGCTGCCGGGCACGGGCGCGTCGGTTTCAAGCGCAATCGCCTACACCACCGAAAAGCGGCTCTCCGACACCGAGGGCACCTTCGGCAAGGGCGATGTGCGCGGACTGGCTGCGCCGGAGGCGGCCAACAACGCAACCGCCTGCGGCGCCTTCGTGCCCATGCTGACCTTGGGGGTGCCAGGATCCGGCACGACCGCCGTCATGCTTGGCGCCTTGATGCTCTACAACATCCAGCCGGGTCCGATGCTGCTCACCGAACGGCCGGAGATCGTCGGCGGTCTGGTCGCGTCGCTGTTCATAGGCAATTTTCTCCTGTTGCTGCTCAACCTCCCGCTAGTCAATATCTTCGCCCGCATCCTGACCGTCCCGAATTGGCTTCTGGTCCCCGGCATTCTCGTCCTCTCCATCGTCGGCGTCTATTCGACCCACGCCTCGGTCTTCTCGATCTTCATGATGCTGGGCATCGGCATGATCGGCTGGTTGTTGCGTAAGGCAGGCTTCGATATGGCTCCGATCATCCTCGGCTTYGTGCTTGGYCACGTCAYGGAAATCAACCTGCGCAACGCACTCGCGATCAGYGGCGGCCAGTTGTCGATCCTGTTCTCCAGCACCATTTGTATCGTCTTGTGGGTGATGGCGCTGGCCGTCGCGCTGGTGCCTATGATGTTGTCATGGCGAAAGCCCGGCAAGACAAACCCGGCAGTCCTTACGGCAGATTCCCTTCAAGGTTCCACGGCAGACGGTGGTGATCATCGTCCGACATGACGCCGAGCGCCGAGGCGATCCCCGATTGAAGCATTGCCACGGCGTCTGGATGGCTCGATTTTCGATCTCCCCCAAGATCCAGCTTCGTCTACGACGACGCCTAAAGCATGTCTCCCGAAAGGCGGAACCGGTTTCGGGACAGAGACATGCGTAAAAATCAAAACCCTAAAACGCAGCGAGCGAATCTGAAAGATCGCGACGCGCTTTAATGGCGCTTCGTCCCGGCTCCGGCAACCATCGCGGCATGGAATTGTTCAACGGCCGGCTGCGCGATGGGCGGCTCAACGAGTTGYTCATCACCAGCTGTTAGAAGCACGACACGGCTCCCTCCGGCCGAATTCGCAGACCGGTCGGCAAAGGCCCGCGACATGAACAGGGCTAACTCATTGGCGTGGACACGACTGGAGCAAGTGACCAGCAGACCGCGACTTCACATGATTGCGACTGGCTTGGAATATTTTCCGATCGGGCTCGGTATATGGAGCATCGAGGYGAACTTCGTACGCACTCCTCATTTTGGAGAATTTCTGGGTGGCCAAGCAGAACGTCGCGACTGCTGACATGCAGAAGATAGGTGCGAGCGTTCCAAGAYTGCGCCATCGGTTTTTTGCTCGCGACCGGAAGCTCTGCCGTCAGAATGGCACCCCTTCCCTGTCCCGAAAGTGTTGGGTCATACCCGGCAGAAGGATTCATCCATTCTCGAAGGATCGGTTTGCTTGCCGGCCGCTGTCGACCGGGCGGAGGAAATCAACCTGGAGTATCTGAAAGGGAGGAGACGATGGAAAACAATCAAACTCTGTCACAACGCTTCGATGAGTACCAACCTTCCAAGACACTTTGGTTTTGGTCAGTAGTGGGCGCGGTTGTGGCAACGATGATAGTCGGCTTCACGGCCGGCGGTTGGACCTCGGCAGGAACAGCGTCGGAAATGGCGAAGACCTCCGCGAATCAAGGCGATGGCTGAGCTGGTCGCCAATCTCTGTGTCGAAAAGTTCATCACAGCATCCAACGCGAAGGAAAACCTGGCCAAGCTGAAGGGAACATCTTCCTACCAGAGAGATAGCTTCATCAGCGATGGCGGATGGGTGAAACTGGCCGGCATCAAGAAGGATGTGCCAGGCGCCGCGGACTTGTGTGCGGACAAATTGGCGGCGATGGACACGATCCCGGCGAACAGCGTCGCTCAGGACAATACCAAGAGTTGATTGCCGATCCTTGATTTTCGCCCGGCAGCGCGAGTGTTCCGACTTGTGGGGCGTTTATCCCGGCGAAGTGCTCTAGCTAACGTGGTGATCCAGTATGATCGACCGAACGGTGTTGATTTCCGGCAGCGGAATTGCAGGGCCTGCACTCGCCTTTTGGCTCGGAGCTGCAGGGTTCCGGCCGACTCTGATCGAGCAGGCGCCCCAATTGCGCACTGGGGGCTATGTCATTGATTTTTGGGGTCTTGGCTATTGGGTCGCCAAACGGATGGGCCTCGAGGCAGACATCAATCGGGTGGGATATCATGTGCGCGAGATGCGCATCGTGAACGATAGCGGAAAGCGCGTCGCAGGCTTTGGCACAGACGTCTTCGACGAGTTGACAAACGGCCGCTATGTCACGCTCGCACGCAGCGATCTCTCGCGGCTGCTGTTCGCAAAGATCGAAGACACAAGTGAGATCATTTTCGGTAATGAGATCGTCGGACTCGAAGAAAATTCTGACGGCGTGCGCGTTCGATTGAAACATCGAGGCGAGCGCAAGTTTGATCTGGTGATCGGCGCGGATGGCTTGCATTCGGGCGTTCGGCGACTGGCATTCGGGCCCAGGCACCAGTTCGAGAAAAACTCGGCTACGCGGTCGCGGCATTTGAGGTCGAGGGCTACCGGCCGCGCGACGAGGACGTGTATTTGATGTACGGGCGGCCGGGCCGGATGGTCGGCCGTTTCACGCTGCATCGCAACCGCACGCTCTTCCTGCTCGTCTTCGCCGTCGATAGCGGTCCCTTGCCAACGGCGTTGGACATGCAACGGGAGATGCTTCGAGAGAAATACGAAGATGGCGGGTGGGAATGCCCTCGCATCCTGGAGGAGTTGGGCCGTACCGACGAACTCTATTTCGACAGCGTCAGCCAGATCAGGATGAACAGCTGGTCGAAGGGTCGCGTGGCCCTTACCGGCGATGCCGCATTTTGCGTTTCCCTGCTGGCGGGGCAAGGTTCAGCCTTGGCGATGATTTCGGCCTATGTGCTGGCAGGCGAACTCTTGAAAGCCAATGGACGGCATCAAGAGGCTTTCATCAAATATGAGGCGTTCTTGCGGAACTACATCCAAGCAAAACAGCGAGGAGCGGAGCGATTTGCCACTGCCTTGGCACCCAGGACCCAGCTGGGACTTCTAATCCGTAACCTAGTGACAAAGGCATTCGCGGTACCCGGCCTGGCGCGTCTGGTGATCGGGAAGGAAATTACCGACGCGGTGCGACTGCCCGACTATCACTGGCAGCTCCCAATCAATTGAAAGTGTTGGGCAGGAACGTCAGTCTTCCGATTGTAAACGAGACCCGGCTCGACGATCGATTCACCCCGGTAAAGACGTCGGCGTGCGGGTCTCGATCGATGATTTCGGGCGGGCCATTCCAGCCTCAGCGCGTTGAAACCTTCCTGGTGGCTAGGCTTGAAGATTGACAAATCCTTTATCGACGACCTCGTCACCGACAAGAACGACCAAGCCGTTGCCAGCGCCATGATCTCACTTGGGCAGAARCTCAATCTAACGGTGATCGCCGAGGGCGTTGAAACGGATGACCAAGTGGCGTTCCTACGCAAGAACAACTGCGACGAGTTGCAGGGCTATCACTTCAGCAAGCCCGTTTCCGCTCAAAGCATAGCAGAACTGGTCGGCAAGGAGCGAGGTAGGGGCAACGGCAAGGCCGGGCACGCCAGGGCTAAGGGATCATGGAAATGCTCCAACCGTTGTTGCAACGGTGTRCTGCCTAAGCCCGCAACATTGACGGATAAACGTGCCCAGTCCACCTTCGCGGCAATCCGATTCAATCTGTCAGATCAGGCTCACCGAACGCGAGATCATGCAGGACCGCGCAACCAGCAAGGACACATCTCCAGAGAGAGCCCACGATGCGCACGTGGACCTGATCGCGGTCGTTGTGGCGATGACCGATAAGGCGCCGAGCGTGCTTACTATCGGCCGAGCGGACGCTCTGCCCTCGGGGCCGTTCGAGCTCGGCCATCGCTCCTTGCAGTCGGGCCTGYGGACATGGGTGGAACACCAGACCGGTCACCAGCTCGGCTATATCGAGCAGCTATACACCTTTGCCGACCGCGACCGGATCGGCGAGCGTCGTGAACAGCGGGTGATCTCGATCAGCTATCTTGCCCTGACGCGCGCCGAGCATGCCGCTGTCTCGGGTAAGCGTGCCTGGCGAAGCTGGTACGACTATTTCCCCTGGGAAGACCACCGTTCCGGCACCCCGCCGATGGTATCGGACATCCTGCAATCGCGCCTGCTGGCCTGGGTGGACGAGGCTGCTCACGATTCGTTGAGGCGCGAGCGCAGACAGCGGGCAGCGATTGCCTTCGGTTTTGATGGCCGCGACTGGAACGAGGAACTCGTCCTGCAGCGTTACGAACTCCTCTACGAGGCAGGTCTGATCGAGGAGGYAGTGCGCGGGTCAGAGCGGAGCGCAGCTTTGCCGATACCAGGGAACTCGATGATAGCGGACCATCGCCGGATCCTGGCGACCGGAATTGCGCGGTTGCGCTCCAAGATCAAATATCGCCCTGTCGTGTTCGAGCTAATGCCGCCCGTCTTCACCCTCCTCCAGTTGCAGCGGACCGTTGAAGCCCTTTCCGGAAGGCTTCTCCACAAGCAGAATTTCCGGCGTCTCATCGAGCAGCAGGACCTGGTCGAAGAAACGGGAGAGACGACCGCCGACACGGTCGGGCGACCAGCGAAGCTCTTCCGTTTCCGCCATGCCGTTCTCGACGAGCGGGTTGTTGCAGGGGCGAAATTGCCGCTGACGCGGGGTTGACATTACTTATGCTCACAGTAAGCATATATCCAAATTATACTCATACTGAGCATAATTGGAGCACCGATGCCCGTTTCGCTGTCTACCTCTGCATCGCTCTACGATCGCGTCCGGCGGGTGATCCCGCCGATCGAATGGCCGGCCTTCACCGACGACATCGACGCCATCCTGGCGCTGAAGCGCCAGCGCAACGCCGTCATTCTGGCGCACAACTACCAGACGCCCGAGATCTTCCACTGCGTGGCCGACATCGTCGGCGACAGTCTGGCGCTCGCCCGCAAGGCGATGTCGGTCGATGCGGACGTTATCGTACTGGCYGGCGTGCATTTCATGGCCGAAACGGCCAAGCTCCTCAATCCCGGCAAGACCGTGCTCATTCCGGACCTCGGCGCCGGCTGCTCGCTGGCCGACTCGATCACGGCTTCGGACGTACGCCTGATGCGGCAACGCTATCCAGGCGTGCCGATCGTGACCTATGTGAATACGTCCGCTGCCGTGAAGGCAGAGTCCGACATCTGCTGCACCCCGGGCAATGCGCTGGCGGTGGTGGAATCGCTCGGCRCCCCGAGGGTGATCATGCTGCCCGACGAATATCTGGCCAGGAACATCGCGGCCCAGACGAAGGTCGAGATCATTGCTTGGAAGGGACACTGCGAGGTGCATGAGCGCTTCACACCCGCCGACATACGCGAACTGCGCGAGGCGCATCCCGGCGTCACGGTCCTTGCCCATCCCGAGTGCCCGCCGGAGGTTGTTGCGGAGGCGGATTTCGCCGGCTCGACGGCGGCGATGTCGGACTATGTCGGACGGCACAAGCCGGCGCGCGTCGTGCTGATGACCGAATGCTCGATGAGCGACAACGTCGCCGTCGAGCATCCGAACGTCGACTTCGTACGTCCCTGCAACCTCTGCCCACACATGAAACRCATCACCCTTGCCAATATCCGCGCGGCGCTGGAGGAGAACCGCCACGTCGTGACCATCGATCCTGATGTGGCCGAGCGGGCACGCGGGGCGGTGGAGCGGATGCTCGCCATATGACCATGCAGAACCTCAACGGCCGGCCGGTTATCATCGGCGGCGGCATTGCGGGGCTGATGACGGCGCTGCAGCTCGCCCCGGAGCCGGTCGTCATCATCTCCAAGGCCCCACTGGGGGATGATGCCTCCAGCATGCTCGCGCAGGGTGGGGTTGCAGCGAGTCTCGGCAGCAATGACAGCCCAGACCTGCATCTTGGCGACACGCTCGCAGCCGGCGACGGGCTTTGCGACGAGATGACGGTGCGACGCGTCGTCGAGGCTGCACCACAAGCGATCGAGCATCTGGAGCGATTGGGCGTAGCTTTCGACCATGCACCCGACGGCACGTTTCTGCTCGGGCTCGAAGCCGCRCATTCGCGCCGGCGGATCGTTCATGCCGGCGGCGACGCCACCGGCCGCGCGCTGGTCCGCGCGCTCGCCGCCGCCGTGCGACGGGCGCCTTCGATCGTCATCCTCGAAGGCGTCGAGGTCAGGCGCCTGCTCGTCGAGGATGGCGAAATCGCCGGCGTGCTTGCGGTCGGAAACGGCGATGCGGTGACGCTCTCAACAAGCCGCGTTGTGCTTGCGACCGGAGGCATAGGCGGCCTGTTCCACCATACGACGAACCCGCTCGGCTCGTTCGGCCTGGGCCTGGCGCTTGCCGCGCGTGCCGGCGCGGAGCTCGCCGACCTCGAATTCGTGCAGTTCCACCCGACCGCGCTCGACGGTCCGCGGCGCCCGATGCCATTGGTGAGCGAAGCGGTGCGCGGCGAAGGCGCGATCCTCGTCGACGAGCAGGGCCGCCGCTTCCTCGCMGATACGCGGGGCGCAGAACTCGCGGCGCGCGATATCGTGGCGCGAGGGGTGTGGCGCCAGCTTGCCCGCGGGCACCACGTGTTCCTCGACGCGCGGAAGTGTCTCGGCACGAGGTTCGCCGACCGCTTCCCTGCGATCGCAACGCTTTGCCGTGAAGCCGGCATCGATCCCGCCGCGGAGCCTATCCCCGTGCGTCCCGCGGCTCACTATCACATGGGCGGCGTAGCGGTGGATGCCGAGGGCCGCAGCTCGCTTCGCGGCTTGTGGGCGTGTGGCGAAGTCGCCCGGACAGGGCTGCACGGCRCCAACCGGCTTGCCAGCAATTCGCTCATTGAAGCAGTGGTGTGCGCTGCCTGGGTCGCGGTAAGCGTCGCCGCCGCCTCGCCTACCGCGAACAGACGGCTGAAGCCGGCTATCGTGCCGCCGCGACCGGAGGCCTCGCGCATCCGCCCGATCGCTTCGCACGCGCTCGGCATTGAACGCGATGGCCAGACGCTGCGCGAAGCGGCGAAGGCCCTGGCGCCGATTGCAGTCGGCCATGGTGCCGCGTCCGATCCTGCACTGGTCGCACTAATGATCACGATCGCCGCTCTTCACAGAGAGGAAAGCCGGGGTTCGCACTTTCGGACCGATTTTCCCCAAAGTGATGCGCAGTCCCGATCGCTGCGGTTGACCATGGACGAGACGCTCGAAGCAGCGGCGATCCTTTCCGACACAACACCCGACACCGTAACGCTGCTCGACAGGAGGGCTTGACCATGCCGCTGACGCCTTTGCCGCGCGTGATGGTCGAGCCGCTGGTGCGAGCCGCCCTGCTCGAAGATCTGGGTCGCGCCGGCGATCTCACCACCGACGCGATCGTTCCGCCGGACGCCGCCGCAACAACGGTGCTTGCCGCAAGACAGYCGGGCGTGATCGCCGGTCTCGCTGTCGCCGCCCTCGCCTTCGAACTGATCGATCCACGAACCGAAGTCACCATGATCCACTCGGACGGCAGCGGCGTCTCCGCGGGAGACGTCATAGCGTCGGTGCGTGGGCCCGCTCGTGCGTTGCTCACGGCCGAGCGCACGGCGCTCAATCTGCTTTGTCATCTGAGCGGCATCGCCACGCAAACCGCAGCGGTTGTCAATGCGGTGCGGGACTACAAAGCCAAAATCGTGTGCACGCGAAAGACGACGCCCGGTCTGCGTGCGCTGGAAAAATACGCGGTGCGCGCCGGTGGCGGCGGCAATCACCGCTTCGGCCTCGATGATGCCGTGCTCATCAAGGACAATCACATCGCGATTGCCGGTGACATCCGCACAGCGATCGAGCGGGCCCGTGTTAGCGTCGGYCACATGGTGAAGATCGAGGCCGAGGTCGACACGCTTGAACAGCTCGATATCGCACTCGCGGGCGGCGTCGACGCGGTACTGCTGGACAACATGTCCATCGAGCAGCTGACCCTGGCGGTGTCGACCGTCGGCGGCCGCGCGATCACCGAGGCTTCCGGCCGGGTGACCGCGCAGACGRCACGGGCGATAGCCGCGACCGGCGTCGACCTGATTTCGGTCGGCTGGATCACGCACAGCGCGCCGATCCTTGATATTGGACTGGATTGCCAGTAGCGAAGCATGTCCTTGGTCAAGGCACACGCCACCTTTGAACAGAAACCGGCGCTCATGAGCCGGCAATAAATGGCCAGGTTGGTCAATAGAAGCTTCCCGTTCACCGGAATTCGGTTGCGAATGGACATCCAAAGAATGGAGATGGCATGAACGTCGAACCACAGTTGAACGCCGCCTTGGGGTCGACCCGCGAGGCTTCCATTCAATGGACCCGCGAAGCGGCCCAGGCGATCTACGACCAGCCCTTCAACGACCTGCTCTTCAGGGCGCAGACGATCCATCGCGAGAATTTCGATCCCAACCGGGTGCAGCTGTCGCGCCTGCTCTCGATCAAGACCGGCGGCTGTCCCGAGGATTGCGGCTATTGCAGCCAGTCCGCGCATTACCAGTCCGGCCTCAAGGCATCGAAGCTGATGGAGGTTCAGCGCGTCATCGCCGAGGCCCGGAAAGCACGCGATGCGGGTGCCACGCGCTATTGCATGGGCGCCGCCTGGCGCAGCCCCAAGGAGCGCGACATGGACGCCGTGGTCGCCATGGTCGAGGGCGTGAAGGCGCTCGGTATGGAGACCTGCATGACGCTCGGCATGCTCGACCTCGATCAGGCACAGCGGCTCAAGCAGGCCGGCCTCGACTACTACAACCACAACATCGATACCTCCGAGCGCTACTACAGCGAGATCATCTCGACCCGCACCTTCGCCGACCGGCTGGAGACGCTCGCCAATGTCCGCGACAGCGGCATCAAGGTCTGCTGCGGCGGCATCGTCGGCATGGGCGAGGAGAAGGCCGACCGCATCGACATGCTGGTGACTTTAGCCAACCTGCCGGAGCCGCCCGACAGCGTGCCGATCAACATGCTGATCCCGATCGAGGGCACACCRCTCGGCGAGGCCGAACCGATCGAGCCGATCGAATTCGTGCGCACCATCGCGCTAGCCCGCATCATGATGCCCAAATCGCATGTACGGCTCTCGGCCGGCCGCACGGCGATGAGCGACGAGATGCAGGCGCTGTGCTTCTTCGCCGGCGCCAACTCCATCTTCGTCGGCGATACCTTGCTGACCGCCGAGAACCCCGGCGAGGACAAGGACAGCGCGCTGTTCCGCCGGCTTGGCATCAAGCCTTTTGCGCGCGAAGCCTCGTGAGCGGAGGAGCGAACGGCCGAGCGATGCTCGACCGCTACGAGGCGACCTTGAGCGGATTGGCCCGCAAGAGCCGGTTGCGGACCCTGGGCCCGCGCTCGGGCCTCGATTTCGCCTCCAACGACTATCTCGGCCTTGCGCGCTCGAAGCGTCTGGCGGAGGCGGTCGCCGCGGCACTCGCCGCAGGCACCCCGGTCGGGGCGACAGGGTCGCGGCTCCTGCGCGGCAACGACCCCGAACACGAGGCGCTCGAAGCCAAGGCGGCCGACTTCTTCGGCGCCGAGCGCGCGCTATTCTTCGGCGGCGGCTATGTCGCCAATTTCGCCGTGCTCACGACCTTGCCCCAGAAGGGCGATCTGATCGTGCTGGACAAACTGATCCACGCCAGTGCGCATGAGGGGGCGCGAGCCGGCCGCGCCGAAGTGACGGAAGCCGCGCATAACGATGCGGATGCCGTGAACGATGCGATCCGAGCCTGGCGCACAAGAGGCGGCACCGGCCGTGCCTGGATCGTGGTCGAGAGCCTCTACAGCATGGACGGCGATCGGGCTCCGCTTGATGGCTTGATCGAGGTCGCGGACCGACACGATGCATTCCTGTATGTCGACGAGGCGCACGCCACCGGCGTCTACGGTCCGGATGGGCGCGGCCTTGCGCATGATCTCGAAGGCCGAGACAACGTCGTGGTGCTGCATACCTGCGGCAAGGCGCTGGGCGCATCCGGCGCGCTGGTCACCGCGCCAGAAGTTCTGTGCAACTATCTCGTCAACCGCTGTCGTCCCTTCATCTACGCCACCGCGCCCTCGCCGCTGATGGCGGTGGCGGCGGCAACGGCCCTCGATATCGTCGCTGACGAACCGGATCGCCGTGAACGGCTGGCGCGGCTGGTCGCGCTCGCGGACAAGAGGGCCGAGGACCTTGGCTTGCCTGCGAGGGGCTCGCAGATCCTGCCGATCATCGTCGGCGACAATACCCGCGCCATGGCGCTGGCTGAGGCTCTGCAGTCGCATGGCTTCGACGTGCGCGGCATCCGCCCGCCAACGGTGCCCGAGGGCACGGCGAGGCTTCGCATCTCTCTGACGCTGAATGTCGACAAAGCAGATGTTTCGGCGCTGTTCGATACTCTCGCCGAGACATGGGAGCGCACACCATGACGGCACGCGTCATCGTGACCGGCACCGACACCGGCATCGGCAAGACCGTGTTTTCGGCCGGTCTCGCAGGCCTGCTCGACGGTTTCTACTGGAAGCCGGTGYAATCGGGCCTCGACGAGGAGACCGACAGCGAGGTTGTTGCCCGGCTTTCTGGCCTACCTTCAGGGCGCGTCCTGCCGGAAGTCTACCGTCTGAAGACGCCTCTGTCGCCGCATCGGTCAGCCGAGATCGATGGTGTCGCGATCGAAGCGGCAAAGCTCTCACTACCGGAGTTGCCCGGCCCGCTCATCATCGAAGGGGCCGGCGGGCTGATGGTGCCRCTCAATCGGCAGACAAGGTTCATCGATATCTTCCGGGACTGGCAGCTGCCGGTCATTCTTTGCGCGCGCACGGYGCTCGGCACCATCAATCACACCCTGCTTTCGCTCGAGGCCCTGCGTGCCCGCTCAATACCCTTACTCGGTGTCGCGTTCATCGGCGACGAGATGGCGGATACGCAAAGGACGATCGCCGAGATGGGCAGGGTGCGCGTGCTTGGTCGTCTGCCGCGTCTGGATCCGCTGACGCCCGCAGCGCTTTCCGAAGCCATGAGGGCCGCATTCAACGTCCCCAACTTCATGGAGGCCCCACAGTGACCCGCTCCGCTGTCTGGCATCCCTTTACCCAACATGCCACAGAGCCGGTGCCGCCGATGGTCGTGCGCACCGAGGGCGCTTATGTCGAGACGCGCGAAGGCAAGCGCATACTCGACGCGATCTCCTCCTGGTGGGTCATCACTCATGGCCACCGCCACCCGAAGATCGTGGAAGCGATCCGGCACGCGACCGAGACACTCGACCAGGTGATCTTCGCCGGCCTCAGCCACGAGCCGGCCGAGCAATTGGCCTCGGCGCTGGTCGATATGGCGCCGGCGGGGCTCGACTGGGTCTTCTTCTCCGACAGCGGCTCGACCAGCGTCGAGGTGGCGCTGAAAATGGCGCTCGGCTTTCACCGCAACAATGGCGCGCCGCGCTCGCGCATCGTCGTCATGGAACACAGCTATCACGGCGACACCATCGGCACGATGAGCGTCGGCGCGCGCGGCGTCTTCAATGCCGCTTACGAGCCCCTGCTGTTCGAGGTCGACACCATCCCCTTCCCTGCCGCAGGCCAGGAACAGAAGACGCTCGATGCCTTCGAACGGCTGGCGCGCGACCGCAAGGTTGCTGCATTGATCGTCGAGCCGCTGGTGCTCGGCGCCGGCGGCATGCTGATCTATCCGGCTTCGGTTCTGGCCGAGCTCAAGCGCATTGCCGAGCGCTCCGGAACACTTTTCATCGCCGACGAAGTCATGACCGGCTGGGGCCGCACCGGCACAATGTTCGCCTGCGAACAGGCGGAGATCGCGCCCGACATGTTGTGCACGTCCAAGGGGCTGACGGGCGGTTCGCTGCCGCTTGCGGCTACGCTCGCCACCGATGCGATTTTTCGCGCACATTACTCCAGCGATCGCGCCAGGACCTTCTTCCATTCGAGCTCCTACACGGCGAACCCGATCGCCTGCGCGGCGGCACTCGCGAATGTCGGTATCTGGAACGACGAGCCCGTGGCGGAACGCGTGGCAACCCTGTCGCGGATGCAAGCTGAGATGATTGCGCGGTTCAACGGGGACCCGCGTTTCGACAATGTGCGCACGACCGGCACCATCGCCGCACTCGACCTCCGCGTCGGCAGTACCGGCTATCTGGCCGAGGTCGGCCCGAGGCTGCGCGCCTTCTTCCTCGAGCGCGAATTGCTGGTGAGACCGCTGGGCAACGTCATTTACGTGCTGCCGCCTTATTGCGTGACGTCGGGCGAGCTCAACCGGCTTTACGACGCTATCGACGAGGCGGCCGAGCTTGCGGGCGACAAGAGATGAACCGCACGGCGCGCATCATCGGGTTGGGCCATCACGTGCCGGCGCGCAGGGTCGGAAATGCCGAGATCGAGGCAAGCCTCGGGCTGGAGGCGGGCTGGATCGAGGGGCGCACCGGCATCCGCTCGCGTTTCTGGGCGGAGCCAGGCGACACGCTGTCCGGACTGGCGGCCAAGGCAGGCGCCATGGCGCTTGAGGCCGCCGGCATCGATCGCAAGGAGATCGGCCTGCTGCTTCTGGCCACCTCGACGCCTGACCATCTGCTGCCGCCGACCGCGCCGCTGGTGGCGCACAGGCTCGGGCTAAAAAAGGCCGGCGGGGTCGACCTTGCCGGTGCCTGCGCGGGATTCATCTATGCCATGACCTTCGCCGACGGCTTCGTGCGCCAGCACGACAGGCCGGCCCTCATCATCGCCGCCAACATCTTGAGCCGCCGGATCAATCCGGCCGAGCGGGCGAGCGCCGTGCTGTTCGCCGATGCCGCCGGCGCCGTGGTGCTCGCTCCGTCCAGCGATCCCGGCCACGGCATACTCGGCGCCTCGCTTGCCTCGGACGGCTCCGCTTATGGCCTGATCCACATCCCGGCGGGCGGCAGCAATCGCCCCTTCGCGGAAGAGATCGACATCGCCGAAACCCGCATGACCATCGCGAACGGCCGCGAGGTCTTCGTCAAGGCGGTGGAGATGATGAGCCGCTGTTCCTTAGAGGCGCTGGCGGCGGCCGGTGTTTCGGCGCTGGATGTCTCCCGCTTCGTGCCGCACCAGGCAAATGCCCGTATCTTCAACGCGGTCGGCAAGTCGCTCGGCATTGCGGATGAGCGCATCGTCAAAACCATTGCCGACTATGGCAACTCGTCGGCCGCGACGATCCCCCTGTCGCTGTCCATTGGGCACAGCACCAAACCATTTCGGCCGGGCGAGACGTTGCTTCTGGCTGCAGCTGGGGCTGGCCTTACCGGTGGGGCTTTGGTGATTGGCGCCTAGACTAACGTCAGCAAAAGGCGCGAGATCTTTCATTGCGCGGTCGAAGTCGTCGGCGACACCCCTGGCGCTCGCCCGCGCGCCGCGCAAGTATCGGCTTGCCAGCAGACGAGCTTGCCGGACAATCCCAGGCCTGGGGTGAAATCAGATCGGCGCGCGAGACCCGCGCCGAGGCCCTGAACCTTGTGCGGATCCGGCTGGCCGCCCCGACAGCGCGGCCGAAGCATCCGGCTCCACCGCCACCACACGCACCAAAAGCTTGTGCTCTTCAGCACCTGGCCGACGCCGGTGACGATGCCRTTGGCGTCCGCCGCAGAGCAAATCACAACATCGCTTGCAGCTCCGGCAGGATGACGAAGAGATCGCCGACCAGGCCGTAGTCGGCAACCTGGAAGATCGGCGCTTCCTCGTCCTTGTTGATGGCGACGATGACCTTGGAGTCCTTCATGCCGGCCAGATGCTGGATGGCGCCCGAGATGCCGCAGGCGATGTAGAGGTCGGGGGCCACCACCTTGCCGGTCTGGCCGACCTGCCAGTCGTTGGGGGCATAGCCCGCATCGACCGCCGCACGGCTGGCGCCGACCGCGGCGCCCAGCTTGTCGGCGACCGGCAGGATCACCTCCTGGAACTTCTCCGCCGAACCCAGCGCGCGGCCGCCGGAGATGATGATCTTGGCCGAGGTCAGCTCCGGACGGTCGGTCTCGGAAAGCTTGTTCTCGATGAAGGTGGAGAGGCCGGGATCGGCCGCCGCGCTCACCGCCTCGACCGCAGC
>NZ_MDFL01000091.1 GCF_001854785.1 Mesorhizobium sp. ORS 3428
AAATATGGACGACGCAGCTTCCGCTCGATTGAAGGTCGTAGGAGGTCGTGATGCGAGACGGTAGTCGTATTTCCGAAGAGGATATCAGCCGCTTTCTGGATGGCGAGCTGTCGGCTTCTCAAAGATCGGAATTGCAGGCCCGGCTCGCCCGCGAGCCGGAACTGGCGGCGGAAGTGTTCGCCCATGCCGAACGCATGGATGCGCTGCGCAATGCGCAGCCGCAACGCATGTTTCCGCCTTCGGCGAGTCTCGACAGGGCAAGGGAGCTGGAACGGGCGCTTCGCCGCAGGAAGATGCTTGCCGCGCTCAGACTTCAGGTCGCCGCCGTCCTGCTCGTCGCATTGGGGTGGTCGGCAAACTCGTTGACGATGCCGTTCCGCCAGGGAGGCAAAACGGCGGACGAGACCTTCATTCTGGCCGCGCGGGATGCGTTGCGGGTCGCACAGCTGAATGCGGGTCCGGAAACGGGCGCGGAGCCGAAGCAGGAGAAGATCGAGCGACTGGTTGGCGCCGTCAATGTCAGCATGCCGACCCTGCCGTCGGTCTGGGTGGTGAGGGACGTCCAGGTGCAGCCTTGGAACGGACAGCAGAGCCTGGTTGTGACGGCCGACACGCCAAGCGTCGGCCGTATCACGCTCGTAGCCGCTCCGATGAACGGCGAGGTCGCCGTCCCGCCGACGCCGGCCACGGACGGACGGGTCCCGACCGTCTATTGGCAGTCGGGAGGCACGGCCTATGCCTTGATGGGTTCGGCCGCTCCGGATCGGCTCGAGAAGGAGGCAAAGCAGATCGAAGTCGCCACGCGGAGGAATGTCGCACCCAAGACCAGGGGCTGATCACAGTTGCAGTGCCACGAAGAGGGGAACGAAATGCGCGCAATGCTTGATCCGGAGAGTTCCGTCCCATTTCCGACCAACCGCTGCGGCGACATTTCACGTGCGGCTCAGCGCACGACCACCTCCCGCAGGCGGGCAGGGAGCGCGATGGGATGAGCGTCTTGCCGTTCGAACGACGGTATTATCCGTCTGTCTGCCCTGTCTGCTCGGGACCGGCTCTGGAGGCCGAAATCGCGCACCGAAAGGCAGAGTTTCAGTGCGCCATTTGCGGCGCCTTTGAGATCACTTCGTCGGCCCGCTCGGCAATGAAAGGGCTGTCGCAGGAGAACCGTGGGGTGTGGCTGTCGCAGGCACGACAACGGAGTTCGTCAATCCCGCTCGTTGCCTGCGCAAACGAGTCCTCGTCGCAAGACACGAGGTTCAGGTGACACAGTCGAATGTTCCAGGAAGTGCGGCCGCGCGGGCACTTCCTCACGGCCCGGCATCCTGCTGGGGTGGT
>NZ_MDFL01000092.1 GCF_001854785.1 Mesorhizobium sp. ORS 3428
TCGTCTAACGGAGAGACACCTTCTCCTGCGTAGACCTTCACCTCGCCCGGCTTGAATTTGTATTGGACTGGCTCAGCACCGATCCAGTCCGGTGTGAGTTTGTGATTTGCGTAGTCTACATCCAAATTGCCTGCTAAGACCCCGACCACCTTTCCCTCAAGGTCCGAAAGCTTAGTTGCTTTACTATCCTTGTGAACGACCGCTACATCCCGACCGTAGAAGTACATGGCCGGAAAGTCGAATTTTTCGGCGCGGGCCTTGGTMGGAGTCATTTGGCCGAGAGCAAGATCCCAACGGCCCTGCCAATTACCCGCGACAATGATGTCCCACGCTGGCGTCACAAATTTGATCTGTACGCCCAACCGTTTCGCGATGCCCTTGGCGACCTCGATATCGTAACCATCGAATTCGTRCTTGTCATTCAAGAACGAAGCCTTGCCCCAGTTTGTAAACGCGGCCACCGTCAGCGTCTTGTTCGCGAGCACTCGATCAAGTACGGCGCCGGCATTGGCGTAGGTCGACAAAAACACGGCCGCAACTGCGAACGAGGCTGCAACAGCCATCTTTGTCATTAACTTGTTCATTCGATTCTCCCTTTTATGTCTAACTGAATTTTCCATTGAGCAGACTAATGCGGTCTCGGCAGTAGATTAATCTGCTCTTCACGCCCGAAGTAAAAATTCGGCGTATATAGCTGCGCACCTGCGGATGCGCTCAAGCACTGCGCCCGGCATTAGCCTCAACCGGCCGCCTACCGAGGCTGCAGCAAGCGAAAATCGACCGTAACAGCCGCCGCGGCAAGTCTGTTCATGAGATACTTTCCTCCCTCTCTATTTGCCCCTTTTATTCAGATCTCCGACAGCATCACCGCAAAGGCACGATGCGCATTCAGATCCCGAAGCTTATTGCCAAAATTTACACCAGACGCTTAGGACGATAAAAGCGAAAAAATGTTCGCTGATATAACGACAGTTTATCGTGCGGCGCGATAGGTCCAAGCAAAGCTAAGCGCGCGACATGCTGCAGCCTGCTCAGAAATCCATGCAGACGCTGCGCGCCTTTCTAATCCAGGCCAAGCTCGTTCATCGATTGGCCACCGCAATGGGCTCTGCGGACGTCGGCTTTCCATGGCCGTTATGCGACAGACCCGAAGGTCATTCGGTATAGAGTCGTGATGTCGAAAACGGGCAGGCCAGTTATTCGGCGAATTGCAGATGCCACCACCGGAAAGCATGTGCACTCGAACAGAATAGCTGAAATTTCAGGGTGCTTGGCGCGGAGCCTAGCGATGCAGGCCGCGACATCTGGTTCGATATCAGCGGCTCCTGTCGGAA
>NZ_MDFL01000093.1 GCF_001854785.1 Mesorhizobium sp. ORS 3428
TCAACGGCCGCGATCCGAGCAATCCCGCCTGGGGTGCAACAGGCCTGCGTGTGACCGATCGCGCCCGGCTGATCGATGCGATGCAGAAAGCCGGCTGGGTTCAGGCCAAGGCTGGTCGTATCCTCGGCCTCACGCCGCGGCAAATCGGCTATGCCCTGCGTCGGCATGGTATCGAGGTGAAGAAGTTCTAAACGCCCTGCGACGTCAAACGTCAGGCCTCCTCACACCGTATGCGAGTGGAGTCTTTGAGGCGCCACTCGACGCAGCGCATGTTGAATCGCGGCATCTACGTCACCGGCGTCTCCTTCCCGGTGGTGCCGAAGGCTAGGCGCGCATCCGAAGTCCAGATGATCTTGAACCACAAGCAGGCGATTGGCTGGGTCATCGACAACATTGCGACGGTGGAGATCGCTCCGGAGAAGTGATGAGACTGCATGCGATGCTCATGCGCACTCTGGTCAGGCAGAACAATCTCGGCGCGGTTCGACGCGACCCGGTTAGCGTCACGACCAGTTCATACGTACCGTGGTCCGACCACACCGAGTTATCAATGGGACTTTCGGAGCTCTGCTGGAAGGCCGATTATCTGGTTGACAAACCAAGGAACGGATCATTAACCCTTGCGTTCGATTATGAGAACAAAACGTGATTCGATTCTTTGAGGAGAATTAGGCAAAATGTTCCTGCTTTGTTCCGCAGTCAGGCTGGAGCAAGGAAAGGTGTTGAAAACAAGCTGGGCGGATAGGCAAATCAGGTCCGTTGGCCCAGTTTGGCGAAAACCTTGAAAAATGAAGCCCGCTACAGGAGGTCAAGAATGTTTTTAAAATGCACGCCCATAATGGATGGTCCCGGCCCCCTAGAGACGATTGTTAAAATTCAAACCGCGGAAGGGACTCAGGAGGAAGTTGCTGTATATAAGGGTCTCGTCAATAATGGTTTTCTGGAGGTTGGCCCCCCTATTGTCAGCACATCGGATAAGGTTTTGATTGAGTTGCCTACAGAATCGGCCTCCGGAAGATGGAGAATTTGGGTGGCGGATTCTCAATTTAGCAGCAAGGCTGCCTAAGCCCGTTTGGGAGGGGTCAATGATACTGACGGATAGAGAGATCCGAATAGCTTTGCAGCAAAAGCAGATCGTCATTGACCCCGAGCCCGATCTCACAATCGCAATTTCCTCAACTAGTATTGACCTAACTCTAGACGATAATTTTGCGACTTGGCCTCAAATTAACGGCCTTTCAATTCGACCCGGCGCCCCAGGTTACAGCTACGCAGCAGTTGCCGGTCTTCAGGTAAAACAACAGTCGCCCACCTTCGCCCT
>NZ_MDFL01000094.1 GCF_001854785.1 Mesorhizobium sp. ORS 3428
TCCATCTTTTCGCCGGTGCCGATCAGCTTGATCGGCTTGCCGGTGACGGCGCGCATGGAAAGCGCGGCACCGCCGCGGCCGTCGCCGTCCATGCGGGTGAGTACCAGCCCGGTGATGCCGACGCGCTCGTCGAAGCTCTTGGCGAGGTTCACGGCGTCCTGGCCGGTCAAAGAGTCGGCGACCAGCAGGATCTCGTGCGGCGACGACACCTTCTTGATGTCGGCCATCTCGACCATCAGCGGCTCGTCGATATGGGTGCGGCCGGCGGTGTCGAGGATGACGACGTCATGGCCGCCGAGCTTGGCCGCCTGCACGGCGCGGCGCGCGATCTCGACCGGGCTCTGGCCGGCGATGATCGGCAACGTGGCGACCTTAGTCTGCTCGCCGAGCTGGCGAAGCTGTTCCTGCGCGGCCGGACGACGCGTGTCCAGCGAGGCCATCAGAACCTTCTTGTTCTGCCGCTCGGTCAGCCGTTTGGCGATCTTGGCCGAGGTCGTCGTCTTGCCGGAGCCCTGCAGGCCGACCATCATCACGACGACGGGCGCCGGCGCATTGAGGTCGACGGCGACGCCTTCGGCGCCAAGCATGGCGACCAGCTCGTCATGGACGATCTTGACGACCATCTGCCCAGGCTTGATCGACTTCAGCACCGCGGCGCCGACCGCCTTCTCACGCACCTTGTCGGTGAAGGAACGCACCACCTCCAGCGCGACGTCCGCTTCGAGCAGCGCGCGGCGCACCTCGCGCAGCGCCGCCGAGACATCCGCCTCGGACAGCGCGCCGCGGCCGGTCAGGCCGTTCAGGATGGAGCCAAGACGCTCCTGGAGGGATTCAAACATTCTGCTTCCTTTTCCCTGGCATCCGGATGATGCCCGAGAGGTAGTGCGTTCGCGCCGGGTCGCCAAGCAAAAGCGCAAAGCCAAAAAGCACCCGGGGGCGCATCGCGCTGCCGGGTGTTGGCCTCCAGGATCGGTTTACAGCACTTGCCTCAAGAGGCTTCGGCGTCCTGGTCGGCTTTCGCGGAGAGTTACTCGTCGCGGAATTCGCAGGTGTCTAGACAGGAAATCGGCCCAAGAGTCAAGGTGCTGGGTAAACTAAGCCTTGCGCGATCGCCTGAAGTTGGCGCTGCCCCTGGAGTTTGTCCCTTCTCCCCGTTCTTCACGGGGAGGAGGTGCCGGCGGGCGGATGAGGGGCGGCGCCGGACTTCAACAGTTGGCCGCTGTCAGCACCAGTTCAAGCCAGGCTCTCCCCGTCCAGGATGCGTCTGTA
>NZ_MDFL01000095.1 GCF_001854785.1 Mesorhizobium sp. ORS 3428
CCGCAAGATCGGTCTCACGTCAAAGGCGGTCCAGGCGCAGCTTGGGGTCGATCAGCCTGATTTCGGCGTGCTCTTTGATGACATGAGGGTGGCGAATGGCGGCGTGCTATCGGCCAGGAAGACCATCCAGCCGAAAGCAGAGGCGGAAGTTGCGCTCATCTTGGCTCATGAGCTCCATGACGCTAACGCGTCAGTGGAGACGGTGGCGGCTGCCGTGGGATACGTCGTGACGGCGATCGAAATCGTCGATAGCCGCATTGRGAWCTGGAAGATCACCTTCGCGGACACGGTTGCCGATAACGGCTCTTCCGGATTTTTCGTTCTCGGCGCCGAGCGTAGGCCACTAACCGGGCTAGATCTCTATACTTGCGGAATGGCGCTGGAAGTGAATAGCGCCGTGGTCTCAATCGGTGCCGGCGCGGCCTGTCTCGGGCACCCCCTCAATGCTGCCGCGTGGCTGACCCGCACGCTCTCTGCTCGTGGCGAAGTTCTCCGCGCCGGCGACGTTGTGCTGACCGGTGCTCTGGGACCAATGGTCACTCTCCAGGCAGGCGACGAGGTAGTTGCTAAGGTCGGCGGCCTGGGTGAAGCCCGGTTCAGGTACGAGAAGGACGGCTAATGGCCGGGGTCAAGACGGCAATCATCGGCTCAGGCAATATTGGCACCGACCTGATGATCAAGATCATGCGTCACTCGAACAGACTGGAGATGTCGGCGCTTGTCGGGGTCGATCCCGCGTCCGATGGGCTTGCCCGGGCCAAACGCCTTGGTGTGGCGACGACCCACGAAGGCATTGAGGGCTTGCAAAGGCTCGATGTGTGGCCCGACATTGGGATCGTGTTCGACGCTACGTCTGCTGCTGCTCATCAAAGGCACAGCGCGGTCGTAACCGGCGCCGGTAAAGTTATGATCGACCTGACGCCGGCTGCAATCGGGCCCTACGTCATTCCGGTGGTCAATGGCGGAACCCATCTTGATGCGCCAAATGTGAACATGGTGACGTGCGGTGGTCAGGCGACGATTCCGATCGTGGCGGCGGTGTCCTCGGTCGCGAAGGTCCACTACGCGGAGATCGTCGCATCCATTTCCTCGAAGTCGGCTGGGCCCGGCACTCGGGCAAATATAGATGAGTTTACCGAGACTACGGCACGCGCTATCGAAATGGTTGGTGGCGCTTCCCAAGGAAAGGCCATCATCGTCCTCAATCCGGCCGAGCCGCCGCTCCTTATGCGCGACACCGTCTTTACGCTCTCGTCCGGG
>NZ_MDFL01000096.1 GCF_001854785.1 Mesorhizobium sp. ORS 3428
CAGGCTAAGCTGTTGCGCGTCTTGCAGGAAGGCGAGTTGGAGCGCGTCGGCGGCACCAGGACGCTAACGGTCGACGTCCGGCTGATATGCGCCACCAACAAGGACCTCGAGACGGCTGTGGTGAACGGAGAGTTTAGAGCCGACCTTTACTATCGCATCAATGTCGTGCCAATCATGCTGCCACCGCTCAGAGAGCGACCCGGTGATATTCCACGCCTTGCGAAGGCCTTCCTCGATCGATTCAATAGCGAGAACCACCGCGAGCTCGCCTTCGCTCCGTCGGCGCTTGAGCTGATCTCGCAATGCTACTTCCCCGGTAATGTCCGTGAGCTGGAAAACTGCGTGCGAAGGACGGCCACGCTTGCGCGTTCAAGCACGGTCGCACCTTCGGATTTCGCCTGCCAGAATAGCCAGTGCCTGTCTTCCCTCCTCTGGAAAGGAGCCGAGCGTTCAAATGACAACAATGCCAGCGATGAGTTCGGCCGCAACAGAATGCCGGTTGAATCGCCGCTGGGAGCCAGGCGCATCGGCACCTCCGAGGGCGAGGCGGTGCCCRTCAACGGCCGCGATCCGAGCAATCCCGCCTGGGGTGCAACAGGCCTGCGTGTGACCGATCGCGCCCGGCTGATCGATGCGATGCAGAAAGCCGGCTGGGTTCAGGCCAAGGCTGGTCGTATCCTCGGCCTCACGCCGCGGCAAATCGGCTATGCCCTGCGTCGGCATGGTATCGAGGTGAAGAAGTTCTAAACGCCCTGCGACGTCAAACGTCAGGCCTCCTCACACCGTATGCGAGTGGAGTCTTTGAGGCGCCACTCGACGCAGCGCATGTTGAATCGCGGCATCTACGTCACCGGCGTCTCCTTCCCGGTGGTGCCGAAGGCTAGGCGCGCATCCGAAGTCCAGATGATCTTGAACCACAAGCAGGCGATTGGCTGGGTCATCGACAACATTGCGACGGTGGAGATCGCTCCGGAGAAGTGATGAGACTGCATGCGATGCTCATGCGCACTCTGGTCAGGCAGAACAATCTCGGCGCGGTTCGACGCGACCCGGTTAGCGTCACGACCAGTTCATACGTACCGTGGTCCGACCACACCGAGTTATCAATGGGACTTTCGGAGCTCTGCTGGAAGGCCGATTATCTGGTTGACAAACCAAGGAACGGATCATTAACCCTTGCGTTCGATTATGAGAACAAAACGTGATTCGATTCTT
>NZ_MDFL01000097.1 GCF_001854785.1 Mesorhizobium sp. ORS 3428
GAACGAATCCCTTTTTGTCAGCACCAAGGGCCTTGAACAATTGCGCCGTCACTACCGTGTCGCCCCAGCCTTGAGGGCCCTGGATCACCCCACCCTTCGACGGATCCTCTGGGGACGGAAACAGTTCCGGATGCTTGATAGCATCCTCGACTGTCTTGATATCCGGGTGGGCATCGGCAACGTACTTTGGAATATACCAACCGGAGACGGAGCCGTCGCTGATTCCAGTTCCAATTCGGCTGACCCGCCCTTCGGCGAGGCCTTTGTCATAGAAGTCACTCAACAAGCTCACCGCCACTGATGGAGCAATATCAGGCTGCCCCTTCTCGATCATGGAAGTCACGGTCGGGACCGTGTCACCCGCCACTGTCGTCGCATCACAGCCGTAACCGTTATTGAGGATGAACTGGTCGACATAGGCATTCGCCTCAGCAGACTGCCAGCTGAACAAAGCCAACGTAATGTCCCCACACGCCGCATGAGCAGGGCCGGCGCTCACCAGAGCCCCGATCGCTGCCAACGAAAGCAAGTACTTTCTCAATTGAACGCTCTCCCCTTGTCCGTGACACACTGCTGATGGTCCGCCGCAGTGACGCCCTTTGGTAATCCGGTCACCTGACACATCAAGGCCGAAAAAAATGGCGCTCTGATAAATTGGCTTTATAGCTGACAGGATTGTATCGGCGTACCCGGCACAGACTGAAAGTGATACCTGATGGCCTTCCCAGTCCGCGACGGATTTGTACGCGCGGAGCGGGGCTGCCGCAGTCATCCCTTAAAGTCGTCCGAGTCCTTAGATGAAGAAAATAAGAAATTCCGAGCAAATCGTTGCACAGGGCGATGCGGCTTCAAGGAAGCTGGTGCTCGAGATCGCCGACCGAACGCTCGATAAGCTGGACAGTTACAGGCGGATCCGCAGCATCATGCGGATGGAAGGCGAGGTGCTCCACATCGGCGTACGCTCCTGGGACCTTTCAAAGAAACGCAACGTCTATCTGTTTGGCGCCGGCAAGGCTTGCAACCACATGGCGATGGCGGTGGATCACGTGCTCGGTGATCGCCTGACGCGTGGCATCGCAATCGTCAAGATTCATGAAGAGACCGATCGCTTCAATAAGACCGAAGTCTACATCGGCGGCCACCCGCTGCCGAACGAGGAAGGATTCCG
>NZ_MDFL01000098.1 GCF_001854785.1 Mesorhizobium sp. ORS 3428
CCTCCAGTTGGATTGCCCCGAGACATGCCAGAAAACCACGCCTCATTCGCAGAGGCTCGGCAATGACGAACCATGTTCATAGAGACTGACTGAGTCCCGCCAAATGACTGCACGTGCCGCTGTGCTGTTTAACCGATAGTGCTTTGACGCTGCTTTCAAAGCGCACTTCTGCCGTTACTGCGGCAGGCTCACTATAGCCCAACCAGCCTCCATCAGTGCGCCATGGATTACTTCCGGCCTTTTGGTCGGAACCCTGGGGATCGACAGGTTCCTCATAAGATCCATGTTTATGTCGGAGCCGATCCACCCCGGCGCAACTCCGTTGCGCCGGACGCCTTCGCTATTGTCGATCGCCATCGCCCGCGTGAGCCGGTGGATCCCGGACCGGCTTTGGAAGTGCAGTAGGCCGCGAGTTTCGTATTGGAGCCAGMGCTTCGATCGAGCCGACGTTGGTGCCGCTCGCCGACCGTAGGTGGAGGCGTACATCAATGCCGCACGGCAGCGCTCTTTTAAGTTCCGTCTGGATTCCGCGGTTGTTCGTGCAGTCATGTCGCGATGCTCCTTTGCGGACATACATGTTGCCTTGCGTCAGCCCGCCAGCAAATTGTGGGGTCTCTATTTCTCTGGTGATCTGCCTTTTTCAGGTATCCGGAAAACCCAGTAATGAGCGTCCTCCTCTGCGACGTATCTGCCGTCGTAAAGACATTGTGCAAGCACGAGTACACCCGCATCCTCCAGGCGCTTCACCTCGTCTGCGAAGCATGCGGCATCAGCATAGCTCCTGCGGGTGTTTGCGATGATAAACCCCTTCGGGCGCGTAACGCGGGCTAACTCACGCAGCCGATCTGGTTGGACATGCCCGAGCGTTAAGACGCCGCAGCACACGGTGATATCATAACTCGCGGAATATCCGGAGAGCGGCAAGCTAAGATCAACGTCGCCTCTGACATCGCGGTAGACGCGAGTTTCCCGAGCCTTTTCAGCCATCTCGTTGGAGAGGTCGAACCCATCGATTAACCGGAATCCGAGGCGTTCCAGTTCCACTCCGACGAGGCCCGTTCCACAGCCGGCATCCAAAATCGCGGTGGCTGCCCGTGCCTTGTCCAAATAGGCCATTTGTACAACAGCCGCGAGTTCGGCCACGATGGTC
>NZ_MDFL01000099.1 GCF_001854785.1 Mesorhizobium sp. ORS 3428
ACGAAATCAAATTTGGTCCAGCTCGATGACAGGCTTCATGCTCAGCGTCAGACATTCGATAGACTTCCAATTGTTGACGTGGGCCCGTTGTTGGACGGAAGCGATGCACGAAGTGTGGCGAAGGAATTTCGCTGGGCGCTCGCCAATGTCGGTTTCATGTACATCAAGAATCACCGAATTTCGGAGAAGTTGCTAGATGAGACCTTTGCGCAAGCTAAGGCTTTCTTCAACCTGCCGCTTGAAGAGAAAATGAAATTGCACGTCAGTAATTCTGGGGTCGCTCTGCGTGGCTATATCGAGATCTTCGGCGAAAACACGGACCCATCAAAAACCAAGGACCTAAAAGAGTGCTTTGACATCGGCCCTGAGCGGCCGAATGTAGAGAGCCCGTTCTTTGGACCCAACCAGTGRCCGGCCACCCTGCCGGGGTTCAGGGAGACCGTTTTCGCCTATCACGAGGCGATGAAGGAGCTATCGATAACGCTTCTGAGGGGCATAGCGCTCAGCCTTGATCTTTCACCAGATTTCTTCGAACCGAGAACCAAGGATCCCATCACGACTCAACGCTTGCAACGTTATCCGCCACAGACCGGCGTCGTGGACGAGAGGATCATCGGCATCGGCGCGCATACCGACTTTGGCAGCCTGGGCATTATCGCCCAGGATAGCGCTGGAGGGCTTCAGGTGATGAACCGGAATGGGATCTGGGTCGAGGGCATGCCTGTCCCTGGTACCTTCGTCGTCAACATCGGCGATTTGCTGCAAAAGCTAACCAACGATGTCTATCTAGCGAACCTGCATAGAGTGGTGAACACCTCCGGACGGGAACGCTATTCGATACCGTTCTTCATCGACGCCGACCATGACGCCGTTTTTGCGCCCTTGGAAAGTTGCGTCTCTGAGGCTAACCCGGGGCAATATCCCCCGATCACTTGCGGAGCATACAAATTCGGAAAGTATATCAAACACTTTCCCCATTTGAGAGGGCGAGATGGGTATGGCACTGCTCCGCCCGCGATGAGCAGTAGTAATTCGGGATAGTCAAGCCAATAAGAGTGCGAAGAACTCTGCTGAGGCAATCCGCATGTTCGCGGACGGTGGATCTCACGGGCCGGACTGCAACCGTGCTGTACG
>NZ_MDFL01000100.1 GCF_001854785.1 Mesorhizobium sp. ORS 3428
CCGGCCACCCTGCCGGGGTTCAGGGAGACCGTTTTCGCCTATCACGAGGCGATGAAGGAGCTATCGATAACGCTTCTGAGGGGCATAGCGCTCAGCCTTGATCTTTCACCAGATTTCTTCGAACCGAGAACCAAGGATCCCATCACGACTCAACGCTTGCAACGTTATCCGCCACAGACCGGCGTCGTGGACGAGAGGATCATCGGCATCGGCGCGCATACCGACTTTGGCAGCCTGGGCATTATCGCCCAGGATAGCGCTGGAGGGCTTCAGGTGATGAACCGGAATGGGATCTGGGTCGAGGGCATGCCTGTCCCTGGTACCTTCGTCGTCAACATCGGCGATTTGCTGCAAAAGCTAACCAACGATGTCTATCTAGCGAACCTGCATAGAGTGGTGAACACCTCCGGACGGGAACGCTATTCGATACCGTTCTTCATCGACGCCGACCATGACGCCGTTTTTGCGCCCTTGGAAAGTTGCGTCTCTGAGGCTAACCCGGGGCAATATCCCCCGATCACTTGCGGAGCATACAAATTCGGAAAGTATATCAAACACTTTCCCCATTTGAGAGGGCGAGATGGGTATGGCACTGCTCCGCCCGCGATGAGCAGTAGTAATTCGGGATAGTCAAGCCAATAAGAGTGCGAAGAACTCTGCTGAGGCAATCCGCATGTTCGCGGACGGTGGATCTCACGGGCCGGACTGCAACCGTGCTGTACGATGTTGGCCGCCTAAGGCAAGCTGGCAATAGGAGTCCTAAAGTGTCCTCTTTTTCTATCCTGAACCGCAAAATCGATCCGACACGAAGGGGAATTGCTCTGAAGCCGGACGGGAGCATCGACGACAACGATCGAGTGGAGATCGGTCCGACGGATCTGGCCTTTGCCGAGTGGTCCGCGCTGGGTCTTACACCGCCCAATTTAGACCGCATGCGTAGGACGCGGCTGGATCGTATCGTCCAGCAGCTCCGTCAGCGGGATTACATCGGAGTGCTGTGCTTCGATCCGCTGAACATCCGATATGCTACTGATTCTTCGAACATGCAAATCTGGATCATGCACAATACTTCCCGAGCCGTCTTTGTATCGGCGGACGGGCATGTGAT
>NZ_MDFL01000101.1 GCF_001854785.1 Mesorhizobium sp. ORS 3428
GGCTGCCGGAGATGGCGAGGATCTCGATCAAGGAATGAGCCGGGCCGAGGTGAGTCGCGCCGGATGCTACCACAGGGTCCTGCGGCAAGCGCGCATCGGCATCGCCCGGAACTGCTATTTGCCAGCCTTCTCTTCCTTGCCTTTTTCCTCCAGCGAATGCCGCATGATCAGCGGCATCTGGCTGAAGGTGAACAGCAAGGTGATCGGAATCGTGCCCCAGACCTTGAAATAGAGCCAGGTCGCCTCCGAGAAATTGCGCCAGACCACCTCATTGAGCACGGCGAGGAACAGGAAGAAGAGCCCCCACCGGAAAGTCAGCTTGYGCCAGCCTTCGGCATCCAGCTGGAAGGCCGAATCGAAGACATAGCCAAGCAGCGACCTGCCGAAGGCCAGCCCGCCGAGCAGCGCGAAGCCGAACAGGGAATTGATGATCGTCGGCTTCATGAAGGCGAAGGTCTTGTCCTGCAGGTACAGAGCGAGCGCGCCGAACACGAACACGACGATCGCCGAGACCAGCGGCATGAGCGGCAGGGCGCGCGTCAGCGCCCAGGACGCGCTGAGCGACAAGGCCGTCGCGACCATGAAGAATGCCGTGGCGATCAGGATCGGTTCGCCAAGATGGGTAAGGATCGGGAACTTCCCGGCCAGCCATTCACCGCGGATGGTGGTGAAGAAGAACACCAGGCCGGGCCCAAGCTCGAGCAGGAACTTCRAGCCAGGATTGAGCGGCTTGCGGCGCGGATCGGACGGGTCGCGTTCGAGGATGTTCATAAAGGTCCTTCTTGCGCATGATCTGGCCGAAAAGCGGGCGGTTACGGACAGATCACGCCTTGTTCAAGCCACGCCGGCGATCGCCCTGGCGAATTCGCTGGCGGAAAACGGTTCGAGGTCGTCGACCTGCTCGCCGACGCCGATGAAATAGACCGGCAATCTGTGCTTGGCTGCGATCGCCACCAGAATACCGCCGCGGGCCGTGCCGTCCAGCTTGGTCATCACCAGGCCGTTGAYGCCGGCGACGTTGCGGAAGATCTCGACCTGGCTGAGCGCATTCTGGCCCGTCGTGGCATCGACCGTCTGCAGCACGGTATGCGGGGCATCCGGATCGAGCTTGCCCAGCACACGCACGATCTTTTCCAGCTCCGCCATCAGCTCGGTCTTGTTCTGCAGGCGCCCGGCCGTATCGATGATCAGCACGTCGGAACCGGCTTCCTTCGCCTTCTCGAAGGCATCATAGGCGAGGCCGGCGGCATCGGCGCCGAGCTTGGTGGCGATGACCGGCGATTTCGTGCGTTCGCCCCAGATCTTGAGCTGCTCGATCGCGGCGGCGCGGAACGTGTCGCCGGCCGCCAGCATCACCGAAAGGCCGCCGTCGGTCAGCTTGGCCGCCAGCTTGCCGATGGTCGTAGTCTTGCCGGTGCCGTTGACGCCGACGACCAGGATGACATGCGGCTTGTGGCTGAGGTCGAGCTCGAGCGGCTTGGCGACCGGCGTCAGAACCTTTTCCACCTCGGCCGCCATGACCGAGCGGACTTCCGAGTCGGAAACATCCTTGCCGTAGCGGCTTGAGGCCAGCGCGTCGGTGACGCGCAGCGCCGTCTCCACGCCGAGATCGGCGCGGATCAGCACGTCCTCCAGGTCCTGCAGCGTGTCCTCGTCCAGCTTGCGCTTGGTGAAGACGCCGGCGATGTTGCCGGTGAGCTCGCGCGAGGAACGGGCAAGCCCGTCCCTCATGCGATGGAACCAGGAGCGTCTCGGCGCCGGCTCCGGCGTCTTTTGCGGCTCGGCCTTCTGCTCGACCTTCTTGGCCACCGTCACCTTGCCGCCGGCTGGCGCGGGCTTTGGCGGCGCAGGAACGGCTTCAGGTTCCGGCGCCGTCTCGGCGCGCACCGGCTGCGGTTCGATGGGCGCCGGYTGGCGAATGGGTGGCGGAATTTCGGCGGCAGGTTCGGGCGCCAGGTCCTCGACGGGCTGGCGCTGCCCCTCACCCTCACCCTCTCCCCGTGAAGGACCGCGAGAGGGGGACACAGGCGGATGCGGGGCGACGCCGGCCTCTGAAGATGGCCGCGCCGCCGCCGGCGGGATTTCGGGAGGCACCGGTGTTTCGGCTGGAACCTCGCTCGGCGAAGTCGGCACTTCGACCGGCGCCGGTGCGGGCTGCGGCTCCGGCCGCGACGGCACTATACCCGGCTCGCTCGGCGCGGGCGGCGGCACTTCCTGCGGCTTCGGCTCGGGCGCCGGGCCTGGCGTGGGCTCGGGCTCTGCCGGCGGCACTGGCACTTCTTCCGGCGCCGGCGGTTCGGGTGTTCCGGGAGCCGGTTGCGGTTCCTCTTCCGGCTTGGGCTCGGGGAGCGGTTCCGGCTCGGACGGAACGACGGGCTCCGGCGCCGGCGGGATGGTCGGAAGAGGCTCAAGCTTTGGTTCTTCGGGCGCCGGCTGAGGCGCCGGCTCTACCTCCCCCTCGATGGGGGAGGTCCCGCGCGTAGCTCGGGGGTGGGGGTGAGCCGCGCCGGTGTCGGCGCTTTCACCCCGCCCCGCCACTTCGTGGCGACCCTCCCCATCGAGGGGAGGGTGGGGAGCGGCCTGTTCGGCCTCCGGCTTCAGCGCCTCCAACGCGTCCCATTTGATCGGCGGGAGGGGCGCGGTTTCGTCGACCCGCTCTTCGACGACCTCTTTCCTGCCGAACGAAAATATCTTCTTGAAGAATCCAGCCATACGTCTTGCTGTCTCAGGCGGCTTGGGCGGCAACGGGGGCCGCGATCAGACGGGCGCCGTCGTGGCCGGTAACAACCGCCTCGACGATCTCGCCCGGCTGGCCGGCGGCAATGGCGGCGAGYGTGAAGCCTTCCGTGCGGCCGAGACCGTCGCGCTCGACCAGGATCGACTGGCGCGTGCCGGCAAGCGCTGCCAGATGTCGGCGATAGGCGGCCTCGCCGGCRGCGCGAAGCCTTGCGGCGCGCTCTTTGACCACTTCGCGGCGGACCTGCGGCATGCGTGCGGCCGGCGTACCCTCGCGCGGCGAGAACGGAAAGACGTGGAGATGCGTCAGGCCRCACTCCTCGACAATTCTTTCGGAATTCTCGAACATCGCCTCGGTCTCGGTCGGGAAGCCGGCGATGATGTCGGCGCCGAAGACGATGCCCGGACGGAGCTTGCGCACGTCCTCGCAGAAGCGGATCGACTGATCGCGCAAATGGCGGCGCTTCATGCGCTTCAGGATCATGTCGTCGCCCGACTGCAGCGACAGATGCAGATGCGGCATCAGCCTCGGCTCGGTGGCGATCGCGTCGAGCAGATCGTCGTCAGCCTCGATGGAATCGATCGAGGAGAGCCTCAGCCGCTTCACCTCCGGCACCTGGCGCAGGATCGTCTTGACCAGCTTTCCAAGCCTGGGGCCGCCGGGCAGGTCGACACCGAAGCTGGTCATGTCGACGCCGGTCAGCACGATCTCGGCATAGCCGTTGGCGGCCAGYCGCTTGATCTGCTCGACGACGGCGCCCATCGGCACCGAGCGCGAATTGCCGCGGCCGTAAGGAATGATGCAGAAGGTGCAGCGGTGGTCGCAGCCATTCTGCACCTGCACGAAGGCACGCGCCCGGCCCTCGATGRCATCGACCATATGGCTTGCCGTCTCGCGCACCGAGAAGATGTCGTTGACGCGTGCCTTCTCGGTGTCGTTGACGCCGAAATCGGGCAGCGCGCGGTAGGAGTTCGCCTTGAGCTTCTCCTCATTGCCGAGCACGAGGTCGACCTCGTCCATGGCAACAAAATTCTGCGGCTCGGTCTGTGCCGCGCAGCCCGTGACGATGATGCGCGCTTCGGGGTTCTCGCGGCGGGCCTTGCGGATCGCCTGCTTGGCCTGGCGCACCGCCTCGGCGGTGACGGCGCAGGTGTTGAAGATGACGGCGCCGCCTGGGAGCGCGCCGAGGCCGGCGTTTTCGGCCTCGCGCCGCATCACCTCGGATTCATAGGTGTTGAGGCGGCAGCCGAACGTGACGACGTCAATRCCTGTGGCGAGGGGCCCTTCGGGCGCCGGACCTTTGGCAAGAGCAGACATCACGCAGCGCTTTCGGTGTCGCGGGCCCAGGTGCCGGTCGAGGGGTCGAATCTGCCGGAAAACTCCCATTCGGCGGCACCGGTCAGGATGACATGGTCGTCGTCGCGCCACTCAACATGCAGCTCGCCGCCGCCCGGCGTGATCAGCGACACGCTGCGGCCGGTGCGCTTGGTGCGGGCGGCCGCCACCACAGCGGCGCAGGCAGCCGAGCCGCAGGCCTTGGTGAGACCCGCGCCGCGCTCCCAGGTGCGGATGACCATGGTTTGCGGCGAGGTGACCTCAGCGATCGTGATGTTGGCGCGCTCGGGAAAGATCGGGTGGTTTTCGAGCAGCGGGCCGAAGCGGTCGAGCTCGTAGGACCAGACGTCGCGGTCGACCCAGAAGATGGCGTGCGGGTTGCCCATCGAGACGACCGAAGGCGAGTGCAGCACCGGCGCATCGATCGGACCGATCTGCAGTTCGATCATGCGCGTGTCGCGGAACTCCTCGGCGAGCGGGATCTCCTGCCAGCCGAAGCGCGGCTTGCCCATGTCGAYGGAGATCGAACCGTCGGCATGCTCCTCCGCATTGAGGATGCCGGCGCGCGTTTCGAAGGTGAAGGTCTTCAGCCCGGTCTCGGCGGCAAGCGCCTRCACCACGCAGCGCATGCCGTTGCCGCAAGCCTGCGCGCTGCTGCCGTCCGAATTCAGAATGTCGACATAATAGGCGGTGCCGGCGGTTCTCGCATCGTGGATCGCCATGATCTGGTCGAATTTGGTCGCGACGTCGGCATTGAGCGCGATCGCTGCAGCCGCCGTCACCCTGTCGGCACGGCCGCGCATATCGGCAACGATGATCTCGTTGCCGATGCCGTTCATCTTGGCGAAGGGGGCAGTTCCTGCCATCTTTCCCGTCATTTCCGTGTCCGTTTGGCGCTATATGGCGGAAACGGGCAGCAATTACCAGTCCGGCGCGGCTTCAGGCCGCGTTGAGACCGCCGGATCTGGCTACGGCGATGGYGCTGGACCCAAGTGCTTCCAGCTCGTGTGAAATGGTGTTCCGACGGGAATTGCGCACGCAGATTCAAGTCACAACGAAGACGCCGAGCACGACCAGCAGGAAGAGGATCAGCACGATGCCGATCAGGACGCGCGCGGCCAGCGCTGCGGCTCCGGCGAGCACCGGCATGCCGAGCAGGCTCGCTGCCGCGGCAATAATCAGAAGAAGAATGATCCACCTGAGCATGGAAGGCTCCGGGCGAGATTGCACTGCGGGACCAACGCATTTCGGTGGCCCGGGTTCCTTCCCGATTCCTTGCTGAAGGAGCCGGCATGTCCCTGAAATCGACTCCCTGAAACAAGGACACGGCCGCCTGGCGCAAGCATTTTGCTGGCGAATGCCAAAGGGCCTGAGGCCCGCGTCGTCTAGGATCGGCGATATGGAGGGACAGCCATGGCAATGAAGCGAACCAAGACGCCGTGGATGAAGGCGGAGGATTTCGGCCGCTCTTTGCCGCGTGGGCTCGGCGTCAACCTGCTGGTCACCGACATGGCGGCGATGGAGGCCTTCTGYCGCGACGTGCTCGGCGCGCGCATCATCTATGCCGACGAGGATTTCGCGGCGGTCGAACTGCTGGGCTCGACCTTCATGCTGCATGCCGACCATAGCTTTCTCGACCATCCGCTGACCGGTGTCTTCGCCGGCRCGGAGACACGCGGCGCCGGCATCGAACTGCGCCTCTATGGCGCCGATCCGGATGCGGTGGAGAAAAGGGCCGAAGAGCACGGCCACATCGTGCTGGCCGGTTCGATCGACAAGCCGCATGGCTTGCGCGAATGCTACGTCGTCGGCCCGGACGGCTATGTCTTCGTGCCCAGTGCTCCGCTGAAGCCTGAAATTTCAGGAACCTACGGCCCATAATCCCAGCCCTGGCCGGCGATGAGAGCGCTTGCGATAAATTTGCAACACCGGCTCCAAAAACCCTATTTTAACCATATCGGGTTGAAATTCTGCCACCATCGCCATTTTGATGACGGGGACATTGCGCGGACGGCACCCCCCGGCCTGATCCGACGGAGGTTTGAATGACATTTTCGAAGACCGGCCTTGTGGCCGTATCGCTGGCTGCGCTGGTTGCGAGCGGCTGCTCGACGTCGCGCTTCTCGTCGATGGACGACCAGCAGCCGGCGCCGCTCACGCCGGCGCCCTCCGGCACGGTGACGCAGAACCAGCTGCCGCCGCCCGCCGCCCCCGGCACCACCGACCCGTCGCAATTCCCGACTGCGCCTAAGAACACGCAGATGGCCTCGCTGCCGCCGGATGGCTCGGCGCCTGCGGGCGCCGCGGACCTGACCGCGGCCAGCGTCGCCGGTGTCTGGAACGTCAGCGTCGGCGGCCAGAGCTGCAAGGTGGCGACGCCGCAGACCAAGTTTGGCGCAGGCTATCGTGCCGGACCGCTGCATTGCCCGACGCCGATCGACGGCATTAAGTCGTGGAATGTCTCCGGCAAGCAGCTGACGCTCTATGACGAAAACGGCGGCACGCTGGCCAGGCTCTATTCGTCCGGCGGCGAAAAGTTCGACGGCCAGACGTCCAACGGCCAGCCGATCTCGCTTACGAGATAAGGCAAAACCGCCCTTGGAGAGCGGCTCAGCGTTTGATAGAAGCGCCGAAGCCGCTCCGAGCATTTGTTTTTAGGCAGCTCTGGACGGCAGACCGTTGGACGTTTTGTCCTGGAATTGCTCTCGAACGACGTGACCTATGCATCTGCGTGACGGCCTCCAGACCCATGTGACCGTCAGGCAGCGCTACGACCACCTGGTCGAGACGGGCGCAGTCGGACGCGACCCCGCGCAGGAGCGCATCGTCGCCGCGCTCGACCGGCTGACCGACGAGATCTCCGCGAAAAGGCTGGCGCAGAAATCGAGCGCGCTGGGCTGGCTGTTTGCGCGCAGGCAGCAACCGCGCGAGGCGGTCAAGGGCCTCTACATCTATGGCGGCGTCGGGCGCGGCAAGACGATGCTAATGGACATGTTCTTCGAGCTCCTGCCGGTCAGGCGCAAGCGGCGCGTCCATTTCAACGATTTCATGGCCGACGTGCAGGACCGCATCCAGAAGCACCGGGCGGCGCGCAAGAACGGCGACGTCAAGGAGGACGATCCGATCCCGCCGGTGGCGCGGACGCTGGCCGAGGAAGCCTGGGTGCTGTGCTTCGACGAGTTTTCCGTCACCGATATCGCCGACGCGATGATTCTCTCCCGGCTGTTCTCGGCGCTGTTTTCCAACGGCGTGGTGCTGGTCGCCACCTCCAATGTCGCGCCCGAGAACCTCTATCGGGATGGCCTCAACCGGCAGCTGTTCCTGCCCTTCATCCGCCTGCTCGAGCRCAATGCCGAAGTGCTGACGCTGGATAGTGAGAAGGACTACCGGCAGGAAAAGCTCAACCGTCTGCCGGTCTATGTCACGCCTGTCGACGAGGCGGCCGACCGGGCCCTCGACGAAGCCTRGAAGGTTGTGACGCAAGGCCTGCCGACTGCGGAGGCGACGATCACGCTGAAGGGCCGCCAGCTCGTGGTGCCGCGCGCCGCCGGCGACGCCGCGCGCTTTTCCTTTGCCGAGCTTTGYGAAAAGCCGCTCGGCGCGCGCGACTACCTGGYGATCGCCGAGCGGTTCTCGACCCTGTTCATCGAGCATGTACCGGTGCTCGGCGAAGGCAAACGCAACGAGGCCAAGCGCTTCATCCTTCTCATCGACACGCTCTACGACCATCGCATGCGTCTGGTGATGAGCGCAGCGGCCCAGCCCTCCGGGCTCTACACCGCCAAGCGCGGCAACGAGGTGTTCGAGTTCGAGCGCACGGCCTCGCGGCTGATCGAGATGCAGAGCCGCGACTGGCTGGAGCGCTGGGCCGAGCGGCGGCAGGCCGAGGCGGAGCATGCCGAGGCGCGGCAGGCACAGGCATAGYCACCGCTCGTTCGTCATCTGGTCGATGAACTCGCTGTTGGCTACCCGGTCGGGTTCTATCCGCTGAAGCGGGGCGCCAACTGCTCGATGCGGGCGATCATCTGCTGGAGTTCATCCAGGATGCGCTCGTGCAGCTGCAGCGCGAGATCGGGATATTCCTCCAGGATGCGTCGGAACATCTTGCGGCTGAGCCGGATCACTTCAGAATCGACCGCGGCCGAGGCGCTGGTCAAACGTCTTGTGTCGGCGATCAGGGCGAGCTCGCTCAGCATGGCGCCCRGGCCTGCCGTGCCGATCGGGACACGCTCGCCGCCCTGCTCGCGATAGAGCGCGATCAAGCCGCTGACCACGATATAGGCCGAGTCGGCTTCGTCATCCTCGAGATAGAGCTTGCGGTCGGCCTGCAGGAAGGTGGTCTCGGCGCCGAAGGCGAGCAGGCGCAACTGTTCCGGCGTGAAGCCCTGAAAAAGCTTCACGGCGGACAGGATGCGGATGTCGTCATCCAGCGCCATCCTAGCTGTGTCCCCGAGCGGTCAGTCCAGTCCCTCCTTTGGGGCGCCGTGTCCTTCCGGACACGCACACTCCAACCTTCCAATCACGCATCAAGCGATGCGTCCAGCGAGCCGATCCATCACCCTCCAGCACTAGGATCGTACCCGAAGCAGCCCCGCCCGACCGCTCATTAGATCATGAAATGTTTAAGGAACCAGCTTGTAGCCGCCGCTTTCTGTCACAAGAATCTCGGCATTGGAAGGATCGCGCTMGATCTTCTGGCGCAACCGGTAGACGTGGGTTTCCAGCGTGTGGGTGGTGACGCCGGAATTGTAGCCCCACACTTCCTCCAGCAGCACGTCGCGCGTTACCACTTTCTGGTCGGCGCGATAGAGATATTTGATGATCGAGGCTTCCTTTTCGGTCAGCCGCACCTTGGCGCCGCGCGGATCGATCAAAAGCTTCTGGCTGGGCTTGAAGGTGTATGGGCCGACCGAGAAGGTGGCGTCTTCGCTCTGCTCGTGCTGGCGCAGCTGCGCGCGGATGCGGGCGAGCAGCACCGCGAAGCGGAAAGGCTTGGTGACGTAGTCGTTGGCGCCGGCCTCGAGGCCCRGGATCGTGTCGGAATCGGTGTCATGGCCGGTCAGCATGATGATCGGCGCCTTGTAGCCGCCCTTGCGCAGGATCTTCACCGCTTCGCGGCCGTCCATGTCGGGCAGGYCGACATCCATGATCAGCAGATCGACAAGGCCACCGCGCGCCGCGGCGACGCCTTTTGCCGCGGTGGATTCCTGCTGAACGTCGAATTCCTCATAGAGGGCCAGTTGCTCGACGAGCGTGGCTCGCAGGTCGTCGTCGTCGTCAACGATCAGGATGGTGCGTGATGACATGGATCAATCCGTTGTTTTAAAAAGAATATTCAGTTGACCTCCCCCCATTTATGCGGAAGCTCACCGGCGCAACAGCCGATCACAGTGATTTGTTCCGTGTCACGATCATACAAGAAAAAACGCGTGCGCAATGAGGCGGACGCATTTTTGCCGAAGAGTCTGCGCGTGCTGGTTGTGCGCGCAAGGCCCGGCAACCCTGCGCAGGGCTTCCTGCAGGCCGGCAGGACGGTGTTTCCCTGCGCGCTCGGGCGCGGCGGYATCTCCGCCAGCAAGCGCGAGGGCGACGGCGCCACGCCGCTGGCAGCAATGCRCATCCTTTCAGGATATTTTCGGAACGACCAATTTGCGGGCGGACGCCGGACGAGGCTTCCCATGGCGCCGATCGGCCCGGATCTCGGCTGGTGCGAAGTGCCGGACGACCGCAACTACAACCGTCCGGTGAAGATCCCCTATGGCGCCAGCCATGAGCGGATGCGCCGCGCCGACCGCCTCTACGATGTGTGCCTGGTGCTGGACTGGAACATCGCGCCGCGCCGGCGCGGACGCGGCAGCGCGATCTTCTTCCATCTCGCTCGCCCCGGCTTCACGCCGACGCAAGGCTGCGTCGCGGTAACGGCGCGCACCATGGCGAGGCTGTTGCCGCTGCTGTCGGACCGGACGGTGGTGAGGGTGGTGAGGTAGGGGAGTAGGATGTAGGCAGTAGGCAGCAGGTGTCTCTTTCCCCTATTGYCTATTCCCTACTGCCTTTTCCCCGGCTGTTGCCACCCCGAACCCAGCAGCCCGATCGAGCGGAGTTCACGGTCCATTGCCCTGGCGACATCCCAGCGCTCGGCGCCGATATCGCGCAGCTGGCTGTCGGAGAGATCCTCGATGGACTCGTGGGCGAGGCGGGTAGCGACCCGGGCCTGGCGCAGCCAATCGATCGTAGCATGCAGCCAAAGTGTGATGCCGGAGCGGGATTTCAGGGCGGCGTTGGACTTCAGAGCGATCTCAGACATGGCTTTATCCGTGTTCTCCGGACATCAAATCCGGTTTGAGGGTGTTTCGATGTCGCTATCATGCCGCATTGAAAACCAACCGAGAAACGAGTAGTTCTTTTCTGATCWTCAAGTTTCTTTTGAGGATCGAATGGCCCGCCTGCTGCCCGGAACACGCGCGCTGAGGACCTTCGAGGCCGCGGCCAGGCACCTCAATTTCACCCGTGCCGCCGACGAGCTCGGYCTGACGCCGGCGGCGGTCAGCCACCAGATCAAGGAAATCGAGGATCAGCTCGACCTGGTGCTGTTCACGCGCACCAGCCGCACCATCCGGCTGACGGAAGCGGGCACCGTTCTGTATGAGGCTTCGATCGACGCGCTCGACCTGCTTAACCGTGCCGTCAGCCGCGCGCGCAAGATGACGCGCGGCACATCGCTGCTGAAGGTGACGCTCGACGCGCAGTTCGCAACAAAGTGGCTGATGCGGCGCGTGGACGGTTTCCGCCGGCAGAAGCCGGGCATCGAACTGCGCTTCGATATCACCTACGAGGTCAGGGATTTCGAGCGGGACGATGTCGATGCCGGCATCCGTTTCGGCACCGGCAGATATCCGGGGGTTTGCGCGCATCGGCTGTTTGAGAACATCATCATTCCCGTGTGCAGCCCGGCGCTGCTCGCCTCAGGCCCGCCGCTGAAAGAGCCGCGCGACCTCTTCCACCATACGCTGGCGCATATCGAATGGTCGCRGCAGGGGGTGACGTGGCCGAACTGGCGGATGTGGATGCAGGCGGCCGGCGTCGACGATTTCGACGACAGCCGCACCCTCGTTTTCGGATCGGCGACCGACGCCACGCAAGCGGCGCTCGATGGCCATGCCGTCGCGCTGGCCGATTTCGCCATGGTGGCCAGCGACCTTTCTCAAGGGAGGCTCATCCGGCCCTTCGATCTCGGCATCAAGGTCGCGCCGGAATTCGCCTATTTCCTGGTCTATCCGGAAGCCATGAAGGATGACGCGCGTATCGTCGCCTTTCGCGGATGGCTGCTCGAAGAGGTGGCGAAAGACGCGGACGCAGGCTAGCGACGCTGCAACCGCCGCCTTTGGCAAGATTGTTCTAGCCCGCCGGCGCAGCCGGCGCGCCGAACCAGCCGATCACCACGCCGATGATGATGAGCACGCCCAGCCAATGGCCGGCATCGATCAGCGTCAGGTCCCAGCCGAAGCCTTCATAACGATGGTTGACCGAGAGCGTGGTGGCGACGAAGCCAAGCCAGAGCACGAAGCCGAAGATCACCCCGGCGAGCGGATTGGGCTCGCCGCTGGTCAGCGCGCCGATCACCAGCGTCATGACCAGCGCCATGATCAGCTCGGCGACGAAGCTGACGATGAACGGAACCGGCGAGCGCTTCATGGTGGCGGGGTCGAGCTTTGCCGCTTTCAGCCACGGCTTGCTCAAGGCCATGTACCAGACGGCCCCGAACAGCCACGCCACGACGGCGGCGCAGACCACGGCCAGCCAGTTCACCGTTGAAAAGTCCATGGTTCCTACCCTCCCGAATGGCGTGAGATGGAACGCCCGTTCGGTGATACCGTCAAGCGAGGCGCCATACCGTGGTGCGCTTAACCTCGGCATCCTCCAGGGCTCGCGTCACCGGCACCTGATAGACGGCGAGCGAATGYAATCCGCTCTTCGGCAGGTAGGCGCGGCCGGGATCTCCTACCAGGATATCGGCGCCGCGCGCCTTCAGGATCGCGAACCAGGGCATCAGCCTGTCCGCCAACGGCTTGTCGTAGAAGACGTCGCCGGCAAGCACGACATCCCACCCGTCATCCGAGCCGACGCAGTCGGCGTCGAGGAATTCGGCGCTGACTCCGTTGGCTTCCAGGTTGAGGGCGATCACCGTCGCGCAGAAGGGGTCGATATCGGCCGCGATGACCTCGCAAGCTCCGGCCTTCAAAGCGGCGATGGCGACAAGGCCGGAGCCGGAGGCGAAATCGAGCACGCGCTTGCCGCGCACGCTGGCCGGATGGTCAAGCACATAGCGGGCGAGGCCCTGGCCGCCGGCCCAGGCAAAGGCCCAGAATGGCGGCGGCAGGCCGATCTCGGCCAGTTCCTCCTCGGTGCGCAACCACAGATCATGCGCTTCGTCGGCCAGATGCAGCAGCACTTCCGGCACATGCGGCGGCGCCATCAGCGCCGTATTGTCGAGGATGAATGTCTTCGCGTTTTTGGGCGTGAGCCGGGTCACGGTGCCGGGTCGAGGCCGGCCATGYGGCAAACCTCTTTCCATTCGTCCGGCGTCACCGGCTGCACGGAAAGCCGGCCAAGGCGGACCAGAGCCATATTGGCGAGCTTCGGATTGGCCTTGACCTGTTCCAGCGTCACCGGCTTCGGCACGTACTGATAAGCGCGGATGTCGACGCATTCCCAGCGCGGATCGTCGGTGGTGGTGTCGGGGTGGGCAAGCGCGCAGACCTCGGCGATGCCGACGATGTCGAGGCCCTCATTGGAATGATAGAAGAAGCCGAGATCGCCGATCTTCATGGCCTTCATGTTGTTGCGCGCCGCGTAGTTGCGCACGCCGTCCCACTGCGTGCCGGCCTCGCCTTTCTCCGTCAGCGCCTCGAAGGAAAAGACCGAGGGTTCGGACTTGAACAGCCAGTAGTTCATCTTAGTTGTCCCGTTGTCGGTTGACCATTTATTCAGCGTTGGCRCTGCCCCTCACCCTACCCTCTCCCCGTAAGGACGGGGAGAGGGGGCCGTCGGCGTTGGAGCTTCTCCCTTCTCCCCGGTTCTTACGGGGAGAAGGTGCCGGCAGGCGGATGAGGGGCAGCGCCAACGAACGATCATTGACTAGCCGGCTTCTGGAAGACCCAGTTCCATGCACGGATTTCGACGCTTTCGAACAAACCGGCCTTGGCATAGGGATCGGCGGCCGCCAAGGCTTGCGCGCCGGCCATGTCTGGGGCCTCGATCATTACCAGGCTGCCGTCGGGCTTCCCGTCGGCGTCGAGGAAGGGGCCTGCAAAGGCAAGCCGCCCTTCGCTGATCAGTCCTTCCAGGAACGCCGCATGYGCCGGTCGGGTATCGGCGCGCAGCTGCAGGCTGCCGGGCTTATCCTTGCAAATCAACGCGAACAACATGTCTAGCTCCGAGGGTTCAGATGTCGGTTTCAGTCTTGAGCGGCCGCGCCATCAGCGCTGTAACGGCCTCGCCGACGGTCAACTTGCCGTCGAGTATGGCGGCGACGGCGGAAATGATCGGCGCGTCGATGCCGCGTTCGGCCGCGATGCGGGCCGCGATGCCGGCGGTCGGTACGCCTTCGGCGAGAGACAGGCCGGCAAGGGGCCTGTCACGTCCCAGCGCCAGRCCATAGGCAAAATTGCGCGATTGYGCCGACGAACAAGTAAGGATCAGGTCGCCGAGGCCGGAAAGACCCATCAAGGTTTCGGGTTTGGCGCCGAAGGCAGCGCCGATGCGACGCAACTCGACGAAGCCGCGCGTGACCATTGCGGCCTGGGCGCTGGCGCCGAGCCCGGCGCCGGTGACGGCACCGGCGGCGATGGCGAAGACATTCTTCAGCGCACCGCCGATCTCGACGCCGATCAGGTCGTCGCTGGAATAGCAGCGCAGGTTCTCGGCCGAGAAACGGGCGGCAAGCTCGGCCGCCAGTGCTCCGTTGCGGGCAGCAACAACCACGGCGGTCGGCAAGCCGCGTGCGACATCGCCGGCAAAGCTCGGACCGGACAGGGCCGCGACCGGATTGCCGGGCAGGCTTTCCTCGACGATCGAGGACAGCAGCGCGCCGGTGCCGCGTTCGATGCCCTTGGCGCAGAGCACGAGCGGCGCGCGCGGCGGCACATGCCCGGCAGCAGTGGCCAGCACCGCGCGCAGCGACTGCGCCGGCGTCACCGCCAGCACGCAATCGGCGCTGTCGAGCGCGGCACCGATATCGCTGGTCGCGACGATGCCGGGCTCAATCTCGATGCCGGGCAGGTAGCGTGGATTCTCGCCGCGATCTATGGCGGCCACAGTCTCGTCGTCGCGCGCGTAAAGGCGAACGAAATGGCCGGCACGCAGCATGGCCAGCGCCAGCGCCGTGCCCCAGGCGCCGCCGCCCAGCACGGCAACGCGCCATCCGCTCGCCGGCCTCTTGCTGGGCGTGCCTTTCTTGGTCATRCCTTGGCACCGCGTCGGCCCGAGCCCACCAAGGGGGCTGAAACGCTGTCCAGCGGCCAGCGCGAGCGCGGCACGAAGTCGGCGGCGTTCTCGCCAGCCATGCCGGCGCGCAGCCGCTCGATGCCGGCCCAAGCGATCATCGCCGCATTGTCGGTACAGAGCTTTTGCGGCGGCGCGACGAAGGCGAAACCGGCTTTGGAGCAGCGCGCCTCCAATGTCGCCTTGATCGTGCGGTTGGCGGCGACACCGCCCGCGACGACCAACGCAGGGTGCGCCTTGTCAGGAAATTCCTTGCGGAAACGGGCGAGAGCGCGGGCGACGCGGTCGCCCAACGCGTCCGCTACCGCCGCCTGGAAGGAGGCGCAGATATCGGCCACGTCCTGGTCGCTGAGCGGCGCGATCGCCGTCGCCGCCTGGCGCACGGCCGTCTTCAGGCCGGAGAAGGAGAAGTCCGGCTGTGCCGAGCCCTTCATCGGGCGCGGAAAGGCGAAGCGGCTCGCGTCGCCGCCGGCCGCGGCCTTCTCGACATTCGGGCCGCCCGGATAGGGCAGGCCGAGCATCTTGGCCGTCTTGTCGAAGGCCTCGCCCAGCGCATCGTCGATGGTCGTCGCCCAGCGCTGGTAGTCGCCGACGCCGCGCACCGCGACGATCTGAGTATGGCCGCCGGAAACGAGCAAAAGCAGATAGGGGAAATCGAGACCGTCGGTCAGCCTTGCGGTCAGCGCATGGCCTWCGAGATGGTTGATGGCGATCAGCGGCTTGTTGGCAGCCGCCGCGATCGCCTTGGYGGTCATCAATCCGACGATCAGCCCGCCGACCAGACCCGGTCCGGCCGTCGCAGCCACGGCATCGACCTCGTCAAGCGACACGGCCGAATCGGCAAGCGCTGCCTCGACAATCCCGTCCAGCGCCTCGACATGGGCGCGGGCGGCGATTTCGGGCACGACGCCGCCGAAGGCCGCGTGCTCCTCGATCTGGCTGAGTACGATATTGGAGAGGATTTCGGGCGCGGAGCCGCCGTTCAGCGCCACAACGCTGGCCGCAGTCTCGTCGCAACTCGTCTCAATGCCCAGAACGCGGATCAATTCGTCGCTGTCCTCAAAGATTGTGTCTTCCGTCTTTCCTAGATAGGACGTCTACCGATATTCAGGTAATGCYGGCCTGCAAATGGCGGTTTTCTGCGCTCCCGGTGCTCACGTACTCAAGGTACGCTCCGCTCCGGTTCTCGAAACCCACCATTTTCGGCTCGGCCTGACCTAAATCTCGGCAGACCTCGAACCGCCCGGGGGTTATCACGGACCGCGCGCCATGCAAACAACCTTGAAAATCGGAACACGCGGTAGCCCGCTGGCGTTGGCCCAGGCGCATGAGACGCGGGCGCGGCTGATGAAGGCGCACGGCCTTCCCGAGGAGGCCTTCGAAGTGGTCGTCATCTCGACCAGCGGTGACCRCATCCAGGACCGGCCGCTGTCTGAGGCCGGCGGCAAGGGCCTGTTCACCAAGGAAATCGAGGAAGCCCTGCTCGACCGCCGCATCGACCTCGCGGTGCATTCGTCAAAGGACATGCCGACGGTGCTGCCCGATGGGTTGGAGCTTTCCGCCTTTCTGCCGCGCGAGGACGCGCGCGACGCCTTCATCRGCAAGACCGCGAAGCGGATCGCCGACCTGCCGCACGGCGCGACGGTCGGCTCGTCATCGCTCCGGCGCCAGGCGCTGATCCGCCGGATGCGGCCGGATCTCGTGGTGGTGRTGTTCCGCGGCAATGTGCAGACGAGACTCCGCAAGCTTGATGAGGGAGTCGCCGAAGGCACCATCCTCGCCTATGCCGGGTTGAAGCGGCTCGGGCTCGAGAACGTCATCACCGACCTGATGCCGCTGGATGTCTTCCCGCCGGCGCCCGGGCAGGGCGCGATCGGCATCGAAAGCCGGATCGGCGACGGCGAAATCGAAAAAATGCTCGCGGCTATCCACGACGCGCCGACCGGCMAGGCGCTGGCCTGCGAGCGCGCCTTCCTTGCCGCGCTCGACGGCTCCTGCCGCACGCCGATCGCCGGCCATGCGACGATATCGGGCGAATGGCTGTCTTTCGCCGGCCTGATCATTTCGCCCGACGGCACCGAGTCACATGAGGTCAACTTGGCGGGCCAGGCGGTGGACGCGGCGGAAATTGGCGCGGAAGCCGCGCGGACAGTGCGCGCCAAGGCCGGCGCCAAATTCTTCGAAGGATGGACCTGACATGGTCCGCGTCCTGGTGACGAGACCGGAACCGGGCGCCTCCCGCACGGCCCGGCGACTCGAAGCCAAGGGATTTCAACCGATACTGCTGCCGCTGACGGAAACAACGRCATTGCCGGTCGATCGGGCGGCCATCCCGGATGCAGTCGCGGTCGCCGTCACCAGCGCCAATGCGGTGCGCCATGCACCGGGGGAACTAGTCGCGGCGCTTGCCGCCCTGCCTTGCCATGCCGTCGGCGGGAGAACGGCCGAAGCCTGCCGCGCCGCAGGGTTTTTGTCCGTCGCTGAAGGCCCGGGCGATGCCGGGGTGTYGGCAGATGCGAWCGGCGGCGGTCTTGCCGGTAAGGACATCGTCTACCTTTGCGGGCGCGTGCGCTTCCCGGTCYTCGAGGAGCGGCTCGCGGCGGCGGGGGTGCGGGTCCAGGCGATCGAGATCTACGACACCGTTCGGATGGACCTTGGCGACGAGGAGATCGCGGTGCGGCTTTCGAACAAACCAATCGATATAGCGCTGCTCTATTCCGCCGAGGCGGCGACCGCGCTGAGCGCGCTGATCAGCCGGGCTGCCTTGCGCGGCCTGTTTGGAAAAACAGCGTTTCTCGCGCTGTCCGCGCGTGTCGCCAACGCGCTCGACGGTATCGCCAAGGAAAAGATCAGGATTGCCTCGCAACCCGATGAAGATGCGCTGCTGGCGCTTTTGTCGCCGCCGCGCTGACCCGCGTCATCACACCGCCCCTTTTCACCGCTTGGTGATGTGCTAGAGCATCCTTGAGCTCTAGACCCTTCGAACCATCCTCAAGCCAATTTGCGGAGCCCAAGCATGGTCAAGACGCCGAAGACGCGACATTCGAAGAGTCGCCGCGAGCCGGTGACGATCGAACTCGATCCCGGCGCCGTCTCGCGAATCACCGGCGAGGATGCCGCCAAGGCCGAGAGCCATCCGGCTGAGACCGACGAGGCGAAGGCGCAGGAAGCCGCCTCGCAGGCGGAAGCTGCTGAAGAGCCCATGCATGCCGAGCAGACCGACATCGAGCCGTGGGAGCATGCCGACGCGCCGCAGGCCGAAACCGGCGAACCTGAGGCGAAGGGCAAGGACGAGGCGGAAGGTTCCTATCCCAACGGATCGAAACCCGCGAACAACCAGCCCGAAGACTTCGGCTACAGCTTCGAAGATGCGTCGGCGAGCAAGACCGGTTCAGCCGCTTCGGCGTCGACGACAAACGAGACCCGCAACGACGATCGCGGCGCGCCGGCTTCCAGCCGCTCCGGCGTCAACATGATTGCCGCCGGGCTCGTCGGCGGCGTGGTTGCGCTTGCCGGCGCCGGCCTCCTGCAGGCGGTCGGCCTGCTCGGATCTCCGGCCTCGGGCGGCGCGTCGCTCGACGGCGTCAATGGTGAGATCGCTTCGCTCAAGGGTGAAATCGCGACGCTCAAGGAAACGGGCGCCACCGGCGCTTCGGCCAAGGTCGATGGCCTGTCGTCGGCGCTCGACCAGGTAAAGTCGGATGTGGCTGAGCTGAAATCGTCGGCCGGGCGGAACGGCGATGGCGCCGCGCTCAAGGCGCTCAACGACAAGATCGGCCAGATCGAGACGGCCGTCGCCGATCTGCAGAAGGCCGGCAGTGCTGCTCCGGTCGATCTCGGCCCGCTCAACGAGAAGCTCGCCGGGCTCGACGCGCTGGTGAAATCGGCCGCCGACGCGGCAAAGGCTGYGGACGGGCGGGTCGCGGCATTGGAACAATCGGTGCAGCAGCTCTCCGCCAAGGTCGAGGCGCAGGCCTCGCAGCCGAAGATCGCACTCGCAATCGCCGCCTCGGCGCTGAAGGCGGCACTCGACCGCGGTGCACCGTTTGYGACCGAGCTCGACACTTTCGCCGCAATCGCGCCGAACGCGCCGGAGATCGCGGTGCTGYGGTCCTATGCCGAGAAAGGCGTGYCGACCCGCGCAACGATCGCCTCGGAGGTCGACACCGCCGCCAACGCCATGGTCGAGGCGGCGACGCCGGTCGACCAGAATGCCGGCTTCTTCCAAAGCCTGGTTTCGAGTGCGAAATCGCTGGTCCAGGTGYGGCCGGTCGGCGTCGTCGAGGGCAAGGGCGCGCCGGAAACCGTCGCCCGCATGGAAGTGGCGGTCAACCAKGGCGACTACGCCAAGGCGCTCAGCGAATATGACACGCTGCCCGATGCGGCAAAGTCGGCCGGYGCTGAATTTGCCGGCAAACTGAAGGCGCGGCTCGAKGTCGAGAAGCAGATCGAAGCGCTGATTGCCGGCGCGACGAAGGCATGAGGACCGTCCGATGATCCGCATCCTCATCTTCCTGGCCGTCGTCTTCGCGCTGGGGCTTGGCTTTGCCTGGCTGGCCGACCGCCCAGGCGAAATGATCGTCACCTTCAACGGCTACCAATACCAGGTCACGCTGATGGTGGCGGCGGTGGCGATTGTTGCGGTCGTCGCCGCGGTGATGATTGTCTGGTGGCTGCTCAAGTCGCTGTGGAACAGCCCTTATACGATCTCGCGCTATTTCAGGGTGYGCCGCCGCGACCGCGGTTACCAGGCGCTGTCGACCGGCATGATCGCGGCCGGCGCCGGYGATGGCGCGCTCGCCCGCAAGAAGACGAAGGAAGCGGTGAAGCTGATCAGCTCCGACCAGGAACCGCTGATCCATCTGCTCGACGCGCAGGCCTCGCTGCTCGAAGGCGACCACGAGGGCGCGCGCGAGAAATTCGAGCGCATGCTCGACGATCCGGAGATGCGGCTGCTGGGGCTCCGCGGGCTCTATCTCGAAGCCGAGCGGCTGGGCGACCGCAATGCCGCGCGCCACTATGCGGGGCGTGCCGCGGCGGTGGCGCCGCAGCTTGCCTGGGCCGCCGAATCGACGCTGGAGGAACTCACCGAGCGCGGCGACTGGGACGGCGCGCTGAAACTGGTCGAGGCGCAGAAGTCAACCAGGCAGATCGAGCGCGACGCCGCCAACCGCCGGCGCGCGGTGCTGCTTACGGCCAAGGCGCAAGTGCTGACCGACAGCGACCCGAACGCCGCCAGGACCGCGGCGCTCGAAGCCAACAAGCTGGCGCCCGATTTCGCGCCGGCGGCGRTGATCGCCGCCAATCTGCTGTTTCGGCAAAACGACGTGCGCAAGGGTTCCAAGATACTCGAGACCGCCTGGAGGGCCGAACCGCATCCGGACATCGCCGAGCTTTACACCCATGCACGGCCGGGCGATGCGGTGCTCGATCGCCTCAACCGGGCGAAGAAGCTGCAGGAAATGAAGAAGAACCACGCCGAATCGTCGATGGCCGTGGCGCGCRCTGCGCTCGACGCGCAGGATTTCGCCACCGCCCGGCGCGAGGCGGAAGCCGCGATCCGCATGGATCGCCGCGAGGGCGCCTATCTGCTTCTGGCCGACATCGAAGAGGCCGAAACCGGCGACCAGGGCAAGGTGCGGCAGTTGCTGTCGAAGGCCGTGCGCGCGCCGCGCGATCCGGYTTGGGTCGCCGACGGCGTCGTCTCCGAGCGCTGGGCGCCAGTCTCGCCAATCACCGGCAAGCTCGACGCCTTCACCTGGCGCGCGCCGATGGAGCGGCTCGGGCAGCTGATCGACAGCGAGGTCGATGCGGCCGTAGCCGCAATCCCCGCCTCCCCGCCTGCCGCGGCGACTGAAGCAAAGACGATCGACATTGTGCCCGACACTTTGTCCGAACAGCCGGCGCAAGCGGCATCGAACGGTGGCGGGAAGGACATGGCGATTGCCGAGGCTGCCCCCGATGGCGAAACCGCAGGGCAGGCCTCGGAGTCACCGCGATTGCCGGATGATCCCGGCGTCGCGCCGGAAGACAAGGCGGATAAATCGCCGCGCCGCTTTCGTTTGTTTTGAGTTTTGGCCGGCACTTGGCCGACAGGGAATGGTGTAGATGTTCGAACGCGTGCTGTCGTTCTTGAGGGATTTGCCGGCTGCCGRCGCGAGGAGACCAAGCGCCGACGATCCGCGCGTGGCGGCAGCGGCGCTGCTCTACCATGTCATGAACGCCGACGGCGTGCGCCAGGATGTCGAGTGGGAACGTTTCAAGGAAATCCTCGCCGAAACCTATTCCATCAGCGGYGACGAGCTCGATGCGCTGGCGGCAGCAGGCGAGCGCGCCGACAATGAAGCGATYGACCTCTATGCTTTTACCAGCGTGCTCAAGCGCCATCTCGATGYCGAGGCGCGCAATGCCTTCATCGGGCTGATGTGGGAAATCGTCTACGCCGATGGCGAGCTGCACGAGCTCGAAGACAACACCGTCTGGCGCGTCGCCGAATTGATCGGYGTCGAGCGCCATRACCGCATCGAGGCACGCCGCAAGGCGGCTGCCGAGGCCCCGGACGCGCGCGGAACGTCGAGCGACGAATAGAGGACCCTTCTTCTTCCATGCCACCCAGACCGAGGCCGAGACCCAAGATCCTGATCGTGCTGCATCAGGAGACTTCGAGYCCCGGACGCGTCGGCCATATGCTCCTGGAAGAAGGGTTCGACCTCGACATCCGCCGGCCGCCGCTCGGCGATGAGCTGCCCTGCACGCTGGAGGGCCATGCCGGCGCGATCATCTTCGGCGGGCCGATGAGCGCCAACGACCAGGACGATTTCGTCCGCCGCGAGACCGACTGGCTCGAAATCCCGCTCAAGGAAAACCGGCCCTTTCTCGGCATCTGCCTCGGCGCGCAGATGCTCGCCAACCATCTCGGCGGCAAGGTGGAGGGCCATGGCGACGGGCTGGTCGAGATCGGCTGGTATCCGCTGAAGGCGACCGAGGCGGGCAAGAAGCTGCTGCACTGGCCGGAGATGGTCTACCAGTTCCACCGCGAGGGCTTTTCGCTGCCGAAGGACGCGACGCTGCTGGCCACGGCAGAGACCTATCCCAACCAGGCCTTTCGTTACGGCGAGAACGCCTGGGGCATCCAGTTCCATGGCGAGCTGACCAGGGTGATGATGCAGCGCTGGGTGGTCCGCGGCGCGCATCGCTTCGAGCTGCCCGGCGCGCAGCCCGGCCGCGACCATCTCGGCGGCCGGCTGATCTGGGACATGCACTTAAAACGCTGGCTCGGCGAGTTTTTGAGCCTGATTTTTGGCAAGCCGGCGGTGGGTTAAAAACCAATTGTCCTGAACGGTCGGTTTTGACCGAAGATGCCTTACGCCTGCCGAGGCGTGGACGACCGCTTTGCGCCTCCATCTCGGTCGTTGGGGACGGTGTTGCCATCGCTTAAAAGCTGACATTGYGGCGACCGAGCAGGCGGTCGCAGTTGCGCCTCAAACTGTCATTCTTGGACCCCATTTTCAGACATTCAGTCGGAGAACATCCGCCCCAACTCCGATAGGTCATCGACCAGCAAGCCCTGGCGCGGCCTGATTCAACTGAGGAAAATGCCCATTCGGCATCGGTCGGGGCGATCATCCACTCCCGCAACCGTGCGTCCGGCCGGCACCGGTTCGCTAGCTGTCTCGTTGCCCTTCGTCRCATCGAGGGACGTCAATTCCTCCCCAGGGCTGCCACCCGGGTGCGCACCCGCTGATGGAGTTGCATAAGACCCTCGATCAGGCGCCGACCTTCTGCGCTGGCAATGAAAGTCGATGCGCTCATCGACGGGCAGAGGCGGAGCCTCGCTGCTGGTCGCACCGTTCCCCGGCAGTCCTTCGAAAATGCGACTGACGGGAACGTCAAGAGACCGAGCGATCTCGTAGAGCATGGAGGCACTCACGCGGTTCTTGGCGTTCTCGTACTTCTGCAGTTGTTCAAAAGCTGATGCCGATTGATCGGGCTAGCTGTGCCTGCGATACGTCCGATTGGACGCGAATCACGGCAACCTGTCTTCCGACATGCTGATCGGCCGGGTGAGGGCTGCTCTCGGTCTTAAGCTTTGCCCACTGTTTCAAGCCGCGAGGACGTTTCGGCTCTAACAGCGCCTTTCGATGCTGCATCGGTCACTCCCCGGATAGAGAGTTTGTCGCGGTACGCCCCGCGAAACRCACCAAACCTCCGAATGATCGGGAGTTGCAAACCGTGTAGCACGGCCTCGAAGAAGGTTGGAAGCTCAGCCACGCAATCAAGCTGCTCCTCGATCCTTTCCAGGAGCACCCCTACCTGCTTGAGAAGGCTTGCCATCTCCTCCTCCTTTTCGTCTTTTGCATCGCGCGGCCTTCGCCTTCTTCTGGTCCGCGTCACGACGCAAGCGATCAAACGGGTGCCGCGCTCCACATTCCGGGTACCGAGGATTTAGCGCGGGTCTCTGGGCCAGTCGGAAGATCGGCGGTCGACGTCCGGTTCCRCCACTTCGCGACCGTCTTCTGATCGATGCCATAGCGCTTGGCGAGCTGCCTCAGGCTCTCTTGACTATTCTGGATTGCTCGACGCACTGCCTCTGTCGTCGTGGBGCGGCCGTGCAGAACCTTTCCCATGGTGCCTCCCTCCATTCAGCGGAAAAGATCGCACCATTAAAGCGCGGGATCAAACAGCTAGCCGGTGTGGACGGATTTCGTTTAAGTCGCTGTCGAGAAGCAATTTATCCGCGGGCCGGGACAGCGGTACTTGGCAATTCTCCTTCGCCTCCCCTGCGCTTGCCGGCATCTGGAAATTGGACCGCAGAGCACTAGATCGGAAATAAAGAATAGATGYGGCTCAATCGGGCAGGCCAAGGAGTCGAAAGTGTTGGCCGCTCTTATTCGCGTGGTTCCCTTCTGGGTAGGGCTGACCGCGGCTCTCGCGCTTGTCGGCTGCACTACAACAAGCGGTAAAAAGTGGTTCGCGCAGTATGGCCCCATTGCCGATGCCAGCTATCAAATCCCCGCGGTCCCGATCGACAGGATCCCCGCGCAATACCGCCGCCAGATCGTCCCTTATCAGTCCAGCGAAGAGCCTGGCACGATCATCGTCAAGACCGGTCCGAAATTTCTTTACTACATATTGGGGAACGGTAGGGCGATCCGCTATGGCGTCGGCGTTGGTGCGGCCGGTTACGCTTGGCACGGCATCGCCGATGTCGGGCGTAAGCGCGAATGGCCGGACTGGTATCCAACGCCGAATTTGATGGCGCTCGAGAGGAAGAAATACGACCTCATCGTGCCTCATCGCTGGCCCGGCGGCCTAGACAATCCGCTCGGTGCCCGCGCGCTTTATCTCTACGACAAGAACGGCCGAGACACCCTGTATCGCCTGCATRGCACCCCCCAATGGTGGACGGTCGGCAAGTCCGTCTCGGGGGGATGCATTCGCCTTCTCAATCAGGACATCATCGATCTCTACAACCGCACCACGATCGGCGCCAGGGTGATCGTGAGCTAGCGCTAAAGATGATCGATCAGGAAGAAATCAAAGCGAAGGCGATTGAGTTCGATATTCATCATCCGAATGTCGAGCGAGACTATGTTTTCGGGTGGCTACCCAAGTCCATTTTCGAGAACGATTACCTGCGGTCCAGGCTTGTATTCAAAGGGCTGTTTAGTCCTCCACACCTTTTTGAAAAAGCTATTTTCAGCGCCAGCCCTGGCGCGGCCGTGATCTCGATGTCCAAGATGGTCCCACGCCTGAACGACAGCTTACCGATGACTGAACACGGAAAGCTGATGGTCCGCTAACGGCCCATCTCAGCCCTTACCGGCGCATGCCGATTGGGGCCGAGCGTTGGATCCTGCGGCTTGGATCCGGCGCTCAATCAGTTTCGGCCGCTGAGGTGCCGCACCTGCCGCAGCGCGGGGAATAGGTACGCCCACAATCCGGCGACGGCGATGGCGCCGATGCCGCCGACCACCACCGCCGGCACGGTGCCGATCAGCGCCGCCATGGTGCCGGCGCGGAACTCGCCGACCTCGTTGGAGGCGCCGACGAAGACCTGGTTGACCGCGTTGACACGGCCGCGCACCTCGTCCGGCGTCCAGAGTTGGATCAGCGTTTCGCGGATATAGACGCTGAACATGTCGGTGGCGCCCAGCAAGGCGAGTGCCGCGATCGACAGCCAGGTGATGGTGGAGACGCCGAACAGCACGGTGAAGGCGCCGAACAGGGCGACGAAGCCCAGCATGATCTTGCCGGCATGGTCGCGGATCGGGTGGCCGGCGAGCCAGATCGCCACGCAGATGGCGCCGATGCCGGGCGCCGAGCGCAGCAGGCCGAGGCCCCAGGGTCCAAGCTCCAGGATGTCGCGCGCGTAGACCGGCAGCAGCGCCGAAGCGCCGGATAAAAGCACGGCGAAGAGGTCGAGCGAGATCGCGCCGAGCACGATCTTCTCGCTCCAGATATAGCCGAATCCGGCAAACAGCGTCTGCATCGTCGGCTTGTCGGTGGCCGTCTGCTGGGCGGGCTTCGGAATGGTGAAGATGAGCAGCGCTGCAACAAGCATCAGAATGGCGGCGGTGRCATAGGCCACTTCTGCCGACAGTCCGTAGAGCAGGCCGCCTGCGACCGGACCGACGATGGTCGCCGTCTGCCAGGCGGAGGAATTCCAGGCGATCGCGTTGGCGAAATCCTGTGGCGGCACCAGATTGGCGAAGAGCGAGGACGAGGCCGGCCCGTAGAAGGCGCGGGCTATGCCGAACATGGCGAGCACGACGAAGATCGGCAGCGGGCTGGTAAGCCCCCGCAGGGTCAAGAACAGGAGAATGAGAGCGCAGCCTCCCTCGACCAGAGACGATAATGTCATGATCAGGCGGCGGCCGAAGCGATCGGCGACGACGCCTGTAATCAACACGAGAAACAGCGACGGCAGGAACTGGACGATACCGACGATACCAAGGTCGAAAGGATTGCGCGTCAGGTCGTAGATCTGCCAGCCGACGGCGACAGAGACGATCTGCGTGGCGAAGGTGGTGAGGAAACGCGCGGTCCAGTAACTGAGGAACGGACGGTGCCGGAAGGCGGCGTAGCGCTGGTCTGGTGAAGATGCTTCGATGGTCATGGTCCAAGGGGCCCCGTTGCGGCGTTGGCCGGCGGGGCACTTCCACGGCGGGCGCTGGTCCGRCCAGAACCCTTTAGAGCATTTTGCAGCCAAGTGGAATCACCTGGCGTCGCTGTGGCGCGGCTAAAACAGACAGACATCTGGAACTGTCGTTCGCGATGGAAAGAGGCTCAGCCTTTTAACGCGGCGGAGATCGCTTCCAGCCCGCCGCGCAACTCCGCCTCCTTCGGCCAGCCGAAGCCGACACGGAAGAATCGCTTCGGCATCTCGAACCAGTGGCCGGGGCCGACATAGGTACCATGCTCTTCGAGAAGCCTGATGTAGAACCGGTCGAGGTCGAAGCCGGCGTCGACATTGAGCCTCGGAAAGCCGACGACGCCGCCTTGCGGTCGCACCCAGTCGACCAACGGCTCGCGTTCGATCCAGGCCTGGACGATCTCGCACCGCTTCGCCATTTCCGGCAGCAACGAGGCCAGGAAGGCGTCGCGGCGCGAGAGCATGGTGCGCGCGATCGCCTCGTCGATGACGCTGCCGCAGATGCCGATCTGCTCCTTGGCAGCGAGGAAGGTTTCCTGCAGTGCCTTGTCCCCGGTGATCAGCCAGCCGATGCGGATACCCGGGATGCCGAAGGCCTTGGACAATGAGGAGACGCTRATGGCGCTCGGGCTGAGCGACGCCGCGCACGGCAGCCGCTCGCCATAGGAAAGGTCGCGATAGGTCTCGTCGACCAGCAGCCGGCAGCGTCGGCTTTCGGCAAGCGCAACCAGCGCGTCGAGATCCGCCCGGTCCATCATCGTGCCGGTCGGGTTGTGCGGGCAGGTCACGCTGATCAGCTTTGTGTTCGGCCGCACGGCTTCCGCGACGCGTTCGACGTCGACGGCGAACCCCTCGTCGAAATCGAGGTCGACATAGCTGATGGCACAGCCGATCGCCTTGGGCGTCTCGATGTTGGTGGCGTAGTTCGGCCGCACGACGACGAGATGGTCGCCGGCCGAGAGTAGCGAGGTGGCGATGATGAACAGCGCGCCGGCGGCGCCCGCGGTGACCAGCACGTCGTCGGGCGAGAGCCCTGTGTCCTGCGCGGCGATCAGCGCGCGCAACTCCTTCTCGCCGCGATGCTCGCCATAGAACAGGGTGAGGTCGGGCAACGAGAGGCCGATGTCGGAGAGCTTCTGATCGGCGATCGAGCTTTCGGAGAGGTTGAAGCGGATACGGTCATAGCCGTATTCCTCCGGCGCCTCTTTCTCGATCACCATCCTTGCGTAGTTCATCGCCAGCCCCCACCGTCTGGCCTATCCAAGCCACAAAAGCAGGAAGCCTGCCAAGGCGGATTCGCCGGCAGGCTTCCTTAAATCGTTGGTACAAGCGGGCCATCGCCGCAGGCAGGCTTGGCTCAGGCGGGCGCCTTGGCCCTTCTTCCCCTTGCAGGCTTGGCCGGCGCGGCTTCCTCCTTGCGGCCGAGGCCGATGGACTTGGCGAGTTCGGAGCGCGAGGCGGYATAGTTGGGTGCGACCATCGGGTAGTCCACGGGGAGGCCCCATTTGGTCCGGTAGGCTTCCGGCGTCAGGCCGAAATGCACACCGATATGACGCTTCAGCGATTTGAACTTCTTCCCGTCCTCGAGACAGATGATGTAGTCCGGCGTCACCGAGCGCCGGGGATTGACGGCAGGCGTGGGCGGGGGTGCCGGCGGTGCAGGCGGCTGGTTGAGCCCGCCGATCGAGGAGGCGACGCTGGCGATAAGCTCGCTCAGGCCGGAAGCAGGCAGCCGGTTCTTGGCGACGTAGGCCGAGACGATGTGAGCGGTGAGCTCAAGCAGATCGRCTTCCCTGGCTGTGTTGGTGTCCTCGTCCACTTCATTCCTCCTCTATGCCGCATGGCGCTGAAAATGGGATGTAAGAGAGCTCTGCCGCGTCCTTGGCGCTCGGGAAGTCGCGCGGTGCCGCAGGCCGGCGAATTCCTAGTTGGCAAATCTGGCCAGCGCAACGATCAGTCGCGCCGTTACACGTTATTTTGAACAACTATACTGAAATGTAACAATATCAGACGATCAGCGCCTTGTCGCGCCATAGTCGAAATCCGCCTTCGAAGGCGCGTGTGTTGTCGCCGCGCCTGGATTTCTCCGGCAATTCATCGAGCTTCTCGACATTGCCGCCGCCGATGACCACATAGTCGGGCTGCAGGRCGGCGCGAAGCCTGTTTACGACATCAAAAACGTATTTGCGCCATTTTTTCTTGCCGTGCTTTTCCAGGCCGCGCTCGCCGACATAGTCCTCGAAGCTRCAACCCTTCTTGTAGGGGAGATGGGCAAGCTCCATGGGCTGTCCGACATTGTCGAGGATCATCGCGGCACCCAGGCCGGTGCYCAGGCCGAGGAACAGCATGCGGCCGCCCTCATAGCTGCCGATCGCCTGCAACAGCGCGTCGTTGACGACCTTGACCGGCTTGCCGAAGGCGGYGGCGAAATCGTAGCCGTTCCAGCCCTTGCCGAGATTGAAGGGATCGAGCGAAGGCTTGTTGTCCCTGACCGGGCCCGGATAGCCCATCGAAATGACATCGTAGTCCAGGCCCTCGGCCAGTTTCCTGACCGAAGCGACCATCTGCTCGGGCGTCAGGTCCGGACCCGAATCGGCGCGGCGAACCTCGCTGCCATTGCTGGTGAGGATCTTCACACGAGAGCCGCCGACGTCGATCGTGAGCACGATCTGGCCGCCATCCGCCRCAGCCCGTTTTGCCGCTTTCGCCATCCGTTGCCTCCAAACTATTTCGTCGGGTTGATCCAGCCATTGGGCGGGCCGAAACCGTTCATGGCATCGGCCGGCCCCCAGGTTTTCGGCGCATAGATCTGCGGCGGCGTGGTGTCGCCGAGCACCGGGCCGACAATGCGCCAGGCAAGTTCGGCCGCGTCCTGGCGGGTGAACAGCTGGCCGTTGCCGTTCATGGCGTCGCCGATCAGCCGCTCATAGGGCGGCATGTCGCCCTTGGTGTCGTCGAGCGCGGTAAGTTCCACCTGCTCGCCGATCATGTCGTCGCCAGCGACCTTGCGCTGCGCGCCGATCGAGATCGCCACCTGCGGATCGATGCGGAAGCGGACATAGTTGGCGTCGTCCGGCTTGATCGGGTCAAAGACGTTGAGCGGCGGCCGCTTCAGCCGCACGATCACCTCCGTGGCGTGCACCGGCAGGTTCTTGCYGGCGCGGATGAAGAAGGGCACGTCCTGCCAGCGCCAGGTGTCGACGAAGAAGCGGACAGCGGCGAAGGTCTCGACCGGCGAGTTGGGCCGCACGCCGGGTTCCGCCAGATAGCCGTCGAACTGGCCGCGCACGACATCGTCCTTGGTCAAGGTGCGGATCGCCCTGAGCACCTGCACCTTCTCGTCGATCAGGTCGTCGGCCGAGCGGCCGACGGGCGGCTCCATGGCGAGCAGCAAGAGTATATTGAGCAGATGATTCTCGATGACGTCGCGGATGCAGCCGACATCGTCATAGAAGCGGCCGCGGCCCTCGACGCCGAAATCCTCGGCCATGGTGATCTGCACGCTCTCGACGAAGTTGCGGTTCCAGATCGGCTCGAGGAAGGAATTGGCGAAGCGGAAATAGAGCAGGTTCTGGATCRCCTCCTTGCCGAGATAGTGGTCGATGCGGAAAATCGACCGCTCGTCGAACACCAGGTGCAGCACACGGTTCAGCCAGCGCGCCGACTGCAGGTCGTGGCCGAAGGGCTTTTCCACCATCAGCCGCGCGCCGTGCGCGGTGCCGGACTGTTCCAGGCCCTGCACGACGATCTCGAACATGGTCGGCGGCACGGCCATGTAGTGCAGCGGCCGCTGCGCGGAGCCGAGCGCTGCCTTCAGCTTCTCGAAGGTCGCCGGGTCGCGGTAATCGCCGCTGACATAGCCGAGCAGCGAGGCGAGCCTGGCGAACACCTTGTCATCGACGCCGCCTAGCGCATTGACAATGCCGTCGCGGGCACGCTCCACCAGCTTGCCGACGTCCCAGGGATCGAAGGCGACACCGATGACCGGTTCGGTCAGCGTCCCCTTGGCGACCATCTGGTACAGCGCCGGGAAAATCTTCTTGTGCGCAAGGTCGCCGGTCGCTCCGAAGAGCACCAGCGTGTCGGACCTGTCCTGGCTCATGTCGTCTCTCCCTTCACGCGCCAGTCTTGGGCTTCTCGACATGGCCACCGAAGGCATAGCGCATGGCGGACAAGAGCTTGTCGGCGAATGCGGACTCGCCCTGCGAGGAGAAGCGGTCGAACAGCGCCGAGGAGAGCACGGGYGCCGGAACGCCGGTGTCGATCGCCGCCTTCAGGGTCCAGCGGCCTTCGCCGGAATCGGAGACACGACCGCCGAACTGGGCRAGCGACGGATCGTTCTTCAGCGCGCCGGCGGTGAGGTCGAGCWGCCAGGAACCGATGACACTGCCATGGCGCCAGACCTCGGTCACAGCCGGCAGGTCGATGTCGAACTGGTAATATTGCGGGGTTTCGAGCGGGCTGGTCTCGGYGTCCGCCGTCCGCTGCCGTTTGCCGGCATTTGCCGATTTCAGGATGTTGATGYCCTCGGCATAGGCGGCCATGACGCCGTATTCGATGYCGTTGTGCACCATCTTGACGAAATGGCCGGCGCCGCTCGGCCCGCAATGCAGGTAGCCGTAAGCCGCGGTTCCGGCGTCCTTGGGCGGATTGCTGCCGGGATCGGCGCCGGGCGCCAGAGAGGCAAAGACCGGATCGAGGTGCTGCACCGCCTCGTCGGGGCCGCCGATCATCAGGCAGTAGCCGCGCTCCAGCCCCCAGACGCCGCCGCTGGTGCCGACGTCGAYAAAGCTGATGCCCTTGGTTGCCAGCTTCGCTGCCTGGTCCACAGCGGCATGATAATAGGAATTGCCGCCGTCGATGATGATGTCGCCCGGCTCCATAAGCGCCGCCACCTGATCGACTATCTTGCCGGTAATCGCCGCCGGCAGCATCAGCCAGGCGCAGCGCGGCTTGGCAAGCTTGGCGACGAACTCCTCCAGGGAGGYGACGCCAATGGCCMCATCCTTGACCATRCCGGCGACGGTTGCCGAGTTGATGTCGTAGACGACGCATTCATGGCCGTCGCRCATCAGGCGCCGCACCATGTTGGCGCCCATCCTGCCCAATCCCATCATTCCGATCTGCATGGTGTCATCCTACTAGCTCGAGGAAAGAAACTTACTGGCCTGTTGTTGATCATGATCTTTTCCGAAAACCGGGTCCYACTTTTCGGGATCATGATTGAGCTTCAATGCCGACCGTGAAGTCGACATTCTCCCAACGGCTGGCTTCGGGCCAGAAAAAAGTGAAGACAATCGTCGATCCTGGTTGCAGATCTGCGACGGCCAAATCGACCAGATGGACTCCGAAGGCGTTCTCGGCCGTCTTGTTGTCCCGCACCGTCAGCCATTTGTCGCTGCTCCAATGAACCACGCCCGGRGCGGCAAGTTCCACGCGCAGGAGCTTGCCCGCGGGGAGAGAGCGGATCTTGTTGTTGAAGCGCCATATCCTGAAGGGCGAGACGGTCTTTCGCTTGATGTAGCGTTCGACGCCTTGCGGCGGCATGTCGAACACCCTGCGATCGCGCAGCGAGCGCAGCAGCTTGATGTGCTCGGCATGCGCCCAGACCAGCGGCATGGCGCTGCCGGAGGGTGCGCCGAGCCGCAACTCACGCTCCGGCATGTCGGCAYGATCCCAGACCTGCTCGGGTAGAAGGCCGCCCACGCCTGCCGAGCGCTCGAAGGTTTCGAGCAGTGCGGCCGCTCTGTCCGGCCGTCCGGCCGCCAGTTCGTAGTGAGCCCRCTCGCCGGTGAGCAGCGGCCAGGGCCGTCCTCGGCCGGTGCCGTCGAAAGGCGAGCCGTCCTCATGCTCGCCATAGCCGTCGCCGGTGTAACGGTACCAGACCGGGCCCTGGGGCAATTCGCAGCGCAGCCCGGCGTCGATGGCTTTGATGGTGTTGAGGATGYGCGGATCGTCCGCCGCCCTCAGGCCAAAGCGCACCAGCGCCAGCGCGTCGGGACTGACRATCGCTTCAGCCGGCCGGTCGGTATCGGCGGGCGGCCGGTTCTTGATCGGGACGAAGCCGTCCTTCGGCGATGCGGCGCCGCCATTGTCGAGCGGCGCGATGCGGACATAATAGCCGTCGACACCTACCCTGGCGCAGAGTTCCGTGCCGGTGACATAGGTCCAGCGCTCGATCTCTCCATTCCAGCAATCGGCGGTCTCGCGCAGATAGTTTGCCGGCTCATCTTTTCCGCAGACGTCGAGCATGTCGGCCGCGGCAAGCAGCGCCGCGATCTCGACGGCCAGCGTGAAGGGGCTGTAGCCGGCGTCCTCTTCCCAGCGGTCCTCGCCGGTGACCGGGCCGTTGCGCACGAGATAGGAGGCGGCGCTCTCGATCATGGCTAAGAAATCGTCGAGTTTCTCGCGCGCCAGATGGCCTGCGCGTCGCAGCGCGTCGGCGAGCAGCAGCGGAAAGGCGCATTCATCCATCTGGATGCCCGGCCAATAAGGTGCGCCGGTCGACCAGCAGTTTTGCGGCCAATGGCCATCCGGCTGCTGGATCGAGCGCAGATAGCCAAGGATCTGCAGCGCCTGCCTGCCCTCGCCGGCGGCGAGGAAACCGCCCGCCGTCTCGACTAGGTCGCGCGGCCACACCAGATGATAGCCGCCGAGATCGTCATCGCCCTTGTTGAAGCCCCAGGGAATCGAGAGACTGGCAACAGCGGCGCCCGGCATGGCGATCGACAGATGCGATGCAAGCACCGCGGTGCTGACACGGTAGGTGTTCGRTCCCGAGGCGGAATGCCGGTCGAGCTTTTCCAGTCCGGCCTGGAATTGCCGCCAGTTTGCGACATAGGTTTCGGCGGCTCCCTCGAAACCCTGCTTCAGGCTGGCCAGCGCGCCCYCCRCCGCCGTTTCMGGCGAAGCGCCGAAGCCGAGCGCCAGCAAAACCGTGCTTTTGCCTGCGGAGAAGCCGATCTCGCCGGTCAGCGCCACATTGCCGTTCTCCGCCCTCTGGCAGCCAGGATCGAGCCTGCCGCCATTCTGGAGCTGCTGCCAGCCGTCGGAGAAGCCGACATAGCCGGCCGAGCAGGCGCCCCAGGGCAATGACGAGACGAGCGCGATCGAGACGCCGCGCCCGGATGCGAAGAGCACGCGCTGGCCCTGGTGCTCGCCGATCCAGGCCGTGTTGCCCATGCCGGCATTGACCAGATGCGGCGCGAGCAGCGCGTAGACGCGATAGTCGGTGGCGGCGCCCTTGAGGGCGATAAAGGTGATCTCCTGCAGCAGAACTGGCTGTTTCGGATCCGTAATGATGCGCTTTTCCATGCGATAGGAGCCGTCGGTCGCCATATTGACCAGGCGGTAGGCGGGCACGCCGTCCTCGAACGGCTCTGTCCTATGGACGGCATCGCGCTTCTCTTCCGAGAAGGAACCGCCGGGACCGATGACCAATAGCCCCATGTCGCGCGTGCAGGCGCTGTCGAGCCGCGGATAATAGATCTCGTTCACTATGCCGTGGCTGATGGTGAACCAGAGCGGGCTCTTCGCCGAAAGCGCGGTGCCGACGCCGCTCTTGGCGCTTGACGTCCAGCGCGCCGGAATCCCCGGGGCGCCCGGTGCAACAGTCGGCGTCGCTGCCATCGATTGGCCTCCTGTCGCCGTTCCTAGACCAGGAATTGGCGGCTTTTCAATCGTCGCACTTGAAGTTGATCACCCTGCCGTTGCGTGAGCCCTCGTTGACAGCGGTACCGTCAAGCAGTCACTATTTCGCGGGCAGGGAGGAATGCTGGAAAACGAAGCTTGACGCGGCGTCACACGGCCGCGGTTGCGCGTTTTCCTGCGGTCGGGGCGGCAAGGGAGGACAAATGTCGGAGGTATCTCCCCAGCTGATCGACCGGCTGCTCGCGATCTCGCGGRCTCTCGCCGGCCACATCGATCCGGGCTCGGCCTTCCGGGCGACGGCGATCGAGATCGGTACGCTCATCCCGCACGACCATATCGATCTGGCGGTGCTTTCGCTCGATGGCCGCATGCATGCCTGCTACGAGGCAGGCTTTCACACCAGCTGGAGCGATCTGGCGCAGCATCCGGTCGAGGGTAGCCCGATCCGCTGCGTGCTGTGGGGCCAGACGCCCTATCTGTTGTCCGACAACGCGCTTGTCGATGATCGCTTCCACTTCGAGGGAGCGTTCGACGGGCCGATCTTCGCCGCCAAGCTGCGCAGCCGCATCATCGTGCCGCTCAGGGCACGCGGCAGCGTCATCGGCGCGCTCAACATCAGCCGGCACGAGGCCGGCTGCTTCACGCTAGCGGACGTCGAGGTCGCCCAGCAATGCGCCGACCTTATCGCGCCCTATATTTTCGCGCTGATCCAGACCGAGGAGGCGCGCCGCGCCATGCTCGCCGAAAGCGAGGCGCGGAACCGGGCGGAACTGCTCAGGGTCGGCGCCTCGCAACTCACCGAAGGCATGGAGCGCGAGCGCCGCCGCATGGCCATGGACCTGCATGACCAGACGCTCGCCGACCTTGCCCGCATCGCACGCCAGGTCTCGGCTTTCCGCAGCCGGGGCGTGGCGCGGACGGCGCAGCTTGCCGATCTCGAGCAGGAGGTCGCTGGCTGCCTGGCGGAGTTGCGCCACATCGTCGACGACATGCGGCCGAGCGTTTTGGAGCTGTTCGGCCTGCGCGACGCGGTCGAGGCRCATCTCAACCGCAGCGTGGCGAGGGCCAAGCCGCCGATCGCCGTGCGCATCGCCGACACCAGCGACGGCAGCGCCGACAGCCTGTCGGAAACGCTGCRCACGGCGCTCTACCGGATCGTRCAGGAAGCAATCAACAACGCGGTGCGCCATRCCAGGCCCAGCCGCATCGAGGTGCAGCTGGCCTCCACGCCAGGCATCTTCAGCGTGACCGTCACCGATGACGGGCATGGCTGCGGCGCGGTCGACCCCGCCGCCCAGGGCGGCATCGGCCACATGCACACACGCGCCGCGCTTGTCGGGGCGCGGCTGCGTTTCGAGCCGGCCAGCCGCAAGGGCGGCACGCGGGTTGTCGTCGAGATCGATCGCGAGCCCGAGGAGGGCAGGGGTTCGGCGCGCAGCATCGCGGCGGCGGAAGGCCGGCCGGTGGCGGAGGCAGTCTGATGCTGGTGATGATTGCGGAAAATGACGGGCTCCACCGCACCTTCGCGCGGCGCACGGTCGAGCAATTGTGGCCGGGCGACGTGGAGGTCATCGAGGCCGGCGACGGCGAGGACGCCATCAACCTTGCGGCCGAACGGGAGCCGCCGCATGTCGTGCTCGACCTGCAATTGCCCAAGGCGACCGGCATCGAGGTGGCCCGCGCCATCTGGAGCCGGCGCGCCGGCACGCATATCCTGTTCTGGTCGAACTTCGCCGACGAGGCCTATGTGCGGGGCGTGGCGCGCATCGTGCCGCCGGGATCGGTCTATGGCTATGTGCTGAAATCGGCGACGGAAGAARGCATGCGCTCTGCGCTGCGCGGCGTGTTCCGCGAGGGGCACTGCATCATCGACCGCGAGATACGCGGCATCCAGCACCGCGTCCAGGACCGCTTCGAAGGCATCACCGACGGCGAGTATGAAAGCCTGATCGACATCGCGCTCGGCCTCACCGACCGGGCCATCGCGGCGCGGCGCGGCCTGTCGATCCGCGGCGCGCAGAGCCGCATCAAGCATGTCTACGACAAGCTGGGCATCGCGCCGCCGGAGGAGGGTGCCGGCGAAGCGTCGGTGTTCAATTCGCGCACCCGCGCGATCTACCTCGCCATGGCGCGCGGCCTGATCAACATCGACGCGCTGYGGCGCGAGCAGGAGCAGCTCGACGTCTGGCTGGCGCAGGCGGCGCCGTTGCAGGAGCAGTAAGCCCCCAATGGTCGAACAGGCTCAGCTTGAATTCTGATTGCTTTTGGCCCTCAGAGCGATCGGCTCGGTTTCGATCAGCCGAAGCGACCTGACCATATCAGCCGTTTGCGCCTTGTACTTGAGAAAGTGCGGCGCAGTCAGGTGGGCTTGGTAGGCGGATTGATCAGCGTAGCATTCGATTACGCGCACCGTTTCGGGCGAACCCTTTATGGAGACCGCGTGAAGGAACAGCACGCCAGGCTCGCTCTGCACGGAGGCCTCGATCTCTTCGGCAAGCAACGCCCTGAAGCTATCGAGGTGGGAGGCGTCGATCTCCAGTTCCGCAATTCGCACGATCGGCT
>NZ_MDFL01000102.1 GCF_001854785.1 Mesorhizobium sp. ORS 3428
CCCCGCTTTGGCCCGAACCACGTAGTGGACCGACTGATAGCCGAACTCCCAAGGCTTGCGGGCCCGCTCCTCGGCGAAGTCCCGGGCCTTTTGCCAAAACCAGTATCTGTCGCCGAATTCGGTGATCGCCTTCTCGACGATGGGTATTTCGTCTGAGGTGAGCACGACGAACCGGATTCCCACCTTGTCCTCGATATCATCATACGGGCTTGCATAGCCCTTGCCGCGATAGAGTGCCTTCTGGATAAGCGACTTGTTCTCCTTCAGCCTGTGCTTAACCGGAAGGCGCAAGAACAGATCCGGCGCCTCCACCTGGGTCGAGAGCCCGTCGATGACCGCGTGGACGATGAACCTGCCCCAGGCGTCGTAGTACTGCTGCTCCGCCTCCCAGCGCCGCAGGATCTCGAGCTCGGTCGTCRTAGCTGTTCGGTGACTGGCCTGCGGACCGTGATCCTGGTCCAACTTGCAGCCTCGCTATCGGAAACATCGCCAGGCGGGACATCCTCGATTGTCACGGTGCCATTGCGTATCGCGTCCGGGGACGCCGAGAACTCGATGTCTGGACCAAACTTGTACTTCCGGCGCCGCAGCCTACCACCCATCTCGCTAATATCCCGAACCACGGCTCTATCGGTCGGGAATTTCTTGGCCTCGAGGAACCTGTTGAATGGGTCGCGCAATTCGGGTGGCAGATACGCTTCGCCGAACTGTTGCGAGGTGAACGTTGGTGCTTGATCTACCTTAACGAAGGCGAACAGCGCGTCGCCCAGATCCCTTCGGAGATCTCGGTCATTTATCGATGTGCGAACGAATTCCTTGGTGAGGTCGAAGAACTTCGCGGTTTCATATTTTCCGTTCTCAGGAAAGGCGCAGCCAAGAAAGCCGTCGTAGAAATATACGGCCGCGTTCTCTCGGCGGGCGGCAGTGATATTGCTGTCAAATACGAAGCATCGCCAACTTGTGTTTGCCGTGACGGCGACATCTTCAGAAATGAACAGGGCAAGCTTGTAAAGTCTCGTGGCTGGCGTCAGGAAGATGTTCTCGAGAAATTCGGTCACAATTTTTGCGGCAGCTAATCGGCGTTGAAAG
>NZ_MDFL01000103.1 GCF_001854785.1 Mesorhizobium sp. ORS 3428
CCGAACCGTGGCGGCGGCTTGCGGTACGAGGCAGGCGTGCGTGAAAGGCGCGCGGGAAATGCGACGGTCGGAACCTCCCTGCCGTCGTCGCGGACCATCGAGCGGACGATCTGCCTCTCGCGGACATGCTGATGGCTGAATGCCTCACCAATATCGTTGATGCAACCAGCCGGTACTCCCGCCGCGTTCAACGCGTCGACGAGGGTCTCAACGTCCCGGGACACCGTCGCCGCCGTCAAGATGGATACGAGCAATTCGCGATTCTCAAGACGAGCCTTGTTGGTGGCGAAGCGCTGGTCATCRCAAAGTTCGGYGAGACCCAGCACTTTGYATACCGACCGGAACTRCCTGTCGCTTCCAGCCGCCACCACGATTCTGCCGTTCGCACCCTGAAAATCCTGATAGGGAATGACGTTTGGGTGGGCATTGCCTAGCCTTCTCGGCACCTCGCCCCCAACAAGATAGTTCATTGCTTGGTTAGAGAGCGCGGCAAGTTGGCTGTCGTACAACGCACAGTCGATATGCTGGCCCTCACCCGTCTTTAGGCGGTGAACGACGGCCGCAAGGATGGCGGTAGCCGCAAATTGACCCGTCATCAGATCCGCAACCGGTATACCAACTTTGACCGGCCCCTGATTGTCTTCGGGATGACCCGTGACGCTCATCAGTCCACTCATCGCCTGAATGAGAAAGTCGTATCCTCCCCTGCCTGCGAGTGGACCCGTCTGGCCGAAGCCAGTGATCGAGCAATAGACAATCCGCGGATTCTCCATCTTGAGGTTTTCGTAGTCCAAGCCATATCTGGCGAGACTTCCGGTCTTATAATTTTCGACGACGATATCGCTCTTGCGGGCAATATCTCGGACCAGTTCAGCGCCCGCCGGGTCGGCGAAGTTCACCGCCATGGCGCTCTTGTTCCGATTTGCCGCCAAATAGTAAGCCGCGTCCTCACCTGCGTCTCCGCGGAAGAATGGTGGGCCCCAAAGCCGCGTGTCGTCCGGCTGCTGTGGATGCTCCACTTTAATGAC
>NZ_MDFL01000104.1 GCF_001854785.1 Mesorhizobium sp. ORS 3428
GCGTCGCGTTCGAGCCGGGCTTTGTCGAGGTCCTCTCGGGTCGAAGCTGTAGAAGCGCGTTCTTGTTCCAGTGCCCGCGCCGTCTCGGCTGCGGTCTGTTCCACTCGCTCTCTCGCTGTGGCTGCACCGGTCCGCTCCCGGTCAGCCGTGTCCGCGATCGCGGTCTTGGACATTTCCATTGCAGCGAGGTCGCTACGAAGGCCCTCCGACTTCCGGCGCTCATCGTCAAGCATCGCACTCGCTTGCGCCAGCGAAGCCTTGGCCTTGGCGCGGTCCTCGGCAGCCTCGGCCTCAAGCTGTGCAACCTGCGCCCGCGCCTGGGATAGGTCGCGCGCCATCCGTTCGGTTCGCTGACGCTCCTGATAAGCAGCGGGCATCTGTGTAAAGACATAGTTGACGGTTTCGCCCATCAGCGCGCGGGCGTTTCCTGCAATGCGCCGCAATACGTCGCGCGTGCGGGCGCCCGCGAGTTCATTGCGAAAACGCTCCTCGCGTGCCTTGTCAGCGGCTGCCACGCTTGTCCTCAGCGCGTCGATCTGATTGCGCGACTCTGAGAGCGCGCTCTGCAGAGAGGCGCTCCTGGCGCGCTCCCCTTCCAGTGCTCGATGCTCCTGGCCGACCAATTTCCGCGCATCGGATGCCTGAGCACGAGCTGCCTCAATTTGTGCCTTGGCAGCCGCGAGAGCCGGGCTAAGCAATTCGACACTGTTGCGCGCGTCTCCCTGGGCGGGTGGACGCATATCCAATGCAGCACTCGCCCGAACCTCGAAAGATCGCGAAAGATCGGGATCGCCCTGGACCTGCGAAACGGCGGGGGCGTTTTCGACCCAGTTTTGTTTCGTCATCGCAAGACCGAGCGGCACAGCCAGGCAGATTATGGTGACACCCAAGCGTGTCACGAGGCCGATCGGCCTGCGAACGCGAGGCGATGAGGCCGCAGTTGTGGAAGCAAGGGCACCGGGCGAGCCGCCTCCCGGCGGGCTCTCGGAAGTTTCGGAGATCGCGTCGAAATGCTCTTCCAACAGGCGATAGTTGGCATCCTGAGGCCGGACGTTCGGGTCTGCCGGGTCAGAGGGCATGGCAGTCTGGGAAGAAGCAGGCTCGGTTGCAAGGTCGACCGGGCGTTCCCAAACCCAAGGAACCTCATCGAGCGGTTTAAGCCTGTATTCGCTCAGGTAGGGATTTGGTTTCAGGCGTCGCCGTTGAACTGCGATAAGAATACGCCGGAGCACAAGATAGACGCCCAGCAATACAAGTAACGTCATCCCGCCCAGGATAGCGAGATCTGCGTTGTTCATGTAAATTCCGGCAAGATTTGGCATCGCCGTACCTGTGCGGTCTTCGGTGTATTTTTTAAGCTTGTGAAGCGGTGTCTGACCTTCGCCTTAGTGCCGGCTAATGGCACAGACTGCTCTCTAGGCCGTCACTGCTTCGGGGGCCTCCAGTGTGTGAATTTGTTGTTGCATGGCGAAGCGCCTGCGGTACGCCGACAGGCAAGCCGGCGCCGGTGGTTTTTGCTTGAAACGAAACTCGAAGATGTCATGGCCGCCGGTTGTCGGCCGCCAAAAGCGCGCAGGCTCCGAAAAGCCGGCTCACACCTCTCCATCCTCAACGTCTCAAAAGTCATCCCACGGTGTGTGCCAATCCGCCATTTCGGAGTCTGGACGGTCCATTGTGAGCGTAAGCTAGGTCACGGACCTCCGCGGTCAACCATTTCGGCAGCACTTTGGCCGTGGGAAAGCGGCCATTGCAGTGCCCGCTCTCACATCGGAGCAGATCGACAAGTTCTTCGTGGATTCGTCGGCGCTTCAGTGCTGCCGTTCGTACACGAGCAGCGTACTGCCCCTCGGCGAGTGGTGGGTCGCTCCAAGGCAGAAGCCGGCGCGCTCCAATTCGGTCTGCAGCTTGCCGTCCTCAACATTCGGGACCCTTGCCACGACGGTAGAACAACGGCTGACGATGTGGGCGAGCGCTCCTTTCGCGCGTTCTTCGCCAAGCGACCTGACCATATGATGATACACCGCGAGTAGCAGCGCGATGTCATATTCGGGGGCGAGCAAGGAAGGCAACTTGCGGCTTCCAAGGTTGATGCGATCGAAACGGCTTTCGACCGCTGACCCTTGGAATAGTCGGCGCGCAACAGTGATATGCGGATGCAAGACGTCCAGGCCGTGTATTGATTTTGGACGCAGTTTCGCAATTTCGTATGCAATCACGCCCATATTGCACCCAACGTCTATGATGCGTTTATCGGCGTAATCCACTCCGCAATCGAACAGCCCGTMCAGCCTGTCTTCCCAGGTTCCAGCGAATTTCTTCTTACTCGAGAACCGCAACATTAGTCGCAACTAAAATTCATGATTGCTGTTGGACTGTCGGCATAGACACAAAACAGCACCAACGGCAATCCGGAATCCACAGGGTACCACGACTTACACAGCCCAGAGCTCTGTCCATGGCCGCTTTGAGATTGACCGTCCTCCAGGCTCACAGCTTTGCCCCGCTGCCTCACGGTGGCGGTGGACCTCCATTCTGGCAGGCATCGCCTCGATATGGTGGCCAATTCGGACATACCGTTCGTGCGCGTCGATCTGGCGGGGAAGCATTCAATGTTGCCCCCGGGAGGAGTTTTGGGCAACTTGGCTGCTGTGGAGGAAACTCTCAAAGCCTTGGAAAATTTGGCTCCCCGGGCCGGATTCGAACCAGCGACCAACCGGTTAACAGCCGGTTGCTCTACCACTGAGCTACCGGGGAACAGCTGCTCTGATGTGAGTGGCGCTGCCTATAGCAAACCCGTTTCGGCTTTGCAAAGAAGCAATTCGCAATTTTTCTCCAGTTTTTTGTGCGGCCATTTGTGGCATCGTTCCGCCGTACCCACATATGAGCGGCTTCGCACCTGGTTCGGAACCAAGCGGCTGCTATCGAATTTTGGTACCCTGATGGCTTGGCCGCGCAAATGAGATCTTTGAATGACGGCAACGAATGAGGATGACGCCCCGGCGCGGAAGATCACAGTCTTCGGCCGTGAGTTTACCATGCCGCGCTCGCGGGGAACTCGGATCGCGATCGGCATGCTGCTCACCATCGGCGGCATTCTGGGCTTCCTGCCGATTCTCGGCTTCTGGATGATTCCCCTGGGCTTGCTGGTCCTGTCTTACGAATTCGCGCTGGTCCGGCGCCATAGGCGACGCTTCGTCGTCTGGTGGGAGCGCCGGCGCCGACCGGACTGAGAGCTTGCCGCCAGAGGTCGGGCAAGCCCTGAATGCGCTGCCAGGAAGGGGCCACAGGCGGTTGGCAAGCCGTTTTTGATGACGCATGGGAAAGCGCCAGGAATGATCTGCCGGCGCTTGACGACCTTTCACCGCCAACATAATGAGTTCGYCTGGAACGCCGGGAGCATTACGAGGCCTCGTGGCGGAGTGGTTACGCAGAGGACTGCAAATCCTTGCACCCCGGTTCGATTCCGGGCGAGGCCTCCAACGCCCGGGCTCCAGCGCCACCGCGCCGGAGCGAACGTTCCAGTCGAAGTTTGACCGCGCATCCAGCGCGGCAGCGGATTGGTTGGGACATGAGCGCTGATTTCTCCGAACGCCGCGTGAAGATGGTCGATGGCCAGATCCGCACCACCGACGTGACCAGCGCGCCGCTCATCGAAGCCATGCTGTCGGTGCCGCGCGAAGCCTTTGTCGGAACTGGGCAGCGGGATCTGGCCTATATCGACGAGGACATCCGCATTTCCGGCGGCGTCAATGGCGGCGGCGCCCGCTACCTGATGGAGCCGTCGCCGCTCGCCAAGCTGCTGCAGCTGGCCGAGATCGGCGACAGCGATTCTGTTCTCGATGTCGGCTGCGGCACCGGCTATTCGGCCGCCCTCCTGTCCCGAATCGCTAAATCTGTGGTTGCATTGGAAAGCGACCCGGCCCTGGCGGAGACCGCGAATACGACGCTTTCGGCCCTGGGCTGCCAGAACGTCACGGTGGTGACCGGGCCGCTGCCGCAAGGTCATGCAGCCAAGGCGCCCTACGACGTCATCTTCATTGACGGCAGCGTCGAAGAGGTGCCGGCGGCGTTGCTCGACCAGCTCGCGGAGGAAGGCCGCCTCGTCGCCGTCGAAGGGCAGGGGAATTCGGGCGTTGCCAGATTGTTCTTCAAAGCCGGGGGCGTTGTAACCGGAAGACGCGCGTTTAATGCGGCAATTAAGCCACTACCGGGCTTCGAACGTATCCACGCCTTCGAATTTTAAGCGTTTTTACCTTGCAGCGAAGGCGCTGTCATGATCGCTTGCGCTTGAACAATCGTTGCTGATTTGCTGACCGGGCATTTTCGGGGGCTGTCAGCGGGGGAACGATAAAAAGCGCGGCGTTGGCAGATCCGAGTGGGTGGGCTGGCGCGGCGTGGTTCCCATGCAGAACGAATGAGGGAAATAACGTGCCGTCCGTACGCAAAACTGTTTTAGCAGCTATGCTTGTTTCCGCGACCGCGCTTTCGCCGCTGGCCGCATCGGCAGAAACCATCACCGGCGCACTCGCCAAAGCCTACCAATACAATTCCCAGCTGAACTCCGCCCGGGCCGGCACCCGTGTCACAGACGAGGGAGTGGCCATCGCCAAGTCGGGCTACCGCCCGACGATCAAGGGATCGGCCAGCATCGATTACACGAGCAGCCATAACAACAACCTGGGCAAAACCCTCAACATAACGACAGGCAACTTTGGGGTCGAGATCGACCAGACGCTGTTCGACGGCTTTCAGACCAAGAACAATGTCGCCTCCGCCRAATCAAAGGTGAAGGCTTCGGTCGAGAGCCTGCGCAACACCGAAGAGAATATCCTGTTCAACGCGGTAAGCGCCTATATGGACGTGATTCGCGATCGCCAGATCGCGGCGCTGACCGAACAGAACCTGCAGTTCCTGACCGAGCAGGCGCGCGCTGCACGGTCGCGCTTCGAGGTCGGCGAGGGCACCCGCACCGACGTCGCGCAGGCCGACGCCTCGCGCGCCACGGCGGTGGCGCAACTTGCCTCCGCCCGCGCGACGGCGCTGGCGAGCGCTGCGACCTACCACCAGATCATCGGTGACGAACCGGGCAAGCTCAAGGCAGCCGCGCCGGTTGGCAAGCTGTTGCCGTCAAGCCTGGAATCGGCCTTCACCGTTGCCGCCGCCGAGCATCCGGCCATCCTTGCCACCGAGCATCTGGTCGACGCCGCGGCGTTTTCGGTGAAGTCGGCCGAAGGGGCGCTTTTGCCTCAGCTTTCTGCAAGCGCTGGGATTTCGAGCCAGTACCGCAACACCTCGCCCGGCAGTTTTGCGTCGGCGGGGTCCGAAGGGACGACCAATTCGGCCAATATCGGCGCAACGCTTACTGTGCCGATCTATTCGGGCGGCCGCACCTCGGCGCTGGTTCGCCAATCGAAGGAATCGCTCAGCCAGGCCCGCATCGAGGTCGATGTCAGCCGCGACCAGGTGCGCCAGGCGGTGGCCTCGGCGTGGACGCAATATACCGCGGCCCGCGAAAACGTGGATGCCAACAGGCAGGTGATCGCCGCCGCGCAACTGGCGCTCAACGGCGTCATCGAGGAGCGCAACGTCGGCCAGCGCACCACGCTCGACGTGCTCAACGCGCAGAACGCCGTCATTACCGCCAAGATCAACCAGGCCAGCTCCGAGCGCGATGTCGTCGTGGCGAGCTACGCCATACTGTCGGCTATCGGCCGCCTGTCGGTCGACCGGCTCGGCCTGGCGGTCACGAAATACAGGCCGGAAGAGCACTACAACGCCGTCAAGGACAAGTGGATCGGGCTGCGCACGCCGGACGGCCGCTGATCCCTTTCATGAGGTTCCGAGAGCGCCGCGTGTCCAATGGATGCGCGGCGCTTTTGCGTCGGAAAAACAGCCGATCGACCGCTGGTCTCGGGGCGAGCTAATCTGTTGAAATCCAACGTCATCCCAGAATGGGGATTCTCGGATGACGATCAGTCGGTTACGCTCTCATCATTGATTCGAATTCCGGCCGGACCGGAACAGAATCTGCAACGGGTCACAAGGGCGGCGGATGTGACGATGGCGACGGCAAGCAGCGCGCAGCGCGAACCTTCCATGGAAGAGATTCTGGCTTCCATCCGAAGGATCATCGAAGACAGCGACACCGGCCGCAAGCAGCCGGCCGCCGATGCCGGTGACGTGCGCCAGGACCTGGAGCCGAAGCCTGTGGCTCCGGCAGCCGAAGTCGATGCCTTCCGTTCCGAGCTGAATGAGGAATCCGCCCCGAGGAAGCCGGTGTCGCCGGCCGAGGTACAGGCCCAGCTTGCGGCGTCCGATCCGGCGGTCGCGCGCGCCGAGACGCGTCCCGAACCGGTGAAGACGGCGTCTTCGCCCACCACCTTGGCTGAGGTCGGAGCCCGGGTCGCCGCCGAGCCTGCTGCGGGGACTGTGGCAGGCGCGCCGCAAACCGCCGATACCATCGTCGCCGATTGGCGGCGCGAGATCGCCGCAGCCGGCGGAAGCTCCGTCAAGGCCAAGGCGGCAATGCGCCCGCCGGAGGCGGAGCCCGAAGTCGTGATCGACGAGGACGACCTTGCCCCGCCGGCCGTCGAAACCGCGGCACCCGGTAAGGTTTCGAGGACGCCCTCGGCCGACCTGCCGCCGGCCCGGCCGGCGATCCTGTCCGAGCGTGCGGGCCGTCAGGTCGCGGCGGCGTTCGGCGAGCTCTCCGATGCCTTCGCCAGCCGCAGCAAGAAGAGCTTCGACGAGATGGCCGAGGAGATGCTGCGCCCGATGCTGCAGGACTGGCTCGACAACAACCTGCCGACGCTGGTCGAGCGGCTGGTGCGCGAGGAGATCGAGCGCGTCGCGCGCGGCGCGCAGTGATTTTGCCTGGCCGTCCAAGGTAAATGCGCCGCCAGCGGGGCGGCGCGTCTGTTTCGGGAAATGCAGCGAAGGCTGGTCCGCGACGACGGATGGGATTGCCGTAGCCTTTGGCAAGCCTATCTGGCGGGAAGGCGAGCCTATCCTTCTCGCGATTGACTCGGCCTACAGCTTCCGATTTACACCGGACGCACAAAATCCCGACAGCTCGGACTTCCTCCATGCTTGATAAAACCTACGACGCAAAGACCGTCGAGCCGAAGATCGCCAAAATCTGGGAAGAGGCCGACGCGTTTCGCGCCGGCGCCGGCGCGGAGGAAGGGGCCGAGGCCTTCACCATCGTCATCCCGCCGCCGAACGTCACCGGCTCGCTGCATATGGGCCATGCGCTCAACAACACGCTGCAGGACATCCTGGTGCGGTTTGAGCGCATGCGGGGCAAGAACGTGCTCTGGCAGCCCGGCATGGACCATGCCGGCATCGCCACGCAGATGGTGGTCGAACGCCAGCTGATGGAGAGGCAGATCCATCGCCGCGACCTGACGCGCGAGGAGTTCATCGACAAGGTCTGGGAGTGGAAGGCCGAATCCGGCGGAGCAATCCTCAACCAGCTGAAGCGGCTCGGCGCCTCGGCCGACTGGAGCAGAGAGCGCTTCACCATGGACGAGGGCCTGTCCAAGGCGGTGCTGGAGGTGTTCGTCACCCTTTRCAAGCAAGGGCTGATCTACAAGGACAAGCGCCTTGTGAATTGGGATCCGAAGCTGCTGACGGCCATTTCCGACCTTGAGGTCGAGCAGCATGAGGTCAACGGCAACCTCTGGCACTTCCGCTACCCGGTCGAAGGCGAGGTGTTCGACCCCGAGAATCCGAAGACATTCGTCACCGTCGCCACGACCCGTCCCGAAACGATGCTTGGCGACACGGCGGTAGCGGTGCATCCCGACGATGAGCGGTTCCGCGATCTGGTCGGCAAGAACGTCATCCTGCCGATCGTCGGCCGCAAGATACCTGTGGTGGCGGACGGGTATTCGGACCCGGAGAAGGGCTCCGGCGCGGTCAAGATCACGCCGGCGCATGACTTCAACGACTTCGAGGTCGGCAAGCGCCACAAGCTGCCGGCGATCAACATCCTGACCGTCGAAGCCGCGGTAAAGCTCAAGGACAATGAGGACTTCCTCGCCGGTCTTGAGGTGACGCCGGAGCGTCAGGCCGTCTGGGACGAGCTCGACGGGCTCGACCGCTTCGCCGCGCGCAAGAAGGTCGTGGAACTGATGGAAGCGGGCGGCTTCCTGGAAAAGGTCGAGCCGCATCGCCACACCGTGCCGCATGGCGACCGCGGCGGCGTGCCGATCGAGCCGTTCCTGACCGACCAGTGGTACGTCAACGCTGCCGAACTCGCGAAGCCCGCCATCGCCTCGGTGCGCGAGGGCCGCACGAACTTCGTGCCGAAGAACTGGGAAAAGACCTATTTCGACTGGATGGAAAACATCCAGCCCTGGTGCATCTCACGCCAGCTGTGGTGGGGCCACCAGATTCCGGCCTGGTACGGGCCGGACGGCCGCGTCTTCGTCGAGAAGACCGAGGAGGAGGTGCTCGCCTCGGCGATCGAATACTATCTGGCGCTGGAAGGGCCGTGGAAGGCCTGGGTCGAGGACAAGCTGGAGAATTTCAAGYCGGGCGAGATCCTGACCCGCGACGAGGACGTCCTCGACACCTGGTTCTCCTCGGCGCTGTGGCCGTTCTCGACGCTTGGCTGGCCTGATCAGACACCGGAACTCAAGACCTATTACCAGACCGACGTGYTGGTGACCGGCTTCGACATCATCTTCTTCTGGGYGGCCCGCATGATGATGATGGGCCTGCATTTCATGGATGAGGAGCCGTTCCACACGGTCTATGTCCATGCGCTGGTGCGCGACAAGAACGGGCAGAAGATGTCGAAGTCGAAAGGCAACGTCATCGACCCGCTCAACCTGATCGACGAGTATGGCGCCGACGCGCTGCGTTTCACCTTGGCCGTCATGGCGGCGCAGGGACGCGACGTGAAGCTCGATCCGGCGCGCATTGCCGGCTATCGCAATTTCGGCACCAAGCTCTGGAACGCGACGCGCTTTGCCGAAATGAACGAGGTCGCCAGGAACGACGATTTCTGGCTGAACGATGCCAAGCTTGCGGTCAACCGTTGGATCCTGACCGAACTCACAAGGGCGGCGCGCGCGATCACCGAGGGCATCACCACTTATCGCTTCAACGAGGCGGCGGGGGCCGCCTACCGCTTCGTGTGGAACCTGTTCTGCGACTGGTATCTGGAGCTGTTGAAGCCGGTGTTCATGGGCACGGATGAGGCGRCCAAGGCGGAAAGCCGGGCCTGCGTCGCATTCGTGCTCGACGAGATTTACAAGCTCTTGCATCCGATGATGCCGTTCATGACCGAGGAGCTCTGGGCGCAGACGGCGGGCGAGGGCAAGGAACGCGAGTCGCTGCTTTGCCACGCTGCCTGGCCGTCGCCGGATTTCGAGGATGACGATGCCGCCGCCGACATCAACTGGCTGGTCGAGCTTGTCTCGGGCATTCGTTCGGTGCGCTCGGAGATGAACGTGCCGCCGGCGGCGATCGCGCCGCTGATGGTGATCGGGGCCAACACCCTCACGCAAGAAAGGCTGGAGCGCCACGCCCAGGCCATCAAGCGGCTGGCGCGTGTCGGCGACATCGCGCTGGTCGACTCGCCGCCCAAGGGCTCGGCCCAGATCGTCCTCAACGAGGCGACCGTCAGCCTGCCGCTCGGCAGCCTGATCGATCTTAAGGCCGAAGCCGTGCGGCTGCAGAAGGAATTGGCCAAGGTGACCGAGGAGATCGCCCGCCTGCACAAGAAGCTTTCGAACGAGAAGTTCGTTGCCAACGCCCCGGAAGAGGTGGTCGAGGCCGAGCGCGAAAAGCTTGCCGAATATCGCGAAGCACAAGAAAAGCTTTCGGTCGCTCTGACCAGGGTTCGCGACGCCGGCTGAACGCCAAGATTCGCCCTCGCAGGAGGGCTGCTTTCCGGGTGCGTCAAGCGCCACGAGAAGATGCATGCCGTTGCGTAATTTTGACGTAAACGGAAACTTTGAGCCCCATTGTTGCCATAATGTAACAATGGGGCGATTTCCTGCAAAATGACCCGTTTTTGGGCCTGATTGTAAGGTTTTTGCAGCTTTTTCCTGTCATTCGATGCCTGTTAAGCCGCGATCAGGCTCGATTTCGCGGCCGGGCACCATGGCGAAAATGCGTGCTGTCAAGATGTACGCGTACAACTCTTGATTTCGCGGTTGCGCCGTTAGCCCGAATTGGCTCTAGCTTCGTCCCGCGTATTTCGGGGAGGGATTTCCATGAACATTCTGCGTCTAAAGGCGCTGCTCGGGGCGGGGTGCTTTTCGCTGGCCTTGGTCGGGACGGCGATGCACCCGGCGCATGCAGGCGGCCTGGAGCGCGGCGGCTACGACATCGATCTTCTGTTCGATCCGGCGCCGTTCGCGACGGAGGCGGAAGCCACCTATGTGATGCCGGATCGYAAGTACAAGAATGCCCGCGGTCCGGGAGGGTTCGACCTCGGCTTTGGCACCACGGCCCAGGGCTCTGAGGATTATTGGGTGCCGCGCATCGGCGCCAAGGTTCAAGTTGTTCAAGGCGTCGACTGCATGGTCGACTACTCGCAGCCTTGGGGCGCGCATACTGCGCCGGGCATCTGGAATGGCGCGTTTTCCAACATGGAAACCGACATCAAGAGCGACAACTACGCGGCAACCTGTTCCTATAAGATGGATGCCGGCAAGGGTCAGCTCCGCTTCATCGGCGGTGTTTTCTATCAGAAGGTTTACGGCTTCAAGGAAAGCCTGGTGTCGCCGCTGGTGCCCGATTTCGGAGGGACCGGTCGTGTTGACCTGACCAGCAATGGCTGGGGCTGGCGCGCCGGCGTAGCCTACGAGATCCCCGACATCGCGTTGCGCGCGAGCCTCGTCTACAATTCGAAAGTCAAGCTCGACAACATCTCGGGCACGCTGGATCTGACAAATGTCGGTGGCGTCGTAATCCCGATCTACGGCTCGACGCAGCACATGCCGGATGTGGTGGAATTGAAGCTGCAGTCGGGCATCGCGCCCGGGTGGCTCGCCTTCGGTTCGATCAAGTGGGTCAATTGGAGCGTTCTGCAGAGTGTGCCGATCTGTGCCGTGGGTACTCCTTCCGCGCTATGCATCACGGGGGACGACGCTCACTCAGCTCAGATAACCTCGCTCGACCTGATGTACCGCGACGGTTGGACTGTGTCGGGAGGTATCGGCCACAAATTCAACGACCAGTGGAGCGCCGCTGGTCAGCTTTCCTGGGATCGCGGCACCTCGCACGGTTATGGTGCTCAGACCGACACTTGGACATTGGGCGGCGGCGTCGCTTACACACCGCGGCCAAACATCGAGGTTCGCTTGGCCGGTGCGATCGGTGTGTTAACGAGTGGTCATTCAGGCACAGTGGCTGGAGAGAATGGCTATGTGGCCGGCACCGACGCCAGCTACGACTTCGGCAATGATCTGGTCACCGCGATATCGGGCGGCGTGAAGATCAAGTTCTAAGTTGCCAATATAGCGAATTGGCAAAAAGGCCGGGCACTGCCCGGCCTTTTTTTGTTGCGCAATCAATGGGCTGGCTCGGCTTGTCCACCCGATGTTGCAGATTCGCCGCATAACCGGCGTCCTTCGCGATTGTGACGTTTCGGCAACAGTTTATGAACAACCCCTGCGCTAGAAGTCAGGCCGAGGAAATTGCCCATTTCCCGCCATAAACCCGGCGCACCCCGAATAGGTCTCGGGATGCGTGCCAGGTTGGCCCGGCGATGGGGCGAGCCGCATTGAGGGGCGRCAAGGACGAGTATGGACGCCAGGGTTGTCTCCAAGGCCAAGCTGCCCAGCCGCTACGTGACCGAAGGTCCGGCGCGCGCCCCTTATGGCGATTCAGTGGCGGCGATCGGCCGCACTTTGGCCGGAAATCCGGAGCATATTGCCTGGAATGACAGCAAGGTCCGACCCGTCAGCCAGCCAATCGTCGGGACAGGCAACGTTGTGGGCTTCAAGGGAAACCTTGCCCCCAAAGGTGCGATCGTGAAGGTCGCGGGCATGTCGGAACTGAAACTCATTAGTCCGGCGCGCTGCTTCGATTTGGAAGGCTTCGAAGCGGTCACGCAGCGCAATCAAAGGGAAGGCGAGGTCCTCGTCACCCGCTACCAGGGGCCGCGCAGCGCTCCGGGCTTGCGGGAAATACCATCGACCCAGCCGGGCGGCVCCAAAGAAACACACTGCTATGCGGGCATTTGAAGTGTTCAGGTCATTTGTCTTGCCGGCACTGGTCGCTGTCGCGACCTTGGGTGCCGTCGGGCAGGCCATGGCCTTCGACGACAAGGTGTTCGACGACAAGACAGGGGTGAAGCCGCAGTCGAGCCCTTGGGCGGTGTTCCAGTTCGGCTTTTCCGCTTACAAGAAGGGCCACAAGGACCAGGCGGTCGAGGCCTATAAATATGCCGCCGAGAACGGCCAGATCGGCGCCACCTGGAAGCTTGCGCGCATGTATGCCGAAGGCGACGGCGTGGCGCGCGACGACTATGCGGCCTTCAAGTTCTTCTCGGAGATCGTCGACCAGGATGTCGAGCCCGGCTCGCCCGAGGAAAGCTATGTCTCGGATGCGCTTGTCGCGCTCGGCGACTATCTGCGCAAGGGCATCCCGGGCAGCCCGGTGACGGAAAACGAGGTCGCCGCGCAGGAATATTACATGCGCGCCGCCGCCAACTACCGCAATCCGAACGCCCAGTTCGAGATCGGCCAGATGTTCCTGAAGGGCGAGGGCGGCGTGAAGGCCAGCGTCAAGCAGGCCGGGCGCTGGCTCCAACTGGCGGCCGAGAAGGGCCATGCCGGGGCCCAGGCGACGCTCGGCAATCTGCTGTTCCAGAGCGGCAAGGTCGTGCGCGGCCTGGCGATGATGACGGCCGCGCTTGAGCGTGCTCCGCCGGCTGACCAGCCCTGGATACGCAGCATGCAGGAAGAAGCCTTCGCCGCCGCCGGCGAGGCCGACCGCCGCACGGCGATTTCGCTCGCCGACGACATCCTGACCAAAGGCAACAACGGCGACCAGTAAGCGGCGGCTTCAGCGTCAGTTTTCGGTAGGCTCGGTCGGCACCGAATTTGGCGCCGGCGTCGAGATCGGGTGCAATTTCGGCGCCTGGTTCTCGCCGGGACAGATGTCGCTGACCTTCGTCCAGGACGTGTTGTTGAGAACCATGTCGCAGCGGGCGAGGTGGCTTTGTCCGGCAACAGTCAGGCAGGCCGTCTCACCGACCTTGAACGATTTCCCGTTGGCGAGGCAGGCTTGGTCGGCGAGCACCGGCGCGGGCGCGGCAACAAGCAGCGCAATGCCAATCGAGCAAAGAACAAATCGGTTCGCCATCAACCCACCCCGCAACATTCGCATCAAGCGCGCGATTTGTGGCGATATCAKGGATTGGTGAGAGTTACGCTCTCAGGCAGGCTGCAAGCCGAGCTCGATCGCCACCGGCACATGGTCGGAGGGTTTTTCCCAAGCGCGCACATGCTTCTCGACCGAGGCCGAGGAAAAGCGGTTGGCCGCCTCGGGTGACAGCAATAGGTGATCGATGCGGATGCCGTTGTTCTTCTGCCAGGCGCCGGCCTGATAGTCCCAGAAAGTGTAGACATCGGACGAGTCGGTAACGGCCCGTACGGCTTCCGTGAAGCCGATGTTCTTGAGGCGGCGGAAGGCCTGCCGCGTCTCCGGCTGGAACAGCGCGTCGCCTCGCCAGTTCTCGGGGAACCGGGCGTCGGCCGGCTCGGGGATGACATTGTAGTCGCCGGCCAGCACCAGCGCTTCCTCGAGCCTCAGCCGTTCCTCCGCCCAGCGCTCGAGCCGTTCCATCCATGACAGTTTGTAGGAAAACTTCCGCTCATCGTCGACCGGATTGCCGTTCGGCAAGTAGAGCGAGGCGACGCGCAAGGCCCCTTTGTCGGTCGAGAAGACGCCTTCGATGAAGCGCGCGTGATCGTCGGCGTCGTCGCCCGGCAGGCCGCGATTGACCTCGTCGAAACGCAGCTTCGACAGGATGGCGACGCCGTTGAAGCTCTTCTGGCCGTTGGTCTCGACATTGTAGCCCAGCGCCTCGATCTCGGCGCGCGGGAACTGATCGTCGAGGGTCTTGATCTCCTGCAGGCAGACGATGTCCGGCGCGCTCTCGGTCAGCCAATGGGTGAGGTTGCCGATGCGGGCGCGAACGCCGTTGATGTTCCAGGTGACGATCTTCATGTGGGCCTCAAAGCTGTTCCGGCGCCAGGCGCTCGACGAGACCGATGGTATTGCCTGCGCCGTCCTTTAGAAAGGCCATCCACTCGCTTTCCCCCGCCGGACCGAAACGGCCCTCGGTGTCGCGGATGCCCATGCCGAGCACATCGCGCCAAAAGGCCAGCGCCGCATCGAGATCGCGCCCGGCGACAGCGCGACCTAACGGGCCGCGCTTATCGCAGGCATCGGAATTCGGTCAGATGGAGAAGCTGGTGCCGCAGCCGCAGGAGGCGACGGCGTTCGGGTTCCTGATCTGGAAGGACTGGCCCATCAGGTCGTCGACGAAGTCGATCACCGAGCCGCCCATATAGATCAGGGAGAGGTCGTCGATCAGGATCGTCGCGCCATCTTTCTCGATGGCGACGTCGYCGTCGTTGGCCGCTTCGACCAGATCGAACTTGTAGGAGAAGCCAGAGCAGCCGCCGCCCTCGACGGCAACGCGCAGGGCAATCTTGCCCGGTTCGGCGGACAGGATCTTGGCAATCCGCTTCGCGGCAGCGTCGGTCATCTCGACCTTCATGGCAGTCTTGGCATCCGCGCCCATCGGCGTCACCTTGCTTTCGGTTTCCCATGATAGGTATGAAGCGGGCGGGGCCAAGTCAACTGGTGGTAAATGGGCAAGGATGTTCTTGGCGATATCGGATTCGGCTACCGGCCGCGCGCCATCTATGCAAGCGACCCGGCGCATTCGCGCGGCCGGCTGTTCGATGAGCCCGAGAGCCCGACCCGCACGCCGTTCCAGCGCGACCGCGACCGCATTATCCACTCCACCGCCTTTCGCCGGCTCAAGCATAAGACGCAGGTGTTCGTCGCGCATGAGGGCGATCACTACCGCACCAGGCTAACGCATTCGATCGAGGTGGCGCAGATCGCCCGCGCCCTGGCGCGCGCGCTGCTTGGCGACGAGGATCTGGCGGAGGCGGTCGCCCTGGTGCACGATTTCGGCCACACGCCCTTCGGCCATACCGGCGAGGAGGCGCTGAACGAGAAGATGGCCGCCTGGGGCGGCTTCGACCACAACGCGCAGTCGCTGCGCGTCGTCACGCGGCTCGAGCGGCGCTATGCCGAATTCGACGGATTGAACCTCACCTGGGAGACGCTGGAGGGGCTGGTCAAGCACAATGGGCCGCTGACCGACGCGAGCGGGAAGGGGCTGAAGGGCAGGGTGCCGCAGGCGATCCGCGACTATTCCGAACTGCATGACTTGGAACTCGACCGCTTCGCCGGCATCGAGGCGCAATGCGCTGCGATCGCCGACGACATCGCCTACAACAGCCATGACATCGACGACGGCCTGCGCTCCGGCTTGCTCACGCTGGACATGCTCGAGGACGTCGGCCTGCCGGGCTCGATCCTGAAGAGCGTGCGCGCCCGCTATCGGCATCTCGACGACGTACGCACCGGCCACGAGCTGATGCGCCGGCAGATCACGTTGATGGTCGAGGATGTCATCACATCGACCAAAGCCAACATCGACCGGCTCAAGCCGGACAGCGCCGATGCGGTGAGGGCGGCGGGCGAGACGATGGTGACCTTCTCCGCCGATATGGCCGCTGCCGAGAAGGAATTGAAAGCCTTCCTCTACAAGCATCTCTACCGGCATGCCGAGGTGATGCGCGTGCGCGCGGATGCCGAACAGGTCGTCCGCGAGCTGTTCGATGCCTATTTCGCCGACCCACGCGCCATGCCTGACGGCTGGCGCGAAGGACTGGACAGGGCGCAGGATCGCATCAAGGCGCGCAGCGTCGCGGATTTCCTGGCGGGCATGACCGACACCTATGCGCTCAAGGAGCATAGGCGATTGTTTGACCACACGCCGGATTTGAGCTAGGGCGGGCCACGATCTTGCCGGCCAAGCAGCCGGTCGTCTCTTTAAAGCCCAGAGCATACCCAATGAATATCTTCGCCGATTTCAACGCGCGGATCGTAAAAGCTGTCGAAGCCCTTGACCTGAAAGAGAAGGAAGGCGGCGTGCTGGACCTGTCGCGCATCGCGGTCGAGCCGCCGCGCGACGCCAGCCACGGCGACCTTGCCACGAATGCGGCGATGGTGCTGGCGAAGCCGACCGGCCAGAACCCACGCGCGCTGGCCGAGAAACTGACCGAGGCGCTGCGCGCGGATGCCGATATCGCGTCGGCCACGGTCGCCGGGCCGGGCTTCGTCAATCTCAGGCTGAAGGACGGGTTCTGGCAGGCGCATCTTGCCACGCTGCTCGGCGAGGGTCGCAACTATGGCCGCTCGAAGATCGGCGGCGGGCGCAAGGCCAATGTCGAATATGTCTCGGCCAATCCGACCGGGCCGATGCATGTCGGCCATTGCCGCGGCGCTGTCGTCGGCGACACGCTCGCCAACCTGATGGCCTTCGCCGGCTACGATGTGACCAAGGAATATGTCATCAACGATGCYGGTTCGCAGATCGACGTGCTCGGCCGCTCGGCCATGCTGCGCTATCGCGAGGCGCTTGGCGAAGCCATCGGCGAGATCCCACCCGGCCTCTATCCGGGTGACTATCTGATCCCCGTCGGCCAGGCACTGGCCAAGGAGTTCGGCCGCGGCCTGCTGGAGATGCCGGAAGACGAGTCGCTGGCGATCGTCAAGGATCGCACCGTCGATGCGATGATGGCGATGATCCGCGAGGATCTGGCGCAGCTCAACGTGCATCACGACGTCTTCTTCTCCGAGCGCACGCTGCATGCGGACAACGCCAGGAAGATCCGCTCGGCGATCGCCGACCTGACGCTCAAGGGCCATATCTACAAGGGCAAGCTGCCGCCGCCTAAGGGCGAGAAGCCGGACGATTGGGAAGACCGCGAGCAGACGCTGTTCCGTTCGACCGCGGTCGGCGACGACATGGACCGGCCGCTGGTCAAGTCGGACGGCTCGTTCACTTATTTCGCCGCCGACGTCGCCTATCTCAAGGACAAGGTCGAGCGCGGTTTTGTCGACCTCATCTATGTGCTGGGCGCCGACCATGGCGGCTATGTCAAGCGGCTGGAAGCGCTGGCGCGCGCGGTCGCGGGTGACGAGGTCAAGCTCACTGTCCTGCTCTGCCAGTTGGTGAAGCTGTTCCGAGACGGTGAGCCCGTGCGCATGTCGAAACGGTCGGGCGATTTCGTCACACTGCGCGACGTGGTGGAGGAAGTCGGCCGCGACCCGATCCGGTTCATGATGCTCTACCGGAAGAACGATGCGCCGCTCGATTTCGACTTCGCCAAGGTCACCGAGCAGTCCAAGGACAATCCGGTGTTCTATGTGCAATACGCTTCCGCGCGCTRCCACTCCGTGTTCCGCCAGGCGAGCGAGCAATTGGGCGAGGCRAATTTCGACCGCAACCGCCTGGTGGCCTCCGTCGCCTCGCTGACCGACGAGGGCGAGATCGGCCTGATCCGGAAGCTGGCTGAATATCCACGGTTGATTGAATCCGCGGCACTTGCGCTGGAACCCCACCGGCTGGCATTCTACCTCTACGATTTGGCGTCAGCCTTCCACGCACACTGGAATCGGGGCACCGACAACCCAGACTTACGTTTTGTTAAGGTTAACGACCCACAATTGACGTATGCCAGACTAGGGCTGGTGCAGGCTGTTTTGGATGTTTTGACCTCCGGCCTGACGCTGATAGGGGCTGATGCGCCTACYGAAATGCGTTAGGTTTGACTAAAAAACCTGTCACCTTTTGCCCACATTGCGCTGGTAAGGGCCAACCCTGCGCGACGTCCATGGCGTCCGACTGTGTGCGAGTTCGGGAACAATAATGGCAGACAGAACCCAGCTGAAAGTAGCCGAAAACAACGACATCGCCGCCGACGATCCGTTCGCGGAACTGACCAGGATCATGGGTTTCGACCCGCGTCAGCCGGTGAGGCCGCAGACGCCGGTGGTCGCAAAGGCTGCGCCCACAAACCAGGCCGCGGAAGCGCCCGACTTCGACATCGACCTCGAAAAGGAGTTGATGGGCGACTTCGGCGAGGAGAGCGCGCAGGCCACACAGCAGGCTGCCGCCTACCAGCCGGCTTACCAGGCGACCACCGACGACGAGCTTGCCGCTTCCTTGGAGCAGGATTTCGTCTTTGACGACGCGGCCGATCACGCCCACTTTGCCCCGGTGCAGGCGCCGGAACCGGTCGCCGACGTTGCCTTCGACGACGATTTCGACAAGGCGGTCGCGAATTCCTTGGAAGTCTCGCCCCTGGAGGACGACCTTTCGATCGATCAGGAAATGGCAGCCTCGCTGGATCGAGACTTCCATCCTCGCCATCGCGAGGCCGATACCGGTCATGGCGCCATTGCCGCGGTCGARCCTGCTGTTGCTGAGCCCGCGGCCGAGCCGGCTTTCGATGCCATTCAGGGGGCGATCGAGGACGAACTGGCGTTCGATGACCGTGAGATCGAGCAGAACGAGGCCGCAGACGTTCAGCCGATCGAGGCTCACGTCGCTGCTGCCGACCAGCCGATCGCCGACGAAGATTTCGATGGACAATTCAATCAGGCCCAGTTCGATGAGGCCCAATTCGATGAGGCAATGGCCGATATCGATATGGACCTCGATCACCAGCAGGATCTGACCCTGGAGCAGGAGCTGGCGGTCGATGACGAGCAGCCGCCGGCTGTCGAGGCGCCTGCCGAAGCCGTCCATTTCGCCGCCGATCCCGAGCCGGTTCTCGATTCCGAACCCGCTGCCGATCATGAGGCCGCGGCCGATCAGGTCCTCGAAGACGATTTCGAGCTCAGCTTCCGTGACGCCCTTGCCGAAGAGCCGGAAGCTCCGGCTGTCGATCCTGAACCCGTTGCCGATCACGCGACTGCGGCCGATGAGGTACTCGAAGACGATTTCGAACTCAGCTTCGGTGACGCTCTCTCCGAACCACCGGAAGTTCCAGACGTCGAGCCCGTTGCCGCGGCCGAGCCTTCGTTTGCGGAGCCCGCGCCGGCCGTGACGGTACCGGCTCGACCGGTTGCGGCAGTCGAGCCGGTCAAGCCGGYCGTGGCCGCCGGCGAGCGGAGCCTGGAAGACGAACTCAACGCACTGCTCGGCGCCATGACGGCGCGGCCCGTTCCGGTCGCGCCGGCTCCGGTCATTCCTATTCCGGCCGCTGCCCCCATTCCGGTCGCCGAGGAACCTGCTCCGGCACAGCAACCGGTCGTTCCGCCGGCCAGCCATAGCGACCAGAAGGCTGCCGCGGCCGAGGAACTCGATTGGGATATCGATGAGCGGAGCGAGGAGAACGCCCGGCCAGCCGATGCCGACCTCGACGCGCTGCTCGCCGACGAACTCGAACGGCAGGGCTTTGAAGGCGCGGCTTCCGAGCCGGACGCCGAACCGAGCATCGATTTCGATGACGAGGCTTTCGATGCCGCCTTCGCGAAGGGCATCGAGACGCACGCGCAGGTCGCGCCCGAGCCGTCCCGCTCGTGGAGCCGCGTGACGCCGGTTGCCGCGCCAGCGCAGGCGTCGTTCGCGGCGCAGCCGGCGGCTGCGGCCCCGCAGACGGCGGCATCTGGCTATCGTGTCGAGACGGCGACGGACTATTCCGCCTACGCCAAGCCGGCGCAGCCGATGTCGGCGCCCGCCTATCGTGACGAGCCGGCGAATGACTATTCCGCCTATGTCAAGCCGACCCCCGAGCCGCAGTCTCGCCACGATGAAGAAATGCCGGATGTCGAGACGGTCGATGTGCCGGAGCGCGTGGTGGCGCTGGCCGACGACCTCGATATTCCGGAACTCAGCTTCGAGGAGGATCAGCCGGCGGCTCCCGCCTATGACGATCTCGATACCGAGTTCGCGACCCTGCTTACCGAGATGAACGCGACCGAGATCGCCCAGGCGCCGGTGCAGGGCCGGGGCTATGACGACGATTCCTACAATGCGGGCTTCAAGACCGGCTATGATCGCCGCGAGTTGCGCGCCGAGACGACTGCTGCTCCGAAGGCCGCATCCTACGCCGCGGCGGCCAGCGACTTCGACGCCGACGATTTGCCGGGCAGCCGGCCGGTATCGCTGGCGGACGATCCCGTCGACGAGCTTGATTACGATCCAGAGCTCGACGAGGCGATGACTGTGCCCGGCCTTGCCGAACGCGAGACCGTGAAGCCGCGCAGCCGCGGCCTGCTTGTTGCCGCGCTCGTCGGCGCCGCGGTGATCGCCGGCGGCCTCGGCGCGCTTGCCTTCTCCTTCGGCGGCAAGGGCAGCAGCGAGGCGCCCGTGATCGTCAAGGCCGACAATTCGCCGATCAAGGTCAAGCCGGAAAATCCAGGCGGCGCGGTGGTGCCGAACCAGGACAGCAAGGTCTATGACGCGGTGGCCAAGGGCGGTGCTGCCAAGCCCGCCGAACCGGTGCAGCAGAAGCTGGTGACCAATGTCGAGGAGCCGATCGACATCGTGTCGAAGGAGCCGCCGCAGAGCCGCGTCGTCGACCTTTCGCCTGACGATACCGATGCAACTCCGGGCACCGACGCAGCCGGCAACCCGGGCACGGCAGTGCCTGGCGCGAAAGCAGCGGCTTCGGCTCCGAAGGCGGCGGCGCCGGGTCCGGGCCTAGCGCCGGCTACTGCCCAGGCTGCCGCGCCCRCAAGCACGCAGCCGGCCGCTCCGGCGCCGAAGTCGGAAGACCGCATCGCCCAGGTGCTGCAGGATGCTGACAAGGGGACCAACAATGATGTCGTCGCCGTTGCGCCGCGCAAGGTGAAGACCATGATGGTGAAGCCTGACGGCTCGCTGGTTCCGCGCGAGGATTCCGCCCCCGCGCCGAAAATCGCGGCGACCGAGCCGGCCGATCCGGCGCCGCAGCCGGTCGCCCCCGCCGGGCAGGGCGATGCCCAGCCGACGGGTACAACCACGCCGACCGCCGGCCAGGCTGCCGATCAGGGCGCTGACGACCAAACCGATACCGCCAAGCCGGCTGCGCCAGCAGCGAAACCGGCCGCCGCGCCGAAGGCGGCGGAAGCCAAGGCCCAGTCGGCCAGCACGCCCGCGAAGGTGCCGGTGGCGCCGCCGCGTCCGTCCGATCAGCCGGTCGACATCGTCGGCGAGGTCAAACCGGACCAGGTCGCCTCCATCGATCCTGCCGCGTCAGGCGGCGGCTCGTGGTCGATGCAGATCGCCTCGCAGCCGACGGTTGAGAGCGCCCAGTCGACCTATCAGGATTTGCAGCGCCGTTACGGCAGCGTGCTTGCCGGGCGCACGGCGAACATCGTCAAGGCGGAGATCGCCGGCAAGGGCACTTTCTACCGCGTCCGCGTTCCGACGCAGTCGCGCAACGACGCGGTCAACCTGTGCACCAGCTACAAGGCGGCAGGCGGCACCTGCTTCGTGTCGCGCTGATCGTCTCAAGCGTACCAAAGCCGGCGCTGCCGCAAGGCCGCGCCGGCTTTTCGTTGTGGACGGCTTTCCGGCCTGCCGGTGCCGGTGGGCGGGGGTGATTCCCTTTGCCTTGCCAAAGCCCTAAGGTTTCATTCATGACCGAATCAAAATCCATGATCCTCGGCTGCGCCGGGAAAACGCTCACTCCTGAGGAAATCCGCTTGTATCGTGATGAACGCCCCTGGGGCTTCATCCTGTTCGCGCGCAACGTCGGCGAGACCGAGCAGATCCGCGATCTGGTCGCCTCGATGCGCGACTGCGTCGGACGTCCGGACGCTCCGGTCTTCGTCGACCAGGAGGGCGGCCGGGTGCAGAGGCTGCGGCCGCCGCTGGCGCCGAACTACCCGGCCGGCGGCGCGCTCGGCGCCCTTTGGCGCGACGATCGCGAGGCCGGTCGCCGTGCCGCCTGGCTCTTGGCCCGACTGCATGCCTTCGATCTCCTGCGCCACGGCATCACCGCAGACTGTCTGCCGGTCCTCGATGTTCCGGTCGAAGGCGCGAGCGACGTCATCGGCGCGCGAGCCTATGGCATGGAGCCTAATGCGGTGATCGAGCTCGGCCGGGCTTCGGCCGAGGGCCTGATGTCGGGCGGCGTCCTGCCGGTAATGAAGCATATTCCCGGCCATGGCCGCGCCTTTGCCGATACGCATTTCGCGCTGCCGACGGTCGATGCGCCGCTTGCGGAGCTACGGCGGCATGATTTCGCCCCGTTCAAGGCGCTCAATCATCTGCCGATGGCCATGACGGCGCATGTCGTCTACAGCGCCGTCGACCCGGACAATCCTGCGACGACCTCGGCCAAGGTCGTCAACGAGGTGATCCGCGGCGAGATCGGCTTCGACGGGCTGTTGATGAGCGACGACACGTCGATGAAGGCACTTTCTGGGGATTTCCCGACAAAGGCCGCCGCTATCCTTGCGGCCGGCTGCGATCTCGTCCTTCACTGCAACGGCGTTTTCGAGGAAATGTCCGGCATTGCGTCGCGCACTACGGCGCTTGAAGGCAAGTCCCTGGCGAGAGCGGAGCGGGCGCTGACCTATATCAAGGACCGCGACGCCGCCGACGAAAGTGCGATACGCGCGGAATTCGCTACCTATTTCGAAGCGGTGGCCTGAACCGAAGGGAAAGAAAGGCAAGTGGCGGAGACATTGGACAGCAAGGCCACGAAGGCCGCACCGATGGACCGTCTGTGGGCCGAGAACGACGATTCACGGCTTACCGGCGATCCGTCGCTGGTGGTCGATGTCGCCGGCTTTGAGGGTCCGCTTGACCTTCTGTTGCATCTGGCCCGCAACCAGAAGGTCGATCTGGCGCGCATCTCGATCCTGGCGCTCGCCGAGCAGTATCTGGCGTTCATCGAGAAGGTGAGGGCGCTCAGACTCGAACTCGCGGCCGACTATCTGGTGATGGCGGCATGGCTAGCCTTCCTCAAGTCGAAGCTGCTCATCCCGAAGCAGCCTGGCGAACAGGGCGAGAGCGGCGAGGAATTGGCGGCTGTGCTCCAGTTCCGTCTGAAGCGCCTGGAAGCGATGCGCGATGCCGCGGCGCGGCTGGTCAACCGCAACCGGCTCGGACGCGACGTCTTTGCGCGCGGCATGCCGGAAATGGTCATCGTCGAAAAGCGCAACGCCTATTCGGCCTCGCTCTACGATCTCCTGACCGCTTATGCGCAGCAGCGCCAGCGGCAGGCGATCAGCAACGTGACGATAGCCCGGCGCGCCGTGTGGTCCTTGAAGGACGCGCGCGAGGTGCTGGCGCGGCTGGTCGGGACGGTTGGTGACTGGACGGCGCTCGACAGCTTCCTGATCCAGTATCTGGCGGCGCCGGACGAGAAGCGCACGGCTGTCGCCAGTTCCTTCGCCGCAACACTCGAAATGGTGCGCGAGGGCAAGCTGGAGGTGCGGCAAGATCAGGTTTTCGCGCCGATCTACCTGCGCGGCCGCGCACAAGGGATCAAGGCAGTCGAGGTGGTATCATGAGCGAACGCGCCAATGCTTCGGTCATCCCGTTCAAGGTCGAAGACCAACCGGAAGACGAGATAGCCGAACAGGGCTCCATCGAGAACCCTGCCGAGCGGCTGCAGTTGTCGGAAGCCGTCCGCATGGCAGAGGCGATCATCTTCGCCAGCGCCGAGCCGGTGAGCGAAAGGCAGCTGGCGGCGCGCCTGCCCGAAGGCGTCAACATCGCGGCGGCGATGGCCGACCTGCAGGAAATCTATGCCAAGCGTGGCGTCAACCTCGTGCGGGTAGGCGATGCCTGGGCGTTCCGCACCGCCGGCGATCTTGCCTTCCTGATGAGCCGGGACACCGTTCAGCAGCGCAAGCTCTCGCGCGCGGCGCTCGAAGTGCTGGCGATCATTGCCTATCACCAGCCGGTGAYGCGCGCCGAGATCGAGGACATCAGAGGCGTCGAGACCTCGAAGGGGACGCTGGACATGCTGCTGGAAACGGAGTGGGTGAGGATGCGCGGCCGCCGCCGCACGCCCGGCCGTCCCGTTACCTATGGCACCACCGACGCGTTCCTCGATCACTTTGCGCTGGAGGAAATCCGCGACCTGCCCGGTATGGAAGAACTGAAGGGCGCAGGGCTGCTGTCGACGCGCATGCCGGCCAACTTCTCGATACCGGTGCCGCCGGCCGATCCGGAGGCACTGGCCGAGGACGAGGATGCGCTGACCRATATCGATCTGGAGGAACTGGGGCTGCTCACGCCACGCGTCACGGAAGAGTGACCGCAGATTCCGGAGTGAATGGTCTATGGGGAGAGGCTGCGCGGATTCGTAGCAAGGCGATCACGCCGAAAGTGCGTGACATCGGCGAGCCATTTTATCAACTTCATTGCGGTTCTGTTTGAATCCCCGAGCGAAAACGCATAGATCATCGCCGAGGGAAAACATTCGAGAGAGATTGTTATGGGTTCACTATCGATATGGCACTGGCTGATCGTTCTGGTCATCGTGCTGCTCCTGTTCGGCCGCGGCAAGCTACCGGAACTGATGGGCGACATGGCCAAGGGCATCAAGAGCTTCAAGAAGGGCATGGCTGACGACGACGTCGACGACAAGCGGACCGTCGAGCACCGCGCCGACGAGACCGTTTCGCCGGGCAAGGAAAAGGTCAGCAAGAGCTGAACTGAGCGCTCTCGTTGGAATAGATTGCCATGTTCGAGGTCGGCTGGAGCGAACTGCTGGTGATCGCGGTCGTCATGATCGTGGTCGTCGGACCGAAAGATTTGCCCAACATGCTGCGCACCTTCGGCCGCACCGCGGCCAAATTGCGCGCCATGGCGGGCGACTTCCAGAAGCAGTTCAACGATGCCCTGAAGGAAGCCGAACTCGACGACGTCAAGAGTTCGGTCGATAGCCTTCGGGGCCTGAACCCGATGACCGAAATCCGCAAGCAGCTCAATCCGTTCGAGCAGGCGGCTGCCGATGTGCGAGCCGGCGTCGACACGATGATGAAGCCCAAGCCGGCTTCGGAGCAGGCGCCGTCGGATGCAACGGCGCCGCAAGCGGCCGAACCGCTGAAGAATGGCGCAACCGAGATTCCCGGCATCGGCGGGGCGGAGGCTGCTTCGGCGACCGCGCCGCTTTTCCCTGCGATGACCGATGCTTCGGTGACCGCGCCGGTTCCGGAAGCTGCCGCGCCTGCACAAGCGGCGAAGAAAAAGGCGGCGACGTCGAAGACGAAGGCCGCCGGCGGTGTGGCGAAAGCGGCATCGGCCAAGATTTCGGCGGCAAAAGAACCGGTAAAGTCAGCAACGGCGGCAAAGGCCGCCGCGCCCGCCAAGAAGCCTGCGCCCAAGGCTGAGGCCAAGCCGGCGGCGGCGAGGAAGCCGGCGGTGAAAAAGGCCGCCGATGCCAAGAAGACGGCGGGAGCCGCCAAGTGAGCGTTTCGGACCAGGAAAGAGACGAGATCGAGAAATCGTCGGCGCCGCTGATCGAGCACCTCATCGAACTGCGCAGGCGCCTGATCTGGTCGCTGGTCGGGTTCTTCATCGCGTTCCTGGTCTGCTTCTTCTTCGCCAAGCGCCTGTTCAACCTTTTGGTTGTCCCGTTCAAATGGGCGACGCAATGGGCGGGGCTCGATCCGCATAAGGTCGAGCTGATCTACACCGCGCCGCAGGAGTTCTTCTTCACCCAGGTGAAGCTTGCCATGTTCGGCGGCATGGTGATCGCCTTTCCGCTGATTGCCACGCAGATCTACAAGTTCATCGCGCCGGGCCTCTACAAGAACGAGCGCAAGGCCTTCCTGCCGTTCCTGATCGCGTCGCCGATCCTGTTCCTGATGGGCGCTTCGCTGGTCTATTTCTTCTTCACCCCGATGGTGATGTGGTTCTTCCTCGCCATGCAGCAGGTCGGGACCAATGATCAGGTGCAGATTTCGCTGCTGCCGAAGGTTTCGGAATATCTCAGCCTGATCATGACGCTGATCTTCTCCTTCGGCCTGGTGTTCCAATTGCCGGTGGTGACCAGCCTGCTGACGCGCGTCGGTCTGTTGTCGTCGCAGGCGCTGGCCGAAAAGCGCAAATGGGCGATTGTCATCGCATTCGTCGTCGCGGCGGTGCTGACGCCGCCGGATCCGATGAGCCAGATCRGTCTCGCCCTTCCGACCATCTTGCTCTACGAGGTCGCGATCTGGTCCTCGCGTCTCATCGAGCGCAGCCAGGAACGCGACCGGCTGGCGCGCGAGCGGCGGGAAACGGGCAACGCTGTTGCCGAGAAGGCGCCGGACGCCTCGTCAAGCTAAGGGCGACGGACGCAAAGGCCGGAAAATCGCGGCCTCTTCGGTATGCCCGTCTTGCATCGATGAAGGATGCGGTTTACGCCCTCGGTCCTCACTTTGAGGACGGACAGCCATGCTTGACATCAAATGGATTCGCGACAACCCGAAAGCCTTGGTCGAGGCGCTGGTCAAGCGTTCCTGGTCGGCTAGTGACGCGCAGTCCACGGTTGGTGATCTGATCGCCAGGGATGAAGCGCGGCGCGCGCATCTGAGCGAACTGCAGGTCAAGCAGGAGCGCCGCAACGCCGCCTCGAAGGAGATCGGCAATGCCATGCGTTCGGGCGATTCAGCTCTTGCCGACAAGCTCAAGGGCGAAGTCAGCGAGATCAAGGCGTTCATCCAGAACGGCGAGGCGCGCGAGCGCGAGCTCGACAAGGCACTGAACGACGCGCTTGCGGTGATACCCAATGTGCCGCTCGACGACGTTCCGGTCGGCAAGGACGAGCACGACAATGTCGTCAAGCGCATCGTCGGCGAGGTGCCGGCGAGGCCGAACTGGGTGAAGGAGCATTTCGAGATCGGCGAAGCGCTCGGCATGATGGATTTCGAGCGCGCGGCTAAACTCTCGGGCTCGCGCTTCACGGTGCTGAAGAGCCAGCTTGCACGGATGGAGCGCGCGATCGGTCAGTTCATGATCGACCTGCATACGACGGAGCATGGCTATGAGGAAATCCAGCCGCCGCTGATGGTGCGCGACGAGGTGCTATTCGGCACCAATCAGCTGCCGAAATTCGAACTGGACCTGTTCTTCACGCCGCATGGCGACAGCCGCCTGGGACTGATCCCGACGGCGGAAGTGCCGCTCACCAACCTGGTGCGCGAGGAGATCACGCCGCATGAAAAGCTGCCGTTGCGCTATACTGCGCTGACGCCGTGCTTCCGCTCGGAAGCAGGCTCGGCCGGCCGCGACACGCGCGGCATGCTGCGCCAGCACCAGTTCTACAAGGTCGAGCTGGTCTCGATCACCGACCAGGAGAGCTCGCTTGCCGAGCATGAGCGCATGACTGAGTGCGCCGAAGAAGTGCTGAAGCGGCTCGGCCTGCCGTTCCGTACGGTGACGCTCTGCACCGGCGACATGGGGTTTGGCGCCCGCAAGACCTACGACATCGAGGTGTGGCTGCCGGGACAGAACGCCTATCGCGAAATCTCGTCCTGCTCGGTCTGCGGCGACTTCCAGGCAAGGCGCATGGATGCCCGATATAAGGACAAGGACGGCAAGGGCAACCGCTTCGTCCACACGCTCAACGGCTCGGGCACCGCGGTCGGCCGCGCTCTCATAGCTGTCATGGAAAACTACCAGAATGAGGACGGCAGCGTAACCATTCCTGAAGCGCTGCGGCCTTACATGGGTGGCCTCGCCAAGATCGAATCGAAATGAGTTCATGCGCATCCTGCTGACCAACGATGACGGCATCCATGCCGAGGGGCTGGCGTCGCTCGAACGCATCGCTCGCACGCTCTCGGATGACGTCTGGGTGGTGGCGCCGGAGCAGGACCAGTCGGGCTATGCGCAYTCGCTGTCGATCTCGGAGCCGCTTCGGCTGAGGAAGGTCGGCGAGCGGCATTTCGCCGTGCGCGGCACGCCGACCGACTGCGTCATCATGGGCACGAAAAAGATCCTGCCCGGGCCGCCGGACCTGATCCTGTCCGGCGTCAATTCCGGCGCCAACATCGCCGACGACGTAACCTATTCGGGCACCGTCGCCGGCGCGATGGAAGGTGCGCTGCTCGGCGTCCGCTCGATCGCGGTGAGCCAAGCCTATTCCTATATCGGCGAAGACCGCATCGTCCCCTACGAGACCACGGAAGCGCTGGCGCCGGCGCTGCTGGAAAAGCTAATCGCGACGCCGCTGCCGGAGGGCGTCCTGCTCAACGTCAATTTCCCCAACTGCGCGCCCGACGAAATCGAGGGCACGGTCGTCACCGCGCAGGGCAAGCTCGTGCACAGCCTATGGGTCGACGAGCGCCGCGACGGACGCGGCCTGCCTTACTACTGGCTGCGCTTCGGCCGCGAGCCGGTCGAAGGCAAGAAGGGCACCGACCTCTATGCATTGCGCAACCGGCTGGTGTCAGTGACGCCGCTGCAGCTTGACCTGACCGCCCATGAACTCCGCGACCAACTGACCAAGGCGCTCTCATGAACACTGAAGATCGAGAGGGTTTTGCCGCTTTCCTGCTTCGCCTGCGCGGCCGCGGCACGGCGCCGAAGGCGCTGATCGCCGCCTTCGAGGCGACGCCGCGGCGCGGCTTCCTGTCGGCGCAGTTCCATTCGATGGCCTGGTCGGAGGGCATGCTGCCGATCGAATGCGGCGAGGCGATCGAGGGCGCGGACCTGCAGGCGGCAGTGATCGCGGCGCTTGCCATAGAGCCGGGCAACCGCGTGCTCGAGATCGGCACTGGATCTGGCTACTCCGCTGCCGTGATGTCGCGGCTTGCGGCGCGCGTCGTCACCGTCGACCGCTACAAAACCCTGACTGAACAGGCCAAGCAGCGCTTCGAGGCACTCGGCATCAGCAACGTCATCGCGCGTCAGGCAGATGCCTCCAACGGCCTGCCGAACGAAGGGCCATTCGACCGCATCCTAGCGTGGGCGGCCTTCGACAGCCTGCCGCGCTTCCTGCTCGACCAGCTGTCGAGCGGCGGCATCGTCATCGCGCCGATCGGTCCGGAAGAAGGCGAGCAGGTGCTGGCCAAGCTCACCAAGGTCGGCAGCCGTTTCGAGCGTGAGGATATCGGCATGGTGAGGCTGCAGCCGATCTTGCGCAGCGTCGCCGCGGTCATCTAGCTGGGCTTGGATTCAGGTGAGGCCGGCCTGCAAATGGCGGCTTCCTGCGCTTCCGGTGCTCACGTACTTCAAGTACGCTCCGCTCCGGTTCTCGCAAGCCACCATTTTCGACGCGGCCTGACCTGAATCTAAACCCAGCTTCCGCGCTTTTCGAAATGTTTTAAGAAAATTTTCGACGGATTCTAATGGGTTAACCGCCCAGTAACATTAACGCGCTTTAATCATGACCAGTTGTACCGGGTCTGTGCGGGTTAGTGCGATGCAATTCAATGTGTTGAAGGCAAACGGACGCAATCTGGCGCGTGGCTGCGCCGTCCTCATGATCGCCGGCGCCGCCGCCGGGTGCAGTTCCCAGGCCATGCGCTTCAACGGTGTCGACGATGTCTTCACTTCGTCCACCAACAACCAGCGCGCCATTATCAACAAGCAGAATGTCGATCAGCCCTATCCGGGCGACACGGTCGCGCCCGCACCGGTCGATGGCAGCCGCACCCAGTCGGTGAGCCGCTCCAGCCTCGAGCCGGTGACATCGCAGCAACTGCCGCCGCCCTCGGGTGCGGCCGCCAAGCCGATGCGCACCGCTTCGGCGCCGGCTCTTGCTCCCGCAGCACCGCATGTCGACAAGTCGACGACGGGCACCGTGCCGGYCGCGAAGCCCTTCAAGACCGCCGAGCCCGATGCGGTGCGCAACGCAAGCGCGGCGCCGCACGCGACCGAGATCGTGGTTAGAGAAGGCGAGACGATTTCCGGCCTGGCGCGGCAATATCATGTGCCGGCCGACGCGATCATCAAGGTCAACGGTCTCGATGCCAGCAAGGGCATCCGGACCGGCCAGAAAATCGTCATCCCGGCCTATGCCTATTCAAGCAAGGGCCAGCCGAAGGTTGCCGACAACACCAAGCCCGCCAATACGCCGAAGCCCGTCGGCGCCCCGGAGAAGGTCGCCGTGCTGCCGCAGCAGCCGAAGCTCAAGGACGGCAAGTCCGCCGCTCAGGTCGATGCATCGGCTGCCGCCAGCGGCTCAAAGAACGCCAAGCCCGCGCCGCAGTTGGCCGAGGCCAAGCCGGCCGGCGCCGGCGGCACCTACACGGTCCAGCAGGGCGATTCATTGTCCTCTATCGCCAGGAAGACCGGTGTCGGCGTCGCCGCGCTCAAGCAGGCCAACGGCATGCAGGACGGCCTGCTGAGGATCGGGCAGACGCTCAAAGTTCCGGCCGGCGGCACCGTTGTCGCCGCCGCCAAGCCGGCAGCCGCGACTGCCGCCAAGGCGACCGTCGATCCGGTGACAACGGCGACCACCCCGCCGCCGGCAAAGACCACCCCGTCGGAAACGCTCGCCTCCTACACGCCGCCGAAGAAGGACGCCAAGGTCATTCAGCAGGCCGAGGACGACAAGGCGGAGGCGCCGGACGCGACCGGCATTGGCAAGATGCGCTGGCCGGTGCGCGGCCGTGTCATCTCCGGCTTCGGCGCCGGCAAAGACGGCGTCGACATAGCGGTTCCGGAAGGCACGCCGATCAAGGCGGCCGAGAACGGCGTCGTCATCTACGCCGGCGACGGCCTTAAGGAGTTCGGCAACACCGTGCTGGTGCGCCACGAGAACGGGCTGGTCACCGTCTACGGCCATGCCAGCTCGATCGAGGTGCAGCGCGGCCAGAAGGTCAAGCGCGGCCAGGAGATCGCTCTGTCCGGCATGAGCGGCACGACGGACTCGCCGAAGCTGCACTTCGAGGTGCGCAAGAACTCCGCCCCGGTCGACCCGGCCGGCTATCTCGAATAGAATAAGAACAATTGTGGGCCGCCTGACCTCCAGTCCGGCCCGCCGGCTTCAGCCCGCTCCGCAAGGGGCGGGCTTTTTCAGTTGCGACGGACAATCAGTCCTTGAGCGGCTTGCCGAGGCGCCCGGCAAGGTCCTGGGTAAACTGCCAGGCGACGCGACCGGAGCGGCTGCCGCGCGTCGTCGCCCATTCCAGTGCTTCCGCGCGCAATGTCTCGGGGTCGATGGCGAGGCCGTGATAGCGGACATAGCCGTCGATCATGTCGAGATATTCGTCCTGCGAGCATTTGTGGAAACCGAGCCACAGGCCGAACCGATCGGACAGCGAGACCTTTTCCTCGACCGCCTCCGACGGGTTGATGGCGGTCGAGCGCTCATTGTCGATCATGTCGCGCGGCAACAGATGGCGCCTGTTCGACGTCGCGTAGAAGATGACATTGGCCGGCCGGCCCTCGACGCCGCCTTCAAGCGCCGCCTTCAGCGACTTGTAGGAGGTGTCGTCGTGGTCGAAGGAAAGATCGTCGCAAAATAGGATGAAGTGGTAGGGTGCCGCCTTCAGCAGGCCCATCAGCTTGGGCAGCGTGTCGATATCCTCGCGATGGATCTCGATCAGCTTCAGCGGCCGGTCGAGCTTGTCGGAGGCATTGACCTTGGCGTGCACGGCCTTGACCAGCGACGACTTGCCCATGCCGCGCGCGCCCCAGAGCAGTACGTTGTTGGCGGCAAAACCGGACGCAAAGCGCTCCGTGTTGTCGAGCAGGATGTCGCGGACGCGGTCGACGCCGCGGATCAGGCCTATGWCGACGCGGTTTACCTTGCGCACCGGTTCCAGGAAGCCCGGATCGGCTTGCCAGACGAAGCAGTCGGCCACCGAAAGATCGGTCTCCGGGACCGGCGGCGGAGCGAGGCGGGAGACCGCCTCGATCAGGCGGTCGAGCTTCTTGTTCAGGGCATCGAGGCGATCGGTCATTTCAGATCTTTTTGCTCTGGCATTCAGGATGCGGATAAAGCTTCAAGGCGGCGCTGCAAGAACCAGCCCCAAGCTTTTGTTGGAGCATGATCTTTCGGTAGGCATCGAACCGCCTTCGGCTGCGACGCTCTAGCACGCGCCAAACGGCTGGAAAAGCAACGGATTCGCCGGGGCGCGCAGTTGCATTGGCAACTTTACCGACTATATTCCGCCCAAATTTCGCGAGGCCGCCGTGGCGGTATTTCACCACCCAGGAGTTTCTAGATGTTCGTAACACCGGCATACGCCCAAGGCGTCGGCACCTCGCCCGATATGTTCATCAGCATATTGCCGTTTGTCCTGATTTTCGTGATCATGTATTTTCTGATCATCAGGCCGCAGCGCACTCAGCTGAAGAAGCGCCAGGAAATGCTGGCTGCGGTGCGCCGTGGCGATACGGTGGTGACCGGCGGCGGCTTCGTCGGCAAGGTGACCAAGGTGATCGACGACAATGAGTTGGAGATCGACCTTGGCGGCGGAACCAAGGTCACGGCATTGCGCTCGACGATTTCGGATGTGCGCGTCAAGGGCGAGCCGGTAGCGAACCAGAACGCCAAGAAGTAATCCTCACCTCGATGGCGGAACGCTGCCGCTTGTACGCCTGAACGGATAAGAACGAATGCTCTATTTCTCGCGCCTGAAGATGATCCTGATCTGGCTGGCCGTGGCCGTCACAGTGATCCTCGCCGCGCCCAACCTGTTCCCAGCAAGCATGCTGGCGCAACTGCCGGACTGGGTGCCGAAACGGCAGATGACGCTCGGCCTCGACCTGCAGGGCGGCTCRCACATCCTGCTGCAGATGGATCAGAACGATCTGATCAAAGACCAGCTGCAGACGACGCGCGACGAGATCAGGACCCTGCTGCGGGACGCCAAGATCAACTATACAGGGCTTTCCGGCACCGGTCGCACCGTGYAGGTGCGCATCAACGACCAGAGCCAGGTCGATGCGGCCAAGGCAGCGCTGAAGCCCATTACGAATCCTGTAAATGCCAGTCTTTTCGCCGGTGGCTCGGTTCAGTCGATGACACTGGACGATTCAGAGCCTGGGCTGCTGAAATTTACCGTCACGGACGCCGGCCTCAAGTACCGGACCTCGACGGCGTTGTCGCWGGCAATCGAAGTTGTCGAGCGACGCGTCAACGCGCTTGGCACTACCGAGCCGATCGTGCAGCGACAGGGTGACGATCGCATCCTTGTCCAGGTGCCCGGTCTTCAGAATCCTCAGCGGCTTAAGGACATTATTGGCCAGACCGCCAAGCTGACCTTCCAGATGGTCGATACCTCTATGCCGGTCCAGGATGCCATGAAAGGCCGGCCTCCGCCCGGCGACTCGGTCCTGTATTCTCAGGACGATCCTCCGGTTCCCTATCTGGTCGAGAACCGCGTCATCGTGTCGGGCGAAGATCTGTCGCAGGCGACGCCGACCTATAACTCGCAGACAAACGAGCCGGTGGTTTCGTTTACGTTCAATTCCCGGGGCGCCACGCGGTTCGGCCAGGCGACCCAGCAGAATGTCGGTAAACCTTTCGCCATCGTCCTCGACAATCAGGTCATCTCGGCGCCGGTAATCCGTGAACCTATCCTTGGCGGCACCGGGCAGATTTCCGGCAACTTCACCGCCGAGAGCGCCAACGATCTCGCCGTGCTGCTGCGCGCCGGCGCCTTRCCGGCAAAACTGACCATCATCGAGGAGCGCACTGTCGGTCCGGGCCTCGGCCAGGACTCCATCCATGCCGGCAAGGTCGCGGGCGTGATCGGCTCGATCCTTGTCGTCGCCTTCATGTTCGTGGCCTACGGCTTCCTCGGCTTCCTCGCCAACGTGGCGCTTGCCGTGCACGTGGCCATGATCGTGGGGGCGCTGTCACTGCTTGGCGCCACGCTCACTTTGCCTGGCATCGCGGGTATCGTGCTCACCATCGGCATGGCCGTGGACTCGAACGTTCTGATCTACGAGCGTATCCGCGAAGAGCGACGAAACGGCCGCTCCGTCATCCAGGCGATCGACACCGGTTTCTCCAAGGCGCTGGCAACGATCGTCGACTCCAACGTCACCTCGCTGATCGCGACTGTGGTGCTGTTCTGGCTGGGCACAGGTCCCGTCAAGGGCTTCGCCATCACCTATGCCATCGGCATCCTGACGACAGTCTTCACCGCCTTCACCTTCACCCGGATGCTGGTGGCGATCTGGCTGCGCCGCGCCCGTCCGAAGGAACTGCCGCGCGCGCCTGTCACCTTCATTCCGCCCGGAACCAAGATTCCATTTATGGGCATTCGCCGCTGGACATTWGCTCTGTCCAGCCTGTTGTCGATCCTCTCGGTCGTCGGGTTCCTGACCATCGACATCAATTACGGCATCGACTTCAAGGGCGGGTCGCTGATCGAGGTCCAGTCCAGGCAGGGCGACGCCGATCTGGGCGATATCCGCACCAGGCTGTCGCAGCTCAACATCGGCGAGATCCAGGTGCAGCAGTTCGGCGCGCCGAACGACGTCTTGATCCGCGTCGGCGCGCAGGGCGCCGGCGAAAACGCCGAGCAGACCGTCATCGACAAGGTGAGGGGCGAACTCCAGGATCAATATAACTTCCGTCGCGTGGAAGTGGTGGGTCCGACGGTTTCCGGCGAACTGGCCAAGCAAGGCACGATCGCCATGCTGATCGCGCTGGTCGGCATCCTGCTCTATGTCTGGTTCCGCTTCGAATGGCAGTTTGCGGTCGGCGCCATCGTTGCCACGGTCCACGACGTGGTGATGACCATCGGCTTCTTCGTCATATCGGGGCTGGAGTTCAACCAGTCGTCGCTGGCGGCGATCCTGACGATCATCGGCTATTCGCTGAACGACACCATCGTCGTCTACGACCGCGTCCGCGAGGATCTCAGAAAATACAAGAAGATGCCGCTGCCGCAGCTTCTCAACAATGCCATCAACGAGACGCTGTCGAGGACGACGCTGACGTCGGTCACGACATCGCTGGCGCTCTTGGCGCTGGTGCTGTTCGGCGGCGAGGTGATCCGCTCCTTCACGCTGGCGATGCTGTTCGGCGTGGTCTTTGGCACCTATTCGTCGATCTTCATTGCCGCGCCGCTGCTGATCCTCTTCAAGCTCAGGCCGCAGGCCGCGACCGCCGAAGAGACCAAGGCGGCCAACGGCAAGGCCGTGGCGACCTGACGCCGTCAGAGCCGGATGATTTCAGGTCGAGTCGACCTGAAATCTGAATCCGGCTCTCAATCAAAGAGATAGTGCATGATGTCGTCCGAAAACCGCTCCACACTTTTCGGCATCATGCTCTAGACCCATGGCCAAAGGCATCATCATCCGCGAGGCGCATTTCCCGGGCAAGGCGCCGATCGAGGCCTATGGCAATGGCGGCTTCCGCTTTGCCGACATGTCGCATCGCGGGTCGCTGCTGTGCCTGCCGTCGGGCATTCACGGCTGGGAGCCGGCCGATCCGCAGGCGCTGAAGCGGGAGGACTTCGACAAGCTCTTCGCGGTGGCCGATAGAATAGAGATCCTGCTGGTCGGCACCGRCAAGGATTTGCGGCCGCTGCCGGCCGCGTTGCGCACGGCATTCAAGGAGGCAGGCATAACGGCGGACCCGATGTCGACCGGGGCGGCGGTGCGCACCTACAATGTGCTTCTGGCCGAGGATCGCRCCGTGGCCGCAGCGCTGATAGCCGTCGATTGAATGACCGGCGCCTCAACCATCGTCATGGAGGCGGTGCGCGCCGCCGATCATGACCGCTTTCTCTCGGCGCTCTACGCTCCGTCCGATAGGCGCGATGCATTGCTTGCGCTCTACGGCTTCAACGCCGAGGTCGCCAGCGTGCGCGACCGCATCCATGAGCCGTTGCCGGGCGAGGTCAGGCTGCAATGGTGGCGCGATGTGATCGCCTCCGAAGGCGAGGCGGAAACAGGCCATCCGACCGCTGATGCATTGAGGGCGGCGATTGCCGCCAACCACCTGCCGAAGGCCGCATTCGAGAACATGCTCGAAGCGCGGATCTTCGATCTGTACGACGATCCGATGCCGTCGCGGACCGACCTCGAGGGCTATTGCGGCGAGACGGCGGCAGCCCTCATCCAGCTTGCGGCGATGGTGCTCGACGCGACCGCCGCACCGGGCTTTGCCGAACTGTCGGGCAGGGCGGGCTGCGCGCAGGCGATCACCGGCCTGCTGCTCCTGTTGCCGATGCATCGTCGGCGCGGACAGTGCTATGTGCCGGCGGATATTCTTGCGGCGGCCGGCTCCTCTCCGGAGGAATTCGTCAAAGGCGATGGTGGGGTCGGCGCGGAGCGCGCGGTGGCCGCGATGAGCGCGCTGGCGCGCGAGCATCTCGGTGCCTTCGAGAAGGGCGCGTCGGCTCTTCCCGCGTCACTGCGTCCGGCCTTCCTGCCGCTCGCGCTGACACGGGCCTATCTCGACAAGATGGAGGGAGCGCGATCGCCGCTGAAGGAGGCCGCAACGATCTCGACGTTGCGCCGGCACTGGCTGCTCTTGCGTCATGCCATGCGGGGCTGGGCGGCCCTYTGACATAAACGTCTCGCGTCAACAAGGCGCGAGCCGCCTTCCATGAAACTGCCAGTGCCGGTCAGGGGCCCATCCGCGGAAATCCGCAAGGCGGCAGATCGCCAGCACCAGCCGCCAAGCCGGCGAAAAGCTTATTCCGCAGCCTGCGCTTGTGCAGGCAGGCCCAACCACTCGCGGCAATCAGCCAATGCGCGCGCCGTGATCGCGCGGCGCTTGGCGATCGTCTTGTCCTTGCCGCGCAGGCGCTTGCCTTCGGACTTTGGGGCCTCGACCGGCGGGAACAGGCCGAAATTGACGTTCATCGGCTGGAAGGAGCGTTTGCCCGGCTCGTCGTCCGAGACGATGTGGCCGCCGGTGATGTGGTTGAGCAGCGCGCCGAAGGCGGTGGTCGGCGGCGGCAGCGAGGCCGCTTGGCCGAGCCGCTCGGCGGCAGYGAAACGGCCTGCCAGCAGGCCGATCGCGGCGCTTTCCACATAACCTTCGCAACCGGTGATCTGGCCGGCAAAGCGCAGGCCCGGCCGCGACTTCAGCTGAAGCGACGGGTCGAGCAATGTTGGCGAGTTGATGTAGGTGTTACGGTGCAGGCCGCCGAGGCGGGCGAATTCAGCGTTTTCGAGCCCCGGAATGGTGCGGAAGATGCGCACCTGCTCGGCATGCTTCAGCTTGGTCTGGAAACCGACCATGTTGTAAAGCGTGCCCAGCGCATTGTCCTGGCGAAGCTGCACCACCGCATAGGCCTTGACCGACGGATTGTGGACATTGGTGAGCCCCATCGGCTTCATCGGCCCATAGCGCAGCGTCTCGACGCCGCGTTCGGCCATCACCTCGATCGGCAGGCAGCCGTCGAAATAGGGCGTGCCTTCCCACTGCTTGAACTCGGTTTTTTGCCCCTCCAGCAACGCCGCCACGAAGGCGAGATATTGCTCCTTGTCCATCGGGCAGTTGATGTAGTCCTTGCCGGAACCGCCGGGGCCGACCTTGTCGTAGCGCGACTGGTACCAGCAGACATTCATGTCGATGGTGTCGAAATGCACGATCGGCGCGATGGCGTCGAAGAAGGCGAGCGCATCGGCGCCCGTTGCCTCGGCGATAGACTGAGCAAGCGAAGGGGCGGTCAGCGGGCCGGTGGCGATGATTGCCTGGTCCCATTCCGCCGGCGGCAGGCCCGGCACTTCCTCGCGCTGGATAGTGATCAGCGGATGCGCCTTGATCTTCGCTGTGACGGCTTCTGAAAAGCCGTCGCGGTCGACGGCAAGCGCGCCGCCGGCCGGCACCTGATGCGCGTCGCCTGAGCTCATGATCAGCGAGCCGGCGAGCCGCATTTCGGCATGCAGCAGGCCGACCGCATTGGTTTCGGCGTCGTCCGAGCGGAAGGAGTTGGAGCAGACGAGTTCGGCCAGCCCGTCGGTCTTGTGCGCGTCGGTGCCGCGCACCGGGCGCATTTCATGCAGCACGACCGGAACGCCGGCCTCAGCGATCTGCCAAGCGGCTTCCGAGCCGGCGAGACCGCCGCCAATGACGTGGACGGGATTTTTGCTCATATTCGCCGAAATAGTCGCTTGGCGTGGGGATTGCAATCGCGGCTGAACGGGTGATGCGGGAGGCCTGCCCCAAAAACACAACACCCGCCGGGGGAGGAGGTCCGGCGGGTGTCGTTTTGGTGGTCGATCTCCGGGAGGAGGAGAAGATCGACCCTATTCGTCATCGCCGGGAAGGAGGTCGGCTTTGACGAAATTCCTTCCGCCATTTGAAAAGGGGCGAAGCCTTTGTCGAGAACAACGCCCGCCGGGGGAGGAGGTCCGGCGGGCGCCGTTTCGGTGGTCAACCTTCGGGAGGAGGTAAAGGCTGACCGTATCCGTCAGGGTCGGGGAGGAGGTCGACCCTGGCGAAATTCCTTATCAAACCGCCTTGCGGGCGATCATCTTGATCTCGTCGCGAACGATGCCGAGATCATGGAGCTGGCGGTTCGAAAGCCGACCCAGCTCGGAAACCGTCTCGCGATAAACGCGCCAATTACGGTAGCTGCGGATCAGGTTCATGCTCTTGCTCTTTCAAAACTGGTTCGGACCATTCGCGGTCCGAAGCGGATTAGACCGCCTTGCGGGCGACGTAGTGGATGTCVCTGCGGCTGATGCCGAGGTCGGTCAGTTCACGGTTCGACAGGCGGCTCAGTTCAGCGACGGTCTCGCGATAGCGGCGCCAGTTGCGGTAGTTGCGGATCAGGTTCATGGTAGTGCTCGTTTCGTCTTTAGTTCAGGTCATACCGTTTGTGTACGAACGGAAAATAGGTGCGGTCATATCGGTTTAAAAGTGCCATTGGCGCATGGCAGCAATGCAAACTGTGCAATGCAACATTAACGGCCATTCACGCTTGCGACACAAAGAAGACCGAATCGGAAAATGCCGCTGCGTCAAAGGTTTGAGCCTTGAGGCTAAAAGAATGACGAAGCTCGGGGGAAACGCATGGCGGGCTATGCGACGAAGGTGAGGGCGGATATCGCCCGCTGGCGGGAGGCAGGCCTGATCGATGCGCCGACCGCCGAGGCATTGACGCGCGACGTGGCCGCCAATGAGCGAGCATCGCTAAGCTTCGGCGCCATCCTGGCGATGATGGCAGCGCTTCTGTTCGGCGCCGCGATCCTGATCTTCGTCGCCGCCAACTGGGAAGCCATTCCGCGTCTTGCGCGCGTGGCGGCGCTGTTTGCCGTGATCGTCGGCGGCTATGTCGGYGGCGCTGTCTTGAAGACACGCGACCACGCGGCGATCGGCGAGGCGCTATGGATCATTGCCGCCGCGGCCTTCGGCGGGTCGATCGCGCTGATCGGCCAGATGTATCATCTGTCGGGCGACGAGGCCTCGGCGCTGTTGACCTGGGGCGCCGGCACGGCGCTGGCGGCGGTCGCATTGCGATCCAGTCCGCTCACCGTGGGCGCGGCCGGCATCGCCGACGGCTGGCTGTTCTTCAAGGGGTTCGGCTACTATTGGCATGCCGGATTTCCGCATTTCTTCGTCGTCATGGCGCTCGTTCTGTTCGCCATTTCGTTCTGGACACGCAGCCGGGCGGCACGCCATTTCATCATCCTGTCGCTGATCTTCTATCTTGTCCTCCTGGCTCTCGACCACAACACGCTGCGGGTCGCCATCCCGGTTGTCRCAGGTTCGGCAGCATTGTTTGCCGCTGGCGTCTTCGCCGCGGGATCGGTCKACAGGATCCTGCAGCTCGGCGGTCGACTGCCGCTGCATGCGCTGCTTGGATTCCTGACGGGCCTGGCGATTATCCAATTCGAACTAGCGAATGAAAGTGTCGACAACAGCGGCTTTGCCGTCGCCTCGGTCGTCGCGTTGGCCGGTATTGTCGCGGCGATCATGCTGGCAGGTCGCGAAAGCCGGGGAGTGCGCTGGCTGGCCTATGCCGGCTTCGCCTTCGAACTTGCCATCATCTACAGCGTCACCTTGCAATCGATGCTCGGCACGGCGGGCTTCTTCCTGGCCGCTGCCGTGCTGCTCGGCATCCTGGCGCTGGCCATCATCCGGATCGAGAGGCGCATGAGGACACCTGCCGGAGGGGCAGCGGCATGAGCAGCAAAAGACTGATCATCTCGGCGCTGGTTCTGTCGCTGGTCCAGACCGGCTTCCTCGGTTGGATTATCGCTGGACGGGCGGCGATCCTACGCAACGGCAAGGAAGTTCTGCTCAAGGTCGAGCCCGTCGATCCGCGCGATCTGCTGCGGGGCGACTATATTTCGGTCAACAACAGCATATCGCGGATCCCGGTGAAGCTGATCGCCAACATCCCGCAAGGCAAGCTCTTCAGCGACGACACTTCGATCGTGGTCCGGCTAAAAAAGGGCGCCGACGGCTACTGGCAGCCGACAACCGCGTGGTTCGACCAGGCGCCGGCGCCTGCCGGCTCGGATGAAGCCGATATCGCCGGACATGTCGCCGCGGGCTGGGATCTGCGCTCGCCCGACATGACGTTCACGCCGGAATACGGCGTYGACCGCTTCTATTTGCCGGAAGGCAAGGGGATGGCGATCCAGGATGACATGCGCGTGCGGCCATTCGRCATCAAGCTGGCGCTCTCGGCCAATGGCACGCCGCAGATCAAGGCGCTGATGGATGGCGACAAGACACTGTTCGAGGAGCAGCTTTACTAGAGGGCACAGGGCCGTGGCGTCAGCGCGACGGTCCGCGTTAACGATGGTCCCGGTTACCGCTCAGCACTGCCTGTCTCTGCCACGATTTKGGGAAAGGGACCGATCGAAATCGTATAGCTAAAGTTTGCTACGCCTTTCTCCTGCTTGTGTATCGAGGGGCTGCGCACAACCCAGTCATAGACGCCCGACACCATGCAGCGATCGTTAGCGCAGGTGACCACAATGCTGTCATTGCGGACTTTATATCCGCGTTCAGGCCATCGCTGGTAATAGTTCCTCTTGTCCTGAATAATCGAGCTCAGGTTCGTCAACTTGCCATAATAGTCGACCGTGGGGGCGTAGGACGCCTGAACTTGAGCAAGAGCGAAATCATCGTTGTCGCCATGATGCTCGATGAGATCCCTGACGAAGGCGACCGCAACGCTTTCCGGCTGCTGCCTGGCGTTGGCTTCAGGAGCAGGCACGGGCGCAGGATTTGGCCTCGTTGACAGCTGCGATGTATCTGCAGGCGACTGGTTCGCTGCGGCATTGGTCACACGCAACTCTGCCATTTCGCTGGCCGACAGGTATCTTATGTCATCCTTGTCATAGCTCGAAGCCAATTCCATCAGCTTGGGATCCGCTCCCATCTCGACCACATAGGATCTGATCGCGGCCGTTCCGAGCTGGACACGGGCCTCCGCTTCTTGGATGGACATCCCGTCAGCCGGTTTGAAGGACGCCCGATGAACGCCGATTGAACCTGGTTCGGCAACACGGTGGACGCCACCCAAGAAGGCCAGCGAGCAGGCCGAAGCGCACTGCAATTGGCGAACCTGGAGCGTATCCAACCCTGCCGCGCGGATCATACGCCCCAACCGAATGGCACTGCCGACGTTGCCGCCGGGAGAGTTGAACACGATCACCCTGGCCCCGCTGCTCACAACCGCGTTGCTAAAGGCGTTCAGGGGTTCATTGGCGCCAAATTCACCGGAGACAACAAGCATCGGCTGCCGGCCGGGAGCGGAAGCCGCAGTGTACTCCAATGCCTCAACCTGACATGTCGCTGCCGCGACAACCGACCCAACCCCAAGGACGAGAGAAACTACGCGCACAACCTGACAGAGCCCCAACCCGCCTGTTGCAAGTAAGAACCTGTCAACGGGCTATTTCAAGTGCATCGGATAGGCAAAAGCGGGATTGTCTCGGCGAGCGTAAGGGCCTCGCTTGCGCCGCCAGGAATTGATGGCTCCGGCCCTTCTTTGCCAAGGCTTCGGAGAGGCCCCTCCACTGATCTTCAGGTGGCCTGCCACCCGAAGCTCGCTAGAGCGAAGGGTGGTGCGGATGAAGGGACTCGAACCCCCACGCCTTTCGGCACTGGAACCTAAATCCAGGGCGTCTACCAATTCCGCCACATCCGCGCTCCCCGGCAATCCCATGTAGCCATCATTCTGTCAATGTCGGGGGGCCAAATGGCGATCGTTCGCCTGATCGCGAAGATGGTTGAAAATTAGCCGAGCCTGTGACAAAAGGCGTGTCGAATGTGACGGGACGCGACTATCCGCTTCTGCAAAATGTAAGAAGAAGTAGGAAAAACAAAGACTTCTTCACATTTTGGGAAGTGCAGTTCAGGAGATTTTGAGCCGCTGAGCGGTCAAATCACCGGGTTCCGTACAAAAAGCCACTTCCGGCAGGATTATACCGGCAGGCTGTGAACGGCCAAGGACCGTTTGGCAGCCTCGTTGGTGAAAACAAAGGTTTTAGGATGCAGGTCACCGAAACGCTCAACTCCGGTCTCAAGCGCGAGATCAAGATCACCGTGCCGGCCGGTGACATGGAAGCCAAGCTGATGGCGCGGCTGAACGATGCCCGCGGCAAGGTGCGGATCAACGGCTTCCGCCCCGGCAAGGTGCCGGTGCAGCACCTGCGCAAGATGTACGGCAAATCGTTCATGGCCGAGGTCGTCAACGAGATCCTCAACGACTCGACCCGCTCCATCATCTCGGGCCGCGGCGAAAAGGCCGCCATGCAGCCCGAAGTGATCATGACCGAGGRCGAGAAGGAGGCCGAGAAGATCCTGGCCGGCGGCGCCGACTTCGAATTCCGCCTCAACTACGAGGTCATCCCGGCGATCGAGATCAAGGATTACTCCGACATCAAGGTAACGCGTCAGGTTTACGACGTGCCGGAGTCGGAGGTCGACGATCAGGTAAAGCGCGTTGCCGAATCGGCGCGCAGCTACGAGCCGAAGGACGGCAAGGCCGCCGAGGGCGACCGCGTGACCATCGACTATGTCGGCAAGATCGACGGCGAAGCCTTTGCGGGCGGTGCCGGCATCGACCAGCCGCTGGTGCTCGGCTCGAAGGAGTTCATTCCTGGCTTCGAAGACCAACTGATCGGCACCAAGTCCGGCGACGAAAAGCTGGTCACCGTGACCTTCCCCGAAAACTACCAGGCGGCGCATCTCGCCGGCAAGGAAGCCACCTTCGACGTCACCGTCAAGGAAGTGGCGAAGCCCGGCGAGCTCGAGATCAATGACGAGACCGCCAAGAACCTCGGCCTGGAATCGCTCGAGCGCCTGCGCGATATCGTGCGTGGCCAGATCGAGAACCAGTTCGGCTCGATGACCCGCCAGAAAGTGAAGCGCCAGCTGCTCGACCAGCTCGATGCCGCCTATTCCTTCGAGGCGCCGTCGAAACTCGTCGAGGCTGAATTCAACAACATCTGGGCGCAGGTCAACCGCGACCTCGAAGCCGCCGGCCGCACCTTTGCCGACGAGGAAACGACGGAAGAAGAGGCACGCGCCGAATATATGCGCCTTGCCGAACGCCGCGTGCGTCTCGGCCTGGTCCTCGCCGAGATCGGCGAGAAGGCTGGCGTCACGGTATCGGACGAGGAGCTGCAGCGGGGCCTGTTCGAGCAGGTGCGCCGCTTCCCGGCCAATCAGCAGCAGGAAGCCTTCGAGTTCTATCGCAGCAATCCCGAGGCGATCAATGCGCTGCGCGCGCCGATGTTCGAAGAGAAGGTCGTCGACTACCTGCTCGGCCAGATCTCGGTCAACGACGTCAAGGTCAGCAAGGAAGAGCTGATGGCCGACGACGAGGATGCTGAAACCGCGACCAAGGCGAAGCCGGCCAAGAAGGCTTCCTCGAAGAAAGCCGAGGCCAAGGCAAGCGACGCCGGCGCCGGCGAGGCGGAAGAGCCCAAGAAGAAGGCCGCGCCGAAGAAGAAGGCTGCCAAGGACGCCGAGTAGACGCCCAATAATCTGATTTGCGAAAGGCCGCCCCCATGGGCGGCCTTTGTCGTTGCAGTCTGGTTGTTGCCGCGCGGCAACACAACCGGCTTCTGATGAATGACCTCTGCTGGCGATACCGAACGTTGATGATTATCTGCGCGCTATCGCATTTTGCAGGGTCGTTTGGAGGCACCGGTGAGGCGGGCATTCAGGATGAGGGGCGTGGTTGGTGCCGCGGCGCTCTTGCTTGCTTCGACCATGGGGGCGGCCCGCGCCGGTCCTGACCTCGGCGACTGGCGGGTCGACGCGGCGAGCGACGGCCAGGTCACGGCGTCGCTTTACGCCACCAACAAGCTGATCACCGGTGGCGGCGCGCTGGGCTACAGCCCGGTGCTGACGCTGGCCTGCCGCCCCAACGGCGAACCGCGCTGGAGCGAATGGCTGCAGCTCAACGATTCAGTCTCCGCCAGCCGCAAGATCACCGTGTCGGTCATGGTCGACGGCGGCGGCCAATTCGATGAAAGCTGGTCGGTCGGCCCGCGCGGCAAAATGCTGGTCAGGGAAGGGGCCGACGGCATCAAGCGGCTGGTTTCGGCAAACCGGCTGCTGCTGTCATGGCGCTTCGGCCTACTGTCCGGACGCGGGGAAGCCGACTTCGATCTCGCCGGACTGTCTGAGGTGGTCGGCCAGGTCGCCGCAAGCTGCAACGCCGATCCGCCTTGAACCTCGCCGCTGAGGACAGGCGAGCCGGCTCCGTCATCACACGTGCGAACGCCTTGCCGATGATGACGAGCGTCGAATGGGCAACACTTCTTTCAACCCGCATTGCGTTGTCGATGAAGGCTACCCTGTGGTCAGCACACTGCCTAAAGCGTCGCAAAAGCTGGCCTTTTTCTACCCATTGAGACGATTCTGTGGTATAGAATTGCCGCAATTCCACTGGGAAGACGCGGATATTCCGCTTGACCGTGCAGGGCACGCCAGCGGGCTGGTATGGTGCGGATCGTCCGACGGAAACGACGGTCAGGGAGGAATGCCATGCGCGCCGTAGCGCTTTTCATCGTCTTGTTCGCCACGATCTCCATCACAAGCCCATCGCGGGCGCAGRATGCCGCCGCTGGCGAGAAGGTGTTCGCCAAGTGCAAGGTCTGCCACATTGCCGAGCAGGATCAGAACAAGGTCGGTCCGTCCCTGCACGGCGTCATCGGGCGCACYGCGGGCACGCATCCCAACTTCTCCTATTCCCCTGCCATGATCGCGGCCGGAAAATCCGGCATCAAATGGGACGAGGCTACGCTGACAAAGTATCTTCACGATCCCCGGGCGATGGTCAAAGGGACCAAGATGGCGTTTTCCGGCCTCAAGAACGACCAGGACATAGCCAACGTCATCGCGTACCTGAAACAGTTTTCCAAGTAGGCAGCCCTCCGGGCACCATCGGTATCCCTAAGGCGCATCGCGACGAAACGGATTCAGGCGACGCGCTTCAGGTCTTTGTCGTGAACCATGTCGTTCACCAAAAACCGCTGCACCCTTTTCGGGATTCATGCCCCAGGCATCCCGAAGGAAGACGGCCGGCAATTGCGCTGTCGAGTGTTGCGCCCAGTGCCGTCACGACGGCAGCGCAAAGAACCCCAACAGCAGCAGAATAACGATGCCAAGGCCGAGTATGAGAAGCGTCCGCGTGTCCATCGCGTTCACCTTCGACCGGGCGCATGACCGAAAATCGGGATCGACTTTCGCAAAGGATCACGCGCCAATCAAAGCGGTACAGCGTCCTTTGTGCGCCCCCAAAAAGGGCGCGCGCCGCTGGACGAGAATATCCAAAAATGTGCTTTGGAGCCAGCACACTRCTTCGGCCGGCCATCGCATCCGTCCCCAATGAAACGGCGACAAATCGGGCGCAAAGGCGTATGTTGACCATGGGTGCAGGTCGCGGTTTGCGTGGCCAGCCATGCAGAGCGGTAGCACCGTGGAATCCGCGACCTTGCCGGACCCGATCTGGAGGACGGCCATGGCAAGCTTTCATGTGATTGCAGGTGCCAGCGAAACGCTGGAGCATACCAAAGTCAGAAAGATCGGCCTTTCCGATCTGTTCGATGCGCTCAGGCGCGGTGTCGACGACTTCATGGTCAAACCTTCACACATCGTGTTCCTCTGCCTGATCTATCCGCTTGTCGGTGTGGTGCTTGCCACCTGGACATCGGGAGCAAACGCGCTGCCGCTGCTGTTTCCGCTTGTCTCCGGCTTTGCGTTGATCGGCCCATTCGCGGCGATCGGCCTTTACGAGATCAGCCGCAGACGGGAGGCCGGGATCGATGCTTCGTGGCGCCATGCGTTCGAGGTCAGGCACTCCCCTGCGCTGCCGGCCATCGCCGCGGTCGGAATCATGTTGTTTGCGATCTTCATCGCCTGGCTTTTGACCGCCAAGCTCTTCTACGAGCACCTGTTCGGCCCCGAGCCGCCGGCGTCACTGTCCAGCTTCATCTCGGAGATATTCGCCACCGGGCGCGGCTGGACGCTGATCGTGATGGGTCACGCGATAGGGTTCATATTCGCCGTGGTCGTATTGTGCACCACGGTAGTCGCTTTCCCGCTGCTGCTTGACCGCGACGTCGGCGCCTACGAAGCCATCCACACTTCGGTGCGCGTGGTCCTTGCGAACCCGATTGTGATGGCCGTCTGGGGACTTGTCGTCGCCGTCGGGCTGATCATCGGCTCGCTGCCCGTGTTCGCGGGACTGGCGGTCGTGCTGCCGATCCTCGGACACTCCACCTGGCATGTGTACCGCAAGGTTGTGGAGCCGCCGGYTGCCGCCCGATCGGCAAACTGAGCGAGCCCCGTTRCAACGCGCCGGCGAGCGTGCCGGTGCGCTCACATGGCCGGATGGCTGAAACGGGCCTGACGCGCGCCACTGGTCAGGTTGTGAAAATCCTTGCCGCTGACATGCACAAGCGTCTTGTGGTCGCCGCCCTCGAAATAGATATCCGCGGCGTCGCCCAGGCTTTCGTCCAGAATGACCGGCACATCATAGGCCGCGCCGATCGGCGGTATGGCGCCGATGTCGCAATCATCGAAAAGCGATACCACCTCGTCTTCGGAGGCCAGCCCGACGCGCCTGTCCATGATGTCCTGCAGCTTGCTGAGTTCGATCCTGTGGGTGCTTGGGACCACGGCCAGCGCATAGCCGAGTTCGTGGTGAACAACCACGGACTTCGCCATGATGCTGCCGGGCACGTGCGCAGCAATGGCTGCCTGCCTGCTGGTGGCAGTCCGATGATGTGCGACGGTGTCGTAAGGGACTCCCTTGCCGTCGATAAAATCCCTCAGTCTGTTTGCTATCGTCATTTTTCGCGTCCTTTGCTTGAGTTCACGACGCACATGCCAAACAAAATGAACCAGCGGCCTATTGTTTCAAGGCACCGGCCGTTCCCGGCCCGCTATGCCGCGGATGGATCCGTATCGCGTGTCAGGGGCCGGGTCCRAAAAATGCGATACGGGTCAGCAGCGTATAATCGGCCTCGAAGACCATCATCGTCACGAAGACCAGAACCAGGATCGGYGGCACGATGATCGCATACATCATCGCCAGCCGCTCCCAGGCCATGTGCATGAAGACGGCGACGATCAGTCCTGCCTTGAGCATCATGAAGATCAGGATAAGCGACCACCTGAGATAGCCGTGGAGGCCGAAATAGTCGACCAGATAGGAGCAGGTGCTGAGGATGAACAGCCACGCCCAAACCACCAGATAGAGCTTAATCGGGTGTTCCTGATGCGTATCCGTCTTGCTGACGGCCGCCGCATCATGGGTATGGTGCAGCGCGTGTTGTCCGAGACCGTTTGCGGTTGCTTCAGCCATATCTGCCTCTCACCAAAGATAGAAGAAGGCGAAGATGAATACCCAGACCAGGTCGACGAAGTGCCAGTAGAGTCCCATGATCTCGACATTCTCGTAGCGGCCCCGGCGGCTGGTGAAAAACCCGGGCCGCCCGATGTCGAAGTCTCCGCGCCAGACCTTTCGCGCCACGATAATCAGGAAAATGACCCCAATCGTGACATGAGTGCCGTGGAAGCCGGTGATCATGAAAAAGCATGAGCCGAATTGCGCGGCTCCCCAGGGATTACCCCAGGGCCTTACCCCTTCGGTGATCARCTTAGTCCATTCGAAGGCCTGCATGCCGACGAAGGTCGCGCCGAGCGCAGCGGTCAAAAGCATCAAGATCGCGGTTTTGCGGCGGTCGCGGCGGTAGCCGAAATTGACCGCCATGGCCATGGTGCCGCTGCTCGAGATCAGCACGAAGGTCATGATGGCGATAAGAATAAGCGGGATCTCCGAACCGCCGATGCGAAGCGCAAAGACCTCGCTCGGGTTCGGCCAGGGCACGCGGGTCGACATGCGCGCGGTCATGTAGGAGAGCAGGAAACAGCCGAAGATGAAGGTGTCGCTGAGCAGGAAGATCCACATCATGGCCTTGCCCCAGGACACGTTCTTGAACGCGCGCTGATCCGACGCCCAGTCGGCAACGATGCCGCGCCAACCTCCGGGGCGCTCCAACTGGCCGGTATGCGTCAGTGTCGTCTCAGCCATCGCCTGCCTCCTAGGTCAGCAATTGCCGGCAAATGTCGATGAACGTCGCGGCCCAGCCGGCGAGCAGGGCAAAGATGGCCAGCCAGACGAAAAGCAGGAAATGCCAGTACATGGCGCAGAGCTCGACGCTCAGGCGAAGCCGCTCCGGCCGCGCTCCGTTCCAGGCGCCGAGGCTGGTCCTGCCAAGGCCGACCAGACCGCCCAGTATGTGCAGGCCATGCATTCCGGTGATTAGATAGAAGAAGCTGTTGGCCGGGTTGGAGGCCAGCAGGTAGCCGTCTTCGGTCAATTGCCGCCATGCCATCAGCTGGCCGGCCACAAAGGCGAGGGCGGTCAGCCCGGCCGTCGCAAGACCGAGCCTCACCATGTCCAACTGGCCCCCGCGCGCGGCGATCACGGCGCATTGTAGCGCGACACTGCTCAGGACCAGCACACCGGTGTTCAGCCAGAGCAGGCGCGGCAGCGGCAGCGGCCGCCAGTCCGGCAGGCCCATGCGCATGAAATAGGCGCTGGTGAACAGCGAGAACAGGCAGCCGACGACGGCAAGGAAAACGCCGAGGCCGATCTTGGCGGTGGGCAGCGCCGACCGGTCGAGGCCGACGAAATCCCCGGCCAGGCCCTGCTCAAGCCACGGCTTGGCTGTCAGCCCCTGGTGCGAAAGCCACCAGCCGGCAAAGCCGGCGATTMCCAGCAGAAAGACAATGATAACGCTCATGCCGGCTCCCTGGAGGGGCCGAGGCCGAAGGAGCCCGGCACGTTCTGCGGGATGAAGTCCTCCTTGGCCCYCGGCACGCTGTAGTCATAGGCCCAGCGATAGACGATCGGCAGCTCCTTGCCGAAATTGCCGTGCGCCGGCGGCGTCTGGGGCGTCTGCCACTCGAGCGTCGTTGCCCGCCACGGATTGCCGCCGGCGTCGCGGCCATGACGGATGCTCCAGATCAGATTGAACAGGAACACCATCTGCGCGAAGCCGACCATGAAGGCCATGATGCTGATGAACGAGTTCAGATGGTGGGCCGATTCCGTCATGATGTTCATGTCGGTCAGCTCGGCGTAACGCCGCGGAACGCCCATCAGGCCGAGATAGTGCATGGGGAAGAAGATCAGGTAGGCGCCGAGGAAAGTTACCCAGAAGTGGAACCTGCCGAGCGTCTCATCGAGCATCCGCCCGGTGACCTTCGGATACCAGTGATAGATCGCGCCGAAGATCACCAGGATCGGCGCGACGCCCATGACCATGTGGAAATGGGCGACGACGAACATCGTGTCCGACAGCGGCACGTCGACGACGACGTTGCCGAGGAACAGCCCGGTCAGGCCGCCATTGATGAAGGTGACGATGAAGGCGAGCGCGAAAAGCATCGGTATGGTGAGGTGGATGTCGCCGCGCCACAACGTCAGCACCCAGTTATAGACCTTGATCGCGGTCGGCACGGCAATGATCAAGGTCGTGGTGGCAAAGAAAAATCCGAAATAGGGATTCATGCCACTGACATACATGTGGTGCGCCCAGACCACGAAGCTCAGGGCGCCGATGGCGATGATCGCCCACACCATCATGCGGTAGCCGAAGATGTTCTTGCGCGCATGCGTGCTGATCAGGTCGGATACGATGCCGAAGGCCGGCAGCGCCACGATGTAGACCTCAGGGTGGCCGAAGAACCAGAACAGATGCTGGAAAAGGATCGGGCTGCCGCCATTGTGCTGCGACTGCTCGCCCATCTCGACGATCGCCGGCATGAAGAAGGAGGTGCCGAGCAAGCGGTCAAGCAGCATCATCACACAGGCGACGAACAGCGCCGGGAAGGCGAGCAGCGCCATGACGGTGGCGGTGAAGATGCCCCAGACCGTCAGCGGCAGGCGCATCAAGGTCATGCCGCGCGTGCGAGCCTGCAGCACCGTCACCACATAGTTCAGCCCGCCCATGGTGAAGCCGATGATGAACAGGATGAGCGAAGAGAGCATCAGGATGATGCCCCAGTCCTGGCCGCCGGGCGTTCCGGACGTGATGGCCTGCGGCGGATAGAGCGTCCAGCCGGCGCCGGTCGGTCCGCCGGGCGCAAAGAAGCTCGACACCAGGACGAGCACGGCGAGCAGATAGACCCAGTAGCTCAGCATGTTGACATAGGGAAAGACCATGTCGCGGGCGCCGACCATCAGCGGAATGAGGTAATTGCCGAAGCCGCCGAGGAAGAGCGCGGTGAGCAGGTAGATCACCATGATCATGYCGTGCATGGTGATGAACTGGTAGTAGGCCTCAGGAGTGATGAAGTCGAACGTGCCGGGGAAGCCGAGCTGCAGGCRCATCAGCCATGACAGCACCAGCGCCACAAGGCCGATCGCCGTTGCCGTTGCCGAGTACTGGACCGCGATGACCTTCGCATCCTGCGAGAAGACGTATTTCGTCCACCAGCTGTGCGGATGGTAGAGCTCAACCTCCCCGACTTCGGCGGGTGGAACGGCATCTGCGGGTGTCACGTCGACCATGGGAGCACCTCCGTGCCCTGTTCAGCGGGCCTCGAGCGTTTCGACTTTTGCCGCGACGTCCAAACGKGACGCCATCGTCTTTCCTGGCGATTGGTCTGCCGAGCCTGTTTGCTTGGGCGCCGACATTTGCGCAAAGGTCTGCTGCTGGCCGACCCAGGCCAGGTAGTCCTGCTCGGTGTCGACCACGACCACGCCATGCATCAGCGGGTGTCCCTGGCCGCACAGCTCGGCGCACAAGACCTGGAAGGTTCCGGTCCTGGTTGGGGTGAACCAGAAATAGGTGACCGATCCAGGGATCATGTCCATCTTTGCGCGAAATTCCGGGATGTAGAAATCATGCACGACATCGATCGAACGCAGCAGCACCTTGACCGGCTTGCCGACCTGCAGATGCAGATCGGAGGCCACGACCAAGATGTCGTCCTGGCCGTTGGGGTCTTTGGGGGCAATGCCTAACGGGTTGTCAGCGGTTACGTCGCGGGTATCCGAAGTGCCCAGCTTGCCGTCCTTGCCCGGCAAGCGGAAACTCCACTGCCATTGCTGGGCGACGACCTCGACCTCGGTCGCATCGCTTGGAACGGTGACGAAGCGGCTCCAGACGAACAGGCCGGGGACCAGCAAGGCGGTGACGCCGACCGCGGTGACGACCATCAGCCACCATTCCAGCCGCTTGTTCTCCGGTTCGTATGCCGCGTGATTGCCTTCCCGATGCCGGAAGCGGAAGACGCAATAGGCCATAAAGAGGACGACAGYGGCAAAGACGATGCCGGTGATCCAAAAGCTGATGATGATGGTGTGGTCGATATAGTCCCAGTTCGAGGCAATCGGCGTCCACCACCATGGGCTCAGGAAGTGGAACAACACTGAGCCCACAACGATCAAAACGAGTACAAGCACAATGGCCATGTCCCGTTCCTCCCGGCATTCCAAGGAGCGAAAAGCATTGAGGAATGCCAAGCCTCATCATGCTCGAATTCCAGTTGAAATTCCAGAGCCTACTATCCGGCGGCGAAACGTTGCTCTTCGCGCCCGGATCTTCGGGAGCGGTTAAGGCCTTAGATCAGTAGCAGGCCTTTCATCGAGGCATTGCCCTTGCGGCCGATGATGATGTGATCGTGGACCGCAATGCCGAGGGGCTTGGCCGTATCGATGATTTGCTTGGTCATCTCGATGTCGGCGCGCGAGGGCGTCGGGTCGCCGGACGGGTGGTTGTGGACCAGGATGATGGCGCTGGCGGAGAGTTCCAGCGCGCGTTTCACCACCTCGCGCGGATAGACCGGCGTGTGATCCACGGTGCCGGTCTGCTGCACCTCGTCGGCGATCAGCCCGTTCTTCTTGTCGAGGAACAGGATGCGGAATTGCTCTCGGCTCTCGAAGGCCATGGCCGAGCGACAATAGTCGAGAAGCTGCGTCCAGTTGGATAGAACCTCGCGGCCGCGCACCTCGCCGCGCGCCATGCGCTGGGCTGTGGCGGCGATAACCTTGAGATCGGTCGCCACCGCCGGGCCGATGCCTTTCACTTCCTCCAACAAGGACGCCGGCGCGCCGAGCACCTCGGCGAGCGAGCCGAAGCGGGCGATCAGCGCCTTGGCGATCGGCTTGGTGTCGACGCGCGGGATCAGCCGGAACAGCAGCAGCTCCAGCAGCTCGTAATCGGGCAGGGCGTCCGGGCCGCCAGTAAGGAAGCGCTCGCGCAGGCGATCGCGATGGCCGTGGTAATGCGGCTTCTCCGCTTCCGCGGTCTTTTTCCGTGATTTCTGCGGCGGTTCGATCCAGGCTTCGGAAAAGAACGCCCGTTCGTCCTCGACTTTCCCCATGCCCGCCCCTCCCTCCAGGCCTTGGTCGAAGCCTAGGCTGGCAAGCCGGGGCGGTCGAGCTTTTTCGGCGACAGCGTGAAGATCTCGCAGCCGGTGTCGGTGACGCCGATYGTGTGCTCGTATTGCGCCGAGAGCGAGCGGTCGCGTGTTACCGCCGTCCAGCCGTCCGACAGCACCTTCACATGGGGYCGGCCGAGATTGATCATCGGCTCGACGGTGAAGATCATGCCGGGCCGCATCTCGACGCCTTCGTTGGCAGTGCCGTAGTGCAGAATATTCGGCGCGTCGTGAAAAAGCTGGCCGACGCCGTGGCCGCAGAAGTCGCGTACCACCGAGCAGCGCTCGGCCTCGGCATAGGTCTGGATCGCAGCGCCGATGGCGCCGGTGCGGGCGCCGGGCTTGATGGCGGCAATGCCGCGCATCAGGCATTCGTAAGTCACCTCGAGCAGGCGCTCGGCGGCCCGCTTGATCGTGCCCACCGGATACATGCGCGAGGAATCGCCGTGCCAGCCGTCCAGGATATAGGTGACGTCGATGTTGACGATGTCGCCGTCCTTCAGCGGCTTATTGTCCGGAATGCCGTGGCAGACGACATGGTTGATCGAGGTGCAGGACGACTTGGTGTAGCCGCGATAGTTGAGCGTCGCCGGCAGCGCGCCGTGGTCCATGCCGAACTCGAAGACGAAGCGGTCGATGGCCTCCGTGGTCACACCGGGCTTCACCATCGACACCAGTTCGTCGAGGCAGCGCGCGGTGAGGTCRCAGGCCTTGCGCATGCCCGCAAATCCTTCCTCGCCATAGAGGCGGATCTGGCCGGTGTTTCTCAAAGGGGCAGTGGCGGCGTCGAGATAGGTAACCATTTTGTCCGTTTGCGGGTTGRCTCCTAACGCGAGCCGATGCGGAAATTTTCTCCAGATTTGGCACCGGAAGCCGCAAGGTTCAAGGACGAAGTGCCGTCGGCCGGGCTGCCGCGGGGAATATTCGCTGGCGTACGGTCGGTGCGTCGACGGGTTCACCGCAGAGCTTTCCTTTCGCCAACCCATGGGGTAGGGCGGGTCTGCATAGAGGAGATTGTGCCGTTGACGGCATCGGAACGCCCAAGATCGACGCTGTTGCCAGTGAGGACCGTGTGCTCGGCCCTGATGGCGCTGCTCGTGCTGGCGCTGGCAGGCTACGCCCAGGCAGACGTCTCCGCCTCAACAGCCGCGGTCTCGGGCGGCGCCGGTATCAGCGCAGCGCGGCAGGGTGAAACGCTCGCGCTGCCGAGGATCAGCGGCAAGGCGCAGGCCGTCGAAGTCCGAGCCGGGCGGCCACTGCCCATTAAGCTCGTCAGCGGCAATACCGGCGCGCTCGTGCCGGCTTCCGATGTCCTCATTGTTGGCGAGGGTTTGCCGGCAGGTGCCGGCATCGTGCCGCCCATTGAGGCGGCGCCACTTTCGCATACCAACCAGCCTCGCGCGCCACCGACCGCCTGAGTCCGGCGGTCTCGGACCGCAGCCTTCACAGCCCAAACATTCATACGCGTTCGACCTGGCGACGGCTACCGGCCGTCCGCCGGTCGCTTGGCGCGTCAATTCGGACATTCCTCAATGCAACGCATCAAGACGTTCAAAACGCTCACCCGCGCGGCTGCCGCAGCGCTGTTTCTCGCCGTTCAGGCGATCATCTGCATCGGCACCGTCTACTGGGCAATCGCCGAAACGCTTCGCATCGAAGGTGCGGCGGCAATCGTGCTCGGCGTCATGTTCGCCGGGCCGTCCGCCTATCTGCTGATGGTGGCCTCTCGCATGGCCTACGAGGCGGAGACTGACCCGGCGAACCAGTAGGCGCTACTGCTATGCGGATACTGGTGACAGGGCGTTGCCGGCTGCATCGCCCTGTCGAACGAGCAGCTATTTCCATGCAGCATGCGGCCGAGGGGCGACCCGCCGCTCGCAGGCTCGGTCCGCCTGACCGCACTGAGGTCACATTCCTGAATCAGAAATCCGTCAAGGCAACTTTTCAGAACGAACGGCGTTGCTCTGGCTTTGTCGGGTTCGGGAGACTGGGGAATGGACAGACTGCAATTCGAGGTGCCGGTGCGCATCGCGCCCGCGCCCGGCCTGCCGGTCGAGGAAATTTACAGCGTTGAGCAGGCGCTCGACCTCCTGCAAAACTGGCCGAAGCGCCGCCAGGGCAAGCTCTACGAGATGGCTTTCAATGCCTGCTTCGGCGCGACGGTCGACGTGGCAAGCAGCGAGGACGCCTGCCGCGCGTTCATGGCGTTCTGCCGCGTCAGCGGGCTGCTCGCCAAGGATATGATGTTGCCCGTCAAGCGCGGCGCCAGCGCGAAGGGATTTCGCGAGGCCAGGGTCTAGCCTCAACCCGCGAAAGAGACGCCCCTGTAGTGCATCCCCACCTGCACACCGCGGACGATCAGGCGCGACAGGATTTCCATGTCCAGCGGCATCTGCGGGCGCCACACGTCAAGCAGCAAGGCGATGCGCGCCTGATCGGCGGTGTTCATGACCTCATGCTCGAAAGCATCGTCCCACAGCATGCACTCTCCGTCGGATATCCGCTTTTCCTGATGGTTGATCATCATGATCGTCGCCGGACGGCCATCAGCCTGTTTCGGGATAACCAGGCCGAGATGAAATCTCATGATACCGCGAAAGGGGCCGCGATGGGGCGGGATGTGCTTGCGCGGCGCCAGGAATGAGACCGCCGCCGATTTGACCTCGGGACATTCGGACAACAGCCGGGTGAGTGTCGGCATGCGCGCAAGGTTTTCGCGAACCGGCATGTCATAGGCCTTGAGCACGAACATGCGCCAATCGAGGCCGTCATTGGCCGAAATGCCTACCTGTTCCGGCATGATGTCGTGGAAGCGCGGCACCCTGTTCAACTGCACCGACAAGGCTTCGTCGCGAATACTCTGCCAGGCAGCCGCGAATTTCGTCGCGTTGGGAAAATGGGTGCTGATATCAAGAATCGCTGGTGCATCTATGCGCTTTTCATAGATACGCCGTATCAGATCGGTGCCTAGATCGTAGACGTTCGACATCGCATTGTCCCGATCAAGTTATAGTATAGTGGATGATTGCTTTCAGCTATTGCTCACGGAGATTTGTTCCGCGGGTTCAGGCGTAGTTCGGTTTCGTATCACTGCGTGCTCGAGACCAGCCGCGGACCGGTCCCGGCGTCGATGACTTCGGGCCTGGTGCTGTCGATCGTGCCGTCCCAACCGCCGCCGAGCGCCTTGTTGAGTGCGATGTAATCGGTGGCGATCGACACCCGGCTCTGCAGCAGGGTGTCTTCGGCCGAGTAGAGCGACCGCTCTGCATCCAGCACGTCGAGAAGGCTCGTCTCGCCCGCCTTGTAGAGCGTTCGTTCGAGTCGGGCGGCATCGCYATAGGATTTCGCGGAAGAGGCGAGCTTGCCGTTCCTGATCCGCTCCTGCGACAGAGAGACCGTGGCGTTTTCCACATCTTCCAACGCCGTCAGCACGGCGGCCTTGTAGGCAATGAAATATTGGTCGCGCTGGGCTTTGGCGATGTCGACCGCAGCCCGCAGCTGGCCGCCGTTGAACAGCGGCACGCTGAGCGCCGGTCCAAAGGACCAGCCGATGGTGGAATTCCTGCCGAGATCGCCGAGCTTCAGAGCGGTGGTGCTGATGTCTCCCGTCAGGCTGACGCTCGGGTAGCGCGCCGCGTCTGCCTGGCCGATCTTGGCCGTGGACTGGGCATATTGCCGCTCGGCCATCCGCACGTCGGGGCGGGTAAGCAGGATGTCGGCCGGAATGCCGGTCGGGATCGGCAGGCGCGGCGCCGGGATCGATGTGGGGCGCTTCAGCCGCTCGACCAACRCCGCCGGCGGACGGCCGGTGAGCACCGAAAGGCGGTGCACCGCTTCGGCATAGCTCGCTTCCAGGGTCGGGACGTCGGCTTCCGTGCTGCTTGCCTGTCCCATGGCCTTGGCGACATCGGCAGCGGTCGCCGTGCCGGCCAAGGCCATGGTGCGGGTGAGCTCGGCGGTCTGCCTTTGCGATGCGGCCGAGCGCCGGGCAAGCGCGATGCGCGTCTGGTAGCCGCGTGCCTGGATGTAGTTGGAGGCGACATCGCCGATCAAGGTCAGCAGGGTCGAGCGCAGGCTTTCTTCCGAAGCATCCAATCCGTAGCGGGCGGCCTCGACACTCCTGCGGTTGGCGCCGAAGAGATCGAGCTCCCAGCTTGCGTCAAAGCCGGCCTGGTATTCGCTATAGATGGCGTTCGAGCCCGACGTGGTCGCGGCTGACTTGTTACGGGTGGCCGAGCCGGAGCCGTCCGCCGACGGCAGCAATATGCCTGCGCTTTGTCGGTAGGACGCGCGCGCCTCGCGGATCTTGGCCTTGGCCGTCGCCACGTCCAGATTGCCGGCAACCGCTTCCTCGACCAGCTGGTTGAGATCGGGATCGCGCAGCTTCAGCCACCATTTCGACAATTCGGCCGGCTTGGCCGGCTCCGTCGCCTTCCGGTCGCTCCAGATTGCCGGCACGGCCAACAAGGGCATCCGATAGTCCGGCCCGACGACGCATCCGGAGAGCAGAAAGGCGGTGAAGGCGGGCAAAAGCAGCCCCTTCGCGGTCCGCAGACCGCGTTYGAAACCTGTCATGACTGAAACCCTTATTGCTGAGTGGCTGTGGCTGGCGTCCCGCCCGTATCCTGCCCAGAATCTTGCTTGGCCGCCTTGCCCTTGAAGATGCGGCGCACCGTGACGAAGAGCAGCGGCACGAGGAACACGCCGATCGCCGTCGCCGCGATCATGCCGCCCATCACGCCGATGCCGACGGAGTTCTGCGCGCCAGAGCCGGCGCCGCTGGCGATTGCCAGTGGCGTGACGCCGAGAATGAAGGCCAGCGACGTCATCAGGATCGGCCGCAGCCGCTGCCGCGCCGCTTCCAGCGTCGCCTCGACCAGACCCATTCCCGCCGCCTGCCGCTCAAGGGCGAACTCGACGATGAGGATGGCGTTCTTGGAGGCGAGACCGATCGTGGTCAGCAGCCCGACCTTGAAGTAGACGTCGTTAGTCTGCCCGAACAGGCTCGCCGCCGCGAGCGCGCCGAAGATGCCGATCGGCACCGACAGCATGACTGCGAACGGGATCGACCAGCTCTCGTAAAGCGCGGCGAGGCAAAGGAAAACGACGAGCGCCGAAATCAAATAGAGCGACATCGCTTGGTTGCCGGAAAGCCGCTCCTGATGCGACAGCCCCGTCCACTCATGCGAATATCCGGCGGGCAGTTGCGCAACCAACCTGTCGATCTCGTCCATGGCGGCGCCTGAACTCACGCCGGCCGCCGCTGCACCCTGGATTTCCACAGCCGCCGAGCCGTTGTAGCGCTCGAGCCGTGGAGAGCCGTATGTCCAGTGGCTCGAGGCGAAGGCCGAGAACGGGACCATGGCGCCACCGGAATTGCGGACCTGCCATTTGTCCAGGTCTTCCGGCTGCATGCGGAAGTCCGCATCGGCCTGCAGATAGACGGGCTTGACCCGGCCGCGATCGATGAAGTCGTTGACGAAGTTGCTGCCCCAGGCGGTGGAGAGCGTGTTGTTGATGTCAGAAAGGCCTATCCCGAGGGCGCTTGCCTTTTCCTGATCGACATCGACCGAGAACTGCGGTTGATCTTCCTGACCGTTGGGGCGCGTGTTGGCGAGCACCTTACTCTGCGCGGCAAGGCCGAGAAGCTGGTCGCGCGTCTGGATCAGCGCTTCATGGCCGGCGCCATTGACGTCCTGCAGATAGAAGTCGAAGCCGCTGGTGTTGCCGAACCCCTGGATGGCGGGAGGGGTGAGCGCAAAGACCTGCGCATCCCTGATCTTGGAGAAGGCTCCCATCGCGCGGCCGGCGACCGCCTTGGCCGCCAGCGCCGGCGACGTACGCTTGTCGAAATCCTTCAGCCGCACGAACGCGATGCCGACATTCTGTCCGGCGCCGCCGAAGCCGAAGCCGGAGGCGGTGAAGACGCCTTCGACCGCATCCTTCTCCTCGTTCAAATAGTGGTCGGTTACGGTGGCCAGCACGCGCTCGGTCCGATCCTGCGTCGCGCCGACGGGCAACTGCACGCTGGTGATCAGGATGCCCTGGTCTTCATCCGGCAGGAACGAGCTGGGCAGGCGTACGAACATCCAGCCCATGGCGATAACGATTGCCAGGAAAACGAGGAGGAAGCGCTTGCCCCGCTTGATGATGCCGTATGAGCCGTCGCGATAGGCTGTTGTGCCGCGGTCGAAGGCACGGTTGAACCAGCCGAACGGACCTCTCTGCGTTGCGTGATCCCTGGGCGGCCGCAGGATCGTGGCGCAGAGCGCCGGCGTCAGCACCAGCGCGACGAGAACAGACAGCACCATCGCCGAGGCGATCGTCACCGAGAACTGACGATAGATGATGCCGGTGGAGCCGCCGAAGAAAGCCATCGGCACGAACACCGCCGAAAGCACCGTGGCGATACCGATCAAGGCGCCGGTGATCTCGTGCATCGACTTGCGCGTCGCCTCTCGCGGCGGCAGGCCTTCCTCCTGCATTACGCGTTCGACATTCTCGACCACGACGATGGCGTCGTCGACGAGCAGGCCGATGGCGAGCACCATGGCGAACATCGTCAGCGTGTTGATCGAGTAGCCGAAGAAGGAGAGCACGCCGAAGGTGCCGAGCAGCACCACCGGGACAGCGATCGTCGGGATGAGGGTCGCGCGCAGGTTCTGCAGGAAAAGCAGCATGACCAGGAACACCAGCACGATCGCCTCGGTCAGCGTCTTGACCACTTCCTCGATCGACAGGCGCACGAATGGCGCAGTGTCGTATGGATAGACGACCTCAACCCCTTGCGGGAAAGTCGGGCTCAGGCGGTCGATCGTCGCGCGCACCGCCTCGGCGGTACTGATTGCATTGGCGCCTGTCGCCAGGCTGACGGCGACGCCGGCCGATGGCCTGCCGTTGTAATGGGCGGACGTGGTGTAGCTTTCGGCGCCGATCTCGACCCTGGCCACGTCGTTCAGCCTAACCAGCGAGCCGTCGGTGTTGCTCTTCAGAATGATGCTGCGGAACTGCTCGGGAGTTTGCAGACGGCTCCTGGCCGTCACCGTGGCATTGAGCTGCTGTCCCTTGCGCGCCGGYAGGCCGCCGAGCTGACCGGCCGAAACCTGCGTGTTCTGCGCCTGAATCGCCGCGGCTATATCGCTCGGCATCAGCGCATATTTGGCGAGCTTGTCGGGATCGAGCCAGATGCGCATGGCGTAGCCGGAGCCGAAAAGCTGTGTCGAGCCGACACCTTCGACGCGCTTTAGCGTGTCGTTGATTGTGCTGTCGACATAGTCGGCGAGGTCGGTCGAGTTCATCTTGCCGTCGCCGGAAACGAAGCCGACGACCATCAGGAAGCCGGTCGAGGATTTGGAGACGGTGATGCCGTTGCTCTGGACGACCTGAGGCAGCTGCGACTGCACCAGCTGCAGCTTGTTCTGGGTCTGCACCTGGGCGGTGTCGGGATTGGCGGCGCTGGTGAAGGTCAGCGTGATCGAGGCCTGTCCGGTCGATGTCGAGGTCGCCGTCATGTAGTCGAGATTGTCAATGCCGGTCATGCCCTGCTCGATGACCTTGGTCACCGAGTTCTCCACCGTCTGGGCGTCGGCGCCGGGATAGCTGGCGCTGATGTTCACCGTGGTCGGAGCGATCTGCGGATATTGCGAGATCGGCAACGAGCGGAGCGCGAGCAAGCCGCCCAACATGATCACGATGGCGATCACCCAGGCAAAGATCGGCCGGTTGATGAAGAAAGTCGACATCGCCTCAGTTCCCGGTTGAGCCCGACGCCGGCTGCTTTCCGGCGCCGCCGCCGGAACTGCCACCAGCCGGTGCGGCCGCGGCGGAGGTCTGCTGCCGATCCTTGATCTCGCCGGTCGCCTCGTCGATCGTCACCTCGAGCGGGGTGGCGTCGCCGCCGGCGCGTGCCAGCTGCAGCCCCTCGACGATAACGCGGTCGCCGTCGCCGACGCCGGAATCCACCAGCCAGTTGTTACCGACGCTGTTGCGCACGCTAAGAATGCGCGATTCAACCTTGCCCTGAGCATTCACCACCATTGCCGTCGCTTCGCCCTTGGGATTGCGGCTGACGGCGCGCTGCGGCACCAGGAAGCTGTTCGGTGCGACGCCTTCCTCGACAATGGCACGCACATACATGCCCGGGAGGAGGAGATGGTCGGGATTGGGGAACTGGGCTCTGAGCGCGAATGTGCCGGTTGTCTGGTCGACATTGGCGCCGGCGAATTCCAACTTGCCGGTTCGCGAATAGACGGCGCCGTTGTCGAGCTTCAGCTTGACGCTGATGTTGGGCCCGCTGAACTTCAGCCGCCCTTCGCTGATTGCCTGCCGCAGGTTGAGCAGATTGGTGCTGGACTGCGTGACGTCGACGTTGATCGGGTCGAGCGCGCGAATGGTGGTCAGCACTGCTTGCTGGTTGGCGGTGACAAGCGCTCCGGGCGTCAGCGTCGATTTGTCGATCCGGCCGGCGATCGGCGCGGTGATCGAGGTGCGATCGAGGCTGATGCGCGCGGTCTCGACGCTCGCCTTGGCTGACGCCACATCGGCTTGAGACTGGGCCAGTGTCGCCGCAACATCGTCATAGTCTTGCTTCGAGACCACATGCTGCTTCAGCAATCCGGCATAGCGGTCGAACTTGGCTTGCGCGGTGGAGAGCGCCGCTTCGGCTTTCTGCTGAGCGGCGACGGCGCTGTCATAAGCTGCCTTGTAGCTTGCCGGATCGATAAGGTAGAGCGGCTGTCCGGGCACGACCTCCGCGCCTTCCTGGAACAGTCGCTGCTGGATGATGCCATCGACCTGCGGGCGCACCTCGGCGATGAGGGAGGCTGCGGTTCGGCCGGGCAGTTCGGCAGTGATCGCGACGGACTGCGGATGCAAGGTGACGACGCCGACCTCGGGCCGGCCAACGCCGCCCATGCCCGTGGGAACCTGGCTCTTTTCCTGCGAACAGGCCGCCAGAAGGAGCGCCGCGCACAGCATTCCTGCCCAGGGAGAGAGGCGACGTGGCCTCGTCGGCGAAAGAGAATGACTAGGCTGGATATGCATCGGCTGGATCTTTCCCTGGAGTTGCGGTCGCCGCACGGCCGGTGGCGCCGGGCGCTTCGACCAGCAGCTTGCCGAGATGGCGGGCGAGGAAACGCTGGATATCGTCCATGAAGGTGTAGACCACCGGGACATAGACGAGACTGAGCACGGTCGAGGAGAGCAGTCCGCCGATGACGGCGATCGCCATCGGCGCCCGCGTTTCGGCGTCGGCGCCGATGCCGAGCGCGATCGGCAGCATGCCGGCGCCCATGGCGATCGATGTCATGACGATGGGCCGAGCCCGCTTGCGGGCAGCGTCGAGCAGTGCCTCGAAGCGGCTCATGCCATGCTCCTTCTCGGCGACCAGGGCATATTCGACGAGCAGGATCGAGTTCTTGGCCGCGATGCCCATCAGCATCAGTATGCCGATCAATGGCGAGATGCCAAGCGCCTTGCCGGTGACGAGAAGGAAGCCGAGCGCGCCGCCGACCGAAAGCGGCAGCGCGACCAGAATGGTCACCGGCTGCACGAAGCTGCGGAAGAGCAAGACAAGCGTCAGATACATGAGGATGATGCCGGCGGCGATCGCGGTGGCAAAGCCCGTGAACAGCTCCTGCATGCGCTGGGCATCGCCGCGCGCCAGCTCGTGCACGCCCTGCGGCAGGTCCTTCATGACCGGCAGCGCGCGAATGGCTGTGGTCGCCTGGCCGAGCGTCAGGCCGGAGAGGTCGGCCTCTATCGTCGCACTGCGGCTGCGGTCCACCCGTGTGATGCTGTTCGGTCCGGCATTGAAGCCGATGTCGGCGACGGCGCCGAGCGGCACCGTGCCCTTGCTGCCGGTCAGCGGCAGAACTGCAAGCTTGGCGGGATCGTCGATGGCGCCGTCGGGGAGGGTGACGACGATCGACACCTGACGGTCGCCGAGGTTGAATTTCGCCAGGCTGGTGTCGGTGTCGCCGATGGTGGCGATCTTCACCGTCGCGGCGATCTCGGTCGGCGTGACGCCGAGCTCGGCAGCCTTGGCGCTGTCGGGACGCACGATCAGCTCGGGCTTGGTAGTTGCGGCCGTCGAGGTCGGGTTGATGAGGCCCGGAACCGATTTCATTTGCTCGACCAGCGCGTTGCTCGCCTTCTCGAGCGCCGCGTCGTCGTCGCCGACCAGCGTGATCGACACCTTGGCGCCGGCGAAGCCGTCGGCGCCGAACTGGATGCGGGCGCCTGGAATGTCGTTGAGCTTGGGCGATGCTTCGGCCTCGAACTGCTGCTGGCTCATCCTCCGCTCGGCGCGCGGCTTAAGGTTGACCGTGACGGTCGCGGTGCGCACTTCGGCAGAGCTTGCGCTTTGGTTCGGCCCTCCGCCCGACGAAGCGGCCGTGCCGATGGTGGCGAACACGCTGTCGACGACCGGCTCCTTTTCAAGCCGTCCGGTGATGTCCTGGACCACGGCCGTCGTCTGCTCGATCGTCGAGCCAGGCGGCAGCTCGACGGAAATCATCGAGCGGCCGCGATCGGCTGCCGCCATGAATTCGGTCGGAAGCCGGGTTGCCAGCGCCATGGAGCCGACGAAGAAGGCGATGCCGGCAAGGAGCGTGATCCAGCGATGGCTGAGCGCCTTCCGCAAGAGCCAGAGATAGGTCGGCACCCAGGCCGGCTGGTCGTCCTCGCTGTGGCCGCCGGCGCGCACCAGATAGGCGCCCATCAGCGGGGTGAGCATGCGTGCCACCAGCAGCGAGAACAGTACCGATACGCAGACGGCGACCGCGAAAGAGAAGAAGAATTTGCCGGGAATGCCGGGCATGAAGGCAACCGGCAGGAACACGGCGACGATGGTCGCGGTCGTTGCCACCACGGCAAGCCCGATCTCATCGGCCGCCTCGATCGCCGCCTGGTAGGCGCTGACGCCGGTCTGGCGCATGTGGCGCACGATGTTCTCGATCTCGACGATCGCGTCGTCGACGAGGATGCCGACGACCAGCGACAGCGCCAGCAAGGTGATGTTGTTGAGCGAGATGTCGAAGGCCGCCATCACCGCGAAGGTCGGGATCAGCGACAATGGCATCGCCACCGCCGACACCAGCGTTGCCCTGATGTCGCGCAGGAACAGCCAGACGACACCGACGGCGAGCAAGGCGCCGAGCCAGAGCGCTTCGAGGGCCGCATCGTAGCTCTCCTGGACGAAGCCGGACGAGGAGGTGACCTCGGTGAACTTTGCCTTGGTGGTATTCGCGCCCATTTCGGCGATCGCGGCGCGCGCGGCCTTGACGACATCGATCTCGCTCGAGCCGACCGACCTGTAGACATTGAAGGCGACGACTTGCCTGCCGTCGAGATAGGCGGCCTGGCGCGGCTTTTCCCAGCTGTCGACGACGGTGCCGAGGTCGGAGAGCTTGACGTCGCCGGCGCCGCTGAGCGCGATCCGGGTATCGGCCAGCGCCTCCACCGTCGTGGCGCTGGCGAGCGTGCGCACCGACTGCTCCTGGCCACCGATATTGGCGCGGCCGCCCGGCTGGTTGACGTTGTTCGCGGCAAGCGTCTGGCTGACATCGCCGGCGCTGATGCCGAGCGCGGCCAGGCGGTCGGGGTCGAGCTCGACGCGGATGACGCGGTCGACGCCGCCGGAACGGGTGATCTTGGAGACGCCGTCGACGCCGAGCAGGACCTTGGCGACGTCGTTGTCGATGTACCAGCTCAGCGCATCGGGCGCCATGGTCGGCGCCTCGACGACAAAGGTCAGCACCGAATTGCCCGTGGCGTTGACCTTCGCCACCACCGGTGTCTGCGCGGCCGCCGGCAGGCTGGACTGCACGCYGGAGACCGCGTTGCGGACATCGTTGGTCGCGGTCTCGGGGTCGGTGCCGAGGGTGAATTCGACCGTGGTGACGGACGAACCCTCGCTGATCGAGGTCGAGACGTCGTCGACGCCTTCCAAGGTCGCCGCCGCATTCTCGATGACGCGCGCGACCTGGACTTCCATCTCGCTCGGCGCCGCGCCCGGCTGCGCCACCGTGACGGTGACGGTCGGCAGGTCGATGTCGGGCATGTTGTTGGTGCGAAGATGCATGAAGCCATAGACGCCGGCAATCRCAAGCGAGAGGAACAGCACGATGGTCGGAACCGAATTGCGGATCGACCAGGAGGAGATGGCGTTCATCGCGCCGCCTCCGCCGAGCCCGCTTCATTGCCGGTGTTCGTCTCGTTGGCGGCGACACGCACGAGGTTGCCGTCGCTGAGGAAGCCGGCGCCGGCGACGACGACACGGTCGCCTTCCGACACCCCGCTTTCGATGGCGACACGGCCGTTCTGGYGCGCGCCGGTCACAACGGGTCGCGCGTTGACCTTGCCAGTATCGTCGACGGCGAAGACGGCCGGTTTGCCGTCATGCCAGACCAGGGCCGTCTCGGCGACGCTGAGCTGTTGCGCGGCGCCGGTCTCAATCGACACGCGGGCAAACATGCCGGGCTTCAGGCCCGAGCCTCCGCCGACGGAGACATAGACGGTAGCGAGCCGGGTCGTCGCGTTGACCGTCTGGGCTATCGAGGAGACGCTGCCGGAAAAGGCGCGGCCGGATGCATCGACGATGTTCGCCGGCTGACCGGCCGAGATTGCCGCGAGGTTCTTTTCGGGGACAAGGACACCGACCTCCAGCCTGCCGTCGCGGACGATCTTCATCAGCTCGGTGCCTGCCTGGACGATGGAGCCAGCCACGGCCGGCTTGCTGGAGACGATGCCGTCGAAGGGCGCGCGGATGGTCGTCCGCTCGAGTTGGGCTTGCAGCCGCTCCGTGGCGGCCTCGGCCTGCTCGACCCCGGCCTTGCCGGTCTTGACCGCGGTCGCCTTGTCTTCGGCGGTTTCGGCGCTGACGGCATTGCTGGCAAGCAGCTTGTTGGCGCGGGCCGCGRCCGACAGCGCGGATTCGAGCGTCGCCTGGGCCTGCGCGACGGCTGCCTTCTGCTCGGCAAGCTGGGTTTTGAGCAGCGCACCGTCCAACCGGGCGACGACTTCGCCGGCCTTCACACGGTCGCCTTCCTTCACCAGAACGTCGGTCAGGCGCAGCCCACTTTCCTCCGCGCCGATCGTCGCTTCCTGCCATGCGGCGACGGTGCCCGTTGCGCTGACGGAGGATGTGATCGGGCGGGAGACAACCGTCTCCACGGAAACGGTGAGCGCGGCGGCCTGAGCGGGCGCGGCTTTCGCTACGTCCGGCTCCGGCGTGCCGCGGCCATAGGCCTTGAGCATCGCGACGACGCCGGCCGCGACCAGCACGGCGACGAGGAGAAGATGCCTTTTACGCAATTTTCTGGTCATGATTTTCAGTGCTTGAAGACGGGATCGGAAGCGACAGGCTGTAAGCGGCGAAGCTCAGCCGGATTGCCCCTTTCAGCGCCTGCTTCGACAGGATCTGTTGCCTGGCACTGGCGCCGGAGYGGATCGGCAAGGGCGAGCCCAGCGAGGTAAGCAGCCGCAGCATCATCAGGGCTTCCCACATCATCATGCGCTCCATGCTTGACGGCGGTCGCGCGGACGCGTCCGCCAATTCGCAAAAGAACCGGCCGGTCCGTGAACGGGTGGATCAGCGGACCGGCCGGCGCAGCCGGTCAGGGTTGCTCGCCATTCCCGGGTGGGGGTGGCGGGAGCTGTCCGTGCGGACCTCCGGGTCCGGCCGCATCAACCGGCGGATCGCCCCATGGACCGGGGGGCGGGCCATGCGGCCGATCCGCCGAAGCGAGGATTTCGAGCTGTTCGGGCGTCAGCTTGGTGCGCAGCACCGCAATCGCATCCTTCAGCTTTGCCGCCGAAGCCGCGCGCTTGGTGACCTCGTCGGCCAGCCGCTCCTGGAAGGCGAAGGGATCGCGCCGCGCCTGATCGGGGCCACCTGGGGTCGCCAGACCGCCTGCTTCAGGCCCGGGGCCGCCAGGCGCGCCGGGGCCATGGTCGAAGCGCGGCGGCGCCAGCACCGCCTGCAGGGCGCTGGTGTAGTCGCGCCAGGCGTCGAGCTGCTCGGAGCGGATACCGATGCGCGTCTCGAGCGCCGAAAGCCGAGCGGCGAGCATTTCAGGCGGCGGCGGTCCCATCCGGTGGAAGCCGAAGCCTTCCGGCCCCTGCCGCATCGGCCCATGCAGGCCGGGCCACGGCATCGGGCCCGGATGCGCGTCATCCTGCCGGGTCATCGGGGGCGGCGCGTCGCCCGGCACCCCGTCCGGCTGCCCCGCCAGCACGGGATGGATCGCCGCGGCGGAAAACAGGCCGAGCGCCAAAAGTCTGCTTCGCATGATCTTGTTCCTTTCTCTCATGCTTGCGATAGGCAGGAGGATAGGAAGCGTCTTTTGCCGCTTTGCTTCGGCGCGTTGCTGAAGGTTTCCGGAAAAAGGAGTTTTGTTTCCGAATGTTTCCATGGGCTGCGCGGAAACATTCGGTGCAATTTTCCATGCCGATTGCTGGCGCCGCTCCCTATAATCCGGGCGAAAGGGCAAATCGGGCAGACATGCAGGCACAATCCCACATTCTTGTCGTCGACGACGATCGCGAAATCAGGACGCTGCTCGGGCGTTATCTCGACGGGCARGGCTTTCGCGTGTCGGTGGCAGGCGACCGGCGCGAGTGCGAGCAGAAGCTCGGCTCTGGCCTGTTCGACCTCATCGTGCTCGACGTCATGCTGCCCGACGGCTCCGGGCTCGACATCTGCCGCGCCTTGCGTGACCGCAAGCCGCATATCCCGGTCATCCTGCTCACAGCGCTGAAGGAGGATGTAGACCGCATCATCGGGCTGGAGCTGGGCGCCGACGACTATCTCGGCAAGCCGTTCAATCCGCGCGAGCTTGCCGCCCGCATCCGCGCGGTGCTCAGGCGCGCGGCTCCGGAACAGGCCGCTCCACCGAAGGTTCGCGTCTACCAGTTCGCCGGCTACCGGCTGGAGCCGGACACGCGCAAGGTGACCGATTCCGAGGGCGCGCCGGTCGATCTCACCGGTGCCGAATTCGATCTGCTGCAGGTCTTCCTCGACCGGCCGGGGCGGCTCCTGTCGCGCGACCAGCTGCTCGACCTGACGCAGGGGCGTGAGCGCGATCCGCTCGACCGTTCCGTCGACGTGCTGATGAGCCGGCTGCGCCGGAAATTTGCCGAAGCGGGCGAGGACAACCTGTTCAAGACCGTGCGCAATGGCGGCTACCAGCTCACGGCCCGCGTCGAGACGGCGGAGACCGAGCCATGAGGTCGCTACGCAGGCGGCTGATCGTTCTGCTGGTGGTTTCGATCGTCGGCGTCGTCGGGCTCGCCACCTTCGTAGCAGTCAAGCTGCTCGGCGGACCGTCGCCCGAGGTGATCATGGGCCCGGTCGCTCGCCAGATCCAATACATGGTGCAACTGGTTCCCGGCCGCATGCCGGGCCCGGGCGATGCGCGCGTCACCATCAGCGACCATCCGGCGGACGGCTTCGAGGACCGGAGGCACTCGCGGGTGCTCAACGACATGCTGCGCCGCGAAGGCCTCGACGTCTCCGCCGTCGTCAGCCGCCATGCCGGGCCGGCCGRCATGGTCGCTTCGGTCGCGCTGCCCGACCATCGTTGGATGATCGTCGATATTTCCGATTTCGGCCCGCCGCGGGCTGTGTGGGTCGGGCTTACTGGATGGATGGCGCTGATCGTGCTCGGCGCCACTGCCATCTCGATCTATTTCACCGGCGTGCTGGTGCGGCCGCTGGAAATGCTGGAGACCGCCGTCGGCAAGATCGGCTCGGACGGCGTGCTTGCAACCGTTCCGGAGGAGGGCTCGGCCGAGGTCAGGGCCACCGCGCATGCCCTCAACCAGCTCTCCGCCCGGCTGAAGGCCGCCATGGAAAGCCGCATGCGCCTGGTCGCCGCCGCCGGGCACGACCTCAGGACGCCGATGACCAGGATGCGGCTGCGCGCCGAATTCCTCGAGGACGACCGCGAGAAATGGCTGCGTGACCTCGATGAGCTCGACCGCATCGCCGACAGCGCTATCCGGCTGGTGCGCGAGGAGGTGAATCAGGATGCGGTCGAGCCGGTGGAACTGGACAGGCTGGTGCGCGATATCGAGGCCGAGATGGTGTCGCTCGGCCATGCCGTGTCGATCGACCATCTCGACAAGGTCTCGGTCAAGGCCGGCGGGCTCGGYCTGCGCCGCGCGCTGCGCAACCTGATCGTCAACGCCGCCACGCACGGCAAAAGCTGCACCGTCTCGCTCGCGGCGCAGGGCGGCCGAGCGGTTCTCACCATCGCCGACCGCGGCCCCGGCATCCCGCCGGACCTATTGAACAAGGCCTTCGAGCCATTCTTCCGGGTCGATCCGGCCCGCACGCAGTTCATTCCGGGCGCCGGGCTGGGGCTCGCCATCGCCAAGGAGATCATCGAGCGCTACGGCGGAACGATCAGGCTGGAAAACAGACCGGGGGGTGGGTTGCTGCAGACGGTGGTGTTTGCGGCTCCCCATTGATGCCCTCGATGCACGAAAGGGCGATGCCGATGTCATCCGGGGAATGAACCGCAACGCACGCCCGTCTCCGCCATCCCCGAAACGCGCCTCCAATCTTCTGTGCTTGTGGAAAACGGGCCGCGCGCTCCAAGCCTACTGTGGTACCGCTGCTACAGCATTCCGCCGCCACGTCAGCTATCGATTGGCTTACGGGTGGGGATGATATCATGATCAAGATTTTCTATGCGTCGGTCGCCTTGGCTGCCCTGGCAGCGCCAGCGAACGCTCAGGACGGTCACTGGACGGGGTACTACGCAGGCGCGGAGATCGGGGCTGGGTTTTCGCATCCCGGATTCGATGGTCCTGCGGGCGTCAGCGGTTCGGATTTCGACGACACGGCGTTCATAGGTGGCGTCTATGCCGGCCACGACTGGCAGGCTGGCCAATTCGTCTACGGTGGTGTCGCAAGTTTCGATTTCCTGGGCTTTCACAACCAGAATTCGTCTTGGGTAGATCCGATATTCGGCGGCAAGACCCACTCATACGATTACGATTTGGACTGGGTGGCGTCTGCGCGCGCACGAGCTGGCTTCTTGGCGTCGGATCAGTTCCTGCTGTACGGCACAGCCGGCGTCGCCGTGACGCGCTTTGAGACGTCCTCTTCGACAACCGGGATTTTCGGCGGGGCAGACGAAGTAAACACGACCAAAGTCGGCGGCGCGTTCGGAGCAGGCGTCGAATACGCTTTTGCTCCGCATTGGGCGCTCAAGACGGAGTATGTCCACTATTTGTTCAGTGATATTCATGTTGGGGGCAATGGCGCCGACGAGGTGACATTCAAACCGTCGTTTGGCACGTTGAACTTCGGCGTCTCGTACCGCTTCTAGCGGCTGGACGCTTCAGGAAAGCTTGCGGCCGAATGACTTTGYTGTGTCGCGTACAAACTGGCGCGACAACCCGGGTCCCTCAAAAACCGGAAGGGTCGGAACAACCCGCACGCGTTTCTTGAACTCGTCCAGGGTCAAGGCAAAGACAAGCTGATCCAGGCGTTCGCCCGTTTTTGCATCGAGTCGGTGGGATAGCAGGGTGCCTTCCTGACGCAGCATTCCAAGCCGGCAAGCTGTGACGGCTGCTTGATTTCGAGCCAGCGGCTCGAACATCAGCTTTTCCAATCTGCGTTCGACGAACAAATGCCAGATTGCGAGGCGCGTTGCTTCGATTGAAATCTGAAGCTTCCGTTGTGCTTGGTCCCCAACGATGATGTGCAGCGACCCGATGCGGTGACGTGGATCGATCTCGATCATGATCAAGCCGATCGGTTCGTCATCGAGCAGGCGGATTGCCAGCAAGTTTCGGCGTACATTGTCAAAGCTACTGACGTACGAGCGGAACGATTCGAGCCCCAATGTCGTACCTGGCATGTTCAATCCGGCGGTGACGGCAGGGTCGGCAAGCCAGCGTGTGAAGCTCTCATTCACGTCACCTGGACGCAAGGTACGGATCCGGCAAGTTTCGCCGGATCGGTCAACAAATACCGGCCTTTGAGCGGCGGCTATCGGTGGCAAACCTATGTGTTGGCCGGCCTGAGGCATTTTGGGCATCTGCGGGACTCACATCGAAATCTGGCCGGACAATGTCATCAAAATCCCGCCGAGGGGAAGAAAGCTTCCGCTACGCCTGCAGGGAAATCCGGAACGGGTGCTGGCGGCAGCACGGGTCATAGCAGAGCGTGGTGGGCGAGCCATAACGGTTGGCTCCAGGCGGCAGCCTAAAGCAGCTTTATTTGATGGTTGTTTGACGATTTTTGCGGGCGCGGCGAAAGCCAATGAAAAGTCTGGTACGCCCAAGGGGAATCGAACCCCTGTTACCGCCGTGAAAGGGCGGTGTCCTAACCGCTAGACGATGGGCGCGCTCAGACGAAGCGGCTTATAATTGCGTTGTTCGCAACCGGCAACCCATCCGCAGCCGCCTGCGACAACTTTTTTCACGAGGTGGCAAAAGCCGGTTTTTCGTCGAGCCAAGGCGCGGTTCGAGCCTCACTTGGCCGTGCATCCTTGGAGATTAGCTGGAACGCCCCTCACGGTCGTCATTCTATGGCGGAGCAAGGAGCGAAGCGACGTGGCGCAGACCATAGAATCCATGCCGTGACGCCAGCGTGCTGCGGCGGTACAGAATTTTGCTCCGCTGCATTCCTTGGCCAAGGTCATGGCATGGATCCTTGGGTCCGCTTCGCGTCGCTACGCCCAAGGATGACGAAGTTCGGAAGGCTTCGGCCAATCGCGAACGCTTGTGCGGCAGGGCTCGTTCCAACGAAGGTCGTTGGCCGCCGACCCGTCTTCTAGCGAGATATCAGCCGTCCTCGCCCCCGCCGCCGCGCCGGCGACAGCGCCAGTTCCAGTCGCGCTCGGGGCCGACGTCGACATGGATCGATTCGGTGTGGCAGTAGGTGCCGACGCCGCCGCGGCCGGGCATGGAGCGGACATAGCTCGCCAGTTCCCACTTGGAGACGCCGGGCACCTGGATGTCGGCGGCGGCGCAATACATGTGCAGCGAGTTCTTGGCACCGTTGGCGCGGCGGTTGCGGGCGGGATCGCGATAGCCGGAGGTCACGATCATCTTGCGGCCGAAATGGCCCTCGATCGTCTTCAGCACGCGCACGAGCGATGGTTTCAGACAGGCGACATCGACGGTTTCGTTCTGCTTCAACAGGCCGTTGGGCGCGAGGCGCGCCATGCCGGCAGCAGACGCCACCTGGTAGGAGCCGCCGCCTTCGTCCTCGTTGAGGTCGACGTCGCTCTCGTCGTCGATGCCGGACTTGCGCTTGATCTCGAACAGCGCGGTCTGGCGCACGCCCGGCAAGGCATCGGCGCCGGTGATGTGGCCGCTTTCCTCGCCGAGGGACGCCAGTTGCACCGGCTTGTCGCCCGGCGTCGCCGAGGCGAGGTTGACGATCGGCTTTGCCGGAGGCGGCGCGGTTGTCGTCTTGGCCTGCGCGGCGGGCTGTTCGCCCGACCGTGTGTTGATCATGGGCGTCGGCGCGGCCGAGGCCGGCGTGGTGCTGAACAGCGAAGCAAAGAAGCTCTTCTTCGGCGCCGCGATCTGCGCCTGTTGCGGCTCGCCGGCCGTGACGTAAACGCCTTTGCTCATCGCCTGCACGGTTGCCTGCGCCTGCGACGCGACCGCGGCGGCATCGCCGGCGGCAACTTGGCCGGCGACGGCTTTCGTCTCATCGGCCGTCTGAGCCTGCTGCACCAACGGTTGTGGCGTGTTGCCGGCGATCGTAGCGGCGCCCGTGGGAACGGCGACGGCGGGGAAGGTGGCTCCGGGCCGCGTCTCCGGCACATAGGCGACCTTTTCCGGCAAAGGCGTGTCGCCCTCGCTCATCACGGTCGATGCCGCATCGGGAGCGGCCGCCGCCACCTGCAGCGACGAATCGGTCGCGGTCGCCGGCTTCGCGCCGGTGGAGGCGCTCATCTCGGTGGCGGTTGTATTGTAGGCGGGCGTAGCGACCGACATTGTCGGGTCGCCGGTCGAGGTGCAGGAGGCCAGGAGCACGGAGAAAAGCGCTGCCACAATGCTGCGGCTTTCCCCTCGTCCGAGACGCCAACCTGCTGGTTTCAAAATAAAATTCCCCCTCGACATCCGGTCCGTCCATCATCGCCGCGGCGCTCCAGTGCCCTGGCGATGACCTCCTGTTCCCGAACCGGAAACGGGATCTGTGTCGAATCTGCAAACCTCGGATTTATTCTGAGTCTCAGAGGCGAATTGAGGTTGCGAAAACGATTAACACCACCATTTCGCCCCGTTTTGATGGTCCGTCAACTCACCAGACATTACAGTCCGTTACACACGCACCTTCACATAGGTGCCCGGCGCATCGCCCAAGGTTTTCATGCGCTTGCCGGGTTTGCGGGCGGGTACATGGATATTGTCCTGGCTTTCAATCCAGTGCTGCCAATGCGTCCACCAGGATCCCGGATGCTCGTGCGCAGTCGCGAACCACTGGCCGAAGTCGCCCACCGGCTTGCCACCCGTCCAGTACTGGTACTTATGCGCCGCCGGCGGATTGACGACCCCGGCGATGTGGCCGGAGCCTGCCATCACATATTCGACGTCGCCGCCGAAATAGCGCGAGCCGAGGAACACCGAGAGCGCCGGCGCGATGTGGTCCTCTTTCGTGGCCAGGTTGTAGATCGGGATCGTGATGTCGGCCAGCGAGACGKTGCGGCCGGCAAGCTCCATGGTACCGCGCGAGAGATTGTTCTCGAGATAGCAGTTGCGCAGATAGAAGGAGTGGTTGGCCGCCGCCATGCGCGTCGAGTCGGCATTCCAGTAAAGAAGGTCGAAGGGCAGGGGGTCCTTGCCGCGCATATAGTTGTTGATGACGTAGGGCCAGATCAGGTCGCCCGAGCGCAGCATGTTGAAGGCGGTCGCCATCTTGGTGCCTTCGAGATAGCCCTTCTCGCTCATCGAGCGCTCGACAGCGGCAACCTGCTCCTCGTCGACAAAGACCTTCAGGTCGCCGGCATGAGTGAAGTCGACCTGTGTGGTGAAGAAGGTCGCCGACCTGATGCGGTGGTCGCCTTCCTGCGCCAGCAGGGCGAGTGCTGCCGCCAGCAGCGTGCCGCCGACGCAATAGCCTATCGCGTTGACCTCTTTCTCGCCGGTCGCCTTGTCGACCATGTCGAGGCCATATTGCAGCCCCTCGCGGATATAGGCCTCCCAGCCCTTGGCGCCGTGGCGCTCGTCCGGGTTGATCCACGAGATGACGAAGACCGTGTGGCCCTGCTCGATCGCCCAGCGGATGAAGGATTTCTGCGGGTTGAGGTCGAGGATGTAGTATTTGTTGATCCAGGGCGGGCAGATCAGCAACGGCCGCTTGAGCACCGTCTCGGTCACCGGATCGTACTGGATGATCTCGGCGACGTCGCTGCGGCCTATCACCTTGCCGRGCGTGGTCGCGATGTTCTTGCCGATCTCGAAGGGCGTATAGTCGGCCTGGCGGAGCTTCAGCTCACCCCTGCCGGCGGCGATGTCCTCGGCCAGCATCTTCATGCCGCGCACCAGGTTCTCGCYGTTGGAGGCGACGGTCTCGCGGAACAGCTCCGGATTGGTCAGGATGAAGTTCGAGGGCGCGATCGCGTTGGAGACCTGCTTGACATAGAAACTCGCCTTGTGGCGGGTGTGCTCGTCCAAGCCTTCGGCATGCTCGACGAGGTCCGAGGCCCAGCGAGAGGTCACCAGATAGGCCTGTTTCAGGAAATCGAAGAAGGCGTTACGGCCCCATTCCGGGTCCTGGAAGCGCTTGTCGCCGCGCTCGGGCTTGACCGCGTCCTCGGGCGCTTCGGCGTTGGGGCTGACCTTCTGGATGGCGTTCGCCCAGACCGTCATGTAGCCGACGAAGAGGCGCGTCTGCGCTTCAAGCGCGCGCTGCGGGTCGGCCAGCCAGTATTCGCTGAGCCTGGAGAAGGTCTTGACCATGTCGACCACGGGTTCGGCGACATGGTCGCGCACCTCACCCTTTTCGCGCGGCTCGGCCCAGGCGGAAGCCGCCCTGCCGGCCTGCTCGATCATGCGCGCCATGTTGAGCGCAAAGCGCTCGGGATCTTTCACCAGATATTGCTCGACGGTCGAAGGTCCGCCATTTTCCGCTTTGTCCGAATCGGGTGCTTTGGACATGGTTCGCGGGGTTCCTCCCGGAGCGTTTTGTTGACATATTACCATGGGACATCTGACCGGGTCCAACTTGCTCTAACCCGGCTGCCAGGAAAACAATATGACGATCAATGTTGGCGGGACTCATTTTCGCGGCGCCGGTTCGATTTGCCGCATCGCCGCCGCGACCGCGTTGCTGTGCGCCCCGCTGCTGGCGGGCGGCTGCGCCACCAGCAGCAATACCAGCAATGCGGCACCGACGGCTTTGACCGAAGGACCGAAGGACACCGGCTCCTATCCAAACCTCAACATTCCGCCGAAGGTGGCTGCCAAGCAGGTGAGCAAGGAGGAGACCRCCGCAAAGCTCGGCGAGCTCAAGGCCGACCAGCAGGCGCAGCTTGCCAAGGGCGGCAGCAACAAAACACCTGCCAACCCGGCGGCGCTCAACACGCTCGCCAGAACGCATGGCAAGGACACGCTGAAGCAGATCGAAGGCAAATGCGATCCCGCCCTCGACCCTAACTGCAATTAGGTCTATATCGCGCCCCGAACGCGCCCCATCGTCTGGAACTCCAATGGAAGAATTTCACAAGGTCCGCCKGCTTCCGCCTTACGTGTTCGAGCAGGTGAACCGGCTGAAGGCCAGCGCCCGCTCGCGCGGCGCCGACATCATCGACCTTGGCATGGGCAATCCGGACCTGCCGACACCGAAGGCCATCGTCGACAAATTGTGCGAGGTGGTGCGCGATCCGCGCACGCATCGCTATTCGTCCTCGCGCGGCATTCCGGGCCTGCGCCGCGCCCAGGCGAACTATTATGCCCGCCGCTTCGGCGTGAAGCTCGATCCCGACTCGCAGGTGGTGGCGACGCTCGGCTCGAAGGAGGGCTTCGCCAACATGGCGCAGGCGATCACCGCCCCCGGCGACGTCGTCCTTTGCCCCAATCCGACCTATCCGATCCACGCCTTCGGCTTCATCATGTCGGGCGGCGTCATCCGTTCGCTGCAGGTCGAGCCCGATGATAACTTCATCCCGGCGGTCGAGCGCGGCATCCGCCATTCGATCCCCAAGCCGCTGGCGCTGATCCTCAATTATCCGTCGAACCCGACGGCGCTGGTCGCCTCGCTCGATTTCTACAAGGATGTGGTCGCCTTCGCGAAGAAGAACGACATCATCATCCTGTCCGATCTTGCCTATTCGGAAATCTATTTCGACGGCAATCCGCCGCCCTCGGTGCTGCAGGTGCCGGGCGCGATCGACGTCTGCGTCGAGTTCACCTCGATGTCCAAGACCTTCTCCATGCCCGGCTGGCGCATGGGCTTCGCGGTCGGCAACGAGCGGCTGATCGCGGCGTTGACCAGGGTCAAGTCCTATCTGGATTACGGCGYCTTCACGCCGATCCAGGTGGCGGCGGCGCATGCGCTGAACGGCGACGGCGCCGACATCGCCGAGGTGCGCGAGGTCTACCACAAGCGGCGCGACGTGATGGTCGATTCCTTCGGCCGCGCCGGCTGGACCATTCCGGCGCCGGCGGCTTCGATGTTCGCCTGGGCGCCGATCYCGGAACAGTTCCGCCATCTCGGCTCGCTCGAATTCTCCAAGCTGCTCATCGAGCATGCCGACGTCGCGGTGGCGCCGGGCATCGGCTTCGGCGARCATGGCGACGACTTCGTGCGGGTGGCGCTGGTCGAGAACGAGCACCGGATCCGGCAGGCGGCGCGCAACATCAAGCGCTTCCTGGCCTCGACCGCCAAGCAGCCCAACAATGTCGTTCCGCTTGCGGCCCATCGCTGAGTTCGCCGCACATCACACCGAGCAATCTTTGAGGGGCGTCGCCGGACATGGCTGAAGCGTTGCGTGTTGGAATTGCCGGCCTTGGCACTGTAGGCGCCTCGGTGGCGCGCGTGCTCAACGAAAAGGCTACCGAGCTCACCCGCCAGTGCGGCCGCGACATCGTCGTCGCAGCCGTCTCGGCCCGTGATCCAAAGCGCGATCGAGGCGTCGATCTCGGTGCCGCCACATGGTTCGACGATGCCGTGAAGATGGCCGAAATGGCCGACATCGATGTCTTTGTCGAACTGATCGGCGGCGATGAGGGACCGGCGCGGGCCTCGGTGAAGGCAGCGCTCGAGGCTGGCCGCCATGTGGTCACCGCCAACAAGGCGCTGCTTGCCAAGCACGGCGTGCTACTGGCCGAGATCGCCGAGAAGAAAGGCGTGCTGCTCAACTACGAAGCGGCGGTGGCGGGCGGCATTCCGGTCATCAAGACGATGCGCGAGGCGATGGCCGGCAATCAAGTCAGYCGCGTCTTCGGCATACTCAACGGCACCTGCAACTACATCCTGACCCGCATGGAGGCCGAGGGCATCTCCTTCGACGCCTGTCTCAAGGACGCGCAGCGACTCGGCTATGCCGAGGCCGATCCGACCTTCGACATCGAGGGCCACGACACGGCGCACAAGCTGTCGATCCTGACCAGCCTTGCCTTCGGCACGAGGATCGCCGCCAACGACATCTACATGGAAGGCATCTCCAACATCACCCAGGCCGACATCCGCGCGGCGGCCGATCTCGGTTACCGCATCAAGCTGCTCGGCGTCGCGCAGCGCACCGAAAGCGGCATCGAGCAGCGCGTCCATCCGACCATGGTGCCGACGGCGTCGGTGATCGCGCAAGTGCACGGCGTCACCAATGCGGTGGCGATCGAGACCGACATTCTCGGCGAATTGCTGCTCTCCGGCCCCGGAGCGGGCGGCAATGCGACCGCCTCGGCGGTGGTCGGCGATATCGCCGACATCGCCAAGAGCCGGCCTGGCTTCCAGCATGGACCGGTCTTCGGCTGGCCGGCGAAGGAATTGAAGCCCTACAGAAAGGCGCAGATGCGCAGCCATGCCGGCGGCTATTTTATCCGGCTCACCGTGCATGACCGCATCGGCGTCTTCGCGGCGATCGCCAAGCGCATGGCCGACAACGACATCTCGCTGGAATCGATCGTCCAGCAGACGGCCGGACCGGATGCCCAGGCGCAGAAGACGGTGATCCTGGTCACCCACGAGACGACGGAAGCCGCGGTGCGCAAGGCGGTCGAGGGTGTCACCAAGGACGGCCACCTGACCGACAAGCCGCAGGTGATCCGCATTGAGCGGGCGGAATAATCCCGGTCTTCTTCAATCGATTGATATTGCTGCCATTTCAAAAAGTGACATGGCAAGTCTTGCCGTTGTCACGGAGCTTTGACACAAGAAGCGCGCCTCTGGCGGGAGGTGCGCTATAGTGTCAATGAGGAAAGCCCATTCATGAATATGGCCCAGAACATCGCTGCCGGCCTCGACCGGATTCTCACCATGGAAGTGGTGCGTGTCACCGAGCGGGCGGCGGTCGCTGCGGCCAGGCTGCGCGGGCGCGGCGACGAGAAGGCCGCCGACCAGGTCGCCGTCGACGCCATGCGCCAGGAACTCAACCGGCTCGCCATAAAGGGCACGGTGGTGATCGGCGAGGGCGAGCGTGATGAGGCGCCGATGCTCTATATCGGCGAGGAGGTCGGCACCGGCAAAGGCCCGGCGGTCGACATCGCGCTTGATCCGCTCGAGGGCACGACGATCTGCGCCAAGAACCTGCCCAATGCGCTCGCCGTCATCGCCATCGCGGAAAAAGGCAGCTTGCTGTTCGCGCCGGACGTCTACATGGACAAGATCGCCATCGGGCCCGGTTATCCTGAAGGCCTGATCGACATCGATGCTCCGCCGGCCGAGAACATCGCCAAACTCGCGAAGGCCAAGGGTGTGTCGGTATCCGACATTACCGCCTGCATCCTCGACCGGCCGCGCCATGCCAAGCTGATCGACGCCGTGCGCGCCACCGGTGCCGCCATCCGGCTGATCGGAGACGGCGATGTCGCCGGCGTCATCCACACCACCGATCCGGAAGAGACAGGCATCGACATCTATCTCGGCACCGGCGGCGCGCCGGAAGGGGTGCTCGCCGCGGCAGCGCTCCGCTGCACCGGCGGGCAGATGCAGGGCAGGCTGCTGCTCGACACGCCCGAGAAGGTCGCGCGGGCCGAGAAGATGGGCATTTCCGATCCGAAGCGGATCTATCGCGCGCAGGATATGGCGCGCGGCGACGTGCTGTTTGCCGCCACCGGCGTCACCGACGGCAATCTGCTCGACGGGGTGAAATTCGGCCGCACCTTCATCACCACCCACACCATCGTGCTGCGCTCGTCCTCGCGCACGGTGCGCGAGATCAAGGCGCGCCACCAGGATCTGGAAAAGTTTTGATTTCGCCCCGCTTAGGCTCTTTTGGCGCAGTTCCGGACCGAAAGCCGTTTCACGCTTTTCCTGGAATTACCAACTTTCCCGGAATTGCTACGGCCGTCGCATATTGATATCTGCGAAATGACAATATGCGGGCGGCGCGTCGCATGACGGGCGAAAGACGTTTCTTCCTCGATGTCAGGCAGTCGGCGACCGGTGTCTCCTGGCAGCACCGGCTGACCGAGCGGCAGGACATGGCTGCTTTAGCCATCGCGCAAGGCCATGGGGTGCCGGACATTGTCGCGCGGGTGCTCGCCGGGCGCGGCGTGACGGTGGAGCAGACCGAGCGCTTCCTCGATCCGACCATCCGCGATCTGCTGCCCAATCCGGCTTCGATCACCGACATGGAAAAGGCGGCGGCGCGGCTGGCGGAGGCGATCCTGGCGCGCGAAAAAGTGGCGATCTTCGGCGACTACGACGTCGACGGCGCGGCCTCGTCGGCGTTGCTGAAGCGGTTTCTGGCGCATTTTTCGGTACCGTCCGAGATCTATATCCCGGATCGGATCTTCGAGGGCTACGGCCCCAATCCGGAGGCCATGCGCGAACTCATTTCGCGCGGCGCGAAACTTATCGTCACCGTCGACTGCGGCACCAACAGCGCCGTTTCGATCGAGGCGGCCAGAGAGGCCGGCGCCGACGTCGTGGTGCTCGACCATCACCAGGTCGGCGGCGCGCTGCCCGCGGCGGATGCGGTGGTCAATCCGAACCGGGAGGACGATCTTTCCGGGCAGGGGCATCTCTGTGCCTCCGGCGTCGTCTTCCTTTGCCTGGTGCAGACGGCGAAATTGCTGCGCGAAAGGCTGCCGAACGCCGCGCCGCCGGAGTTGCTCCTGATGCTCGATCTCGTCGCGCTGGCAACGGTTTGCGACGTGGTGCCGCTTACGGGCGTGAACCGGGCCTTCGTGGTCAAAGGACTGCAGGTGGCGCGCCAGCAGAACAATGAGGGGCTGGCAGCGCTTGCCCGGGTGTCGCGCATCGGCGAGCCGATCAACACCTTCCATCTCGCCTATCTGATCGGGCCGCGCATCAATGCCGGCGGGCGCATCGGCGATGCCGCCCTCGGCAGTCGCTTGCTCGCCACCGACGATCCGGTGGAGGCCGCGAGCATCGCCGAGACGCTCGACCGGCTCAACCAGGAGCGGCAGCAGATGGAGATGGAGATGCTGGCTCAGGCGCGCGCCGAGGCCGATGCCGAACTCGCCCGCGGCAGCGGGCCTGCGATTGTCGTCACCGCGAGCAACAGCTGGCATCCCGGCATTGTCGGGCTGCTGGCCTCGCGGCTCAAGGAGCATGCGCGGCGTCCCGCTTTCGCCATCGCCTTCAACGCCAACGGCACGGGCACCGGCTCGGGCCGCTCGGTCTCAGGGTTCGATCTCGGCCGGCTGGTGCGCGAGGCGGCCGATGCCGGGCTGATCGTCAAGGGCGGCGGCCACGGCATGGCGGCCGGCATCACCGTCGAACGGGCCAAGCTCGGCGCGCTGAGAGCCTTCTTCGAGGAGCGCRCCGCGGCGGAGGTGTTCCGGCTGCAGAGCGAGGAAAGCCTGGCGATCGACGGCGCTCTAGCCGCCGAGGGCGCGACGCTCGCGCTGCTCGACGCGCTGGAGAAAGCTGGCCCGTTCGGCGCAGGACATATCGCGCCTGTGTTCGTGCTGCCGCGCCACAGGCTCGCCGATGCGCGGCCGATCGGCACCAACCACATCCGTGTCGACCTCAGGTCGCAAAGCGGCGGCAGCATCCAGGCGATCGCCTTCCGCGCCGTCGACACCGCGCTCGGCGAATTCCTGTTCAAGAATAGGGGCAAGGCCGTGCATGTCGCCGGCTCGCTGTCGGGCAATTACTGGAACGGCAACCGGACAGTGCAATTCCGCATCACGGATGCCGCGATTGCTTGAAACTCGGCCGAGGCTTCAGGCGAGCACCGTCTGCAGCCGCGCCAATTCGCTGATCTGGGACATCGTCGCCTGATAGCCGATGCGGATCGCCTCGTCAGCGCGGTGGAACTCGGTCAGGCCGATATGGCTTAGCTTCGGCTGCAACGACATATCAGGCGGATCGCCGGCGAGCCTTGCGCGCGAAATCCGGTCCTGGATGATGTTGAAGGCCTCGACCATGACGCCGGTGATGCCGAGACGGGTGTGGTGCGGCGGGTCGCTCTCGATGACGAGCTCGCCCGCACTATGCTTTATCACCGCGGCACGCCCGAACAGGTCGTAGTGCAGGTTGACGGCCACGACGAGCGGCTGCTCGTAGGCACGGCAGACCGAGACCGGCACCGGATTGACCAGCGCGCCGTCGACCAGCACGCGGCCGTTGCAGTTCACGGGCTCGAAGACGCCGGRCAGCGCGTAGGACGCGCGCATGGCGGTGATCAGCGAGCCGCTCGACAGCCAGATTTCGTGGCCGGTGCGGATTTCCGATGCGACGGCGACAAACGGTTTCGCCAGGTCCTCGAAACGGATGCCGGCCACGTGCTCGCGCAGCCGCGTGTCGAGCTTCATGCCGCCGAACAGGCCGCTGCCGCGCAGATTGAAATCGAGAAGCCCGAAGATGCGGCGCTTGGTCAGGCTTCTGGCGAATTCCTCCAGTTCATCCAGTTTGCCGGCGAGATAGCAGCCACCGACCAGCGCGCCGATCGAGGTGCCTGCGATCATCGATACCTCGATGCCCGCTTCRTCCAATGCGCGCAGCACACCRATGTGAGCCCAGCCACGGGCGCAGCCGCCRCCGAGCGCCAGCGAAATGCCCGTCTTCCTCGTCGTTTTCGGCTCGGGCACGCCGCCGGACGATGCAGGGCCATTCGCCTCCTGAACGTCAGGTCTGCCGCGCAATGACGCCCATTCGAGCATCATGATCTCCCTTGTCCCGTATCCTTTCTACAGGAAGGATTGTTTGAGAATAGTGAATGTGAGTGATTTGTGAATGTAGAATGGTTCACGCCGGCTTCCGATACGTCTGTTGCGCATCGAACAGCGGCTTGCTGCCGTCATCGGCAAGCGTCACCTTGCCGTCGTTCAGTCCCACCGTCCGATAAAAGCAAGAACGTCTGCCGGTGTGGCAGGTTGCGTCGTGACCCTGTACCTTGACGGTCAACCATATCGCATCCTGGTCACAATCCGTGCGCATCTCGACAACGCGCTGGAAATTGCCGGAGGTCTCGCCCTTCTTCCAGAGCGCATTGCGCGAACGCGACCAATAATGGGCAATGCCGGTTTCCAGCGTCAGCGCCAGCGCCTCGGCGTTCATATGCGCGACCATCAAAAGCATGCCGTCGCCGGCGTCGGTGACGACGACCGTCACGAGGCCAGCGGCATCGAAGCGCGGAGAAAAGACGGTGCTTTCCTCCAGCGCTTTCTTATCCGTTGGAGCGTCAGGAAATTTGAGCGCGGACATGGCCGGTCCTTTTTTGTGTTTTGGGCCGGCACCGCCGGCGGTCAGCCGCGCACCATGGTGACGAAGCGCACCTGTTCCTCCGGCGTGTCCTTGAAGACGCCGGTGAAGGTCGAGGTGAGCGTCGTCGAGCCCTGTTTGCGGATGCCGYGCATGGCCATGCACATATGCTCGGCCTCGATCATGACGGCGACGCCGCGCGGGTTGAGCACATCCTGGATGACGCCGGCGATCTGCGCGGTCATCGCCTCCTGGGTCTGCAGGCGATGCGCGAAGATGTCGACGACGCGCGCGATCTTCGACAAGCCGACGACCTTGCCGTCCGGCAAGTAGCCGACATGCGCCTTGCCGATGATCGGCACCATGTGATGCTCGCAATGGGAATGGAACTTTATATCCCTGACGATCACCAGGTCGTCATAGCCGGCCACTTCCTCGAAAGTGCGGCCGAGCTCTTCGGCCGGGCACATGTCGTAGCCGTTGAACATCTCGCGGAAGGCCTTGGTGACGCGCTTCGGCGTGTCGACAAGGCCTTCGCGATCAGGGTTGTCCCCCGTCCAGCGCAAAAGCGTGCGCACGGCGGCTTCCACCTCGGCCTCGCTCGGCCGGTCGGTAACCGGCTTCTCCATGTAGGAGGAAGGGGGCATGAGTTTCTTGATGACGGCATCCATAAAGGCGTCTCCCGTAGTCCCACTCAAAGGTGGGACGAGTTGAACGGACCACGACCTTTCGGGTGAAACTCGCCCGGTTTCCAGCCCGTAAGCGGCGTGAACAGATGAGCAATGACAATGGCTTGAGGCTGCCTTGTCGATGCCCGACTGCCAGCATTATATATGGTCGTGCAGAGCGAAAGGAAGACACAACAGCGGCAAAGGCTGTTCGCTCGGCGGCGACGGATTGGAAAAATATGATTGACGACGTCTACAATACGAAAATTCTGGGCTTCGCTGGAAACATAGCCCGGATCGGCCGTCTCGATCACCCCGACGCGACCGCCAGGGCGCATTCGAAATTGTGCGGCTCGACCGTCACCGTCGACCTCAAGATGGACGGCGATGTGGTGACCGACTTCGCCCATGACGTGAAGGCCTGCGCGCTCGGCCAGGCTTCCTCCTCGATCATGGCCCAGCATGTGATCGGCGCGAATGCCGACGAATTGCGCGCCGTGCGCGAGACAATGCTGAAGATGCTGAAAGAAAACGGCGCGCCGCCGGAAGGCCGCTTCGCCGACTTGAAATATCTGGAGCCGGTGCGCGACTACAAGGCGCGCCACGCTTCGACCATGCTGACCTTCGACGCTGTGGTCGACGCGATTGGCCAGATCGAGAAGAAGCGCGCCGGACAGGCCGCCTGAGAGCCACGATCTGAAAAGCTCGTTGCGTTCCCGGTTCAAAGCCCACATTTAACACATTAAACAAGCAGGAAACTGCATGGAGAAGTGCGGATGGGCGACCATCCTCGGCATGCGCATAGCGTCCGGAGGCTTCCGCGCGGACGCAACTGGCAGGGACCTTGGCGCAAGACGCCGGGGCGGGTCCTCGGCACGTCACTGGTGCGGCTCTACCAACTGACGCTTTCCGGCTTTGTCGGCAACAGCTGCCGGCATCTGCCGACCTGCTCCGAATACGCGCATGAGGCGATTGCGCGTCATGGCCTTTGGGCCGGCGGATGGATGGCGCTGTTCCGGGTCTCGCGTTGCGGACCCTTCGGAACGCATGGCATCGACCGCGTGCCGGAGACACTTGCCCAGCGCTATGTCTGGTTCATGCCTTGGCGGTACTGGCAGATCGGCAAGAAACGCGACGAGACTGACGGCTGATCGCACCGACATTCGCAGGCCTGTTTACGATCCGGTAGGGTTAACACCAAGCTGCACAAACGCTGCGAATTTGAGACAAAATCGGGACAAGACGCCTCGCTAAGCCGCCCCTCGTTATCCCTTTCAGGAGTGAGCTTCGCATGCGCCAGATGGACCGCTATCCCTTCATAATTGCCATTGTCCTCTTCCTTCTGGCCTGGATGCTCGRCCTGCCGATCCGGGCGCAATCGGCGCCGCTCGAGGACATCCACTGCACGCTGATCCAGGACTCGGAAAGCGGCGCGACGCTTTACCAGGACGGTGTCTGCGACCGGCGCGCCAGCCCGGCGTCAACCTTCAAGGTGCCCTTGGCATTGATCGGCYACGATGCCGGAATCCTGAGCGATCCGCATACGCCGAGCTGGGACTACAAGCCCGAGTTCAACGCCGTGAAGCGCGACCGCAAGACCGTCGATCCGACGATCTGAGAGCGCGATTCCATCATCTGGTATTCGCGCGAGATCACGCGGCGGTTGGGAGAGGACCGTTTCGCCGGCTATGTATCGAAATTCGGCTACGGCAATGCGGATGTCTCGGGTACCGCCGGCAAGAAGGACGGCCTGACCAATTCCTGGGTGGATTCCTCGCTTGAAATCTCGCCTGTCGAGCAGACAGCCTTCCTGTGCCGGCTGCTTGCCGGAAAGATGCCGGTCTCGGCGAAGGCGCATGAGATGACGAGAGCGATCATCCCGAGCTTCAAGGCAGGGGACTGGACCGTGCAGGGCAAGACCGGCAGCACCGCGCTCGACAAGAACATGCGGTCGCTCGGCTGGTTCGTCGGCTGGGCCGAGAAGGACGGCCGCAGGATCATCTTCGCCCGGCTGGTTGTCGACGGCACGCGCGGCGACAAGCCGAAGGGACTGGCGACGCGGGCAGCATTCCTGAAGGATTTGCCGCATCTGGTGAAGTGAGGCTCGTCGGATTTCGGTAGAAGCAATGCGTGGCGGACCTCCCACGCGCGATGCCAAGGGCCCAGAAAACGCTATGGCGTCCGCAGCGGGCGACGATATTGCTGCTTCCGACCCTTCATCTCATCCAAACCGAGGTGGGCGAGGGCTTTACGACGACAATTCCCGGCAGCGGCTCTTTACCTGACGCGACACTGCCTCTAAAACCGCGCCCGCCGGCCGTCGTCCATGTGATTGGCGCCTCCGGCTAACCTCTGCATGCCATAGCGCAATATTGCGACATGCGTTCACCACCCGCGCTCGTTTGCGGGACTGGATAGGAGAACTCTGATGCTGAATTCCGTTTCCCTGACATTTCCCGATGGCTCCGTCCGCGACTACGACGCGGCGATGACCGGCGCCGGCCTTGCCGAATCGATCTCCAAGTCGCTGGCCAAGAAGGCCGTGGCCTACGCGATGGACGGCACCGTTCGCGACCTTTCCGATCCGCTGGGCAAGTCGGGCAAGGTCGAGATCATCACCCGCGACGATCCGCGCGCGCTGGAACTCATCCGTCACGATGCAGCGCATGTGCTGGCCGAGGCCGTGCAGGAGCTCTGGCCGGGAACGCAGGTGACCATCGGGCCGGTGATCGAGAACGGGTTCTACTACGACTTCGCGCGGAACGAGCCGTTCACGCCGGAGGATTTCCCGGCGATCGAGAAGAAGATGCGCGAGATCATCCAGCGCAACAAGCCGTTCACCAAGGAAGTCTGGTCGCGCGACAAGGCGAAGAGGGTCTTCGCCGAAAAGGGCGAGCGCTACAAGGTCGAGCTGATCGACGCCATTCCCGAAGATCAGGACATCAAGATCTACGCGCAGGGCGACTGGTTCGACCTTTGCCGCGGTCCGCACATGGTTTCGACGGGGCAGGTCGGCAACGCCTTCAAGCTGATGAAGGTGGCGGGTGCCTACTGGCGCGGCGATTCCAATAACCCGATGCTGACGCGCATCTACGGCACCGCCTGGGCCGACCAAGCGCAGCTCGATGCCTATCAGACGCTGCTGGAGGAGGCCGAGAAGCGCGACCACCGCAAGCTCGGCCGCGAGATGGACCTGTTCCATTTCCAGGAAGAGGGGCCGGGCGTCGTCTTTTGGCACGCCAAGGGCTGGAAGATGTTCCAGAACCTGGTCAACTACATGCGTCGCCGCCTCGACGAGCACGGCTACCAGGAGGTCAACGCGCCGCAGGTGCTGGACAAGAGCCTGTGGGAGACCTCCGGCCACTGGGGCTGGTATCGCGACGCGATGTTCAAGGTGACGGTTGCCGGCGACGATACCGACGACGACCGCATCTTCGCGCTGAAGCCGATGAACTGCCCGGGCCATGTGCAGATCTTCAAGCACGGGTTGAAGTCTTACCGCGAACTGCCCGTGAAGCTTGCCGAGTTCGGCAATGTGCACCGCTACGAGCCATYGGGCGCGCTGCACGGCTTGATGCGCGTGCGCGGCTTCACGCAGGACGATGCGCATATCTTCTGCACCGAGGAGCAACTGGCCGCGGAATGCCTGCGCATCAACGATCTGATCCTGTCGACCTATGCCGATTTCGGCTTCGACGAGGTCGCCGTGAAGCTGTCGACGCGGCCGGACAAGCGCGTCGGCACCGACGAGGCGTGGGACCATGCCGAGGCTATCATGAGCAATGTGCTGGAGACGATCCGCACACGCTCCGGCAACCGCATCAAGATCTCGATCAATCCGGGCGAGGGTGCTTTCTACGGTCCGAAGTTCGAATATGTGCTCAAGGATGCCATCGGCCGCGAATGGCAGTGCGGCACCACGCAGGTCGACTTCAACCTGCCGGAACGGTTCGGCGCCTTCTATATCGGTTCGGATTCGGAGAAGAAGCAGCCGGTCATGGTGCACCGCGCGGTGTGCGGCTCGATGGAACGCTTTCTCGGCATCCTGATCGAGAACTATTCCGGACACTTCCCGCTGTGGTTCGCGCCGCTGCAGGTGGTGGTGGCGACGATCACGTCCGATGCCGACGAATATGCGATCAAGGTCGTCGAGCGGCTCAAGGCGGCGGGCCTGCTCGCCGAGTCCGACCTGCGCAACGAGAAGATCAACTACAAGGTGCGCGAGCATTCGCTTGCCAAGGTTCCGGTCATCCTCGTCTGCGGCAAGCGCGAGGCGGAAGAGGAAACCGTCAATGTCCGCCGGCTGGGCTCGCGCGACCAGGAATCGCTGAAACTGGCCGAAGCCGTGAAACTGTTGGCCGACGAGGCGATCTCGCCGGACCGCAAGCGCCGCGCGGCCTGAATTGCTCAACCTCTCTTGAAGCGCGTCGCGCTGCGACGCGCTTCAAGTCTTTCGTTTTGATGCATATCGCCCAAAACCGCTGCATAGTTTTGGGCGGACATTATCGGAATGGCGGTCGCATGGTCCACCGCCATTTTCACACGCCTGTCACGCCAACCCTGTAACGAGCCGACATGCTCAAGCTGAAACTGCGGGAAAGGCCGTTTCCCGAGCTCTCCTACGCCAACCAGCATCAGCCGATGCTGACCCGGTGGTTCATCCATTCCGTCGAGGGTCTGTCAGGCCGCGACCGCTTTGCCGTGCTCTATGACTTCTGGCGCCGCCAGGTGGCACCGACCGGCGAGCGCGTGTTCAGCCGTATGCTGGAACTGATCGACGTCAGGGTGCGCAATGCCGGCCATTGGCCGCCGCCGGCGTTGCCGGACACGCCGCTGGTGATCGTCGCCAACCATCCCTTCGGCATCGGCGACGGCATCGCCGTCCTGTCGCTGGCCGAACAGCTCGGCCGTCCGTTCCGGGTCATGATCCACAAGGATCTGCTCAAGATCCGTGAGATGGAGGCCTATTCGCTCCCGATCGATTTTTCCGAGACCAAGGAAGCGCTTAAGAACAACATGGCGGTGCGCCACGAGGCGGTGCGGCTGTTGAAGGAAGGCGTCACCATCGTGGTCTTCCCGGCAGGCGGCGTCGCCACGGCGCCGAAAGGCTTTGGCCGGGCGATCGACCTGCCGTGGAAAATGTTCCCTGCCAAGCTGATCCAGGAGGCCAGGGCGTCCGTGATCCCGATGCATTTCTCCGGCCAGAACGGCCGTCTCTTCCATCTGGTCAGCGGGCCGATGAACATGGCCGAGCGCGACAACCGCGTGGCGAAATTCGTCGGCAAGGCCTCGCTGACGCTGCGCACCTCCTTGCTCATCCGCGAATTCGCGCGCCTGTCCGGCAAGGCGATCGAGGTGCGCATCGGCGATGTACTCAGATGGAGCGATCTGGAGCCCCTGCGCGACCGCAAGGCCTTGCTCGACCGGCTCTATCGAGCGGTCTTCGATCTTGCTCCCGCGGCCGCGCCGCGCGGACGCGTGCCGTTCCTGCCCAAGCGGATGCGCAAGGCTGCCTGACGGGAGCGATCAGTCCGCGCCTTCCTCTGGATCGATGGCGGACGATTCGTTGGCCACAACCTCGATTTCCTGGTTCTGGCCGGCCACCACAGTGAAGTCCTTCTGGTAGATGCGGTCGCGGTTCTTGGCGATGATGGTGTACTGGCCTTCGGCCAGCACCATCGAGGCGAAGGCACCGACGGCCTCCTTGATCGGATCGCCGGATTCGTTGAGCAGCGACCACGAGGTGTCGGCGATGRCCTCGCCGCCGGGGTCTCGCACCAGCTTCATCGTCATCTCGGCCGCGCGGTGCTCGACGGTCGCCTCGGTCAGCTTGCCGGCCTCGACACGGATGTCGGACCGGATCACGGCGTTCACCGCGCCATAGGTGGAGACGACGTGGTAGGTGCCGGCATTCAGACGCACCACAGAGTTGGGCGCGACATCGGGAGCGATCAGCGCGCGGTCCCCGTTCGGCTCGACCCGCCCCTCATAGATTGCGAAACGAAGTTTCTTCGGCGGGATATGCGCGCCGCCGGATGTCACGGYGTCGAGCTTCAAGCCGCCGGCGTCGAGGACGAGGTTCTCGCGCTTGGCGTCCTTGCCGACGGTGATGCGCTTGGTGGCGCCCGCCCGCCCGTAGGAAGCATGAACAAGGTAGCTGCCGGGATCGAGCTGGAACACCGCCGTGCCGCCATGCGCGGACGCCACCATCGGCAGCTTGCCGTCGCTGGAGGGTTCCGGCTTGAACACCCGCCAGACGATGCCGCGGGTGATGTCCGCGCCCTTGTCGGTCAATTGCGCTGAAAGGGTGATCGCGCCGCCACTGCCGAGCGCCTGCGATCTCTCGCTCTTCGGCGTGGCATAGTTCGAAATGCCGGGCAGCTTCAGTTTGTCGACGTCGTTGGCGTTCTGGGCCAGCGCGAAGGTAGCCTGCACCGCGAACAGCGCAGCGACCAGCCAGATCACGACAAGGCGCAGGATCCCCTCAAACATGCCTTGCGTTGAAGCCCAAGGCGGTGGCAATTTCAAGRCTCAAGAGCCCACTGCATTCCGGCATGGCCCTTTATCCGGCGCAAATGCGTCACCRCCAGAGCCGCCCGACCTCCCGATGGCGCGCTTCAGCTCAAAATTTGAATGTTTCAGGAGAACTTGCGCCCATGGCGTCGCCGATCATCGACTTCCTGCTGACCCGCAATTCCGCGCCGATTCCCGATCTCAAGGCACCGGCGCCGAGCGATGCGGAGATCGCCACCATGATCACGGCCGCCTCGCGCGTTCCCGATCACGGCCGGCTCGAGCCCTGGCGGTTCATTCTCTACCGTGGCGAGGCGCGGGTCGAGATCGGCAAGAAGCTCGCCGCGCTTGCCGAGCAGCGCGAGGGGCCGCTGCCCGAGGGACGGCGCAACCAGGAGCTGGCGCGCTTCTCGCGCGCGCCGCTGGTGATCGGCGTGGTGTCGGTGCCGAGGGAGAATCCCAAGATCCCGCAATGGGAGATGTTCCTGTCGGGCGGAATGGCGGCTATGAATCTGATGATCGCGGCCAACGCGCTGGGCTATGGCACCAACATGATCAGCAACTGGTATTCCGACGTTCCGGAGGGCAGGGCGATCCTCGGGCTGTCGCCGCAGGAGCGCGTCGTCGGCTTCGTCCATATCGGCTCCTATCAGGGGCCGGCGCCGGAGCGGCCGCGGCCCGATCCGGCGAAGCTCTATGCCGACTACAGCGGGCCATGGGCCGGCTGACATGTTCTACGAGCCTTCGAAGGGACATGGCCTGCCGCACGATCCGTCGAAGGCGATCGTCGCACCCCGCCCCATCGGATGGATCTCGACGATCGACAGGGAAGGCAAGCTCAATCTCGCTCCCTATTCCTTCTTCAACGCTTTTTCGACGCGCCCTTTCATCGTCTGGTTCTCATCCGAAGGCCAGAAGGACAGTGCAACGGTCGCGGCCGAGACGGGCGAATTCGTCGCCAATCTCGTCAGCCGCGAGCTCGCCCAGAAGATGAACCGCACGGCCGTCGATGCGCCGCGCGGCGTCAGCGAATTCGGTTACGCCGACCTCGCCATGGCGCCCTCGCGTCTCGTTGCGCCGCCGCGCGTGGCCGAGGCGCCCGCGGCGCTCGAATGCCGGGTGACAGAGATATTCCGGCCACGGGCGCTGGACGGCACAGAGACCAGCGCCATTGTCGTTGCCGGCGAGGTCATTGGCGTCCACATCGACGACGCCTATCTCAAGGAGGGCGTGTTCGACGTCGTCAGGGCCGGCAATGTCGCCCGGCTCGGCTACATGGACTATGCCAGCGTCAATGAGATCTTTTCGATGCGGCGACCGCGCTGGGCGAAGGAATGACCGGAGGGCATTCGCGAAAGGCAAATCATGGTCGCGAAACTGGTTGTCCAGACATTCCTGTGGTTCGGCTTCATGGGCGCGCTGCTCTTCCTGTCGGCCGGAACGCTCCATTGGCCGGGAGCCTGGGTCTATCTGGCGCTGATGGTGGGGCTCAGCCTGACACTGGGCGTGGCGCTGGTCAGGCGCGATCCCGGGCTGATGAATGAGCGGCTGAGCCCGCCGATCCAGAAGAACCAGGCGGCGGCCGACAAGATCCTGCTCTCGATACTGCTTATTGGCATCTTTGCATGGCAAATCCTGATGGGCCTCGACTTCCGCTTTGCATGGTCGGCCGTTCCGATATGGCTGCAGGCGATCGGCGCGATCGTCCTGCTGGTCAGCATCTGGATCTGCTACCTGACGATGCTGGAAAACAGCTTCGCCGCGCCGGTTGTGAAGATCCAGGGTGAACGCGGCCAGAAGGTGATCACCACCGGCCCTTACAGCTATGTCCGCCACCCGATGTATGCCGGCACCATCCTGTTCTTCGCCGGCACGGCGCTGCTGCTCGGCTCCTGGTGGGGGCTGGCATCGGTGCCCGTCTTCACCGCGCTTCTCGCCATCCGTACCTTCATCGAAGAAAAGGCGCTGCGAACCGGCCTGCGCGGCTATGACGACTATGCGGCGAATGTCCGCTACCGGCTGATCCCGATGGTCTGGTAGCGGGTCAGGCAGAAATCCCAGCGGCTTTGGCGCGGGCGAGCAGCCGTTCGGCAAGCCGCAGATGCGGCCGGTCATACATCTTGCCGTCGAGGCCGACCACGCCCGGATTTCCGGCCGCCGCAAAGGCGTCGACGATCGCTCGCGACCGCTCGACGGCCTCGGCCGACGGCGTGAAGGCGGCATTGATGACCGGCACCTGCGCCGGATGGATCGCCATCTTGCCGGTAAAGCCGTCGCGCTCGGCCTCCCGGCACTCCGCCTCAAAGGCGGYCATGTCGCGGAAATCCGGAAACACGGTGTCGATCGCAGCGATTTCCGCCGCGCCGGCCGCCAGGATGGTCATGGTGCGTGCCAGGCGAAAGACGTCGGTGTAGCGGCCATTCTCGTCGCGTGCCGTACGCGCGCCGATCGCCGCCGACAGGTCCTCGGCGCCCCAGGTCAGGCCCGCAAGACGCGCGCTTGCTCCGGCATAGCTTGCTGCCGCCAGCGCTCCGGCTGCTGTCTCGGTAATGATCGGCAGGATCTTTATGCCGCCGTCAGGCAAGCCATTTTCGGCTTCGTGAACCCGAAGCTTCGCCGCCAACTGCTGGACGTCCTGGCCGTTGTTCGACTTCGGCAGCATGATTCCATCGGGTTTTGCCGGGACAAGTGCCGCGAGGTCGTCGTCGGTCAGGCCGGTCGACAGGTCGTTGACGCGCACATAGATGGCGGAGCCCGTCTGCTGCCTTTGGCTTGCGATGAAGCGCGCCGCGACTTCGCGCGCCGCCGCCTTGTTGGCGGCGGCCACGGAATCCTCCAGATCGACGATGACAACGTCGGCGCCGGCGCCAAAGCCCTTTTCGAGCTTGCGCTCGGAATCGCCGGGCACGAAAAGCAGCGAGCGCATCAGGCTGYCTTCTTCATCATCATCGCCTGCCTTGTGCATTTGGCGACGAGCACATCGTTCTGATTGTAGGCGCGATGCTCGAACTCGACGATGCCGCGATCCGGCTTCGACTTGGACTCGCGCACCGAAACGACCGTGGTCTCAACCCGGATGGTGTCGCCATGGAAAACTGGATGCGGAAACACCGTTTCCTTCATGCCGAGATTGGCGACGGTGGTGCCGACGGTGATGTCGTTCACCGAGATGCCGATCATCAAGCCGAGCGTAAAGAGCGAATTGACCAGCGGCTTGCCCCATTCGCTTTTGGCGGCGAAGTCGAAATCGATATGCAGGGGCTGCGGGTTCAGCGTCATAACCGAAAAAAGCATGTTGTCGCTTTCGGTGACGGTCTTGCRCATCGTGTGCCGGAAGACGTGACCGACGACGAACTCCTCGAGATAAAGCCCGGCCATGCTCGATTTTCCTCCGCTTGCGGCCGGTTGATAGGCGCTGCGCTTCCCGCCCGCAAGCCAGTTAATAAACATGGTGAACCGTTCGTAAACCATTTCCAGCCTAACCTTTTCAACGGGGCCGGGGGAACGTTCCGGCAAGGGCGCGGCTGGTCGGCATGGTTGTTTCGCATTTTCTGAAATGGATCGATACGGCAAGGGTTTCCGAGCGCGCCGCGGCGGCCAGCGCGCTGGCCCGCGCCTACATCAATTCCCACCTGCCGTTTGAGGATCGCTGCGCCGCCGAGGCAGCGCTCACATTCCTGCTCGACGACGTCTCCGCCAAGGTCCGGCAGGCGCTTGCCGAAGCGCTGTCGATGAGTCACCACGCGCCGCCGCAGGTGATCAGCGCGCTGGCCTCGGACCAACCGGAAGTGGCGGCTCTGGTGCTGGCGCGTTCGCCCTTACTTACCGATGCCGATCTCATCGACCGCGTCGCCTGCGGCCAGAAGGCGACGCAGAAGCTCATCGCCAACCGTCCGGTCGTCTCGATGTCGCTTGCCGCCGCGATCGCCGAGATCGGCGAGCCGGAAGCCTGCGCCACGCTGGTCGCCAACAGCGGCGCCGACATTGCTTCGCTGAGCTTCCGCCGCATGGCCGAAAGGCACGGTCACCTGCCGCTGGTGCGCGAGGCGCTGATCGCCGACGCACGGCTTCCCGCCGACTGCCGGCATATGCTGTTGGTCAAGCTTGGCGAGACGCTGAAAGGTTCGCCGCTGGTTCTGGCGCTGATGGGGGCAGCACGTGCCGATCGGGTGATGCGCGACGCTTGCGTGAAGGCTTCCGTGACACTAATCGAGGGCACGCGGGCCGAGGAACATGCCGCGCTTATCGAGCATCTGCGGCTGCGGGGGGATCTCACCGCAAGCTTCCTTATCCGCACCATCGCGCATGGCAAGGTCGACTTCTTCGGCTCGGCGTTGGTGGCGCTGGCCCAGCAGTCCGAGCAGCGGGTGAGGGCGCTGCTGGCCGGCGGGCACGACGTGGCGCTGCAGGCGCTGTTCCGCAGCGCCGGTCTCGCCGCTGCTACCCACGGCATCATCCTGCGCGCGCTGAAGGTCTGGCGCGAGGTCGCCAACGGCAAGCGCGTCGCCGGCGTGCAGGAGGTGAGCTGGCTGATGCTGAAGGAACTCGGAGGGCAGTCGGCCGAGGGTGATCTCGCCGGGCTGGTGAAGTCCATCCATCTCGACGCGCTGCGCGAAAATGCGCGCGGCCATGCGCTGGCGATCGCTGCAGCGTAGCCCTCAGGCGCGGCCCCTGGCGAAGAAATCCGGATAATCCTCCATCGCCGCGGCGATGATGCGCAGCGAGGCCGCGACCTGCAGCATCCCGGGCCGGTCGCTGCGCTCGGCGATGCTGGCCGCATATTGCCTCGCTACGGCCACGGTCGATGTCTGCGGCTCGCCATGTCTCCTGAACAGCAATTCCCGCGCCAGGCCGCGCAAGAAATTGCCGATGGATTCCACAGTCTCGCGCGGAACGCCGGAATTCTGCGGCGCATTGCGCAACCGCAGCACTTCGAGGCCGACGGTGACGGCGGYGATGCTGCCGCCCAGAATGGGATCGCCCTTCCTGCCTGTACGCTGCAACTGCGGCATCAACTGGTTGATCCGGTCATAGGCCAGGCTTTCGAAGGCCGAACGCCGGGGAACGCGCTCATGCAGGCAAAGGCGCGCCAAATCCTCCCGCATCGATTGCGCGATGCGCTCGACGGTTACCCAGGGGTTGGCCGGCAGCACGACGATGAAGACGCCAATGGCAATCAGGATGCCGACCAGGATTGACGCCGACCCGGCAAAGAACGGCCCGGGATCGTAGATCATCAGCTGGTGCGGACTGAGGAAGGCTAGGAAGTTGATTGCGAAGGCGGTGGCGACGCCGACATGGCGCGGATTGGCCATGCCGAGCGCCGCCGGCACCATGATCGGCACGACAAAGAGCGTGAACCAGCCGAAGCCCGGCAGCGCGGGCAGCGCGATCTGGCCGACGAGAAAGGCGAAGGGCAGCGCCAGCAGCGTTCCAGTAAAGAAGCCCCAGGCGGACTGGACCGGATCGGGACGCGCCGCGAACAGGCTGGAGACGACGGCAACGAGGATGACGGTGCCGGCGGTCTCTGACCATTTGGTCGCCAGCCAGAAGGCTGCCACCAGGAGCGTGGCGAGTGCGGCGCGAACGGCATTGCGCCAGGCGGCATGGTAGTCGCGATGGACCACCAGCGCCGGCTGCCGCCGCTCGCGGGAAGGTCTTGAAGCCGGCGAGCGAAGCGCATCAAGGCCACGCATCACCTGGCTCAGCGCCTCCGCGAAATCGGCGGCGATGGTGAGGCGGGTGATGGTGCCGACCCTGTCTTCGCCAGGTTCGGCGGGCGCTGCCGGCGTCTCCCGCGCCTTGGTTGCGATCGCATCAAGCCGCGCCAGCCAGGGGGTGGTGTCGTCGAGCGCGCTGGGYGTCGCCGCCAGCTCGCCGACCAAGGTTTTCAACTCGGCGCGCACGGGAATGAGCGATGCGTTCTTCGGGGCGGCGTGGGTATGCAGCGCGCGCGCCGCGGACAGCGCCCACAACAGCTGTCCGATCGTGCGCCGGACCGGATGGGCGCGCGTGGCGAAGCTCGGCGCCTCCAGCCGCGCATAGGTGCGCATCTCGGCGAGCGTCTGGGCATCGGTGATCAGCTTGCGCTGCAGGGCGGCAAGGCTTGCCGGATCGCCGCCGGAAAAGGCGCCTCCGGCATAGTCGGCGAGATCGAAGATGCTGCGCTTCAATCTCGAAATGATGGCGTCCGCCGCGAGCTTCGGCAGGATCAGCCGGCTGGTGACGCCGGCGCAGACGATGCCGAGCACGATCTCGGCACAGCGCGCGATGGCGAGATCGACGACGAGATGCGGCTGTCCGAAGGCCGGCAGGCTGATGATCATCGCCGTATAGCCGGCAAGAGCAGCGCCATAGGCTTCCGGATTGCGCAGCAGCGATGAGACCAGCGTACAGATGCCGATCCATAGTGCCAGCGCGGTGACCAGCAGCCAGGGATTGGTGCCGAAGAGCGAAGTGATGCCGATCGCTGCGAGGCCGCCGGCCAACGTGCCGAGCAGCCGGTAGAAACCTTTCGCCAGCACCATGCCGGCCACCGGCTGCGCAACGATGAACACCGTCATCATCGCCCACTGYGGATGGTCGAGCTTGAGGGCGTAGGCGRCAAGCAGCGCGATCAGCCCCGCCGAAACCGTGCGCAGGGCGAAGATCCAGTCCGAGCGCGTGGGCTGCGTCAGGCCAGTCAACGGGATCTCGACAAGCTCTTTCAGACGCGTCCAGGTCACATCCAAGTCTCCCTAAAGCGCGTCGCGCTGAAACGGATTCAGGCGGCGCGCTCTAAGTCCTTGTTTTGCCGCATATCGGAACACTTCCGGGCGACATGCATTGGCGGAGCCTGTAATGGGTCAGGCGGTGTTCAGATATCCAGCACGTCGGTCTCGGCGAACTCGGCGCGCTCCTGGATGAAGCGGAAGCGCGCCTCGGGCTTGGTGCCCATCAGCGCATCGACGGCATCCTTGGTGGCGTCCTCGGCCTCGATCACGTCGACCCTGAGCAGCGTGCGCTTCTTCGGGTCCATCGTGGTTTCCTTGAGTTGCGAGGCCATCATCTCGCCCAAGCCCTTGAAGYGGCCGATCTCGACTTTGCCGCGCCCGGTGAATTCCGTTCTCAGAAGCTCGTCCTTGTGGGCGTCGTCGCGCGCATATGCGACCTTGCCGCCCTGCCGGATCGAGTAGAGCGGCGGAACCGCCATGTAGAGATGGCCGCCGCGGATCAGGTTCGGCATCTCCTGATAGAAGAAGGTGATCAGGAGCGAGGCGATATGCGCGCCGTCGACGTCGGCGTCTGTCATGATGATCACGCGGTCGTAGCGCAGGTCCTCGTCGCGGTATTTCGAGCGCGTGCCGCAGCCGAGCGCCTGGATCAGGTCGGAGATCTGCTGGTTGGCGGCAAGCTTGTCGTTGCCGGCGCTGGCGACGTTGAGAATCTTGCCGCGCAGCGGCAACACCGCTTGGCTGGCGCGGTCGCGCGCCTGTTTGGCGGAGCCTCCGGCCGAGTCGCCCTCGACGATGAAGATCTCGGCGCCGGCGGCAGCATTCTGCGTGCAGTCGGCAAGCTTGCCGGGTAGGCGCAGCTTGCGCACGGCGCTCTTTCGCGAGACTTCCTTTTCCTGGCGGCGACGCACGCGCTCGTCGGCGCGCGCGATCACCCAGTCGAGGAGCTTGGAGGCTTCCTGCGGATTGTCGGCAAGCCAGTGATCGAACGGATCGCGGATCGCGCTTTCGACGATGCGCATGGCTTCGATGGTCGCCAGCCTGTCCTTGGTCTGGCCGACGAATTCGGGCTCGCGGATGAACACCGACAACATGCCGGCGGCCGAGATCATGACGTCTTCCGTGGTGATGATCGAGGCACGCTTGTTGCCGATCAGGTCGGCATAGCCGCGAAGCCCTCGCGTCAGCACGTTGCGGAAGCCGGCTTCATGCGTACCGCCCTCGGCCGTGGGAATGGTGTTGCAGTAGGAATTGAGGAAGCCGTCGCCGCCGAACCAGGTCACCGCCCATTCCAGCGAACCGTGGCCGCCTTGCCGGTCGCTTTTCCCCGCAAAGACCTCGCGCGTGACCTGGAACTCGTCGCCGAGCGTGGCCTTCAGGTAATCCTTCAGGCCGCCGGGGAAATGGAACTCGGCCTTGGCCGGGGTCTGGTCCTTCTCCTTGATCAGCGACGGATCGCAGGTCCAGCGGATTTCGACGCCGCCGAACAAATAGGCCTTCGAGCGCGTCATGCGGTAGAGCCGCGCCGGCTCGAAGGCGGCGCCCTTGCCGAAAATCTGCTCGTCGGGATGGAAGCGGATTTTTGTGCCGCGCCGGTTGTGCACCTCGCCCAGCTGCTCCAGCCCGCTTACAGGAATGCCGCGCGAAAAGCGCTGGCGATAGAGCTGGCGTCCGCGCGCGACCTCGACCTCGAGATGGTCCGACAGCGCATTGACGACCGAAACGCCGACGCCGTGCAGACCGCCGGAGGTCTCGTAGACCTTGGAGTCGAACTTGCCGCCCGAATGCAGCGTCGTCATGATGACTTCGAGCGCCGGCTTCTTGAATTTGGGATGCGGATCGATCGGGATGCCGCGGCCATTGTCGGTCACCGTCAGGAACCCATCGGCCGAAAGCTCGACGTCAATGAAAGTGGCATGGCCGGCGACCGCCTCGTCCATCGAGTTGTCGATGACCTCGGCGAACAGGTGATGCATCGCCTTGTCGTCGGTGCCGCCGATATACATGCCTGGGCGCCGCCGCACCGGCTCCAGACCCTCCAGCACCTCGATGTCGGCGGCGCTGTAGCTGTCGCTGGCATCACGGGCGGCGGTGGAACGCTTCGCGGCCTGCACCAGCGGATCGACCGGGCGCGACGGCGCGCGCACCGGCTGCGGCTGTTTTTCCAGATTGCCGAAAAGATCGCTGTTGTCGTCCATGCTGGCCATTAAGTCCGGTAATGCGAATCACTGCTCGATACTGCCACGCTTTTGGCGGGCGAACGAGGTTCCTGTTCCGTTCAGGGATTCAAAGTCTCCCTTATTCTAAAACCATTCGATAACCAAGCCGCCGGAAATAGGGCGGTCCCCGTACCCCGGGATTCCTGATTCTTTAACAATGACGCCTAGCGTGGGCGGCAACAAACAAAAGACCACGTGGCATCGGGGGTTTCGGCGTGAGAGGCAGGGCCATAACCATGATCGGCATTGCGGCCGTTTTCGGCGCGATCTCGATCTTTGCCGCGGACTTCTGGGTCAAAAGCCAAGCGAAAGCCGAGTCCGAGCAGAAAGTGGCATCGGTGACGCCACAGCAGCCCAAGGTCGAGTTCAAGACAATCGTTGTGGCGAGCGCGCCGCTGCGCTACGGCATGCAGCTTGACAAGTCTCAACTCACCGAAATTCCGTGGCCGCAGGATTCCCTGCCGCAAGGCGCCTTCCCGACCATCGAAAAGCTGCTTGCCGAAGGCAGCAGGGTGGTGCTGTCACCGATCGAAGTCAACGAGCCGGTGCTGCTCACCAAGCTGTCGGGGCCGAACGGCCGCGCGACGCTCTCCAACGTGCTCTCGCCAGGCATGCGGGCCGTCACCATCCGCACCGACGAGATCGCGGGTGTCGGCGGCTTCATCACGCCGGGCGACCGGGTCGACGTCGTTCTCACGCGCGATGCGGGCGAAATCCAGGAAGTGGCCAAGAACGCGCAAGGGGCATCCGGCTCGACCGTCACGTCCGAGATCRTCGTTTCCGACGCCAAGGTGCTGTCGGTCGGGCAGGGCGCGGACGAGCGCAAGACCGCGCCGCAGGTGGYCAATTCGGTGACCATCGAAGTGACGAATGAGGGGGCGCAGAAAGTCGCGCTTGCCCGCACCGTCGGCACCCTGTCGCTGTCYTTGYGTTCCGCGGCAGATGCCAGCACCTCCAATTCGGGGCTCACCACCATCTCCTCCTTCGGCGGTTCGGTTGCCGCCAGCGCGCAGGCAAGCGCAGCCTCGCTGGTCAACGCGGTGGTGAAGGAGCCGGAAGAGCCAAAATTCAAGACCGTGATCGTGACGCGCGGCACGCAGGCCGAGGAATACAAAGTTCCTTCCAAGCAAGCCGAGGAATCCGAAGTTCCTTCCAAGGAACAGCTACAGTAGCCGGTGGGGACCGGTCGGGGACGGGACAATGCCTGTGTTGAACAAGAAACGGACGGCGATAGGCCTGCGCCTTCTGCGTGCAGTGGCGGCGGGCGCCTTTCTGGCGACCGCCGGAATGCTTGCCTTTGGGGCGCCGGCCCACGCCAATAACGACGTCGTCTATGTCTCGGCCAGCAAGAACGCTTCGATCAAGGTCGCCAAGGGCAAGCCGAGGACGATCATGACGAGCGCGGCCTTCTACCAGATCGTCGTCGGCGATCCGGAGATCGCCAACGTCAATCCGCTGACCGACAAGTCCTTCTATGTTCTGGGCAACAATCTCGGCACCACAGGGATCGCGCTGTTCGACCAGAACAAGCAGCTCGTCGGCACAATCGACATCGAGGTGACGCTGGACACCGACCAACTCGCCAACACCATCCGCGCCAGCGTGCCGGACGCCAAGATCAGGGTCGGTTCGGCCAACGGTCGCGTGGTGCTGTCGGGCGAGGCCGAGGATGCAGTCGCAGCCGAGAAGGCGAGCAAGATCGCCTCGCGCTTCTCCGGCAACGAGGAAGTGATCAACTCGGTCAACATCTCGTCCTCGCAGCAGGTCCAGCTCAATGTCCGCTTCGTCGAGATCAACCGCCAGGCAAGCCAGGACCTTGGCGTCAAATATGCCGCCAATTTCGCCTATGGCATCAGCGGCCGCAACGTCATCATCGATCCCGGCACCGTGACCGGGGCAGGCACAGGCGAGATCATCGGCCGACTGCTCTCCAACGGCGTTTCGATCGACATCGCCATCAAGGCGCTGGAAGAACGCGGCCTTGCTCGACGGCTGGCCGAGCCGAACCTGATCGCCCGTTCCGGGCAGACGGCGAGCTTCCTTGCCGGCGGCGAATTCCCGATCCCGGTTTCGGAGGACAACGGCAAGATCAGCGTCACCTACAAGAAATACGGCGTCGGCCTCGATTTCACGCCGACCGTGCTCAAGGATGGGCTGGTCAGCCTCGACATCGCGCCGGAGGTCTCCTCGATCGACCCGTCCGCCTCCATCGAAGTCAGCAGCGGCATTTCCATTCCTGCTTTCATCGTGCGCCGTGCCAAGACATCGGTCGACCTGAAGAACGGCCAGAGCTTCATGATCGCCGGCCTTTTGCAGTCACAGAACGACGTCACCACCTCGCGCCTGCCGGGTCTCGGCAAGCTGCCGGTGCTGGGGCCGCTGTTCTCCTCGAAATCCTATCAGCGGCGCGAGACCGACCTGGTGATCATCGTCACGCCTTATCTGGTCAAGCCGGTCGACCCGTCGAAGAAGATGGTCGAGCCGACCGACGGAACGCGACCGCCGAGCAATGCCGATTATTTCCTGAACAATACCGAGGAAGTGAGCGCTACGGCGCCGAAGCGCCCCCTGGCGCTGGCCGACGGCAGTGCCGCGCGCCCGGTCGCCGCGACGACGTCCGGCCACTTCCTCGACCTGCCGAAGGACTGACCCATGCGCGTGGCTCCTTGCATCGCTCTGCTGCTGGCCGGTGCCCTCGCCGGATGCACCAGCGACGACTATGTGCGCACCGAAGGCGTGACGCCGGCGGCCGGCAACGCGCAGGCATCCAACACGGTCATGCAGATGGTCGATCCCTGGCAATACGGCGTCCAGAACACCAGGCTTCTGGTGCCGGCTCAGGCGACGAGCTCCACGGTCAGCACCGTTGCCGCGAAAGCCGGCCCGGCGCCGGCATCATCGACATCGGCATCAACGACTTCCGAGTGATGGGCTGACGACCATGGCATCCGGAACAAAGACCAAGAAGATCCTGCTCGTTTCCACCGACAGGGCGTTTTTGCAGGATACGCGGACGGCCTTCGCAGCCTCCGAGGTGATCGAGATTTCGACGGTCGAGAAGAGCGTCAACGAACTCCGCGGCGAGGCTCTGGAAGCCGATTTCGGCACCGTCATCGTCGATATGGATGCGGCCAAGCTCGAGGAGATCGAATCGCTGCAGCGCATCATGCGCCGGCTCGAAGRCCGTGTTCCTGTCGTCGTCGTCACGCAGGAATTCAATGCGGCGGCCGTGCGCATCCTGGTGCAGCTCAAGGTCGCCGATTTCCTGGTGAAGCCGATCACCACCGCCGATCTGGTGYGCTCGGTCATCCGCGCGCTGCAAGGGCCGGGGCGGGAGGAAAATTCCGAGTCGCAGATCTACACTTTCATGCCGGCCGCAGGCGGCGTCGGCACCACAACGCTTGCCCTGCAGACTGCCTTCCAGCTGCATCATTCGGTGACGCGCGGCGCATCGACCTGCGTGGTCGACCTCAACTTCCAGCAGGGCGCCTGCGCCGAATATCTCGACCTCGAGCCGCGCTTCGACATCACCGAAATCGAGAACCAGCCCGAACGACTCGACCGGCAGCTGCTGGACGTGATGCTTTCCAAGCATGCGAGCGGGCTTTGCGTGCTTGCAGCACCGACGCGCCCGTCCGAAATGCGCTCGTTCAAGACCGATGTCGTGGTGCGCATGCTCGATCTCGTGGCGGCCTATTTCGACAATGTCGTCATCGACATGCCGCGCACCTGGTTCCCATGGACCGAGACGGTGCTGCTCGGCTCCAACAAGCTCTATATCGTGACCGAGATGACCGTACCCTGCCTGCGTCACACGCAGCGCCTCATCCAGGCCATCTACGAGACGGTTGGCAAGGAAGTGAAACCCAACGTCATCGTCAACCGCTTCGAGCAGAAGATGTTCGACAGCGGCATCAAGCAGGCCGACGTCCAGGAAATACTCGGCGAGCATTTCGTCGGCGGCATCTCCAACAATTACCGGCTCGTGCGCGAGGCCGTCGACCGCGGCGTGCCGCTGCACGACATCGATCCCAACGCCAATGTCGTCAACGACTTGAAGAAGATCATCCTGCCTGAGGAGGCGGTCGCTACGACCGCCAAGTCGAAATCACTTTTCGGCCTCGGCAAAGGCTTCCTGAAGAGGAAAGCAGGATGAGCAGCCGCTTCTCCAACCTGCAGAATCGTGACGTTCGCCCACAGCGGCCGCCCGAGCCTGCGCCCGTTCAGCACCATGCCGTGGTCATTCCGACGACCCGCAAGCCCGCTGCGCCGAAGGCGGAAGCGGCGCCCGCCAAGAGCGCCAACAAGGTGCTCGACGCGCGCGTTCGCATCCACCGCATGCTGCTGGAGGAGATCAACCTCGTCGCGCTCGAGCGCCTGCCGAAGGATGAGATGCGCCGGCAGGTCCACGACTTCGTGTCCGAAAAGACGCGCGAGGAGCGGATGGCGATCAACACCGCCGAACTCGACGCTTTGGTCGACGACATCGTCGACGAGATGGTCGGGCTCGGCCCTTTGGAGCCGCTGCTCAAGGATCCGGAGATCAACGACATCCTGATCAACGGCCACCAGAACTGCTTCGTGGAAAAACGCGGCAAGCTGCAGCAGGTCCACATCCCGTTCAAGGACGAGGCGCATCTGCTTCGAATCATTAACAAAATCGTCGCCGCCGTCGGACGCCGCGTCGATGAATCGCAGCCGATGGTCGACGCCCGCATGCTCGACGGCTCGCGCTTCAACGCCGCCATCCGGCCGGTCGGCGTCGACGGGCCGCTGGTGTCGATCCGCAAATTCTCCAAGAACAAGCTCGGCCTGCACAAGCTGGTCGAATTCGGCGCCATCACCCAGAACATGGCCGAGGTGCTGGCGGCGGCCGTGCATGCCCGCAAGACCACGATCATCTCGGGCGGGACCGGCACCGGCAAGACGACGATGCTCAACGCATTGTCGGCCTTCATTCCCGAGGACGAGCGCCTGATCACCATCGAGGACGCCGCCGAGCTGCAATTGCAGCAGCCGCATGTCGCGCGCATGGAAACGCGCCCGGCCAACATCGAAGGCCATGGCGAGCTCAAACAGCGCGACCTGGTCAAGAACGCGCTGCGCATGCGGCCCGACCGCGTCATCCTCGGCGAGTGCCGCGGCGAGGAGGCCTTCGACATGCTGCAGGCGATGAACACCGGCCATGAAGGCTCGATGGCGACCATCCACGCCAACACGCCGCGCGATGCCATCTCGCGCCTCGAACAGATGCTCGGCATGACCGGCATGYCGATGACCGTGCAGTCGATCCGCAGCCAGATCGCCAGCGCCATCGACWTCATCGTGCAACTGACGCGCCTTTCCGACGGCAAGCGCAAGGTGACCAGCGTCGCCGAGGTGACGGGCATGGAGGGCGACGTCATMCAGATGCAGGAGATCTTCCGCTTCGTCCGCACCGGCATGGAAGCGGACGGCAAGATCGTCGGCCATTTCGAGGCCACGGGCATCCGCCCGCGCTTCCTCGAGGACCTGCGCAACATGGGCATCGAATTTCCGGGCAAATATTTCGAACCCGGCCGGCCGCAGGAGTAGCCGGTGTTCGAGGGGTTCAGCCCGATCTATGCCGTCTACGCCGCGGCGGCGCTCACCGGCATCATGATCGCCGAAGGCTGCTACCTGCTCTATGCCGGCCGCAGCGACAAGCGCACGGCGATCAACCGCCGCATGAAGCTGGCGGAAAACAAGATCAGCCAGGAGCAGGTGCTGATCCAGCTGCGCAAGGAGCGCGGCCTCGAAGGCCGCAGGTCCGTGTTTTCCCTGGACGCCTTTCGCGCTCTGCGCACGCAGTCCGGCATGATCATGCCGCTGCCGAAGTTTCTCATGATCACCTCGGGCGCGGCTTTCGCGCTGGCGCTTGTCGCCGTCTGGTACGGCTTGCCTTTGCTGATGGGCCTCATCCTTTCTCTGGTGCTGTTGCCGATCTTGCCGGTGATGGCGATGCGCACGCTTCGCAAGCGCCGCCACAAAAGGTTCGGCGTGCAGTTGCCGGAAGCGCTGGAGCTGATCACGCGCGGGCTCAAGGCCGGCCATCCGGTGCCGGTGGCGATCGCGATGGTGGCGCGCGAAATGGCCGATCCGATCGGCACCGAATTTGGCGTCGTCGCCGACGAGGTGACCTATGGCTCGGATCTGGTTTCGGCGCTGAACAACCTGTTCGACCGGGTGGGCCATGAGGACCTGCCGCTGTTCGTCACCGCCGTGTCGATCCAGAGCGGCTCGGGCGGCAATCTGCGCGAAATCCTGGACGGGCTGTCGTCGACCATCCGTGAGCGCGGCAAATTGCGGCGCAAGGTGCGCGCCATTTCGACCGAAGGCCGCATGTCGGCCTACATCCTGACCGCTGTGCCAGTGCTTTTGTTCACCGCCATCATGGTCCTCATGCCGCAGTTCTACCGGGACGTCTGGGGCGTGCCGAAGACCTGGTACATGCTGGGCGGCTCGATCGCCTGGCTGCTGCTCGGCAACGCCATCATGTTCAAGATGTCGAATTTCAGGTTCTGAGATGGAAGACGTGATCCGCTTCCTCGCCTCGCTCGCGCCGACATCGCTGATGCCGGTGGCGATGCTGCTGCTGATATCGGGCGCGGGCGCGGTGGCCTGGCCGCTGGTCGTCGCCAAGGGCGACCGCAACGAGGTCAAGCGACGGCTGAAGCTCGAGGCAGGCCAGCCGGCCGAGCAGGCGGAGCCGGCACCCAGGAAGAATACCAGCGCCGTGCGCGAGAAGGCGGTGAGGCGGGCGCAAGAATTCTATGCCAAGAGCGATCCGGAAAACGTCGCGCGGCTGCGCTTGAAGCTCATCCAGGCGGGCTACATGGAGCCGCGCGCCGTCGGCATGTTCTTCCTGATCCGTTTTGCCGCGCTGGTGGGGGCAGCGCTCGCCGCATTCCTGATCAATCATTGGGCGGCCAGCGCCGAGTCGACCATGACCAGCCGCTGGACCTTCGTCATCCTGTCGGGAGCCGCCGGCTATTTCCTGCCGGGCCTGATACTGACGCAGAAGGTGCGGGAAAAGATGCGCGAATACCGCAACGGCTTTCCCGACTTCATGGACCTGATGATCGTCTGCTCCGATGCCGGCATGAGCATGGAGGCCGGCATCGAGCGCGTCTCGAAGGAGCTGGCCAGGACCTATCCGTCGCTCAGCCTGAACCTGCAGATGGTGTCGCTGGAACTGAGAGCCGGCCGCAGCCTCGACGACGCGCTGAAGGCGCTTGCCGACCGTCTCAGCCTCGACGAGGTGCGATCCTTCGCAACGCTGTTGCAGCAGTCCAAGGAGCTCGGCACCAGCCTGTCGGGCGCGCTGCGCGTCTTTTCCGACGAGATGCGCCACAAGCGCATGTCGCTGGCCGAGGAGAAGGCGCACGCCTTGCCGGCCAAGATGTCGGTGCCGGTCACGGTCTGCATCCTGCCTGTGGTGCTGATGGTCGCCATTATTCCGATCGTCGTTAAGATGACGGCTGGCCCGTAAGCGGCAGTTTTCTGCACGTCCGGCCTTCGCCGGCCGAAGCACTCATGAGTGGCGTGGCAATCAAATTATGGCTACGGCCGGCGTCRGCCGGTGCCCACGTACCTAAAGTACGCTCCGCTCCGGGTTCTGGGAAACCACCGCTTTGGTCGCTTCGTGCCCGCGTTCTACTCCGGCTCGGCCTGACCTCAATCTCAACATGCCTCTAGGTCCGATCTTGGCGCTGGTTAACGCACGCTTTCAGTGCAAGAAAAATTTAGCTGCATTTCGGCACCGAAGGTTAATCGCTGTGCGTTATGGTCATTGCCGAAGAACGACCCGGCAAATCGGGCGATGGGGCAGGGGCATGCGTCACGGACTTCCCACGGCAGCGGCGTTGGCGGCCGTTTTGATGATTAYCGGCTGCACGACGAACAACAACGTCGACGCGACCAAGACCACCGCGATCCAGCCGAGGGCCAAGGATGTCAGCGCCGCCGACCTGGCGGAGGGCAAGGCGCAGTTCCGTGAAGCGAATTTCGGCCTTGCCGAACAGCATTTCCGCAAGGCTGTGGAGCTCAAGGCCGACAATGCGGAAGCCTGGATGGGGCTCGCCGCTTCCTATGACGAGCTCGGCCGCTTCGACTTCGCTGACCGCGCCTATGACCAGTTGCTGCGGGTGGCCGGGCGCAGGCCGCAGATCCTCAACAATATGGGCTATTCGCAGCTCCTGCGCGGCAACAAGAAGAAGGCAAGGGCGCTGCTGCTGGAAGCCAAGGCCGGCCTGGCCGACCAGACGGTGGTCAATGCCAATCTCGCCCTGCTCGACAAGGGTTGATCAAGTTTCTGTGAGTTTGTTCCTGACTGCAGTTTCTCGTGAAAGTCGACGTTTTGTAAACCTTGTATCGAAGTGAAGTCGAGGCTGCAGTCGAAAATGGTTTTCGGCAAGCCTTGGCGACTTACAATACATCCAGCGGCGGCCTTCCGAGGGACGGTTCTTTACCGATGTTGGATTTCAGTTCGCTTCTGCTTGCGGCGGCGCTGTCGGGTGYATGCCTCAGCGTCACCTTGTTTGCGATCTGGTTCACGGCGCCGCGGGCGCGTTTTCTCCTGACCGTTGCCTGCGGCATGCTCGTGCTGGTCGCGCATGTCGTCCTGTTCTGGCGTTACACGAAGGACGCCGACCCCTGGCTCTGCCAGGTCGTGCTGGCGCTGCTCACTTCAGGATTCCTCCTCATCTGCCTTTCAGCCATGCAGTATCTTGGCTTTGGCAACTACCGCCGCGCCGTCGTGCCGACGCTTGCGGCGATGGCTGCCTGCGCTATCGTCACTTATCTCGGCTTCGACGGCATCGGCTTCGAGATCAGCTATCTGGCGGTGACGATACTGCTCGCCGCAATCGGAACAATGTTCTGGATGAAGGGCGACCACGACCGCCGGATCCTGCTCGTCGTTTCGTTCCTGAGCGGCGCCTGCGGCGTGTCCTTCGCGCTGTGCTGCCTGGCGCTGCTCATCCACGGGCAATGGGTTCTTGGCGCTGCGCCGGACAACTGGGCCGAGCGATTGAATTCCGTCGTCGCGGTCGCTTGCATGACCGGCCTCGGGGCACTGACGCTTTCGCTGCACCATCTGCAGGCGCAGATCGAGCTCAAGGCAGAGACGATGACCGATCCGTTGACCGGCCTGATGAACCGCAGAGCGCTCAACGAGCTTTATGGCGATCGCAGCTTCGGTCCATTCATGGCGATCGCCATGTTCGACCTCGACCATTTCAAGACGACCAACGACGTTTTCGGCCATCCTGTCGGCGATCAGGTGCTTTGCCGGTTCGCGGCGGTGATCAAGAAATACGGCAGGACCGGGGTCGACGCTTTCCGGCTGGGCGGCGAGGAATTCGCGATCGTCATGTCGCGCATGACACCGGAAAAGGCGCACGACATGGCAAGCAGGATCGGCGTCGCGTTCGGCACCGAGGTCGTGCGAACCCATCGCGGCCAGTTGCGCAGCAGCGTCAGCGGCGGCATGGGCTTCGGCTCGGCCGAGGGCCGGATCCTGGACGAGGTCCTGGCTGAGGCCGATGCCGCGCTCTATGCGGCCAAGCGCTCCGGGCGGAACTGCGTGATAAACCAGCGCAAAGCAGGCCAGCCCGATAGCGGGCCGGCCCTGCGCTCGGCTTGACCTTGCTTGCCCGCTACTCGGCGGCGCCGAGATATTCCGTGAGCGGCGGGCACGAGCAGACCAGGTTGCGGTCGCCGGCGACATTGTCGATGCGCGATACCGGCGGCCAGTATTTTGCCGACAGATCGGCGTCGCCTGCCGGATAGGCTGCCTCGAGCCGTGAGTAGGGATGCTTCCACTCGCCCGCGAGTGCCTCGGCGGCGGTGTGCGGGGCATTGACCAGCGGATTGTCGGCCAACGGCCATTCGCCCTTGGCAACCTTCGCCGCCTCGCCGGCGATCGCGATCATCGCCTCGCAGAAGCGGTCGAGCTCTCGCTTGGGTTCGGACTCCGTCGGCTCGACCATCAGCGTGCCCGCAACCGGGAACGACATGGTCGGCGCGTGGAAGCCATAGTCGATCAGGCGCTTGGCGATGTCGTCGACACTGATGCCGGCGCTGTCCTTGAGTACGCGGGTGTCGAGGATGCACTCATGGGCGACGCGATCGCTTCTGCCCTTGTAGAGGACCGGAAAATGCGGCGCGAGCCGCGTCGCCACGTAGTTGGCGGAAACGATTGCCGTCTCGGTCGCCTGCTTCAACCCGGACGCGCCCATCATACGGATGTACATCCAGGTGATCGGCAGGATGGATGCGCTGCCGAAGGGGGCCGCTGCCACCGCATGCGCCGAGCCTTCCGTCACATGGCCCGGCAGATAGGGCTTCAGATGCGCCCTGACGCCGATCGGGCCGACGCCCGGGCCGCCGCCGCCATGCGGGATGCAGAAGGTCTTGTGCAGGTTCATGTGGCAGACATCGGCGCCGATGTCGCCCGGGCGGGCGAGGCCTACGAGGGCGTTGAGGTTGGCGCCGTCGAAATAAACCTGGCCGCCATGCTCGTGGATGAGGGCGCAGAGATGGCGCGCGCCTTCCTCGTAGACGCCATGCGTCGAGGGGTAGGTGAACATCAACGCCGCGAGATCCTTGGAATGCTCGTTGGCCTTGGCCCTCAGATCGTCCATGTCGATACTGCCGTCGTCGGTGCAGCGGACGACGACGACGCTCATTCCCGCCATTGCAGCACTCGCCGGATTGGTGCCGTGCGCGGAGGAGGGAATCAGGCAGACGGTGCGGTGGCCTTCGCCGCGCGCGCGGTGGTAGGCGCGGATGGCGAGAAGCCCGGCATATTCACCCTGGCTGCCGGCATTGGGCTGCAGGCTCACCRCGTCGAAGCCGGTGATCTCCGAAAGCCAGGCTTCGACGTCGCCGATCATGGCGTGGTAACCGGCCGAATGGGCGGCCGGCGCGAAGGGATGCAGGTTGGCGATGCTCGGCCAGCTCACCGGCATCATCTCGGCGGCGGCGTTGAGCTTCATCGTGCAGGAGCCGAGGGGAATCATCGCGCGGTCAAGCGCGAGATCCTTGTCGGCCAGCCGGCGCAGGAAGCGCATCATGTCGGTCTCGGAGCGGTTCTCGTGGAAGACCGGCTGAGTGAGGAACTCCTTGCCGCGCGGCTTGCCTGGCATCGATGCAGCTTCCGCGGGGCCCGGCTTGGCGCCGAAGAGACCTGCGATCGCCTCCAGATCGGCTTCCGTCGAGGTCTCGTCGAAAGCGATGCTGACGCGGTCGGCATCGATGACGCGCARCAGCCTGCCGGTTTTTTCGGCGGCCGCGGCAATTGCCGCGGCCTTGCCGTTCACTTCGGCCGTCACTGTGTCGAAGCGGTGTGTGCCGGCCACTGAGACACCCGCTGCCTTGAGGCCCGCCGCGAGGCGGCTGGCGAGGGCGTGGACGCGCTCGGCGATCGCCTGCAGTCCGGCGGGGCCGTGCCAGATCGCATAAGCCGTCGCCATGTTGGCGAGCAGCGCCTGCGCGGTGCAGATGTTGGAAGTCGCCTTGTCGCGGCGGATGTGCTGCTCACGCGTCTGCAGCGCCAGCCTGTAACCCGGGCGGCCCTTCGTGTCGGTCGACTGGCCGACAAGGCGGCCGGGCATCAGACGGGTGAGCCTGTCGGAGACGGCGCAATAGGCGGCGTGTGGGCCGCCAAAGCCCATCGGCACGCCGAAGCGCTGCATCGTGCCGACGGCGATGTCGGCGCCGAGCTTCGCCGGAGCGTCCGTCAGAGTAAGCGCAAGCGGATCGGCGATGAAGACCACCAGCGCGCCGACGGCGCGAGCCTTCTCGATCGCCGCCTTGTGGTCGCCATAGACACCAAAGGTGTCCGGCCAGGAGACGAGAAGCGCGGCGGTATTGTCGTCGATCGTCTCACCGTCGACTTCGGTGCCGAGCGGTTCGGCACGGGTTCGCACGACATCCAGGGTCTGCGGATGCGGCGTGCCGGCGAGCGCCACCTTGGTGCGCTTGTCGCGGTGATGGCGCAGCGCAATCCCCACGGCTTCGGCGACGGCGGTCGCCTCATCGAGAAGCGAGGCCGACGCCACAGGAAGGCCGGTCAATTCAGTGACCAGGGTCTGGAAATTGAACAGCATTTCCAGCCGCCCCTGGCTTATCTCGGCCTGGTAGGGCGTGTAGGCCGTGTACCAGGCCGGATTCTCGAACATGTTGCGCTGGATGACCGGCGGCACATGGACGCCATGATAGCCGGCGCCGATGAAGCTCTTCAGCACCGTGTTCTTCGCCATGATCGCCGACAATTCGGCCAACGCCTGCGCTTCGCTCGCCGGCGCCGGCAAGTCCAGCGGCTGATCGAGGCGGATCGATCTCGGCACGGCCTGGCTGATCAGCGTCTCGACGGACGGAACGCCGATGGCCGCCARCATGGCTCTGACATCGTTGAGGCCGGGGCCGATGTGGCGGGCCGAGAAGGGGATGGGTGCTGCGGTCATTTTCCTGGTCCTGGTATCAGCCGATATGGGCCTTGTAGGCGGCCTCATCCATGAGGCTGTCGAGCTGGCTCGTGTTGGAGAGCTTCATCTTCCAGAGCCAGCCGTCGCCGGTCGCCGCCGAATTGACCAGCGAAGGGTCGGCCGACAGTGATGTGTTGGCTTCGATGATCTCGCCGTCGACCGGCGCGTAAACATCCGACGCCGCCTTGACGGATTCCACGACCACGGCAGTGTCGCCCTTGGCGAGCTTGCGGCCGATTTCCGGCAGTTCGACGAAGACGAGGTCGCCGAGCTGCTCCTGCGCGTAGTCGGTGATGCCGACGGTGGCGATGCCGCCTTCGACGCGCAGCCATTCATGGTCTTCTGTGAAATAGGTGTTTGCCATCGGAAAATCATCCTTTGCGGTAGCGATGTTTCGTGAAGGGGAGCGGAGCGACGTCGATCGGGATTTTCGTCCCGCGGACGTCGGCGAAGAGTCGGGTGCCGGGCTTCGCCAATGCGGTGTTGATATAGCCCATGGCGACCGGGTGGCCCGTCGAGGGGCCGAAGCCGCCCGAGGTGACGTGGCCGGCCGGATTGCCGTCGGCGTCGACCAGCGCCGCGCCGGCGCGCACCGGCTGACGGCCATCCGGCTTCAGGCCGACGCGCTTCTGCGCCGGCCCGCGCTCCAGGATCGAGCGCAGCGCGTCGGCGCCGATGAAGGTGCCGGAAGCGCGGACGTCCTGGGGGATGGCCCACATCAGCCCGGCGCTCGCCGGATCGATCTCCGGGGTCAGGTCCTGGCCATGCAGGCAAAGCCCGGCCTCCAGCCTGAGGCTGTCGCGGGCAGCAAGGCCGATCCACTGAACGCGCTCGTCCTGCAGCAGCTTCGCGACGAGATCGCGCGCGTCCGCCTCCGGCAGGCCGATCTCAAAACCGTCCTCGCCGGTGTAGCCGGAACGGCTCATGAACCAGTTCTGCCTGGGTTCGACACCATGCATGAACAGCAGCGAGCCGGTCTCGATGCCGGCGCGCGAAAGCGCCGCCCAGGCATCCGGACCCTGGATCGCCAGGAAGACGCGATCGAGCGGTTCGACTTTGGCATCGAAATCGCCGGCGAGCGTACCCAGGTGCTTTTCGTCTTCAACCGCGTTGCCGGCATTGGCAACCACCATGAAGCGCTGGTCGCCGAGGCGGGTGACGATCAGGTCATCGATGATTCCAGCCGCCTCGTTGAGGAGGAAGGTGTATTTGGACTGGGAGATTTCCAGCGCGCCTGCATCGAGCGGGCAGGCGCGGTTGAGAAGCCCCGTGGCGCCCGGGCCGCTGACGTCGAACAGCTGCATATGCGAGATGTCGAATAGGCCGGCATGCTCGCGTGTGTGAAGGTGCTCCTTCATCACGCCCGCCGGATAGGTCAGCGGCATCGACCAACCGGCGAAGGCGCCAAAGCGGGCGCTTGCGGCGTTATGCAAATCCTCGAGGGGTAGGTGTTTGGTGTCTTCGCCGGTCATGTCTTCTCCAGAGTCGCACGCGATCGACCGCCATTGGCGGCCTAGTCCGTGCCCCTCTGTCTGAAGCCTGAGAGACTCGCGCCCCGTAACTCTGTCGGCAGCGCTTACACCTTCGGCGCGGGAAGATTCCCGACTTTCCRGAGTTGTCTTTCCCGTCCACGGTTCTTTTGCCTGAGAGATTTCGGGCGATTTCCCCTTCGGCGACAGCTCGCGCTGTTCTCTCCCGCAAACAGGTAGGACTCAGTCGCCTGAATCCTCGACGCGCCATCCATAGCCCGTCGACGACACCTTGTCACCTCCCAGCGACATCTAAAGCGTCGCAGAGGACGGGTTCAGCGATGCCGGTATCCTCGGAGGCTATCATTCGCCCGGCGGCATCGATGCTGAGTGGGAGGCCAAGAATCGGGCGGCCGAAACGCGCCGAGACACCGGCGAGGCCAGGCGCTGGCCGAGCGCGTGGGCGACGGCCAGCGCACGCTGCGCGACAACAAGCGTGCGCGCCAACTGGCGGGTGATCTTCAAGGCTTGGGCCTGATGGACGTTCTGTACTCCTGAAAAGCCACGTTGATTTTCTTGGTGCCGAAGAACGACCGACTGCGGAAATGCGCATAGGTTCGGGAGAATTGCCCCAGGATTTTGTTGTGCAGCCAGCCTCTAGCTATAGGCCCTGCTTGGACCATGGTCGGGAATGCGTCATGCTCGGAAATCAGATCGGTCTGAACGCAAAGGGCAGGGCTCAGTTGGTAGATAGTGTGCCTGGAACACGTCATCCGGTTAGGGTTGAACAAGGCAGCATCGATCGGCGTCCTTAGACGCTTGGTTTGTTGGAGTAGTCGCTGAGCGGTTTGCTTCGAAACAAGGTAGCCCGCAGCACCAAGGTGCTGCCCGACCAATCGGAAGACCGAATGACCGCCGCCAACGGGGATTTCCCGGGGCTTTATCCGTATTGGGCTCAGGAACGTTTCAAGCTTGACGATGTCGGCGTCGCTCGGAACCCAACTAGCGCGCGCGAGCATCCGGCCAGCGTCCTTGCTGAATTTGATGTCATCTTCGAAGACGGCACCAAATTGATCGGCGCCGTCAACGATGACCTGCCAGCATTTGCGATGGCTGAGGAAGCATGCAGTCTCTGCGGCGGTCAGATTCGGATTGCGGGTTACTTCCGCAGCATCAACAGCCCGTACACGCTCGAACGGTACGCCGATTCTGGCAAATTCGGCGGTCATATGAGCCAGCCGGTCCAGTGACCGGTCGAGGTTGATCACCAAGCATCTCATGGAACTCCGCCGTCCTCTTCCAGAGCGGCCTGTAAAGCACAAGGACTACAGCATGACCAGATAYTTCGTTGACAGTGCTGGTGCCAATCTCGGCGGGCTTCGACGGCTCGGAGCCGCCGGCCGGCGCGATGATCTTGAGCTCGGCTGGCGGAAGATCATGCTCGGCCTGCAGGCGAGGGGGTATCAGATCCCACCATACCAGTCGTAGCCATTGTCCTCCCAGTAGCCGCCGCGGCCGCCTCCGATATGYGCGAAGCTGTCGACCAACTCGATCTTGTGTATGTATTTCGGCATCTTGTAGCCGAGCTGGCGCTCGACCCGCACGCGCAGCGGCGCGCCGTTCTCCACAGGCAGCGGCTTGCCGTTCAGTCCGTAGGCCAGAATCGTCTGCGGGTGGCGGGCATCGATCAGGTCGATGGTGCCGTAATATTTGATGTCGCCCGACAGGCTTTGCTCGATCGTGTCGAGGCAGTGGAACATGACGTAGCGCGCCTCGGGCTTGACCACCGCCTGGTCGAGCACCAGCGAGAGCGGCGTGCCGGTCCATTTGGCGATGCAACTCCAGCCTTCGACACAGTCGTGCCGCGTGATCTGGGTGCGGCTCGGCATGTTCTGAAGCTGCTCGCGGGTGAGCGAGAGCGGCTTTTCGACAAGACCGGAGACCTCCAGCCGCCAGTCGGCGAAATTGTTGGCGAGAAGGCCCTTGTAGGTGTCGTCGTCGGGCGCGGTGACGCCGTTCGGGCGCTGCGGCTGGCGGATGTCGGCCTCGGTGAATTCCGGCGCCAGAGCATCCCTGCCGGCGAGCAGGCGCTGCGCTCGCCAGGTCAGGCCGTTGGCGTTCTCGAGGAAGCTGCGCAGCCCGCCGCCGACGCCAAGCCCGCTGTCGAAGGCATCGCAGCCCGACAGCATGATGCCGGAGAGGCCGAGGCCGGCGGAGGTAAGGAACTTTCTTCGGCTGATCTGGAACTCGGGGCTGATCTGGAACTTGGGCATGTCAGACGCTCCTTCCGGCCGGCTGGTCGTGCTTCGCTGGCGGATCGGTGCGGTACCAGCCGGTGATGATCGAGCGCAGCTCGTTGATCGGGCCGGCTGCAACGATCATCRGCATGTGGATGATGAAGAAGAGGACGAGCAGCACCATGACGGTGAAGTGGATGGTGCGCGCCGTCTGCCGGCCGCCGAGGATTTCGTTGAGCCACGGCAGCACCGAATTCATGCTTGGCGACATGGCAAGGCCGGTGATGATCATCAGGGGCAACAGTACGAACAGCACCCCGCCATAGGCCAGCTTCTGCAGCGTGTTGTATTCGCGCGTGTGGTGGAACTTCAGCTTCGCGTGGTCGACGATATCCCGCGGCAGCTTGCGCAGATCATCCACACGCGGCGCAAGATCGCGACGGATATGGCCGTTGATCAGGCTCGCGACCAGCCAGACCAGCAAGGTGGCGGAAAGCACCCAGGCGAAGAAGAAATGCACGACGCGGGCGGTACCGAGGTCGTAGTAGGACGGGATCGTCGCCCAGGCCGGGAAGGCGCGCGGCGTCTCCTGGCCCGGAGGGCCGGACCAGCCCAGCACGCCGGTGGTGTCGAAGCGATGGCCGAAGATCTCTGTATAGCCGCGCGGCCCGTTGTCGGTGTCCTCGGCGCCAATTTGGAGGATCGTGTTGTTGAACTCGAAGCCGGACTGCTTGCCGATATAGAGCTGCGGACGCGCGTTGAAGATCTGCAGGCCGGAAAGCAGCATGAAGAAGAGCGAGAATGCCCACAGCCAGTGGGTCAGCCGCGTCCACCGCGACTGCCGGTAGATGAGGGTTTTGCCCTTCGCGTCCGCCTGGGCGGCGGGTTGGCTCGTGCCGGCAGAGTCCATTTTAGTCCTCCAACCGCATCGTACGACGCGGCCTCGTCAGCTCATTGTCTTTCCCCAATACGTTACCGCACAAGGCAATGTTTCATGCGATCACGGATTTATTACGGAGCGCCCAGGCTTACCGCGAGATTGACCGCCGCCGCGACGATCACCGTGTTGAAGAAGAAGGAAAGGATCGAATGGATAAGCACGACAACGCGCATGCGCGGGGTCGTGATGGYGGTGTCGGCCGTCTGCGCGGTCATGCCGATGACGGTCGCGAAATAAAGGAAATCCCAGCCTTCCGGATGCCTGTCGCCCGGGAAATCGAGACCGCCGACCGRCACCTTCTTGTTGGTTTTCTCGTCGATCTCAACGCCGTCCATCCAATAGACATGCGCGTAATGCAGCGACGCCATGGCGTGGATCGTGAACCAGCCAAGCGGGATCGACAGCATCGCGAAGCCGAGCTCCAGCGGGTGCGCGCTTTCCTTCTGGTTGATCAGCTGGAAGAGCGAAACGGTGGCGATGCCGACGACAAAGAGGGTAATGGCAAAGATCAGGAAAACCGGAAGGTCGGTGGCGCGTGCGTTCTTGCTAAGATAGCGGCCGGTGAGCCTCGGCATCATCCTGAGAACCAGAACGATGTAGGTGGCGAAGAACACATTGGCGCCGATCGAATAGGCGAGTGGCATGCGCAGCAGCAACGCAAGCAGCAGCGCGACGATGCCAAAGGCTGCGGATAAGACGAACGGCATGTGCCGATGCATCGGCGTGTTGACGGATGTGTCGTCACCCATGGCCCGGCCCTCCGAATGGCGTTCGGATCAGCCCGGTGTGGCGGATTTCAAGGCGCGCCGCAAGATGCGGTCGAGCTCGCCGAGGAATTGCGACCTGTCCTTTTGGGTGAAGGCGGCGTTGAAGCCGCGGCTCTCGCCGGTCTCGCGCAGATGCTGCTTGAGATCGCGCATCGCCACCGCCATGCCGATGGTTTCGGGCGTGAAGGGGCGGCCCGTCGGCCCCAGAACATGCGCGCCGAGCGCAACCGTGCGCGCCGCAAGCGGGATATCGGCCGTCACCACGACATCATTGGGCCTTGCGTTCTCGACGATCCAGTCGTCCGCGGCATCCGCGCCCTTGGAAACGACGACGTTGCGGATCATCGGATCGCGCGAGGGACGTAAGCCGCCATTCGAGACATAGGTGACCATGACGCCATGGCGCTCCGCCACCTTTTCCACCTCGGCCTTCACCGGGCAAGCGTCGGCATCGACGTAGATGATGGGCGCGGGCATCGATTCTCCAAACATGCAAAAGGCCGGCGTTGGCCGGCCCCTTGCCAGGAAGCTCGGAACTGTCAGGCCGGCAGAGCGCCGGACTTCTTCGCCGTCCAGGTCGCGATATAGTCCATCAAGCCGGGGTTGAGGCAGTCATAGGGTTCGAGCCCGATCGACTTCAGCTGGGCGCGGATGCCGTCCATGCGCGTCGGGTCGACGCCGGATTCGATGATCGACGACACGAAGGCGGCGAAGCCCGGAGGCGACCAGCCGTCCTCCTCGAAGCGTTCGGGATGGATGAAGGACAGGCCCTTGAAGGGATGGTCGCGCTCGACCGGGCCGTACATGTGGACGCCGCAGCTTGTGCAGGCGTGGCGCTGGATCAGCGCCGCCGGATCCACCACCTTCAGCTTGTCGCCATTCTCGGCGACGGTGACATCGCCGCTGCCGGCGACCGCCACGACCGAAAACACCGCGCCTTCCGGCTTCCAGCATTTGGTGCAGCCGCAGGCATGATTGTGGGCGATCTGGCCCTTGACCCTCACCCTCACCGGATTGCTGGTGCAGGCGCAGACCAGCGTGCCGCCGGTGAAGCTTGCGCTTTCCTTGGGCAGGCCATTGTCAATCTTCGGATGCAGTTTTTCCGCCATTCGTACTTCCTCCCATGTTGAACCACAGAGGTCGCCGGCATGAGGCCTGCGACCCGCGGCTTTCCTCAGTAAACCACGACGCTCCGGATCGACTTGCCCTCATGCATGAGATCGAAGCCCTTGTTGATGTCCTCGAGCTTCAGCGTATGCGTGATCATCGGGTCGATCTGGATCTTTTTGTCCATGTACCAGTCAACGATCTTCGGCACGTCGGTGCGGCCGCGCGCGCCGCCGAAGGCGGTGCCCATCCAGGTGCGACCGGTGACCAGCTGGAACGGCCTTGTCGAAATCTCCTGGCCGGCGCCGGCGACGCCGATGATCACCGACTTGCCCCAGCCGCGATGCGAGGCTTCCAGCGCCTGGCGCATCACCTTGGTGTTGCCGGTGCAGTCGAAGGTGTAGTCGGCGCCGCCGATCTGGTCGGCGCCGCGCTTGGTCATGTTGACGAGGTAGAGGACGATGTCGCCTTCGATCTCCTTCGGATTGACGAAATGCGTCATCCCGAACTTCTCGCCCCAGGCCTTTTTGTCGTTGTTGATGTCGACGCCGATGATCATGTCGGCGCCTGCAAGCCTCAGCCCCTGGATGACATTCAAGCCGATGCCRCCGAGGCCGAAGACGACCGCCGTCGCACCCTGCTCGACTTTGGCGGTGTTGATGACGGCGCCGATGCCGGTGGTGACGCCGCAGCCGATATAGCAGATCTTGTCGAAGGGGGCGTCCGGGTTGACCTTGGCGACCGCAATCTCCGGCAGCACGGTGAAGTTGGAGAAGGTCGAGCAGCCCATATAGTGGAACAGCTTCTCGCCGCCGACCGAGAAGCGCGAGGTGCCGTCCGGCATCAAGCCTTGCCCCTGCGTGGCGCGGATGGCGGTGCAGAGATTGGTCTTTCTCGACAGGCAGGACGGGCACTGCCGGCATTCTGGCGTGTAGAGCGGGATGACGTGGTCGCCCTTCTTGACCGAGGTCACGCCCTTGCCGACGTCGACCACAATGCCCGCGCCTTCATGGCCGAGGATCGCCGGGAAGATACCTTCCGGATCGGCGCCCGAAAGCGTGAACTCGTCGGTGTGGCAGATACCGGTCGCCTTCACCTCGACCAGGACCTCGCCGTCCCGCGGCCCTTCGAGGTCCACCTCCATGATCTCCAGCGGCTTTCCGGCACCAACGGCTACTGCGGCACGCGTTTTCATGAGGCATTCCTCCCAAGGCAATCGACAAGTTGATATTTGTGGCCGAAAGGCAGAGTCGACCCGGGCCAGGCGAAAATGCCCACCGGTCCTCCGTCGCAAGCCCCGATATCACCTTATAGGCTTCGGCGATTGCGGCCAACGCCTCTTGCGACCTTTTTCGACGCTGTTTCTGCAGTCGGTATCGGGGGGCACCAAGGGCAGGTCTCCAGACACTTGAGACGCGCCGGAATTGTCCATAGAACTGGACGGCTTCGCCGGAGGTATGACATCCGAATGTTCAAGAAGATTCTGATCGCCAATCGCGGCGAGATCGCCTGTCGCGTGATCAAGACGGCGCGCAAGATGGGGATTGCCACGGTCGCGGTCTATTCGGACGCCGATCGCGATGCCGTGCATGTCGAAATGGCCGACGAGGCCGTGCATATCGGCCCGTCGCCCGCCGCGCAGAGCTACCTGGTTGCCGAGAAGATCATCGCCGCCTGCAAGGAGACCGGCGCCGAGGCGGTTCATCCCGGCTACGGCTTCCTGTCGGAGCGCGCCTCCTTCTGCGAAGCACTGGAAAAGGAAGGCATCGTCTTCATCGGACCGAAGCCCAAGGCCATCCGCGCGATGGGCGACAAGATCGAATCGAAGAAATTCGCAAGCCAGGCCAAGGTGTCGACGGTGCCCGGCTGGCTGGGCGTCATCGAGACTGCCGACCATGCCGAAAGGATCGCCGGCGAGATCGGCTATCCGGTCATGATCAAGGCCTCGGCCGGCGGCGGCGGCAAGGGCATGCGCATCGCCTGGAACAAAGCTGAGGTGCGCGACGGCTTCGAGCGCGCGCGTTCGGAAGCGAAAAGCTCCTTTGGCGATGACCGTGTCTTCATCGAGAAATTCGTTGTCGACCCGCGTCATATCGAGATCCAGGTGCTGGCCGACGCGCATGGCAACGCAATCTATCTCGGCGAGCGCGAATGCTCGATCCAGCGCCGCAACCAGAAAGTCGTCGAGGAAGCGCCATCGCCATTCCTCGACGCAAAGACACGCAAGGCCATGGGCGAGCAAGCGGTGGCGCTGGCGAAGGCAGTCGATTACCAGAGCGCCGGCACGGTCGAGTTCATCGTCGACAAGGACAAGAACTTCTATTTCCTTGAAATGAATACGAGACTGCAGGTCGAGCATCCGGTGACCGAGTTCGTCACCGGCATCGACCTGGTCGAGCAGATGATCCGTATTGCCGCCGGGGAAAAGCTCGGCATCAGGCAGAGCGAGGTGAAGCTCAACGGCTGGGCGGTGGAAAGCCGTCTCTATGCCGAGGATCCCTTCCGCAACTTCCTGCCCTCGATCGGCCGGTTGACGCGCTACCGGCCGCCGGAAGAAGGCACTTTCGGCGATGTCGTGATCCGCAACGACACCGGCGTCACCGAAGGTTCCGAAATCTCGATGTTCTACGACCCGATGGTGGCGAAGCTCTGCACCTGGGCGCCGAACCGGCCGGCGGCGATAGACGCCATGTCGGAGGCCCTCGACAGCTTCGTCGTCGACGGCATCGAGCACAACATCCCTTTCCTTTCGGCACTGATGCAGCATCCGCGCTGGCGCGAGGGGCGGCTTTCGACCGGCTTCATCGCCGAGGAGTATCCTGAGGGCTTCTTGCCGGTCCGACCGGATGGTGAGGAAAGAGCGGTGTTTGYCGCGATCGCTACCGCGATCGAGTTGCTGCGCCGGGACCGGCTCGATCGCCTCGGTGGGCGGCTGGCGCCGCATTCCGGCCATCTCAAGCGCGACTGGGTGGTGAAGATCGGGACGGACTATCTCTCCGCCAGCATCGTCGACGGCATGGTTTCGATCCCGATGGAGATCGATCTGTCGATCGATGGCGGCGAGTCGCTGACGGTCGCTTCCGACTGGCGGCCGGGCGACGCGATCTGGCGCGGCACGGTCGGCGGCAGCAGGATCGCGGCGCAGATCCGGCCGGTGCTGAACGGCCTCCGCATCGCGTGGAGAGGCATGTCGGTGACCGCGCGCGCCATGCTGCCGCGCACGGCAGAGCTTGAACGGCTGATGCCGGAGAAGCTGCCACCGGATACCTCGAAAATGCTGCTCTGCCCGATGCCCGGCCTCGTCGTGTCGATCGCCGTCGCGGAAGGACAGGAGGTCAAGGCCGGCGAGACGCTGGCCGTGGTCGAGGCGATGAAGATGGAGAACGTCCTGCGCGCCGAGCGCGATCTCGTCGTGGCGAAACTCAACGCCAAGCCCGGCGACAGCCTGGCGGTCGACGCGGTGATCATGGAATTTGCCTGAGCGCAGCGCTGTGYACGGGCCGAACACTGGACTCGCATCACGCGCTTGCGGACAATACATCTGCACCGATTGTTGAGTCCTTACGAGCGACACGAGCCCCATGGCGGATGAACGACTTCCACGCGACCCTCTGCAGCGCGAAGCAGCGGTGAAGGCCGCGCAGCCGGAGGCGCCGGCGCGGACCTTCATCCATCTGCGCGTGCACTCGGCCTATTCGCTGCTTGAAGGCGCTTTGCAGCTCGGCGCCATCATTGGCCACGCGRTCAAGGACGAGGCGCCCGCGATCGCGGTGACCGACACCAACAATCTGTTCGGCGCGCTCGAGTTCGCGCAGAAGGCGGTCAAGGACGGTATCCAGCCGATCATCGGCTGCCAGATCGATCTTGCCTTCGCCAGCGAGGCGAGCGAGGCCCAGCGCGACCGGCGCAAGCACGGTCCTGAAATGTCGCCGATCRTGCTGATCGCTGCCACCGAAGCAGGCTATGCCAATCTGGTGCGGCTGATCAGCAGGGTCTATCTGGAGACGCCGCCCGGCGAACCAGTGCATATGACCAGCGGGATGCTGGAGGGGCATTGCGACGGCCTGATCTGCCTGACCGGCGGCCCGCGCGGCCCGATCGGCAGCGCGCTCAAGGCGGACCGCCGCGATCTTGCCGAACAGCGGCTCCTGACGCTGAAAGCGCAGTTCGGCGACAGGCTCTATGTCGAGCTGGAGCGTATCCAGGGCTATGACCGCATGGTCGAGAAATCGACGGTCGATCTCGCCTACACTCACGAGCTGCCGCTGGTCGCCACCAACGAGGCCTTCTTCTCCAAGCGCGAGGACTATGAGGCGCATGGCGCGCTGATCGCCATCGCCGAGGGTTCTGTGGTTGCCGCCGACAATCGCCGGCGGCTTTCGCCGGACAATTTCCTGCGCGGTCAGGCCGAGATGACGCGGCTGTTCTCGGACCTGCCGGAAGCGATCGACAATACGGTCGAGATCGCGATGCGTTGCTCCTACTATCCGAAGAACCGCAGTCCGATCCTGCCGCGCTTCACTGGCGCCGACGCTGCCGACAAGGACGCGGCCGAGAAGGCGGAAGCCGCCGAGCTTGCCCGCCAGGCGCGCGAAGGCCTCGAGGCGCGGCTTGCCAAGCACGGGCCGACGCCCGGCTATACGGTCGAGCAATATCGCGAACGGCTCGAATTCGAGCTCGGCATCATCGAGAAGATGAAGTTCCCCGGCTACTTCCTGATCGTTGCCGACTTCATCAAATGGGCCAAGTCGCAAGGGATTCCGGTCGGACCGGGGCGCGGATCGGGCGCCGGCTCGCTGGTCGCCTATTCCACCACCATCACCGACATCGACCCGCTGCGCTTCTCGCTGCTGTTTGAGCGCTTCCTCAATCCGGACCGTGTGTCGATGCCCGACTTCGACATCGACTTCTGCCAGGACCGGCGCGAGGAGGTCATCCGCTACGTCCAGCAGAAATACGGCCGCGACCAGGTCGGCCAGATCATCACCTTCGGAACGTTGCAGGCGCGCGCCGTGCTGCGCGACGTCGGCCGCGTGCTGCAGATGCCTTACGGCCAGGTCGACAAGCTCTCGAAGATGGTGCCGCAGAATCCGGCCAATCCGGTCAAGCTGGCGGATGCCATCGCCAATGAGCCGCGCTTCGCTGAGGAGGCGGAGAAGGAGCCGATCGTCCAGACGCTGCTCGACACGGCGCAGAAGCTCGAGGGCCTCTACCGCCACGCCTCGACCCATGCCGCCGGCATCGTCATCGRCGACCGGCCCCTGTCGGAACTGGTGCCGATGTATCGCGATCCGCGCTCGGACATGCCGGTCACCCAGTTCAACATGAAATATGTCGAGCAGGCGGGGCTGGTTAAATTCGACTTCCTCGGCCTGAAGACGCTGACGGTGCTGGAAACGGYGGTGAAGCTCATCCGCCGACGCGGCGTCGACATCGACCTTGCCCGCATTCCGCTCGACGACAAGGACACCTACGCCATGCTGTCGCGCGGCGAGGTGGTCGGCGTGTTCCAGGTTGAAAGTGCCGGCATGCGCAAGGCGCTGATCGGCATGCGGCCGGACTGCATCGAGGACATCATCGCGCTGGTGGCCCTCTACCGCCCCGGCCCGATGGAGAATATCCCGACCTACAACGCCAGAAAGCATGGCGAGGAGGAGTTGGCCTCGATCCATCCCAAGATCGACCATCTGGTGAAGGAGACGCAAGGCGTCATCGTCTATCAGGAACAGGTGATGCAGATCGCGCAGGAGCTTGCCGGCTATTCGCTCGGCGAAGCGGACCTTCTGCGCCGCGCCATGGGCAAGAAGATCCGCGCCGAGATGGACAAGCAGCGCGAGCGTTTCGTCTCCGGCGCGGTCGAACGCGGAGTCGGCAAGGCGCAGGCCGACTTCATCTTCGACCTTCTGGCGAAGTTTGCCGACTACGGTTTCAACAAGTCGCACGCGGCGGCTTACGCGGTCGTTTCCTATCAGACCGCCTATCTCAAGGCGCACTATCCGGTCGAGTTCCTGGCGGCGTCGATGACGCTCGACATGGGTAACACCGACAAACTGGCCGATTTCCGGCAGGATGCGCTGCGCCTTGGCATCGAAGTGGTGGCGCCGTCGGTGATGACCAGCTTCCGTCCCTTCGAGGTCGGCGAGAACAAGATCTTCTATTCGCTGGCGGCGCTGAAAGGCGTCGGCGACGCGGCGGTCGAGCACATCGTCGAGAAGCGTGGCGAGGGGCCGTTCAAGAGCCTCGCCGATTTCTGCGAGCGGGTCGACCCGAAGATCGTCGGCAAGCGCGTCTTCGAAAGCCTGATCATGGCCGGCGCGCTGGATTGCTTCGGGCATGACCGAGCGCAGATGATGGCCGGCGTGGAGCGCATGATGGGACTGGCATCGCTGGCGCAGCAGAACGCCATCTCCGGCCAGGCAGACATTTTCGGCGCTTCGCTTGGGAGCCAGTCACAGGCGCTCAATCTCCCGCCGGCCGATCCGTGGCTCGCCGCCGACCGGCTGCACCGCGAATTCCAGGTGGTGGGCTTCTATCTCTCGGCGCATCCGCTCGATGAGTACAAGGCAGCACTCCAGAAGATGCGGGTGCAGAACTGGGCGGAATTCTCGGTCGCGGTGAAACGCGGCGCCGCGGCCGGCCGGCTCGCCGGCACCGTCACCACCAAGCAGGAGCGAAAGACCCGCACCGGTAACAAGATGGGCGTCGTGCAGTTTTCCGACACGACGGGTCAGTATGAGGCGGTGCTGTTCTCCGAAGGCCTGGCGCAATATCGCGACATGCTGGAGCCCGGCCGCTCGGTGGTGATCACCGTCTCGGCGGAAGACCGGCCGGAAGGCATCAACCTGCGCATCCAGACGGTGCAGTCGCTGGAGGATGAGGCAAGCCGCATCCAGAAGGCGCTGCGCATTTTCGTGCGCGACGCCCAGCCGATCAACACCCTTGCCAACCAGCTCGCCGCGAAGGGCGAAGGGCAGGTGAGCTTCGTGCTCATCAAGGAGGCCGGACAGGGCGAGGTCGAGATCGAACTGCCCAACCGCTACCGCATCTCGCCGCAGGTCGCATCGGCGATGCGCGCGGTGCCGGGTGTCGTCGAAGTGGAGCTGGTTTAGACGCCAGCGCGGGGCGTCTCCGCGACTAAGCCGAGTCGCCCCGTTTGCCAGGTCACATGTCTGGTGTTGGCCTGAGAACGGCTCTGCTCGATATCTCCGGACTGTCGAAAGTCGGGCAGCGTCAAAATTCGCGGTGCGAAGCCAACGATTGACCAGGTTGGCATATCTGAACGCGTGGCTCTTACGACGAGTGCATAGMGCCCCGCCAAGTACTCGGAAACTTGTAACTCGCCTACGGTGCGTAGCTCTTGTATATCATTGACTAACTTGTTCTTGCTAATGCGTAGGTAGGCAGCGGAAGCGTTGGGGGAGCAGCCTTAGTTGTCAGCAAGGCTGACGGTGGGYTGGAGCGGGGCGATGGTCGACAAGTCATATTTGGCTGCGGTCCAGACCGATTTGGATGTCCTGCGTGCCGATGATGCGGAAGTTCCTCTCGTGTCGGCTGTTATCCCTTGCCTGAACGAAGAGCGCACGATCGGCATTTGCATTCGCAAGGCCCTTGACGCCTTCGCGAGGCGGGGGATCAAGGGTGAGGTGGTCGTAGGGGACAACGGATCAAGCGATCGTTCGGTTGAGATTGCTGAGTCTCTCGGGGCGCGTGTCGTGCACCAAAAAGTCAAGGGGTACGGGGCGGCGATAAGTGCAGCGGCTGAATCCGCGCGCGGCAAGTACCTTGTCATGGCGGATGCAGACGACTCGTACGATTGGAGCAGTCTCGGCGACTTCATCGACGCATTAGAGGGTGGTGCGGAACTGGTCATGGGCGATCGCTTTGCGGGCGGTATCGAGCCTGGCGCCATGCCTCCGCTGCATCGATATGTCGGCAATCCTGTCCTTTCATCGATTGCCCGCTGGCTTCACCATTCTCCGATACGCGATTTTCATTGCGGCATGCGAGGGTTCACCCACGATGCGTATAGGAGAATGGGCGCACGCTCGCCTGGTATGGAATTCGCCTCGGAGATGGTCATCAACGCGCATCGTGCGGGCTTGGTTATCCGCGAGGTGCCGATCAAGCTCTACCCGGACAAGCGTGGTCGACGGCCCCATCTGCGTTCATTCCGTGACGGCTGGCGCCACCTGCGGCTGATCATCGCCCATGCACCTGATACCGTGTACCTTATACCCGGAATGGCCCTGCTTGTGATTGGCATTATTGGCCTTGCGATCCTCRCTGCGGGACCTGTCCGGATCGGTGGGTGGTATTTCGGAATTCACTTCGTCGCGCTGTCTTCCATGGCGACGCTGATTGGCCTTTCAGCGATCCTGTTCGGTATGCTGGCCAAGGTGGCGATCGCTATTTACCATCCAGTCCACAATGGTCGAATCGTGCCCTGGYTGATGCACGGCCGCCCGTTGGAATGGCTGGTGCTCACTGGTGGCGTGCTTGCGGCGGTAGGTTTTGTCGCGGACGTGTTGCTGGCGCTRCATTGGATCTTTGTTGGCGGCCCGATGGAGCAGTCGGTGCACCTAACATTTGTGATCACCACCGCCTGCGTGGCAGGTATGTCCATGGTGCTAGCCGGTTTCGTGCTCAAGTTGCTGCTTGATAATTTGGATGACAGGCGTGTGTTCTGACCGCCCGGTTGACGTCCGCGCACGAGCTCTAGCGGGCAGTTGTGTCGATGAAAAACCGTTTCTGTCCGTCGTCATGCCGGTTCACGAAGGAGCGGCATGGATTGAAGCGACACTAAACTCCCTGATCGCTGGGCCAACCGGCAACTTGGAAATTATCGTTGTCGACAGCAGCCCGACGGGCGCTACCGCTGCCATCGTACAGCAATTTTCTCACCGATTGCCCCTTCGGCTGCTCCAGCGAAGGGACCTCAAGCCTTGGCAGACGAAGACCAATTTGGGCGTCGAGTTGGCGGCCGCTGACCACGTCTGCATCCTCCATCAGGATGACCTGTGGCTGCCAGGGCGCGTCGAGGCCGCTCGCCGCTGGCTCGGTGGCTCGCCCGAAGCCGGGCTTCATTTGGCTCCGACCGCCATCATTGACCGCTACGGCCGCCGAATTGGGCGCTGGAACTGCCCTTTGCCGCCTGAGAAAGTGCTTGGAGCTCAATTCCTGCTAGAGCGGCTGCTTGTGCAAAACTTTGTCTCAGTGCCCGCTCCGATATTCCGCCGAAATGCATGGCTGGCGTGCGGGGGCATGGATGAGACATTGTGGTATACGCCGGATTGGGACATCTGGGTGAAGCTCGCCAGTATCGGGCCAGTCGTCTATCACGACGAGATCACGACGGCCTTTCGGGTTCACGGCAGTTCGCTGACTGTAACCGGGTCCCGTGACGTTAGCGAGTTCCGGTCGCAAATGCAGATTGTCATGGAGCGCCATCTTCCCCGGCTTCCAGCGAGCAGCCGACGCTGGGTTGAACCTGCCGCCCGGGCTTCGATCAGTGTTAATGTATCACTGGCCGCCGCGYCGGGCGGCAATTTGAAGGCCTTGGTTCGCGCCGCACGTGTTGTGCTCTCGCTCGGACCGAGCGGCATGAGGCGCTATTTGCGTGACTCGCGGTTGYGGGAGCGTGTCACGTGCCGCCTTCGCGCGAAACTGACAGGGGCTTTCTGACGCCGATGGCTAGTTCAGCTATACCCACGAACGAGCAGTTGGAGCAGCAATCCCATGCCGGTGTCCGCGAAAGACCGCTCGTGGAGCGCGGGTGGCGGTACACGCTGGTAGGGGTGGTTTGCGCAACCGCGCATAACGTCATCATGATCGCGGCCGATCAAGTGGGGGTGCATTATCTGCTGGGCAYCGTGATTTCGTTCCTGGCGGTAACACCGCTCGGGTACTTGCTGCACAGCCGGTTCACCTTTGCCGAACCGCTTCGCTTCAAGGCGTTTGGGCGCTTCGCAGGCGGTGTGGCCATGGCCTATCCAATTTCGGTAGCCATGATGATTGTCCTTTGTTCCGGCCTCGGTCTTCGTGTTGCGATAGCAACTCCGATCGTCACCGTTGCAATGTTCGTCTGGAACTTTACCGCCGCGCACTGGGCTATACTGCCGCGGTTCTATCTGCGAGGACGGTAACGGTCGTGCGTGTATCGGGCAGCTTGTGGATTAGCGGACCAAGTTGGGTCCCGCTCACGGCCTGGAAAATCTATCTCTGTCTCGCCATCCCGGCGGTCATTCTGCTGAATCTTGCATTTCCGAATTTTCATGCACCGGACGACTATGACCATGTCAAGCGTGCCTACACGCTGCTCCACCAACCGTTTCAGAGGGTGACGTTGCCCGGCCGGTCGACAGGCGCCATGATCGATTCCGGGTTGACCGACTATATCGACGCCCTTATCCCCGTGGTGAAGCGGCCGAAAGCGCAGAAGGCTCCGCGTGCCTATCGGGACGCCGTCCGCATCGGCTGGATGAACAAGCAGACTTTCAGCGAAGCGCCAGGCTCACTCAACTATTTCCCGCTTCTTTATGCGCCGCAGGCCGTGATGCTGGAGATTGGACGGCTATCGGGCGCCAGTGTCGCACAATCGGTGCTCTGGGCACGCTTCGCCAATGGCTTTGCCGGCATTGGATTGATCGCTTTGGGCCTTTACTGGCTGCAAGGCTTGCCGGCGCTGGTTCTCTTGCTGACGCTGCTGCCGCAAACGTTACTCCAGTTCGCGTCCAACTCGGCCGACCCGATCCTCTATGGGGCGGCACTCGTGATCGTCGCTGTCAGCGTGAAAGCTGACATTGCGGCGCGGATGCGTTCCAGCCTCCTCGCCACCGCAATTTTCATCTCAGCCTCGGTGCGTCCACCGATGGCGGCATTGGCACTTGCGCCTGCGGTGCAGGCAATGCGCGAACGTCGCTGGCTTGGCCTAGGCGTGTTGATCGGCGCGTGCACCATCGCCGCCCTGTGGGTACTCGCTGTCGTGGCGTCCTCTGTGGACTTGCGCTGTGGGGTGACCGGACCGATCGGCCCAAAGCTCCGCGACTTCGCCTTGGCATGGCCAATGCTGATCGGTCGCACCCTGAGCGCACGGGCTGCATATTTTTTCGGTAGTTTCGTCGGCGACTATRGCTGGGGAGATGGCCCGGGTGGACACCTGKCGGCGCCGCTGCCCGCCTGGATTTATGGCTCTACCCTGTTGCTTCTTTGCTTGGCATCGTGGCGTGATCTCGTCACGCGCGCACCATTGTCGCCTGCCCTGCGGCTTTCGCTGGCGGTGAGCGCCATCTGCTCTATCCTGTTGATTTTTCTAGCCATGGCCATCAGCTGYACCGTTCCCAATCAGGCGATCATCGCCGGCGTGCAGGGTCGCTATTTCGTGYCGCCTCTGTTCGCCCTCGCACCCGCCATCCGAGGCTTGGCGGCTGGTCGAAGCAGCGTCCAGCCCACCTTGTATGTCGGTATCCTGACAATCTGGGTGGTCGCCTGCGTGGTGACGATGTTACTGGCGGCCCCACATCTTTACATCAGGCCATAGAATTCCGGTGACAGTGGGCGCCTTTTAATTTTAGAGTCCCCGGTAGGGGATCAGGAACCCCCAGGTCTTTAGGCGGGGCGGACTTGCTGGTCTTGCCGATAAGCAAGTTTCTACCAACCAGAAACGAGAACAATTCCCGTAACAATAAGGGCAATCCCCGGTAGGAAGAAACGGGGCACTTGTTCACCGAACAACAGAAAGCCGGCGACCGGCACGATGACGAAGGCAAGGGAGTTGAACATGAAGGCCACGGACAGCGGAACCGTGCGCAGGGCGTGGACCCAGGCCAGTGTCGACAGCAGATAGAAAAACAAGGCCAGCGCCACCAGCGAGAACGGCCACGCATTGTCGCGCAGCAAGGTCAGCAACGATTGGGACGGCAGAATGCGAAGGCTTTGAGCCGCGAATTTGAATGTGATCTGTCCGATCGCAATTACGGCAACTGCAAATATGATAAAAATATAATTTATACTAAACATAGAAATTTCCAGTATATATCAGATTTATGTCTGGAAACGGCAGGCGCGTTGGCCACCAGATGATCTCCCTCTTCGGAAAGTGATATTTCAGCAATTGGTCTAGATTGAATATGCTGTTTATATGTTCCCGCGCCATATAGTAATCGTAAGGAAGCCCCGCCTTTTCCGCCTGTTTGCGTGGCCCCAGGTATCGGCCCAACCGCCAGGCCCAGCCTGGATCGCAGGGTAGGATCAGCGACAGYACGCCGCCGGGCTTAAGCACACGCACCCATTCCTGGATTGCCAGATGAGGGAAGGGAACATGTTCCAGGACGTGGGTAGCTATCAGGCGGTTGAAGCTGTTGTCCTGAAAGGGAAGCGAAGATCCGTCCAATTTCAGCAACTCCACGCCCTTGGGGCGCGGTGCGTCCTTGACAGCATCAAGCACCGATTGATCGAAATCGGAAGCTATGTAGTGTTCGAAACGATGTCGGACAAACTGCAGGTGAGCAAGCGTGCCGGCGCCCACTTCGAGAACCTGTGGAAAAATCGTATCGGGACCGAAGGGCCGCTCGATGAGCGCATGGGTGTTCCTCAGTACGGCGGCCGACAGACCGCGATCATAATTGGCTTTGTGATAGTTGCCTAACCACCGCGCCACGAGCGCGTCGTAGTCCGGAAGGGGGCGGTAGTTCTTGGGCGCGGCCGTTGCCGGCATCWTAGCGTACATCAGACAATCCTATGGTCTACGGCCTCCCCGCCCGCCGCACCCTTCCACGTTAGCGTCCGCATCGGCTGGCGCGAGGCAACCAGCCGCGGATACAGCGCGATGCGCGGGACCGACTGTATATCGTAGTTGATGAAGGCAAGCAGCAATTGGGAGCCGATGATGATCGGCAGGGCGGCGATCATCACCGTTCCCGCGGTCGCGGGTACCACTGTACCCCAATTGGCCAATCCGTAAACCATGCCGAACAACAGAAGTAGTGTGCCCAGCACCAGTTCGAGCGAAGCGAGGCTGAAATTGCGGATGAAGTAGTTGTAGAAGATGCGCTTGGCGAAATTGCGCATGTGTGYGAAGGCGAATCGCGGAATCTCCMGTAATGGCCTCATGCTGCTGACCTCGCCMGCATAATGGGCGCGCATGGGGACATCGACGACCCGCGCCGTCAAAATGTTCAGGCGGAAAAGGAGATCCGACTCGAAGAAATAGCGCTTCGAGATCTTGTCCAGTGGTAGTAGGCCGACCAGGCTGGCATGGATCGCAACATAGCCATTAGTCGGGTCGAAGCTGTGCCAGTAGCCACTCGATATTTTAGACAAAAAGGAAAGGCCCGCATTGCCGATCAACCGGCCGAGCGGCATGGCGACAAGCCCCTCCGGCTCGAAGAAACGGTTACCTTTGGCGTAGTCCGCCTCGCCGGATAGGATGACACTGGCAAAGCTCGGGATCAGTGCCGGATCCATCTGGCCATCGCCGTCGATCTTGATGACGACATCGGCTCCGTCGGCGGCGGCCTGCTTCATGCCCGCCATCGTCGCGCCCCCGACGCCTTGGTTCCCTGCATTGCGGATTACCCTGATGCGAGGATCCTTCGCATTCTCCTCGACGAAACGGCCGCTCTCTTCCGGGCAGGCATCGTCGACCACATAGATCAGCCCCACCTCAGGACCGATACGCTCCAGCACGGATAGAATTCGGGCCCGCACCCGATAGCTCGGAATTACAACGGCGAGTTGCGGCAAGGCCGTGTCGGGTGGGGGCTTCATGAACGCCATGCCGATGCCGACAACGACCCATAGGCCCGGTCTGCCTTCCAGGCTGTCATAGCGGGCAGCGTCAGGAGGCGGCCGCCGCTAGCATGGCCGAGTGGAAAGCGGCTGCAGCCGAAGGACACCAATCGCCTTGTTGGCGGGTGAGGACGAATGGCTTCGCACTCCCTTTTTGGCGGGCACAACTTTCTCCATCCGGCGCCTGTATAGCAGAACGGACACCTTCGCTCCATGTTGTCTGATGACCTGTTTACAATCAGTAAGCCGGAGCCCCATGCTGCGGCGTACCGAACTCTMCCCTCGATTCTAGTCCGGATCAAGGCGCCTTGTGAGCGTGCGCATTTCGTGTGCACAATACATCTTCTGCGCCGATTCAGGCTCTTTGTGGCTGCAAAGATTTTGGCACCGTAGGTTCGATGAAAACAGAAGCGGTGGAAACGAATAGTAATGACGATTTTCCCCGAGTTGCAACCGCATTTATAAGTATCGCTGTCGCCATAAAGATCGTCATTCTATTTGTCTCTGCGTATGAATGCCGCTTCGTCATGGACGAATTCGTCCAGCTCGGATGGGCAAAATATTTCTCCAACGGCCTCTTCGACACAATCTGGCATCCCAAGGCGGTCGGCTATGCGATCTTCTACGAGATTGCCCACCTGATCGGCTGGGATGCCACGTCGATCCTGCTTGTCGGCCGCATCCAGACCGCCCTGCTGGCATGCGCGACCGTGGCCATGGTCTATGCCTGCGCTCGCGCGCTCGGGGAGGACCGGAACCGGGCCTTGATCATCGTCCTCATCCTCCTGTGCTTCTCGAATTTCATGGAGCGCATCTTTCGAACCATCGCCGAACCGCTGGCGGTGTTCTTCGCCGTGGCGGCGCTGCTGGTCGTCCTGCGGGCACGTAAGTTGAGGGGACGGCAGCTTGTCTCTGCCGGCGTCCTGAGCGGCCTGTCGTTCCTCGCCACGCAGAAATCGATCTACTTCAATGTAGCTCTTGGCCTTGGTCTAGTCACCGACGCGGCTTTGATGAGGCGCTACGCGGCAGGCGTGGCCCGCGGCGCGTGGCTCGTGCTGGGATGGATTGTTCCGATGGTGGCCTATTGCTTCATCTTCGGCGGCGCTGACCCTATTCCGATTGCCAAGAACCTCGTATTCGGTCCGATCGAGATCGCGACGCGCGGGGCTGATGACTACGGGGGGCTGAGGCAATTCGTGCTTCAGACGCTCGCGCGCAACTATGTTCTTTATGTCTTCTGTTTCTCCGGCATGGCTCTGTCTCTGATGCAGATCATGAAGCTCGACGAACGAAGGCGAATTGCGTTGATCTTCTCCGTCGTCATCACGGTGCTGGTCTTCGCGCACAACCAGCCTTGGCCCTACGTGTTCATTATGGCGTTGCCGTTCATGTCACTATGGTCGTTGACACTACTCGACGGCATCGCACCCCGCGCGCGTTACCTGCGCCTTGCGTGGATGGCGCTGGTTACGGCGATGGCCATAAGCTTCGTTGCCAATCTACTCTACCTCCGCATCGACAATGCGGCCCAACTTGAACTGGTCGCGCGTGYGGAGTCACTGCTCGCGCCCGATGAGCGGTATTTCGACGGCGTAGGAATGCTGCCCAATCGGATGGAGCCGACAACCTTGTGGCTCGACAAACACTACGTGCTCAAGACCTTGCGGGAAAGCGGGCACTCGGAGGCGTACAGTGTCTTGAGCAAGTCTCGGCCGAAGCTGATCCTGTGGTCTTACCGGATGGACTATATCAATCCCGTGGTCGCGCCGCTGATTTTGAACAGCTACGTCAGAGTGGCACCAAACCTTTGGATCGCTGGTCACCGCCTTGCTCCCGGTGAGCGGAAGGTTTTCGATGTTCCTATTGCTGGAAGCTATGCGCTCTACGGCGYAGACGGGACGCCGTTGCAGGGCCAGGTCGAAGTCGATGGCAAAGTGCTTGATCCGCCATTTCAATTTTCGACCGGGCCGAAGACGGTGACATTGCGCAACAGCTCAGGAGAAGCGTTGCTGCTGCCAACGGGTTCATACGCTGGCCATTTCAAATCCGGCAACGACAATTCTCTGTTTGCCGGCGTCTACGACTGATCCGAGTGCTGCTCGATCGACGGGCCGGCGACAGCAGTTGCATCAACGTCAGCCCGCCCGTCGGATTGTAAGCGACTGGCTAGGCGACTGACGGAATGCCTTACAGCTAGGAGGCGGCGACCTCAGAAGGCAGCGGCGCTTTGCGCTGCAGGTTGAGCAAGTTGCCCATCAGGATGAGCATGGCGCCGCCGGCGGTGAAGATGTCGATCTGTTCGTGGTAGAGCAGCCAGCCGACCAGCGCCGACAGCGGCACGCGCAGGAAATCCATCGGCGAGATGATCGTGGCGTCGGCATAGGCGAGCGCTCGCGCCAGGCAGAAATGCGACGACATGCCGGTGAAGGCGATGACGACGATCCATGGCCAGAGCGCGAGCCCAGGATTGCGCCACTCGTAGAGCGCTGGGACGAGACCGACGGCAGACTGGATGATCAGCATCCAGAAAATGATGCGCACGACGCTCTCGGTGCGCGTCATCGACTTCACGAGAACCATCGAGATGCCGAAGCACATGGCGGCGCCCAGGACGACGAGGTGACCGGGATCCATCGAGCCGGCGCTGGGACGCACGATGATCACCACGCCGATCAGGCCGAGCACGATCGCCGCCAGCCTTGGCTTCGAAAGTCTTTCGCCAAGGAAACTGACGGCCAGGATGGCGGTCCAGATTGGCGTCGTGAATTCAATCGAGATCAGCACCGCGAGCGGGATCAGCGTCAGCGCAAAGAGCCACGCCGCCTGCCCGGCGTAGTGGATGACGTTGCGGGCGAGATGGGCGAGCGGGCGTTCCGTGCGCATCGCCGCGAAGCCGCCGCTCATCATCACCAGCGGCAGCAGGATCAGGAACCCGATCACCGAGCGCAGTTCCAGCACCTGGAAAACGTTGAGCGCGGCCGTCGTCTCGCGGCCGGCGACCGACATCGCCAGGAACGAAGCGATCGACAGCGCCATCCAGAACGCGGCTTTGGGGATCGAGGGTGAAGGTGCCATTGGCGCTATCTCGCAAGACCGGGCTTTCGCCGCAATCGGTAGCCAAGGCATTCGACTGGGCCAGCGGCGTCAAAAAATGGTCACGGCGAAGGTGGAACCTAACGTCGGTGCCGGCGTATGAGTTTTGACTCGCGCCTGATTCAAGCTTCTGACGGGGGGAACCCGATGAGATCAATGTTGCTGACAGCGCTCGCCGCCTGCCTGGTGACAGGTGCGGCGGCTCATGCCGACGATGCCGATTTCCTGCGCTCGTTCCAAGGCAGCTTCGCCGGCAATGGCACTTTCAAGGCGAGCGCGAACGCGCCGACGGTGAATATCTCCTGCACCTTCAAGTCCGGTGCGACTTCGACGTCGCTGTCGCTGGACGGCAAATGCCGGGGGCTCATCCTGATGACGCGCGAAATCAGCGCTGATCTGAAAACCACCGGCAGGGGCTACACCGGCGTCTATATCGGCTCGCGCACCGGGCCGGCGAAATTGAATGGCAGCCGATCGGGCAATGCGCTCAATCTCGGCATCCGTTGGGCAAAGGAGGTCAATGGCGATCGAACGGCGCAATTGACCGTCGAGAAAACCAGCGGCGATGGCATGCGACTGACGGTAACCGATACCGATCCGAAGACCGGCAAGACGATGGTGACAAGCCGGATCGATCTGCGGCGCAGCTGATCGAGCCTGCGAATATCGGCCGGTCTTATTCCTCGATCGGCTCGGGCGGATTGGCGGCCCGGCCCTTGCCGAAGGTATAGCCGGTCTCGACGGCCTTCCTGCCGAACTTGTCGCGCAGCGCGTCGATGGCGCTTTCGGCCAGCGCGCGCTTGCGCGACTGGACGTCGACCAGGTCCGGCGGATCGGCCTTGCCATCGTCGGAAAGATCGCTGACGCCGATGCCGAGCAGGCGGAACTTCGTGCCGTCCGCCTCGCGGCGCAAGAGGTCGAGCCCGGTCTGGAAGATGYGATCGGCCAGACGGGTCGGATCGCCAAGCTGGCGGTTGCGGGTGCGCAGCTTGAAATCCTGCGTCTTCAACTTCAGCACCACGGTGCGCCCGGCAATGCCGGATTTCTTCAGCCGCGCCGAGACCTTTTCGGACAGGCCGCGCAGCACCGGCACCAGTTCCACCAGGGAGGCGATATCGGTGTCGAACGTGGTCTCGGCAGACACGCTCTTGGCATCGCCGTCGGGGTCGACGCGGCGATYGTCCTCGCCGCGCGAAAGCCGGTAGAGCCGGTCGCCCATGACGCCGTAACGGCGCATCAACTCGCCGCGCTCCATGCGCTGCAGCTGGGCGATGGTGCGGATGCCGTCGCGTTCCAGCGTCGCGGCCAACGCCTTGCCGACACCCCAGATCAGCGTCACCGGCTGCCCGGCGAGGAAGCTTGGCGCCTCCGCTTCGCCGATTACCGAAAAGCCGCGCGGCTTGCGAAAGTCCGACGCGATCTTGGCCAGGAATTTGCAGTAAGAGAGGCCTGCCGAAACGGTGATGCCGAGCTCCTTCTCGACAGTCTGCGCGAAGCGCGCCAGCACCAGCGCCGGCGGCATGCCGTGCAGCCGCTCGGTGCCGGCGAGATCGAGAAACGCCTCGTCGATCGAAAGCGGCTCGACCAGCGGCGTCAGCGCCTGCATCAGCGCGCGCACCTCGCGGCCGACGCTGACGTATTTTTCCATGTTGGGCGCAATCACCACGGCCTCCGGGCAGGCTTCGAGCGCCTTGAACATCGGCATGGCCGAGCGCACGCCCTGGATGCGGGCGATGTAGCAGGCGGTGGAGACGACGCCGCGCCTACCGCCGCCAACGATCACCGGCTTGTCCTTCAGCGCCGGATTGTCGCGTTTCTCGATCGCCGCATAGAAGGCGTCGCAGTCGATATGGGCGATGTGCAGCCGGTAGAGCTCCGCATGACGGGCAAGGCGCGGGCTGCCGCAGCGCTCGCAGCGGCGTGTCTCGCTGCGCTGGAACGCCAGGCAGTCGCGACAAAAACCGTGTTCGGGATTGTTGACAGGAGCCGCCATCGCTGCGAACATAAAGAGAACAAACGCAATGGTACGACAGTGCAGGGCCTGCAACAAGCTTGGCCTGGGGAGAACACATGAGCACGACCGTAGTACCGGTGACCCCTGAGCGTTGGATCGATTTCGAGGACCTCTTCGGCAAGCAGGGTGCCTGTTACGGCTGCTGGTGCACGCATTTCCGGCTGACGCCGGCGGAGCGTCGCGCGAGCGACCGTGAGCGCAACAAGGACCACATCAAGGCGCGCATAGAAGCCGGTCCGCCGCCGGGGCTTCTGGCCTTCGAGGAGGGCAAGGCCGTCGGCTGGATGCAGATCGGGCCGCGCGCCGACGTGCCGGAGTGGAACAATCAGGGCAGAGGGTCCGCGCCGGTCGATCCGGCCGATGCCGGCGACCCTGGCGTGTGGGCGATCTCCTGCTTCTTCATCCGGGTCAAGGCGCGGGGCAGGGGCATCACACATCGCCTCGTCGATGGCGGCATTGCGTTTGCGCGCGAGAACGGCGCCAGGTTGCTGGAGGCCTGCCCGATCGATCTGTCGCGCGATTCGCGCTCGATCGGGCTGTTCGTCGGCTCTTCGCGTGTGTTCGAGAAGGCCGGTTTCGAGAGGCTTGTGGAGCGCAAGCCCGGCAGGCCGCTGATGCGGCTGGTGCTCTAGCGCTTTTTTGACGAGGTTCTTCGTCTTGCGGCTATAATGCTGTTTTACTAACACAAGCAATGATTTGTCCCTATTCAACGGAGAACCTACGTGAAGCGTGTATTGCCACTTGTTCTCGCCGTCGCGTTTAGCGCGCCCGCCTTCGCCCAGACCGTTGACAGCCAGGGCGCTAAAAAGCTTACAGATGATTTGGYGCACTATTTCGGCAAACAGGCGTTCGAGATCGGCCTGTTGAAGATCACTGCCGAGGGCGATGCCTACAAGCTCGCCTTCGACTTCAAGCCTCTCGTCGCCCTGCTGGCAGAAAAGCCGCCCCTCAAGTTCGACGTCACGCCGTACTCCATGCTAGCCAAGCCGCGCAGAGACGGGCAGTGGGACGTCTCGGCAGATACGTCGCTGAAAGGATCGCTTGATTTCACGGGTCCTGAGGGGCCGCAGCACATCGACTTCTCCGTGTCGAACAACAAGTTCACCGGTGTGTATGATCCGACCCTGGCGGCCTTCGTAAGCRCCACGGGGTCAATGGACGCCATGACGATGAATACCCGGAAGCCGAAGCAAGAGGCCAATGTCTCTGCCGGTGCCGGCACCGCCACTATTACTGCGACAAAATCGGCGAACGGCGRCATCGATTTTACTGTCGAAGAAAAGATCTTGAACTTTGCTGAAATTGTCAAAATCAACGATCCCGAGCGAGGGTTGAATTTCCCGGCCACCCTCAATGCGCCGGAATTTTCGGTGCATGCAAACGGCAAGGGTGTTCGGACAAAGGCGCTGATCGATTTGCTTGCTTTTGCCGTCGCTAATGAAGACGAAGCGAAACTAAAAGCAAATCAGGCGGAACTTAAGTCACATCTCCTCGCTGCATTGCCTGTCTGGGAAAGAATTGACGGAACGTACGCCTTCGAGGATTTCGCGATGGAGAGCCCAGTCGGTAAGTGGGGTGCGAGGCAGTTGGATTTGGCTAGCGGCATGGACGGCGTCTCTCAGAGCGGCAAGATCAACTATGGGATCAAGGCCTCCGGTCTGACCATCCCGCGGCAATTGCTGCCCGCCTGGACTGCTCCGCTGGTACCGACGGATATCGACCTCAACTTCGGCGGCGCCAATATCGATCTCGATACAGTGGTGAGGAAGACGATCGAAACCTTTGATCTCAATAAGAATCCGCCGCTGCCGGATGAATTCGGCAAGGCTTTGGTCGACGATTTCAAGGCCAAGAAGCCCAAGATCGTGTTCGGGCACTCGACGGTGAAGAATGGCGATATCGAAGTCGCCATGGAAGGCGAGGTGTTTTTCCCGGATAGCAAGAAACCCGATGGGAGCGTGACGGTCGATGTGGCCGGCTACGACAAGATCGTCGATGCCCTGAAGGAAGCTGCCAAGAGTGATGAGCAGATGGCGCAGGCCTTCCCGTTTGCGCTTGCCGTAAAGGGTTTTGGCAAGACACTGCCGGATGGCCGCTTGGAGTRGGTGATCGACACGAAAGCCGACGGCTCGGTCAAAGTGAACGGCGCCATGCTGAAAGGCCCGGATGYGACCCAGGACGACAGTGCGGGTCGGGATGACAATTCGAACGGCGACGACGGCGCGACCGGAACGGACAATTCCACCGGGGGCGACGATTCGGACGGCGGCGACAATGGCGGGGCGGGCGCGAAACTGCAGCCCTGAACGCTCAAGTCAAAGCTCCAGCGCGCTCGCAATCTTCGGTGCCGCCTCGCGCCAGTTGTCGACGGCGATGATGTCGTCCGGCGTCGGCGGCAGGAAGGCGCGCAGCGCGTTGTCGGCCATCAGATGGAAAAGGTGCGCGTCGGCGACCGAGCTGCGCGCCGACAACAGATTGGCGGGCTGGTCGTCGACGAAGGCGACCGGCCTGCCGTTGGCACCGCGCAGCTTGGCGATGGCCGGGCCCTTCGCCATTTCCGTGGTCAGCAGCGGGTAGGTCAGGCCGAGCGCGTCCAGATGCGCGCGGCGCACAGCGCGGTGCTTGTGCGGCATGGCGGTCAAGAGCACGATCTCTGCGTGCTGCCCAAGCGTTGCCAGCGCTTCCGCGGCGCCGTCGATGACGCCTTGCCAGTCGGCCTGCGCGTCGAAGAAGTCTCCCAGAAGCGCACTCACCTCCGCCTGCTCGATCAGCCGCCCGGATGCCGTTTCGGCGATATTGCCGGTCAGGCGGAAAGAGGCGAGCGTCAGCCCGAAGCCGCGCGACAGCAGGTAGCGCGGGAAGGGCCGGATGAACTCGAGAATGACGTCGTCCACATCGAGCACCAGCAGCGGCCGGTCGTCGGCGGCAAGCTCCTCGATCTGGCGCGCGGTTTCGGGATCGTCGCTCATATCGAACGCTCGTGGTCGTCATTGCCGAGCGGGAGCGCCCGCAGGGCCTTGCCGATGACGGCGGGCGGCGTGCCGGTCTCCTCGGCAAAGCGCAGGAGCGTCGGCTCGTGGGCGAGGATGAACTGCAGCACGCCGGCAAGGAAGCCTGGCTCCCGCGCCGCCTTGCGGATCGACTGCGCCTCGATGCCCGTGATCGCCAGGAAGCGGGGCAGCAGTTCCGGATCGCCGGCGACGAAGCCCAGTGCCCTGATGGCAAGGGTCTCCGCCTCCTCGCGCATTGACGCTGCGTTCGACATCATTACCTTTTGCTGGTGTGGATTTTTGAGTCCTCTTTTCGAAGTAATGGCAAGCGTCGCTTGCGGCAAGTCTCAGCCGCTTCAGCCCTGCAGCCGCAAGTGGAATCGGCGCGCTTTTCCAACGGCCGGTTTGCGTTTCGTCAATTATATTGACGTAGGCTACAAGCGGGTTGGGTGCGATCCGGCAAGGGACGCATAACGGCGGTCTTCGGCTCCGGAGACGGTCGGGACGGGAAACTGATGACTAAGAAGGTCATGATCGTCGAGGACAATGAGCTCAACATGAAGCTCTTTCGGGACCTCATCGAAGCCAGCGGTTACGAGACGGTTCGCACGCGCAACGGCCTGGAAGCGCTGGATCTCGCGCGCCGGCACCGGCCGGACCTGATCCTGATGGACATCCAGCTGCCCGAGGTTTCGGGCCTGGAAGTGACCAAATGGCTCAAGGAAGACGACGAATTGCATTCGATCCCGGTCATCGCCGTCACCGCCTTCGCGATGAAGGGCGACGAGGAGCRCATCCGCCAGGGCGGCTGCGAGGCCTATATTTCCAAGCCGATCTCGGTGCCGCGCTTCATCGAGACGATCAAATCCTATCTGGGCGATGCCTGATGCCGAGCCGGAGCCTTTGAGATGACCGCGCGGATCCTCGTCGTCGATGACATCCCCGCCAATGTGCGGCTGCTGGAGGTCCGGCTGCTCGCCGAGTATTTCGAAGTGCTGACGGCCGGCAACGGCCCGGACGCGATCGAGACCTGCGAAAACGGCAAGGTCGATGTCGTGCTGCTCGACGTGATGATGCCGGACATGGACGGGTTCGAAGTCTGCAGGAGGCTCAAGAGCGACCCGGCGACCTCGCATATTCCGGTCGTCATGATCACCGCGCTCGACCAGGTGTCGGACCGAGTGCGCGGCCTCGAGGCCGGTGCCGACGATTTCCTCACCAAGCCGGTCAACGATCTGCAGCTGATGACGCGCGTGAAGAGCCTGGTCAGGCTGAAGTCGCTGACCGACGAATTGCGCCTGCGGGCCTCGACCACGCGTAATATCGGCATCGAGGAGCTTTTGAGCCGCAACTTCGCGACGGAGGACGCCAGGCCTAAGGTGCTTTTGATCGACGAGCGCAAGTCGTCGATCGAGCGCATCCGCAAGATGCTGCGCGGTAGCGCCGAGCTCGATGTCGCGACAGATCCCAATGCCGGCTTCTTTCAGGCGGCCGAAACAGCTTATGAGTGCGTGCTGATCTCGACAGCCTTCGCCGACTTCGATGCRCTCAGGCTCTGCTCGCAACTGCGCTCGCTCGACCGAACCCGCTTCCTGCCGATCATGCTGCTGGCCGATGCGGGCGAGGAGGGCCGCGTCATCCGCGGCCTCGAACTCGGCATCAACGACTATCTGACGCGGCCGATCGACCAGCACGAACTGACGGCGCGCTTGCGCACGCAGGTGCGGCGCAAGCGCTACAACGATCAGTTGCGCGCCAGCGTCACGCAGACCATCGAGATGGCCGTGACCGACGGACTGACCGGGCTGCACAACCGTCGCTACCTCGACAGCCATCTGCAGACGCTGTTCGATCGTGCCGTGGCGCGGCGGCGGCCGCTGTCGGTGATGATCACCGATCTCGACCGCTTCAAGTCGATCAACGATGCGCACGGCCATGACGGGGGCGACGAGGTGCTGCGCGAGTTCGCGAGGCGTCTGCGCAAGAATGTGCGGGGCATTGATCTCGCCTGCCGATTCGGCGGCGAGGAATTCGTCGTGGTCATGCCGGACACCGATGGGCCCGTTGCCGAAAAGGTCGCTGAGCGCATCCGCGCCGAGATCGCGCAGGAGCCCTTCAAAGTCGGCACCGACGGCAGGACTATTGAGGTGACGGTCAGCGTCGGCGTGTCGTCAGTGCTGAAGGGAACGGACACCGTCGCGGCGCTGATGAAGCGCGCCGACCTTGCGCTCTACGAGGCCAAGAGCGGCGGGCGCAACCGGGTTGTCGCCAAGGCCGCCTAAAGCACATCGCGCTGAATTCGGGCATAGGCTACGCGCGTTACCGCCGCACAGTTTCGAGCGACTGGCATTGGTAGAGGCCACCAATATGCGGCCGTCCGACAGGGTTACGAATTTACCTTAACCCAAGCGATTCGCGAGCCGTGGTTAAGAAATGGTTGATTTTCATACGTTCTTGCGCAAATCTGCTTCGCATAGACCAAGGGCGAAGCCGGCACGAGGGTAGACTGCCCGGCTCGATCCGAAAAATACCCCATGATGCTCAGGTCCGCCGCATCTCCTGGGTCCGTGGGGTCGGCCGGCCGGCGCTGGCACAAAGTGGCCTCCTCGTACCGCTRCCAACCGCCGACCGGCCCCCATTTTCTCAAGAGACATGTTCGACGTTGGCGCAGCGATGGGCATTTCGACTCATCTCCCAGGCCTGCGACCGGTCTACCCATCGCGTGAAAGAACCAGCCAAAAACAAAAACGCCGCCCATGCGGGCGGCGTTTCGGCATCTCGGGATAACCAGATTACTTGATCTTGGTTTCCTTGAACTCGACGTGCTTCTTGGCGATCKGATCGTACTTGCGGAACGACAGCTTGTCCGTCTTGGTGCGGCTGTTCTTGCTGGTCACATAGAAGAAACCGGTGTCGGCGGTCGACAGAAGCTTGATCTTGATGTTTGCGGCTTTGGCCATGATGTTCGTCCGTTAATGTTCGTGGAGTTTTGGCCGCTGGAGCACGGGGAAAACACCCGGACGCGGGAAACTTGGCGCGACACATAAAGAACGCGCCCGGAAAGTCAAGCCCGTGAGGCTCCGGGCGGTGTCCCGGTTTGAGCGCCGACCAGGCGTTATCCAAGGATGGACGGCTGGTCGATCACCCAAAGCCATGTGCCGTCATCTTGCCGGCGCGCTATTTCCACGGTGACCGAGCCATCGGGGAGGCGCGTGGAGGTCAACGCCAGACCCCCGTTGACGATTGCCGGACGCTGATCGCCAAGCTCAAACCGTTGCCCCGCGGCGATCAGCCTGGCGTAAAACTCGCCGATGGTATCCCTGCCGCGGGCCAACTGTCCGCCGCCGATAACGAGGACGGCGTCGGGTTCGTAAAGGGCAGCCATTCCTTCCGCGTCTCCCGCCTTCTCGCGGGAAACCAATAGCCTCGCCAGATCCTGGGGATCACGTGCCGGCTTGCGGTTTGCCCCATCATTCATGGGCAAATTCCTGCACAGTTTTCGGGATCATGCTTCGGCGGGCTCCCGCATCACTCCGCCGCCGTTGATTCCGGCCACGGTGCCTTGTTCCAGTCGCCCGTCGTGTTCCACCAGCGGTTCGGATTGGCGCGGTCGTCGAGGCCCTTGGAGCGGCTGGTGAGCAAGGGTTGGATGCGGATCACCGGCTCCTGGTAGGAGTGAGCCTGGAATATCGCCTCGACGACGCGGGCGGCGAGCGCCTGGTCGTCGGGCAGTTCGAACGACACCTCGACCGTGCCCGGCCGCCGGCGCAACTCGATCTCGGCGCCCGCGGCAGCCCCTTCGAGCGGCCGGTAGCGTTCGATGCCTTGCGCCGACTGGTAGGCATTGCCGTCATACTTGCCCATGCGCAGCGGCGTGATCGCCACGACCGCGTCCATGATGCGCTCGACATCGGTCGCCGGCGCCTGGAAGGTGACAAGCAGAAGCAGTTCCATCCTGAGGGATCTGGTTTCAAAACCGCTGTCGATCATGGTCTCACCTCGCTCTTCCTGCATTGGAGCGAGGGTATAGCAGGGGTGYTGCTGACACGGTGATGTCAGTATACCTGCTGACATTTCGCGCTGAGGCGCATTGGGATTCAGATCAGGCCGGGAACACCTGAATATCGGCACGCCTTACAGGATTTTTCGCACCAGCCTGACGCAGACCAGAAGCATGTAGGCAGCAAAGAACAAAGCGAGCGACCAGCCGAAGCCGGAGGGGCCGAACGCGTCCATGCCGATGCCGATCGCCTGCGGGCCGATCACCATGCCGACACCGTAGCAAAGCACGAAGGCGGCGTTGGCGGAGGCGAGCTCATGGCCGGAAAGCTGGGAGCCGAGATGGGCAAGGCCGATCGTGTACATGGCGGCGACCACCCCGCCCCAGACGAAGAGGAGTGCTGCCATCAAGTGCCAGTCCTGGGCGAAGAGCGGCATGAAGGCGGTGCCGGCGAGCCCGACCGTGGCGCAGGCCAGAAGCAGGTGGCGGCGGTCGGATACGCGATCGCTGACCATGCCTATCGGGATCTGCAGGAGCACGTTGCCGAGGCCGATCATGGTGAGCAGCAGCGCGGCGTCGGCCTCCGAATAGCCGATGCGGCTGCCATAGACCGGGAACAGCGAGAAGCCGCCTGTCTCCACGGCGCCGAACACCAGCACGGCGAAGGTCGCGGTCGGCACCATCCAGACATAGCGCAGGAAGTGGCTGGTCTCGCCGTCGGCGACGATCGCCGGGCTCTCTTTGTGCGCGGCAAGCACCGGAATCGCGGCGAGCGTCACCAGCCCTATGGTGACGCCGAACGGCAGGAAGCCGCTAGAGCCCAGATGGGCGAACAGCCAAGGGCCGGCGGCGAAGCCCAGCGACAACACCGTGGCATAGATGCCGAGCACCAGGCCGCGGCGATGCGGCGGCGCCGAGGTGCTGATCCAGAATTCCGAGAGGATGAAAAGAACCGTCAGCGAGATGTGCAGCACCACGCGGAGCGGGAACCACATCCAGAAGTCAGGCGCGAAATGGAAGCCGACGAAGGCGAGCGCGCCGGCGGCAATCATCAACAGCATGGTCCAGGCGACRCCGAGCCGCATGGCAAGCGGCGTGGCAAGYGGCGCTCCGGCGATCGAGGCGAGGCCGGCGACCGCCGTGTTGAGGCCGATCATCGAGGCCGAGTGTCCGCGCGTTTCGAGGATGACGCTGAGCAGCGGCATGCCGAGGCCGATRGCGATGCCGACGACGCTGATCGAGGAAATCGCCGCGATCATCGGCAGCCAGTGTACGCGTTCGTCRCCCTTTTGCTGGGTATCGACCGTCATGGGATATGGATGCTCTGTTTCTAAAGGACTTCGCGGACGAAGCGGTTTCGGACGAGCCGGAAGAACGGCACCGCGCCGCCCGGACGCAGCAAGGGATCGTGGGCGAGCCGCTTTTCCAGTTCTTCCAGGATCATGCGGGTAATGTCGGGAATGTCGGCCTTGCGGGCATCCGCAAGCGGCAGCCAGACGAGCTCTTCCAGCTCGTTCGTCGGCCCGCCCTCGGGCAATTCCACGGCGACGTCCTCGCGCCAGGCGCTGAAGAAGCGTGTGTCGAAGCGGCGCACGCGGTTGGGCGGAGTGATGGCGCGGGCAATAAAGCGCAGGACATCCAGCGACGGTACCACGCCATGCTCGACAAAGCCCTGCCAGTCGCGCTTGGCGGTCGCGAACGGGCCCTTGCGGCCGATCAGCAGGCCTGCCTCCTCGTAGGTCTCGCGGATCGCCGACAGGGCGATAGCGCGTGCCCGGGCAGCGCTCGCGCGGCCGGGGCCGCTGGCAAGCCTTGCCTCTTCCTCGCGATGCAGCGGGGCGGCCACCGGAATGCGGCTGTCGGCGGGATCGGTGCGGCCGCCGGGGAAGACGAACTTTCCGGGCATGAAGGCGTGGCCGGCATGGCGCCGGCCCATCAGCACGACAACGTCCCGGCCGCTCCGGTCCAGCAGGATCAAGGTCGCGGCATCGCGTGGACGAAGCGGCCGGCCGCTGCGCACGGCCAAGCCTTTATCGAGTTTATCGACATCCGCCTTGGTCATTCCTTCCATGCGCTCGACCTAGCGGAAACTTCTCGATTGCGAAAGTGGCTTGCCTGTTCGGGTCTTTGCACCAGTCCTGAGGGACCGCTGCTCACATCTTGGGCTGCGGTTCGAACTCGTCCTTCTCGCCGCCGAAGCCGTGCATATAGAGCGCCCATTGCAGGCCGATGACGGCGCCCTTGACCGGCTGCAGCAGCGCGACGGCCAGAATAAGGGTCAGCGGCACCCAGATCAGGGCGTGCTGCCAGGTCGAAAGCGCGGTAGTGGCCTCCACCGTCATGAAGGCGCCGACCACGATGTGGCCGACGATGACGATCACCAGATAGGCGGGAAGGTCGTCGGCGCGATGGTGATGAAGCTCCTCGCCGCAGACGCTGCATGCCTCGACGGGCTTGGTGAAGGCGCGGAAGAGCTTGCCTTCGCCGCAATGCGGGCAGCGGCCGAGCATGCCGCGCTTGATCGCTGTCCAGAGCGGACGCGCGATACGGCCCGAATGATGCTCGCCGCCGAAAACCTGTTCTTCCATGCCTAACTCTTTTGGCATCATCTTCTCCTGCCGCGTGGCCCGGGGCGCGATTGCGACGCGCGGGCGCGGCCCTTTGCCTTGTGGAACGACCGTCGCGAGCCGGGCAGCGGCTTCGGGTCGCTCAGCATCTCGAAACGCATCGCGCCGGCCATCGGCGCGACCTCAAGCAGCCGCACCTCGACGCGATCGGCAAGCTGATAGCCTTTGCCGGTGCGTTCTCCGAACAGCGAGCGAGCGGTTTCGTCGTAGATATAGTAGTCGCCGCCCAAGCTTGACACCGGGATGAAACCATCCGCGCCGTACTGCGGCAATTGGACAAAGAGTCCCGCCTTGGTGACGCCGGAGATGYGCGCGTCGAACGTATCGTTGACGCGCTCGGCGAGGTAAGCGGCGATCAGCCGGTCGACCGTGTCGCGCTCGGCAGCCATGGCGCGGCGTTCGGTGGCCGAGATGAGTGCTGCGACCTCTTCCAGCCGATCGGCTTCGGGCTGCGTCAGGCCGCCCAGGCCGAGGCCGAGCGAGGAAATCAGTCCGCGGTGCACGATCAGATCGGAATAGCGGCGGATCGGCGAGGTGAAATGCGCGTAGCGTTTCAGGTTGAGGCCGAAATGGCCGATGTTCTTCGGCGAATACTCGGCCTGGCTCTGCGAGCGCAGCACCACTTCGTTGACCAGCGCTTCGTTGTCGGCGCCGCGTACCCGCTCCAGGATGCCGTTGAACTGCCCCGGCCGCATCTGCGCACCGCGCGCCAGCGACAGGCCGAGCGTGTGCAGGAATTCGCGCAGCGATTCCTGCTTGGCAAGCGAAGGCGCGTCATGGATGCGGTAGACGAGGGGCTCTTTCTTGCCTTCCAGCGTCTCGGCAGCCGCGACATTGGCCTGGATCATGAACTCTTCGATCAGCTTGTGGGCGTCGAGGCGCTCCGGCACGACCACGCGGTCGACTGTGCCGTCAGGCTTGAGCAGGATCTTGCGTTCCGGCAGTTCAAGCTCCAGCGGCTGGCGATGGTCGCGGCCGCGCTTCAGCACAGCATAGGCGTCCCATAGCGGCCTCAGAACGCTGTCGAGGATCGGCCGGGTCTTGTCGTCCGGTGCGCCGTCGATCGCCGCCTGCGCCTGCGTATAAGCGAGCTTGGCCGCCGATTTCATCATGACGCGGTGGAAGGAGTGCCTGAGYTTGCGGCCTTCCGCCGAAAAGGTCATGCGCACGGCAATTGCCGGGCGATCCTCGCCTTCGCGCAGCGAGCAGAGATCGTTGGAGATGCGCTCGGGCAGCATCGGCACGACGCGGTCCGGGAAATAGACCGAATTGCCGCGCTTCAGCGCCTCGCGGTCGAGCGGCGTGCCGTAGCGGACGTAGGCGGCCACATCGGCGATCGCCACGGTGGCGATGAAGCCGCCGGGATTCTTCTCGTCGGTATCGGGAGTGGCGAACACCGCGTCGTCATGATCCTTGGCGTCGGCCGGATCGATGGTGACCAGCGGCAGGTCGCGCCAGTCCTCGCGGCCGGCCAGCGTCACCGGCTTCATCGCATCGGCATCCGCGATCACGTCGGCCGGAAAGATATGCGGGATGTCGTGGGCGTGGATGGCGATCATCGAGACCGCTTTCTCGCTGGTCAAAGAGCCCAGCACCGCCAGCACCTTGGCGCGCGGCAAGCCGTAGCGCGAGGCGCGCGCCGGCTCGACCTCGACCAGATCGCCATTCTTGGCGCCGTTCTGGAATTCCTTGTCGACCACCAGTTCGGGCTGGCGCCGCTCCACCGGCTCGATGCGGAGGCTGCCGTCCTTCAGCACGCGGAAGACGCCGAGCACGGCTTCGCTGCGCTTTTCGAAGATCTTCATCACCCGCCCGGTGTAGGCGGGGCCGGATGGATCGTCGGTCGGGAAGGTCTTGGCGAGCACGCGGTCGCCGATGCCGGGYACCGGGCCGGTGGCGCCGCGCGAAATGCGGATGGCGATGACGGGCGGGGAGCCGGGACCGGTGTACTCGCTGGGATTGGCCAGAAGCACACCATCGTCATCGCGGCTGACGATGTCGAGCACGGCGACATGGGGCAGGGCGCCCGCGCGGGTGAGGCGCTTGCGGTTCCTGGTCAGCAGGCCTTCATCCTGCAGGTCGCGCAAAAGGTCTTTCAGCCAAATGCGGTCCTGACCGCGCAGCGCGAAGGCCTTGGCGATCTCGCGCTTGCCCGAGCGGTCCGGGTTCTCGGCGATGTAGCGCAGGATTTCGTCGCGCGAGGGCCGGTAGTCGTCCTTGACCACCTTGGCCCTCGTGTCGGCGCTGCGCGGATCGCCGTGGCTTCTTCCGGAGATCCTGCGCGCCACGTCGTGCTATCCTTTCTTCGCCGCTCTGCGGAACGGCTTCTTGCCGCCTCCGCCCTTGGCTTCCTTCTCGGCAATCAAAGCGAGCGCCTCTTCCATAGTCACCGACTGCGGATCCTTGCCCTTGGGCAGCGTCGCATTGACCTTTCCGTAGTTGACATAGGGCCCGTAGCGGCCGTCGCGCACGACGATCTTGCCGCCGCCATCGGGATGGTCGCCCAGTTCCTTCAACGCGGCAGGCGTGGTGCCGTTGCGGCCCCCCTTGCCCTTCTGCTGCTTCTCGGCAATCACCGAGACGGCGCGGTTCAAGCCGATCGAGAACACGTCCTCGATGCTTTCAAGATTGGCATAGGTGCCGTCATGCAGCACGAAGGGCCCGTAGCGGCCGAGGCCGGCGGAGATCATCTTGCCGGTTTCGGGATGCTTGCCGACGTCGCGCGGCAGCGATAGCAGCGCGATCGCCTTCTCATGATCGATCGAGTCGGCTGTCCAGCCCTTGGGCAGGCCGGAGCGCTTGGCCTCCTTGCCTTCGCCGCGCTGGATATAGGGGCCGAATCGGCCGCTGCGCAGCGTGATCTCCTCGGCCGTGTAGGGATCCTTGCCGAGCAGCTTGACGCCGTCCTCACCGTTGCCGTTCTCGCCATTGGGATTGGCGGCGTCGCCGAGCTGGCGCGTATAGGAGCACTCTGGATAGTTCGAGCAGCCGACGAAGGCCCCGAACTTGCCGAGCTTCAACGACAGATTGCCGGTGCCGCATTTCGGGCAGATGCGCGGGTTCGAGCCGTCTTCCCGCGCCGGGAATACCAGCGGCGCCAGCTCGTCATTGAGCGCCTCGAGCACGTCCGCGACGCGCAGTTCCTTGATGTCGTCGACGGCGCCCGAAAAATCCTTCCAGAAGTCGCGCAGCACGTCCTTCCATGCGAGCTTGCCGTCGGAGATCTCGTCGAGCTTTTCCTCGAGCGAAGCTGTGAAGTCATATTCGACATAGCGCTCGAAGAAGCTTTCGAGGAAAGCCGAGAGCAGCCGGCCCTTGGCCTGCGGCACCAGCTTGCGCCGGTCGATGGCGACGTAGTCGCGATCCTCCAGCGTCTTCAAGATCGCCGTGTAGGTCGACGGCCGGCCGATGCCGAGTTCCTCCAGCTTCTTGATCAGCGAGGCCTCCGAATAGCGCGGCGGGGGCTCGGTCGTGTGCTGGGTGGCGTTGATCGCCTGGCGGGCAAGCTGCTCGCCGGAGCGGATCTCGGGCAGGCGGCGGCTTTCCTCGTCCTCCGCATCCTCGTCCTTCTGGTCGGTATAGGCGGCGATGAAGCCGTCGAAGCGGACGACCGAGCCGACCGCGCGAAGCTCGGCGGTGCGGGCGCCGTTGATCGCCTCGATCTCGACCGTGGTGCGCTCGATCTCGGCCGGCTGCATCTGGCTGGCGATGGCGCGCTTCCAGATCAGCTCATAGAGCTTGGCCTGGTCGGCATCGAGATACTGCCGGACTGAGGCGGGCGTGCGCTTGAAATCGGTCGGGCGGATCGCCTCATGCGCCTCCTGGGCGTTCTTCGCCTTTACGGAGTAGTAGCGCGGGTTTTCGGGCAGGTATTTCGCGCCGAACTCGTTCACAATGGCATCGCGCGCCGCGGCGATCGCCTCCGGCGCCATCTGCACGCCGTCGGTTCGCATATAGGTGATGAGGCCGGCGGTCTCGCCGCCGACATCCAAGCCCTCATAGAGCTTCTGCGCGACCTGCATGGTGCGGTTGGCCGAGAAGCCGAGCCGCGAGGAGGCGGCCTGCTGAAGCGTCGAGGTGGTGAAGGGCGGGGCGGGGTTGCGCCTGGTAGGCTTGGCCTCGACCGACAGCGCCTTGAAAGCCGCGCCTTCGAGCATCGCCTTGATGTCGTCGGCCTGCCCCTTGTTGGCGATGTCGAGCTTCTGCAGCTTCTTGCCCGCATAGGCGGTGAGCCGCGCCTCGAAGCTGTCGCTGCGCGGCGTGTTGAGGATCGCGGCGATCTGCCAGTATTCCTCGCGGATGAAACGCTCGATCTCCGATTCGCGGTCGCTGACGAGGCGCAGCGCCACCGACTGCACACGGCCGGCGGAGCGGGCGCCGGGCAGCTTGCGCCAGAGCACCGGCGAGAGCGTGAAGCCGACGAGATAATCGAGCGCGCGGCGGGCGAGATAGGCGTCGACCAGCGGCGCATCGATCTGGCGCGGATTGGCCATGGCCTCCATCACCGAGGCCTTGGTGATGGCATTGAAAACGACGCGGCTGACCGGCTTGTCCTTCAGCGCGCGCTTCTGCCTCAGCACTTCCAGCACGTGCCAGKAAATCGCCTCGCCCTCGCGATCCGGGTCGGTGGCGAGGATCAGCCCGTCGGCGTCCTTGACCGCCTTGGCGATGTCGGCAAGGCGCTTGCCGGAAGCGGTGTCCACCGACCAGGACATTGCGAAGTCCTCGTCCGGGCGCACCGAGCCGTCCTTGGCCGGCAGATCGCGGACATGGCCGAACGAGGCCAGGACCTTATAGTTCTTGCCCAGATATTTGTTGATTGTCTTCGCCTTGGCCGGCGATTCGACGACGACGACGTCCATGAGGTCTCATATCAGCTGTAAGGCGGCGGAAGAAACTCCGCGACGCGCGACGAAATCCCACTCTTTTCGTCGCTCACATGGCCGTGCTTTTGCAATCGGTCAAGGGGAAGCGCCCAAATTGCAAGCCCGCCGCCGGCGATACACTCCTAGAGTGTATGGCGAAGATCACATTTTTGGGGATGGGAGAAGACCATTTCTCGCAGGCCGCGAGGTGGCTGGCTGCCGGCAGGATATCCGGCGGCCAGCCGTTTGCCATGAGAAACTCAATCGGCCGCGACGACGTGCCAGGCGCCGGCGACGCCTTCCCCGGTCATGTCGCCTGCCTTCTTGTCCTTCACGAAGGTGTAGACCGGCTTGCCTTCATAGGCCCACATACTGGTGCCGTCGGTGCGCTCGATGACCGTCCATTCATCGTCTGCCTTGGCGCCGGCCTCGGCCTTCAGCGGCGGCCAATTGGCGGCACATTTGTCGTAGCAGTTGGATTTGCCCTTCTCGTCCTTGTCATAGGTGTAGAGCGTCATGCCCATGGCATCGGTATAGATCTTCTTGCCCCCGACTTCGGCCTCCTTCCACGCCTCGGCGGCGTGAGAGGCGGCCGTGCCGAGCAAAAGCGCCGCGAATCCAAGTGCAATCGATTTCATGATAAATCTCCCTGAGAACAGCACGCGGCAATTGCGCGCCGTCCAATCAACGCGTCGGAGAGGCGGTTTCTTCCTTGGTGAAGCGGCGACGTGCCACAGAATGGTGATTGGCGAAGAAGCCCCCGCGTCGCTATATCGGCGCCAGCACAATCAAGGCTTCATGAAATGGCATTGGACATCGGCTATGTCAGCGCGGTCGGGGCAGGGGCGATCTCGTTCCTGTCGCCTTGCGTGCTGCCGCTGGTGCCGCCCTATCTCTGCTACATGGCCGGCGTTTCGGTCGACGACTTCCGCGGCAATCATGGCGTGACGGCGCGCGAAGGCGCGCGCGGCGCGCTGCTCTATGCCTCTTTGGCCTTCGTGCTCGRCTTTTCCACCGTCTTCGTCGCGCTTGGCGCCGGCGCCTCGACCATCGGCCGCCTGCTGCGGGTCTGGCAGGAACCGCTGGCGATGGTGGCGGGGGCGCTGATCATCATCATGGGCCTGAACTTCCTCGGCATCCTGCGCATTCCGCTACTGTCGCGCGAAGCCCGCTTCCAGTCGCAGGGCAAGCCGGCCAGCATGGTTGCGGCCTATGTCATGGGGCTGGCCTTCGCCTTCGGCTGGACGCCCTGCATCGGCCCGGTGCTGGGGCCGATCCTGACGCTCGCCGGCGGCCGGGAGACGGTGGGCGAGGGCGCGCTGCTGCTCGCCGCCTACTCGCTCGGGCTCGGCATTCCCTTCCTGATCGCAGCGCTGTTTTCAGGCGCCTTCATGCGATTCCTCGGTAAATTCCGCGTCCACCTCGGCCGCGTCGAGAAAGCGATCGGCGCACTGCTTGTCGTCGCCGGCGTGTTCTTCCTCACCGGCGGCGTGCAGAGCGCCTCCTATTGGCTGCTGGAGAATTTCCCGGCGTTGGGCCGGTTGGGATAGGGTAGCGCGGCACTGGCGTCGAGCTTTTGGCTGGTCGAGCTATCGATTAAAGTCAGTTGCTTAACGGTCTCACCGGAATTTAACCGCATTGGTAGACCATGCCGCCAATGCTACATGGTGCAGATTCCTAATCTTTTTATACCGTTGCCCCTTTCATGAGCCAGAGATCCTGCCTGTCCGTCATCCTCGCCGCCGGCGAAGGCACGCGCATGAAAAGCGCGATGCCCAAGGTGCTGCACGCCATTGCCGGCCTGCCGATGGTGGCTCACGTTGTAAAGGCGGCCGAGGCTGCAGGGGCGTCGGGCCTGGCGCTGGTGATCGGCCACGGCGCGGAAGAGATGCGCAAGGCGGCGCAGAAATTCGCGCCTCAGGCTGAAACCTTCGTGCAGGAGAAGCGGCTCGGCACCGCGCATGCCGTTCTTGCCGCGCGCGCAGCGATATCAAATGGTTACGACGACATTCTCGTCATGTTCGGCGACACGCCGCTGATCGATGCGGGAGCGCTGGCCGCAGCGCGGCAGAAGCTGGCGGAAGGGGCTGCGGTTGCGGTCATCGGTTTCCGCCCGCCCAATCCGACCGGCTATGGCCGGCTGATCGAAGAAGGTGGCCGGCTCGTCGCCATCCGCGAGGAGAAGGACTGCTCCGAGGAGGAGAAGACAATCGGCTTCTGCAATGCCGGGATGATGGCAGTGGCGGGCAAGCACGCGCTTCAATTGCTCGACAAGGTCGGCAACAATAACGCCAAGGGCGAGTTCTATCTGACCGACATCGTCGAGATCGCCGGCGCAGAGGGCCTAGACGTAGTGGCAACGGAAGCGAGCTTCGAGAATGCGCTTGGCATCAACAACCGGGCCGAACTCGCCGAGGCGGAAGCCATCTGGCAGGCGCGCCGGCGGCGCGAGGCGATGCTTGCGGGCGTGACGCTGATTGCGCCTGAGACCGTCTATTTCTCGCACGACACCGAGATAGGCGCCGATACGATTGTCGAGCCGAATGTCTGGTTCGGTCCGGGTGTCAAGATCGCCTCCGGCGCCAGGATCCACGCCTTCAGCCATATCGAAGGCGCTACGATCGCCTCCAACTGCGATGTCGGGCCGTTCGCGCGGCTGCGGCCGGGCGCCGATCTGAGGCAAAAGGCCAAGGTCGGCAATTTCTGCGAGGTCAAGCAGGCGACGATCGAGGAAGGCGCCAAGGTCAACCACCTTACCTATATCGGCGATGCGCGGGTCGGGGCCGGGGCGAATATCGGCGCCGGCACCATCACCTGCAACTATGACGGCTTTTCGAAATTCTTCACCGACATCGGCGAGGGCGCCTTCGTCGGCTCGAACTCCGCGCTGGTGGCGCCGGTCACCATCGGCAAGGGCGGCTACATCGCTTCGGGCAGCGTGATCACCGAGAGCGTGCCCGATGACGCGCTCGCATTCGGCCGCGCTCGCCAGAAAACCCTGCCCGGCAAGGGCAAGGAATTGCGGGAGCGCTTCGCTTCGGCTGCCGCGGCAAAGAAGAAGGCTGCGGAATAGTCTGGGCCAGGCCTAGAGCGCGTCGCGATCTTTCAGATTCGCTCCATGCGCTTCAGGTTTTGATCTTACGCATGTCTTTGTCCCGAAACCGGTGCCCGCGTTCGGGAGACATGCGTTAGGCAAGCCACAGATAGACGATCCGCCCGAGCGCGCCGAACAACAGCACGAAGCAGGTGATAGACTGGATGAAGAATCCCGGATACCGCTTGAGCGGCGCGGATAGATATCCGACGAAATAGACGATGCGGCCGATCAGCCACAAAAGGCCGAGCCCGGCGGCCCAGGCCGGGCTCCAGTAGATGGCGAACAGCCACATGGCCGGCAGGAAAATCGGCAGCCACTCGATCGTGTTCAGATGCGCGCGAACGGCCCGCTCGAGCAGAGGGTCGCCTGTCATGATCGGCGCAAGGATGCCGGTCTTGGAATGTGTTCGGGCGACCGTGAGCGCCATGCCGAATATGGTCAGACCGCACAAAAGCGTGACGATCGCCACCGGGTAATATTGCTCCATTGCAGATCCTCTTCGCCAATTTGYCGAATTAGTCACGACCTGTCGCCGGAATGCAATCCGTCACGGCTCAGAGATGGAGTAAGGCGGGTGACGAGAAATAGATTGCGGCCATGAGGATGAACKATCCGAAACCAAGGCCTCGAAAAGACGAGCAATTCGCGTAATGGGATTGCAAGGGCGATCTGGCATTGTGCATATGCGCGAGACCGTTCCGGCTGACACGGAACGAAACGCAAAGTGACTTTCGCGGCAGTCCGGCAATCCCTAGATAGCGCTGGGTTTCTGCAGGGAATCGGGGGCAGCGCATGTGCGGTATCGTTGGAATTGTCGGCCATTCGCAGGTCGCGCCGCTCATCGTCGATGCCCTGAAGCGGCTCGAATATCGCGGCTATGATTCGGCCGGCGTCGCCACCATCGCGAATGGCGCGCTCGGCCGCCGCCGCGCCGAAGGCAAGCTGATCAACCTCGAACGCCGGCTGAAGGAAGACCCGCTGGAGGGCACGATCGGCATCGGCCACACGCGCTGGGCAACGCACGGCGTGCCGAACGAGACCAATGCCCATCCGCATTTTTCCGACGGCGTCGCCATC
>NZ_MDFL01000105.1 GCF_001854785.1 Mesorhizobium sp. ORS 3428
TGCAACCAAACGGCCTCTGCTTTTCGCTCGATGAATCGCGGCTGTTCGTCAACGATACCGAGCGCGGACACATAAGGGTGTTCGGCGTGGAAGTGAATGGCGACCTCAACGGCGGCGCGGTGTGGGCGGTGACGGAGGGCGCCGAGCCTGGGTCGCCGGACGGAATGAAGATCGACAGTCGGGGAAACCTTTATTGCACCGGACCCGGCGGCATCCATGTCTTCGACGCCTCCGGCGATCTCCTCGGCATCATTGCGACACCCGAATATTGTGCCAATTTCACCTTCGGCGACGATGATCTGAGGAGCCTCTACATCGCCGCCTCGACGTCGCTTTACCGGCTGAGGGTGCGTGTGCCGGGGCTGAGGCTGTTTTGAGCGGCAGCGCTCGGATCGAAGTGGAGTGAAGCCGGCTCGGAGGGGCCGATGGAAGTGCAGCAGTCAACACATCTGGGAGGATAATGACATGAAGAAACTACTGGTCTTGAGTGCCTTCGCAGCCATGYTCGCCTCGGGCACGGCGCTTGCCGACACGAGCGGCAAGAAGATCGCCTTCTCCAACAATTACGCCGGCRACTCCTGGCGCCAGGCGATGCTCGACAGCTATGGCATCGTCACCAAGAAGGCGGTCGAGGACAAGGTGGTCGCGGCGGCCGACGTCTTCACCACTGCCGACAAAGAAGTGCCGACCCAGGCCGCGCAGGTGCAGAACCTCATCCTGCAGGGCTACGATGCTATCGTGATCAACTCCGCCTCGCCGGATGCGCTGAACGGCGCCATCAAGCAGGCTTGCGACGCCGGCATCGTCGTCGTCTCCTTCGACGGCATCGTCACCGAGCCTTGCGCCTACCGCGTCGTCGTCGACTTCAAGGATATGGGTAAGCAGGAAGTCGAGCAGATGGCCAAATTCCAGCCGAAGGGCGGCAATCTGCTCGAGATTCGCGGGCTTGCCGGCACCTCGATCGACGATGCCATCCATGCCGGCATCCTCGAAGGCGTTGCCGCCCATCCCGAGTTCAAGATCGTCGGCTCGGTGACCGGCGACTGGGACCAGACCACGGCGCAGAAGGCGGTGGCGACCATCCTGCCGTCGCTGCCCGATATCGTCGGCATCGTCGACCAGGGTGGCGACGGCTATGGCGCCGCGCAGGCCTTCGCCGCAGCTAAGAAGCCGCGCCCGACCATCATCATGGGCAACCGCCAGGACGAGCTGAAGTGGTGGAAGGAGCAGAAGGAGAAGGACGGCTACAAGACCTGGTCGGCCTCGRTCGCGCCGGGCGTCTCGACGCTCGCCTTCTGGGTTGCGCAGCAGGTGCTCGACGGCCGCAAGGACGTRCCGCACGATCTCCTGGTGCCCTATCTCRCCTTCACCCAGGATGATTTCGAAGCCGCGCTGCCGAAGATCAAGGAAGGCGGCGTCGCCACGCATGAATACACGCAGGACGATGCCATCGCGGCCATCAAGGCCAACATCAAGCAATAGCGGCGCGAAGATTGCCAGCCGCATCGCCAACCGGATATCGTTGAGGATGCTTCAGGCTATTGCAGATATCGTCAGGCTGGACGGCGCCGAAAAACACTTCGGCGCCGTCCGCGCGCTCAACGGCGTCGATTTCCATGTCGGCGCCGGCGAATGCGTCGGATTGGTCGGGCACAACGGCGCCGGCAAGTCGACGCTCATGCATATGGTGGCGGGCACGCTGCGGCCGGATGGCGGGCAAATTGCCGTGCGCGGCAATGCCGAAGCGAGCTATTCGGTGGCGCGCGCGCTCGAGCTCGGCATACGCTGCGTCTTCCAGGAACTGTCGCTGTGCCCAAACCTCAGCGTCGCCGAGAACACGCGCATCAACCATCCATCGCTCAGAGGTTTCGGCTGGCGGCGCAAGGCCGCCGATCTCATCCAGGCCAAGCTCGACGAGATTTTCCCCGATCACGGCATCTCTGCGGACGACATTGCCGGAGACCTGTCGATCGGAAGGCGGCAGATGGTGGAGGTGGCGCGCGCCTTCACRCTGACCCGCGAGCCGCTGCACCTGGTCATCCTCGACGAGCCGACCTCGTCGCTCGATGCGCATACGGCCGGCCAGCTGCTCGCCTTCGTGCGCCGCTTCGTCGAGAATGGCGGCAGTTGCATCCTGATCTCGCACGTACTGGGCGAGGTGCTGCAGAATGCCGACCGCATCGTGGTGATGCGCGACGGCAAGGTGGTGGCGGCGGACGCCGCAAAGGCGTTCAACCGGGACAAGCTGGTCGCTGCCATGGGCGGCGCCGAAGGTCATCAGCGGACCGCTAAAGAGACGCGCAAGGCCGAGGCCGGGACGCTGAGAGTGCAGGCGCGCCCGGCGCGGCAGCAGGACGGCCAGGAGCTTGTGGCGCGAGCCGGCGAGATCATCGGGCTCGCGGGGCTTGCCGGGCACGGCCAGACGGACCTGCTGCTGGCGATCTTCGCCGCGGCCTCCCGCGCCAGGGCCGGCATCGCGGTGACGGCGCCGGTGGCGCTGGTCGCTGGCGACCGCCAGTCGGACGGCATCTTTGCGCAATGGTCGATCGCGCAGAACATCGGCATTCGTTCGCTTCAGCGCCTGCGCAGCGGCCTGTTGATCTCGCCGCAGCGCGAGGCGGAGCTGGCCGCGTTCTGGAAGAAGAAGATCGGCATCCGCACACCGGACATGRACAACAACATCTATTCGCTGTCGGGCGGCAACCAGCAGAAGGCGCTGTTTGCCCGCGCGCTCGGCTCCGACGCCGAGATCGTGCTGATGGACGATCCGATGCGCGGCGTCGACGTCGGAACCAAGCTCGAAGTCTACGACCTCGTGCGCGAGGAGGCAGCCAAGGGCCGCACCTTCCTCTGGTACACGACCGAAACCGAAGAGCTCGACAATTGCGACCATGTCTATGTCTTCAAGAACGGGCGGATCGTCGCCAATCTCAGGCGCGACGAACTGACGGAGGAAAAGATCATCCAGTCCTCGTTCGGCGATGCTGCCTGACATGACGGCGATCGCTCCCGGTACGGTCCCGAAATCCTCGCCACGCGGCAACGCGGCCAGGGCGCGCATGYTGCGCAGCCTCTTGCCGGCGCTGTCGCTGGCGCTGGTGCTGATGGCGATCGCCTGGCTCAATCCCCGCGCCATCAGCTATTTCGGCTTCAACCTGATGCTCAACCTGGCGATACCGATTGCGCTGGCGACGATCGCGCAGATGTTCGTCATCGCCGGCAATGAGCTGGACCTCTCGGTCGGCACCTTTGTCGGCTTCGTCGGTTGCGTCACCGCCACGTGGCTCCGGGACGCGCCGCTCATCGGCATCGCGGTGCTGCTCGGCTCGGTCGGCGTCTACGCTCTGCTCGGTGCGCTGATTCATCTGCGCAACCTGCCCTCGATCGTGGTGACGCTCGGCATGAGCTTCGTCTGGCAGGGGCTTRCCATCCTCATCCTGCCGAAGCCGGGCGGCAAGGCGCCCGACTGGCTGCTGGCGATCCTGGCGTTCAAGCCGCCTTACGTCCCATTCCCGATCCTTGCGGCGCTGCTGATCGCGGCCGCGGTGCATTTCGGCCTGATGYGCACCTCTTACGGCGTCATCCTGCGCGGTTCCGGYGGCAATGCCGCGGCGCTCAGGCGCGCCGGYTGGTCGCTGCTGAGGACCAAGATCGTGCTCTTCGCGCTGACGGGACTGTTCGGCGTGCTCTCGGGCATGGCGCTCATCGGCATCACCACCTCAGCAGACGCCAATATCGGCAACGGCTACACGCTGCTTTCGATAGCCGGCGTCATTCTTGGCGGCGGTGAGTTCGTCGGCGGCCGCGTGTCGCCGATCGGCGCGGTCATCGGCGCGCTGACGCTGGCGCTCGCCGCCTCGCCGCTCCTGACTTTCATGCACATCCCGCCGGACTGGCAGGTCGCCGCCAATGGCGCCATCCTGATCATCGTATTGGCGGCGCGGGTGCTTATCAGCCGCAGGGAGAGGTGAGCGATGGCCTCGCTGCGGATGTTGCTTGCAAAGCCCTGGCTCTGGTCCTTCGTCGGCGCGCTTGTGGTGTGGGTGGCGACCGTCGTCTTCACCGGCGGCTACGGCGCCGGCGGCATGGTCACGGCCGCGCTTTCGCTCGCCGTCTTCACCGTCATCGTCGGCGTCGGTCAGATGTTCGTCATCACGCTGGGGCCGGGCAATGTCGACCTGTCGCTGCCGGCCAATATCGGGCTTGCAAGCGCGGTGGCGATGAAGGTGATGGRCGGCAGCGATTCCATGATCCTTGTCGGGCTCCTCGCCGCGCTCGCCTGCGGCGCGGCCATCGGCGCCATCAACTATCTGCTGATCTGGGCGCTCAGGATCCCGCCGATCATCGCGACCCTGTCGGCGAGTTTCATCATCCAGTCGGTTGACATCAGCTATGGCCGCGGCCTGCAGATCAAGCCGCCGCCGGGCTTTGCCGATTTCACCAACTGGCAGTTCCTCGGCATTCCGGTGCTGGCAATGCTGACGGTGCTGTTTACCGTTGGCGCAGCACTTGCTTTGCAGCGCATGATCTATGGCCGTTCGGTGCTGGCAATCGGCCAGAATATCCGTGCCGCCTGGCTCGCCGGGGTCAATGTCGGCCRCATCCGCTTCATCACCTATACGCTGTGCGGCGCGCTCGGCGGCATCGACGGGGCGCTGCTTGCCGGCTATTTCCGCGGCGCCAATGTCGATATCGGCAACGAATATCTGCTCGCCTCGATCGCCGTCGTGGTCATCGGCGGCACATCGGTCGCGGGCGGCAAGGCGAACGTGCCGGGCGTGTGGGGCGCCGGCCTGTTCCTGGTGCTGCTGCTCACCATGCTCAACACATYCGGCGTTAGCGCCGGCGTGCGGCTGGTGCTGACGGGGCTGATCATCGTCGGGGTGATCACCGCGGCGGGTGGCGAGAAAGCGGTTCGCTGAGGAAAGGTTCTTCGGCTATCTCGAAAGCTCATACACATACATGACGAAATCCTCGGCGAGGCCGTGCGGCTCGGATCGCTTTTCGTAAAGCGCCCGTGCCGGCCCGTTGTCGGGCTCGGTGCCGACCCAGGCCTCCTCGCAGCCATCCTCGCGGCCAAGCTCGAACATRGCGTCGAGCATCTTTCGCGCGATGCCATGCCGCCGGAAGGACGGCGCCACGCCGACCTCGTCGATGTAGAGTTCGCTCACCTTGTCGGGATGGCGGTGGATGACGGCTGCGCACTGGCCGACCACGATGCCGTCAACTATAGCGACGATCATGAAATGGCCCGGCGAGGCGAGATAGGCAGCGAGACGATCGGGGCGGATAGGCTCGTCGAAGACCTCTTCGGCGAGGCGCATCACAACGGCGTCATCGCCGCTACGAAGCCTTCTGATTTCGACGTTCATTGTGTAGATTCCTCGCAGCCGGCTCATGAATTTTGACGCTTACGTAATTCCCAAAGCATCTAACCGATTGAAAACACTGGGCTCAAAATAATCGTTTGAATTTCGTCCGCGCCGGAGCTATTGGGTGCGGCGAAATCTCGCGGGACATCACAGCACCTYCAGCCTCCTCGACCCGTCATCAAGTCTGCAAGGATTTGAGGCACGGTCACACACAAAGGRAAAACATCCTGACATGGCACGCAACAAGATAGCGCTTATCGGCTCGGGCATGATCGGCGGCACGCTCGCCCATATGATCGGCCTCAAGGATCTCGGCGACGTGGTGCTGTTCGATATCRCCGAGGGCATCCCGCAGGGCAAAGGTCTTGACATCGCCCAGTCGTCGCCGGTCGACGGGTTCGACGCCAGGCTGACCGGCGTCAACGACTATGCCGGCATCGAGGGCGCGGATGTCTGCATCGTCACCGCCGGCGTGCCGCGCAAGCCCGGCATGAGCCGAGACGACCTGCTCGGCATCAACCTCAAGGTCATGGAACAGGTTGGCGCGGGCTTGAAGAAATACGCGCCGAAGGCCTTCGTCGTCTGCATCACCAACCCGCTCGACGCCATGGTCTGGGCGCTGCAGAAGTTCTCGGGGCTGCCGACCAGCCATGTCGTCGGCATGGCGGGCGTGCTCGACAGCGCCCGTTTCCGCTATTTCCTGGCCGAAGAGTTCAAGGTCTCGGTCGAGGACGTCACCGCCTTCGTGCTCGGCGGCCACGGCGATTCCATGGTGCCGATGATCCGCTATTCGACGGTGTCGGGCATCCCGCTGCCCGATCTCGTCAAGATGGGTTGGACCTCGCAGGATAAGCTCGACAAAATCGTGCAGCGCACCCGCGACGGCGGCGCCGAGATCGTCGGCCTGCTCAAGACCGGCTCCGCATATTACGCGCCCGCCGCGTCGGCAATCGCCATGGCGGAATCCTACCTCAAGGACAAGAAGCGCGTGCTGCCTTGCGCGGCGCACCTGTCGGGCCAATATGGCGTCAAGAACACCTATGTCGGCGTGCCGGTGGTGATTGGCGCCGGCGGCGTCGAGCGCGTCATCGAGATCGACCTTTCCAAGGCCGAGCAGAAGATGTTCGACCATTCGGTGGCGGCCGTGCAGGGCCTCACCGAAGCCTGCGTCAAGATCGCCCCGCAACTCGCCGGCAAGTAATCGCCCCTCCCCGGAGACAAAGCGCATGAACATCCATGAGTATCAGGCCAAGGCGCTGCTGAAGACCTTCGGCGCTCCGGTCGCCCAAGGAGCGCCGGTGTTCAACGCAAGCGAGGYGGAAGCCGCCGCCAAGGCGCTGCCCGGTCCGCTCTATGTTGTGAAGAGCCAGATCCATGCCGGCGGACGCGGCAAGGGCAAGTTCAAGGAGCTCGGCCCGGACGCCAAGGGCGGCGTGCGCCTGGCGAAGTCGCCGGCCGAGGTTGCCGCCAACGCCAAGGAAATGCTTGGCCACACGCTGGTCACCAAGCAGACCGGCCCGGCCGGCAAGCAGGTCAACCGCCTCTATATCGAGGACGGCGCCGACATCGAGCGCGAGCTCTATCTGTCGATCCTGGTCGACCGGTCGGTCGGGCGCATCGCCTTCGTCGTCTCGACCGAGGGCGGCATGGACATCGAGGCGGTCGCGCATGACACGCCGGAGAAGATCCTCACCGTCGCCATCGACCCGGAAAAGGGCGTGACGGCGGATGACGTGAAGAAGCTCAATGCCGCGCTGAAGCTCGACGGCGACGCCGCCAAGGACGGTGCCGCGCTGTTCCCCACGCTCTACAAGGCTTTCGTCGAGAAGGACATGAGCCTGCTCGAGGTCAACCCGCTGATCGTCATGAAGGACGGCCACCTGCGCGTCCTCGACGCCAAGGTATCGTTCGACAACAATGCTCTCTTCCGCCATCCCGAAGTGATGGAGCTGCGCGACACCACCGAAGAGGACGAGAAGGAAATCGAGGCGTCGAAATTTGACCTCGCCTATGTCGCGCTCGACGGCAATATCGGCTGCATGGTCAACGGCGCCGGCCTCGCCATGGCGACGATGGACATCATCAAGCTCTACGGCGYGGAGCCGGCCAACTTCCTCGACGTCGGCGGCGGCGCCTCGAAGGAGAAGGTGACGGCGGCGTTCAAGATCATCACCAAGGACCCGGCGGTCGAAGGCATACTGATCAACATCTTCGGCGGCATCATGAAATGCGACGTCATCGCCGAGGGCGTGATCGCCGCGGTCAAGGAAGTCGGGCTGAAAGTGCCGCTGGTGGTGCGGCTCGAAGGCACCAATGCCGAGCTCGGCAAGAAGATCATCAACGACAGCGGCCTGAACGTCGTCTCCGCCGACGACCTCGACGACGCGGCCAAGAAAATCGTCAAGGCGGTGAAGGGCTAATCCTCTCAAGCGGCTCTGRCCATGAACACGGCTCCCACTTTCGCGCTTTCGGCAGAACACCGCCTGCAGGCGCTGGTCGACGCGTGGCGCGGCGCGGAAGCGGTGTCGGCCGCCAACTTGCGACTGTTGCACAGTTACACATATACTGTGTGACAGATCGGAGGAGAAAGGGAAATGAAGAACATCACTCTGGCGGTTGACGACGAGGTTCTGGAACAGGTCAGGCTGGYGGCCGCCGAACAGCGAACGACCGTCAATGGCATGGTGCGGGAGTTTTTCGCATCGGTGGYCGCGAAACGGCGCGCCAAGGACGAGGCGCGGATGGCGCTGCTGAAGCTTGCGCAGGAGGCGGCGGGCGACATGGGCGACAAGAAATGGAACCGGGAAGCCCTCTATGATCGCTGAGTGCTTCCTCGACACCAACGTACTCGTCTATGCCGCCATCGGACACAAATCCGAGCGCGCGAAATATGAGCGCGCCGTGGAGTTGATCGCCAAAGAGGACTATTCGACCTCCGCACAGGTGCTGCAGGAATTCTACGTGAACGTAACCAAACGAGCGGACGTCACCCTGGCGCCGGCGAAGGCGGCCGAATGGGTCGCCGCGATCTCCATGAAACCCTGCCAGGATCTGGACAGTGCGGTCGTCATGCGGGGCATCGAGAACGCGCAGCGCTACCAGATTCCCTATTGGGATGGCGCAATTATCGCCGCCGCCGAGCGGCTTGGCGTCAAGACGCTTTACACCGAAGACCTCAATCACGGGCAGGCTTACGGCTCCGTGGTCGCCATCAACCCGTTCCGCACTCACTGATCAGGTCGCTAAATATGTCCATTCTCGTCGACAAGAACACCAAGGTGCTGGTCCAAGGCCTGACCGGCAAGACCGGCACGTTCCACACCGAGCAGGCGCTGGCCTATCACGGCACCGAGATGGTTGGCGGCATCCATCCGAAGAAGGGCGGCGAGACCTGGACCGGCGCGAAGGGCGAGACCCTCCCGATCTTCGCCACGGTCGCCGAGGGCAAGGAAAAGACCGGTGCCAACGCCTCCGTCGTCTATGTGCCTCCGGCAGGGGCCGCGGAGGCCATCATCGAGGCGATCGAGGCCGAGATCCCGCTCATCGTCTGCATCACCGAGGGCATCCCGGTGATGGACATGGTCAAGGTCAAGGCGCGGCTCGATCGCTCCAAGTCGCGGCTGATCGGCCCGAACTGCCCTGGCGTGCTCACGCCCGACGAATGCAAGATCGGCATCATGCCCGGCAACATCTTCCGCAAGGGCTCGGTCGGCGTTGTTTCCCGTTCGGGAACACTTACCTATGAGGCGGTCTTCCAGACCARCAATGTCGGCCTCGGCCAGACCACCGCTGTCGGCATCGGCGGCGATCCGGTCAAAGGCACGGAGTTCATCGACGTGCTCGAGATGTTCCTTGCCGACGACGAGACCAAGTCGATCATCATGATCGGCGAGATCGGCGGCTCGGCCGAGGAAGACGCCGCGCAGTTCCTCAAGGACGAGGCCAAGCGCGGCCGCAAGAAGCCGATGGCGGGTTTCATCGCCGGGCGCACGGCGCCGGCCGGCCGCACCATGGGCCACGCGGGCGCGGTGATCTCCGGCGGCAAGGGCGGCGCGGAAGACAAGATCGCAGCGATGGAGTCGGCGGRCATCCGCGTCTCGCCTTCGCCGGCGCGGCTCGGCACGACGCTGGTCGAGGCGATCAAGGGTTAGTGAGTAGCGAGTAGTGAATAGCGAATAGGAAAGACAAGGGTAGCGGCGCGAGCGGAAGAAGTCCCTATTCGCTACTCACTATTCGCTCCAAGAAGGAGACGGAGCCAGGCTCCGCAGACGAAAATGGCAAGACAAGATCAGGCCAACGACCAATTCTCTCTCACCTCGTTTCTCTACGGCGGCAACGCCGATTATATCGACGCGCTCTATGCCACCTATGAAGACGATCCGGCTTCCGTCGATCCTGAATGGYGGAACTTCTTCGCGACGTTGAAGGACGACGCCGGCGACGTCCGCAAGAACGCCACCGGTGCCTCCTGGGCGAAGCCCTCCTGGCCGCTGCAGACCAATGGCGAGCTGGTTTCGGCGCTCGACGGCAATTGGGGCCTGATCGAGAAGCRCATCGAAAAGAAGGTGAAGGAGAAGGCGGTCGTCAACGGCGCCGCCCTTTCCGACGCCGACGTGCATCAGGCGACGCGCGATTCCGTTCGCGCCATCATGATGATCCGCGCCTACCGCATGCGCGGCCATTTGCACGCCAATCTCGATCCGCTGGGCATCGCCAAGCCGCTCGAGGACTATAACGAGCTGTCCCCGGCGAATTACGGCTTCACCGAAGCCGATTACGACCGGCCGATCTTCCTCGACAATGTGCTGGGCCTCGAATTCGGCACCATCCGGCAGATGCTGGACATCCTCACCCGCACCTATTGCTCGACGCTCGGCGTCGAGTTCATGCACATCTCCGACCCCGAGGAGAAGGCCTGGATCCAGGCGCGCATCGAAGGCGCCGACAAGGAGATCACCTTCACCGCCACGGGCAAGAAGGCGATCCTGTCGAAGCTGATCGAGGCCGAGGGCTTCGAGCAGTATATCGACGTCAAGTACAAGGGCACAAAGCGCTTCGGCCTCGACGGCGGCGAGTCGCTGATCCCGGCGCTGGAGCAGATCATCAAGCGCGGCGGCCAGCTCGGCCTGAAGGAAGTGGTGCTCGGCATGGCGCATCGCGGCCGCCTCAACGTGCTTTCCCAGGTGATGGGCAAGCCGCACCGCGCCATCTTCCACGAATTCAAGGGCGGCTCGGCCGCGCCCGACGATGTCGAAGGATCGGGCGACGTGAAGTACCATCTCGGCGCCTCGTCGGACCGCGAGTTCGACGGCAACAAGGTGCACCTGTCGCTGACCGCCAATCCCTCGCATCTGGAAATCGTCGACCCCGTGGTCATGGGCAAGGCGCGCGCCAAGCAGGACCAGCTTGCCGGTCGCGAGCGCGGCGAGATCGTGCCGCTGTCGGAGCGCGCCAAGGTCATGCCGCTCCTGCTCCACGGCGACGCGGCGTTTGCCGGACAGGGCGTGATCGCAGAGATGTTCGGGCTCTCCGGCCTGCGCGGCCATCRCGTCGCCGGCACGCTGCATTTCATCATAAACAACCAGATCGGCTTCACCACCAATCCGCGCTTCTCGCGGTCTTCGCCCTATCCGTCCGATGTGGCCAAGATGATCGAGGCGCCGATCTTCCACGTCAACGGCGACGACCCGGAAGCCGTCGTGCACGCCGCCAAGGTGGCGACCGAATTCCGCATGAAGTTCCACAAGCCGGTGGTGGTGGACATGTTCTGCTACCGCCGCTTCGGCCACAATGAAGGCGACGAGCCGTCCTTCACCCAGCCKATCATGTACCGCAGCATCCGCAGTCACAAGACGACGGTGCAGATCTATGCCGACCGGCTGATCGCTGAAGGCCACATCACTCAGGCCGAGGTCGACAAGATGCGGGCCGATTGGCGCGCGCATCTGGAAGCTGAATTTGAAGTCGGCCAGCACTACAAGCCGAACAAGGCCGACTGGCTGGAYGGCGYCTGGTCCGRCCTGCGCACGGCCGACAACCAGGACGAACAGCGGCGCGGCAAGACCGCCGTTCCGATCCGCACGCTGAAGGAAATCGGCAAGAAGCTGACCGAGGTGCCGAAGGATTTCGAGGCGCACAAGACGATCCTGCGCTTCCTCGAGAACCGCCGCCAGGCGATCGAATCCGGCGAAGGCATCGACTGGTCGACGGCCGAGGCGCTGGCCTTCGGCGCGATCCTGCTCGACGGCAGTCCGATCCGGCTCTCCGGCCAGGATTCGGAGCGCGGCACCTTCTCGCAGCGTCACTCCGTGCTCTACGACCWGCGCGACGAAACCCGCTACATCTCGCTCAACAACCTGTCGGCGGCGCAAGCCGGCTACGAGGTCATCAACTCGATGCTGTCGGAAGAGGCGGTGCTGGGCTTCGAATATGGCTACAGCCTAGCCGAGCCGAAGGCGCTGACGCTCTGGGAAGCGCAGTTCGGCGATTTCGCCAACGGCGCCCAGGTGGTGTTCGACCAGTTCATCTCGTCGGGCGAGCGCAAGTGGCTGAGAATGTCGGGCCTCGTCTGCCTGCTGCCGCATGGCTATGAAGGCCAGGGGCCGGAGCACTCGTCCGCGCGCCTCGAACGCTTCCTGCAGCTCTGCGCCGAGGACAACATGCAGGTGGCCAACGTCACTACGCCGGCAAACTACTTTCATATCCTGCGCCGGCAGCTGAAGCGCGACTTCCGCAAGCCGCTGATCCTGATGACGCCGAAGTCGCTGCTGCGCCACAAGCGGGCGGTGTCGACGCTGTCGGAAATGGCGGGCGAAAGCTCGTTCCACCGGCTGTTGTGGGACGATGCGCAACTTCTGGCGGATCAGCCGATCAAGCTGGTCAAGGATTCCAAGATCCGCCGCGTCGTGTTGTGCTCGGGCAAGGTCTATTACGACCTCTACGAGGAGCGCGAGAAGCGCGGCATCAACGACATCTACCTGCTGCGCGTCGAGCAGCTCTACCCGTTCCCGGCCAAGGCGCTGATCACCGAGCTGTCGCGCTTCCGCAATGCCGAGATGGTGTGGTGCCAAGAGGAGCCCAAGAACATGGGCGCCTGGTCGTTCATCGACCCCTATCTCGAATGGGTGCTGGCGCATATCGACGCCAAGCATCAGYGGGTGCGCTACACCGGCCGGCYGGCCTCGGCTTCGCCGGCGACCGGATTGATGTCGAAGCATCTCAGCCAGCTTGCGGCCTTGCTCGACGACGCGCTCGGCGAATAGACAGACCGGACGAAACAGACCTCAAGAAGAGACAAACGGACAGGCACAATGGCTACCGAAATCCGCGTCCCCACACTCGGCGAATCCGTCACCGAGGCGACCGTCGGCAAGTGGTTCAAGAAGGTCGGCGACGCGATCGCCGCCGACGAGCCGCTGGTCGAGCTCGAAACCGACAAGGTGACGGTGGAGGTGCCTGCTGCAAGCGCCGGAACGCTCTCCGAGATCACGGTCAAGGAAGGCGAGACGGTCAATGTCGGCGCGCTGCTCGGCTCGATCGCCGCAGGCGGCGAGGCGGCCGCGCCCGCGACCAAGCCGCAGGCTGTGGCGCAGGCCTCGAGCCCGGACGCCGCGTCGACGGTCAAGCAGGCCTCGGCTGAAACCGCCAGGACCGCCGGCGGCGGCGGCCCGATCGAGCCGCGCACCATGCCGCCGGCGCCCGCGGCGGCCAAGCTGATTGCCGAGAACAACCTTGCGGTCGAGCAACTGGCAGGTTCCGGCAAGCGCGGCCAGGTGCTGAAGGGCGACGTRCTCGACGCGATCGCCAAGGGCGCGCCCTCGCAGCCGGCCGAGACACCGAAGGCGGCCCCGGCGCCAGCGCCTGTTAGCGCCCGCGCGCCGTCCACGCCCGACGATGCCTCGCGCGAGGAGCGCGTGCGCATGACCAAGCTCCGCCAGACGATCGCACGTCGGCTCAAGGACGCGCAGTCGACCGCGGCCATGCTCACCACCTTCAACGAGGTGGACATGAGCGCGGTGATGGCGCTCAGGGCAAAGTACAAGGACGTGTTCGAGAAGAAGCATGGCGTGAAGCTCGGCTTCATGGGCTTCTTCACCAAGGCGGTGACGCATGCGCTCAAGGAGATCCCGGCGGTCAACGCCGAGATCGACGGCACCGACATCATCTACAAGAATTTTGCCCATGTCGGCGTCGCCGTCGGCACCGACAAGGGCTTGGTGGTTCCGGTGGTGCGGGACGCCGACCAGATGTCGATCGCCGAGATAGAGAAGGAGATCGGGCGGCTCGRCCTCGCCGCGCGCGACGGCAAGCTCTCCGTCGCCGACATGCAGGGTGGCACCTTCACGATCTCGAACGGCGGCGTTTATGGCTCGCTGATGTCGACGCCGATCCTGAATGCACCGCAGTCGGGCATTCTCGGCATGCACAAGATCCAGGAGCGGCCAGTGGTGGTCGGCGRCCAGATCGTCATCCGCCCGATGATGTATCTGGCGCTCAGCTACGACCACCGCATCGTCGACGGCAAGGAAGCGGTGACCTTCCTGGTGCGCGTCAWGGAAAGCCTGGAGGATCCCGAGCGGCTGGTGCTCGATCTCTAAGGTGGGGTATGGCAGTGCGCGGCCGGGTCGGCGAATGAAAGCCCGTTGGCTCGGCACCGCGAGGCCGGTCGCGCTTGCGGCAGGCGCGGCTCTGATAGCTGCCGATGCCCATGCCGCCTGCCCGATCCAGCTCGCTGTCTATGGCGAGGCGCAAAGCGGCGCCGAGATCGACTTCACGCCGACCGGCCCCTCGGCGACGATCACCAATACATTCCGCATGATCCTCGACAACAATACCGTGCTCGACGGCATCGCCATGTGGACCGAAGGCTCCGCCGGGCGCCCTCACGGCTCGCTGATGTACAAATGYCCGACCGGCGACGTCACCGGCGAGGAGCTTGCGGCGTGCACGGTCTGGGAAGGCGTGATCTACAGCGCCGATGWCAAGGGCAGCATCGGGCTGCTGCCGRCCGAGGGCGCTGATGCGCCGAAGAGCCTGATCTTGCCGGATCTCGGACCGTCGCTCGAAATGTCGGCCGCTTACGGTCCCGCCGGCTTCTCCAAAGTGCCGTGGGACGTCTTTGCCCTGAAAGGCTGCCAGGAATGAGCACCGAGAAGAAAACACTGCTGGTCACAGGCGGCAGCCGCGGCATCGGCGCGGCCATCTGCCGGCAGGCCGTCCAGGCCGGCTATCGTGTGGCGGTCAACTATGTCTCCAACCAGGCTGCGGCCGATGCACTCGTCGCCGAGCTCAAAGCCACTGGTGAYGAAGCGGTTGCGGTCAAGGGCGACGTCGGCAACGAGGCCGATGTCCTGGCGATGTTCGCGGCGGTTGACCGGGCCTTCGGCCGGCTCGACGCCTTCGTCAACAATGCCGGCATCGTCGACGTCAAGGCACGCCTCGACGAGATGAGCGCCGAGCGGGTCGAGCGCATGATGCGCATCAATGTCGTCGGCTCCTTCCTCTGYGCCCGCGAGGCGGTGAAACGCATGTCGACCCGGCATGGCGGCAGAGGCGGCGCCATCGTCAATCTCTCCTCGGCGGCGGCCAGGCTGGGCTCGCCCGGCGAATATGTCGACTACGCCGCCTCCAAGGGCGCGATCGACACCATGACGATCGGACTGGCGCGCGAGGTGGCGTTGGAAGGCATCCGCGTCAACGCGGTCAGCCCCGGCATCACCGACACCGAGATCCATGCCTCCGGCGGCCAGCCGGACCGGGTAGCGCGGATGCAGGATATGCTGCCGATGAAACGGGCGGGCACCGCCGATGAAGTCGCGCATGCGGTTCTTTATCTTCTGTCGGACGCGGCCTCCTATATAACGGGCGCGATCCTCAATGTGAGCGGCGGCCGTTGAGGCCGGATAAGAAGGACAGTTTCATGGCTTATGACGTCGTAATCATCGGATCGGGACCGGGCGGCTATGTCTGCGCCATCAAGGCGGCGCAGCTCGGCCTGAAGACGGCGGTGGTCGAGAAGAACGCTACCTTCGGYGGAACCTGCCTCAATATCGGCTGTATCCCGTCGAAGGCGCTGCTCCATGCCTCCGAGGTGTTCGCGGAGGCCGGCCATACCTTCGATGCGCTCGGGGTCGAGGTCGGCGCGCCGAAGCTCAATCTCAAGAAGATGCTGGCGCACAAGGACGCGACGGTAGCTTCCAACGTCAACGGCGTCGCCTTCCTGTTCAAGAAGAACAAGATCGACAGTTTTCGCGGCACCGGCAAGGTGATCGGCGCCGGCAAGGTGTCGGTGACCGGCGAGGACGGCAAGGTCGAGGAGATCGAGACCAAGAACATCGTCATCGCCACAGGCTCGGACGTCGCCGGCATCCCGGGCGTCAAGGTCGATTTCGACGAGAAGGTGATCGTGTCTTCCACCGGCGCGCTGTCGCTGGCCAAGGTGCCGGGCCATCTCGTGGTGGTCGGCGGCGGCGTCATCGGGCTGGAGCTCGGCTCCGTCTGGGCGCGGCTCGGCGCCAAGGTCACGGTCGTCGAGTTCCTCGACACCATCCTCGGCGGCATGGACGGCGAGGTCGCGAAACAGTTCCAGCGGCTGCTTTCCAAGCAGGGTTTCGAGTTCAAGCTCGGCGCCAAGGTCACCGGTGTCGCCAAGTCCAAGAAGGGCGCCAGCATCACCTTCGAGCCGGTCAAGGGCGGTGCCGCGGAAACGATCGAGGCTGACGTGGTGCTGGTCGCCACCGGCCGCCGCCCCTATGCCGACAGCCTGGGGCTGAAGGAAGCGGGGGTCGATGTCGACGAGCGCGGGCGGGTCAAGACCGACGGGCATCTCAAGACTAATGTACCCGGCGTCTATGCCATCGGCGACGTCATTGCCGGACCGATGCTGGCGCACAAGGCAGAGGACGAGGGTGTGGCGGTGGCCGAGACGATTGYCGGGCAGGCCGGCCATGTGAACTATGACGTGATCCCGAGCGTCGTCTACACCAGCCCGGAAATCGCCTCAGTCGGCAAGACCGAGGAGGATCTGAAGAGGGCCGGCATCGAATACAAGGTCGGCAAGTTCCCCTTCAGCGCCAACGGCCGCGCGCGCGCCATGCTGCACACCGACGGCTTCGTGAAGATCCTGGCCGACAAGGCAAACGATCGCGTGCTGGGCGTCCATATCGTCGGCTTCGGTGCCGGCGAGATGATCCACGAGGCGGCGGTGCTGATGGAATTCGGCGGCTCCTCGGAAGACCTGGCCCGCACCTGCCACGCGCATCCGACGATGTCGGAAGCGGTGAAGGAAGCGGCGTTGGCGACGTTCTTCAAGYCGATCCATATTTGAGACCGTTTGTAAACCCGCTCCGGCGGTCACCGGAGCGCGTTTCTGACAAGGTCTCCTCGCCATCGTTCAAACAAAACGGCCCGCCTTTTGGYGGGCCGTTCATTGTCGAGCCAGGCTCGATTACTGAGCCGGAGCCGGGGACGGCGAGGGAGCCGGGGCCGGAGCTGGTGCAGGTGCTGGCGCGGGTGCCGGGGTTGCGGGTGCCGGCGCAGGAGCAGGAGCAGGCGTCGCAGGGGCTGGCGCCGGCGTGGTTGCGGCCGGAGGCTCGGCGGGCGTCGGAGCCTTTTCGCCGCCGGTTCTGCCAAAAACATAATACGCAACAATGGCCAGGATAATGACAACAAGGGCGATCAGCCACCCGCTGCCACCGCCACCCGACGAGGGAGGCGTGCTCGGAGGGGTGAAGGGGTCGTTAGGGTTCGCCATGAAACGTGTCCTCCTTGGAATAAAAGGATTCAAGCAATAGCCATCAACGCGCTACCCCGCATTGGGTTTCACGCGGGCGGACGGAAAGCGCTGAAAAACCGGCGTTTTCCGCTTCCCAGCCGCCAGACGACTCAGTTGACGGCGGTAACAGTATACCCTGCTTTGCGGAAATCCTCGACCAGCCCGTCAGGGCCGGGCAAGTGGAGGGCGCCGACCGCCATGAAGGCAWTGCCCTTGGCCAGAATCGGCCCGGCATGCTCCGCCATCACCTTGTTGCGGCTGGTGATCATGGTCTGCTCGAAGGCGGCATAGCCGGCCTTCTCGTCTTCGGCGCCCGGCAGAACTGTGCGGAACAGCGGCCAGAACATGCCGACCTCGCCGCGCTGGTAGAGCACGATCATGGTCTCGTTGACGTCGTTCACCTTGTCGCCAAGCTTCAAGGTGTCGACCAGCCCCTTCATGTGAAAGGCGAGCGGCAGCGAAGCCATGGCGCGCAGCTGATCGGCGGCGGTTTCCAGCCCTTCGACGTTCTTTCCCGAGGCTTTGGCGTCGGAGGCCAGCTTGACGTCCAGCACCGGCACGCCGGCGGCCTGGCGGGCCATCTCGCAGGCCGGCAGCGCCACCATTGCCGACAGGATCCACGGCTTCATCTTGGCGACGGTGAGGGGCGGAATGCCGCGCGCGTCGAGCCCCTTGTTCAGCATCGCCGCGTCCTCGGGCGACAGCAGCGACGACAGCGTGGTGTTGTCGGTGAACATCATCAGGCCGGGCTCGGCGRCCACGGCCGCCATCATCTTGGCCTTGTCGAGCGCGTCCGTCGTTTCGATGATGATGGTGCCGGCGCCGTCATAGGCCTGGCGCGCGGCGGGCGGCAGCGTGGTGACGCGCGCGTCGGTCATATGCATGGTGCCGAAGAGGTAGGACGGCTTTTCGCCCGATTTCTCGAGCTTCCACAGCAGGCCCTTGCCGTTTGGAACGGCGGCGGCCTCTGCCTCGACCTTCTTGTAGGCGGCGGGATCGCTCTTCTGCAGCGCCGCCAGCAGATCAGTACCGCCGCAGGCGGGAGCCTCGGCATGCGCCCAGCCGGCCAGCAGCAAGACGATGAGGAACGACAGGAAAAACAGCACGTTGAGCGCTGCGAGCAGCTTCAACGAGACGACAGCCGCGCGGTCGGCGATGGCGATGACGCGTTTCATAAGCAACTTCTTAGCCGCCAAAAGCGGCAAAACCGTTAATCGAGGGCCGAAATTTTGCGGAATGCCCGTGCGTCCGGGGCTTACGCCCTTGGATGCGCCCGTTCGTAGATATCGAGCAGCCTTGCCGTGTCGACGCCGGTATAGACCTGCGTGGTCGACAGGCTGGCGTGGCCAAGCAACTCCTGGATGGTGCGCAGGTCACCGCCGCGGCCGAGCAGATGCGTGGCGAAGGAATGGCGCAAGGCATGCGGCGTCGCCGTGTCCGGCAGGTTAAGCGCCGAGCGCAGCTTCGCCATCTCGCGCTGGATGATTGCCGGGTTGAGCGGGCCGCCGCGGGCGCCGCGAAACAGYAGGCCCTTGGGATCGATATGGAAGGGGCAGAGCCGGCGATATTCCGCAACCGCCCTGAGCGCTACCGGAAGCACCGGCACCAGCCGCGTCTTGCCGCCCTTGCCGGTGATGCGCAGCACGGTATCGGCCTCCGTGGCGAGATCCACGCCGGTGAGGCCCAGCGCCTCCGAGATGCGCAGGCCGGAACCGTAGAGCAGCGTCAGCACCGCGGCGTTGCGGGCGGCGATCCAGGGCTCCTCCGCCAGCTGGCCGTCCACAGCCACGACCTGTTTCGCATCGCTCGCCGTCAGCGGCTTGGGCAGCGATTTCGGCTGGCGCGGCGCGCGCAGCGTCGCCGCACCCGCCGCATTGACGAGACCGCGCCGTTCGAGAAAACGCAGCAGCGAGCGGATGCCCGCCAGGCCGCGCCCGAGCGTGCGCGCGCCGGCGCCTGCGTTGCGGCGCGCGGCGAGAAAGCCGCGCAGATCGGCCGGCCGCAGACCGGCGATGTCGGAGATGCCTGGCGGGCCGCCRCAATGCCCAGTCAGGAAATGCAGGAACTGGCGCGTGTCGCGCTCATAGGCTTCGACCGTCTCCGGCGACAGCCGGCGCTCGCGCGCCAGCGATTTCAGCCAGGTTTCGCGCGCCGCCTGAAGGTCGGGCTTTGCCGGGATGAGGAATTCCTGCATGCCGGCATTTTCCGCAAGCGAGGTTAGGAAGCGGTGAAGAGCGCGTCATTGAAATGGCGGCGCTGGGGAGTTAGAGCAAGGCAAAGGAATTGACGCCGATGTCGAAGCTCGAAAACCCCGTCCAGATGGCCGTGATCGGTGCCGCGCACGGCATCAAGGGCGAGCTGCGGGTGAAGACCTTCACCGGCGATCCGCTGGCGCTCGCGGATTACGGGCCGCTGCACACCAAGGACGGCCGCTCCTTCCAGATCCTCGACATCCGGCCGGCCGGCACGGTCGTGGTGGTGCGCTTCAAGGGCATCAGCGACCGCAACGCCGCCGAGGCGCTTGCCGGCACGGAACTGTTCGTCGACCGTTCGATGCTGCCGGACGATGGCGAGGAGGACGAATTCTACCATGCCGACCTCATCGGCCTGGAGGTCAGGGACGACACCGGCGCTATCGGCAGGGTCGTCGCCGTGCACAATTTCGGCGGCGGCGACATACTCGATGTCACGCTTGCCGGCCGCAAGGGTGTGCTGATCCCGTTCACCCAGGCCGCGGTGCCGCATGTGTCGATCGCCGACGGTTTTGTCCAGGTCGATCCGCTGGCGGCGGGACTGGTCGACGACGAGGACAGCGAGGCGCCGGGCCATTCCGGCTTCGATCCGAAAGGCCGGCCGCGCGGACCGAAGGACGCCGGGGGCAACCGGTGAACTTTGCCGCCTCGGTGMTGACGCTCTATCCCGAGATGTTTCCGGGCGCGCTCGGCCTGTCGCTTGCCGGCCGGGCCCTGGAAGCCGGCACCTGGTCGCTGGAAGCGATCCAGATCCGCGACTTCGCCAGCGATCGGCACCGCACCGTCGACGACACGCCGGCCGGCGGCGGCGCCGGCATGGTGATGCGCGCCGACGTGCTCGCCAAAGCCATCGACCATGCCTCGCCGCCCGGCGATCCACGCCCGCGCCTGCTGATGAGCCCTCGCGGCAGGCCACTCACCCAGGCCCGCGTGCGCGAGCTCGCCGCCGGGCCTGGCGCCGTCATCCTCTGCGGCCGCTTCGAAGGCGTCGACCAGCGGCTGATCGAGGCACGGGGCCTGGAGGAAGTCTCGATCGGCGATTTCATCCTGTCGGGCGGCGAGCCGGCCGCACTTGTGCTGCTCGACGCCGTGGTGCGGCTCCTGCCCGGGGTCATGGGCAATGCCGTCTCGGGCGAGGAGGAAAGTTTCGAGAACGGTCTGCTCGAGCATCCGCATTACACGCGGCCGCAGGAGTTCGAAGGCCGGCCGATCCCGGACGTGCTGATCTCCGGCAACCACAAGAAGATTGCCGAGTGGCGGCGGGCCGAGGCGGAGAAGCTGACGCGCGAGCGGCGGCCGGACCTGCTCGCCCGTCACCCCTTGGCGAAATAGTAGAAGGCCAGGAGCAGGCCGACGGCGACGACGAAGCCACGCACGGCGACCTGCGGCACGCGTTTGGCGATCCAGACGCCTGCATAGCCGCCAAGCGCGACACCCGGGATCATGACGATCGCCTGCGGCCAGGCGACGACGCCTCCGGAAACGAAGACCAGGATGGCGACAACCGCGATGACGATGGACAGCATGTTCTTCAGCGCGTTCAGGCGGTGATAGTCGCCGGCTTGCGTCAGGCCAAGGGTCGCAAGCATCATCACGCCCATGCCGGCGCCGAAGAAGCCGCCATAGATCGCGGTCACGAACTGTGCGAGCGAACCTGTCAGTGAGTCGACCAAGGCCTGGTGCTCCGGCCCGGCCGCCGGCTTCAGCCACGGCCCGGCGGCAAACAGCGCGGTGGCGGCAATGRGCAGCCACGGCACCAGTGCCCGGAACGACGGATTGTCGAGCGCGAGCAGGATGAGCGATCCGGCCAGAGCGCCGAGGGCCGAGATCAGRCAAAGCAGCAGGGCGCCGCGCCAGAAATGCCGGATATCGGCCCAATAGGCGAGCGTCGAGGTGATGTAGCCCGGCAGCTGCGTCACCGAGGAGGTGGCGTTGGCGGCGATCGGCGGCAGGCCCACCAGCGTCATGGCGCCGAAGGTGAGGAAAGTGCCGCCGCCGGCAACCGCATTGGCGGCGCCTGAAACAAAGCCTGCAACGAAGAGCAGGACGGCATTGAAGAGCGTCATTGAGGCGGGGTCCGGGAAGTACACTTTTCCGGCTTAGAAAGCTTGCGAGGCTCGCRCAACCCGGCACGACGGCAATTGGATGGTGCCATAGGCGCAAAAAATACACCTCACAGGCGTGACAAAGCGCCGAAATGGCTGTATGTGGCCGGCCGAACCGGAAGAACGATCTTCCGGGCCCGTCAACAAATGGCGGTGTAGCCGTCCCTGCCCGAAGCCCCGGATAGAACGTCTTGGGCAAAGGGCATAACCGAGCGGTCATAGGAACTGCAAGGCGAGCTGAGGACGCTCTGACTGTCGGAAGAACAAGAAGTGGATATTGAGATGGATCTCATCCGTCAGCTCGAGGCCGAACAGGCCGCCAAGATCGAAGCCAAGCGCAAGCTGCCCGAATTCCAGCCCGGCGACACCGTGCGCGTCCAGGTGCGCGTCACCGAAGGYAGCCGCACCCGCGTCCAGGCCTATGAGGGCGTCGTCATCGCCCGCTCCGGCGCCGGCTTCCAGGAGAATTTCACCGTCCGCAAGATTTCCTACGGCGAAGGTGTCGAACGCGTTTTCCCGGTCTATTCGCCGCTCGTCGAGGGCGTCGAGATCGTGCGCCGCGGCAAGGTGCGCCGTGCCAAGCTCTATTATCTGCGTGACCGCCGCGGCAAGGCGGCCCGCATTTCGGAAAACACCGGCGTCCGCGCCCGCAAGCTGAACGACGAGGAACGCGATGCGCTCAACGCCGAGAGGGCGCGCATCGAGGCCGAGAAGGTCGCTGCCGCCGAGGCGCTGGCCGCCGAGAAAGCTGCGCAGGACGCCGCCGAGAAGAAGGCCGCCGAGTCCGYGTCGGCCGAGTAAGGCCCTTCAACCGACATGTTTTGGAAAGGCGGCTTCGGCYGCCTTTTTTCGTTTTGGCGGAACGCAACTGCGTCATCCCCAGGGCGAAGCGACGCCAAGGCGAGCGCAGACTGAGGATGACGACATCGGGGTTGACATCGATTTATCTTGTACACTAATTAATCGTGTACAATGTAAATGGAGACGAAAATGTCAGCACTCTACACCACCCGGGCCCGCGTCGTTGGCGGCCGCGCCGGTTATGCCGAGACCAGCGACGGCCTGCTCAAGGTCGATCTGGCAATGCCGAAGGAGCTTGGYGGCCAGGGTGGYGCCACCAATCCCGAACAGCYTTTCGCCGCCGGTTACGCAGCCTGCTTCGAAAGCGCGATCCGCTTCGTCGCGCGCAAGAAGAAGCTGCCGCTCGAGGATGCAGCGGTGACAGCCACCGTCAGCCTCTATCCCAACGACCAGGGCGGCTTCAGRCTCGGCGTCGCGCTGGCGGCCGAGACGAAAGGCCTTGATCAGGAGGGCGCGGAAGCGCTTGTATCGGAAGCGCACCAGATCTGCCCCTATTCCAACGCCATCCGGGGCAATATCGACGTGGCGCTTTCCACGGTGGCGCTTGCGGCAAAGGCGGCATGACGACAAAGATCGAAACGAGACCCGGCGTCGTCCCGGCGGATAATTCCGCCGGGACGATTGCCGTTCCGCGCCTCGACCAGCAGCTCTGCTTCGCGCTCTATTCGGCAAGCGGGCTGATGACCAGGCTCTACCGGCCGCTGCTCGAGCCGCTCGGCCTGACCTATCCGCAATATCTGGCGATGCTGGCGCTGTGGCAGCGCTCGCCCATGACGGTCGGCGAGCTCGGCGAGGCACTGGGCCTCGATTCGGCGACGCTGACGCCGCTGGTCAAGCGGATGGAGGCGGGCGGCCTCGTCACCCGCCGGCGCGACAGCGCCGACGAGCGCAGGGTTCTGGTCGAGCCGACGGCCAGGGGCTGGGCGCTGCGCGCGAACATGAAGGACGTGACCGCGGCGCTCGATTGCGCCATGCCGTTGGAGCGGGCAGAACTCAAAGCCCTGCACGGCACGCTCACGCGGCTGGTTGYCGGGCTGCGCGAGGCCTCCACCACCGACCAGGATTGATCGCGGCAAGGACAATTCCCGAAACCATCTTGCCGAGGCATTGGAATCCACCTTTGCGCGCAAGGTCGCATCGGACCGGCTTGCAAGGCGCTTGCGGAAAGCTAAAGTCGGCGCCGGCCTTGTCCTGGCGTGCGGGGATCGCGGCGCCAATCACGTTTGGGGAGTTTGTCATGACCAAGTCGAAACTGCTGCTGGCGGCCCTGCTGGCCTGCCTTCTTGCGCCCGTCGCYGCGCTCGCCGATACGCTGCCCGATCTCGGCGGCAAAAAGGTTGTGGTGGTGACGGAGAACGCCTATCCGCCGCTGCAGTTCATCGACAAGAAGACCGGCAAGCAGATCGGCTGGGAATATGACGCGATGGACGAGATCGCCAAACGGCTGAACTTCAAGGTCGAGTACCAGAACACCTCCTGGGACGCGATGATCCAGGCGGTTTCCGACAACCAGTACAATATCGGCATGACCGGCATCACCATCAAGGAAGAGCGCAAGGCGAAGGTCGACTTCTCCGATCCCTATATGCGCTCGGAACAGTTCATGCTGGTGCGCGGCGACGAAAAGCGCTTCACCGACGCCAAGAGTTTCGCCGCCTTCAAGGACGGGCTGATCGGCGCGCAGGCCGGCACCACGCCTTTCTACACCGCCGTCTACAGCGTGCTCGACGGYAACGAGCAGAACCCACGCATCAAGCTGTTCGAAACGTTCGGCGCCAGCGTCCAGGCGCTGAAGTCCGGCGATGTCGACGTGGTGCTCACCGACGGCACCGCCGGCAAGGGCTATGTCGATGCCTCCGAAGGCAAGCTGAAGCTGATCGGCGGCCCGCTCGGCACGGAGGATTTCGGCTTCATCTTCCCCAAGGGCTCCGACCTGGTGAAGCCGGTCAACGCCGCGATCGCCGCGCTCAAGGCCGACGGCACGCTCGACGCGCTGAACAAGAAGTGGTTCCTTGATTACAAGATGGGGCAGTAGGTCCATCTTGTTGCGGGCGGTGCGCAATGGCGACGGGCGGAAAGCCGCGAAAGCCTCATTCCTTCCCACCCCCCTCTGGCCTGCCGGCCATCTCCCCCGCAAGGGGGGAGATTGGCAGCTTTGGCCTCGCCACCAATTCTGCGACGCCGAAGGTCGGCGAAAGCCAAAGCGACGTCTAATCTCCCCCCTTGCGGGGGAGATGACCGGCAGGGCAGAGGGGGGTGTGCCGGAACGCGGCCTTCGCAATTATCTTGCCGGCATCGCCTGATGTCCGAAGCAACCTCCACATCCAAATCCGAATTCCCCTGGTGGCTGGCCGCCGCGGCCGTCCTTGCTCTTGCCGCGGCGCTGGCCATTGCCGTGAGCGACCTCTACGCCGAGGTCTTCGCCACCGTCGCCAAGGGCATCGGCATCACCATCTTCGTCACGGTGGTCGCCTTCTTACTGGCCTCGGCGCTTGGGCTCGGCATTGCGCTCATGGCATTGTCCGGTTCGCAATGGCTGCGGCAGATCGCACGCTTCTATGTCGAGATCATCCGCGGCGTGCCGATCCTGGTGCTCCTGTTCTGGATCGCCTTTGCCGGTGCGCCGGCCTTCGTCGCGGCCTGGAACGCGCTGACGGCGCCGTTGCAGGGCGCCGGCTGGATGGGCGAACTGCTGGTGCGCGACGTCTCACTTCTGTGGCGCGCCATCATGGCGCTGACCATCGGCTATTCGGCTTTCATCTCCGAGGTTTTCCGGGCCGGCATCCAGTCGGTCGAGAAAGGTCAGATCGAAGCCGCCAAGGCGCTGGGGCTGACGCGGGTGCAGCGCTTCCGGCTGATCGTCTTCCCGCAGGCGATCCRCACTATCCTGCCGCCGCTCGGCAACGACTTCGTCGCCATGGTCAAGGACTCCTCCCTGGTCTCGGTGCTCGGCGTCGCCGACATCACGCAGATCGGCAAGGTCTATGCCGCCGGCTCGTTCCGCTTCTTCGAGACCTATTCGATCGTCGCCTATATCTATCTCATCCTGACCGTCGGCCTGTCATTGGTGCTGAGGGCGCTGGAGAAAAGGCTGYGCCGGCAGCATGAGGAATAGCCGCCGGGCAAAGACCGCGCTACGCTCCTTGGGTTGGTAACGTCCGGGAACAGACCGATGAATTTCGACAAGGCCAATGYGGCGCTGGATTCCGTCTATTCGGCCGAGACGCCGGAAGCGCTGGCCATAGCCTATGCCGAGTGGGCGGCGACCTATGACAGCGAGACCGCCTCGCTCGGCTATCTCCTGCCGTTCCTCATTACCGCCTGGGTGGCGCGCCATGTTCCGGCGGGCGAGGGGCCGCTGCTCGATGYCGGCTGCGGCACCGGCCTGTCGGGATCCTCGCTCAAGGCACTGGGCTATGGCGACATCGCCGGCCTCGACCTCTCCGACGACATGCTGAAGATAGCCGGCAGCCGGCGGGCCTATGGYGAGCTGAAGAAGGCGATGCTCGGCGGCCCGCTGCCCTGGCCGGATAGGCATTTCCGCGCCTTCTTCTCGACCGGCGTGTTCACCATCGGCCATGCGCCGGCCGCCGGCCTGCACGAACTGGTTCGCATCACGAAGAGCGGCGGCCACGCCATCTTCACCGTGCGCGACCAGGTGTTCGAAAGTGGCGGCTTCCAGGCGGTGTTCGACGAGCTCACGCAGGCGGGGAAGTGGCGACCGGCGGAGGAAAGTCCATGGTTCCGCTGCTATGCGATCGGCGACCCGGAAGCGCTGGTGAAGACTTTCGTCTTTGAGGTGATGTGAGCCTTGATCGCCGATGTCGGCGCCGCCCCTCACCTGCCTGCCGGCATCCTCTCCCCGTATAATGACGGGGAGAGGGAACGCTCTCATCGGCGATTTCCACAATTGCCAGCCTTGGAGGAAGAGAGTTGACGTCGCGGACARCCTCTTCTCCTCGTCACTATACGGGGAGAAGGTCCCGGCAGGGGGATGAGGGGCAGCGTCAACGTGCAGCGGCGGACGCAAACCGCCGGCTATGGGCCAATTGCTGAAATGCCAAAACATTGCTATCTACCCCGCCATGGAAGAGCTTTTCGGCGATCCGGCCTACAAGGGTTTCGTGCTGCAGGACAGGAAGCGCCTGCCGTCGCGATTTGCCGCGCGGGTCTGCGGCGCGCTCACCAGCCGACTTAGCTGAGGCCRACTGATCAAGTCGCTTGGCCGGCTTCAAGCCTCGGCGCCAGCTTTCCCTTTTTCATATCGACGGATTTACGCACATGAGCGCACCGCGCACCCTCTACGACAAGATCTTCGACGACCATGTCGTCGACCGCCAGGACGACGGCACCTGCCTGCTCTATATCGACCGCCACCTCGTGCACGAGGTCACCAGCCCGCAGGCCTTCGAGGGCCTGCGGATGAGCGGCCGCAAGGTTCGCCATCCGGAAAAGACGCTGGCCGTCGTCGACCACAACGTGCCGACCTCGCCCGAGCGCAAGTTCGGCATCAAGAACGAGGAAAGCCGCATCCAGGTCGAGGCGCTGGCCAAGAATGCCAAGGATTTCGGCATCGACTACTACTCCGAGAACGACGTCCGCCAGGGCATCGTCCATATCATCGGACCGGAGCAGGGCTTCACGCTCCCCGGCATGACCATCGTCTGCGGCGACAGCCACACCTCCACGCACGGCGCCTTCGGCGCCTTGGCTCATGGGATCGGAACCTCCGAGGTCGAGCATGTGCTGGCCACCCAGACGCTGATCCAGCGCAAAGCCAAGAACATGCTGGTGCGCGTCGACGGCACGCTGCCGGAAGGCGTCACAGCCAAGGACATCATCCTCGCCATCATCGGCGAGATCGGCACCGCAGGCGGCACCGGATACGTCATCGAATATGCCGGCGAGGCGATCCGCTCGCTGTCGATGGAAGGCCGCATGACAATCTGCAACATGTCGATCGAAGGCGGCGCCCGCGCCGGCCTGATCGCGCCGGACGAGACGACCTTCGCCTATGTGAAGGACAAGCCGCGCGCGCCCAAGGGCGCGGCCTGGGATGCGGCAATGGCCTACTGGAAGACGCTGCATTCCGAGGAAGGCGCGCATTTCGACAAGGTGGTCGTGCTCGACGCACAGAAGCTGCCGCCGATCGTCTCCTGGGGCTCCTCGCCCGAGGACGTCGTCTCGGTGCAGGGCGTGGTGCCCAATCCGGRGGAAATCGCCGACGAGAACAAGCGCACGTCGAAGCTRCGCGCGCTCGACTATATGGGGCTGACGCCRGGAACCAAGATCACCGACATCATGCTCGACCGCGTGTTCATCGGCTCCTGCACCAACGGTCGCATCGAGGACCTGCGCGCCGCCGCCAAGGTGGTCGAGGGCAAGAAGGTCAATCCGCGCGTCAGTGCGATGATCGTGCCCGGCTCCGGCCTGGTCAAGGAGCAGGCGGAGGCCGAGGGCCTCGACAAGATCTTCGTCGCCGCCGGCTTCGACTGGCGCGAGCCGGGCTGCTCGATGTGCCTCGCCATGAACGACGACCGGCTGAAGCCGCATGAGCGCTGCGCCTCGACCTCGAACCGCAATTTCGAGGGCCGGCAGGGCTTCAAGGGCCGCACCCATCTGGTGTCTCCGGCCATGGCGGCGGCGGCGGCGATCGCCGGCCACTTCGTCGATATCCGCGACTGGAAATAGCAGCCGGCTTGGAACGCTAAGAAAGGCCCGGACCGCGTGCGGTCCGGGCTTTTGCTTGCAGGCCTTGCCAGAGCAGTTCAGCGTTTCGCATAACGGAACCCCCCGCACGCCATTCCTAAATTGCTAGYGGCCCTCCCTGCGAACGATCTGGTGGAACTCCTCGCGCCGGCCCGGCTCGTCGACGGCAACCAACAGCGCCAGCTTTCGCTCTTCGAAAATCCTGAACCATTCATCCCATTCGACCAGCTCATAACCGCCAGCGTTGAACGGCTCCGGCCGGTCGGTGTCCTCATAGGCGTGCTGGCCAAAAACCAGCCGCAGCATGGGTTGCGTCCCGGCCTCGGGCGAGACGTCGACCACGGCCGGAAATCCGGCGCGCGCYGCTGCCCAGGAACGGATCGCATCGTGATCGGTCAGAGTGATAGTACCGGCCATCGGGGTTCTCCTGTTTTGCCTGAAAACGCCCGCGTCAGGCGGCTGTTCCGCGCTTCGGTCCCGTAGCTGCCCGTTGCCCGGCCGCTTGTGACTTAACCGCTTGTTTGCGCTTCCGTCCTAGCATCTCCCCTTAGGTAAGTTGGGGAAGTCGCAGCCCTTGGACACCGGTCTGCTGATCGCGCTGCTCAATCCGACGATAGCGCTGGCGCTCGGCGCTGCGTTCCTCGTGCTGTGGTTCTATCAGCGCCATCGTCCATATCTGGCGGTTCTGGCGGCGAGCTATTGCCTGTCGGCGTCGGGCTTCCTGCTGCAWTATTTCACACTGCCCGTCGGCATCGTTCCGACCAAGCTGATCTCCAACATATGCTTCACGATGGCCGCCTGCTGCCTTTCCAGCGCGGTTGTCGCGCGTTGCGGCCGACGCGTGCCCTATATCGGCATCGGCATCGCGACCGGCGGGGGACTCGCCGCCTTCTCATGGTTCATGTTCGTCCAGCCGGATCTCACCTGGCGCGTGCTTGCCATGAATTTCGGCCTCGGCGGCCTCAGCCTGCTGGTCGCCGCCGAGCTCAGGACAGTGCGCAACAACGGCCCGATCGAAAAGATCCTGTTCGTGCTCTCGCTGCTTTCGGCGCTGAACTTCATCGCCCGCACGCTGATTGTCGTCATCGCGCATGGACCTTTCCTAAGCTACGACGGCTTCTACGGCTCGTCCTACTGGACCACGGCGCTGCTCTCGCACGCGCTTTTGTCGCTCCTGATCGCGCTCAGCCTGTTCACTGCCGCGGCGCTCGATGTCATGAAGGCGCTGAAGGCCGAGACCCACACCGACCCGCTGTCCGGGCTCCTCAACCGCCGCGGCTTCCAGGAACGGGCGGCACTTCTGCTCGATCAATGCGCCAAGGCGGGGCTCCCTGTCGCCCTGGTGCTGGCCGACCTCGATCACTTCAAGGCGCTCAACGATCATTACGGACACGAGGCGGGAGACCGGGTGATTGCCGATTTCGCCGCCAAGCTGCATTTTGCCACGGGCACCCGGGGTGCTGCCGGCCGCATCGGCGGCGAGGAGTTCGCCGTGCTTCTGCCGCTCAGCGATCTCGCCTCTGCGCGCCTGTTCGCGGAAGCAATCCGCGCCTATTACTCTGCCGGCGCGGTCGACGGGCTTCCCGCCGGCACAAGAGTGACGGCGAGCTTCGGCGTCGCCGCCCGCAGCGGCAATGAGGGGCTGGCGCCGATGATGCGGCGCGCCGACGAGGCGCTCTACAAGGCAAAGAGGAGCGGCCGCGACAGCGTCCGCCTCTCCTACGAGCGGCCCGAGACCGCTTTCGTTGCCGAGCCGCTCAGCCTCGGCTGAGGCAAGCTGCCCCCCGCGCGTTAACGCGATTTTCGCCCGTCGATGGTTTCCTGCCCACCGCTATCGTCGAAGGAAAACATGGGCAGCGCCGATTTCATCCTGGTGATCAATCTGTTCGTCGCCGGGCTGCTGGCGGCGGCTTTCATGACGGTCGCTGTCTATGATGTCGGCCGCGCGGCGGCGCGCTGGCTGGCCTTCGGCTATGTGCTCGGCATGGCCTATTTCGCCATCGAATTCAGCATTCCCGCCTTTGCCGATGCCCGGCTGCCGGTCGTTGTCGCCTTCGCCGTCTTTCTTGGCGCTACCATCGCCTTCAATGGCGGACTCGCCCACAAATATGGCGTGATCCCGCCCTGGGCGTCGATGTTGCTCTTTCTGCTCGTCGCTTCGGTCGCCGTCTATCTGGTGCAGGATCTRCCGCGCCACTCGCTCACCCGCATGATGGCCTACCAGCTTCCTTATGCCGCCATGCAGTTCACCGCTCTCGGCATCGTGCTCTCGTCCAGACAAAGGCTCGCCCAGCTCGATCATATTTTGATGGCGGTGCTGGCGGCGAGCATGGTGCAGTTCGCCTCGAAGCCTTTCATCGCCGGCGCTCTGGGCGGCTGGGGCGCCAATCCGCAATCCTATGTCGGGACGAGCTATGCTCTGGTGTCGCAATCGCTTGGCACCGTGTTCGGCCTGGCGCTGRCACTGCTTGCCCTCGCCGTACTGGTGCGCGACGTGCTGGCCGAGGCGACGTCGAAATCGGAAACCGACACGCTGTCGCGGCTGTTCAACCGCGGCGGCTTCGAGCGCCATGCCGAGCTCGCGCTGAGGGACGCGGTGCGCCACGGCGTTCCGGTGGCGCTGGTCGTTGCCGACCTCGACCATTTCAAGAGCATCAACGACGGCTACGGCCATGCCTGCGGCGACCGTGCCATCGAAACCTTTGCCGGCTTGCTGCGCGAGGCGGCGGCCGAGCATCATGTCGCCGGCCGCATCGGCGGGGAGGAATTCGCCATCATCCTGCCCAGCACCAACCTTGCCGGGGCGCGGCTGTTTGCCGAGGGGACGCGCAGCGCGTTCGGCGCTTTGCCGATTGACGGCCTGCCTGTCGATCACCGCTGCAGCGCAAGCTTCGGCGTCGCCGAGCTTGCCGCGGACGAGGATTTTTCAAATCTGCTGCGTCGCGCCGACGAGGCGCTCTACCAGGCCAAGGGCGCCGGCCGTAACTGCGTGCGCATGTCGGCCGAACCAGAGAGGCGACAGCCCAAGGCGCTCAGCGGCAGGGGCTGAGGTTGGGCATCTCGCCGTCGGAAAGCCCGTACATGTAAGAGCGGCCCTTCACGAAGACCGGCGGCTGGTAGCAGCCCGGCCAGCCGGCATCGTCCGATTCCTGGTAAGTCATGCCGGGCCGGCCGGCGCCGGTGTAGTCGGAAAGCTTCTTGGCGAGCTTGCCTTTGCCGACGATGATGCGCTTGTAGCCGGCGGCGCTGTCGACAACGAGGTTGCCGAAGGAATCGGCATAGACGCGGTCGTGGTGCCGCAAACCGGCCTCGGCCGGAGYGGCCATTGCGGTGGCGAGCGCCGCCAACGCGGCGGCGGCGAAGCTGGCCCGCACGGAATTCGAACGCATGTCGCTCTCCTTGGACAGCGCGGCACCTGGGATCGCGCTGCAAAACGTCGTTCGAATCGGAAATTAACCCTTTCTTAACCTTTGTTAAGGGGCAGACGGGTCTTCAGCATCGGAACTTGATGAACATGGTTAATTTCGGCGGATCGGTTCGACAGATCGTGGCGCGCGGGCCAGCCGGCCGTCTCTGGAGCGAGCTTGATCTTGGCTCGCCGCRTCGCTAGCGTGCCGCGCACGAAAGGGGGGAGCATATGAGGTTTGGCCGCACGGTTCGGGTGTCGCTCGTTGTTCCGCTGCTGCTTGCGGCCACTGCCTGCGTGCCGCAGGACGGCGCGCCCAAGGCGGCAAGCACGGCATCGCCGGCGATCTCGCCTGCTCCGGTTCTGCAGCCTACGACCCCGGCGCTATCTGCAGCGCCCAAGACACCGGCAACACCTCCGGCACCCGCGACCAAGATCACCACCGACCTGACCGTGCCGCGGTCCGGCGTCGGAACGGCCACGTACAGATGCGGCAATGGCGGCATGATCTCCATCCAAAATCTCGGCACGTCGCTGCGTGTGGCAGGGCCGGATGGCTGGACCGAAGAGTTCGCAGCGTCGCCCGCCAACCAGAGCAGCCGCTACCAGGCGGCGACGCATGACGCGATCGTGATCGACGGCGGCGAAGCGCTGGTGATGAAGAAAGGGGCGAGGCCGCTCACCTGCAGACGGTGACGCGGTCGGTCTCCATCAGCATACCGCACTGCAGCGACGGCTCCGCCGACTCCGCATTGCTGGCTAATCGATTGAAGCGGAATTTCCCCTGTTTGTCAGACTAAATGATGTTTCCAAAACGATTTTCCGGCTTTGACGCGGTGCAAAAAGGGCATTAGAAACCGGCTGTCCGAAGTCATGAATGAAAGCGGCAAAGGCCGCATCCTTAGCGGCTCCGGGACGCCGAACTGGGGGAGCCATGAGCAAGTCACCAGCCACCCGCGCAGTTGCCAGACGTGAACGGCCGCTTTCGCCGCATCTGACGGTCTACCGGCCGCCGATCACGATGACGATGTCGATCATCCATCGCATCACCGGCGGCGCGCTTTACTTCGGCACACTTCTGGTTGCCGCGTGGCTGATCGCGGCGTCGAGCTCGCAAGCCAGCTTCGACTGGGTCAACTGGGCCTTCGGTTCCTGGCTCGGCCGGCTGGTCCTATTBGGCTACACCTGGGCGCTGATGCACCACATGCTGGGCGGTCTTCGCCATCTCGTCTGGGACACCGGCGCGGGGCTGGAAAAGCACGCTGCCTCGAAGATCGCCTGGGCGACACTCGTCGGTTCGATCCTGCTCACGCTCCTGATCTGGATCGCCGGCTACACGGCGCGGGGAGCTTTCTGATGAGCGCGAACAACACCGACATGCGCACGCCGCTCGGCCGGGTCCGCGGCCTCGGCTCGGCCCGCGAAGGCACCGGCCACTTCTGGCGCCAGCGGCTGACCGCGATCGCCAACATACCGCTGATCCTGTTCTTCGTCGGCTTTCTGATCGCGGTCAACGGCCACGGCTATGCCGACGTGCGGGCTTCGCTCGCCAATCCGTTCGTGGCTCTGGTGCTGGCGCTGGTGCTGATCTCCGGGCTCTACCACATGCGCCTCGGCATGCAGGTGATCATCGAAGACTACGTCCATGGCGAAGGCATGAAGCTGGYGCTGATCGCGCTCAACACCTTCTTCCCGATAGCAGTCGGCGTCGCTTCGCTCTTCGCCCTGCTCAAACTGGCACTCGGAGGCTGAAGTCTTGRCCAAGGACGCATCAACCGCCAACACCGCTTCCGCCTACACCTTTGTCGACCACAAATTCGATGTGGTGATCGTCGGCGCCGGCGGTRCCGGGCTGCGCGCGACGCTCGGYATGGCCGAGCAGGGCCTGCGCACCGCCTGCATCACCAAAGTGTTCCYGACCCGCTCGCATACGGTCGCGGCGCAAGGCGGCATCGCCGCCTCGCTGTCCAACATGGGTCCTGATTCCTGGCAGTGGCACATGTATGACACCGTCAAGGGGTCGGACTGGCTGGGCGACGTCGACGCCATGGGAATATATGGTGCGCGAGGCGCCGGCGGCGGTCTACGAGCTCGAGCATTACGGCGTGCCGTTCTCGCGCACCGAGGAAGGCAAGATCTATCAGCGGCCGTTCGGCGGCCATATGATGAATTACGGCGACGGGYCGCCGGTGCAGCGCACCTGTGCCGCCGCCGACCGCACCGGCCACGCCATCCTGCACACGCTCTACGGCCAGTCGCTGAAGAACAACGCGCAGTTCTTCATCGAGTATTTCGCGCTCGACCTGATCATGGAGCCGGACGGCACCTGCACCGGCGTCGTGGCCTGGAACCTCGACGACGGCACCATTCATCGCTTCTCGGCGAAGATGGTGGTGCTTGCGACAGGCGGCTATGGCCGCGCCTATTTCTCCGCCACCTCGGCGCACACCTGCACCGGCGACGGCGGYGGCATGGCCGCGCGGGCCGGGCTGCCGCTGCAGGACATGGAGTTCGTGCAGTTCCACCCGACGGGCATCTACGGAGCCGGCTGCCTGATCACCGAGGGCGCGCGCGGCGAGGGCGGCTATCTCGTCAACTCCGAGGGCGAACGCTTCATGGAGCGCTACGCGCCGTCGGCCAAGGACCTCGCCTCCCGCGATGTGGTTTCACGCTGCATGACGCTGGAAATCCGCGAGGGACGCGGCGTCGGCAAGAACAAGGACCACATCTTCCTGCATCTCGACCATCTCGATCCGGCCGTGCTGCACGAGCGGCTGCCGGGCATTTCGGAATCGGCCAAGATCTTCGCCGGCGTCGACCTCACCAAGGAGCCGATCCCGGTGCTGCCGACGGTGCACTACAATATGGGCGGCGTGCCGACCAATTATTGGGGCGAGGCGCTCAACCCGACGGCGGAAGACCCGGACCGGGTATCGCCCGGCCTGATGGCAGTGGGCGAGGCCGGCTGCGCCTCGGTGCATGGCGCCAACCGGCTGGGCTCCAACTCGCTGATCGACCTCGTCGTGTTCGGTCGCGCCGCAGCGCTGCGCGCCGGCCAGGTGATCGACCGCAAGTCGGCTATCCCCGCGCCTAACGCGGCCTCGGTCGAAAAGATCATGGACCGCTTTGACAGGCTGCGCCACGCCAACGGCTCGACGCCGACGGCGGTGCTGCGTGAGAAGATGCAGCGGGCGATGCAGGAAGACGCCGCCGTGTTCCGCACGCAGGAATCGCTCGAAAACGGCTGCAGGCGCGTTTCGGAACTCTGGGGCGAGCTCAAGGACCTCAAGGTCTTCGACCGCTCGATGATCTGGAACTCCGACCTCGTCGAGACGCTGGAGCTGGAAAATCTGATGGCCAACGCCATCGCCACGGTCTACGGCGCGGAGGCGCGCAAGGAAAGCCGCGGCGCCCACGCGCGCGAGGATTTCGACAAGCGCGACGACGCCAGTTGGCGCAAGCATACGCTCGCCCGCGTCAGCGAGGACGGCGAGGTGACGCTGAGCTACCGGCCGGTGCATACCGAGACGCTGCTGGCAGAAAAAGATGGCGGCATCAACCCGGCCAAGATCGCGCCGAAGGCCAGGGTCTACTGACCATGGCTTTGGCGGCCGCGGGATATTCCGGCACGCCCCTTCCGGCCAAGCTCGGCCTGAAGGACGGCATGGTTGCCGCCTTCATCGCGCTGCCGCCGGAGCTTGAYGATCTGGCCGGGGCCGTGGACTTCGCCGGAGTCGATCGGCTGCCCGCATGGGCGGCGATCTCGGGCGCCCGCCAGAAATACGATGCCGTGCACGCCTTCACCCGGCAGCGCGCCGAGATCGAGGATGGTCTCGCCGGCATCGAGACGGCAATCAAGCGTGACGGCATGGTCTGGATCTCCTGGCCGAAGAAGGCATCGAAAGTGGCGACAGACGTCACCGAGGACGTGATCCGCACGCAAGCGCTCAAGCTCGACCTCGTCGACGTCAAGGTCGCCGCCGTGAACGAAATCTGGTCCGGGCTGAAGCTCGTCATCCGAAAGGACCGCAGGTAATGGTCGAACTCACGCTTCCCAAGAATTCGAAAATTCAGCAGGGCAAGACCTGGCCGAAGCCGGAGGGGGCCACGAACCTCCGCGAATACCGGATCTATCGCTGGTCGCCGGACGACGACGAGAACCCGCGCATGGATACCTATTTCGTCGACATGGACGATTGCGGGCCGATGGTTCTCGACGCGCTGCTCTGGATCAAGAACAAGATCGACCCGACGCTGACGCTGCGCCGCTCCTGCCGCGAGGGCATTTGCGGCTCCTGCGCCATGAACATCGACGGCTCCAACACGCTCGCCTGCACCAAGGGCGCAGACGACATTTCCGGCGCGGTGAAGGTCTATCCGCTGCCGCATATGCCGGTGATCAAAGACCTGGTGCCGGACCTCACCACTTTCTACGCCCAGCACGCTTCGATCGAGCCGTGGCTGAAGACGGTGTCGCCGACCCCTGCCAAGGAGTGGCTRCAGAGCCATGAGGACCGCGAGAAGCTCGACGGGCTCTATGAATGCATCCTGTGCGCCTGCTGCTCGACCTCCTGCCCGAGCTACTGGTGGAACGGCGAGCGGTATCTCGGCCCGGCGACGCTGCTGCAGGCCTATCGCTGGCTGATCGATTCGCGCGACGAGGCCACCGGCGAACGCCTCGACAACCTGGAAGACCCGTTCCGGCTCTATCGCTGTCACACCATCATGAACTGCGCGCAGACCTGCCCGAAGGGCCTGAACCCGGCCAAGGCGATCGCGGAGATCAAGAAGATGATGGTGGAGAGACGGGTTTAGAGCTTGGGCTGTTTGCTGCGACAGCTTCGAACGCAGCGTTCCTTCACACCCCCCTCTGGCCTGCCGGCCATCTCCCCCGCAAG
>NZ_MDFL01000106.1 GCF_001854785.1 Mesorhizobium sp. ORS 3428
CCCCCTTGCGGGGGAGATGGCCGGCAGGCCAGAGGGGGGCTGTCCCTCCAGCGCCAAAAAGGATGCCAACCCAATGACCGATCTCCCCGTCCTTAATCCCGTCGAAGCGCGTGTGCTCGGCTGCCTGATCGAGAAGAAGGAGCTGACGCCGGATGTCTATCCGCTGACGCTCAACGGCGCGCACGCGGCGGCCAATCAGAAGACGGCGCGTGAGCCGGTGATGGCGCTGGAGCTCACCGAGGTCAGGCGGGCGCTTGGCCAGCTCGAGCAGAAGGGCCTGGTGCGCCAGGCCTTCGCCTCGCGGGTCGAGCGCTACGAGCATCTGATGGCGCAGCGCTTTTCGCTGACCACGCCGCAGATCGCGATCGTCGGCCTGCTGCTGCTTCGCGGCGCGCAGACGGCGCATGAGCTGCTCGCGCGGTCGGAACGCATGGCGCGCTTTGYCTCGGTGGACGAGCTTCGCGACAATCTCGACCTGCTGATCGGCCGCCGGCCGCCGCTCGTGCAGTTGCTCGAGCGCGCGCCCGGGCGGCGAGAGGAGCGCTATGTGCATCTGCTCAGCGGGCCGGTGGAGGCAGCGGCGGTTGCAGCAGCCTGGCAGCCGGCGCCGTCGTCGGATTCCGATCTCGAAGCGCGCGTGCGAGCGCTTGAAGAAGAAGTCGCTGCGCTGCGCGCGAAGATCGAGGCTTTGGGCGGGCAATAGCGCTTTTTCAGATCATTGTTGAAGCAGGCGCTGCCCCTCATTGCCCTGCCGGGCATTTCTCCCCGTATAGTGACGGGGAGAAAGGGGCCGGCCGCAGGGTCGGCGCCTTTCTTGCAACGCTGACGATTGGCGAAATCATTGATGAGAGCGTCAATATACGGGGAGAGGATGCCGGCAGGCAGGTGAGGGGCGGCGCCAACCCATCAGGACATTACTCAGCCCAACCTGGCGTCGAGCGAGACATTGATGGCGCCGAGCGCTTTCGAGACCGGGCATTCGGCCTTGGCCTTCTCGGCGAGCTCCTTGAACTTTGCCGCGTCGATGCCCGGCACCTTGCCGACCAGGGTGATCRCACTGCCGGTGATGCCGGTGCCCGGCACCAGCGTCACGACCGCCCTGGCGTCGAGCTCGGTAGCCGGCGTGCCGTTTTCGGCGAGGAAGTGGGAGAGCTGCATGGCGTAGCAGCCGGCGTGGGCGGCGGCGATCAGTTCTTCCGGGTTGGTGCCGGATCTGCCGCTCTCGTCCTCGAAGCGCGTCTTAAAGGAGTAGGGCGTGGCCTTCAGAACGCCGCTCTGGGTGTCCAGCGTGCCGCTACCTTCCTTGAGATTGCCCTTCCAGACGGCGTTTGCTGTGCGGTCCATGGAGTCCTCCTGACTTTGTCGGGGTCTGCGCCCGGCGGGGCGCCGGCGCTCCTGGTGACTATAGCGCGGCGGCGCCGGAAGACCATCCATGCCCTTGGCCTGATCACGCTTGCATCGGCGCATCGCCAAAAAATTTTTTTGCAAAAAATGCGCGTGCAAAAATGTCGACTTCCCCGCGGCCGGACCGTCCTGCGAGCGGCCACCGATTTCGGCAGATGGAGGTTCAGGATGGACAATCTGTTTTTCGCGCTTTGGAGCCGCCCGGGCCGAAGGGCTCAGCGATCGGTAGATTTCTGGCTGGATCCGCCCCAGTCCGGCTTCGGCCGGCTCGCGGCAGCCGCGGCTATTATCGGGATCGCGGCATGCCTGCTCGACCATGCGGCGGTCGCAAGCAAGGCCGACAGCGTCGCCATCGCTTCATATGCTTCATCATAGGAAGGGAACTGAAATGAAATATGTCTTGCTGGTCTATGGCGAGGAGAAGGACCTTTTCGCGCTCACCCGGGAGCAGGCAGCCAAGCTCGACGCCGATTCGCTTGCCTATGACAGGTGGCTCGACCAACAGGGAAAGCTGATCATCGCCCAGGCGTTGCAGCCGGTGAAGACGTCGAAATCGCTGCGCCGGCGCAAGGGCAAGCGGCTGGTCACCGACGGCCCGTTCGCCGAGACCAAGGAGCAATTGCTCGGCTTCGTCATGGTTGAGGCGGCGGATCTCGACGAGGCGCTGCAGATCGCCGAGGGTATTCCGCTGGCCGAACTCGGCACCGTCGAGGTCAGGGCGATCTACGACATACCGGAGCCATGACCGGCGGCCATGGCAGTTGCGGCACGATTGATGCAGTCCGCTTTGATAATGGCCTTCAGGGATTCTTCAGCTGAGGCAACCGTCTCGCGTTGAAGCGATGCCGCTATTCTCCTATCGTTGTCGGGATTTCGGGGGAATTCGGCATGCCTTTCCTGATCGCCATACTTGGACTGCTCGGAGCAGCGGCCATTTGGTGGTATCGGTTGAAGGCGATGAACGAGGCGGCGAACGAGGTCGCCGATGTCATCGGCCGCGTGCAGGGCAACATCCGCCGCAAGAAGCTGCGCAAGCAGGCCGCGCTGTCACCGCTGACGGCCATCGACGATCCGGTCGTGGCGGCCGCGACGCTGATCACCGCGATCGTGTCGGAGCATGCTCCGATCCTGCCGGGGTGCGAAGCCGTCATTCGTGAGGTAATTTCGGAGATCGCRCAAAGCCCGAAGAAAACCGACGAGGCGGTCGTCTACGCCAAATGGGCCGCCGCGCAGATCGACGACACGACGATCGTCATCGACAAGCTGGCGCCGTTCCTGCGCGAGCGCCTCCTRCCGCACGAGCGGGACGATCTGCTACGGATGCTGAACCGTGTGGCGCAGGGCGGCGAACAACGCCTGCGGATCACCGACCAGCGGATGATGAGGTTGCGRCAGAAACTCGGCTTTGAAGTCAATTGACCGGTGCAGCCCCTTTGAAAGACAGCGAGCTGTACCCACATCAATCGGGTCCTTCACAGCTCCGTGGCGCAAATTGGAAGTAGTGGCTTATGTGGCGGCCGAAATAGCTGACCTACTTGGAATGCTATTTGGGGACTGGCTGAAGAAGTCCAGAATCGGCCGGTTCGTGTACGGAATTCTGATTGCTGTGGTCGTTACTACATTATTTGGGTGTTAGATCGCCTGCCCTTTCAATAGCCTTGGCGTGTCGCCGGAAAGTCCAGAGGCCTGGCGGATGAAGAAGTCCTTGAGCCTCGGCATGCGCTCGACAAGGCCGAGGCCGATGTCGCGCACGGCGCGCAGCGGGCCGATGTCGTTGGAAAACAGCCGGTTCAGCACGTCGGTGGTGATGCCCATCTGCAGCGTGTCGAAGCGTCGCCATTGCTGGTAGCGTTCGAGCACGTCGAGCGCGYCGATGTCCTGGCCGAGCCTATCGGCCTCGACCACCACTTCGGCGAGCGCGGCGACATCCTTGAAGCCGAGGTTCAGGCCCTGCCCGGCGATCGGGTGGATGCCGTGGGCGGYGTCGCCGGCGAGCGCGATGCGAGGTGCCACAAAAGCCCGGGCAAGGGTAAGGCCGAGCGGCCAGGCGCGCGGCTTGTCAGCGGCGTGGATCTCGCCGAGCTTCAAGCCAAAGCGCTGCTCCAGTTCATGCTCGAAGACGAACTCGTCGCCCTCGACCAGCTTTTTTGCATCTTCCGTGCGCTCGACCCAGACGATCGACGAGCGGTTGGTCCCGTCCTTTGCGGGCTTCAGCGGCAGCGTGGCGAAGGGGCCGGCCGGCAAAAAATGTTCCTCGGCGCGGCCATTATGCGGGCGCTCATGCGCCACCGTGCAGACGATGCCGGACTGGCCGTATTCCCATTTCACTGTCTTGATGCCGGCCATCTCGCGCAGCTTCGAGTTGACGCCGTCGGCGGCGATCAGCAGCCGCGCTCTGAGCGCGGCGCCGTCGGCCAGATGCACGGAGATACCGGCGCTGCCGGTGTCGAAAGCGCTGACGGCCATGCCCTCGATGATGTCGATGCCGAGCTTTTCGGCGCGCCGGCRCAGCGCCCCGTTGAGAACCCGGTTGGCGACCATATGCGCGAAGGGCTCGCCGGGCGCCACCTCGCCGTCGAAGGTCAAAAACACCGGGYGCACGGGATCGGCGGCGCGCGAGTCGGTGATGATCATCTCAGTGATCGCCTGCRCCTCCGGCGCGATCTCATCCCAGACGCCGAGCTGCTCCAGCATGCGACAGGCAGCGGCGGCGATGGCCGAGGCGCGGCCGTCCTTCTGCCAGACGCCGGCGGGCGCCGCGTCGACGATGGCGACGCCGAGGCTGGGGCGCGCCTGCTTCATTGATACGGCGGCGGCCAGACCGACATAGCCTGCGCCCGCCACCAGCACATCCAGYGAAGCCTCGCCAGTTCCATCCGCCTTGACCATGGCACTTTCCTTTCGCGGCTTGCGGCCTCCGCGCCGGCCGTAGCGGCTTGACTGCCTGCCTGTCCTGTCCGAAACCCGCCATGACACATCTTCGAAGGACGTGGAACATGACGGCAGCCATGGACGAGCTCCTCGACATTCTCGACCTCGAGCAGCTCGAACACAACCTCTATCGTGGTCGCAGTCCCAAGGTCGACTGGCAGCGCGTCTTCGGCGGCCAGACCATCGCGCAGGCGCTGGTCGCGGCCCAGCGCACGGTCGAGCCCGAGCGCCATGTGCATTCGCTGCACGGCTATTTCATGCGGCCCGGCGACACCAAGGTGCCGATCGTCTACGAGGTCGACCGCATCCGCGACGGTGGCTCCTTCACCACGCGCCGTGTGGTCGCGATCCAGCATGGCCAGGCGATCTTCTCGCTGGAAGCCTCGTTCCAGCAGGACGAGGTCGGCCTCGAGCACCAGCTGCCGATGCCGCGCGACGTGCCGGCGCCCGACACGCTTTTGTCGCAGCGCGAGCTGCTCGGCAAGTTCGGCGAGGCGGTGCCGGAGGRCATCAGGCGCTAYTGGGAGCGCRACCGGCCGATCGAGATGAAGCCGGTGATGCYGAAGCACTATACCAGCCGCGAGAAGCTGGAGCCGGAGCAGAACATCTGGATCCGCACCACCGGTCCGGTGCCGGAGGACCGTGCCACGGAGGCCGCCGTGCTCGCCTATCTTTCCGACATGACGCTGCTCGACACATCGACCTTCGCRCATGGCCGCRCCATTTTCGACCGCGACWTCCAGGCGGCCAGYCTCGACCATGCGATGTGGTTCCACCGCAGCCATTCGCTGGACGACTGGATCCTTTACACGCAGGACAGTCCTTCGACGCAAGGTTCGCGCGGTTTCACGCGCGGCTCACTGTTCGCGCGGGACGGAACCCTGATCGCCTCGGTTGCCCAGGAAGGGCTCATTCGGCTGAAACGGTAAGCCGGCTTCGAGCTAAAGCCTAGAAAAGGGGCATTTTTGAAATTTTGCCTAATTATTGATCAGGTGCCTTGATAGGCCCGTGCACGAATAACGTGCACTGGCCCCCCATCCCCTTTGTTTACAACAGGTTAAGACCCTGCCTCGGCAACTGGCACGGAGCTTGAATCCTGTCAGCCACGTCCGGCTCTCACGGGGATCGGCGAAGTCGTGCAAACGCGGGCGACCGCAACAGCARAGGGTGAAACCTTATGAAAATCGTGATGGCAATCATCAAGCCGTTCAAGCTCGACGAGGTGCGCGAAGCGCTCACCGCCGTCGGCATCCAGGGCCTGACCGTCACCGAAGTCAAAGGCTACGGGCGTCAGAAGGGACATACGGAAATCTATCGCGGCGCGGAATACGCGGTGAGCTTCCTGCCCAAGATCAAGATCGAAGTCGCCGTCGGCGCCGACATGGTCGAGAAGGCCGTCGAGGCCATCTCCTCGGYCGCCAAGACCGGCCAGATCGGCGACGGCAAGATCTTCGTCTTCGGCATCGACCAGGCGGTGCGCATCCGCACCGGCGAAACAGACACCGACGCGCTCTGAGCGGCGACCAGCTATTCCAACGGAGAGTTCAATGAATATTCCTTCCCCCTTGAAGACGACGGGACGCGCGGGCGCTTCGCTCGCTCTCGTAGCGCTCAGCACGGTCGCCGCCTTCGCGCAGCAGGCCGCGGCTCCGGCGACCVCCGCGGCGCCGGCCACACCCGCGCCCGCGCTCGACACCGGCAACACCGCCTGGATGCTGACCTCGACGGCGCTAGTGCTGATGATGACCATTCCGGGCCTGGCGCTGTTCTACGRCGGCATGGTGYGCAAGAAGAATGTGCTCGCCACCATCATGCAGAGCTTCGCCATCACCTGCCTGGTGACGGTGCTGTGGTTCATGTTCGGCTATTCGCTCGCCTTCTCCGATGGCGGYGGCACGAACGCCTATCTCGGCGGCTTCTCGAAATTCTTCCACCACGGCATCACCACCGCGACGCTGTGGGCGCCGGGCGTGGCGAACATCCCTGAGTTCGTCTTCTCGATGTTCCAGTTGACCTTCGCCATCATCACGCCGGCGCTGATCACCGGCGCCTTCGCCGAGCGCATGAAGWTCTCGGCGCTGCTGATCTTCATGGGCCTGTGGCTGGTCTTCGTCTATGCGCCGATCGCGCACTGGGTGTGGGGCGGCGGCTTCCTCGGCTCGGCCGGCGTGCTCGACTTCGCCGGCGGCACGGTCGTTCACATCAACGCCGGTGTCGCGGGTCTCGTCTGCGCGCTCGTCCTCGGTAGGCGCGAGGGCTACGGCACCATCAACATGGCGCCGCACAACCTCGTCTATTCGGTGATCGGCGCATCGCTGCTGTGGGTCGGCTGGTTCGGCTTCAACGCCGGATCGGAACTCGCCGCCGACGGCCTCGCCGGTGCCGCGATGATGAACACGCAGGTCGCCACCGCCGCCGCGGCGCTGGCCTGGATGTTCGCCGAATGGATCGTCGCCAAGAAGCCCTCGGTTCTCGGCATCATCTCGGGCGCTGTCGCCGGTCTCGTCGCGGTGACCCCGGCCTCCGGCTTCGTCAACCCGACCGGCGCCTTCATCGTCGGCATCGTCGCCGGCGTCGTCTGCTACCTGTCGGCGGTCAAGCTGAAGCATGCGATGGGCTATGACGACTCGCTCGATGCGTTCGGCGTGCACGGCGTGGGCGGTATCGTCGGCGCCCTTCTCACCGGCGCGCTCGCCGATCCGGCGATCAACACGCTCGGCAAGGGCGCTTCGGTCGCCACGCAGGTCTACGGCATCGTCTTCACCATCCTGTGGACGGCRATCGCCACCTTCGTGATCCTCTACATCGTCAAGGCGCTGGTTGGCCTGCGCCCGAACAAGCAGGAAGAGGTCGAGGGTCTCGACGTCACCCTCCACGGCGAAGTGGTGCCGTAAGGCCCGCCTTTGCCTAGAGCGGTTCATCGTTTCCCGGAAACACAGAACCGCTCTATCTCTTTGTTTTAACGCAATTCCGGACGGAAAACCGTTTCGCACTTTTCCTGGAATTGCGCCGGACCGGCGCTCTCTCCCCGCCGGTCCCGGAATAACTCGCTCTGCGCAATTCCGGACGGAAAGACGCAGCGCAGTTCCTGGATCTACTCCCAAGATCCCGTCGTGACGCTCTCCACAGGGCTCACGCCTTGAGGCCCGGAAGGTCTTCCGGGCCTCCTTTTTGTCCCGTGGCTCTCCTGCGCGCTGTCAATCACATTCGGGTGATCAAATGCGCCGTCTGAAACATCGATCCGGCCCGTTCCGTACTGGGATGGYGATCGTCGCTTGGGCGGTCGACAACAAAGGGAAGGAACCARCAAATGAAAATCAAGAATATCTTCCTCGGGGCACTTGCTTTTTCCATGATCAGCGGCGTTRCATTGGCCGGTGCGCTCGACGAACCTGACAACATGGCGCCGTTCTTCACCGATGCCAGCATGAAGACCATGAAGTCCGAGGCCGATTTCAAGGCGGCCTGGGYCGCGACGGCGAAGGACAAGCAGGACGCGATGATGAAGGAGTGCCAGGACGCGGCGATGAGCAAGCCCCACGCCGAATTCTGCGCCAGCCTGATGCAGTATGCCGGCCACAAGTGACCGCATTTTTGTCGATGGCGGGCCGTCGCGCCCGCCATTGTCGTTCAAGGAAAATGAGAACCGACCCGTCGGCTCGGCATTGAACAATCGCCGTAGGGCTCAGTCGCCCGCGGGAACGTCCCACTCCCGACTGCGTGCCTCCTGCTCCTTGGATGCTTTCCACRCATCCTGCAGGACCGTCACCATTGCAGCGTCGGTGACAGGTTCCTTCTTGGCGTCCAAGAAACGGCCGTCGTGGTACCGGTAGTATCGCTTGCCTTGATGCTCGAACGGCCACGGAAGTTTGCGGCTGAACCACCAGACGATACCGACGAACACGGCCAGTCCGCCAAATATCAGAACTTCAAGCATGGAAATCCCCCTTAGCCCTATCCACGTTCGGGAAAAACTATGAGCCGCGCGATTCTGTCAATCGGATTTCACCCGGATGGTGAATGAGTAGCCTGAAGGCTGTCATTGGTGATTCGGCGTAGCTTGGGCCTTCAGCGAGCCGCATGCGATGCGCCGGCATCGTCTCAGCCGCAGCCCGCTGCGACCATATGTGCGGCGCGCAGGTCTCGTCCCCATGACATCCCGTTGGACTCGCCCTCGCGATCATTATGCTTAATGYAGCCTTAACCTTCCCGCCGATAGTCTGGCATTCGAATCTGCCCAAGTGCGTCATTCGCCCGGGCCAGGCAAATTACAGACGGGGAAAGAGGCATGCGTTCAGGGGCTTCAGCACCGCTCGCGTTGACCGACACGGGGCACGGCATMCAGGCGTTCGCGCGGCGCCAGGTCGGGCGGCTGATCGGCGCCGGCCTGTTCGTGTTCACCGCTTTCGGCGTCGCCAGCCTCGCCACCTGGAACGTCGCCGATCCGAGCTTCTCGCACGCCACCAACAACATCGTCACCAACGCCATGGGCTATCCGGGCGCGGTGTTTTCCGACCTCGCCATGCAGTTCTTCGGCCTTGCCGCCGTCGCCGGCCTGGTGCCTACCGTGATCTGGGGCTTCCTGCTCTTCTCCGCGCGCGGCGTCGACAGATTGCCCAGGCGCGGACTGGCCTGGTTCGGCTTCGCGCTGCTTGCGGCTGCCATCGCCGGCTGCGTCACGCCGCCCAACACCTGGCCGCTGCCGACCGGTCTCGGCGGYGTGTTCGGCGACATGGTGCTGAAGATCCCCGGCATCGCCGTCGGCGGCTACCCGAAGGGCCTTTTCGCCGGCATCATCGCCGTCGTCCTGGCCGTGCCGGCTCTCTGGCTGTTCGCTTACGGCTCGGCACTGATCGCGCGCAAGAACGGCTTTGCCGTCATGGAACGCGCCGGCGAACCCGATCCGCGCGAGCAGGACGACCCGCTCTTCGACGAGGATGACGACGAAGGCGATGAAGGCATCTTGGCGCTCGGCGCCATCACTCACTGGTGGCTTTCCTTCCGTGCATTCCTGCACCGCCGCGCCGCGCGACGCAGGCAGGAGCGGGACGAGTTCGAGCCTCAGRTGGAGCCGCGCGCCAGCGCCTGGCGGCGTGCGGCCGAGCGCGTCGAATCGGCCGAGTTCGCCGAGTCGCGCATGAGCCCTGGCGGCCGCGCCCGCGTCGAGCCGGAATTCTTCGCCGCCATGGTCAACGACCGCAGCGCTTCGGTCGACCCGGTCGATGACGATGACTTCGCCGACGAAGAAGACGTCGATTTCGACGACGATGAGCCCGTCCAGCGTCGCGCCACCGTCCGCAATTTCCGCTCCGACGCGGCGACCCGCGTCGAGGCGCCTGCGCCGCGCCCGGTGCAGGGCGCGCGCGTCCAGCGCGAGGCGCAGACCTCGCTGATCGGCTCCGGCAGGTTCGAGATGCCGTCGCTGCATTTCCTGTCCGAGCCGAAGAATGTCGCCCGCGATCCGAGCCTGTCGAAGGACGCGCTGGAGCAGAATGCGCGGCTGCTGGAAGGCGTGCTGGAGGACTTCGGTGTCAAGGGCGAGATCATCCATGTCCGCCCCGGCCCGGTCGTGACGCTCTACGAGCTGGAGCCCGCGCCCGGCATCAAATCGTCGCGCGTCATCGGCCTTTCCGACGACATCGCGCGCTCGATGAGCGCGATCGCCTGCCGCGTCGCCGTCGTGCCAGGTCGCAACGCCATCGGCATCGAGCTGCCGAACGCCAAGCGCGAAACGGTCTACCTCAGGGAGATCATGGCGAGCCGCGATTTCGAGACCACCAAGGCGAAGCTTGCGCTGGCGCTCGGCAAGACGATCAACRGCGAGGCCGTCATCGTCGATATCKCCAAGATGCCGCACGTGCTGGTCGCCGGCACCACCGGCTCGGGCAAGTCGGTGGCCATCAACACAATGATCCTGTCGCTRCTCTACCGGCTGACGCCGCAGGAATGCCGGCTGATCATGATCGACCCGAAGATGCTCGAACTCTCAGTCTATGATGGTATCCCGCATCTGCTCACGCCTGTCGTCACCGATCCGAAGAAGGCGGTGGTGGCGCTGAAGTGGACGGTGCGCGAAATGGAGGACCGCTACCGCAAGATGTCCAAGGTCGGCGTGCGCAACATCGACGGCTTCAACGCACGCGTCCAACAGGCCGAGAAGAAGGGCGAAAAAATCTCGCGCACGGTGCAGACCGGTTTCGACCGCCAGACCGGCGAGGCGATCTACGAGACCGAGGATCTCGATCTCGAGCCGATGCCCTACATMGTGGTCATTATCGACGAGATGGCCGACCTGATGATGGTGGCCGGCAAGGATATCGAAGGCGCGGTGCAGCGCCTGGCGCAGATGGCGCGCGCCGCTGGCATCCATGTCATCATGGCGACGCAACGCCCATCCGTCGATGTCATCACCGGCACGATCAAGGCCAACTTCCCGACCCGCATCTCCTTCCAGGTGACGTCGAAGATCGACAGCCGCACGATCCTGGGCGAACAGGGCGCCGAGCAGCTGCTCGGCATGGGCGACATGCTCTACATGGCCGGCGGCGGCCGCATCCAGCGCGTCCACGGCCCCTTCGTCTCGGACGACGAAGTCGAGAGGGTCGTCGCCCATCTCARGCTGCAGGGCGTTCCGGAATATCTCGACGCCATCACCGAGGATGACGGGGAAGACGACGAGGACGGCGCCTCGGGCAGGGGCGGCTCCGGCGGCGGTGGCGGCAGCAATTTCGAGGATTCCGACGATCCCTACGACCAGGCGGTGGCGGTGGTGCTGCGCGACGGCAAGGCTTCGACCAGCTACATCCAGCGCCGGCTCGGCATCGGCTACAACCGTGCCGCCTCGATCATCGAGAAGATGGAGAAGGAAGGCATTGTCGGCCCAGCCAATCATGCCGGCAAACGCGAGATACTGGTGCCAACGGAAGAGGACAAATTCTAGGGTAATTCCAGGAAAGGTGTGAAGCGGTTTTCCGTCCGGAATTGCGTGAAAACAAAGAGATAGAGTGGTCCGCTGCTCCGGCGAAACGGGTGAACCGCTCTAGGCCAGGTCGACGGCCGGCAACTTTGAACCTTCCGGCGCGTTCGTGCGACGGAGCGCCGCGCGACCCGCCAAACTTAGGCCCAACTGGGGGTCCAGAGACTGCGACGACACGAAATCACAGAAAGTGACCGGCATGAAGACCAACGCCCAAATCGAATTCGCCCCGACCCGCAGGCAGGTGCTCGGCCTTGGCCTCGTGCTCGCGGGCGCGGCCGCCATCAATGTCATGCCGGGCTTCCAGCTTCTGGCCCGGGCGCAGGCTGCGGTTCCGCCAGCGGCGCAAAAGATCGCGGACCACTTCTCCTCGGTCAAATCGATGAGCGGCGAGTTCGTGCAGTTCGGGCCGAAGGGCGAGCAGACCGGCGGCAAGTTCTTCCTCGAGCGTCCAGGCAAGATCCRCTTCAACTATGACGGCGCCTCGAATTTCCGGGTGATCTCCGACGGCCAGTCGGTGGTCATCCTCAACAAGAAGCTCAACACCTCCGACCTCTATCCGCTGTCGAAGACGCCGCTCAAATTGCTCTTGGATGACAAGATCGATCTCTCGGGCGGGCGGGTGAAGAGCGTCAAGGAAGAGGACGACCTCACCACCATCCAGCTTTCCGACAAGTCGGTGTTCGGCAATGCGAAGATCACCATGATGTTCGATCCGAAGACCTATGAGCTGCGCCAATGGACGATCACCGACGCGCAGGGCAAGGACACGACGGTGATGATCTTCAACGTCAAAGAAGGTGTCTCCATCCCGCCCGACACGTTCGCCATCGATTACACGGCCAATCGCGAGCTCAACACGAAGACGCGGTAAATTCGGTAAGGCCTCCAGCGTTGGCGCTGCCCCTCACCCTTACCCTCTCCCCGTGAAGRACGGGGAGAGGGGYCGYCAGYGMYGGAGCTTGTCCCTTCTCCCCGTCCTTCACGGGGGGTAGGTGCCGGTAGGCGGATGAGGGGCGGCGCCTGCGCATTGCCAAGTATCGTCCGCTTGTCTTTGCGCGCAACTGGCAGTAGATCGGCGATCTTTCCGGACCTCGCCGCATGCCCTTCACCATCGCCACCTGGAACATCAACTCCGTGCGCCTGCGCATGCCGATCGTCGAGCGGCTGCTCAACGAGCACGCGCCGGATGTGCTGTGCCTGCAGGAAACCAAGGTCCCGGACGAGCTCTTTCCGGAAAAGGCCTTCCGCAAGGCGGGCTACGAGCACATCCTTTTCCACGGCCAGAAGGGCTATCACGGCGTCGCGACCGTGGCGCGGCGCCCGATCGAGCTGGTCGAGAAGCGGCGCTTCTGCGAGATCGACGATAGCCGTCATCTGTCGGTCAAAGTGCAGGCCGGCGGCAGGTCGATCCTGCTGCACAATTTCTACGTTCCGGCCGGYGGCGACGAGCCGGACCCGGAAATCAATCGGAAATTCAGGCACAAGCTCGATTTCGTCTACGAGATGAACGGCGTGCCGGCGAGCGAGGCCGATGCCTCGATCCTGGTCGGCGACCTCAACATCGCGCCGCAGGAGCATGACGTCTGGTCGCACAAGCAGCTGCTCAATGTCGTGAGCCACACGCCGGTCGAGACGGAAAGCTTCGAGGCGATGCGCCAGGCCGGCGGCTGGGTCGACCTGATGCGGCTCAACGTGCCCGCCGAGCAAAAACTTTACACCTGGTGGAGCTATCGCGCGAAGGACTGGGAGGCCTCGGACCGCGGCCGGCGCCTCGACCATGTCTGGTCATCGGCCAATCTGGTGCCGAGCTTTGCCGGCTACGAGATCCTGAAGGCAGCACGCGGCTGGGAGAAGCCGTCGGACCATGTGCCGGTGATCGCACGGTTCGATCTGGACTAGGCGGTTACGCCGGCRATCCTTCGCGTCTCTGTTCCGTCGGCCGTGCCGGCTGCCTCAAAACGATCGACAGCAAATTTGACCATGTGGACAAAAGTCGGGCGCCGTTCCATAGTCCTGGCGTCAGACATTTCTTGAACGGCCGGCTCGACACGGCCGTCGAGCACAGGGGAACTTCAATGGAAAACGATCATAGCAGAACGCAACGCGCCGGCCTGTCGCGGCGCCATGTGCTGGAACTCGGCGCGTTGGGTCTCGCGGCGGCCGCGCTGCCGAATGGCGCCTTCGCCAAGGACAAGAAGCTGAAGGTGGCGGCGATCTTCGCCACGCCGATCGAGGAGCCGTGGGACAATCAGATCCATGTCGCCTTGCAGAAGGCCGAGAAGGAGCTGGGCATCGAATAYAAATGGTCGGAAAAGGTGCAGACCGCCGACTTCAGCCGCGTGATGCGCGAATATGCGCAGGGCGGCTACCAGCTGGTGCTGGGCGACGCCTTCGCCGCCGAGCGCGAATAGCGAAAGACCGCCAAGCAGTTCCCGAAGACCGCTTTCCTGTTCGGCTCCGGTGCCGGTCCGGCCGAACCCAATTTCGGCGTCTTCGACAACTGGATCCATGAGCCCGCCTATCTCTCTGGCATGATCGCGGGAAAGATGTCGAAGTCGGGCACGGTCGGCGCCGTCGCGGCGATGGRCATTCCGGAGGTGAACCGGCTGGTCAATGCCTTCTTTGCCGGCGCCAAGGAGGTCAATCCGAACGTCAAGAAGAAGGTCGCCTTCATCGGCTCCTTCTTCGATCCGCCGAAGGCCAAGGAGGCGGCCGTGGCGCAGATCGACGCCGGCGTCGATGTCATCTATGCCGAGCGTTTCGGCGTCATCGAGGCGGCGGTCGAGAAGAAGATCTACGCTATTTCCAACATGTCCGACCAGTCGAGCCTCGGCCCGGACACGGTCATCACCGGCCCGGTATGGGACATGTATCCGACGGTCGAGCAGGCGATCAAACTGGTCAAGGCCGGCGTCTTCACCGCGCAGGATTATGGCGACTTCTCGCGCATGGCCAAGGGCGGCTCCTATCTGGCACCCTACCACAAGTTCGACAACACGCTGCCGGCAGAGGTCAAGGCGCTGGTCGAGAAGAAGAAGGCCGAGATACTCGAAGGCAATTTCCGCGTCGACGTCGACGAGAACACGCCGGTTTCGGATTGATCTTTCACCCTCCCCCTTGTGGGGAGGGTCGATCCGCGAAGCGGAGCGGGGTGGGGGTCGGCGCCGTACCCCCACCCCGGCTCGCCAACGACGCTTCGCGTCCCTTGCTCGCCGACCCTCCCCACAAGGGGGAGGGTGTTCAGCTCCAACGTCGTACCCCCCAGGAGCACCTTTGTCCGCCCCTCTGATCGAAATGCGCGGCATCACCAAGAGCTTCGGCGCCGTCAAGGCGAACGAGGCGATCGATCTCAGCGTCGCGCCCGGCGAGATCCTCGGCCTGCTCGGCGAGAACGGCGCCGGCAAGACGACGCTGATGAACGTGCTGTTCGGCGCCTATGCGCCGGATGYCGGCGAGATCCTGGTCGAGGGCAGGCCGGTCGCCATCCACAATTCCGCCGATGCGCTTGCCGCCGGCATCGGCATGGTGCACCAGCATTTTCACCTGGCGCCGCGGCTGACGGTGCTGGAAAATCTGTTGATCGGTATTGCCGGCAAATCGGGCCGGATCGACCGCGCCGGCGGGCTGGCGCGGCTGAAGGAGATCGGCCGCCAGCATGGCTTGAGCCTTGATCCCGACCTGCGGGTGTCGGCGCTGTCGGTCGGCGAGCAGCAGCGGCTGGAAATCATCAAGGCGCTGTTTCGCGGCGCCAGGCTCTTGATCCTCGACGAGCCGACAGCAGTGCTGGCGCCTTCCGAAGTCGATGGCCTGTTTGCCGCGCTGCGCTCGATGGCGGCCCAAGGGCTCGGCATCATCTTCATTTCGCACAAGCTCAATGAGGTCAGGGCGCTCACGCATCGCTGCGTGGTGCTGCGGCACGGCAAGGTCGCCGGCCGCGTCGATCATCCGGCGGGCACCACCTCGGCGGAGATGGCCAAGCTGATGTGCGGCCACGAGATCGTGCCTCCGGCGAAGGGGGAGTCGACGCCGGGCGCCTCCGTGCTGACGCTGGACGGCATCTCCACCTTGGGTCATGCCGGCACGCCGCTGCGCGACGTCTCGCTTTCTGTCCGGGCGGGCGAGATCCTTGGCATTGCCGGCGTTTCCGGCAACGGCCAGCGGGCGCTCGCCGATGTGATTTCCGGCATGCTGGCGCCCAATGCCGGCTCGATGATCATAGCCGGCAAAGCGGTTGCGCAGTTCTCGCCGCGCGAGCTCCAGGCGCTCGRCCTCGGCCGCATACCCGAGGACAGGATGACGACCGGGCTGGTCACCAATCTGCCGCTCGCCGACTCCATGGTGCTGCCGCGTATCGGCACCGAGGCCTTCAGTCGCAAGGGTCTGCTCAATCCCGCCGCGATCCGCGCTTTCRCCGAAGCGCAGATCAAGGCCTTTGACATACGCTGTCCCGGCCCTATGGTGCGCGCCGGCGCACTTTCGGGCGGCAATCTGCAGAAGGCGCTGCTGGCGCGCGAGCTCGCCTTCGACCCGAAGGTGCTGATCGTCTCGCAGCCGACGCGCGGCCTCGACATCGGTGCGGCCCGCTTCATCCACGAGAAATTTCTCGCCATGCGCGGCAAGGGCTGCGGCATCATCGTCATCAGCGAGGACCTCGAGGAATTGCTGATGCTCTCGGACCGCATCGCGGTGATGTATGAGGGTCGCATCGCCGGCACGCTTTCCAGCACCGAAGCCACCGTCGCGAGGCTCGGCCTGATGATGACCGGTGCGGAAGGGAGGGCCTAGAGCGATGAGCTTGCCTCTGATTGCGGACGCCGGCGCCGCCCCTCACCTGCCTGCCGGCATCCTCTCCCCGTATAGAGACGGGGAGAGGGACGCTATCGCCGTCGATTTTGCCAATCGCCAGCGTTGCAGGAAAGAGCGCCGAGGCTGCGGTCATCCCCCTTCTCCCTGTCACTATACGGGGAGAAGGGGCCGGCAGGCGAATGAGGCGCTGCGCCGACGCTTGAGGAAGTACTCGTCCAGCCTGCGGYGTTTGTCGGCCGGCTATCATGGYGCGGAGGGCCGCGCCTGATGTTTCGTCTCGAAGCGCGCACTTCCACACCCGCCTGGTTCAATCTTGCGCTGCCGCTGCTGGCCATCGCCGTCGCGCTGGTCTTGTGCAGCGGGCTGATCGCGATCGCCGGCGCCGGCGTGATCGAGGCCTATGGCGTCATGCTGTCGGCTTCGCTCGGCGACAGCTACGCCATCACCGAGACGCTGGTGCGCGCCGCGCCGATGATCTTCACCGGCCTGGCGGTTGCGATCGCCTTCCGCGCCAAGTTCTGGAACATCGGCGCCGAGGGTCAGTTGCTGGCCGGCGCCGTTGCCAGCTGCGCCATCGGCGCAATCCCGATGCCGGGCTACCTCGCCATGTTGCTGATGGCGCTGGTGGGCGCTGCCGCCGGCGCCGTTGTCGCCCTTGTGCCGGCGACGCTCAGAGCAAAATTCAAGGTCGACGATGTGGTGAGCTCGCTGCTGCTCAACTCGGTCATCTACTATGCGCTGATGGCGCTGATTGAGGGCCCGTGGAAGGACAGCTTCAGCGGCTATCCGATCTCGCCGCCGATCGAGGATTCCGCGAATTTCCCGGTGCTGATCGAAGGCACAAGGCTGCATATCGGCGTCGTGGTGGCGCTGATCGCGGCACCGCTTTGCTGGTTCCTGATCGCGCGCACAACGCTTGGTTTCCGCATCCGCGTCACCGGCGAGAATCCGGAAGCCGCGCGCTATGGCGGCATCAACGTGCAACGTGTGCTGCTGTCGACCGCGCTGCTCTCCGGTGCGCTGGCCGGRCTCGCCGGCGTCGGCGAGGTGGGCGGCGTGCATTTCCAGGTGATGAGCGACATCTCGCCCGGCTATGGCTATTCCGGCATCGTCGTCGCGATGCTAGCGCGGCTCAACCCGCTCGGCGTGGTGCCGGCCGCACTCTTCCTCGCCGCCGTGATGACCGGCGCCGAGGCGATGTCGCGGGCGACCGGCGTGCCGGCTTTCCTCAGCGACGTGATCCAGGGCACGGCGCTGCTTGCCATGCTGGTGGCGCTGCTCTTCACCGCCTACCGGATCCGCYGCGTGGGAGCTGCCGCATGAGCGCGGTGTTCGAGCAGATATTCCAGGTCGGCTTCCTCGCCGCCATCATCCGCATCGCCACGCCGCTCGCTTTCGCCACACTGGGCGAGATGTTTTCCGAKCGCGCCGGCGTGCTCAATCTCGGCATCGAAGGCATCATGCTGTTGTCCGCCATGGCGGGCTTCACTGCCGCGAGCTTGAGCGGCAGCCTGTGGCTTGGYGTGCTGGTGGCCGTGCTTGTCGGCGCGCTGATGGGCGCGCTGCATGCGATCTWCACGGTGGCGCTCGGCCTCAGCCAGCATGTCTGCGGCATCGGCGTGACGCTGTTCTGCTCGGGCCWTGCCTATTTCCTCTACCGGCTGATCTTCGGCCAGCAATCGGTGCCGCCGAGCATCAAAGGCTTTCAGYCGGTGCCGATCCCGCTCTTTTCAGACATACCAATCCTCGGCCCGGCGGTATTCAACCAGTTCACGCTGGTCTATCTCGCTGTTATCGCCGTGCCGCTCGCCGCCTTCGTGCTCTACCGCACGCCATGGGGGTTGTCCGTGCGCATGGTGGGCGAGAACCCGCGCGCCGCCGATTCCGCCGGCGTCAGCGTCATCGCCACACGCTTCCAGGCGGTGATCCTCGGCGGCGCGCTGATGGGGCTCGCCGGCGCGTTCCTCACCATGGCGCAGTTCAATGCCTTCACCTTCGGCGTCGTCTCGGGGCGCGGCTGGTAGCGATCGCGCTGGTCGTGTTCGGTCGCTGGGATCCGTGGCGCTCGGCGGGAGCAGCGCTGCTGTTCGCCTTCGTCGACGCGCTGCAGCTCAGGATGCAGGCCAGCGGCCTCGGGCACATTCCCTACGAAGCGTTCCTGATGCTGCCCTTCATCTTCACCATCATCGCCATGGCATTCATGTCACGCAATGCGGTGGCGCCATCCGCGCTGCTGAAGCCGTTCCGGAGGGAGGAACGGTAGCAATGGTGTCACGCTGGCCAGGCTGGCGCCGCCCCTCATCCGCCTGCCGGCACCTTCTCCCCGCATAGTGACGGGGAGAAGGGGGCTGGCTGCGGCCTTGGCATTCTTCCTGCTGCGCTTGAGATTGGCGAAACCATCGATGAGAGCGCCCCTCTCCCCGTCACTCTACGGGGAGAGGATGCCGGCAGGCAGGTGAGGGGCGGCGCGACGCTGGAAGTCATAACCCCGAGAAAGCAAACGCCTCAAATCGCCGTGAACGCATTGTCGACGAAGAGATGCGCGCCGTTGACGAAGCTCGATTCGTCGCTGGCCAGGAACAGCGCCGCTTTCGCCACTTCCTCCGGCTCGCCGATGCGGCCTTGCTGCGCGGCCATCGCCGCGTCGGAGACGTCGACGCCGAGCTTGCCGAGGTCGGCGACCTCGCGCAGCCCGTGGGGCGTGCGGATGAAGCCGGGGCAGACGGCGTTGCAGCGGATGTTGCGGTCGCGGAACTCCACTGCGATGGCGCGGGCAAACATGTGGCAGGCGCCTTTGGTGGTGTCGTAGAGCACCTCGTTCGGCGTGGCCGCCACTGCCGAGATCGACGAGGTGCAGACGATCGAGCCGCCGCCAGCGGCGATCATGCCGGGCAGCACCGCGCGCGTCATCAGGAACATCGAGCGGACGTTGACGCCATGCAGCCAGTCCCATTCCTGCAGTGTCGTTTCCAGGAACGGTTTGATGACGATGGTGCCGGCGTGGTTGAACAGCACGGTGACCGGGCCGAATTTTTCCGCCGCCGCCTTCGCTGCCGCTTCGACCTGCGCTTCGTCCGAAACATCTGCCACGAAATGCTCGGCGATATGGCCGCGCGCCCGGATCGCCGCGGCGGTCTTGCCCGCCGCCTCGCCGTTGCGGTCGACGATCGCCACTTTGGCGCCTTCGGCTGCGAACAGCTCGGACGCCGCCCCGCCCATGCCTGTCGCACCGCCCGAAATGATGGCGACCTTGCCCGCCAGCCTTCCACCCATGTCTTTTCTCCGTTCTGAAGGTTTTGTCTGCTCGGAACGATGCTATCCCTGCCGCTCGGAATGGCCAAGCACCGTCGAACAAACGGCTTTTTGGCTTCGGCTGGCCGCCCTACTGGCCGATTGCAGGCCAGCCAAGGCCATGTCGCACGCTTTGACGAGCCGGAATCCTCGCTTTTGTAGGGTAAGAAAAACCACCAAGGGCCGAATCCTGGGAATGCCGTTCCAACAACGCCTCAAAAATAGCAATCGACAAAGTCTAGTAAGTTTATAGATTAATTACCGAGACGGAGGCTCGACCATGTCCTACATTCAGAACGCTCAGCGCAAAGGCCAGAGGCTGACCGCCGACCAGAGCTGGAGGCCCGCCTATGGCGGCACTTTTGYCTATCTCGTCTTCGCGCTGGCTTTCGTGTTCACCGGCGCCGTGGTGCTGGGGATCATCCCCTGACCGTCGAGTCCTGACCGTATCGGGGCCGAGGCCCCGCCGACAGACAATCTGAATTTCAAGTAGTCGTAGTGGAACTGGCCGCGCCGCCGGGCGCTGTTGCGTGCCGGCGCGCAGATTTCAAATACGAGGGCTTTGAAGCGGGGCGATCCAACGTGATGGAGAGATGGCAATGCCGATCGAGTTCACGCATGTTCCCGGCAAGCCTGCCGATGGCAGCTTCTTCTACGATTTCGCGGAGACCGCGACCAAGCTGTCGCTGATCGAGGATGCYGGTTTCCGCAAGCTGGTCGTCGACGATCCGGCCGGCCTGCTCGCCAATATGGACATCGCCGCCCAGACGCTCGACCGCACTGCGTCGCTCGAAGTGGTGCTGACGCATTGGGCCGGCGTGATCGAACCGACGGTGGCGGCGAGGCAACTCGCGGCGCTGGACCGCAAGGGCGGCGGTCGCCTGTCGCTCAGAATGCTGAGCGAGCCGTTCGAGGACTGCGACGCCGAAGCGCGGCCCGTCGGCCACAGCATAGTGTGGCAGCGCATCGACGAATATCTGGTGCTGTTGAAGCGCCTTTGGTCGAACGAGAAGCCTTTCGATCACGAAGGCGCCTTCTACAGCGTCAGAGGCGGTTATGTGCCGCGCAAGGGCCCGCATGGCGCGGATCTCACCATCCGCCTCGGYGGGCAATCCGGCACGGCGCTGAAGGCCGCGGGTCGGCATGCCGATGTTTTCGAGCTGGCCGCCGGCTCGCCGGACCAAGTCGCACAGCTGATGCAGCGCGTGCGCAGCGCCGCCGCCGAACACGGCCGCGCCGGCAGGCTRCGCTTTGCCCTTCCGGTGCGTATCCATCCGCAAGGCTGGGCGGACGCCTCCGACCGCAAGGCGGTCGAGGTCGCGGGGCCGGCGGCACGGCTTGCGCTCTCGCTGCTGCCCTATGCGGCGCTTGGCATCGAGGAATTCATGGTCAGCGGCATCGACCGTCCCCGCGAGATCGCYCGGATCGGACGCGAGACGATCACGCTGGTATCGAATTCACTGGCGCGACGCGAGGCCGACATTCCGCGGCCGGGACCGCGTGCGTCTCGCTTCTTCACGGGAGTGCGCGCCGGCTGAGATCGATCGGCCAGCCGGTCAGGCCGAACTGGCAAAATCGCTGGGGCGTTTATCGCGACACGGKATCGATGGTTCCCGACGGTCGAGACGAGAACTCCAATCCGTCCATCACATAGTCCGCGAAAAGGAAATCGCGGATGCCGGTGATCCGGCCGTTCTCCCAATGAATGAGAATGAAATAGCGCGGAGGCCCGGCCGGGCGGTCCGGGYTGGTGACCAGGATGGCGGGGCGGCCTTCGACGAGCCCGGTGGTGAAATGCCAATGCGTCTCTTCGGCATAGCGGCCGAAATAATTGCCGACATATTCCTTGCCTTCGGCGCGAAGTCGATTGACGAGTTCCAGCTTCACGTCGTCGGCGAGCAGGCCGCGCAAGGCATCGAAATCGCGCGCGTTGAAGGCCGCGACATAGTCGCCGAGGCGCCGCACGTCCTGCYGGTTGAGCGTCGGGCGCGGCGTTGCCGGCCGCGGCGCTGCGGCAAGCCTGCGCAGGCTTTCGCGGCCGCGCTGCAGCGCGCCCTTGATCGCGGTTTCGGTGGTTTCGAGGATCTCGCCGATCTCCTCCAGGCTGTGGCCCAGCACGTCCTTTAGGACGACCGCGCATCGCTGCGCCGGCGGCAACTGCATCAACTCGGCAAGGCTGGCCTCGGCGGCAATCCGCGCATCGATGGGAGAGTCCTCGGCGGCGATCGTATCGAGCTCGACATCGCTTTCGCTCGGGCGCGATCGGCTTCGCTTGCGCAGGAAATCGAGCGCCGAATTGTGCGCGATGCGAAACAGCCAGGGCTCGGTCTTCTCGGGCATGTCGCCGTTCCTGATCGCCACGAAACCTTTGGCCAAGGCTTCCTGGACGATGTCTTCGCCATCGATGACCGATCCCACTATCCGCGAGCAGTAGCGGTGCAGCCGGGCCCTCAAGCCTGCGGCCTCGCGCTCGAAGGCGCGAAGCCTGGCTTCCGTCGTTGCAACGGGACGGTCATGCGAACCGGTCACGCCTGGTTTTCCACGCCGGCCGTATGGGAATAGCTGGTGTGGCCCATCACGCTCTCGCCGGTTCCAACTTCCACGATCGTTTTCATGTATTCGGCGAAGCGAGGGTCGCCGCGGAAGGCGGCGATGTCTTCGGCCGAGCGCCATTGCGAGATGTTGACCACCTTGCTGCCGTCGCTGCCGACGATCACGGATGAAGCTAACGAGCCCGGCTGCTTGCTGAAGAAGCTGCGCGTCCCTTCGGCGAGCACCCTTGCGAGATCCTGCTGCTTGCCGGGCTTGGCGGTAAAGACATTGATCAAGGTCACTGCATTCGACATGGCTTGGCTCCGTCTGTTCTGGCGGAGGCCGCCGCGGCCTCCGCGATCGTCACAACCGTCAAGACGAAGGCGGCGTTGGGAACGGAACGGTGCATGCAAAAAAATTCGGCCAGCGATGAATAGCGCCAACGAGCACCTGTCGATCGGCAATGCAGAGATCATTTTCAGAAAATTCGCCCTCACCGTTCCGAAAGCCATCCGTCGTTCGTCCTGATGGGTGCCGCTGCTTTCGACGCGGCATCAACCAAGGGAGAAACAAGATGTCGATCCTGTCATCCATCAGCCGCATGGCAACCGAATACGCGGCCATCCGCGCCCGCTATCGGGCGGCGCGGACACTCTATTTGCTGCCAATGGATATCCGCAAGGATATCGGCTGGCCGGAGGTGGGCGATCGTCGCGGACCGGAAATCTTCAGCTCGCCGCGTCCGCAAGTAGTGACAGCGCGGTGATGACGGCTTGCGAGTCCGCCAGCGCGCCGAAGACRCCGTCCTCGACCGTCACCATGTGGAGCGCGGCTTCATGCGCCTTTTCGTCGCCGCTGGCGCAGGCGTCGGAAACCGTCAGGCACTGGAAATTGCGGTCGCAGGCCTCACGCAACGTCGTATGCACGCAGACGTCCGTCGTGCATCCGCTGAACAGAAGATGCGTGATGCCGCGCGCCCGCAGGATGAGCTCCAGGTCGGTATGGGTGAAGGCGCCGTTGCAGGTCTTATCGACGACGATGTCTTGCGGAGCCACCTCGATATCGGAAACGATCTKAAAACCCGGGCTGGAGCGCAGCAGGATGTCGGTGCCCTCCAGTCCCGCCCGCTTGCGGCGCCATTTCTCGTAAGGGGTCATGTCGGCCATGTCGGCACGGTAGCCCTGCCGGGTGTGGATGATCGTCAGGCCGGCGGCGCGGGCGGCTGCAATCAGCCGGTTCACCGCCGGCAGGATGGCGCGGAGCGGGGAAGGGTCATAGCCTCGCCTGGAAAAGTAGCCCGTCGGCGACAGGAAATCCTCCTGCAGGTCGATCACAAGCAGTGCGGTCTGTTGCGGCACCAGCCGGCCGTCATAGGGGAAGTCGAACGGTGTCGCCTTGATCATTCACAGTCTCCTCATCCCGCGAGAAGCATAGCCTATCACACGCGCTTCGGAACGCCGCTCCTGCGCTCTTGCGGATGCGATCCCGCGTCGTCCGAGGCCGAGACCTTGCTCTATTTGTTGGCTTAAAATATCATCTTTAATGTTGACTATAAAATTCATGTTTCGTACTCAGTCGAGCAGCCACGCGGGGCCGTGCCGACGTTCGCGCTCAGGCAGCCCGCCAGCCCGTCGTTTAAGTGCAATGAACAAGCGAGGACGAGGCGTGTCCCGAAACGGTCTGCACGCGGCACTGGCCGCGTACCTCATCGCGATCGGACCTGGCGTCGCGCAGGAACAACCGGCGTCGCCGATCGCGATGCCGGCCGCGACTGCGGCGCCTGCCGTTTCACTCACGCTGCCGCACGATCTCTCGCCCTGGGGAATGTTCATGAACGCCGACATCGTCGTGAAGGCGGTCATGGTCGGGCTGGCGTTTGCCTCGCTGGTGACATGGACGATCTGGCTCGCCAAGTCGCTCGAAATCCTCGGCGGCAAGCTGAGGGCGCGTCGCGCCGCCATTGCCATCGGCAATGCCGTGACGCTGATACAGGCCGGCCGCGCGCTCGGCCACGGCAACGGACCCGGCGCTCTGCTGGTGCGCGCGGCAGAGGAAGAGCGCGCGCTCTCGGCCGGCGCGCTCGACCATGCCTCGGGCGACGGCCTGAAGGAGCGCGTCACCTCGAGACTCGGGCGCATCGAGGCGGCGGCGGCGCGGCGCATGTCGCGCGGCACAGGCCTGCTCGCCACCATAGGCTCGACGGCGCCATTTGTCGGCCTGTTCGGCACCGTCTGGGGCATCATGAACGCCTTCATCGGCATCTCTGAGGCGCAGACCACCAATCTGGCGGTGGTGGCGCCGGGCATCGCCGAGGCGCTGCTTGCCACCGCAATGGGCCTGGTCGCCGCAATCCCGGCGGTGGTGATCTACAACGTCTTCGCACGATCGATAGCCGGCTACAGACAAATCCTCGCCGATGCTTCCGCCGGCGTCGAACGGCTGGTCAGCCGCGACCTCGATTTCCGCACGGTGCCGCCGGCAACGRCAATAGCGGCGAAGTAGCTGGCCTTGGCTGTGCGGATCCGCGAAACGGCCGGCGACGATCTCGAGGAAAGCCATGAGATCAACGTCACGCCGTTCATCGACGTCATCCTGGTGTTGCTGATCATCTTCATGGTGGCGGCACCGCTGACGACGGTCGACGTCGATGTCGACCTGCCGGGTTCGACGGCAACGCCGGCGCCACGGCCCGAGACGCCACTCTTCCTTACGCTGAAAAGCGACCTGACTTTAGCCATCGGCAATGAGAGCGTGCCGCGCCCCGCCTTAGCCGCCGGGCTCGACAGCCGCAGCAAGGGCGACAAGCAGACCCGCATCTTCCTGCGCGCCGACAAAACAGTCGGCTATGGCGAGCTGATGGAGGTGATGAACCTGCTGCGCGCCGCCGGCTATCTGAAGGTTGCATTGGTCGGCCTGGAGACGGCGTCAGGTCCCGGGAGTGCTCTCCCGCCAGGCGGAGCCCCGGCCGCCGGCGGCAGCACTCCGCCGGCGACAGGCGGGAGCACGGGCCAATGACGGCCGCCTTGTCCGCGATTGGCCAGCCACGCTTCGGCCTGCGTGAAGCCGGTCGGTGGGCCGGTGCGGCCGCGATTGTCTTTGCCGGCCATGTCGCGATTGCCTATGCGGTGCAGCATCTTGTTTTCACCGAGGTTCCGGACGGCGGCCCGCCGCCGGCGCTGGCGGTCGAAATGGCGCCGCTGGTGGTCGCACCGCCCGTGCCGGAAGAAGCGGCCATGCTGGACGCGGTGACATCCGATCGGCCGGATTTGGTCGAGGAGACGGAAGCCGTCAGCGATGCGAAAACGGTGAGCGACCCGGCGCCGGTCGCCGAAAAATCCGAGCCGGTGACTGAGCAGCCGGTCGACGCCGGCAAGACGGAGGCGGCCGAACCGGCGGCAACGGTGGCGGCTCTCGATGAGCAGGCACCGTTGGACGAAGTCGTGCCCGATCCCGTCGAGGCTATCGCGCCTGAGGTTGCCATCCCTTTGCCGCAGCCAAGACCGGTTGAGACCGAAATCAAAGCGGATAAGCCGGCCGAGGTGACGAAGAAGGCTGACAGGAAGCCGGTCGAAAAGTCGAAACGGCCGCCGAAGAAGGAAAAGTCGGAGCCGTCCAAAGTGGTGACGACCGCCAGCRTCGACGCGAAGGCGGGGGTGAAAGCCGCCGCGCCGCAGTCGCCGGAGGCGGCGTCGCGGTCCAGCGTCAGCCCGTCGCGATGGAATGCCAGCCTCGCGGCCTGGATCAGGCGGCACACGCGCTATCCGAGCGCGGCGAAATCCAGGCGGGCTGAAGGCAGGCCCAATGTGACTTTCACGGTCGATGCATCGGGACGGGTTCTCTCCGCCCGGCTGGCGCGGTCGTCGGGCGACGCGGACCTCGATCGCGCGGCGCTTGGCGCGCTGCAGGGCGCCACGGTGCCCACACCGCCAGCGGAGCTCGGCGCGCGCGTCACCCGCACGGCGCCGTTCGTGTTCAGCCTGCGGGACTAGGCCAGGGAGCCGGATGATGATAGGCGCCTCAACCGGTCCARCCCAATCTTGGATTGGTTCCGAAACATTGCCCGCTGGAAAGCTAGATGACGATATTCACGCGCCGCAATCTTCTCAAAGCCACCGCTGCAGCCGGCCTTGCCGGCATCGGCGCCTCGACCGTCGGCAGGGTGGCCGGGCTGGCCGCGGCCACGYCCGAGCCGCTGATCCTGAAGACCGCCAGTATTCAGGCGCAGCTGACGGATGGCGCACCGACGAAAAATGTCCTGACCTACGGCGAGGCCGGGATGCCGCCGGTCGTCAGGATGAGGAAGGACGAGGCTTTTGCGGCGCGGCTGATCAACGGCATCGACGACCCGACGACGATCCATTGGCATGGCGTGCGCGTTCCGAACAGGATGGACGGCGTGCCTTTCTTGGTGCAGCCCTATGTCTATCAGGGCGATCATTTCGACTACGCCTTCACGCCGCCCGATGCGGGCACCTTCTGGTACCACCCGCACTGCAACACGTTGACCCAGATGGGCCACGGGCTGACCGGCGTCGTCGTGGTGGAGAACCCGAGGGATCCGGCCTTCGATTCCGAAGTGGTGATCAACCTGCGCGACTGGCGGCTCGGCGACGACGGCCAGTTCATCGAGCAGTTCCGGCCACGCGATGCGGCGAGAGCCGGCACCTATGGCACCGTGCGCACGGCCAACTGGCTCGCACAGCCGCAATATGACGCGCCGGCCGGCGGGCTGGTGGGGCTTCGGGCCGCCATCACCGACGTCACCCGCATCTATGCATTCCGCGTCGAGGGTGCAGAGGCGGCCGTCATCGCGCTCGACGGCAATCCGGTTCCGCAGCGCTTCGCGCCCGATGCCTTGCAGATCGGACCCGGYCAGCGGCTGGAGGTCGCCATCCGCATGCCCGATGACGAAGGCGCGATCGTCAGCGTGCGCGACGTCAGGGGCACCAAGCCCAAGATTTTGGCGACCTTGCRCGCCGTCGGAACGTCGCTCAAGCGTGACCTTCGCGACCTCGCGCCGCTGGAGGCCAATCCGGTGGCTGAGGTGGACGTCGCCGGCGCCACGCACATTCCGCTGGCGCTCAGCGCCACGGCGRAAAACGTGCCTGGCGACGGCATCTGCGGCTCGCTCGGCTACAGTTTCTGGGCGATCAACAAGGTGCCTTGGCCGGGCGACACGCCGGACCCGACCGCGCCATTGGCGGAACTGAAACTTGGCAAAACCTATGTCATCGACATGGAAAACCTCACGCCGCACGCGCACCCTATCCATCTTCATGGCATGAGCTTCAAGGTGCTATCGTCCTCGACGCGCCAGGTGCAGCCGCTCGTCTCCGACACCTACCTCATCCAGCCCAACGAGAAGGTTCAGCTCGGCTTCGTCGCCGACAATCCCGGTGACTGGCTGCTGCACTGCCACATCATCGAGCACCAGAAGACGGGCATGACGAGCTATTTTCGGGTGGCATGACCAGGGGCAATTCSGATCGGGCCGTGCCGGCCTCCTGAGCAGTCAGCCTGTCACTTCGATCGTCTATCGCGCCGGTGCCGGGGGAGGCGCTCGTGCCCTTCGGCGAGATGCCTTTCCTTGCCGGCCTCTGCGTGCGCGCGAGGCGGCATCGCGTCCATCAGGTTTCTGACTTTGGCATTGTTATGCGCGTCGATGATCGCGCGGCTGTGGTGGAGCAGGATTCCGAGCACTGACATAGGCACTTCCTCCGTTGAAATGGCCGATATGTCGCCGTCGGACCTCGTCTGTTTCGCCGCGATGGCACGATGGTCCGGCGCCGGGGGCCGCATGCGATGGCGCAAGAGGGCTGCCGGATCGAGAAGCCCCTCGCCCTGCATGGGCGAAGGGCTTGGTTGGCTCAGCGCGTGCCGGCAAAGACGATTTGCGCGAGGCGCGCCTTTTCGCGAGCGCCGGGCGTGGCTTCCCAGCCGATGTCCTTCTGCAGCTCAGGCGACAGACTGTTCATCAAGTTCCTGGTCTTGGCGCGGTTGTGTTCGCGCATAACGAACCGGCCGTAGCCGGCCAGATTTCCAAGCATAGACATTTGCATTCCCCTGTTTCGTTGAGACGGGCATCAGCGCCGTGGGATGCGCGATGAATGCGCCCGGTCTGTTTCGCGGGAATGGCTCTGAAAACGGCTAATCGTTTCCAAACTCGTAGGCCTGGAAACATTTGCGTCTAAGGGGCCCGGTTGTGAGAGCTCGCGKCAAAGCGCCGGCCGAGCTCCGTGCAGCAGTCCGAAATTCGTCCGCTCGAAGCCATCGACTACAGGATTCAGTCGGGCGCCGGAAGCATGTATGCTGACGATACTGATTCTTCCGAGCATTCTGGYTGGTCGATGTGAGAAAAATCGTCGCTGCATTCACTGTAGCTGGTGTTCTTTTCGTCGGGCTGCTCTTCCTTTTGCCCGCTTTGATTTCAGTCGACTGGGTTCGTGCCGAATTGAGCCGGCAGCTGTCATCCGCGACGGGGATGACCATTCGGCTGGACGGGCCGGTCAGACTGTCGCTCCTGCCCAGCCTGGCGGTGGTCGCGGAAGATATTTCCCTGTCGACCGGCACGGGCGATCTCGAGATATCCGCTCCGCGGTTCTCGACATCGATAACGTTCTCGTCGCTATGGTCTGAAAAGCTCGAGATACAGTCCGTCGCGCTGACGGACCCGGCAATCGCCGTCAAGGCTTCAGGGACCGCCGATTCACCTGCGGCGTCGAACGAGGCGCAGGCAGATCCGTTCGCATCGATTGTCAATGCGCTCGAGCGACTGGCGATCAACCAGCTGACCATCAGAAACGGCAGCCTCACTTCCAGCGCTGCGGCCGGCAATGCAATCACGGTCACGGCAATCGACGCCGATCTAAAAGTTCCGGACCTCGACCGCGAGGTCTCGTTCTCATTGGCCGGTACCAGGGATGGCCGTCGCGTGGAAATGAGCGGCAGTCTTTCCGCGCTGCGGCCGATCCTGAAGCGGCTCCCTGCGCAAATCGCCATCGAAGCGCGGCTTGACCCGGCGCCGGTGCAAAAATTCTCTTCATTGCATGCGAGCGGAGARATTCAGCTCAACGGGAACGGCAGCTATCAGATCAAGGGTGGCAAGTTCGATATCGGCGATCAAAACTTCCAGATGGACGCGCTCTTTCAGCCTGGGGCACGGCACCACTTCTTCGCCGACCTTGCGRCAAAGCGCGTCGATATCGACGCGCTGAGCGACGTCGGAAAGGGCGGCTCCAGCGGGGGCAAAGCTGCCACCGGTTCGGGAGAACCCAACCTTGCAATGCTGTCCAATTTCGATGCCGACATCAGCGTTGCCATCGATCAACTGGTCAGCGGCAAAATACGGGCTTCGGATGTTCAGCTCAGCGCTACGCTGCGCGACGGGCATCTCGAGGCGAAGCTTGAGCACTTCGGCCTGGAYGCGGGAAGCGTCACCGCGAAGGCCTCGACGAATGTGGGTGAAGCACCTCCCACCATACGGGGCAACATTGCCAGTTCAGGGCTCGACATAGGCTCGATGGCGAAGCTTGTCGGGCAAACCGTGCCGCTTTCCGGCAAGCTGACGGCCGATATGGGCTTCGCTTTTCGAGGGCTGACCGCAAAGCGCATTCGCAGCAGCGCCAATCTGCAGGGGAGCGTCGGGATTCGAGACGGCAAGCTTCCCCTTGCGGCGCTGACCGATGCCAAGGATCAAACAGCCAACGACATTACCGGGCTGAACCTGGACGTGAAAGTTCACGATGTCAGCAAGCCGGTCGATGTGGCCGGCAAGTTCGCCTTACGCGGACAGGCCGTGACGTTCCAGTCGCAGCTCGCGCCTGCGCCTTTTCTTGCCGGTGCCTCTGTTGCCGATGCATCCGCACCGATCAGCCTTTCGGTTGCCTCCAAATATCTTGAAGGAAGCGTCAACGGTGTTGCCGGGGTTGGCGGCACATTCAAGGGCCAGGTTTCGGTCACGTCGGCCTCCGTCGACAAGCTGATGCAGTGGCTGGGCCGAAGCGCTTCCCGCAGTCTGCAAGGCTTTGCCTTCAAAGGCGATGTCGATGCCGCTCCGGGGCAGCTTTCCTTCCAGAAAGCCACCGTCGCCCTGAACGGCGTCAAGGCGTCCGGACAAGGCTCGATGAAACTGGGGGAACCTCTCAACATCCGGACGTCGCTCAAGTTCGCAAAACTCGACTTTGCTGCACTCGCCGGCGGCGGTGACGGCGCGGCAGGCGCCAAGCAAAAGCCCGCCGGCGCCGCCGACGCTCCAATCGATCTCTCCTTCCTCAAGGGCATTGATGCCAAGGTGGAGATCCAGGCGGATAAGCTCGGCTATGGAGAGGTCTTCGCCGGCCCGGTGGCAACCACCCTGACGGTGGCCGACGGGAAGGCGCATCTGAGCGTGCCGCAAAGTCCTTTCTACGGCGGCACAATTGCGGCGGAAATGATCGCCGATGGCTCGCGCGATGCCCCTTCGCTTGAACTGAACACGGCGATCGCCGGCGCGGCCGCCGCTCCCCTGCTTCACGATGCAGCGGATTTTGACCGCATCGAAGGCACGCTCAACGCGACGGTCGCGGTTTCAGGTTCGGGAAAGAGCACCAAATCGCTTGCCCGTTCGCTCGGCGGCAAGGCAGCGACAAAATTCAGCGACGGCGCATTTCGCGGCATCGACATAGCGGAGGTCTACAACAACCTTGTCGGCCTGCTGTCCGGCGGCTTCAAGCAGGATCAGGCCAAGAAGACGAACTTCACGGAACTCGGCGCCTCATTTGCCATCGAGAACGGCGTTGCGCAGACAACGGATATCAATCTTTTGGGCCCGCTGGTGCGGATGGACGGTTCGGGCAAGATGGACCTTGCCGACCAGACGCTCGACATCCATCTCAACCCCCGCGTCGTCGCTTCGCTTGCCGGGCAGGGAGGCGACGTCGCCGTGAAGGGCATCGGTGTGCCGATTGTGGTCGACGGCTCCCTGTCCGCGCCCCGCGTCTATCCGGACCTGAGCGCATTGGCGAAAGACCCGAAGGGCGCGCTGGACATGTTGAGCCGTCTTGGGCTGCCGACCGGAAAACTCAATCTCGACAAGCTGATCTCCGGTCAGACAGGCGCGACCGGTTCCGGCAAAGGAGCGGCGGATCTGATCGGCGATCTTCTGCGGAACGCCAAGCCACGGCCGAAATCGTCGCCCGCTGCCCCGGCCGCGGCCGCAGCGCCAGACAATGGCAATGCGGAAACCGCGGCGCCGCCGCAAAATCCGAGTCCGGATGGCGAGGCCGTCGCCGAGACTCCCGCGCCGGCGGCGGAACCCGCCGCCGTTGATCCGCAAGCCCCCGCTGCTTCGCCCGAATCGACGAAGAAAGGCGAAATAGATTCGCTTCTCGATCAGCTGGCGAACTAGAGCAATGGATGCGCCCGGTCCGGGCTTCGAGCTTGCGGGCAGACGACATGATCTAACGCTCATATGTGCGGCGGAAAATCAATGTGATCACCGGCCGCCGCAAATCGTCCCCAATCGGAAGGCTTTTCCGGCCGTAACCCGGAGACGATGGAGAGGTCGATGAAATTGTCCGTTCTTGCCCTTGCCGGCGCCGTGCTGGCGCCGACTTTTGYGGTCCATGCAGCGCCGATGATCGTGGTGCCGGAGAGAGGCAGTCTGGTTCAGGAGGCGCATGTGACATGCGCGTACCTGACGGAGGACGGCTACTGCGTGCGGCCGCAGAAGAAGCACAAATACTGGAAGCCCAAACACCACTACCGGCAAATCTACCGCACCTACGAGCCGCGGCCGTCGGACGAATATTACTGGCGCTATCAGCGTCCACAGCCGATTATCCGGGTCATTCCCAGCTATCCGCAGCGAGACGAAGACGATTGGGATGACTGGGATGACTGAGGCCGTCCGAGCCGAAATGCGCTCCTGCATTTGCCCAGGAGCCGTTTCCAGGTCTGCTGAGCAGTAACGAAGRCAGCCGGCGGCTACGTGGCTAGAGACAGCTGTTCACGTAGCCGCGACCCCCGCGAATTCTCGCCTACCAGCCGAACAGGAGAGCCGCTCCGCTCTGCCCGTCGCCGGYCTGTGCGACGTTGGCGTCGGTGTTTCTGYCGAACTGGAAGATGCCGTAGGAATTGTCGTTGCCATCCTRCCGCAAGGTAGCGGAGTGGCCGCTGCCCTCCTGGCGAATTATGCCGAGGTTGCCGGCCCCTTCCTGAGCTATGCCGGCACGGTTGTTCCGCCCGAACTGCCTGATATGGGCGCCGCTGCGCAGTCCGTTGTAGAACGAATAGGCGCGCAGGCCGAGATCCAGCGCGCGCGCATCGCGGGTCGTCCGAGGCGTGTAGTAAAACCCGATCGAACCGCCCGCCTTTGCCGGAGCGGAAAAAAGGGGCAGGCCAATAGCCGCGGCGAGCGCAGTGGCGTGGACGAGCTTTGTAATCTGGCGGTTCATGTTACGTCTCCTGGCGGGGTTCGACCGTTGATGGGGAACAGTCGCACAGCCAGGCTGAACCGTGACGGAAGGGGTCGTTCAGGCGCCGTTCAACATCAGGAGCGGCTCGGCCTTTTGCCAGAATCGCCAAGGCTCCAAGTGTTCAACCTCGCGCAATTCCGGACGGGGGGACCCGACGCTCACTTTCAGGGAATTGCTCGTGGCCTGGCGAAAATGGCGACGGGCCCCGGTTGCCCGGAGCCCTTTTCGATCGGTCCTTGCAGCCGGCGCTCAGGTCGCGCCGGACACCTGCTTGACRCAGTTGATGGTCGTGCCGTCTGCTGTCACCTTCAGCTTGACGTCGTAGGTGGCGCCATTCGCCCCGAGGCTCATCTGGCCGAGCGATGCGGGCTTGCCGGGACCGGCCTCAAAGGCGCCGCCCTGCTGGATGTTGGTGGAGCCCGACGCGCCGCCCCCGGAGACGCTGACCGAGTAGGTGCCGCTGGTGCTCTTGTCGGCATAGACCAGGGGCTCCAGCAGGATGGCGTCGCCCCGGATCGTCTCCCGTATCTCGCATCGCAACGGCCCGGAATTCGAGCCGTCCCTGCCGGCTGTCGCGCCGGCCACGCCGGCGGCGATGACAGCCAGGAGCGCGGCCGATGCCGCCGCTGCTCGCTTGTCCAGTTTGGTCATGAACGTTCTCCTCGCCATCTCAGGATGGCGGCCGGCAACTTCCATTGCCGGCCATCCATGGTTCAGGGGCAGTCCTGGACGAAGGCGGCGACATTGCCGCTGCCGCCCTGGCCGACGTCCGCATTGCAGCCGTGGCCGACCTGCACCCCGGCGGCGACGTTGCCGTTGCCGTCCTGCGTCAGGATAGCGGTGTGGTTCGAGCCGAACTGGGCAATGCCTGCGGCATTCCGGTTGCCATACTGATAGGTCGCGCCGTAGTTGTTGACGCCCTGCTGGCCGATAACCGACAGGTTGCGACGACCATATTGCTGGCCGATCGCGGTGTTGAAGCGGCCATCCTGGTGAAAATGGATGCGGTTGCGGTAGYCGTGCTGGGCGCCGCCTGCGGAATTGCGCCAGCCATACTGTTCGATGTTGACGTCGTTGGCCATGGCGGGAGCGACGGCGGTGAAGCCGACGGCGGCGGCAAGGGCGGCAGCGACGATTGAGGTGCGGGTCATGGGGATCTCTCCTTCGATGCGGCAGGGGACCGCGGGTTGAACGGTCCCTTTGTAGAGAAGCCGCGCGGAACGGAGGCTGAAGGCTCCATTCAGCGAATATTCATGACCGCCCATTCGGACGCGTCAAAGCCGCAGCAGTCGGCCATTGGCGTCAGGCATCGCCGTTCATTTCCAATTACTTAATGGAGAGGGATCGCGCAGCGCCTCGTGAGTACGCGAATCYGTCACTCAATCGTGATGGAATAAAACCGAGTTTCAATGGTGTTGACCGGATGCGCGATAGGAACCTCACGGAAGGGAGAACCTCATGCGCCGTCACATCACAATCGCAGTCTTGCTCATGATCCTCACCAGTGCCGCCGGGTGTATGACCAGCAATGGAGCGCAGCATTCCCCGGCACAGACCACAATGGGTGGCGGCAGTAGCTCCGGCGGTAGCGGCGGCTCGGGCGGCGGCGGCTATTAAGGCGCCACGACTGTCGCACTATCCCGGCAAGCCACAGGTCATCAGCGCGCGAGAAGCACCTCGCCCGTGCGGGAACCGAACAGTGGCAGAAGGCAAACGTGCTCTGGCAAGGCTGTGGCGCTCGTTTCTATACGGTCGACAACGGAGCGCCGTCATGGAATCTGCGCGTCGGGCGCGTGGCGGGAACAATATTCTCCGCCCCCAAAAGACAGAGGCATAAAGCGGCTAAGTGGGGAAGAATGCCGAGCGATTGATAAAACGTCGTTGTTTCAATCGCTTAAGGATTCCCGCTGGTGGAGCTGAGGGGGATCGAACCCCTGACCTCATCATTGCGAACGATGCGCTCTCCCAGCTGAGCTACAGCCCCGTTCCAGCGGATCGGCTTTTATCGGTCGCGGTCGTTTGATGTCAAGGCGAAACGGTTGCCTCGCGCAATGCGCCGAAGCCGGCGGGCTTGCCGGTTTCGCGCGCAATGGCTACATGTCGGCGACAATTTGGAGACCGGCATGATCGCCCTCATTCAAACCATCGTCATGGCGCTCGACCTCTATTGGTGGGTCATCATCGCCTCGGCGATCTTTTCCTGGCTTTATGCTTTCAACGTCGTCAACTCGCGCAACCAGTTCGTCGACACCGTCGCCAACATGCTCTACCGGCTGACGGAGCCGGCCCTCAGGCCGATCCRTCGTTTCATGCCCGACCTCGGCGGCATCGACATTTCGCCGATCATTCTTCTTTTGATCATCTTCTTCATCCGGCAGTTCCTGCTCACGACCGTGCTGTCGCTCGTCGTCTGAGACCCCGCCGATGAGCGCGCCGTTTCGCTCGCGTGGAGACGGCATCGACCTTTTCGTGCGGCTGACGCCGAAGGCGGCGCTCGAGCGCATCGACGGCGTCGAGACGGCCGCCGACGGACGCAGCCATCTCAAGGCGCGCGTGCGCGCGGTGCCGGAGAACGGCGCCGCCAATGCGGCGCTGGAGCGGTTGCTGGCCAAGGCGCTGGGCGTCCCGGGCTCGGCGGTCTCGGTCGTTGCCGCGGGGACGTCGCGGCTGAAGACGGTGCGGATACTGGGCGACGCGGCGGCGCTGGCGACGAGCGTCGAGGCGCTTTCCGGCGGTTGACACCGCATTGATAGATATCGCCGGTCGGCGCTGCCCCTCATTGCCCTGCCGGGCATTTCTCCCCGTATAGTGACGGGGAGAAAGGAGCTGTCGCGGATGATTTCGCCAACCGCCAGCGTCGCAGGATCTCCCTTCTCCCCGTCCTAAACGGGGAGAAGGTGCCGGCAGGCGGATGAGGGGCAGCGCGGCGATGCAGAATCTTGAGACGCGGGCGGGACAGCGCCCCCCTCTGTCCTGCCGGACATCTCCCCCGCTTGGGGGGAGATTCGCAGCTCCGCCGCCGGCTCTTCTCAATCCCCCAGCGGCAGCTTTGGATCGTCGACCTTCAGCGTGTTCACGCTCTGCTTGATGCGGCGCAGGTTCTCCAGCACTTTCGGCCCGCGCGCTTCGGCCACCGCGGTGGCGATCATGTCGAGGATGGCGAGCAGGGCGTAGCGCGATGAGGTCGGCTTGTAGATGTTGCCGTCCTCGAATGGCTGCAGCAGGATGACCGTGTCGGCGACCCTGGCCAAGGCCGAGTCCGGCGCGGTGATGGCGACGGTCGCGGCGCCATATTGCTGCGCGACCTCGACCGCCTCGATCACCGAGCGGGCATAGCCCGAGACGGAGAAGGCGACCACCGTAGTCTCCGGAGTCGCGACGGCGGCATACATGCGCTGCAGCTGGCCGTCGATCTGGGCGAGCGCCGAGAGGCCCAGCCGGAACAGCCGGTTCTGCATCTCGGTCGCCATCATCGAGGAAATGCCGCCGGAGCCGATGCACAAGACGTTGCTGGAACCGGCGATGCGGGCAGCCACACTCAGCAGCACGCTCATGTCGAGATTTTCGCTGGCGCGCTGGATGGCGGCGATTGCAGACTCGGTGATGGCCGAAGCGATGCGCTGCTCGCGCGCGTCGCGGCTCAGTGGCTCCGGCGACAGATACTGGCCGCCGATGGCGATTGCCTGCGCAAGGTAGAATTTGAAATCGCGCAGGCCGTCGCAGCCAAGACTGCGGCAGAAGCGGGTCACCGTCGGCTCGCTGACGCCGACGCGCGCGGCGATCTCGGAGATCGCCGCCTTGGAGGCGAAATCGAGGTCGGAAAGCACGAGGCCGGCCAGCCGGCGGTCCGACTTGGTGCCGTCCTGCGACATCAGCTGCAGGCGGGTGATGATATCGGCCGGCGTCTTCATTTCGTAACCGTCATGTCTTCATCACAGCAGCGGCAGGCCCGTCGCCTTGTCGAAGAGGTGGATGTTGCGCGGGTCGACGGTCACCAGCAGGCGGTCGCCCGCCTTCACCTGCAGGCGGTCGCGGAACACGGCGCGCACCGTGTCGCCGTCGATCGAGCCGTAGACATGAGTTTCGGAGCCGGTCGGCTCGACCACGTCGACCTTGATGGCGATCRCATCGTCGGCCGCGCCGATGATGAAATGCTCCGGGCGGATGYCCGCCTCGACCGTGTCGCTGCGCGAGGCATCCTTGCCGTCAAGCGCCAGCCGGCCGCCGCCCGTGGTCTCGAACCAGGATTTGCCGTCCGTCGTCCTCAGCGCGCCGGAGACAAAGCTCATCGAAGGCGAGCCGATAAAGCTGGCGACGAACTTGTTGGCCGGCTTATCGTAGAGCTCGAGCGGCTGCCCGACCTGCTGGATGCGGCCGCGGTCCATGACCACGATGCGGTCGGCCATGGTCATGGCCTCGATCTGGTCGTGGGTGACGTAGACGACGGTCGATTTCAGCCGCTGGTGCAGCGCCTTGATCTCGGTGCGCATCTGCACGCGCAACTGCGCGTCGAGGTTGGAAAGCGGCTCGTCGAAGAGGAACACCGAAGGCTCGCGCACGATGGCGCGGCCCATGGCGACGCGCTGGCGCTGGCCGCCGGACAGCTGCCTCGGGTAGCGGTCAAGATAGGAGAAGAGGTTCAGCACGCCGGAAGCCTTCTTCACCTTGTCCTCGACGGCGGCGCGCGTCTCGCCGCGGATCTTCGGGCCGAAGCCGATATTGTCCGAGGCCTTCAGATGGGGGAACAGCGCATAGGACTGGAAGACCATGGCGATGTTGCGCTTCTGCGGCGGCAGGTCGTTGGCGCGCACGCCGCCGATCACGAGGTCGCCGGAGGTGATCGTCTCCAGCCCGGCCAGCATGCGCAGCAGGGTCGACTTGCCGCATCCGGACGGGCCGACCAGAACGACGAACTCGCCGCTTTTGATCTCCAGGTTGATGTCCTCGAGGATCTGGAGCTGGCCGAAGGATTTCGACAGGTTGCGAAACAGGACATCGGTCATGGTCACGCTCCCAGAATGTCGTCGATGAAGGGCAGGTAGCCGGCTGTCAGTCCGGCGTCCACCGGCACCACTGCGCCGGTTATGCCGGACGCCCGGTCCGAAGCCAAGAAAGCCACGGCTTCAGCCACTTCCGACGCATTGACGATGCGGCCGAGCGGATAGAGCCGCTTCRGCCGTCCGAGGATTTCGGGGTCCTTGGCCAGCCGATGATCCCAGGCGGCGGTGCGGATCGAGCCGGGACAGACGACATTGGCGCGCACGCCGCTGCGTCCAAGCTCGACGGCGATCGACTTGGCATAGGCGTTGAWGCCGGCCTTGGCCGCGGCATAGGCGGGGTTGCCGAAATGCGCAATGGCATTGACCGAGGAGATGAAGACGACGCTGCCCGAGCCGCGCCCAGCCATCGCCTTGATGAGCGGATCGGCGAAATTCATCACGCCCGTAAGATTGAGATCGAGCTCCTGTTCGATCTTGTCCGGCGTCAGCGCATCAATCGTCTCGGCGCGCGTCCAGCCGGCATTGTTGATCAGGATGTCCGGGACGCCGTCCTTGTCGARCAGGGCCGGGATCGCGGCTTCGATCGAGACGCGGTCTAGCAGGTTGAAGRCGTGGCGCGAAGCAATGTGCGGGCTCGCCAGMGCCTCGGCCGACTGATCGCAGCCAATGATGCGCGCGCCACGCTCGGCCATGAGCGCCACGATCGCCGAGCCGAGGCCGCCGCCGGCGCCGGTGACGACAACGGTCCTACCCTCGAAATCGGCCTTCGAATCCACGATGCGCGCTCCCCCTCTGCAAGCCAGATGGAGGACCAAGGCTACCCAACGAAATGTAATTAAGCAACATCATAAACTGCTTGCGTGGCGTAGAATGATCGATAATGTAAGAAAGTCACATAATCCTGCGCCCATCGGGGCCAGGCGCCAATGCGCATCACGGGAGGAGATCAGATGAGCCTTGCGAAATGGACTGTCGGCCTGTTGGCCGGAATGAGCATGCTGGCGCTTTCGGTGCCGGCCGATGCGGGCGRAGTGCGCGTCACGGTCGCCGAGTACAGCGCCAAGACCGGCCCCTATTTCGAAGCGGTGAAGAAGGAGTTCGAGGCGGCCAATCCGGGCATCACCATCAAATATGAAGTGGTGCCGTGGGATGTGCTCCTGCAGAAGCTCACCACCGACATCACCGCCGGCACCAATGCCGACCTTTCGATCATCGGCACGCGCTGGCTGATCGACTTCGTGCAGCAGGATGTCGCCGAGCCGCTCGACAGCTACATCACGCCCGAGTTCAAGGATCGCTTCATCGACACCTTCCTGCAGCCGTCGATCATGAACGGCCACACCTACGGCCTGCCGATCGCCGCTTCGGCGCGCGCCATGTATTACAACAAGGATCTGTTCGAGAAAGCAGGCATCGCCAAGCCGCCGGCAACCTGGGCCGAGCTGCAGGAGGATGCACGCAAGATCAAGGCGCAGGGCGCCTTCGGCTTCGGCATGCAAGGCAAGGAGATCGAGACGGACGTCTACTACTATTATGCGATGTGGTCCTTCGGCACCGAGATCCTGAACAAGGACGGCACGTCCGGTCTCGGCACGCCCGGCGCGCTCGAGGCCGCCAAGCTCTACAAGTCGATGATCGACGAKGGCCTGACGGAGCCGGGCGTCACCTCGAACAATCGCGAGGACGTGCAGAACCTGTTCAAGCAGGGCAAGGTCGGCATGATGATCACCGCGCCCTTCCTGTCCAACCAGATCAAGGWGGAAGCGCCGAAGCTGAAATATGGBGTCGCCGCCATCCCGGCCGGCCCGACCGGCGCACGTGGCACCTATGGCGTCACCGACTCCATCATCATGTTCAAGAACTCCAAGAATAAGGACGAGGCCTGGAAGCTGCTCGATTTCCTGTTCACCAAGGAGCAGCGCGCCAAGTTCACGCAAGGCGAAGGCTTCCTGCCGGTGAACAAGGAAGAGGCAAAGATGGATTACTACGTCCACAATGCCGACCTCGCCGCCTTCACCGCGCTGCTGCCCGACGCCCGCTTCGCGCCGGTCATTCCGGGCTGGGAAGAGATCGCCCAGATTACCTCGGACGCCATGCAGAAGATCTATCTCGGCAACGCCGAGCCGGAAGCGGCCCTGAAGGACGCGGCGGCCAAAGCCAACGGGGTGCTGAAGAAATAGGGCGTCACTCCCTGCGCCCCGTGGCGCGCCCCACCCCGTCGGGGCGCGCCACACCTTTTTCGGCCTCGGAGCAAATCCAGGRACCGGCTCCGCGACACAGTGATTTTGAAAGGTTGCAAGCTTGTGGGCGGGTAAGATTTCATCGTTCGTTTCGGTGAGCCATCACCAACGTTTGCAATTGGCTGACGCAACCCCAACGTCGTCATCCCAGGGCGGAGCAGGAGCGAAGCTCCGTCGCGGAGACCCTGGGATCCATGCCGTGAACTCCGCCGAGGGTGCAGCGGAGCAGAATTCTGCATCGCAGCAGCGCTCTGAAGTCACGGCATGGATCCTTGGGTCTACGCGGTACGCTTCGCGTCCCGCTACGCCCAAGGATGACGAGGGATGGGTGTCTCGGCCAATCTCCAAAGGCATGCGACGTGCCAGCGCAAAAATATCCGACCGGTCAAAACGCTAGGGAACGAGACGCCGAATGAGCCAAGCTGGCAAGCCAGCGAAATTCCAATATGGGCGCACGTCTTGAGCACCAATACCACTGCCACTGCCATCTACCCGCACCGCGGTGCAAGCCAGCCGATGCAAAGCCGCATCCTGCCCTATCTGCTGACGCTGCCCAGCCTGTTCCTGGCGGCGGTGGTGATCTTCTGGCCGGTCTGGGACCTTGTCCAGATCTCGACGCATGACGTGAATCGCTTTGGCCAGCTGCGCGACTTCAGCGGCCTGGCCAATTTCTCGGCGCTCGTCGTCGATCCTGATTTTGTCGCGGCGCTGTGGCGCACCGGCCTATGGACCGTGCTGGTGGTCGGCGGCGCGCTGCTGTTGTCGATCCCCGTGGCGATTATCCTCAACTCCGACTTCTATGGCCGGGGGCTCGCCCGCGTCATCATCATGCTGCCCTGGGCGGTCTCGCTMACCATGACGGCGGTGGTCTGGCGCTGGGCGCTCAACGGCGAAAGCGGCATGCTGAATTCGGCGCTGATGAGGCTCGGCCTGATCAGCCAGAACATCCAGTGGCTGGCGAGCGCCGATACCGCTTTCCCGATGCAGGTGCTGATCGGCATATTGGTGACGGTGCCGTTCACCACCACGATCTTCCTCGGCGGCCTGTCCTCGATTCCCGACGACCTCTATGAAGCGGCGGCGCTGGAAGGCGCCACGCCATACCAGCAGTTCCGCGAGATCACCTTTCCGCTRCTGAAGCCCTTCATCAACATCGCGATCGTGCTCAACACCATCTACGTCTTCAACTCCTTCCCGATCATCTGGGTGATGACGCAGGGCGGGCCGGCGAACTCCACCGACATCCTGGTCACGCATCTCTACAAGCTCGCCTTCCGCATCGGCAAACTCGGCGAGGCGTCAGYGGTGTCGCTGGTGATGTTCGTCATCCTGCTCATCTTCACCATGATCTATGTGAGGCTTGCCATGCGGGAGCAGCGCGCATGAGGAACGGTAAGCTGAGACGCTCGATCATCGCCTGGCTGCTGCTTTTGCCGCTGATCGTGGTGACGATCTTCCCCTTCGCGGTGATGTTCCTCACAGCGGTCAAGCCGCGRCCGGAAGTGCTTTCCCCCACCTGGTGGCCWAGCGAATTCCACTGGTCGAACTTCTCGGACATGTGGGTGGCGACCRGCTTCGGCCGGGCCCTCGTCAACTCGCTTTATGTCTCGGCGCTCGCCACGATCGGCGCCATCCTCATCTCGGTCCCGGCGGCCTATGCCATGTCGCGCTTCCGCTTCGGCGGCTATGGCGCGTTCCGCCAGTTCCTGCTGATCTCGCAGATGATCTCGCCGATCGTGCTGGTGCTCGGCCTGTTCAGGCTGATGGCCGCCTGGGGCCTCGTCGAAAGCACCACTGCGCTCGGCTTCATCTACATGGCCTTCAATGTCGCCTTCACCGTCTGGATGCTGCAAAGCTATTTCGACACCATACCGCGCGACCTCGAGGAGGCGGCCTGGATGGAAGGCGCCGGCCGCTGGCTGACCTTGCGTAAGGTGTTCCTGCCGCTCTGCCTGCCGGCGATCGCGGTTACGGCGATCTTCACCTTCATCAATGCCTGGAACGAGTTCGTGGTGGCGCTCACCATGCTACRCAGCCAGGAAAGCTATACGCTGCCGATCCAGGTTTTTTCGCTGGTCGCCGGTCGCTACACGATCGAATGGCACCATGTCATGGCGGCCACACTGCTGGCGACCCTGCCGGTGGCGATCCTCTTCATCTGRCTGCAGCGCTACCTCGTCCGAGGGCTGGCGCTCGGAGCCGTTAAATAGCAATTCCAGGAAAGTGGTAGCGGTTTGCCCTCCCGAACCGCGAAAACAGCCAGTTTCCCCTCAAACGGAGCTTTCATGCGCATCTTCACCGCCTCGCTGGCGACGGAAACCAACACCTTCTCGCCGGTGCCGACCGACCGGGCCTCGTTCGAGATGGCCTTCTATGCCGGCCCGGGCAAGCATCCGGAGACGCCGACGCTGTGCTCCTCACCGATCGTGGCGCTGCGTCGGCGCGCGGCAGGCGAGGGCCTGACTGTCATCGAAGGCACCGCGACCTGGGCGGAGCCAGGCGGTCTGGTGCAGCGGCAGACCTACGAGGCGCTGCGCGACGAGATCCTCGATCAGCTCAAGGCGGCCCTGCCGGTCGACGCCGTCATCCTCGGCCTGCACGGCGCGATGGTGGCGCAGGGCTATGACGATTGCGAAGGCGATCTGCTGGAGCGCATGCGCGCGATCGTCGGRCCGAAAGTGGTGATCGCCTCGGAGTTCGATCCRCACAGCCACCTGACGCCGWAGCGCGTCGCGGCGTCCGACATCATGGCCTATTTCCTTGAATTCCCGCACACCGACTTCTATGAACGCGGCGAGCATGTCGTCGAGCTCGGCCTTGCCGCCGCGCGCGGCGAGATCAAGCCGGTGATCTCCACCTTCGACTGCCGCATGATCCAGGTGCTGCCGACCAGCCGCGAGCCGATGCGCTCCTTCGTCGACAAAATCAAGGCGCTGCACGGCAAGGACGGCGTGCTGTCGGTCTCGGTCATCCACGGCTTCATGRCTGCCGACGTGCCGGAGATGGGCACGCGCATCCTCGTCATCACCGACAACGACAAGGAAAAGGGCGATCGTCTTGCCGAGACGCTGGGGCGCGAGCTCTACGCCTTGCGCGAAAAGACGGCGATGACGATGCTCTCCGCCTCGGCCRGCATCGAGCGGGCGCTCGCCGCGCGCGCTGAGCACAAGGACAAGCCGGCGGTGATCGCGGATATCTGGGACAATCCGGGCGGCGGCGTGCCCGGCGATGGCACCATCGTACTGCGCGAGCTGCTGGCTCGCGGCATCGACAAGGTCGGCGTGGCGACGATCTGGGATCCGATCGCGGTGACTTTCTGCCATGCCGCAGGCGAGGGTGCGGTGATCGACCTGCGCTTCGGCGGCAAGGCCGGGCCGCAGGCCGGCGAGCCGATCGACGCGCGCGTCACGGTGCTCAAAGCCGTCGCCGAAGGCTGGCAAAGCTTCGGGCCGAGCCGGGTGACTTTGGGGCCGGCCGCGGTGGTGCGCATCGAGGGTACCGAGATCGATGTCATCCTCAACACCAACCGCACGCAGACCTTCGAGCCGGACATCTTCTCCAACATCRGCATCGATCCGCTGGGCAAGGACATCCTGCTGGTCAAGTCGACCAACCATTTCTACGCCGGCTTCGCGCCCATCGCCGCCGAGATCATCTATGTGACGGCGCCGAGCTCATATCCCAGCAACCCGGCGGTTACGGACTACAAGAAGCTGAAGCGGGCTATATGGCCGAGAGTGAAGGATCCGTGGAAGCTGCCGATCTCCCCCCTTGCGGGGGAGATGCCCGGCAGGGCAGAGGGGGGCGCGAAGGAACGCGACGCTTCCTCATCGTAAATGGCGGGAGAGACAAATCGGACGGCGCAATTCCGATCCACTGAAAGTCRGCGGGACAGCGCCCCCCTCTGGCCTGCCGGCCATCTCCCCCACAAGGGTCCCACAAGGGGGAGATTACCCAGTCAATCCGCGCTTCACCATCATCGCTTCGGGCGACGGCATCTTGCCGCGGAAGGCGGTGTAAAGCTCTTCGGGGTCCTTCGAGCCGCCGGCGGCGTAGATGTTCTTCTTCAGCCGCTCGGCGAGTTCCGGATTGAAGGGGTCGCCGGCCTCCTCGAAGGCCGAGAAAGCGTCGGCGTCCAGGACCTCCGACCACATGTACGAATAGTAGCCGGCTGAGTATMCGTCGCCGGCAAAGACATGRCCGAAATGCGGGGTGYGGTGGCGCATGGCGATGGTGTCCGGCATATGCAGCTTTTCGAGCGTTTCGGATTCGAAACGAAGCGGCTCCTCCGGCGCATCCGGGCGCGCATGGTAGGCCATGTCGATCAAGGCTGATGCTGTGAACTCGACGGTGGCGAAGCCGGCGCCGAAGGTGCGGGCGGCGAGCATCTTGTCGAGCAGGTCCTTCGGCATCGGTTTGCCGGTCTTGACGTGCAGCGCATGCTTTTCCAGCACCGACGGCACCGTCAGCCAGTGCTCGTAGAGCTGCGACGGCAATTCGACGAAGTCGCGGCTCACCGAGGTGCCGGCGACGGAGGGCCACGTGACGTCGGTCAGCATGCCGTGCAGCGCGTGGCCGAATTCATGAAACAGGGTCTTTGCCTCGTCGACTGACAGAAGGGCGGCCTCGCCGRCCGGCGGCTTGGCGAAGTTCATGATGTTGTAGATCACCGGCTTCGCGCCGTGTCCCAGCTTGTAGCCCGATTTCAGCGCGCTCATCCACGCGCCCGAGCGTTTTGACGGCCGTGCGAAATAGTCGGCCAGGAACAGGCCGCGCTCGCTGCCGTCGGCATTCTTCACCGCAAAAACGCGCGCGTCGGGATGCCAGGCGGCAATGCCCCTCTTCTCCTCGAAGGTGATGCCGAACAGTCTTGTGGCGACGTCGAAGCAGGCGTCGATGACGCGCTCGAGCTGGAKGTAAGGCTTCAGCTCCGCCTCGTCGAAGGCGAATTTCTCGGCGCGCAGCTTCTCCTGGTAGAAGCGCCAGTCCCATGCGGCGAACGTCTCGTTGCTGCCGGCTTCCGCTGCCAGCCGCTCCAGTTCCTGCCGGTCAGCGGCGGCCTTCTCCAGAGCCTTTTCCCAGACCGGGTCGAGCAGGTCGTGCACGGACTCCGGCGTCTTCGCCATCGTGTCGTCGAGCTTGAGCGCGGCGTAGGAGGTGTAGCCCAAAAGCTTCGCCTTCTCGGCGCGCAGCCTCAGCATGTCGCGCACCACGTCCGAATTGTCGGTGGCGCCACCATTCTGGCCGCGCATGGTGAAGGCGCGGAAGACGATCTCGCGCAGGTCGCGGCACTCCGAGAAGGTCGAGAACGGCTCATAGATCGAGCGCGACAAGGTCACGGCATAGCGGCCCTTCTGGCCGCGTATCTCGGCCGCTTCGRCCATAGCGCTCTTCAAGAAATCCGGCAGGCCGGCGAGGTCGGCGTCGTCGAGGAACAGCGCCCAGTCGCGCTCGTCGGCCAGAACGTTCTGGCCGAACTTGGTGCCGAGCGAGGAGAGTTCCTCGTTGATGGCCGCGAGTCGCTTCTTGCCTTCTGCGTCGAGCTTGGCGCCGGAGCGGACAAAGCCCTTCCAGGTTTTTTCCAGCACGCGCAGCGTTTCCGCATCGAGTTGCAGGCTTTCGCGGCGCTGGTAGAGATCGTCGATGCGCGCAAACAGTTTCGCATTCATCGAGATCGCCGAGAAATGCCGCGACATTTTTGGAGAAATGTCGCGCTCCAGCGCCTGGATGGTGTCGTTGGTGTGGGCGCCGGCGCGGCACCAGAAGATCGACGAGACATGGTCGAGAGACTCGCCGGCGAGCTCCAGCGCGGCCAGCGTGTTGTCGACGGTCGGCGTTTCGCTGTTGCCGGCGATCGCGTCGATCTCGGCCTGATGCGCCTCAAGCGCCGCGTCGAAGACCGGGCCGAAATCATTGTCGCCGATGCGTGAGAAATCGGGCAGGCCGAGYGGCCCTTGCCAGAACGTCAGCGGATGGGCGGCGAGGTCGACGGCTTTCGAAGATGACATGAGCAATTCCGGTGGGCTGGATAAAGGCGGGTTGCCCTCGATGTAGGGCGGGGCTCGCAATCGCGCAACGCGGGGGTTTCAGTAAGCGCTGCAGTCCTGCGCGACTGCCGTCTGGGTGCTGGCGGCGATGCGGCCGGCGACTACGGTGAAGGTTTCACGCATCAGCGTGTCGTTTTCCGGGAAATTGTAGCAGGCGAGCACCGTGGTCTCTCCGTTCTCGCTCTTTTCGATGCGATGGCGGATGGCAGCGCTTGCGACCGCGCCTTGCCATTCGTCGATCGAGGCAAGGAATTCCTGCTTATCCTGGATGACGCCGACGTCGTCGAGCTTCATGCGCACGTCATCCGCCAGCAGCTGCGACAATTCGGTGCGGTCGGCGGCCAGCAGCGCCGCATACCAGCGATCGACGACGGCGCCGTCATCGGCGCTGGCGTAAATGATCGAGGACAGCAGCATCGCCGTCGCGAGAAATAACTTCCGCCATTCGCGACGCATCAAGGTCACAGCTCCGGTCGCTCGAAATCGCCTGTCTCCTTGTTCATCACCCACAGCTCGCCGGTCGAGATGTCGAACCAGGCGCCGTGCAGTGAGAGCTTGCCCTTGCCTTCGAGGATCGAGACGCAGGGGAATGTTCGGAGATTGGCGATGGAATAGCGGATCGAGATGCGCTCCAGAGCGGTCTGGCGCTCCGTCGCGGTCATGAATGTGCTGGCCGCTACCGTTTCTGCGGCCGGCGCAATCAGGCTCATCCACTTGCCGATGAAATCGCCGGGCGAGAGCGGTGCCGAATTGGTGTCCAGCGCGGCGCGGATGCCGCCGCAGCGGCCGTGGCCCATTACCACGATGTTTTTCACCTTCAGGCTTTGCACCGCGAATTCGAGCGCAGCTGAGGTCGAGTGGAACTCGCCGTCCGGCTCATAGGGCGGCACCAGGTTGCYGACATTGCGCAGAACGAAGAGCTCGCCGGGGCCGGCATCGAAGATCGCCTCCGGGGCCGAGCGGGAATCGCAGCAGGCGACGATCATCGTCTCGGGCGACTGGCCTTCTCGCGCCAACGATCGGTAGCGGTCGCTTTCGGCAAGATAGCGGCCGCTCATGAAGTTGCGATAGCCGGTCAGCAGATGTTCGGGAAGGTGAGGCATGGGCGGCTAGAGCCTTTCCGGGGTTGGAGACGRCAGCGCGTTGCGATCGAAAAAAGCCTCTAGCGGCAAAAGCCGCCCGCGGGCAATGCCGAATCGCGGACGGCTCCGTCGCAATCGCGATGAAGGAGGCAAGGAGGACTATGCCCAGATGGCGACAGGAATGCCGAACCGGTCCATCAGCGGCGGATCGGGCGATGGCCGCGCCTCACCGCTGGCGATGCGGCCGGCGATCACCATCATGGCCGCCGCGTCGAGTAGGTCGTCGCTGGCGGCGCCCTTTGGCGGCGGCTGGTCGAGAAAGGCCTTCGTGTAGCCATGTCGGCAGAGCAGCGCTTTGCGCTCCTCCATGCCGGCCGGGTTGACCGCGCCCTTGATCTTCTTCGGCAGTGTCATCGCCGCGCCGCCGTTCAGCCGGCAGAACGCCACTTCGGGGTGCGATTCGAAAATCCGGCCGCGCAAATCCGGCCGCGCGATCAGAAGTGCGTCGATCTCGCGGATCTTGGCGAATATGCCGAAGGCCTGGATGGAGACGCCGCGCGGCGGATCGGATGTGGCCATCGCCACTTCGCTTGCCCGCCGGTGCGCCGCATACCAGGCCTCGGCGGTCGTGAAGTCGCTGGTGTCGGCGTAGAGCGCCGCCCTGGAAGGAATGGCGAAAACGCTCGATTGCCGCGCCCCGAGCAGCGGCCGCACCAGCGCTTCCGGTCCGCGTCCTCCCCGGCGTGAAAAGTCAGGCAGGCCGATCGRCATGTCGACGGCTATCGTCGCATAGGGCAAGGCCTCGAGCAGCGCCTCGAAGCTCGGGAAGACAGAGACCGATGGCGCGGCACCGAACTCGCGATGGACGGCGATCCACCCGGCCTTGCAGCCGTCGACGCCGGCGAGCTTCACGCTCTCTTGTCCCGCCCGGGGTGCAGGAGATGGCGAAGCTGCACCATCGCCATCGGATGCGACAGGCTCTGCGCGTCGGTCTCGAGCTGCAGTTCGTCGCCGCCGCGTTTGGCGGTGCGCGCCAGGATCTCGTAGACGGCGGCCGTGGTCGACTGCAGCGCCTTCAGCGGCGGCTGGCCGGAGAGGATGCGGGCCAGATAGACGGCGGCCGTCAGGTCGCCCAGGCCGTTCGGCGGCCGCTCGATCAGGCGGTGCTCGGCAAGCAGCGCCTGGCTGCCGTCGAGCAGGAAATTGCCGGTGCCGCCCGCCATCAGCGACGGCGCCGAGGTGATAAGCATGGTGGAGGGGCCGGCATGCAGCGCTGCCGCCGTCACTGACTTGATGTCCGGCAGCGGCGCGCCGGCCATCCATTCGAGTTCGTAGCGGTTCGGTGTGCCAATGTCGGCGATCGGCATCAGCCTGTCGCGCAACGCCGCAGCCGTCGGCTCCGGCACATAGAGCCCGCCCGAATCGCCCATCACCGGGTCGCAGACATAAAGCGCGCCCGGGTTTTTGGCCTTGACCGCGGCGACCAGCGAGGCGACCGCGTCGGCCTGGCCGGCCTCGCCGAGATAGCCCGAAAGCACCGCCCTGACCTCGCCGAGCCAGGGCGCGCGCTCGAGATCGGTCATCAGCGCCTTGAACTGGTCGAGCGGCGGCACGATGCGGGTGGCGCGGCTGTGGCCCGGATGCCAGGGCAGGATGACGGTGGGCACCGCCCAGACCGGAAAACCCAACGTCTCCAACGCGAAGACCGCGGCTCGGTTGCCGACCGAGCCGCGGGCGACATGGCTGGAGATGACGATGACCGCACGCGGCGCGTCGGTTTTCTCTGCATTCATGGAATTCGGTTCCTAGCCACCCCGCGTGGTGACATACACCAGCCAGGCCAAGAGCCAATGGCGACGATGAGGCCGAGCGTTCGGCCAATGCGGGTGCCCCAATATTCGATCGGATCGGAGCGATCGGCGTCCGCCGCGGTCATGCGGTCGCGCGCGTCCTTCGCGGTGCGGGCGATGAACGAGACGCCACCCGGCCTCGTCTCGCGCGCCACGCGCTCGAGGATGCGGCGCGATTCGCTCTCGTCGTCCCGGCGTTCGGCCATGGCAATTGTCCTTTCCCGCCCGGAGCTTAGCCTGTTCGCCCGGTCATTCACAGGGGCCACGACCATGGGTGCCGAGGTCATTTTCTTGCGCGACGATTGTGCTATTGCTTCGGCTGCAACTTCCATCGAGGGGACCAATCATGTCTGCCGAACGCCTTTCCTTACCCTCCTTCCGCAATCTGTCCGCCTTGCTGATGATGGCGTTCGTGCTGCCGTTGCTTGCCGGCTGCGGCTACAACACCATCCCGACGGCGGAAGAGAACGCCAGGGCGGCCTGGAGCGAGGTGCTCAATCAATACCAGCGCCGCGCCGACCTGATCCCGAACCTTGTCGAGACGGTCAAAGGCTATGCGTCGCATGAGAAGGAGACGCTGGATGCGGTCGTCCAGGCGCGCGCCAAGGCAACCCAGATCACGGTTACGCCCGACACGCTGAAGGATCCGGAAGCCTTCAAGAAGTTCCAGGACAGCCAGGCCGGGTTGACCAGCGCGCTGTCGCGGCTGATCGCGGTGTCGGAGAACTATCCCGACCTCAAGGCCAACCAGAATTTCCTGGCGCTGCAGGCGCAGCTCGAAGGCACCGAGAATCGCATCGCGGTAGCGCGCCGCGACTACATCCAGGCCGTCAGGGACTATAATCTGACGCTGAAGACCTTCCCGTCGGTGCTGTGGGCGACCTTCTGGTTCCGCGGTAACCAGCCTTTTGCGAATTTCACCGTCGAGGAAGACAAGCTGCAGGTGCCGAAGGTGAATTTCGGCACCAAGCAGGGCGGGTGAAATGACTTAGTAGATCATAGATCGAGCCTGCCGACCTTGCACTCCGTCCHACGCCCCTCTGTCCTGCCGGACATCTCCCCTGCAAGGGGGGAGATCAGCCGCCGCCTGCGCCGTCGTCAATTTTTGGCGTCTGAAGGTGATGGCCGGCAACGAAGCTGCCAATCTCCCCCTCGCGGGGGAGATGTCCGGCAGGACAGAGGGGGGTGCGAAGGAACGCCATCATCGGCGTTTTGCTAAGCCTCTTCTGCCTCCTCCTTCTCCCCCTCGCCGCGCTTGCCGCAGACCTCCCCGCCCTCACCGGACGCGTGGTCGACAATGCCGGCATCATCGACGCCGGAACAAAGGCCGCGCTGACGCAGAAGCTTGCGGATTTCGAGAAGAWGGGCTCCGACCAGATCGTCGTCGCCACCATCCCCAGCCTCGGCGGCGAGGAGATCGAGCCTTACGCCAACCGGTTGTTCCGCTTCTGGAAGCTCGGCCAGGCCAAGGAGAACAACGGCGTTCTTTTGCTGGTCGCGCCGAACGACCGCAGGATGCGCATCGAGGTCGGTTACGGGCTGGAAGGCACGCTGACTGACCTGCACACCAAGCTGATCATCGAGAACGACATGGTGCCGGCCTTCCGCGCCGGCGACTTCTCCGGCGGCATCTCGAAGGCCGTCGACGACATGATCATGGTGCTGGAGGGCAATCCGGAGGAGCTCGAGGCGCGCGGCAAGCGCAACGAGCAAGCACCGTTCAACTCCGACGACCTGTTCTTCGCTGTCTTCATCTCCATCTGGGTGCTCATCTTCTTCGGCAGCATCGCGCTGACGGTGCTGCCGCCGATCTTCGGCCAGAAGATCGGACCGGGCCGCTATCGCTGGCTCGGCATGACTTTCGAGCCAGGCCGGCGGTCCTCCGGCGGCTGGTCTTCCGGCGGCGGTAGCTGGTCGTCGGGCGGCGGAGGGTGGTCCTCCGGAGGCGGTGGAGGCGGGTTTTCCGGCGGCGGCGGCTCGTCGGGCGGCGGCGGTTCTTCGGGAAGCTGGTGAGGRACCATGGCAACGCGACCGATCAGCCCGCAGGACCATGACCGCATCGCCGACGCGATCCGCGCCGCCGAGGCCAAGACCGACGGCGAAATCTATTGCGTCGTGGCGCAATCCAGCGACGGCTACTTCTTCCCCGCCGCCTTCCTGGCGACGATCGGCATGCTCGTCGCCAGCCTGGTCGTCGCCTACGGGCTGGAAGCATGGTGGCTGACGATGCGGCTGCCGCACTTCGTCCTGGCTGAGCTGCTGGCGCTGGCTTCGGTGCTGGCGCTGCTGCGCCTGTGGCCCGGCTTGCGCATCCATCTCGTGCCGAAACGCCTGCGCTATCAGGCTGCGCACGCCAATGCGATGAAACAGTTCCTGGCGCGCAACGTTCACCGCACCCAGGCGCGCACCGGCGTTTTGATCTTCGTCTCGATCGCCGAGCGCTATGCGGCGGTTGTCGCCGACAGCGGCATCGACGCCAAGGTCGGCCAGCATGTCTGGGACGGCGTGATACAGGACCTCACCCGGCATGCCGGCGACGATCGGCTGGCCGACGGCTTCGTCAAGGCGATCGAATCGGTCGGCGCGGTGCTTGCCGAACACTTCCCCGTTACCGCCGGCGACATCAACGAGCTCGACGACCACCTCGTCGAGCTATGACCGAGCCTGGCTGCAACCCACTCTGCTGAACGCCTGGCGCGGTTTTCCGCGCCTCGGGAGCCGGCGAGTTGGCCTGTGYGAAAGCGCGGGCGCGACAGAGCGGACTCTTTGCAATCGAACGAAGCGGGTCTATGGTTAACAAATCATGAACACGCTGACGATCGACATCAGGAAAGYCGAGCCTCGTGATGCAAACGCCATCGCCGAGGTRCATCAGGAAGCGTGGCGCGGCGCCTATTCCGGTATCATCCCGCACCGCACCCTGACGGCGATGATCTATCGGCGCGGTCCCGACTGGTGGGCGAACGCGATTCGCCGCGCAGCCACCGTGTTGGTGGTCGAGATCGGCGGCACGATCGCCGGCTATGCCACGATCGGCAAGAACCGCGCCCGCGAGCTCCGGCAGCAGGGCGAGATCTACGAGCTTTACCTGCGCCCGGAATATCAGGGGATCGGGCTCGGCAGCCGGCTGTTCAAGGCGGCGCGGGCGCGCCTCGCCGACCACGGCCTCAGGGGCCTGGTGGTGTGGGCGCTGGAAGACAACTACAACGCGCTGGCCTTCTATGCCGGCAATGGCGGTCGCGATATCGCCGAGGGCGTCGAGGTCTTCGAGYAGAAGGCGCTGAAGAAGGTCGCTTTCGTCTGGGAATGACGGGCACCGCCTAAATGCGTCGCGTCGAAACGATTCAGGCGACGCGCTTAGGCCTCAATTTGATGCATGTCGCTCCTCCAAAACCGCCACGCACGTTTTGGGCGACATGCATTGGGTTACAACCCATCACAAAGTGTGCGCTTCCATCGGCGTTCAGCACCTTTCGCCGCATTGCACCATGACGCGTGTGCCGCTATCGGTCTCACAAGATTGAGAGGGATTTGAGCCATGCGTATCGAAGCCGTGCCCACCGGAAAGAACCCGCCCGACGACATCAACGTCATCATCGAGGTGCCGATCGGCGGCGAGCCGATCAAATACGAGATGGACAAGGAGGCCGGCACGCTGTTCGTCGACCGCTTCCTGCATACCTCGATGCGCTATCCCGGCAATTACGGCTTCGTGCCCCACACGCTATCCGGCGACGGCGACCCGATCGACGTGCTGGTGTGCAACACGCGCGCGCTGGTGCCGGGCTGYGTCATCAATGTGCGGCCGATCGGCGTCTTGATCATGGAAGACAATGCCGGCCAGGACGAGAAGGTGATCGCGGTGYCGTCGCCCAAGCTCACGCTGCGCTACGAGAACGTCACCGAATACACCCACCTGCCCGAGATCACGCGCCAGCAGGTGCAGCATTTCTTCGAGCACTACAAGGATCTGGAACCCGGCAAATGGGTCAAGATCGAGGGYTGGCATGATTCCAAATATGCCAAGAAGATGATCGTCGATGYGATCGCGCGGGCGAAGGCGGCGAAGTAGAGCGGAACGGGGGCAAAACACCGCAGCGATGGGCCCTGGGCGAAGCTGTGGACGCCCCGGCTAATCTTCACCAAGGCTAGTTGTCCACCCGGCCGAAGTCGGGGACGTTGCCGATCACCTGGCGCCTGTCCTTGCCGCAGGCAAAACTCTTGGCCTTTTCATCGGCGAGCTTG
>NZ_MDFL01000107.1 GCF_001854785.1 Mesorhizobium sp. ORS 3428
CTGATCTCGCGACGGTGAATGACTGCGAAAGGCACGGCCTTATCGCCATCGGTCTCGATTCGCCATTCCACCTTCGGGCCTGCGGTGTTGAGCCCGGAAAAACTTTCCCAGACGGCGGTCATGTCATCGGAGGGAAAGCCGTAATAGAGGGACTCGCGCGCATCGTCGTAGCCGATCAGCACCGGATAGCCGCGATAGCCAGAGCAGGCGAGGCTCGCCCAGTCGCCGTCGCCTTCTTGCGCCTGCGCATAGGTCACGCAGTCGTTCTTCCAGTCCAGATCGGTATAGGCGCTGGAAATCTCGCCGGCATGGGCCGAGCAGCCGAGGGCGGCGAGGGCAGTAAGGACAAGCCAGGCACGCATCCGAAGACCTCCGTTTGGTTGCAGCAGCGTAGCGTTAAAACTCGCGTGGGCCTAGGAAAGCTGGGATGGCGCGAAGGGTCAATTATCGAGGCCGGCGCCGCCCCTCACCTGCCTGCCGGCATCCTCTCCCGTATAGCGACGGGAGAGGGGCGCTCTCATCGGCGGTTTCCGCCAATAGCCGGCGTTGCAGGAATGACACCGAGGCTGCGGCCAGCCCCTTCTCCCCGTCACTTAACGGGAAGAAGGTGCCGGCAGGCAGGTGAGGGGCGGCGCCGACGCCCGGAACTGGGCAGTCGGACGGCGTGGAGCGTCATTTCTTCAAGCTGGCTTCGATCAGCAGATCGGCATTGCGGGCGACCGACGCCGCCGGTCCGCCGAGGCCGAACAATTGGCCGCTGATATAGGCGCCTTCGATGAGGAGCAGCAGGCCGTCGCCGAGCGTATCGGCGTCGGCCGCGCCCATCGCCGCGGCCATGGCGCGCAGGCGCCGGCGCAATTCCTGCTTGTTGGCCTCGCTGACGATGCGCGCCGGATGGCTGCGCTCGGGATATTCGACCGCTGCGTTGGTCATGCCGCAGCCGCGATAATCGGGTCTCTGGGTGCGTTTGCCGACGCGGGTGAGGAAGGCGATGATCTGGGCGCGCGGGTCGCCCGGATGCGCGTCGACGGCTTCGTCGAATCGCTCCCAGAACTCGAGGTCGTATTGGCGCAGGTAGGAGGCGGCGAGCTCGTCCTTCGACGGAAAGCTGCGATAGAGGCTGGGCTTGGTGACGCCGGCGCGCTTGACGATCTCGTCGACGCCGATCGCCCGGATGCCTTCGCGGTAGAACAGGTCGCGCGCCACGCCGAGGATCTTGTCCGCCGCCTTTGGGGTCGTGGCACGCGCCTCGCTGACCGATCCTTCAATTTTATTGTCCGATGGCATCCAACAAACTCGCTTGACAATGTTACTGACCGGTACGTATGTATGGCGTCATCCATTTGCAACGTACCGGTCAGTTACATGATAGCCCAGTCCCGCCCGTTTGGCCAGCGCTACGCCTTCGTCGTCGTTGCCGTCATTTTCCTCTGCCTGCTGATTGCCGCCGGGCTTCGCTCGGCGCCCTCCGTCATGATGCTGCCGCTGGAATCCAGCTTCGGCTGGCGGCGCGACATCATCTCGATGGCCGCCGGCGTCGGCATCCTGCTCTATGGTCTCACCGGTCCGTTCGCCGCGGCGCTGATGGAGCGCATCGGCCTGCGCCGCACGTTGCTTGTAGCCCTKCTGGTGATGTCGGGCTCGACGGCGCTCAGCCTGTTGATGACCAAGCCCTGGCATCTCTTCATCACCTGGGGCGTGTTTTCTGGCATAGGCTCGGGCGCGGTGGCGAGCGTGCTCGGCGCCACGATCGTCAACCGCTGGTTCAAGACCAATCGCGGCCTGATGATGGGCCTGATGTCGGCCTCGAGCGCCACCGGYATGCTGGTGTTCCTGCCGCTGATCGCCTCGCTGGCGCAGGCCGGCGGCTGGAAGCCGGTGGCGATCGCGGTGGCGGTCGCAACCGCAGCGCTTGTGCCGGTCGTCTTTCTGCTTGTGCCGGAGCGCCCGTCGTCGATCGGCCAGGTACGCTACGGCGCCGACGCGGACGACGTGCCGCCGGTGTCGCCGGCCTCGCAGGGCAATTTCCTGACGCATACGCTGAACACTCTGYGCCGCGCCGCAGGCACCAGGGTTTTCTGGTATCTCTTTGCCACCTTCTTCGTCTGCGGCTTCACCACCAACGGCCTGGTCGGCACGCACCTCATCGCCTTCTGCGGCGACATGGGCATCGGCGAGGTGCAGGCGGCCGGCCTGCTCTCGATGATGGGAGTCTTTGACCTGATCGGCACGACGCTGTCGGGCTGGCTCACCGACCGCTTCGATCCGCGCAAGCTGCTCGGCGTCTATTATGGCGTGCGCGGCCTGTCGCTGATCTACCTGCCCTATTCCGGCTTCTCGGCGGTCAGCCTGATCATCTTCGCCGTGCTCTACGGGCTCGACTGGATCGCCACCGTGCCGCCGACGCTGAGGCTCGCCAACGAAGCCTTCGGCGACCGCAGCGGGCCGATCGTGTTCGGCTGGATCGTCGCCGGCCACCAGGTGGGCGCGGCCGCGGCCGCCGCCTTCGGCGGCACGATGCGCGAACTGCAGGGCAATTACGAGCTCGCCTTCCTCATCGCCGGCATGACGGGCATCGCCGCCGCCTGTATCTCGCTGCTCATCAACACCAGCCGACCGGCGTTCGATCCCGAGCCGCAGGCGGTCTGAGCTGCTGATCTCCCCCGAGGGGCGAGATCAGCAGCTCCTTGTTCACTGTTATCAAAACTTCATGGTTCCGAAATGCGCCTGAAACATTGAGGCTGGAGCTTGGCTGGGATGTTCAACGCCATCCGGAGACAGCCATGAACAAGATCTCGTTGACCCGCCGCGCTTTCGTCACCTCAGCCAGCGCCTTTGGCCTGGTCGGCGCCTCCGGGCTCGCCCTGCCTTACTATTCCCGCGCCAATCAGCGGCCGGCCTTCACCCACGGCGTCCAGTCCGGCGACGTCGACTCCACCTCCGGCATGGTCTGGACACGGACGGACCGGCCGGCGCGGGTCATGTTCGAAGTGTCGACGACGGAAAGCTTTGCCGACGCGACGCGGCTGGCTGCGCTCGATACGTCGCCCGCCAGCGATTACACGGTGAAGCGGCTGCTCACCGACCTCGCTTCGGACCAGGACATCTTCTACCGCATGACAGCTGCCGACCTTTCCGACATCAACGCCGTCTCCGAGCCGATCGTCGGCCGTTTCCGCACCGCGCCGGCCTCGAAGCGCGACGTGCGCTTCGCCTGGTCGGGCGACACCGCCGGCCAAGGCTGGGGCATCGACGAGACCGGCATGAAGACCTATTCGACGATCGCCAAGCACACGCCCGACTTCTTCCTCCATTCCGGCGACACGATCTATGCCGACGGCGCCATGAAGGATGAGGTCGACCTTCCCGGCGGCGGCAAGTGGAAGAACGTCGTCATGATCGACGGCAAGCGCAAGGTTGCCGAGACGCTGGACGAGTACCGCGACCAGTGGAAGTACAACATGATGGACAAGCACGTGCGGGGCCTCTCCGCCATCTGCCCGACCTTCTACCAGTGGGACGACCACGAGGTGCTGAACAACTGGTCGGATTCGAAGAACCTGAGCGCGGACGACCGCTACAAGGAAAAATCCATCCATGTGCTGGCGGCCCRCGCGGCGCGCGCCTTCCACGAGATGACGACGATCCGTTATGAGCCCTCGGAGCCGGGCCGCGTCTACCGCAAGATCGCCTACGGTCCGCTGCTCGACGTGTTCTTCCTCGACATGCGCTCCTATCGTGGCCCGAACGGCCCGAACCTGGACGAGACGCTGACGCCGAAGTCGCGCATGCTGGGCGAACAGCAGACCAAGTGGCTGAAGCGGGAACTGGCGAATTCCAAGGCGACCTGGAAGATCATCGCCGCCGACATGCCGCTCAGCCTCGTCGTCTGGGACGACGCGGCGAAGAAGGTTGGCTTCGAAGCTGTCAGCAATCGCGACAATGGCGCGCCGAAGGGCCGCGAGCTCGAGTTCGCCGACCTGCTTCGCTACATCAAGAATGCCGGCATCTCCAACACGGTGTGGCTCACCGCGGACGTGCATTACACGGCGGCGCATTACTACAACCCCGACAAGGCGCAGTTCCAGGATTTCAACCCGTTCTGGGAATTCGTCTCCGGTCCGATCCATGCCGGCACGTTCGGCCCCAACGAACTCGACATGACCTTCGGCCCCGAGCTGAAGTTCATCAAGGCGCCGACCGCCGAGCAGGGCCAGAACCTGCCGCCGTCAGCCGGTCTCCAGTTCTTCGGGCTGGTCGACATCTCCGGCGCCACCGAGCAGCTCACCGTGCGGCTGATGGATCGCGACGACAACGAGCTCTACAAGGTCACGCTCGACCCGGTGCGGTCGGCGTAAGTGCCACCTTTACCCTCCCCCTTGTGGGGAGGGTCGACCAGGCGACTTCGTAACACGAAGTCGGCGAGACGGGGTGGGGGGTGAAGCGCCGGCGTGTGGAGACCCCCACCCCGCTCCGCTTCGCGGACCGACCCTCCCCACGAGAGGGAAGGTAGGGTTCAATCCGGATAGCAGGTCGCTGGAATGTTCGGCCAAACCGCGCTGTCGCAGTTCGCAACCTTCTGCCGCTGCTTGAAGGCGGCGCTGACCGGGCCGGTGACGATCGGGTCGACGCCGTCAGGCGCGTCGGCGAACATCTGCTGCGCCGTCCGCGTGTCGGATGTTCGTGCCGGGCTGGCTTCCTTGAGGGCCGCCGCCGACTGCGCGGCGCCCGCCGCAATGAGCACGCCAAGCGCAGCCCACGCGAAAACCGGACGCAATCTGAACATCTGATTGGTCATGAACATGAAATTGCCCGGCCCCTCAAAGGTTCCGCCTTGGTTAACGGAATCATTTCACACCAAGACGTTTAAGAATCAGTGACCATGTATTTGGGACGCGCGGTCCCCTTTCGCAATTGCGAAAAACCTTGTATGAGCCGCGCAACCGAAAAAGGCGGCGCTTTTGGGCCTGCCGCCTGCAACGCTCCCGAGACCAGACAATGAACCTCCGCAATATCGCGATCATCGCGCATGTCGACCATGGGAAAACCACCCTCGTCGACCAGCTCCTGAAACAGTCCGGCGCCTTCCGCGACAACCAGCGTGTCGCCGAGCGCGCCATGGATTCCAACGACCTCGAAAAGGAACGCGGCATCACCATCCTTGCCAAGGCGACCTCGGTCGACTGGAAGGGCACCCGCATCAACATCGTCGACACGCCCGGACACGCCGATTTCGGCGGCGAGGTCGAGCGCATCCTGTCGATGGTGGATTCGGCGATCGTGCTGGTCGACGCCGCCGAAGGGCCGATGCCGCAAACCAAGTTCGTGGTCGGCAAGGCGCTCAAGGTCGGCTTGAGGCCAATCGTCGTCATCAACAAGATCGACCGTCCGGACGCCCGCCACATCGAGGTGGTCAACGAGGTGTTCGACCTGTTCGCCGCGCTCGACGCCACCGACGAGCAGCTCGATTTCCCGATTCTCTACGGCTCGGGCCGCGACGGCTGGGTCTCGGAAAACCCGGAAGGCCCGAAGGAGCAGGGCCTGGCGCCGCTGTTCGATCTCGTGGTCAAGCACGTGCCGGCGCCGACGGTGCATCCCGGTCCGTTCCGCATGATCGGCACCATCCTGGAAGCCAATCCGTTCCTCGGCCGCATCATCACCGGGCGCATCGAGTCCGGCTCGCTGAAGCCGAACCAGCAGGTCAAGGTGCTGCACCATGACGGCACGCAGATCGAGACCGGCCGCATCTCCAAGATCCTCGCCTTCCGCGGCCTCGAGCGCCAGCCGATCGAGGAAGCGCAGGCGGGCGACATCGTGGCGATCGCCGGCCTGTCGAAGGGCACCGTCGCCGACACCTTCTGCGACCCGACGGTGACCGAGCCGCTGCATGCGCAACCGATCGACCCGCCGAYGGTGACGATGTCCTTCCTCGTCAACGACAGCCCGCTTGCCGGCACCGAGGGCGACAAAGTGACCAGCCGYGTCATCCGCGACCGGCTGCTGCGCGAGGCCGAAGGCAATGTCGCGCTCAAGATCGAGGAATCGCCGGAGAAGGATTCCTTCTTCGTCTCCGGCCGCGGCGAATTGCAGCTTGCCGTACTGATCGAGACGATGCGCCGCGAAGGCTTCGAGATCGCGGTGTCGCGGCCGCGCGTCGTCATGCAGAAGGGCGAGAACGGCGAGCTGCTGGAGCCGGTCGAGGAAGTCGTCATCGACGTCGACGAGGAGCATGCCGGCGTCGTCGTGCAGAAGATGTCGGAACGCAAGGCCGAGATGGTCGAGCTGCGCCCCTCCGGCGGCAATCGCCAGCGCCTCGTCTTCCACGCGCCGACCCGTGGCCTGATCGGCTACCAGTCGGAACTGTTGACCGACACGCGCGGCACCGCCGTGATGAACCGGCTGTTTTACGCCTACGAGCCCTACAAGGGTGAGCTGCCCGGCCGCACCAACGGGGTGCTGATCTCCAACGAGCAGGGCGAATCGGTCGCCTATGCGATGTGGAACCTGGAGGACCGCGGCCCGATGATCATCGATCCGGGCGTCAAGGTCTATCAGGGCATGATCATCGGCATCCACTCCAGGGACAACGACCTCGAGGTCAACGTGCTGAAGGGCAAGAAGCTCACCAACATTCGAGCGGCCGGCAAGGACGAGGCGGTGAAGCTGACGCCGCCGGTGCGCATGACGCTGGAGCGCGCGCTGGCCTGGATCCAGGACGACGAGCTGGTCGAGGTGACGCCGAAGACGATCCGGCTGCGCAAGCTTTACCTCGACCCGAACGAGCGCAAGCGCTTCGAGAAGTCGGCCAAGGTGATGGGCGCGGCGTAAAGTTTTCCCCGAAGCAATTATCGAGGGAGGGAGCAGGTCTCCCTCTCTTTTCATTTATCCGCATGCTGCGGAGACGATGGCGTCGCGATCGGCTTCGCCGGCAAGGTCGATGCGGACCGCCATGCCGTCGCGCGCCGGCCTGCGCAAGGCCCGGGCGCCATCCGGTTCGACGATAAGCAATAGTCGCTCTTCCCAGGCCTGCAGCCTCGACCGCGAGACGCCGAGCTCGCCTGCAAGCAGGCGGTCGAGCCGCGCAGGTGTCGCGGCATCGAGTCGAAGCTCAAGGCGAAGCGCGGGAGCGTGTCCCGGCAAGCCATCCAGCAGCTCTTTTCGGACCGTGACGTCGGGAAATTCCTCGATCCGTCCGATCCGGCTTCGCAGTGCCGTGGCATCGAACGCATGATGTCGCACGAGTGCTGGATCGTTGCTCTCGAGCGCGGTCAGAAGCGCCGGCTCGATGTCGCGGCGGTTGCAGCGCTCCAGAATGGTGCGGTTCCAGGAATTGTCGCAGCCGATGCAGCGGTAGATCAGCCAGGCGTCGATGCGCTTGCCGTTGGCGTTCACACGGAATTTGCCGCTGCATTGGTACGGTCTCACGCCGCCGCAGCGATTGCAGTTTATGAGAGGTCGCGGTGCGATTTGGGGCACGATCGCCCAGCGAATACGCAACAGTCCAGACATGCCGGTAGGCCCTTCCCGTCGGGAGGTCCGTCAAGCCGGCGATGTCCGAGATGCCTCTTTGTTTGAGCATGATCTTTTCCGAAAACCGGATGCCGGGATCATGCCCATGCGGGCACGGTGTGGCGAAAGGCTGCGATGGTTGGAAGTCAGGCGTCGGCGCGGTTTGCGCGACGGCGGCTCAGCTGCCAAACCGGTCTCGAAACCGCCGCCTGAAGAACAYATGAAACGATTGCAGATGCCGCCAAAGCTGCGCCTGMGGTGCTTTCGGGGGAGTAGACGAGACCGGCGGTTACTGRGGCAAAGTCAGGCTCGAAATGGATAAAGGGTCGGTTCTTTTAGCCGCGCGATGGTGAACGGGCAAGGGCTGCTGTTGGCCGATAGGGGCGACGCGCGGCTGAATTCATTTTCGAATGTCGGCGCCGCCCCTCATCCGCCTGCCGGCACCTTCTCCCCGTGAAGAACGGGGAGAAGGGGCTGGCCGCAACGTTGGCGCCTTCTTCGCTACGTTCGCGATTGGCGAAATCGCCGGCGAGAGTGCCCCTCTCCCCGCTCTACGGGGAGAGGATGYCGGCAGGCAGGTGAGGGGCGGCGCCGACGTATTCGATGAAGATCGGCAACCATGTCAGCGCCACGACGATGGCAGGCACTGCCGCGGCGATCTCAACACCTTTTGCGTCACATCATCTCGATGATCGGCGCGATCTCGACGGTGAAGGCAGGGCCCATCAGGATCGGGCAATCCTTGGCCTTGGCCACGGCGTCGTCGATGTCCTCGGCCTCGATGATCGTATAGCCGGCGGCCGGATTGCTGCCGCCATTGTTCTCGACCTTGCCGCCGGGCARCACCGTCTTCGACATTCCGACGGGATTGCCGCCATCGACGACAGCCGAGCCGAGCTTGTCGTACCAGYCGGCCCAGGCGTCCATCGCGGCCTTCCGTTCGCCTTCCTCTGTCGGCATCTTGYCGGAGCCGTGATAGACGTAGAGAAATTTCGCCATGTTCTCCTCCCTTGTCCGCGGCGAAACCGGCAGCGGCCACGCCGCTTGGCAATCATCGGACCAAAACGGCGAGCAGGCAAYGGGAATGCGCAGCCGGTAACAAGTGTTGATGTCCCTTACCGCGCCATCGCGTGGTAGTCGGGGTTCGGCCGCATGTCGACGGCAGCCGCCACCCGGTTCGACATATTGAAGAAGGCGGCGGTCGAGGCGATGTCCCAAATGTCGCGGTCGGTGAAGCCCGCCTCACGCAAGCGGGTGCGGTCGGCCTCGACGATCTTCGCCGGCGCTTCCGTCAGCTTGACCGCGAATTCCAGCATCGCGTACTGGCGAAGGGACAGATCGGCGGCGCGGAAATTCATCACCATCATCTCGCCCAGCGCAGGTTCGCCGGAAAGCTGGCRCACCGCCGCGCCATGCGCGGTCAGGCAGTAGAAGCAGTGATTGATCGAGGAGACGACGACCGCGATCATCTCGCGCTCCAGCTTCGACAGGCCCGAATCACCCAGCATCAGGTCGTTGTACATGTCGGTGAAGGCGCGCAGCTTCGTCTCGTCGAAGGCATATGCCAGAAGCACGTTGGGCACGAGACCGAGCTTCTACTCGCATTTGGCGAAATAGGCTTTCGTCGCCTCGCCGAGCTCCGCCTGGACCAGGTCGAGCGCGGTGATCTTGCCGGTGGTCTTTCCGCTCATGGGGCTGTGTCCTTCTCGTTCAGTGCTGATTCCCAGCAAAAATTCCGAAGAATTTTCGCAAGCCGTCAAACCTTTGTCGCCAACGGCGGTCATCTGCTACCATAAACGCAAAAGCATGTGACGGGAGGGACTTCACATCATGGCCAGCCTGAAAACCGCGAGCCAGCCCAAAAAAACCAGCCAGACAAAAGGAGGGGCGGCAAAGGGAAGCGAAAGACCAGGCCGGCTCGTGGACTACCTTCTGGCCCGCGCGCCTGCCGAGGACGTCGCCGCCTACGACGTCGCGGATCTGGAGCGCGCCGGCGATCTCGCCGGCCATGCCGTGGCAAGGCATCGCAAGGGCGAAACGATCGTCGCCATCGACACCGAGTCCGGCGTGATGCGCCAAGGCAAGCCGATGACGGTGATCACCGTCGTCAACGACAACATGCCGTTCCTGTTCGATTCCATCCTGGGCGAGGTCGCCGAGACCGCGGGCGAGCCGCTGCTGGTCACRCATCCCGTCATCGTTGTCCGGCACGGCAAGGGTGGCGTCGAGGAAATCCTGGGCGATGGCGGCTCGGTCAAGAGTGAGGCCGCCAATGATCGCCTCAGCGTCGTCCATGTTCACATAGGCCGTATCTCGGCCGACCAGGCCGAGGCATTGGCAGGCCGGCTGAAGAAGCTGCTCGGCCAGGTGCGCGCCGCCGTCACCGACTGGAAGCCGATGCTTGCCCGCCTCGACCAGGCGATCTCGGAATTCCGCTATTCCCCGGTGCCGCTCGACAAGACCCATGTCACCGAGGCGATCGCCTTCCTCGAATGGCTGCGCGACGACAATTTCACCTTCCTTGGCATGCGCGAGTACAAATATATCGGCGGCGAAAAGAGCGGCACGCTGGAGCGCGCCGACAAGCCCGGTCTCGGCATCCTGACCGACCCCGACGTGCTGGTGCTGAGGCGCGGTACCGAAGCGGTGACAACGACACCGGAAATCCGCGCCTTCCTGCACGGGCCGGAGCCGCTMATCGTCACCAAGGCGAACGCCAAGTCGTCCGTCCACCGGCGCATCTATCTCGACTACATCGGCGTCAAGACCTACACCGCCAAGGGCGCGCTTKCCGGCGAGCTGCGCATCGTCGGCCTGTTCACCTCCACCGCCTACACGCGCTCGGTGATGAAGATCCCCTATCTGCGCTCCAAGGCGGAGACCATCATCGCCAAGTCCGGCTTCAACCCGAACGACCATTCGGGCAAGGCGCTGATCAATGTGCTGGAGAGCTATCCGCGCGACGAGCTGTTCCAGGTTCCGGTGCCGATCCTGAGGAAGCATGCCGAGGCGATCCTGGGGCTGATCGAGCGGCCGCGCGTCAGGGCCCTGGTGCGCGTCGACCAGTTCGACCGCTTCGTCTCGATCCTCGTCTTCGTGCCGCGCGACCGCTACGACAGCGTCGTGCGCGAAAAGATCGCCACCTATCTCAAGACCGTGTTCGAGGGTAGGCTGTCGGCCTATTACCCGGCCTTCCCGGAAGGCGGGCTGGCGCGCGTTCATTTCATCATCGGCCGCTCGGGCGGCAAGACGCCGAAGATCGAGCAGGCGACCATCGAGGCGGYGATCCGCGATATCATTCGGACCTGGGATGACGCGCTCAAGGAGACCGCGACCGAAACGGGCGCGGACGCGGCGCTGACCGCCATCGCGATGCGCTTCCCGGAAAGCTACCGTGATACGTTCAGTGCCGCCGTGGCGCTGGCGGACGCCGGACGYATAGCCAGGATCGGACCCGACAACCCGATCGCCATCGACTATTACCGMCATGCCGACCAGGAGCCGCACCAGGCGGCGCTGAAGATCTATCACTTCGGCAGCCCGGTGGCGCTGTCGCGGCGCGTTCCGGTGCTGGAAAATATCGGCTTCCGCGTCATCAGCGAACGCACCTTCGAGGTCGGCGACGAGGTCTCCGGCAAGGTCTTCGTCCACGACATGGAGCTGGAGAACAGCTACGGCAAGCCGATCGATCTCGCCGACGGCGGCGCGCTTTTCGAGGACGCCTTCCTGTCGGTGTGGCACGGCGATGTCGACAATGACGGCTATAACGGCCTTGCCCAGACCGCCGGCCTGTGGTCGGGCGAAATCACCATCCTGCGCGCCTATGGCCGCTACCTGCAGCAGGCCGGCATCCCGCAGAGCCAGGATTTCATCGCCGCCGCGCTCAACCGCTATCCCGAGATCGCGCGCGGCCTGCACCAGCTCTTCGTCGCCCGCCTCGGGCCGACGGCCGAAACGGAGGGCGCGGTCGCCGCCAAGCACCTCAAGGCCAAGATCAAGGACGCGCTGGAAGAGGTGCCCAACATCGATGACGACACCATCATCCGCCGCTACCTCAACCTGATCGAAGCCTCGCTGCGCACCAACCATTTCGTTGCCGATACGAAGGAGAAGGGGCAGTCGCTGGCGATCAAGCTCGACTCGCAGGCGGTCGAGGGCCTGCCGGCGCCGCGCCCGTGGCGCGAGATCTTCGTCTACGGCTCGGAGGTCGAGGGCGTGCATCTGCGCTTTGGTCCGGTCGCGCGCGGCGGGCTGCGCTGGTCCGATCGCGCCCAGGACTACCGCACGGAGGTGCTGGGGCTGGTCAAGGCGCAGCAGGTCAAGAACGCGGTCATCGTGCCGGTCGGCGCCAAGGGCGGCTTCTACCCGAAGATGCTGCCGATGAGCGCCGGCCGCGACGCCATCTTCGAGGCCGGGACTTCCGCCTACAAGAACTTCGTCTCCAGCCTGCTTTCTATCACCGACAATATCGGCATAGAAGGCGTCATCCCGCCGGCCGGCGTGGTGCGGCGCGACCAGGACGATCCCTATTTCGTCGTCGCCGCCGACAAGGGCACGGCGACCTTCTCCGACACAGCCAACGCCATCTCCGAGAAGCACGGCTTCTGGCTGGACGACGCCTTCGCCAGCGGCGGCTCGGCCGGCTACGACCACAAGAAGATGGGCATCACCGCCAAGGGCGCCTGGGAGGCGGTGAAGCGCCATTTCCGCGAAATGAACCGCGACATCCAGACAACGCCCTTCTCTGTCGTCGGCGTCGGCGATATGTCGGGCGACGTCTTCGGCAACGGCATGCTGCTCTCGCCGCAGACCAGGCTGATTGCCGCTTTCGACCACCGCGACATCTTCATCGATCCCGATCCGGACATGGCGGCGTCGCTGGCCGAACGCCAGCGCATGTTCGCACTGCCGCGCTCGTCCTGGCAGGACTATGACAAGTCGAAGCTGTCCGAAGGCGGCGTGATCGTCTCGCGCAGCCAGAAATCGATCACCCTGCCGCAGGCCGCCGCCGCCGCGATCGGGCTCGCCAAGACCACCGCCACCCCGGCCGAGATCATGAACGCGATCCTGAAAGCGCCGGTCGATCTTCTGTGGTTCGGCGGCATCGGCACCTATGTCAGGGCCTCAGGCGAAACCAATGCCGATGCCGGCGACCGCGCCAACGACGCCATCCGCGTCACCGCGCTCGACGTGCGCGCAAAGGTCATCGGCGAGGGCGCCAATCTCGGCGCCACGCAGCGGGCACGCATCGAATTCGGCATGAATGGCGGCCGCTGCAACTCCGACGCCATCGACAATTCGGGCGGCGTCAACTGCTCTGACGTCGAGGTCAACATCAAGATCGCGCTGGCGTCCGCCATGCGCAAGGGCTCACTTGCGCGGCCGGCGCGTAACAAGCTGCTCGCCGAGATGACCGACGAGGTGAGYGCGCTGGTGCTCTCCAACAACTACCAGCAGACGCTGGCGCTGTCGCTGGCGCGCAAGCGCGGGCTGGCCGACATCGCGCACCAGGCCCACTTCATGACGGCGCTGGAGGCGCGCGGACTGCTCGACCGCGCCGTCGAGACGCTGCCCTCGCCGGCCGCCCTTGCCGAGCGCGAGGCGCGTGGCGAACCGCTGACCAGGGCCGAGCTCGGCGTGCTACTCGCCTAWGCCAAGATCGTGCTGTTCTCCGATATCGTCGCCAGCGACGTGCCGGACGATCCGCATTTCGAGCRCGACCTGATGGGCTATTTCCCCGAGCGAATGACAAAGAAATTCGCCGGCGAAATCCGCGACCACCGGCTGCGGCGCGAGATCATCTCGCGGGTGCTTRCCAATGACCTCGTCAATCGCGGCGGTCCGTCCTTCGTCAACCGGCTGCAGGAGGBCACCGGTCGCACAGCGGCCCATGTCGTGCGCACCTTCACTGTCGTCCGCGACGGCTTCGCGCTGCCCCAGCTTTACAAGGAGATCGATGCGCTCGACAACCAGATCGACGGCCAGATMCAGCTCGATCTCYACCAGGCGGTCAGCCGGCTCATCTTCATGACCAGCGGGTGGTACCTGAAGAACGATGCGGGTTCGGCGCCGCTCAGCCAGTGCATCGCCGAACTGCAGGARGCGCGCAAGGCGCTTGAGCCGAAGCTCGTGTCGCTGCTRCCGGCCTTCTCGCGCGAGCGGCTCGAGGAGCGGCGGCTTGGCCTGTTCAAGGGCGGTRCGCCGGAGAAACTGGCCGAGAAGCTGGYGCTCGCCGAGGCCGGTGAACTTATCCCGGACATCGCGCTCACAGCGCGCACGGCCGGTGCCGACATCGTCAGCGCGGCCAAGGCGTTCTTCGCCGTCAGCGACGCCTTCCGCATCCCGCGCGTCGAGGAAGCCGCACGCTCGATCATGCCGCCGGACTATTACGATCAGCTCGCGCTGTCGCGCGCGACCGACACGATCGGCGCGGCTAGGCGCGGCATCGCGGTAGCGGCGCTCACCGGCCATGGCAAGGCGGAGGATCCTGTCGCGGCCTGGCTGGAGGCCGGCGGCGAGCGCGTCGCCCGCATCCGCGAGCGGTTGCAGGCGCTGACCGAAGGCGGCGAGATCACCGTGTCGCGGCTGTCGGTTGCCTCGGGTCTAATGAGCGACCTGACGGGGATGTGAGCTTTGCTACCCTCCCCCTTGTGGGGAGGGTCGCTGCGAAGCAGCGGGGTGGGGCTGCGCCGCCCTCCCCACCCGGACCTTCGGTCCGACCTCCCCACAAGGGGGAGGTAGGGGTGGCGCTTTTGTCGCCGCCCCCTCAAGAGATCCGGCAAGCTAGTGAACATGGCGCCATGCTTGTTCATTTGCATGCGGGTGGGAAACATGCAGACATGGCGCCCGCAATAGGACCAACGATGCCGGAGGGGACATGGCCGAAGTAGCAGTGCAGCGGGCGTCGAGGCGCGGCATCTGGGGCTGGATGTTCTTCGACTGGGCGGCGCAGCCTTTCTTCACGGTCGTCACCACTTTCATCTTCGGGCCCTATTTCGTCTCGCGCATGGCGAGCGATCCGACCAGCGGGCAGGCCGCCTGGGGCTACGGCATCGCCGCTGCAGGTCTCGTCATCGCGGTGCTTTCGCCCGTGCTCGGCTCGATCGCCGACCAGACCGGGCCGCGCAAGCCGTGGATCGCCTTCTTCGCGGCGATCAAGATCACCAGCCTCACCCTGCTTTGGCTGGCGGCCCCCGGATCGAACCTCTTCCTGGTGGTGCTTTTGTTCTCGCTGGCTTCGGTCGCGGCGGAATTCTCGACCGTCTTCAACGATTCCATGATGCCGCGCCTGGTGCCGAAGGAAGAGATCGGCAAGATCTCCAACGTCGCCTGGGGGCTCGGTTATCTCGGCGGCATGGTGGCGCTGATCTTCGTCGTGCTGTTCCTGGCCGGCTCGCCGGAAACCGGCAAGACGATCATCGGCCTCGACCCGCTTCTCGGGCTCGACCCGAAGATCGGCGAGGACGCGCGCGCCACCGGACCGATGGCGGCCGGCTGGTATTTCCTGTTCATCCTGCCGATGTTCTTCTTCACGCCGGACGCCATCAAAGGGCTTCCGATCGGGCCGGCGGTGCGCGAGGGCCTGTCGGAGCTGAAGTCCACGCTTTTTGAGGTGCGCAAGCGTGCCGGCATCTTCCGTTTCCTGATTGCCCGCATGATCTACCAGGACGGCGTCAATGCGGTGCTGGCGCTGGGCGGCACGTTCGCCGCCGGCATGTTCCATTGGTCGATCACCGAGATCGGCATGTTCGGCATCATCCTCAATGTCGYCGCCATTTTCGGCTGCTGGATCGCCGCGCGGTTCGACACCGCACTCGGCTCGAAGGCGGTGGTGATCATCGCCCTTGTCATGCTGTCCGTCGCCACGCTCGGTATCGTCTCGACCGGGCCGGGCTTCACGCTGCTCGGCCTGATCCCGCTTTCGACCGCCGATTCCGGCGGCCTGTTCGGGACGGCGGCGGAAAAGGCCTACATCCTCTACGGCCTGCTGATCGGTTTGGCTTTCGGACCGGTCCAGGCCTCGTCGCGCTCCTACATGGCGCGCTCCGTCACGGCGGCCGAATCAGGCCGCTATTTCGGCATCTATGCGCTGGCCGGGCGGGCGACGAGCTTCCTGGCGCCGTTCCTGGTCTCGACGATCACGCTCGCCAGCGGCTCGGCACGTCTCGGCATGGCGGTGATCGCACTGTTCCTCGGCCTCGGCATGGCGATCCTGCTCGGGACGCCGTATCCGGCGGACAAGCCGATGGACTGAATCTACCCTCCCCCTTGTGGGGAGGGTCGATCCGCGAAGCGGAGCGGGGTGGGGGGCAGCGCCATCACCCCGCCTCGGTGCGCTCGCAAGCGAGCGCACCGACCCTCCCCATCGAGGGGCGGGTAAGGCGCTAGTGCCTGAAATGCCTCACCCCGGTGAACACCATGGCGATGCGGTGCTCGTCGGCAGCGGCGATGACGTCGTCGTCGCGCATCGAGCCGCCGGGCTGGATCACAGCGCTAGCGCCGGCTTCGATCGCTGACAGCAAGCCGTCAGCGAAGGGGAAGAAGGCGTCGGAAGCGACCACCGAACCCTTGGTCAGCGGTTCGGCCAGGCCGGCAGCCTCCGCCGCGTCCAGCGCCTTGCGGGCGGCGATGCGCGAGGAATCGACGCGGCTCATCTGGCCGGCACCGATGCCGACGGTGGCACCGTCCTTCACATAGACGATGGCGTTCGACTTGACGTGCTTGGCGACGCGGAAGGCGAATTTGAGGTCGGCCAGCTCGGCCGGCGTCGGCGCGCGCTTCGTCACCACCTTCAGCTCGAGATCGTCGACCACCGCATTGTCGCGACCCTGGACCAGGAGGCCGCCGGCCACCGATTTCACCGTCGTGCCCGCGGCGCGCGGGTCGGGCAGGCCGCCGGTGACCAGAAGGCGCAGGTTCTTCTTCGCCGCGACAATCGCCGCCGCCTCGTCGGTTGCGTCGGGCGCAATGATCACTTCGGTAAAGGTTTTGACGATCTCTTCCGCCGCCTCGGCATCGAGGATGCGGTTCATGGCGACGATGCCGCCGAAGGCCGAGACCGGGTCGCAGGCCAGCGCCTTGACGTAGGCCGCCTTCAGCGTTTCGCCCTCGGCGACCCCGCAGGGATTGGCATGCTTGATGATGGCGATCGCCGCTGAATGCGCCGGATCGAATTCGCCGACCAGCTCGAAGGCGGCGTCGGTGTCGTTGATGTTGTTGTAGGACAGCTGCTTGCCCTGCAGCTGCCTTGCCGTCGCCACGCCCGGCCGCTTGTCGCCCRAAAGATAGAAGCCGGCGCCCTGATGAGGATTCTCGCCATAGCGCATGACCTGGTCGAGGCGGCCGCCGAAGGCGCGCCAGGTCGGATGCTCGATCTCGAGTGCCTCGGCGAACCAGCCCGAGATCGCCGCATCATAGGTCGCGGTGCGGGCAAAGGCCTTGGCCGCCAGCTTCTTGCGGAAATCGAGCGACAGGGAACCCAGATTCATCTCCAGCGCGTTGAGCACCGCCGCATAGTCGTCCGGGTCGGTGACGATGGCGACATAGGCATGGTTCTTGGCCGCGGCGCGGATCATTGCCGGCCCGCCGATGTCGATATTCTCGACGATCGAGGCGTAGCCGGCGCCTGAGCGGCGGACTTCCTCGAACGGGTAGAGGTTGGAGACGACGAGGTCGATCGGCTCGATACGATGGTCGCGCATGGCCTTCGCGTGGTCGGGGTCGTCGCGGATACCGAGCAGGGCGCCATGCACCGACGGRTGCAAGGTCTTGACGCGGCCATCCATGATCTCGGGAAAGCCGGTCAGCTCCGAAACGTCGCGGACGCCAAGRCCGGCCCCGGCGATTTCCTTCGCGGTGCCGCCGGTGGAGACCAACTCGACGCCGGCTACGGCCAGCGCTTTGGCGAAGTCGACCAGGCCGGTCTTGTCGAAGACGGAAAGCAGCGCGCGGCGAACCGGAACGAGGTCGGGTGCCGGAATGTTCTTGGCTGGGATGGCCATGGGCTGACGACCTTTCGAGGCTTGGTTGGGAAACGTTCGCGGGCCCTAGCATATGAGGCCCGGAAATCAAGCGCGCAGCTCGCGTTGTCGATGGCGTCTCAGTTATTGTCGGGATAGCCGGTGATGTCGGTGCGCGTCAGCTGCCAATGCACTTCGGCGATCTCCGAGGCCTTGAAGGCAAGCACGATCTGCCGTGTGCGACGCGGCYCGCCGAGCCCGGCGAAATAGATCGATTCCTCGACCTCCGGAGCCACTTCCACGCAGGTGAATACCCAGGTGTCGCCTTGYGCGGCTGCGAGCATCAGGCGCTCCTGCTCGTCCTGCAGCAGGCTGATGTCGGGATGAATGTGGAAGCGCACGGTGATGAAATCGCGGCCGTTGTTGCGGATCGCGGCACCCCCGGGACGCAGTAATCGGTCGCGGCCGGCGAGCACATTGCCGTTGGTCGTCAGCTTCAGCTCGCGCTCATGCAGGAAGCCGAAGCGCGTCAGATAGCCGTCGTGGCGGGCGACAAAGCCGTGCACGCCCTTCTGGTCGATGCGCTTGCAGGGCACGTGCTGCGGGCCGCCGATCAGCGGCGAGCCGAGCAGGTCGCTGACCCGCAGCGAATGGCTGAAGCGCGCCGAGGACGTGTCGTTGACAGTGGCGGTCGAATGCGCGGCGGTGGCGCGCGCAAGCGGCCGGAATTCCGCGGCGCCATAGGTATCGATGCCAGCATTGACGATGAAGTGCTGGCGGCCGGAGGAAAGCTCGAAGGCGAGGCAGCCGGCATGCGCGGCGTTGGAGACGTCGACAGGCGGCGGCGGGCCGGTATCGGCGATCACCGTCACGCCGCCCATCGACAGGCGCTCATAACCGGAATGCGGCGCATGCAGCAGCGGCGCGCCCACCGTGTCGTCATGGCGCAGGATGGTGGCGATGCGGTCGTGGATCGTGGCGCCCATGCCGTTGAAGCGGGCAAGGCTACCGTCGCCATGGCGGAAGAAGCGCAGCGCCGGYAGCATGCGGTCGATGGCGTTGATCAGCGCCGGCGGCGGCGCCTCGGCCTGGTTGGCATAGGTCTGGCGCAGCGGCAGGAGATCGGCCAGCAATTCCAGCACAGCCATCGGATTGCGCGAGATGTGACCGCCGTCCGGCAGGATCTGGTGGTCGAGCTCTTCTGCAAGGTTGCGCGTCGCGGAGCGGAGCGCGGATGCCGTGGCCGGCAGCGACAGGGCGGCGAAGGCGAGCGCGATGCGGGCGCGCAGCCTGTCCTTGCCGTCCGGCATCTCGCGCGCCATCGACCGCAGATAGCGAATCTGCATGGCGAGCGATCTGAGGAAGGCGCGGTAAAAAGGGAATTCGGCGCCCTGCAACACAACCGAGGAATGCTGCAGCCAGACGATCACCCGCTTGGCCGTCGTGCCGGGCTCCCAGGCGACGCCGGATATCTGGCTGCCGTGCATGGCGATCCAATCGGAGACCAGCGCCCGCGCGTTTGCGGCGGCCAGCTCCGTGCCGGCGGCGCGCATGTGGCGCAGCCAGCGGAAGCCGTGCAGCGACTTCTRCCAGCCGCGATTGGGCACGTCGATCTGAAAGGGCGATTTGCCGCCGGTCTCGACCAAGTGACCTGACAGCGGATAGCGACCATAATAGATCTCCAGCGCGATCTGCGGATCGGCTAGCCGGAGATCCGGAGGCGCGATGAGGACGCGTTCGGGCGTGCGGCCGGAATAACGCCAGCGATAGATGGGGCCGGCGCGCAGGCGCCGGCGCGTCTTGCGCCAGAACTCCCTCGCGACGAGCGTCCAAAGACGCGTCGTGTTGCCGGCAACAAGTGCCAAAACCCCTCCTGAACGTCCGCTACCCCAAGCACAAGCTTATATGATTCAGCGACTATGCGAAGGCGGATTTCGCCGAAGTGAAGTGCTTCACGCGTCGGCACAGGGGCCGTCCCCAAGAAAGTCGGCAAGCCTTGTGGATAATGTTAGCCGACCCTTCTCATCCGCGCCGCGAAGAAGCCGTCCAGGCCCGAAATCCCTGGCGAGCCTAGCACCAGATCGGCAGGCGTGGTGCGCAGCGTGCCTTCGGCCGTGAGGAAGGGATCAAGACCAACGAATTCGCCCGGTTTGATCGGATCGTCGGCCACGTCCGGTGTGTCAGCAAGGAAAGYGCGATGAAGCTCCTCGCCCTCGACGGGGTCGAGCGAACAGTTGGAAAAGACGATGCGGCCGCCGGGTCTGAGGAGAGTAACAGCGTGAGCAAGCAGCCTGCGTTGGAGCGCCGCGAGTTTCTCGACGTCGGCCATGGTCTTTGTCCACGGCACGTCGGGATGCCGGCGCACGGTGCCGGTCGATGAGCAGGGGGCGTCAAGAAGCACGGCGTCGAACAGCTCGGCCGGCCGGTAGGCGAGCAGGTCGGTCTGAACCAGCTCGGCCGACAGGCCGAGACGGTCCAGATTCTGCGCCAGCCTTGCCAGCCGGTTCTTCGAGGTATCGATGGCGCTGACCTTGGCGCCGGCGAGAATAAGCTGCGCCGTCTTGCCGCCGGGAGCTGCGCAAAGATCGGTGATGCGCAGCCCCTCGATGTCGCCGAACAGTCGGRCAGGCAGGCTCGCGGCCGCATCCTGCACCCACCAGGCGCCGTCGGCAAAGCCGGGCAGGTCGACGACGGGGGCCTGCAACTTCTCGACGCGCACCGTGCCGCTGGGCAGCGCTATGCCCCCCAGCTTCTCCGCCCAGAGTGCCGGGTCAGATTTGACGGTGAAGTCGACCGGCGCCTCATGACGATGGGCGGCTAGGATGGCGCGTGCCTTGTCGGCGCCGTAGGCGGCGGTCAGCCGGTCGACGAACCACTGCGGCGCCTCGCTGGTCGCGGCAAGCGCCGGCGCCAGCTCGGCCTCCTTGGCGCGCGCGAGCGAGCGCAGCACGCCGTTGACGAGGCCGGAGAAGCGCAGCGTGCGCGGGTCGAACTTGGCATGGGTTACCGCAAGGTCGACGGCTGYGCTGTCGGGGATATCGAGGAACAGGATCTGTGYCGCCGCCACATGCAGGATGTGCGACAGTGCGGTGGCGTTGGGCGGCAGCGGCTTTTCCAGCCGTTTTGCCAGCAGCCCTGCAATCGTCATGCGGTGACGCAATGCCGTGACCAGGATGGCGCGCACCAGCGCGCGGTCACGACCGTCGAGCGCCTTGTATTGCGGATGGCCGTGCTCGTTGTCGGTCAGTCCGTCGAGYGGCGTGCGGGCATCGATGACGGCGGCGAGCAGCCGTGCGGCCGCCTTGCGCGCGGCAAGGCCGGCGACGGCCTCGTCACCTGCCTTGTTCCGCGCATTGCCTGAAGGGCCACGCCTTGGCGGCCTCACGACCACGGACCCTTGCGCCCGTTACTGCGCGGCCCCGTCGGGTTGCGGCCCCACGGATTTGGCCTCGGCCGAGCCGTTTCCCCCGGTTGCGTAGGCTCCGCARCAGCCTTGCCCCACGGCCCCGCCGGCGGYTCTTCCGCCTCGGCCGGCACCGGTGCTTCGCGCCGCACGGCCTGCGATGCGTCGCCCATCTGACGGGCCATGTGCTGCAAGGCGGCGATGCGGTTCTCGGTGCTCGGATGGGTCGAGAACAGATTGTCCATGCGCTCGCCGGAGAGCGGGTTGATGATGAAGAGATGCGCCATCGCCGGATTGCGCTCCGCGTCCGGGTTCGGGATGCGCTCGGTGCCGCGCGCGATCTTGTCGAGCGCCGAAGCCAGCCACAGCGGATGGCCGCAGATTTCGGCGCCGCGCCGGTCGGCTTCGTATTCGCGGGTGCGGCTTACCGCCATCTRCACGATCATGGCGGCAAAGGGCGCCACGAGCATGGCGACAAGGACGCCGACGAAGCCGAACGGGTTGTTGTTGTCGCGGCTGCCGCCGAAGAAGAAGGCAAAATTACCGAGCATCGAGATCGCGCCGGCAAGGGTCGCGACGATCGTCATGGTTAGCGTGTCGCGGTGCTGCACATGGGCAAGCTCGTGCGCCATCACGGCCGCGACCTCCTCGTCCGAAAGCTGCCGCAACAGGCCCGTCGAAGCCGCCACGGCGGCATTTTCGGGATTGCGGCCGGTGRCAAAGGCGTTGGGCTGCGGCGTGTCGATCTTGTACACTCTTGGCATAGGCAGGTCGGCACGCCGGGCGAGGCCCTGCACAATCTTGTAGTATCTGGGATCGCTCCTCTCATCGACTTCGAAGGCGCCGTTCATCGACAGCACCATCTTGTCGGCATTCCAATAGCCGAACAGGTTCATGCCGGCGGCGATCAAAAGCGCGATCATCATGCCGCCCGTGCCGCCGATCAGAAAGCCGACGCCCATGAACAGYGCCGTCATCGCGGCAAGGAGCATGGCGGTGCRAAGCGTGTTCATCGTCTCTTCCGTCTTGCGTGGTGGCGAATTGGGGTCGATCCCTTCGGCGTCATGGCTATATGATGGGAAAGGCCGGCCCCTGTTTCAATCGGCCCCCGTTTTAATCGGCAAGGCATATCGCATGACCRAACAGCCCAGCAAAACCGAAACCGCCGAAGCCGAAAAGCCGCAAAAGGCATTGACGCCGGCTGCCGAGCGCGCGCTGGCGGAGGCCGAGGCAAGGCGAAAGGCATACCGCGAGGCGGAAGCCCGCCTGCCGAAGGAGATCGGCGGCCGCGGCGGTAAGGAACCCGGCCGCTATGGCGATTGGGAAGTGAAGGGCCTCGCCAGCGACTTCTAACAAGAACTAGGCCGCGTCGCGTTGCGGCTCCATGACAATCCAGCCGTCGTCGTCGGTGGCGATACCGAGCGCATCGTAGGAAACGATGGCGGCGTGCGGCGTCTGCATCGGATGGGCGTGCGTGGCGCTGATCACCATCACCGAGGCGCCGGCAGCTTCGGCCGCGGCGATACCCGCCGGAGCATCCTCGAAGACAAGGCAGTCGCGCGCCTCGACGCCCAGGCGCTTTGCCGCCAGAAGGAAGCAATCCGGCGCCGGCTTGCCGCGGGTGACGTCCTCCGCCGAAACCATCATCGCGGGAAGGGGAATGCCTGCCGCTTGCAAGCGCAGCAGCGCCAGCTCGCGCGGCGCCGAGGTGACGATCGCCCAGCGCTCCGGCGGCAGCGACCTGAGAAACGCCACAGCGCCCGGGAGCGGCACGATGCCGTCGAGGTCCGCCGCCTCGGCCTTCAGCAGCGCATCGGCTTCGACCGCTGGATCGATGCCCGGGAGCTTCAGCGCGGCGATCGTTTCAATCGCCCGCTTGCCATGGATCGTCGGAAGGAAGCTCGTCACGTCGAGACCCTGGCGATTTGCCCACCGCGTCCACACACGCTCGGCTGCCGCGATCGAGTTGAGCACCGTGCCGTCCATGTCGAAAAGGAAGGCGGCGAACTTTCTGCCTGCGAACATCTGTTACCTTGGGATCGTTTCGGGGAGGTGCGAAGCGCGCTTTCCACCGTAGCTTCGCCGGCGGCGCGTGGGAAGGGCAAGTGCCGCAAACGCCGCGCTGAGACTTATTCAGACAATACGCTGTAAATTTTGGTTTTGATGCATGTCGTTCGCCCAAAACCGCTGCGCATTTTTGGGCGACATGCACAAAGAAAAAGGCCGCCTCTTCTCGACGAAGCAGGCGGCCTTCCGTGTTTCCGTCCATGACGCGGCTCATGGCGGCGACCCCATCGGATCACCTGCCGCGCTTCTCGCGCCTAACGGGAAGACTGCTCCCCGAAAGTGCAATCCGCTGAGCTCACGTTATGGAAAACGAAATCACTCGACATCGGATCACCTCCTTTCGATTGGTTGAACACGCCCCAGAGAATGGGGTGCATCGCAGCAAATGACAAGGTGCCGCTACGGAATGGCCAAGTCGCAGGGTGGGAAATTCCGCCTCTGGTGTTTCGGCGCAACAGATCGGGATTGCACCCAGCGGGCCAATTGAACAACAGTGTCCTGCAGGCAAGAGGCGTCCTCGACACATCGGGAGGTGGGAATGAATGCCGCCGACAGAGCCGTGCGGATCGTGCGAACGGTGGTCGAGACGCTGAAGCCGGGCTTCGYGGTCAGGCTGTGGACGGGCGAGCGGATCGGTCCTCCCGACGGTCCCGTGCTCGCCATCAACGATCAGGATATCGTCTGGCAGCTGGTTCGCCGGCCGACATTCTCGACGCTGGTCGAGATGTGGATTTCCAAGACCGTCGACATCGAAGAGGGGTCGCTGTTCGATTTCTATGGCGTGCCCTCCCAGGGCAAGCTCAAGACGAAGCTCAGATCATTGCCCAAGCTGGCGATCATGCGCGATCTGCCGGYGGTGCTCCTTTCGCGCAAGCAGATGACGGCGCGCAGCGACCTTTCCGGGCGCAATCCTTATGTCAGCGGGTCGAACAAGGAAGCGATCCAGCATCACTACGACATCTCGAATGMCTTCTATCGCCTCTTCCTCGACGAGCGCATGGTCTATAGCTGCGGCTACTTCAAGGATTTCGCCAACGGGATCGATCAGGCGCAATTCGACAAGCTCGACCATATCTGCCGCAAGCTCAGGCTGAAGCCCGGCGAAAAGCTGCTCGATATCGGCTGCGGCTGGGGCGCGATGCTCATCCATGCGGCGAAGAATTACGGCGTCGTCGGCCACGGCGTCTCGCTGTCGCAAGCCCAGACGGACCTTGCCCGCGAGCGTATCCGGGCCGAGGGTCTCGAGGACCGGATCACCATCGAGCTGAAATCCTATGCCGAGCTCTCCGGCGCTTTCGACAAGATATCGTCTATCGGCATGTTCGAGCATCTGGGCCTTGCCAATCACGACGCCTACTTCTCGGCCGTCCATCGTCTGCTCAAGCCGGGCGGCATCTATCTGCACCACGCCATCACCAGACGCAGCAAGGGCGACATCCGCAAGACACTGCGCAAGGGGCCGGAATACAAGGCGCTGATCAAATACATCTTTCCCGGCGGCGAGCTCGACACGATCGGTATGACGCTCGGCAATCTCGAGGCGCATGGCTTTCTCGTCCATGATGTCGAGAACCTTCGCGAGCACTATCAGCRCACCTGCCGCCTGTGGGCGGAGCGTCTGCATGCACGCTTCGAGGAGGCGATCGCCGAGGTGGGCGAGGCGAAGGCGCGGCTTTGGCTGCTCTATCTCACCGGCTGCTCGATCGCCTTCGAGCGCGCCTCGGCGCAGATCTTTCAGACAGTGGCCACCAAGCGCGCGCGGGGGCCAAGCGGTCTGCCGCCGACGCGGGCTGATCTTTATCGGTAGAGATGGCGAATCTGCGGGGCTGACAGCTCAGACGAAGCGCATCGGCGCGCCGATCTCCACGCGCGCCGGCCGGTCGACGGTGCAGTAGACGCCGAGATTGTGCGCATTGTGGCGCACGAGGTTGCGCAGGATGCCGGGATCGTTGTCGAAGCCGTCCTGGGCGATAATCGTGAAGCCRCAGCGGCGGCAAGGCTCCGCGATCGTCAGCAGCAGATCGCCGACCGCGAGCTTGCGGCCGATCCATTCCGTCTCCGGGAAGGAACCTTCGACCGGCTCCATATCGACGACGATGTTGGGGCGGAAACGGCGCGGATCGGGCGTGCCTTCCGGATGCAGCGCCTTCAGCCGCGCCAGAGAGGCGGTGGTGAGCAGATGGATTGGCGTCCTTGCGTAACGCTCGACGGTCAGCGGCCCCTTATAGCCCGCCGCGTTCTCGCGAGAGTAAGGTCGGATCGAAGTCTCAAAGCCGAGGAAAGCGGATACTGCGGCGTCGCTCTGCGGGTCGGGCGCCGGCAGCCAGGCGCCGCCCGGCACGGCAACTTCGAGCCGGCGATCTTCGGTCAATCGGGCGCGGATCAGCGGCACCTTGTGCCATTTCGGGTCGCGGTCGGGGCGGGCGATCTCGCCGTCCGAAGCATCGACCAATCCGAACAGGCGGTCACCGTCAACTGTTGCCGGTCCGACGGAAACGGCCTCGAGACGCTCGCCGGCGAGCGAGCTCGCCGGATAGCGCCAGAGCTGGCCGACGGTGCCGAGTGCCTCGCTCATCAGCCCTTTTTGTTCTGCCGGTTTGCGACGAGGTCGTCGACGACGGCCGGATCGGCAAGCGTCGAAGTGTCGCCGAGCGAGCCGTAATCGTCCTCGGCGATCTTGCGCAGGATTCGCCGCATGATCTTGCCCGAACGGGTCTTCGGCAGGCCCGGCGCGAACTGGATCTTGTCCGGCGTGGCGATAGCGCCGATCTCCTTGCGGACATGGGCGACGAGCTCCTTGCGGAGGTCCTCGCTCGATGGGGTGCCGGCCATCAGCGTGACGTAGCAGTAGATGCCTTGCCCCTTGATGTCGTGCGGATAGCCGACGACGGCGGCCTCCGAAACCTTGTCGTGRCTGACCAGCGCCGATTCCACTTCCGCCGTGCCCATCCGGTGGCCGGACACGTTGATGACGTCGTCGACGCGGCCGGTGATCCAGTAATAGCCGTCCTCGTCGCGGCGRCAGCCGTCGCCGGTGAAGTACTTGCCCTTGTAGGTCGAGAAATAGGTCTGCACGAAACGGTCGTGGTCGCCATAGACAGTGCGCATCTGGCCGGGCCAGGAATCGGCGATGCAAAGATTGCCGTCGGYCGCACCTTCCAGGACCTTGCCCTCGCCGTCGACCAGTTGYGKYCTGACGCCGAAGAAGGGCCGCGTCGCGGAACCCGCCTTGAGGTCGGTGGCGCCGGGCAGCGGCGTGATCAGGATGCCGCCGGTCTCGGTCTGCCACCAGGTGTCGACGATCGGCACCTTGGCGTTGCCGACGACGTTGAAATACCACTCCCAGGCTTCCGGATTGATCGGCTCGCCGACGGTGCCCAGCACGCGCAGCGACTTGCGCGAGGTCTTCTTCACATGGCTGTCCCCGGCGCCCATCAGCGCGCGCAGCGCCGTCGGTGCGGTGTAGAAGATGTTGACCTTGTACTTGTCGATGACTTCCCAGAAGCGCGACTGCGACGGGTAGTTCGRCACGCYCTCGAACATCAGCGTGGTGGCGCCGTTGGCGAGCGGCCCGTAGACAATATAGCTGTGGCCCGTGACCCAGCCGACATCGGCGGTGCACCAGTAGATGTCGCCGTCATGGTAATCGAAGACGAATTGGTGCGTCATCGAGACATAGACGAGATAGCCGGCGGTGGTGTGCAGCACGCCCTTCGGCTTGCCGGTCGAGCCCGAGGTGTAGAGGATGAAGAGCGGATCCTCCGCCTTCATCTTCTCGGGCTTGCACTCGGCCTTAACGGTCGCCGCCTCCTCGTGGTACCAGACGTCGCGCCCCGGCAGCCAGCCGGTCTTGCCGCCGGTGCGGCGCACGACGATCACCTTCTCGACCTTGGTACCGGCCCTGGCAGCGATGTCGATCGCCTTGTCAGTGTTGTCCTTCAGCGGGATCGGCTTGCCGCCGCGCAGGCCCTCGTCGGCGGTGATCACGATGGTCGACTTGCAGTCGTCTATGCGCCCGGCCAGGGCGTCGGGCGAAAAGCCGCCGAAGACGACCGAGTGGATGGCGCCGATGYGCGTGCAGGCGAGCATGGCGTAGGCCGTTTCCGGGATCATCGGCATGTAGATGGTGACGCGGTCGCCCTTCTTGACGCCGTRCTTCTTCAGCACATTGGCGAAGCGGCAGACATGCGCATAAAGCTCGTTATAGGTGATCTTCCGGTCGTCATAGGGGTTGTCGCCCTCCCAGATGATGGCGGTCTGGTCGCCACGCTTCTTCAAATGCCGGTCGATGCAATTGTAGGAAACGTTGGTCTGGCCGTCCTCGAACCACTTGATCGAAACCTTGCCGTCGAAGGAGGTGTTCTTGACCTTGGTGAAGGGCTTGAACCAGTCGATGCGCTTGCCATGCTTGGCCCAGAACTTGTCCGGATTTTTTACGCTGTCGGCATACCATTTGAGATAGGCGTCGTTGTCGATCAGCGCGTTCTTCTTCCACGCCGGCTGGACGCGGTGGACATGAACATCGGACATTCCTTGCTTTCCTCCCGAACCCGTTCGCCGGATTGGATTGCCGGCGGCTTCGCGGCAATCGGGCCGCGAATTCGCGGGCATTATTAACAGTTCCGCGCGGACGGCAACATTAGACGTTGGATTCGCGTGGTGGGATGCCGCAGGGCAATCGCAAAATGCTGTCAGCACTCGCCGCCTGTCGCTGCTAACCAACTGTTTTGGCGAAGGAAATGCCTGTGAGGATCAGCAAAAATCAATAGACAGTTAAGCAACTAAGCGCAGAATCGGACGTTGGGAGGAAACGAGTTCGACCCCAAAGGGAACGCTATGCTCGACAATTCCGAAATGGAGCTGATGCTCAGGGGCTATGGGCTGACCACGGCCAAGATTCTCTATCACCTTCCCGATCACCCGCATCTGCTGCAGAGCTACATCTGGCAGGACTACGATATCGCGCCGAAATTTCCGGTGCTGATCCGCTTCATCGAATTCTGGAAGTCCAAGCTCGACGGCCCGCTGCATTCGGTCACCTACACGCACCAGAAGCTGATCGCGCCGAACGAGTGGCGGAAGGTGGACGGCGAATTTCTGCTCCACTGACCGGCGGCACACCGCCGATCAGTGGATCCTCAATTTCAGACCGCCGGCGGGTTCAGCCGGGCGAATCCTTCCTGGCGGCGATAAGGGAAGTAGGGATAGGGCKCGGTCACCGCGCTTGCTTCGTCGAGCGCCTTCATCTGCCCGGGCGTCAATCTCCAACCGACGGCGCCGAGGTTCTGGCCCAGTTGTTCTTCGTTGCGCGCGCCGATGATGACTGACGACACGGTCGGCCGCTGCAGCAGCCAGTTGATGGCGACTTGCGGCACGGTCTTGCCGGTTTCGGCGGCGACGGCTTCGAGCGCATCGACAACCCGGTAGAGGTGCTCGTCCTCGACCGGCGGGCCGAAGCTCGCTGTGTCGTGCAGCCGGCTCTTTTCAGGCAGCGGCTGGCCGCGGCGGATCTTGCCGGTCAATCGGCCCCAGCCGAGCGGGCTCCACACCAGCGCGCCGACGCCCTGGTCAAGGCCGAGCGGCATCAACTCCCATTCATAGTCGCGCCCGACCAGCGAATAATAGACCTGATGCGCGACGTAGCGCGGATAGCCGTGCTTTTCCGCCAGGCCAAGCGACTTCATCACCTGCCAGCCGGAGAAGTTGGAAACGCCGACATAGCGCAGCTTGCCCGAGCGCACGAGGTCGTCCAGCGTCGACAGCACCTCCTCGATCGGTGTCGCCGCGTCGAAGGCGTGGAGCTGCAAGAGGTCGATGTAATCGGTGCCGAGACGCTTCAGCGCCTCGTCCACGGACCGGATCAGGCGCGAGCGCGACGAGCCGTAATCGGCCGGTCCGTCGCCCATCGGCAGCGCGGTCTTGGTCGAGATCAGTACGGCGTCGCGGCGGCCCTTGATCGCCTCGCCCAACACCTGCTCCGACGCGCCGTTCGAATAGACGTCGGCCGTGTCGAAAAGATTGACGCCGGCCTCCAGGCAGATGTCGACCAGCCGGCGCGCCTCCCTTGCGCCGCTGTTGCCCCAGGCACCGAACAGCGGCCCGGAACCACCGAAGGTTCCGGCGCCGAAGGAAAGCGCCGGCACTTTCAGGCCGGAAGCGCCAAGACGTCGATGTTCCATGATTGTCCTCCTTGGGATGTCGAGAGGGTGTCGAGACGGATGAGATTGATCAGCACTGGGCCGTGGTGGCCGGCGTGGCGATCGGGCGGCCGCGCTCAAGGCGCAGCGCTAGAAGCACCACAGCGAGTACTGCGAGCGGCACGAGGCCCGCGACGAAGGTGACGGCGCCGAGGCCGGGACCGCGGTCGATGACGAAGCCGCCGAGCCAGGCGCCAATAGCGTTGCCAAGGTTGAAGGCGGCGATGTTGAAGGACGAGGCGAGGCCCTGGCCGGCGCCCTTGGCCTTCTCCAGCACCCATATCTGCAGCGGCGCGACGGTCGCGAAAGCGGCCGCGCCCAACAGGCCGACGGCGACGATTGCCGCGATCGGTTGATGCATGGCGGCGGTCATGACGAGCAGCACAGCTGAAAGCGCGACCAGCGTGCCGATGACCGTCGGCACCGGATGCCGGTCGGCGAGGCGTCCGCCGAGCAGGTTGCCCGCGACAAGCCCGCCGCCGAAGACGAGCAGGATCGGCGATACTGCGGCTTCGGAGAAGCCGCTGATCCGGGTGAGGAGCGGGGCCAGATAGGTGAAGGCGGCAAAGACGCCGACCCAGCTCAGCACCGTGGTCAACAGGCCGAGCAGCACCGGCCGGCGGGCCAGCACGGCAAGCTCGGCTTCGGAACTCTCGTCGTTCGCGGCAACCGGCTCGTCGCGCGGCACCAGCAGCGCGATGACGGCAAAGGCGACGAGGCCGACCAGCGTGACGGCCAGGAAGGTCGAGCGCCAACCATAGGCCTGGCCGAGCCAGGTGCCGAACGGCACGCCGAGGATGTTGGCGACGGTGAGCCCGGTGAACATCAACGCGATCGCCGAGGCCTTCCGGTTGGGCGCGACGAGGCTGGTGGCGACGACGGAGCCGACGCCGAAGAAAGAGGCGTGGGCGAAGGCGGTCAGCACGCGCGCCGCCATCAGTGTCCAGTAGTCGGGGGCCAGCGCACAGGCGAGGTTGCCGACGGTGAAGACCACCATCAGCGCAAGCAGAAGCGTCTTCTTCGCCAGGCGGCCGGCGAGCGCGCCAAGCAGTGGCGCGCCGACGACGACGCCAAGCGCATAGCCGGAAATGAGCAGGCCCGCGGCCGAGATCGAGACGCCGAGATCGGCGCTGACATCGAGCAGCAGGCCCATGATGACGAATTCGGTGACACCGATGCCGAAAGCGCCGGCGGTGAGAGCGTAGAGAGCGAGTGGCATTGGCGGTGGTCCGTTCTGATCAGCAGTAAGACGCCGTTCCCGCGCCCCCGGACCGGAACATCGTGATCCGCCAAGCTGTGAACCAGCCTTGCGCAAGGCACATTTTCTGTGAAATGGATTCACGAATGGCGAGGCCCGAAATCAACCGCTCCGGCGAGATCGAAGTGTTCGTCCGCGTTGTCGAGGCCGGCAGTTTTTCGGCCGCGGCGCGGCGGCTGCGCATGACGCCGTCGGCGGTGAGCAAGCTGATCGCGCGGCTGGAGGCGCGGCTTGGCGCAAGGCTCATCAGCCGCTCGACGCGCCGGCTGCAGCTGACCCCGGAAGGAGCGGCTTTCCATGATAATGGCGTGCGCATCCTTGCGGATCTCGATGCCGCCGAGCGCGAAGCGGCGGCCGGTGCCGCGCCGCGCGGGCGGCTGAGGGTCAACAGCTACGTGCCGTTCGGCCAGCACCGGCTGATCCCGCTTCTGCCGCGCTTCCTCGAGCGCTATCCGGAAATCTCGGTCGAGGCGGTTCTGACCGACAGCGTCATCGATCTCATGGAAGAGCGCGCCGACGTCGCCATCCGCGCCGGCCCGCTTCGCGAATCACGTCTGGTGGCGCGCAAGCTCGGYGAGACCCGGATGGCCGTGGTCGCGGCGCCCTCCTATCTCGAAGCGCGCGGCACGCCACGCACGCCCGCCGACCTCAGCCGCCACAATCTGCTCGCCTTCGGCTTCGCGCGGCATATCGACGGCTGGCCGTTCGCCACTGCCGCAGGCGCACCGATCGTCGTTCCCGTTGCCGGAAACGCGACGGTGAGCGACGGCGAAGCGATGCGGCTGACGGCGCTTTCGGGAGCCGGAATCGCACGCCTGGCGCGCTGGCATGTCGAGCCCGACATTGTTGCCGGGCGGCTGGTGCCGCTGCTGGAAGAGTTCAATCCCGGCGACGAGGAGCCGACGCACGCCGTCTATGTCGGCCAGGGCAAGCATCTGCCGGCCAGGGTGAGGGCCTTTCTCGATTTTCTCGCCGAGACCGTGCGCCTTTGACCATTCCCTTTACTCAGTTTCGGACGCAAAACCGCGGCAGACTTTCGAAAAAAGCCGCGCGCCCGAAGGACGCGCGGCGAAAGATTGGCCTGTATTGACTACGCCTTCGGCACGAAAGGCGCCGGACGCCGGCCGGCGCCTTGCCGCTCCAGCATCCAGCCGGGATATTCGGAAGGCAGCGCGCTCACTTCGTCCAGCCGCGCGAGGTCTTCGGCGTCCAGCTTCAACGCCGTGGCGGCGAGATTCTGTTCGAGCTGGTCCATGCGGCTGGCGCCGATGAGGACGCTCATCACGAAGGGTTTGGCCAGTACATAGCCCAGCGCCACGGTGGCGACGCTGACATCATGCTTTTTGGCGATCTCGCGCATCACGGCGACCGCTCCCCAGGCGCGGTCCTCGTTGACCGGCGGGAAGTTGAAATTGGCGCGGCGGCCTTCGCCATTGCCCGGCGCGCCCGGGCCGTATTTGCCCGAGAGCAGCCCGCCCGCCATAGGCGACCAGACCATCAGGCCGAGCTTTTCCTCGTTGAGCAGCGGCACGATCTCGCGCTCGAGATCGCGGCCGGCAATCGAGTAGTAGGACTGAACCGTCTCGAAGCGGGCGTAATCCTTGCGCTCGGCAATGCCGAGCGCCTTCGCGATGCGCCAGGCCTGCCAGTTGGAGACGCCGACATAACGAACCTTGCCGCTGGAGACGAGGTCGTCGAGCGCCCTCAGCGTCTCGTCGATCGGCGTCACGGAGTCGGTGCCGTGCAACTGGTAAAGATCGATATGATCGGTTTGCAGCCGCTCGAGGCTGCCGTCGATCGAATCCATGATGTGGCCACGCGACGAGCCGCGTTGGTTGGGGCCTTCGCCCATGACGCCGTGCACCTTGGTGGCGATGATGACGTCCGAGCGTTTGACGCCCAGGTCCTTGAGCGACTGGCCGAGCAGCCGCTCCGACGCGCCGAAGGAGTAGACGTCGGCGGTGTCGAAGAAATTGACGCCGGCAGYGATCGAGCGGCCGACGATATCGTTGACGCCYTTCTGGTCGAGGCTGGCGATGAGACCCCATTGGGCGTTCTCGCCGGCTGTGCCGAAGGTCATGGTGCCGAGGCAGAGTTCGGAGACGAACATGCCGGTGTTGCCAAGCTGGTTGTAGCGCATGGTGGATTTCCCGAGAGAAGGAATTGAAGAAGGATTGGTGACACGTTTCAGTGACACGGTGGAAATAGGAACGGGCCGTTTCGTTTCAAGCGCTGGCGCAGCGATATCGTCCTACTGGCCGGGCCGGTAACGAGATCGTGACGAAGGGCCGGATCGCTCAGCTTTCCACGAGGGCGAGGATCGCGAACGCCGTCATGCCGAACGCGACGGCGGCGAGAGGCAGGAGAATTTCGATCGTCGCGGTGCTGGCTTTCACCGGACGTTCGCCGGTGTCGAATTCGCCGGCAATCCAGTCGGGGAAATCCTTGGCCGCGCCGGGACGGCTGATCCGGTGATGACGCCACACGCGGCCCGCGATAGCCGGCAGCGCYACCGACATCACGATGAACCCCGTCACGACGAAAAGCAGATATTCGTCATAGCCGCCGGCGAAGCCGATCCAGGCCGATAGCGCATAGCAGGCCGCAAGCCCCGCCATGGCGTAGTAGACCCATCGGTGCAGCCCGCGGGACACTTTCCGGTCGTTTGTGATTTCTCGGTCGTGGCGTGTGCGTGTCATAGGACCTCCTTTGTGTTCAAAGGAGCCGCTCGCTCGTTCCTCCACTCGCAGGTAGCGAGCCGACCTGGAGCTACAATGCGGTGGTGTGACGCGCCTGTTTTTAACCGATTGTTTTTCCACGCAATTCCGAGCGTAAAAGCGCCATTCACTTTTGTGATTGGTAGGCGCGGCCGCCGAAGATCGCCGTTCCCACCCTGACGCTGGTCGCGCCGAAGGCGATCGCCGTCTCATAGTCGCCGGACATGCCCATCGAGAGTTTTTCGACGCCGGCTTCGCGGGCGATCTTTTCCAACAGCGCGAAATGCGGGCCGGGGTTCTCGTCGGCCGGGGGAATGCACATCAGCCCTTCGATGGCGAGGCCATGCACCTCGCGGCAGCGCTTGACGAAGGCGACGGCCTCGCGCGGCTCGATGCCGGCCTTCTGCGGCTCGGAGCCGGTGTTGACCTCGACATAGAGCTTCAGCGAGCGGCCTTGCTTGGCCATCTCCTTCGCAAGTTCAGCGGCGATCTTCTCGCGGTCGACCGTCTCGATGACGTCGAAAAGCGCCACCGCTTCCTTGGTCTTGTTGGACTGCAGCGAGCCGATCAGGTGGAGCTCGAGATCGGGAAACGCCTCCCTCAGCGCCGGCCATTTGCCTTGAGCTTCCTGGACGCGGTTCTCGCCGAAAATGCGCTGGCCGGCCTCCAGAACCGGCTGGATCTCGCCGGCCGAAAAGGTTTTCGACACCGCGACCAGCGTAACGGCGTCGGGGCCTCGCTTGGCCTCCCGCTCGGCGGCCGCAATCCTCGTTTTGACCTCGAGAAGCTGCTCAACGGCACTCGTCATGCCCATATCCTGCCTATAGTTTTAGCACCAACGCCGGATCGCCGCAGTTGACGGGTCCGGCAATCCATGGTGAACACCGCGACGACATTTTCCAAGGCCGCTGGCCTGGCGCCGCGTCCCTGCTTTTAAGTGAAAAACATCCGATGGCAACCGAACGATACAATCCGCGCACCTCAGAGCCCAAATGGCAGAAAGCCTGGGCCGAAAAGAAGCTGTTCGAGGCCAGGAACGACGACCCGAAGCCGAAATACTACGTGCTCGAAATGTTCCCCTATCCGTCGGGGAAGATCCATATCGGCCACACCCGCAACTACACGATGGGCGACGTCGTGGCGCGCTACAAGCGGGCCAAAGGCTTCAACGTGCTGCATCCGATGGGCTGGGACGCCTTCGGCATGCCGGCCGAGAACGCGGCGATGCAGAACAAGGTCCATCCCAAGGACTGGACCTATGAGAACATCGCCGTCATGCGCGAGCAGCTCAAGGTCATGGGCCTGTCGCTCGACTGGGCGCGCGAATTCGCCACCTGCGATGTCGACTACTACCACCGCCAGCAGATGCTGTTCCTCGACTTCGTCGAGAGGGGGCTGGTGACGCGCAAGTCCTCCAAGGTCAATTGGGACCCAGAGGACATGACGGTGCTTGCCAACGAGCAGGTCATCGACGGCCGCGGCTGGCGCTCGGGCGCGCTGGTCRAGCAGCGCGAACTGACGCAGTGGTTCTTCAAGATCACCGACTACGCGCAGGACCTGCTGGAATCGCTCAACCTGCTCGATGAGTGGCCGGAAAAGGTCAAGCTGATGCAGCACAACTGGATCGGCCGCTCGGAAGGTCTGCTGATCCGCTGGCCGCTGGCTGCTCCTGTCGGCGACATGCACGAACTGGAAGTCTATACGACCAGGCCGGACACCATCTTCGGCGCCTCGTTCATGGCGGTGGCCGCCGATCATCCGCTGGCCAAGAAGGCTGCCGAGAGCAATCCGGCGCTGGCCAAGTTCATCGAAGAGGTCCGCCAGATGGGCACCTCGGTGGCGGCGCTGGAGACGGCCGAGAAGAAGGGTTTCGACACTGGCATTCGCGTCGTCCATCCGTTCGACGACAGTTGGACCCTGCCCGTCTATGTCGCCAATTTCGTGCTGATGGAATACGRCACCGGCGCCATCTTCGGTTGCCCGTCGGGCGACCAGCGCGACCTCGACTTCGCCAACAAATACGGGCTGCCGGTGATCCCGGTGGTGATGCCGGAGGGCGCCGACGCCAAGACCTTCCAGATCATAGAGGAGGCCTATGACGGCGACGGCGTCATGATCAATTCGCGCTTCCTCGACGGCATGAAGCCTGAGCAGGCCTTCGATGAGGTGGCGAAGCTGCTGGAGCAGAAGACCGTCGGCGGCCGGGCGATGGCGGAGCGGAAGGTGAACTTCCGACTGCGCGACTGGGRCATTTCGCGCCAGCGCTATTGGGGCTGCCCGATCCCGATGATCCACTGCGAAGCCTGCGGCGTGGTTCCGGTGCCGAAGGCCGACCTGCCGGTCAGGYTGCCCGACGACATCGAGTTCGACCGTCCGGGGAACCCGCTCGACCGGCATCCGACCTGGCGTCACGTGAAGTGCCCGCGATGCGGTCGCGACGCGCGGCGAGAGACCGACACGATGGACACCTTCGTCGACTCGTCCTGGTATTTCGCGCGCTTCACCGCGCCGTGGGCCAACGAGCCGACCGAGCCGAAGGCGGCCGATGATTGGCTGGCGGTCGACCAGTATATCGGCGGCATCGAGCACGCGATCCTGCACCTGCTCTATTCGCGCTTCTTCACCCGCGCCATGCGCGAGACCGGCCATCTCAATCTCGCCGAGCCGTTCAAGGGCCTGTTCACTCAAGGGATGGTGGTGCACGAGACCTATCGTGTCGGCGGCTCGTCGACCAATGGGCGCTGGCTGTCACCGAGCGAGGTCAGGATCGAGGACGTCGGCGGCAAGCGCCGCGCCATCGAGATCGCGACCGGCGAGGAGGCGACGATCGGCGCGCTCGAGAAGATGTCGAAGTCGAAGAAGAACACGGTGAGTCCGGAAGAGATCACCGACGGCTACGGCGCCGACACCGCGCGCTGGTTCATGCTGTCGGACTCGCCGCCCGAACGCGACGTCGAATGGACGGATGAAGGTGCGGCCGGCGCGCATCGCTTCGTGCAGCGCGTCTGGCGCCTGGTGCAGATCGCTGCCGAATCGCTCGACGGCGTGAAGCCAGAGGCGGCGAAGGAAGGCGAGGCGGGCGCCGTCTCCAAGGCCGCGCACAAGATCCTGAAGGCGATCGGCGAGGACATCGAGAAGCTCGGCTTCAACCGGGCGATTGCACGCATCTACGAGCTCGCCAATGCGCTGACCGCGCCGCTCAACGATGTCGCCGAAGGCAAGGCCGACGCGGCGCTGAAAGGCGCCTGCCGCGAGGCCGCGGAGATCCTGGTGCATGTGATCGCCCCGGTCATGCCGCATCTGGCCGAGGAATGCTGGGAGACGCTGGGAGGCACCGAGATGGTCGCGGAGCGGCCGTGGCCGGTCTACGATCCGGCTTTGGTCGTCGACAACGAGATCGTGCTGCCGGTGCAGGTCAACGGCAAGAAGCGCGGGGATTTGACAATTGCCCGCGACGCAGATCAAGGTGCCGTCGAAAAAGCAGTGCTGGCTCTCGACTTCGTGCAAAAAGCGCTCGATGGTAAGGCCCCGCGCAAGGTCATCATCGTCCCGCAGAGGATCGTCAATGTCGTTGCCTGATTCGGAAAAGTCAGAGGCGGCACGCCTGCTCGGCCGCGTGGCGGTCTGCGGCCTGGTAGCCTCGCTGGCGCTGGTCTCGGCCTGCACGGTGCGGCCGCTCTACTCCAGCGCGCCGCTTGTCGCCGGCTCGCAGGTCGGCGCATCCGCCGAACTCGCGTCGATCTCGATCAAGYCGGTCAAGACCCGCTACGGCCAGCAGCTGCGCAACAATTTGATCTTCGCCTTCGGCCAGGGCTCGGGCGAGCCGGCCTCGCCCGCCTACACGCTCGACCTCGGCGTCAGCGAGCTGGTCGAGTCGGCGGCCATCGTGCAGGTGCAGACCGAAGAGGACGAGCCGACGGCGGGCACGGTGACGCTCACCGCCAATTATGTGCTCCGGGATGCCGCGACCGGCACGGTGATCGCGGTCGGCAAGCGCTCGATCCCGTCGTCCTTCGACAAGCCGCGCCAGGAGTTCGCCGCCTACCGGGCGCAGATCGATGCCGAGAACCGCGCCGCTCGTGAACTCGCCGACCTGCTCAGGCTGGCGATCGCGCAGGACTTAGCCAGGCACGGCAAGAAGGCGTAATTCTTTCGACAGAGGAATTTTGAAAGGTCGCAGGCTTGTCGGCGAGCAAGATTTTCGCCGTCGTTTCGGTGAAATCAGCGCAAACGCTGGCGATTGGCCGAAGTCTCCCCAACCTCGTCATCCCTAGGCGGAGYGGCCGCGAAGCGGCGTCGCTGAGACCCTGGGATCCATTCCGTCGAAGGGTGCAGCGGAGCAGAATTCTGCACCGTGGGAGCACTCAAGCGTCACGGCATGGCTCCGGCCAATCTCCAAGGCAGCGACCTGCCAAGGCATCGGCACTTTGCCAAAGAAGACAAGAAAGGCCGGTTGCCCGGCCTTTTTGCTATGCGGTRCTTGCCTCAGTTGATTTTCTGGCCGGTCTTGGCCCAGTCGGCGAGGAAGGCGGCAAGGCCCTTGTCGGTCAGCGGGTGGTTGACCAGTGCCCTCAGCGTCGCCGGCGGCGCGGTCACGACATCGGAGCCGATGAGCGCGGCCTGCTTGACGTGGTTCACCGTGCGCACCGACGCGGTCAGGATCTCGGTCTTGAAATCGTAATTGTCATAGATGGTGCGGATTTCCGAGATCAGCTCCATGCCGTCCGAGCCGGTGTCGTCGATGCGGCCGACGAAGGGGGAGATGAAGGAGGCGCCGGCCTTGGCGGCGAGCAGGGCCTGGTTGGCCGAAAAGCAGAGCGTGACGTTGACCATGCGGTTCAACTCGGTGCGGATGGTCTTGCAGGCCTTCAGCCCGTCCAGCGTCAGCGGCACCTTGATGCAGACATTCGGCGCGATCTTGGCCAGCGCCTCGGCCTCTCCCATCATGTCCTTGAACTCGGTCGCCACGACCTCGGCCGAAACCGGGCCTTCGACGATGTCGCAGATCTGCTTGGTCACCTCGGAGATCTTGCCGCCCGATTTCAGGATCAGCGAGGGGTTGGTGGTGACCCCATCGAGCAGCCCCAGATCATTCAGCTCCTTGATCTCCTTGATGTCGGCGGTATCGACAAAAAACTTCATGGCGGTCTCCTTGGGGATTGCATGGTGCCGGCCAGGCACGTTCGAGGGTCACCCTTTGATCTAGAGCAAAGTCGGGGCAAGGTCACGCTTCATGATGGAAGATTCGCCCTTTGTCGCGGCAGCGCCGGTGCTGGTGCCGATGYCGGCCGAACGGCCCTACACCTATGCAGTGCCGCCAGGCATGCGCGTGGTGCCGGGCTCGATCGTGCGCGTGCCGCTGGGGCCGCGCCAGGTCGCCGGCATCGTATGGGATGCCGTCGTCGAATCCGTCGATCCGAAGAAGCTGYGGCCGATCGAGGAGGTCTTCGACTGTCCGCCGATCGACAAATCGATGCGCCGCTTTGTCGACTGGATCRCGCATTACACGCTATCTGCCCCCGGGATGGTGGCGCGGATGCTGCTGAGAGCGCCAGAAGCCTTTGATCCGGAACCCTGGATCGAGGGCCTGCAGCGCACGCTCGCCGAGCCCGACCGATTGACAGAGGCGCGGCGGCGAGTGCTGGAAACGGCCGAAGGCGGCCTGGCCTGGACACGCTCAGGGCTCGCGCATGCGGCGGGCGTCTCCTCGACGGTGATCGATGGCTTGCGGGCACAAGGCGTGTTCGAGACGGTGATGATCCCGCCAAGACCCGTGGTCGCGGCGCCCGACCCTCGCCATGCCATGCCGGACTTGATGCCGGACCAGAAGGCCGCGGCGGAAAAGGTGCGTGCGGCGGTCGCGGCGGACGCCTTCAATGTCACTCTTCTCGACGGCGTCACCGGCTCCGGCAAGACCGAGGTCTATTTCGAGGCGGTGGCGGCGGCGCTCGACAAAGGCAGGCAGGTGCTCATCCTGCTGCCGGAAATCGCGCTGACGCATGCCTTCCTCGAGCGCTTCCAGGACCGGTTCGGCGCCAAGCCGGCGGAATGGCATTCGGACCTGCCGCCGAGGATGCGCGAACGCGTCTGGCGGCAGGTGGCCGAGGGCGGCGTGCGGGTCGTCGCCGGCGCGCGTTCGGCGCTGTTCCTGCCGTTCAAGGAACTCGGGCTGATCGTTGTCGACGAGGAGCACGACCCGGCCTACAAGCAGGAAGACCGCGTCTTCTATAATGCGCGCGACATGGCGGTGGTACGCGGCCATATTGGCGGCTTCCCGGTCGTGCTCGCCTCGGCCACCCCGTCGGTGGAAAGCCGGGTCAATGCCAGCCAGGGCCGCTATCACCGGGCTGTGTTGTCGTCGCGCTTCGCCGAGGCCGCACTCCCCGACCTCAAGTCGATCGACATGCGGCGCGCGCCGCCGGCGCGCGGCGGCTTCCTGTCGCCTATCCTTTTGGAACAAATGCGGTGCACGCTGGAGAGACAAGAACAGTCGCTGCTCTTCCTCAACAGGCGCGGCTATGCGCCGCTGACGCTCTGCCGCGTCTGCGGCCACCGCTTCGGCTGCCCGGTCTGCTCGGCCTGGCTGGTCGAGCACCGTTTTCGCGGCCAGCTTGTCTGCCATCACTGCGGCCACAATGAGCGGCGGCCGGAGGCCTGCCCGGAATGCGGCACACTTGACCACTTGGTGGCGTGCGGGCCGGGCGTCGAGCGCATCGCCGAGGAAGTGGTGGCGCATTTCCCGGAGGCGCGCACCATCGTGCTGTCATCCGATCTTTTGGGCGGCGTGCGCCGGCTGAGGCTCGAGCTGGAGGCCGTCGCCAATGGCGAGGCCGACATCGTCATCGGTACCCAGTTGGTCGCCAAGGGCCACAACTTCCCCGGCATGACGCTGGTCGGCGTCGTCGACGCCGATCTCGGCCTCGCCAATGGCGATCCGCGCGCGGCCGAGCGCACCTTCCAGCTGCTCAGCCAGGTGACGGGGCGCGCCGGGCGTACCGGCAAAAAGAGCCTTGGCCTGCTGCAAACCTATCAGCCCGACCATCCGGTGATGCGGGCGATCGTCTCCGGCGATTCGGAGTCTTTTTACGAGCGCGAGATCACCGAGCGCGAGCGGGCGGCGCTGCCACCCTTCGGCCGGCTCGCCGGCATCATCGTCAGCGCTGYGACACGAGGCGAGGCCGAAACCCATGCGCGGGGCCTGCGGCGCGCGGCGCCTACGGCGTCCGATCTCTTCGTGCTCGGGCCGGCCGAGGCGCCGCTGTCGCTGATCGGCGGGCGCCATCGCTTCCGCCTGCTGGTGCAGGGCGAGCGGCGCGCCGACATGCAAGGCTTCATCCGGAAGATGCTGGCGGATGGGCCGAAACTGCGCGGCTCGGTGCGCGTGCAGGTAGACATCGACCCGCAGAGCTTCTTGTGAGTTTGCGGAATTACTCCCCCGGACCGCTCTCCATGAAGGGGTTCAGGTGAGGTACATCGAGAATCGCAAAATGCCGGACATTGGCTGTTAGGACGGACATGCCGTTCAAACGGGCGGTCGAGGCGATCAGCACATCCGCCAAGCCAGGGTTGAAGCCTTTGGCAGCCGTGGCATCTTCCAGTTTGYCGGCCTCCCGTAGGATTGCGACGTCCACCGCCAGAATGCGTTGGTCGAATTCCGTTAGCAGCTGTTCGAACCAGCCGCCGATACGCGCCGCCTTCGGACTTGCGCCCGATCGCTTCAGCTTCGCTATGCCTTTTTCCAGCTCCAAGACAACGATGGACGATATATGCCAGGAGCCACGCTCCCGCTGTCCGTCAATCCAAGTCCGTACGTGCGAGGGAAGCGGAGRACGGTCAGGCGCAAAGGCCGATAGGAACGACGTATCGAGTATGTAACCGCTCAAAAGTCGACGTCCCGCGACGGCGATTCGTTTCGCTCAAATTCGATGYCGCCAGGGAACTGAAGCAGGAAGTCGACAAAGGCTTTTTGGCTGCCTTGCGGATAAAGCTTTCGCCCCTCATCAATCGGAACAACCATGGCGATCGCTTTGCCATGCCTGGTGATGGTAGTAGGCTCACCATTTCCCGCGGCTTCGACGAGTGCCGAAAGCCCTGCCTTGGCCTCCCGAAGCTGGACGGTTCTCATGATGACATCATCCCTTGTAGTCTCATGTAGTCACAATATAGAGATTGCATAGGAAAGGAACAAGCCATCATGAAAACCCTTGGCCTGCTTGGCGGCATGAGCTGGGAATCGACGGCGATCTATTACCGCCTGCTCAACGAGATCGCGCGCGAGCGCCTGGGCGGGCTGCATTCGGCCAAGCTGTTGATTTGGTCGTTCGATTTCGCCGAGATCGCCGAGCGCCAGCATGYGGGCGACTGGGAAGGCGCCGGCGTCCTTCTGGTGGAAGCCGCGCGCAGGCTGGAGGCCGGCGGCGCCGAGGGCCTGGTGATCTGCACCAACACCATGCACAAGCTTGCCGACACGGTGCAGGCGGCGGTGTCGATCCCGCTCATTCACATCGCCGATGCGACGGCGCATGCGGTGGTCGAGGCCGGCGTGCGGCGTCCGGCGCTGCTCGCGACGCGCTTCACCATGGAACWGGATTTCTACAAGGGCCGCCTCGCCGACAAATACGGCCTGCACCCGGTGGTGYCGGACCAGGCCGGTCGCGACATGGTGCACCGGGTGATCTATGACGAGCTCTGCCAGGGCGTCGTCAAAGCCGATTCGAAGTCGGCCTATGTCGACGAGATCGCCCGCATGAAACGCGACAGCCAGATCGACGGCCTCATCATGGGCTGCACCGAGATCACCATGCTGATCGGGCAGGGCGATTTCGACATTCCGGTGTTTGACACCACCCGCATCCATGCCGAAGCGGCAATCGATTTCGCGCTGTCCTGATTGGACGGCCTCCTGACCGGGACGCCTTCCCTCGTGTGCGATTTCTAACTTTCGTTTTGCGCAATTCCGAACGGAAAGCTACGGCGAAGTCGCCGAGCTCAACATTGTACACTTTTCCTGGAATTGCTCGTAGTGCCGGCGACTATCTGGCGCGCGGTTTTTCCTCCGCTAGAATGCCGGCAATTTCAAACAAGAATTTGYGAGGGGATCAGATGGACTTTGCCTTTCCGTGGCCCGCGAGCCAGGGCGAGTGGCTGGCATGGTCGAGCGCCGTCGTGACCTTGCTCATCGGGCTCATCCTGTTCCTGGCGCCGAACCTCGCCTTCCGCATCCTGCGCCTGCAGGCCAAGCCGGAAAAGGCGGCGGCGATCGCCGAAGGGCGCGGCCGTATGTCGGGCTTCTATCTTGGCGTCAGCCTGTGCTGCATTCTGCTTGCGCAGCCGCTGCTTTACATGGCGCTCGRCTTTTCCTGGCTGTTCACCGCTTTCGGCCGGCTTCTGTCGATGATGTCGGACGGYGCCAACACGCCCTTCAACTGGGCTTCGATCGTGGTCGAGCTGGCGYTGGCGGCGCTGCCGCTGGCCTTCGCCTTCGGCTTCGTGCCGTGACCGGCACCGCCGACCYCAGAGTCCGGCCTTCTGCGCCAGATAGGGAGCCAGCGCAAGCGAATAGCTCGCGGTCAGGTGATGATCGTCACGCCAGACGATGATATTGCCGACGACTGCCGGGCATTGCTGCGGATCGCATATGGCATCGATCATGTCGACAAACGTCACGTTGGCATCGCCCTTGGCAGCCTGCGCCATGACGTTGCTTGGCGTGCCTTCGCTGCGTTTCGTGAAGCATTTTGCCGGGGTCGCGTTCAGGCAGTCGGAAGGGTCGAACTTTACAAAGGGCGTGTTGCGGATGGCCACGATATGGGAGCCCGTTTCGATGATCCGGTCCCAGAGACTTCTCAGTCCCTCGACCATCTGGTCCTGCGGAACGGACGGGTAGTTCGACTGGCTGGTGAATGTCAGATAGGGCTTCAATTTCACGATTTCGGGAAGCACCCTTTCCCGCCACTCGGCGCAAGACACATAGGGCTTGTTCTTAACTACGCTTACACGGCTGAAGGGGCAGG
>NZ_MDFL01000108.1 GCF_001854785.1 Mesorhizobium sp. ORS 3428
TCGTCGCCATCAACAAGGACGAGGAAGCGCCGATCTTCCAGGTTGCCGACTACGGCCTGGTCGGCGATCTCTTCGTCATCCTGCCGGAGCTGCAAAAGGCGCTTTGACGCCTTCTGCCAAGGCATATTAAAATCCGAAGGGTGGGGTAGACGAAGTCGCCCCGCCCTTTTAGTTTGCGCTGCACAAAAAGCAGGCTAGGAAGGCTTAAAGCAAGTTCGGGGAAAGYCGCGTGGCGGTTTTCCGTCCGGAATTGCGGGAAGCAAAGAGATGGGAGCGTTTTCCGCACTTCGGAGAAGCGGAAGAAGCTCCAGACGGGATCGGGGTAATGAGCAAGATCGAGACGATCGGCATTGTCGGCGCGGGTCAAATGGGGGGCGGTATCGCCCACGTCTCGGCACTGGCCGGCTACAAGGTCCTGGTCCACGACATCTCCTCCGACCGCATCGAGAAGGGCATCGCCACCATCAGCGGCAACATGGCCCGCCAGGTCGGTTCCGGAAAACTCGAGGAGAAGGCTCGCACCGAAGCGATGGGACGCATCTCGGCTGCCTCGGCCATGGCCGATCTTGCCGCTGCCGACCTCGTGATCGAGGCGGCGACCGAGGACGAGACGGTCAAGCGCAAGATCTACGCCCAGCTCTGCCCGCAGCTAAATCCGGAAGCAATTCTGGCCACCAATACGTCGTCGATCTCGATCACCCGGCTTGCCGCGCAGACCGACCGGCCGGAGCGCTTCATCGGCRTACATTTCATGAACCCGGTGCCGGTGATGAAGCTGGTCGAGCTGGTGCGCGGCATCGCCACCGAGGACAAGACCTTCGAGGTGGCCAAGGCCTTCGTCAATCAACTCGACAAGACGATCACCGTTTCCGAGGATTTCCCGGCCTTCATCGTCAACCGCATCCTCCTGCCGATGATCAACGAGGCGATCTACACGCTCTATGAGGGCGTCGGCACGGTCGATGYCATCGACACCGCCATGCGGCTTGGCGCAAACCATCCGATGGGACCGCTGCAGCTCGCCGACTTCATCGGCCTCGACACCTGCCTGTCGATCATGCAGGTGCTGCATGAAGGGCTTTCGGACTCGAAATACCGCCCCTGCCCGCTGCTGGTGAAATATGTCGAGGCCGGCTGGCTTGGCCGCAAGACCGGCCGTGGCTTTTACGACTATCGCGGCGACCATCCGGTGCCGACGCGCTAAGCTTCGTGATTGCACGCGCTCTGCCGCGGCTTCACGGTGCCGAGACAGTAGAGGCGTTACCTCCTCCTTTGAACTTTCGTTCCCGGCAAGATGCGCCCGGTCCGCCTCATGGCTGCGCGGGCGGCGACCCCTCCGCTAATTCATGTCGCCCCAAAAGTGCGCAGCGGTTTTGGGGGAACGACATGCATCAAAACAAAGGTTTACCCTACCAGCGGACGAAAAGCCGCCCGCCTGCGGCGCCGAGCGCAGTGAGAAAGGTGATGGCGATCGTGTACCAGGTGGCGACGAACAGCGGCGAATCGTCGGTGCAGTGCGCGGCGTAGAACGTTGCCGCCAGCCCGCCGGCAAGCAGGCCGGCGACCGCCCCGGCAAGCACGGGTCGTGTCGGCGCGCCATAACGCAGCACGCCCAGGAAAATCGCCAGAGGACCAATGCCGATCAGCGGAATGAAGGTCATGCAGATGATCGAGTTGGAGCCGACGAGCCGCCTCCCCCAGTCGGCTTCGGGCACGACGAAAAGCTCCAGCATCACCGCGATCGCAACAAGCACGGGTGCGGCGGCCATCCAAATTCTCGCCCGCCCGCTCGCCGCCCCAGGTGTCGAGAGCGCCCCGATCAGGGCGAAGGCACTCACGGTGAGCACCAGCGTGAAGACGAACTTCGACAGGAAGCGCACCGTGTGCATGGCAAACATGATGTCGGGGCGCGGGCCGATAGTCATCAAAAAGACCACGGCCGCGACCACCGCCGCCGCGCCCACGGCCAGCCACCAGGCCCTGCCCAGCGGCATCGCCTTGCTGCCGGCATCGGYGTCGAGCGCCTTGATCAAGTCCTCGGTTCTCATATCACTGTCGTCCGAACCTTTTGGCGATCGCGGCAAGCCCGCGATGCAGCGACACGCGCACCGCCGTCTCGCTGATGCCGAGCTTCGCCGCCGTCTCGCCGATCGAGCGGCCGTCGACCGAAATCGCCGAAACCACGGAGCGCTGCGACGGCGGCAGGCCGTCTAGAGCGCGGTTTATGTCGCGCTCGCTCACCGTCTCGGCTTCCGGCTCGGCGAAAGTCTCTGCGATCTCGTCGATCTCGACCTCGATGCGTCGGCCCCGCCTGCGGAAGGCATCGATCAGCTTGAAGCGGGCGATCGCGTAGACCCAGGGAAGAACCGCAGCGTCCTCGCGCCAGGTGTGCCGTTTCACATGAATGGCCAGCAAGGTTTCCTGCACGACATCCTCGGGGTCGACCCCGCCCTGAACGATCTTGCGCCGGACGAAGYCGCGAACGACGGCGGCTATCCGGTGAAGAAAGTCGGCATAAGCCTTTTCGTCTCCCGCGAGCGCGGCCCTGAGCAGCCGGGAGAGCTCGGCTTCATCCTTGCCGGTCACAAGAGTTCACCCCCGATGTTCGCGTCTCGGCCCTGGTTTGTTACGTGGCCGGCGAAATAATGTCCAAGCCAAAGTGCCGGAAAATCACGAAAGTTTGCGGCGCGGCGACCGATTGAAGCAGTGCCAGAATGTTGACTATGCCAATCAGGTATTGATAGGTGACGTCCGTGCCTGAACCCTTGTCTCCAGATTTGAGGACGATGCCCATGAAACTTGCCTTTTCTACCCTCGCCGGCGCCGCCGCCCTGTCGCTCGGCCTGATTGCCGGCCCGGCAAACGCCGAGGATGCAGGCATCATCGTCTACAACGCCCAGCATGAAAGCCTCGCCAAGGAATGGGCGAAAGGCTTCACCAAGGAAACCGGCATCAAGGTCACGCTGCGCAATGGCGGCGACAGCGACTTTTCCAACCAGATCGTCGCCGAAGGCGCCGCTTCGCCGGCCGACGTATTCCTGACCGAGAATTCGCCGGCGATGGCGCTGGTCGAGCGGGCCGGCCTGTTCGCGCCGGTCGATGCCGAGACGCTGGCGCAGGTGCCGCAGGAATACCAGCCATCGAGCGGCAAGTGGGTGGGCGTGGCCGCGCGCAGCACGGTCTTTGTTTACAACAAGGACAAGCTCAAGGAAGACCAGCTGCCCAAGTCGCTGCTCGACCTCGCYGATCCGAGCTRGAAGGGCCGTTGGGCCGCCTCGCCGTCCGGCGCCGATTTCCAGGCCATCGTCAGYGCGCTGCTCGAGCTCAAGGGCGAGGCTGCGACTGTCGACTGGCTGAAGGCGATGAAGCAGAACTTCACCGCTTACAAGGGCAACAACACGGTGTTGAAGGCGGTCAATGCCGGCGAGATCGATGGCGGCGTGATCTACCACTATTACTATATCGGCGATCAGGCCAAGACCGGCGAGAACAGCAAGAATGTCGGCCAGTACTATTTCAAGAACCAGGACCCGGGTGCATTCGTGTCGATCTCCGGCGGCGGTGTGCTGGCTTCGAGCAAGCATCAGAAGGAGGCCCAGGCATTCTTGAAGTGGGTCACCGGCAAGGGCGGCCAGGAGGTCTTGAAGACCGGCACGTCCTATGAATACGCGATCGGCAAGGGGGCGGAATCCAACCCGAAGCTGGTGCCGCTGGCCGACCTGCAGGCGCCGAAAGTCGATCCGGCGACGCTGAACTCCAAGAAGGTCATCGACCTGATGACGCAAGCCGGCTTGCTTTAGTTCGCGTTCGTCCTAAAAGGACACCGACCGTGCTCCTGCGGGAATTCGCTTTCCGCGGGGGCGCTTTTGTTTTGGAGATGGCCTCGTCGATGACGATCATCTGCGTTTCCGACCGCATCCGCAGTTCATCAGACCGCTTCCAGTCGGCACAATCGGACTGATGGCGTCTGCGATCGACCTTGCACGTTCAGAACTGCCGGCTGTCGCTCGGCAGAGCCGGCAGCCCGTGTCCTGGATCACGCTYGCCGCTGTCCTGGTCTCGCTGATCGCGCTGCTGCCGCTGGCCTTCATCGTCTGGACTGCGATCCAGACCGGTTGGGAAACGGTGCTGGCGCTCATCTTCCGTGATCGCGTCGGCGAGCTTCTGGTCAACACTATCCTGCTTGTCGTCGTGTCGGTACCGGTCGCCATTGTGCTGTCGGTGGCRCTCGCCTGGCTGACAGAGCGCAGCGACCTRCCCGGCAGTCGTTTGTKGTCGTGGCTGTCTGTCGCGCCGCTGGCCATCCCGGCCTTCGTCCACAGCTACGCCTGGATCAGCCTGGTGCCGGGCCTGCATGGGCTCTGGGCAGGCGTCCTCATTTCGGTCATCGCCTATTTTCCCTTCCTCTATTTGCCGATCGCGGCGGCGCTGCGCCGGCTCGATCCGGCCCTCGAAGATGCCGCGGCTGCCCTTGGCCTCGGCCCCTGGCGCGTCTTCGCGCGCGTCGTGCTGCCGCAGCTGAAGCTGGCCGTCTGTGGTGGCTCGCTGCTGGTCGGCCTGCATCTGCTTGCCGAATACGGCCTCTATGTTTTCATCCGCTTCGACACCTTCACGACCGCGATCGTCGACCAGTTCCAGTCGACCTTCAACGGCCCGGCAGCCAACATGCTCGCCGCCGTTCTGGTAGCCTGCTGCTTCGTGCTCCTGACAGTCGAAGTGATCGTGCGCGGCGAGGAGCGCTATGCGCGCGTCGGCTCCGGCGCGGCACGCCAACAGGAGCGCGCCCGGCTCGGCCGCGCCACGCTGCCCTGCCTGCTGCTGCCCGTTGGCACCGCGCTGCTCACGCTCGGTGTGCCCTTCGTGACCGTCGGCCGCTGGCTGCTCGCCGGCGGCAGCGAGGTCTGGCGCTGGGACGAGATCGGCCTGGCGCTCGGTCAGACGCTGTTCCTCGCCATCGCCGGCGCCCTGCTTGCCACCATCGCCGCCATGCCGATGGCCTGGATTTCGATCCGCGCGCCGGGCCGCTTGCAGCGCCTGCTCGAGAGCTGCAACTACATCGTCGGGTCGCTGCCGGGTGTCRTCATCGCGCTGGCGCTGGTGACCATCACCGTGCGCATCGCCTTGCCGCTTTATCAGACGCTCTTCACGATCCTTTTCGGCTATGCGCTGATGTTCCTGCCGCGCGCGCTGGTCAGCCTCCGCGCCTCGATCGCGCAGGCGCCGGTGGAGCTCGAGCGCGCCGCTTCCAGCCTTGGCCGCCCGCCGCTCAAGGCGCTGTGGGCGACGACGATCAGACTGTCGGCGCCCGGTGCCGCGGCGGGCATGGCGATGGTAGCGCTCGGCATCACCAACGAGCTGACCGCCACCCAGATGCTGGCGCCGAACGGCACCCGCACGCTGGCGATGGCGTTCTGGTCCTATAGCGGCGAGATCGACTACGCCTCCGCCGCGCCCTATGCCCTGATCATGGTTGCGATGTCGCTGCCGATGACCTGGCTGCTCTATGTCCAGTCGAAGCGGATGGCCGGGCGATGAGCTTCCTTGAACTCAGCGGCGTGGCGAAACATTATGGCCCGGTGGCGGCGCTGGCCGGCGTCGACCTCAAGGTCGAAAGCGGCAGCCGCACTGCGATCGTCGGCCCGTCCGGCTGCGGCAAGACCACCTTGCTGAGATTGATCGCCGGCTTCGAGGCGCCTGACCGCGGCCGCATCGCGCTCGACGGCAAGGTGCTGGCGAATGGCCACACCGCCGTGCCGGCGCATCGTCGCGGCATCGGCGTGGTCGCCCAGGATGGGGCCCTGTTCCCGCATCTCACCATCGCCGAGAATATCGGCTTCGGCATGGCGCGCGGCGAGGATAAGCGCRCAGAACGCATCGTCGAGCTCGCCTATATCGTCGGGCTGGACAAGGCGATCCTCAAGCGTCGCCCGCACGAGCTCTCTGGCGGCCAGCAGCAGCGCGTGGCGCTTGCGCGCGCCATGGCCATGAAGCCGAGGCTGATGCTGCTCGACGAGCCGTTCTCGGCGCTCGACACCGGGCTTCGTGCCTCGATGCGCAAGGCGGTGGCCGAGCTTCTTGAGGATGCCGGCATCACCACCATCCTGGTCACGCACGACCAGGCCGAGGCGCTGTCCTTCGCCAGCCAGGTGGCGGTCATGCGCGACGGCCTGTTCTCGCAGGTCGGCACGCCGCGCGAGCTCTATTTCCAGCCCCGGGACAGGATGGTTGCCGAGTTCCTCGGCGACGCCATCATCCTGTCGGCGAAGATCGCTGACGGCTTTGCCATCTCGCCGCTCGGCCGCATCGCCGTCGACACGGCCGAGCGGCGCGACGTCGCCCGCATCATGCTGAGGCCCGAGCAGGTGCTGCTCAAGCGGACCTCGCGCGAAGGCATGTCGGGAACGCCGGACATGCTTTTCGGCGAAGTGACCGATTCCGAATTCGCCGGCTCGGTCTGCACCATCGCGGTGCGGCTGCTCAACAGCCCGGATCCGCCGGAGGCAGCCGCGATCGGCAACACGCCGCTCATCCTGCGCAGGACAGGCATGGAYGCGCCGGCGATCGGCGAGATCGTGCGCCTCACCGTCTCCGGCAAGGCGCATGTGTTTGCCTGAGCCTCCAGGCCAAAGCGGTTGAGATTCAGGTCAGGYCGGCATCAGCTGAGTATCGACACGCCTTAGCGAACCCGCGCGCCGGTCGCTGGCGACCAGAGCGGCCAGCTCTCCAGGAAATCATGGCTGTGCACGATGACGCGCTGCCCGTCGATCAGGATGATCGAATAGGCGGGCGGCGCCTGCTCGACCACCTCGTCGCCCACGAGGTCGAGCATGAAGCGGGCGTGCAGGCCGCGCTGGGCCGCGAACGGGATGCCGGCGACCGTGCCGGCAATGTCGCGATGGACATGGCCGAAGAAGATGTAGCGGACATTGCCGTGGCTTGCGAGCACATCGAGCAGCCTCTGCGGCTGTTCGAGGGCAAGCGGATCAAGGATGGTCAGGCCGAGCTCCACCGGCGGGTGATGCAGGAAGAGAAAGGTTGACTTGCCTGCCACCTCGGCAAGGCGCGCGTCCAGCCACGCAAGCCGGTCGTCGCACAGTTCCCCGGTGACGCGGCCTTCCRCCAGGCTGTCGAGGAAGAGCAGCCGCCCCTTAGGCGTGTCGAAGACCGATTGYACGAAGCCGTTGCCGTCGGTTCCGTTTTCCGGAAAGGCGGCGATGAGGTTGGCGCGGCGGTCGTGGTTTCCGGGCAGCAGCCGGTACGGCACTGAGAGCCGGCTGAGCGCCGTTTTCAGATCGGCATAGCTTTCCGCTTCGCCGGACTCGGTCAGGTCGCCGGTGAAGATGCAGAGCGCCGCATCGCCATGGCGGGCGTTGATGTGGTCGATGCAGCGGTCGAGCCGCTCATGCAGGTTTGCGCCAAAGCGGACCTCGCCCCGACGGCCCAGATGGACGTCGGTAACTTGTATGATCTTCATTCCGTATCCTCTTGCGAATTTGGGCGGGCTGCCTCGGCGATTACAGGGCCGGCTCCGGCACCGAAGCCTTGAACACGTCGAGCCGGCTTCCGCTGTCCGAGGAGAAGAAATGCAGGTCGCTTTCCGCGAACTGCAGGCCGATGGCGCTGCCCGGCTCGGGGTGGACGGTCTCGGAGGTCACCACCGAGAACGGCGCGCCGTCGAGATCGACATAGATGACCCGGCCTGCTCCAAGCTCCTCCACCAGGTCCACGGTCGCGGCGAGCGCGCCGGGCGTTCCCGGCGCCACCATGCGCACGGCCTCGGGCCGRATGCCCACCGCGACCTTCGCGCCGACCGGCAGGCCGGCGCGTGACACATTGAGCTTGCGGCTGTCGCCGAGCAGCGACACGCCCTCGAGCGTGACGGTCCCTTCGAGCATGTTCATCGCCGGCGCGCCGACGAAGGTCGCCACGAAGCGGCTTGCCGGCCGGCTGTATACTTGTGCCGGCGTGCCGACCTGCTCGACGCGGCCGCCATTCATCACCACCAGCCGGTCGGCGAGCGTCATCGCCTCGACCTGGTCGTGGGTGACGAATACGGAGGTGGCGTTGAGCCGCCTGTGCAGCTTGCGGATCTCCGAACGCATCTGCACGCGCAGCTTGGCGTCAAGGTTGGAGAGCGGCTCATCGAAGAGGAAGACCTTCGGCTCGCGGATCATAGCCCGCCCCATCGCGACCCGCTGGCGCTGGCCGCCCGAAAGCGCCATCGGCTTGCGGTCGAGCAGATGCTCGAGCTCCAGGATGCGCGCGACCGCCTGGATGCGCTGGGTGCGTTCAGCGGCTGGAACGCCGGCCACCTTCAGCGAATAGCCGATGTTCTGCGCCACGCTCATATGCGGATAGAGCGCGTAGTTCTGGAACACCATGGCGCAGCCGCGCTCGCRCGGCTCGAGCTTGTTGACCACCGTGCCGTCGATGGCGATCGTGCCGTCGGAGATTTCCTCAAGCCCTGCGATCATCCGCAGCAGCGTGGACTTGCCGCAGCCCGACGGGCCGAGGATGACGACGAACTCGCCCGACGCGATGTCGAGATTGACGCCATGCACGACCTGCATCTTGGCGTAGCTCTTCCTGACGTCACGGATGGTGATGGAGGCCATTTGTGTCTCCTATTTTTCGGTGGCGATCAGGYCGCGCACGAACCAGCGCTGCATCAGCACCACGACGATCAGCGGCGGCAGCATGACGATCAGCGTGCCGGCCATGGCGATATGCCATTCCGGAGCGCCGCCGACATTGGGGATAAGCTGCTTGAGCTCCGTCACCGCCGTCGCACGCGACTGATCCGTGGTGATCAGCAGGGGCCAAAGATATTGGTTCCACGCCCACAGGAACATGATGGTACCGAGCGCCGCCATGTTGTTGCGCGACAGCGGCAAGAGGATGTCGATGAAGAAGCGCAGCGCGCCGGCGCCGTCCATACGCGCGGCCTCGGTCAATTCGTCAGGCACCGTCAGGAAGAACTGGCGGTAGAGGAAAGTGCCGGTGGCGGTGGCGATCAGCGGCATGATCAGACCGGTGTAGGAATTGAGCAGCCCGAGGCTGAGCGAGACCTGCACGCCGGTCACTTTCTCAATGAGCCAGGAAATCCCGGTCACGTCCATGATCGCCTGATAGGGCGACAGCACATTGGCGACCACCGCATAGGTCGGCACGATGCGCACTTCGAGCGGCAGCATCAGCGTGACGAAGATCAGCCAGAAGATCAGCATGCGCCCGGGATAGCGGAAATAGACGATCGAGAAGGCGGTGAGCGCCGAGATGATCACTTTGCCGGCGGCGACGCCCGCCGCCATGATGAAGCTGTTGAGCAGCTTCGGGCCGAGATCGGCCGTCGTCCAAGCCGTCTTGATGTTGACGAGGAAGTCGCTGCCCGGCAGCAGCGACATCGGCACATCGTTGACGTCCTTCAGATTGTGCGAGGCGGCGATCGCCACGATGACGAAAGGCGCCACGCAGAAAACGAAGMCGGCGAACAGGATGAGATGCGTGAAGAAATTCAGAATCGGGGTGYGCTCGACCATGGCCGCCTCAGCGATAATGCACGCGCCGCTCGATGAAGCGGAACTGGACGATGGTCAGCAGGATGATCAGCAGCATGAGGATGATGCTCTGCGCGGCGGCGCCTGAATAGTCGAGGCCTTTGAAGCCGTCGGAATAGATCTTGTAGACCATCAGGTTGGTCGCGTTCGCCGGACCGCCGGCGGTCATGATGTCGACAATGCCGAAGGAGTCCTGGAAGCTCTCGGTGATGTTGATGACCAGGAGGAAGAAGATCGTCGGCGTGATCAGCGGGAACTGGATGTCCCAGAAGCGGCGCACGACGCCTGAGCCGTCCATCGCCGCCGCCTCGATCAGCGAGCGCGGGATGGCCTGCAGGGCGGCGAGGAAGAAGATGAAATTATAGCCGACATATTTCCACGAGAACGCGATGATGACGGAGGCCATGGCGTCGGCGCCGTTGAGGCCCGGATCCCAGAAGCCCGGCCAGAACTTGTTGACGGCGGCCATGAAGCCGGCTTCCGGCGCCAGAATGAAGCGGAATGCCATCGCCAGCGCAGGAGCCGCGATGCCGTAGGGCCAGATCAGCACGACGCGGTAGAGCCGCGAGCCGGCAAGCTGGCGGTCGGTCAAGGTGGCGAGCACCAGCGCGATGATCATGGCAAGGCYGGTGCTGATCGCGGCGAAAACCAGGCTGGCGGTGATCGAATTCCAGTAGTCGGCATTGGCGAGGATCGAGCGGAAATTGTCGAGCCCGACCCAGATGTTGCCGCCGCCCCAGGGCTGCTGCAGCGTCAGCGACCAGTAGACCGCCTGTCCGGCCGGCCAGTAGAAGAAGGTGAAGATCAGGATCAGCTGCGGCACCGCGAACAGGATGCCGATCGTCCATTTGCCGAAGGTGACGCGTTTTTCCATCGATCCGACGCCGCAGGCGCRGCCAGCCTATGGTTGGACGGGAAGCGGCCTCCCGCCGATTGAAGCATGATCTCGAAAAGTCGCAACCCGGTTTTCGGGAAGGATCACGCTGACAAGAAATCGGCGGGCGGCCTCGATATGTCTACAATGCTTAGGGCAGCGTCTTGTTGGGGTAGGTCTGCTGGAAGCGGTCGAGGATGGCGTCGCCGTTCTTTACCAGCGCGTCGATACCGTCCTTCACGCTGACCTTGTTGGCGAAGATCGCCTGCATCTGCGTGCCGAACTCGGCGCGGATCTGGGTGAAGTTGCCGAGGCGGATGCCGCGGGTGATTTCKGTCGGCTCCGAGGCGGTCAGGCTTTCGATCGCCACTTCACGACCCTTGTAGGGCGCCTTGTCGTAGAAACCGTTGGCCTTCATGTATTCGAAGCCGGACTTCGTCACCGGAATGTAGCCGGTGTTGGTCGACCAGAACAACGCGGTCTTGGGGTCGTGGATGAAGTTGAGGAAGGCGGCTGCGCCCTTGTATTCAGCGTCCGACTTGCCGGAGAGCACCCACAGCGAAGCGCCGCCGACCAGTGAGTTCTTGCGCTCGGTGCCGGCATAGACCGGCAGCTCGGCGACATCCCAGTTCATGCCTTGCTTCTGGGTCTTGCCGACGGTGCCGTGGTCACCGACCGAGGTCATGATGACCTGGCAGGTGCCGGTGGCGAAGGCCTGCACCATATCCTGGCCGAGGTCCTTCGACTTGATCTTGATCAGGCCGTCGTCATACCACTTCTTCAGGTCGGTGACGTACTGGACGAACTTGGTCTTGTTCATCTCCAGGCGGGCGTCGAGGCCGTCATAGCCGTTGTTCTTGGTGGCGATCGGCTGGTTGTGGATGGCCGAGAACTGCTCCATCAGCTGCCAGCTTTCGTTGCCGGAGATGTTGATCGCCATCGGGCAATCATAGCCGGCGTCCTTCAGCGCCTTGAGGTCGGCGCCGACGTCTTCCCAGGTCTTCGGCGCTTCGGTCTTGCCGATCTTGGCGAAGGCGTCCTTGTTCCAGTACATCAGCGCCGTGGACGAATTGAACGGGAACGACAGCATCTCGCCCTTGGACGTCGCATAGTAGCGGGCAATGCCGGGGAAATAATCGCTGTAGTCGATCTTGTAGCCGTTTTCCTCCATCAGCTTGTCGGCGGGCTTGTAGGCGCCCGACAACATCATGGTGGCGGTGCCGACGTCATAGACCTGGACGACGGTGGGCTGCTTGCCGGCGCGGAAGGCGGCGATGGTGTTCTGCAGCGTGGCGTCGTAATTGCCCTGGCTGGTGCACACCACCTGGTAGTCGGACTGCGAGTCGTTGAAGTTCTTGCACAGCGTGTCGACGACGCGGGCGAGATCGCCCGACAGGCCAAACCAGAAATCGAATTTAACCRGCTCTGCAAAGGCAGGAACCGCAAGCGCGGTGCTGAGCGCGCCGGCGGCAAGGGCAGCGAGGCCCCGCTTGATGATCGTCATAGCTTTTCCCTCTTGAGTGGCAGTTTGWCAAGGTTTTGCGCAAGTCCTTGCCCGCTCTCTTAGAGAAGGTATGTGACAGTTCTGTTGTGGCTTTTGCGGCCTTGTGGACAGCCAGTCTCTCCTCCCCCTCGGCGGTCGCGCCACATGAAAATGTCATGTCGGCGGTCTAGGAAGCTAGGGTAGCAAAAACGGCGCAAAGACCACCCGCCGTTAACCGGCTAAATTTAGGCGAACGACATGCTTGTCCCGCAAACGACATGCTTGCCCCGCAATTGACCCATGTGCCGGTCGCCGAACGCCAGGCGATGCGGGACGGCCCGCGACAGCGAGCGCTCGCCGTCAGCGTCCGCGCAGAGAGAGGTCGGCGGCGCGCCCCGCCGGCCTTCCGTTCGTCACGGTCCGAGTGCGGCTTCCACCAGTCGCTTGGCGTCGGGGCTCGACCATTCCGCGGGGCCGTTCATATGCGCGATCAGGCAGCCCTCGCCGTCGATCAGCATGGTGACCGGCAGGCCGAGCGCAAGGCCGCGCTTCTTGGCCTCATTGAACAGGCCCATCGTCGCATCCCGGTAGTAGGCGAGCGTCTCGATGCCGATCTCCTTGAGGAACTTTTTCGGCTTGGCGTCGTCGCCGGTGTCGACATTGACCGCGACGACCTCGAAGGCGTTGCTGCCCTTTTCCTTCTGCAGCGCGTCGAGCGCCGGCATTTCGGCGCGGCAGGGCGCGCACCACGTCGCCCAGAGATTGAGCAGTACGGTCTTGCCGGCGTGGTCGGCGATCGTCATCGRCTTGCCGTCGGGACCGTTGAAGGCAAGGCTCTTCAGCGACTGCGGCGGATCCGCCGGCTGCAGCGCCGCGACCTGGCCGACGRCTTTCGCGGCAACCTGCTTGGCCCGCTCTGCCTTGGCCTTGCAGGCGACATCGTCCTTGCCGCCGGCGCTCGCAGTCTGGGGCGGGGCGTTGTTGCCAGAACCGCTCTCGCTGACATATACCGCCACCGCGCCGGCCAGCACGCCAGCCACGAGGGCTGCGAGGATGAGGCGCGGGGCCGGGAAGAATTTATTGCCGTCTGCCATTTTCTTAAAAACTGCTCCGGAGCATGGGTTATAGCGATGAGCGACAAGAAGGCCAGCAACCAGATGTGGGGCGGACGTTTTGCCTCGGGTCCGGCCGCGATCATGGAAGCGATCAACGCGTCGATCTCGTTTGACCGCAAACTCTACGCGCAGGACATCCGCGGATCGATCGCCCATAGCGAGATGCTGGCGCAGACGGGCATTATTTCAGCAGCCGATCAAGAAAAAATCGCTCACGGGCTGAACACGATTCTGGAAGAGATCGAGGCCGGCAAGTTCGAGTTCTCGACGAAGCTCGAAGACATCCATATGAATGTCGAGGCGCGGCTTGCCGATCTGATCGGCCCGGCCGCCGGGCGCCTGCATACCGCTCGTTCGCGCAACGATCAGGTGGCCGTCGATCTGAGACTCTGGGTCAAGGAAGAATGCCAGCGCGTCGCTGAGGCGCTGAAGGACCTGATCGCCGCTTTCCTGGAACGCGCTGAGGAGCACGCCGCAACGGTGATGCCCGGCTTCACCCACATGCAGGCGGCGCAGCCGGTGACCTTCGGCCATCATTGCATGGCCTATGTCGAGATGTTCGGCCGCGATCTCTCGCGCGTCCGCGATGCCATCGAGCGGATGGACGAAAGCCCGCTGGGTGCCGCCGCCCTTGCCGGCACCAGCTTCGGCATAGACCGTCACATGACGGCGAAGGCGCTCGGCTTCCGCGAGCCGATGYGCAATTCGCTCGACAGCGTGTCAGACCGCGATTTCGCCCTCGAATTCCTCTCGATCGCCGCGATCTGCGGCACGCATCTGTCGCGGCTCGCCGAGGAGATCATTATCTGGTCGACGCCRCAATTCGGCTTCATCCGGCTGTCGGACTCATTCTCCACCGGCTCCTCGATCATGYCGCAGAAGAAGAACCCGGACGCCGCCGAACTGGTGCGCGGCAAGACGGGCCGCATCAACGGCCACCTTGTCGGCCTGCTGACCGTGATGAAGGGCATGCCRCTGACCTACGGCAAGGATATGCAGGAGGACAAGGAATCAGTGTTCGACGCCGCCGAGACGCTCGACCTGATGCTCGCGGCGACTACCGGCATGGTGCGCGACATGACGGTCAGCGCCACCGCCATGAAGAAGGCGGCAGGCGCCGGCCACGCCACTRCAACTGACCTTGCCGACTGGCTGGTGCGCAATCTCGGCCTCCCCTTCCGCGAGGCCCACCACGTCACCGGCCGCGCCGTGGCGCTCGCCGAGGAAAAGAAAGTCGGGCTGGAAAAGCTCTCGCTGGACGATCTGCGCCCGATCCATCCCGGCATCACCGACGACATCTTCTCGGTGCTTGCCGTGCAGAATTCGGTGAAGAGCCGCGTCAGCTTCGGTGGCACCGCACCGTCGGAAGTGAGGAAGCAGATCCGCTACTGGAAAAAGCGTTTGGCGAAAGCGTGAGTTAGGTGCAATGCGCCGAAAACTCGGCTAAAAGCGCAGCACAAGAAAACAGTTCGAACGGATGGATCGATGACCGGAAGCAGGATTTTGGTGACGCTCGCGCTGCTGGCGGCGGTTGTCACCGTCACGGCCTGCGGCAGGAAAACCGGCCTCGACACGCCTTACGAGGCGGCCGTGCAGGCGCGCAAGGATGCGGAAAAGGCCAAGCAGCCTTTGCCGCCCGAGCCGGAGAAACCGGTCAAGGACAAGAAGTTCATTCTCGACCCCTTGCTCTAGAGCCGATGAGATCGTCCGATCTCATCGTGCTCCAATTTCCKGAACATTCTCGTGAACCATTTCGACTACCGTGACGGCGTGCTCCATGCCGAAGATGTCGCAATTCCCGATATCGCTGCTAGCGTCGGCACACCCTTCTATTGCTATTCGACCGCGACGCTGACCAGGCATTTCCGCGTCTTCAGGGAGGCTTTTGCCGGCCTTGACGCGCTGGTCTGCTATGCCATGAAGGCGAACTCCAACCAGTCCGTGCTGAAGACGTTGGCGAGGCTGGGCGCCGGCGCCGATGTGGTATCGGAAGGCGAACTGCGCCGCGCTTTGGCCGCCGGCATCCCGGCGAACAAGATCCTGTTTTCGGGCGTTGGTAAGACCGCGCGGGAAATKGACGTTGCACTCTCGGCCGGCATCCTCTGCTTCAACGTCGAATCCGAGCCGGAGCTGGAACTGCTGTCGGCGCGCGCCGTGGCGCTCGGCAAGGTGGCGCCGGTCTCGCTGCGCATCAATCCGGACGTCGATGCGAAGACTCACAAGAAGATCTCCACCGGCAAGGCGGAGAACAAGTTCGGCATTCCGTGGCAGCGGGCACGCCCGGTCTATGCTCGTGCGGCGGAGCTCCCCGGCATCCGGGTGATCGGCATCGACACCCATATCGGCAGCCAGATCACCGAGCTGCAGCCTTTCGACGACGCCTTCGCGCTTCTTGTCGAACTGGTCGGCATGCTGCGCGCCGACGGACACAAGATCGAGCATGTCGATCTCGGCGGCGGCCTCGGCATTCCTTACCGTGTCGACAACAGCCCGCCGCCGTTGCCCGACGCCTATGCCGAGATCGTGAGAAAGCATGTCCCCCGCCTCGGACTGAAGGTGATGTTCGAGCCTGGCCGGCTTATCGTCGGCAATGCCGGTATCCTCGTCTCGGAAGTGATCTATGTGAAGGAAGGCGACGCCAAGAACTTCCTCGTCGTCGACGCCGCCATGAACGACCTGGTGCGGCCAACGCTCTACGACGCCTTCCACGACATCAAGCCGGTGGTGCAGCCGCCGGCGGCCACGCCGCGCATGAAGGTCGATGTCGTCGGCCCCGTTTGCGAGACCGGAGATTTCCTCGGGCTCGACCGCGACCTGCCCAGGCTGAAGGCGGGTGACCTGATCGCGGTTGCCACCGCAGGCGCCTATGGCGCTGTGCAGGCCGGCACTTACAACACCCGGCTTCTGGTGCCGGAGGTTCTGGTCGACGGCGACCGTTTTCATGTCGTGCGCCCGCGCCAGACCTATGAGGAATTGATCGGGTTGGATTCGCTGCCGGACTGGCTGAAATAGCGCTTGTCGCGCTCAGYCGCACCTAGATCTTCTCGAGGAGCAGCGCCTTGGCTTCGGCGATCCTCTCCTCGTCGCGGCGGTAGAAGATCCACTGCTTGCTGCGCTTGGTGCTGAGCAAACCTGCCTGGGTCAGCACACGCATATGTTCGCTGAGCGTCGCCTGTGTGATGCCGAGCTTCTCCGCGATCAACAGTGCGCAGACCCCGTCCTCGACCAGATCGCCATCGGCCTGGGGTGGAAAGTGCGCGCACGGATCCTTCAGCCAATCGAGGATCTGCAGCCTGCGCTCATTGGCGATCGCTTTGAAGATTTCGACCTCTTGCATTTAGCCATTTTGCTAAGTTACTAATTGATGTCAATCCCGAGGAGCAAGGCATGTTGAACAGCAGGACGATCACGCGCGAGCGCATCGCGGCCGTGGAGCCGCGCATCCGGCCATATGTCCGCCACACCCCGGTGATGCGCGTCGATATGGCGGATTTCGGCCAGCCGTCTTTCGCGGTCGATCTGAAGCTCGAATGCCTGCAGCATTCCGGCTCGTTCAAGGTGCGCGGCGCCTTCACCAACCTGCTCGAACGGCAGGTGCCGGAAGCCGGCGTCGTCGCCGCCTCCGGCGGCAATCATGGCGCGGCCGTCGCCTATGCCRCCATGAAGCTCGGGCACAAGGCGACCATCTTCGTGCCCGAGGTCAGCCCGGYGGCCAAGCTCGAGCGCATCCGCGGCTACGGCGCCGAACTGGTCGTCCGCGGCGCGCGCTATGCCGAGGCGCTGGCCGCGAGCGAGGATTTCGCCGCCAGGACCGGCGCCCTGCAGATCCATGCCTTCAACCAGGAGGAGACGCTCATCGGCCAGGGCACGCTCGGCCTCGAGATCGAAGCGGACTTGCCTCAGATCGACACGCTCCTGGTCGCCGTCGGCGGCGGCGGCCTGATCGGCGGCATCGCCGCGTGGTTCGCTGGCCGGATCCGCAWCATCGCCATCRAACCCGAGGGCGCGCCGACGCTTTACCGCGCCTTCGAGGCCGGCAAGCCGGTCGATGCGCCGGCCGAGGGGATCGCCGCCGATTCGCTGGCGCCGAAGCGCGTCGGCGAAATGATGTTCCCGATCGCCGAGGCCTTCGTCGAGCGCTCGATCCTGGTCAGCGACGAAGACATAGTGGCGGCGCAGAAGGCGCTTTGGGAGCGTGTGCGAATCATCGCCGAGCCCGGCGGGGCCGCCGCCTTTGCCGCCGTACTTTCCGGCCGGTATGCGCCTGCCGCCGGCGAGCGCGTGGCCGTTCTGGTCTGCGGTTCCAACACAAATCCCGCGAATTTCTGACCGCAGCCGGGATTGACCTCTTCACGATTTTGGAACCTGCCTCGCCTTTGCCGAGTTTGCTGTTATTCTTCTGCTGATGAAGTCCGGGCTATCCTGCCTGGGCAGGAAGGCCGATGACGGAACGACCCATTTCCATCAGCGAACGCGGCCTGGTCGGGCGTCTTGCTCTAAGTCGGCTGGCGACGCGGGCCTCGATGATCTTCGAGCGTGGCTGGCCGTTGCTGCTGCCGCTGGCAGTCGTGGCCGGCCTGTTCCTCAGCGTCTCGTGGCTGGGCCTGTTCCAGCACCTGCCGGATCCGCTGCGGATCGGCCTCCTGGTTCTCTTCGCAGCCTCGGCGCTCGCGGCTCTCTATCCGCTGCGCTTCTTCCGCATTCCCTCCGCCGCCGAGGTCGACCGGCGCATCGAGACGGCGAACGCTTTGCTGCACAGCCCCGTGYAGGTGCAGACGGACCGGCCGAGCGGTGCGGAAAGCCTGTTCTCGCACGCGCTGTGGCGCGAGCACCAGAAGCGCATGGCCGAGCGGCTCTCCAGCCTCGGCGCCGACAGGCCGCGCACGCGCGTGCCGGATTACGACCGCTGGGGGCTGCGGGCGCTCGTTGGCCTGCTCTTCGTCACCGCCTTTGCCTTCTCCTTCGGGCCTTTCGGCGGCAGGGTCAGCGACGGCTTCGTCGCCCGCGCCGCACATGATGTCGTGCCGCCGCGCATCGACGCCTGGGTGACACCGCCCGCCTATACCGGCAGACCGCCGCTGTTCCTGACCGCCGACGCCAATCAGGCTGCGCAGACCTTCAGCGTCCCGCAAGGCAGCGACGTGTCGCTGCGCGTTACCGGCGGTTCCGGCGAGGAAACGCTGAGTTATGCCGATCCGAGCGGCAATGCCCGCGCCATCGAGCCAGCCGCGCCCAAGGGCCTCGAGCCTGCCGCCGGGCAAGCTGCGCCCAAGGTGCGCCAGTTCTCAGGCAAGCTGAACAGCGACGGCATGCTGACGCTGAAGTCCGGTGACGACGATCTCGGCCACTGGGCGTTCGCGATCATTCCGGACAAGCCTCCGACGATCCGTTTCGTCGGCGAGCCGAAGCGCGCCGTCAACGGCGCCATCGAGCTCAACTACCAGATCGACGACGACTATGGCGCCGCCTCCGCCAAGGCTGTTTTCCAGCTGTCGGATCCACCGCCGGCCAGTGCCCATCCGCTCTATGGCCCGCCCGATATGCCGCTGACGCTGCCGCGCCGCGGCGGCAAGGCGAATGCCGCCAAGACCACCAAGGATCTGACCGAGCATGTCTGGTCCGGCAGCAGCATCAAGCTGACGCTGACTGCCACCGACGATGCTGGCCATACCGCCAGCAGCGAAACCAAGACGCTCGTGATGCCCGAGCGGCCCTTCTCCAATCCGTTGGCCCGCGCCGTGATCGAGCAGCGCCGGATGCTGGCGCTCGACACCAACGCTAAGCGGCGCGTGCTCGACCTGATGGACGCGATCACGCTGCGCCCCGAGGACACCTTCGACAACATGTCGCATTACCTGGCGATCATGAGCGCGAGAAGCCGGCTGAAGCTAGCGGGCAACGACGACCAGATGCGCAATGAGGTGTCCTATCTGTGGGAGATCGCGCTCGGCATCGAGGAAGGCAATCTGTCGGCTGCGGAGAAGCGGCTGCRCCAGGCGCAGCAGGCGCTGCAGGACGCCATCAAGAACGGCGCCAGCGACGAAGAGATCAACAAGGCGATGAAGGAACWGCGCGAGGCGATGAACCAGTTCCTGCAGGAATTCGCCCAGCGCGCCCAGCAGAACCCGAACGCGCCGCAGATGCAGCAGCAGAACGGCCGCGAACTGCGCCAAAGCGATATCAACCGGATGATGGACGAGATCGAGAACCTCGCCAAATCCGGTGACCGCGACAAGGCCCAGCAGCTCCTGTCGGAGTTGCAGGACATGATGAACAACCTGCAGGCCGGCCGCCAGCAGCCGGGCGGCGAGCAGGACAGCGAGATGCGCCAACAGATGGACAAGCTTGGCGAGATCATGCGGCGCCAGCAGGAGATGATGAACGACACCTTCCGCCTCGACCAGATGCAGCGTGGCGAGCGGCAGCACGGCGCAAATCGCGACGACCAGCTCGGCGAGGAAGGCCAGCAGGGCCAGTCGCAAGACGGGCAGAAGCCGGGCGACGGCCGCGGCCAACAAAAGCCGATGACCCCGCAGGAATTCTCGGACGCCATGAAGCAGTTGCAGGAAGGCCAGGGCCAGCTGCAGAGCGAACTCGACAAGCTGAAGAAAGGCCTCGAAGGCATGGGCATGCAGCCCAATGAAGGCTTCGGCGAGGCCGGCAAATCCATGGGCGATGCCGAGCAGGCGCTTGGGCAGGGCGAAGGCGACCAGGCCGTCGGCCATCAGGGCCGCGCGCTGGATGCGCTGCGCCGCGGCGCCAAGGACATGATGAAGCAGATGCAGGCCATGCAGGGCGATCAGGGCGGCAGCGAGCAGGGCGGACGCCAGCAGGATGCCGACCGCGATCCACTGGGCCGGCCGCGCGCCACAAGAGGTCCCGACGACGGCAGCTCGGTCAAGGTGCCGGATGAGATCGACGTGCAGCGCGCCCGCCAGATTCTCGATGCTATCCGCAAGCGCCTCGGCAACGCGTTGAGCCCCGATATCGAGCGCAGCTACCTCGAACGACTRCTCGAGCTGAAATAGCGGCTGTTCGGATTTCTTCCCGAAATCTGACACGCCGGCTGCGCCTCGTCGATAGGTCAAGCCGATTGCGGGCCGAGCCCRGTGCCGGTATCGTCATGGTCGAGGGGTCATGGCGATGATCGATTTCTGGTTTTCCATCGGCAGCACCTACACCTATCTGTCCGTGATGCGCCTTGCCCAGGTCGAGGCGCTGACCGGTATCGAATTCCGCTGGCGCCCCTTCAACGTGCGCGCCATCATGATCGAGATGGACAACATTCCCTTCGCCAGGAAGCCCGCGAAGGCCGCCTATATGTGGCGGGACATCGAGCGCCGCGCGGCAATGTACAGGTCGGTGCCGAAACTGCCGGCACCCTACCCGCTGGCCGAGCTCGAGCGTGCCAACCGCGTTGCCGTCATCRCCGCGCGTGAGGGCTGGTGCGAGGCCTATGCCTTGGAAACCTATCGGCGCTGGTTCGAGATGGGCGAGCCGGCCGGCAGCGAGCCGAACATATCGGCAAGCATCGAGAAGGCTGGCCAGAAGCCGGAAGAGATCCTGCGGCAGGCCGACAGCGACGACRTCAAGGCCGATCTCTCGGGCGCGACGGAGCAGGCCAAGTCGCTCGRCATCTTCGGCTCGCCGAGTTTCCTTGTCGACACCGAATTGTTCTGGGGCGACGACCGGCTGGACGATGCCATACGTTGGCTGAGGCAGATGGAAAGCGGCCCGCCGGATTGAACCGGGCCGGTCAGCAATTCAAAGATTGGCCGTTGCCTGCGCCTGCCTGGTCAGCATGAAGGCCTCGCGGATCGCAGTCTCCATGCCGTCGATCGCTTCGCCRGTCGCCAGCGGGTTGCGATGCAGCACCACATTGGAGGAATCGATGTCGCCGAAGCYGTCGGCGGCGGTCAGCTCGCGACAGTCGGGCGGGATGTTGCTGCGCGAGATCGGCGCGATCGCCAGGCCGGAAGTGACCGCAAGCGTCAGGCCGCCATTGGTGTCGCTGGTATAGGCGACGCGATAGTCGAGGTCGCGCTGCTGCAGCGATTTGATCGCGAAGTCGCGGCACCAGCCGTCGCGGCTGTAGAGCGCGATCGGCACCGGCCGCTCCTCATGCATGTGATGCAGCTTGGAGGTCACCCACACCGTCGGATCGTGCATCAGCACCTCGCCGCCCGAAAAGCCTTCCCACTCGAACACCACCGCGAGGTCGAGTTCTCCTGCCGCAAGCGCTTTTACCTGCGAGGCCGAATGGGCGTAGCGCACGGTGACCTCCACGCGCGGATGGCGCTTGGCGAATTCGCCGAGCGCCCGCGACAGGATCGAGCGGCCATATTCGGCGGGTATGCCGATGCGCACCAGCCCGCCGAGCGGCGGCGCCACCAGCGACGCCGCCGTCTCGTCGAGCAGCGTCACGATTCGGCGGGCATTGGCGATGAGTTCGCCGCCGCGCCGTGTCAGCGCCACGCCGCGCGAGCCGCGCTCGAACAGGCTGTCGCCGATCATTTCCTCCAGCTTTTTCATCTGCATGGAGACTGCCGACTGGGTGCGTCCTGCCTTCTCGGCGGCCTTGGTGAAATTGCCAGTTTCAGCCACTGCCACGAAGGTGCGCAGGAGGTCGCTGTCGAGATTGGGCTTCATCGAAGTCGCCATAAGAAATTTTGATTACTGGTATCATTCCAATTCGTTTGCAACATGTCAAACGCAGCAGGATAGTCGTCTCACCCATTGGATATGCGGCCGCGAAATCGGCCGCGGACCAATTCGAAGAGTCCTCACTCGTGCCCGCTGCCCGAAAACGGTGGCGGGCTCTTTTTCGCTGGATCGAGCATGCATAACCGGACGGCGCTTGGCATCCTCAGCCTCTGCCTGGGCGTTCTGGTGTTTTCTCTGCAGGATCCACTGGTGAAAGCCGTGTCGGGCGCCTATCCGGTCACGGAGGTGATGGCGATCCGCGCCGTTGTCGCGCTGCCGATCCTGGTCATTATCGTCCACGCCGATGTCGGGCTGAAGGCGCTGCTCTCGAAGCGAGCGGGCACGCTGACGCTGCGCGCTTTCATCCAGTTCTCGTCCTATACGGTCTATTACCTGGCGATCGCTGCCCTATCGCTGGCCGACGCGATAGCGCTTTATTTCATGGCGCCGCTTTTCATCATGGCGCTCGCGGGCCCCTATCTCGGCGAGCGCGTCTCCTGGCAGACGCTGGCGACGGTGCTCATCGGCCTTGTCGGCGTGATCGTGATGCTGCGGCCGGGCGCCGGATTGTTCGATTGGGCGGCGCTGCTGTCGCTGGGCTCAGCCTTTCTCTACGGCTTCTCGCAGCTGATGGCGCGCCGGATCGGCGATACCGAATCTTCCACCGTCATGGCCTTCTACCAGAATGGCGCCTATCTCACCGGAGCCGTCGTCGTCGCCACTGTTTTTCATCTCGCCGGCATAACTCATGCGGTCCACCCCAGCGTCGATTTCCTGGTGCGGCCCTGGGTCTGGCCGGCGCTGCCGGACTTGTTCAAGATGGCGGCCTGCGGCCTGGTGGCTTCCGCCGGCATGATCCTCTTGTCGCAGGCCTACCGGATGGCGCCCGCCAACCGCGTCGCCACCTTCGAATATACCGGTATCCTGTGGTCGCCGCTTTGGGGCTTCCTGWTCTTCGCCGAGGTTCCTCGCGCAGCGACAGTGCTCGGCGCGGCGCTGATCATCGGCGCCGGTCTGCTTGCGCTCAGCGGGGAACGCCGTCGCAATGCCGTACCGGCACTCGCGGCAACCGGTGATGCGGCTTGATAACGATCAGGCGAAACAGCCGCGACGCGCTTTATTGTGCCCTTGTCAGGGCGCGCGGCGCTGCAAGGGCGCGGCCGACGCCGGCGCGGATCTCGGCAAGCGTGAAGGGCTTCTGCATGACGTCGAGAATGATGCCGTTCAGTTCCTCGGCGCGCTCGCGCTGATCGGCGTAGCCGGTCATCAGCATGATCTTCATCGACGGGAACTGATTCGCCGCCGCCATCGCCATCTCGATGCCGTCCATCTCCGGCATGCGGATGTCGGACACCACCAGATCGTAGTCGCCGCGGGCTTGGCAGATCAGCGCTAGCCCCTGCGCACCGTCGGCGGCGATGGTGACATTGTGCCCGTCGCGCTCGAGCGCACGGGCTGCGAGGGTGCGGACGGACTCATCGTCCTCGACGATCAGAAGCTTTGCCATGCCCAGATACATGGCGGGGAAACGTTGACGTTTTCTGAAAATTTGAAATGTCGACGAGGGCCTTCCCGGAATTCGCTCCCACGCTTCCTCAAGCGCCGCCCTTGACCACACCGACAAACGGCAGTTCCCGGAACGCGTGCGCGACATCCATGCCGTAGCCGACGACGAAATAGTCGGGGCAGTCGAAGCCGACATAGTCGGCGTTGAGCGTCGTCTGGCGGCGCATGCGCTTGTCGAGCAGCACCGCGATGGCGCAGCTCCTGGCCCCGCGCGACAGCATGAGGTCGCGAGTGAAGGAGAGCGTCTTGCCGGATTCGAGGATGTCGTCGATCAACAGCACGTCGCGGCCGGCGACCTCATTGTCGATGTCGCGCAGTACCTTGACCTCGCCGCTGGTAGTGCCGGCGCCATAGCTGGAGATGAAGATGAACTCGACCTCTGGCGACAAGCCGACATCATGCATGGCGCGGATGAGATCGGCGGCGAAGACGAACGAGCCCTTAAGGATCGAGATGACCAGAAGGTCGTGATAGTCGCGCCCGGCGATCTCTTTCGCGAGCTCGAGATTGCGGCGGGCGATCGCCGACGCCGAAAACAGGACCTCAATGTCCTTGCCGCGCACGACTGGCATTAACTACCTTCCCAAAGAAATTGCCGTAGGCGTGTTGAGATACGGTCTGGCCGAGCCGGAGTCAAAGACGTCCGCGGAACGAAAGAATGGCGGGCTCCGAGAACCGGAGCGAAGGCCGGCATCATCTGAACATCTAAGAGCTTAAACCGCGTCGCCTGAGTCCGTTTCGTCCCGACGCCTTTAAATCGCTGCTTTGATGCATGTCGTTCTCCCAAAACCACTGCGCAGTTTTGGCCGACAAGTATCAGCCGGCGAAGGTGACCGATACGGCCTTCACGCCGTTTCTGGGCACATCGAGGCGGCTCGAAAAGCCGAATCTTTCGCCGGGCGCCAGCGAGCGATTGGATGTCCCCAGCCTGTAGCGGATGACGTTGCTTGCCTTGTCGGTGACGCGGATTTCGAGCGGCGGCAGGGATGCCGCCTTTGGCCCGTCATTGGCGGCCTCGCCGTCGACGAATAGCACGGGCTTCAATCCGGACGCATCGATTCGYGACGTCACGCCCGAAATGCTGAGCGCGCTTGCCGGCTGAGGACTTGCCCAGTACGGGCTCTGGCGTACCAATGCATGTCCGCCCGACACCCAGAAGGCGGCGAGCGCCGCACCGACGCCGGCGACCCAGAAAACCGGGCCGCCGCGAGAGGCCGGCCGGGCTGGCGCGACCTCCGGTCGACGCAGCATGTCCATGCCTTCGAACGAAGGCGTCGACGGAATTTGCGGCGGTGGCGCCGCCGCAGACCCCGCACGGCTACCAAATCGAGGCAGCACCACGTAGTCGGCATCGACGATATCGGCCGGCGCGTCGAACTTGGTGCGCTCCGGCGCTGCATTTACCGCCATGCCGGTCATGATTTCGCCGGAAACAGGGCGCGCGGTTCGATCCTCAGCCATTACGGCCCCAGTGCAATCTTCGTTTGTTTTGGGTAAACGGAAATGGTTAATGCTTCCCCACCGGAACCGCTGTGGAACGTCGAAAAAGAGCAGAAATTAACCGACGATTAACCATGCCAGCCGATGGTCTTGGCAGAAAACGGGCTGGCAGGACGCCGCCCAAGATTTCAGGTTGCCGAACGTGATCCGCTTCGAAAATGTCGGCCTCCGTTATGGCATGGGTCCGGAGATCCTCCGCGACATTTCCCTGCACATTCCGGAGCGCTCCTTTCAGTTCCTGAGCGGTCCCTCGGGTGCCGGCAAGACGACCTTGCTGCGTCTGCTCTTCATGTCGCTGAAGCCGACACGCGGCCTGATCACCATTTTCGGCAAGGACCGCTCGCGCATCACGCGCAGCGAGCTGCCGCTCCTGCGCCGCCRCATCGGTGTGGTGTTCCAGGATTTCCGCCTGCTCGATCACATGACAACCTATGAGAACGTCGCGCTGCCTTTGCGCGTGCGCGGGCGCGAGGAGGCGAGCTACCGCACTGACGTCACCGAATTGCTGAAATGGGTCGGCCTCGGCGACCGCATGCATGTGCTGCCGCCGGTCCTGTCCGGCGGCGAGAAGCAGCGCGCCGCGATCGCGCGGGCGCTGATCGAGCAGCCGGAGATCCTGCTTGCCGACGAGCCGACCGGCAATGTCGATCCGCCGCTGGCGCGCCGGCTGCTGRGGCTCTTCATCGAGCTCAATCGGCTGGGCACGGCCGTGGTCATCGCCACCCACGACCTCGGCCTGATGGAGCAGGTCGATGCGCGGCGCATGATTCTCGCCGGCGGAAGGCTGGATATCTATGACTGACCTTCCGGCCCATCAGTTGCACGACGAAGCGGCCCCGACGACGGCGACCGTCCGGCGCACGCAGCGCCGCATGGCGCCGATCGTTCCGGCGCAGAACGTCGCCGGCCGGGCGCTGATGCTGGTCATCGCCATCATGACATTTCTCTCCTGCCTGACCTTCGGCGCCGTGACGCTGGTGCGTGACACCGCTTCGGTCTGGGAAAACCAGATCTCGCGCGAAGCGACGATCCAGATAAAGCCGGCCGAAGGCCTCGACATGGAAGCGGCGCTCGCGAAGGCGTCGCAGATCGCCAGCGAGTTTCCCGGCGTGAAAGGCACCAAGATCATCGACCGCGATGCGACGGCGCGCCTGCTGGAGCCGTGGCTGGGCAGCGGCCTCAACATCGATGAGCTGCCAGTGCCACGCCTCATCGTCGTCACCATCGACGAGGCCAATCCGCCCGACTTTCCCGCCATGCGCGCGGCGATCACCCCCAAGCTGCCGAGCGCGTCTCTTGACGACCACCGTACCTGGGTCGACCGGCTCGTCGCCATGGCGCATACGACGGTAACGATCGGCTTTGCCGTGCTGGCGTTGATATTGTCGGCAACGGTGCTGACGGTGGTATTCGCCACCCGCGGCGCCATGGCCGGCAACGGCCACATCATCGAAGTGCTGCATTTCGTCGGCGCCGAGGCGCGCTTCATCGCGCGCGAATTCCGCTGGCACTTCCTGGTCACCGGCATGAAGGGCGCGRCCGCCGGCGGCGCCGCCGCGATCGCCGTTTTCATCGTCTTTTCCTGGTGGTCGTCGCGCAACATGGCGACGCCGGAGGCCGACCAGGCGACCGCGCTGTTCGGCAATTTCGCCATCGGCTCCGCCGGCTATCTCGGCGTCGGCCTGATGGTGCTGGTGATCGGCGCGCTGACCGCGGCAACCTCGCATGCCACCGTCGTTGCTTATCTCAACGATATCGACATGCGCCAGCCGGACGCGGCCTGATCATGATCCGACCGGTGTCACAAGATGAAAGCCGGGCTGAAGTCATGAGGCTGAGGCGAGCAAACGATCACGCAGTGGGCAGTTGACGTAACGCAATGTGCGCCGTCTCATCTACCAAAGCCGGCATTTCGGAGTTAACCATAGGGTGTTTTCAGGATTAACCTGGGGATGATGGAAGCGAGGGACTCGACCAGGACGGCTGGACGGATGCCAGTGGCGCTTGCGCGCGCCGCCGCACCCGCCAGGCCTGGTCGTCTCAGATTTGCGCTTCGCATCTGCGGTTTCTTGCTGCTTGCCTCGCTGGCGCTTTTCGCCGGCGGCTTCGGATGGTTTGCCGACAAGGTCAGCCACATGACGACGCCGGTCAATCCGGCCAAGGCCGATGCCATCATCGTGCTCACCGGCGGCCAGTCCCGGCTCGACGCCGCCATGGACCTGCTGGCATCCGGCAAGGGCCAGCGGCTGCTGATCAGCGGCGTTCACCCTTCGGCCAGCCGCCGTCAGTTGCAGGCGGCGCTTGGCGGCGACAAGCAGCTCTTCTCCTGCTGCGTCGACATCGACCGCGCCGCGCTCKACACGATCGGCAATGCCGAGGAAAGCGCCAAATGGGTGGAGAGCCATGCCTATGGCAGCATCATCCTCGTCACCAACAACTACCACATGCCGCGCAGCCTGCTTGAGATGGGCCGGCTGCTGCACGGCGCGCGGCTCGAGCCCTACCCGGTGGTCAACACCAATCTCGGCAATGGCGGCTGGCTGACCAAGCCGGAAGCGCTGCGCGTGCTGCTCACCGAGTACAGCAAATATGTGCTGGCGCTGGCGCGCGGCATCGTTCCCCTGCGTCCGAAAGCCGAGGGCGTCACGCTCGCGGAAGCTTCCACGGTAAAGAACTAGGCGTCACGCCGCGGATCCTCGCGCAGCCGCGCGATCTCCTGCTCCAGACGTTCGATGCGCCGGTCGCGCTCGGCAAGTGCCGCGGCCACRTCTGCCGCCTCGAAGCGCTGCGGGATATGCTGCGCGCAATTGGCATCCCAGGCGATGACGGTGAAGAGGATCGCCTGCTCCGGCCGCGCCTTGTAGTTTGCCGGCATCAGCCTGACCGTAAGGTCCGCATCGTCCTCGACCACGCGCGCCCTGCCCCAGATCTTGATGCGCTGGCGAAGCATGTAGTCGATCAGGAACAGGAAGGCTTGGGCATTGTCGGCAAGATTGCCCTGCGTGATGAACTGCCGGTTGCCTGCGAAATCGGCAAAGCCGATCGTGTGCTCATCGAGCACCTTGAGAAACCCGGCGGGACCGCCGCGGTGCTGGATATAGGGCTGGCCCCGGYCGTTGGCCGTCGCCAGGAACACGCTGGTTTGCGCCTCGATGAAGGCGGCGAGATCGGGCATGATCGCAGCGCGCCAGCCGCCGCGCTCCTCGACCCGGGCATAGGCCTCGCGCGAACCCTTGCGCGCCTGGATCGCCTTGACGGTGGGCGTGAAGGCAACATCGCTGGTGAAGGCGTTCATGGCGGCGCTCCTCGGACGAATTGCCACGATAGTTAGCCCCTTCCAATTAGCGGATGTAGAACGCATATTCGCAATCTATCCTTCCATTTTTCAGAAGACTGAATGGATCGCCTTGACGCCATGTCGCTGTTCGTCGCCACGGTGGAGGCCGGCAGCCTTTCCGCCGCCGGGCGCCGCGCCGGGATGCCGCTGGCGACCGTCAGCCGCAAGCTTTCGGATCTGGAGAGGCACCTCAAGACCCGCCTGCTCAACCGCTCGACACGGCGCCTMACCCTGACCGACGCCGGCCAGTCGTATCTCGCCGCCTGCYGCCRCATCCTCGCCGAGGTGAGCGAGGCCGAGCGCRCCGCCGCTGGCGAATACACGAGCCCGACCGGCGAACTGGCCGTCACCGCGCCGGTCGTCTTCGGGCGGCTGCATGTGCTCCCCGTGGTCACCGGCTTTCTCGCCRCCTATCCCGATGTCGACATCCGCCTGACGCTGTCCGACCGGATCGCCCAATTGGTCGAGGAGCATATCGACCTTGCCGTCCGCATCGGCGAGTTGCCCGATTCGGCCATGGTCGCAATGCGCGTCGGCTCGATCCGCCGCATCGTCTGCGCAAGCCCGGCCTATCTTGCCGAGCACGGCACGCCGGCTGAACCACGGGACCTCGCCGGCCATAACTGCATCACCTTTGAAGGGCTTGCCTCTCCCGCCACATGGAGTTTCGCTACCGGCAGGAGCGAGAGCGCTGTTCCTGTCCGCTCCCGGCTGCAGGTCAACACGGCCGAGGCGGCAATCGATGCGGCGCTCGCCGGGCTCGGCCTGACGAAAGTGCTCTCCTATCAGGCGGACGCCGCCGTGCGCGCGGGCGCGCTTCAGGTGGTACTCGAGCGCTTCGAGCCGCCGCCCTGGCCGGTCAACCTCGTGCATGCTGGCCAGGGCCTGCTTCCGGTGAAATTGCGCGCCTTCCGCGATTTCGCCGCGCCGCGCCTTAAGGAGCGGCTGGCGCAGTCATTGTGACGGTTCGACCACCGCGCGTTTCCTTTTTGCCCACGCTTGGTGTAACCAACGCACACTTCCACACCGGGCTCTTTCCCGCATGCTCTATATCCGCTCGCTGGCGTTCAACTTCGCCTTCTATCTCAGCCTGATCGTCCAGATGATCTTCTGGACGCCGTATTATTTCCTGTCGCCGCRCCATCGCGCCTGGTTCGTGCCAAAATTCTGGTCGCGCACCTCGATGTGGCTCTACGACAAGATCRCCGGCACGAAGAACGAGATCACGGGGCTGGAGAACCTGCCCGAAGGTTCCTTCATCCTGGCGCCCAAGCACCAGTCCTTCTGGGACGCGATCGCTTTCTTCCCCTATCTCAGGGATCCGCTCTACATCCTTAAGCGCGAGCTGACCTGGATTCCCTTCTTCGGCTGGTACATCATGAAGATGCGCATGATCCCGGTCGACCGCGGCAGCCGCTCGAAAGCGCTGAAGACGGTCGTGGCTGCTACCAAGGCGGAGATGGCGCGCAACCCCCGCCAGCTCATCATCTACCCGGAAGGCACGCGCCGCCCGCCGGGCGCCGAGCCCTCCTACAAATACGGCATCGTCGAGCTCTACACCCAGTTGGGCGTGCCGGTGGTGCCGGTCGCCCATGTCGCCGGCCTCTACTGGCCGCGCCGCAAGTTCATGCGCTTCCCCGGCACCATCAAGGCCCGCTTCCTGCCGCCGATCCCGCCGGGGCTCGGCAAGGAGGAATTCATGCAGCGGCTGATCCACGAGACGGAGGCCGCCTGTGACGAGTTGCTGGTCGAGGCCTCGCGCTCGCCGAACCCGCCGCCCATGCCGCCGACGGCGCTCAAGCGGCTGGCGGAACTCGGTGCTGCGGCAAGGACGTGACCCCGCTCACGGCATGGCCGCCAGGGCAGTCGTCAGCACCAACGTCGCAGCGAAAACCAGATTGATGAACCGCGACGCCAGCGGATTGCGCAGCAGCCRCCCGAAAACCGTTCCGGCGAGAAGCCAAATCACGTGAATGGCGACGATCATCGCCGCGAGCACCAGCAGCTTGGTCGAAAGCGCGAGCTCGTCGACCTTCGATGAGGCGCCCGCGAATACCGCACCGATCGCCACATAGGCTTTCGGATTGGCGACGGCGAGCATCAAGCCGCCGAGAAAACTGGGGCGTGCGGCAGCATCTCCCTGGTCGGCAAGCGGCGGCGCGGTCGCAATCCTGAGGGCGAGGTAGAGGATGTAGGCCGCCGAAGCGACCGTCAGCACCGGCGCCATCCCAGGCATTGAAGCCAGCATGCCGACGACGCCGGCGGCCACCACCAGAAGCACGGCGACCGTTCCAAGCACGACGCCCGAAGTGTAGCGCAGCGAAGGGCGCAGGCCGAAGGCCGCGCCGGTCGCGGTCACGCTGATCGTCGCCGGCCCGGGACTGCCCATGACGACGGCCGCCGCCATGACCAGCGCCAGCACCTGCTGCCATGATTGCGCTCCGGACAGAACTCCGACCATGCCGACCCCATTCCTGCCGTGTCACGGCAGGGAGTACGAGTGATCGTCACGGCAGTCTTGAACGATCGTGCGCCAATGCTAGGCGCTGGCGCGGTCGAGCGTGGCGACATCGTCGGCGGAAAGTTTCAGCGATGCCGCGCGGATCAGGCTGTCCATCTGGGCGGGTGTCGTGGCACTGGCGATCGGCGCAGTGATGCCCGGCCGCGCCATGATCCAGGCGAGCGCCACCTCCGCCTGCTTGGCCGCATGGCGCTCGGCCACGGCGTCGAGCGCTGAAAGAATGCGCATGCCGCGCTCATTGAGATAGCCGGCAACGCCTTCGCCGCGCGCGCTTTGGCCGAGATCGGCCTTGCTGCGGTATTTGCCGCTGAGGAACCCCTTGGCGAGGCTGAAATAGGTGATGACGCCGAGGCCTTCTACCTTGCATAGGTCGAGCAGCGGGCCGTCCAGCGAAGCGCGGTCGTACAAATTGTATTCGGGCTGCAGAACCTGGTAACGGGGCAGGCTGCGCAGGCTGGCGACATCGAGCGCCGCGCGCAATTGCCCGGCATCGAGGTTGGAGCAGCCCGGGTAACGGATCTTGCCCTTCTCGAGCAGGCGTTGATAAGCGCCGAGCGTTTCCTCGTAAGGCGTGGCCGGGTCCGGCCAATGCGAGAGATAAAGGTCGATGACGTCGGTCTGCAGCCGCTTCAGCGATTGATCGACCGCCTTTTCGATATAGGCCGCGGAAAGGTCCTTCCTGCCCTGCCCCATGTCGGAGCCGACCTTGGTGATGACCACGACCTTGTCGCGGTTTCCGCGGGTTTTCATCCAGTTGCCGATGATGGTCTCGGATTCGCCGCCTTTGTTGTCGGGAGCCCAGCGCGAATAGGAATCTGCGGTGTCAACAGCATTGAAGCCGGCCTCGGCGAACCGATCCAGCAGGTCGAAGGAGGTCTTCTCGTCGGCGGTCCAGCCGAACACGTTGCCTCCCAGAACCAGCGGCGCGATGGAAAGGTCGGTGCGACCGAGACGGCGTTTCTGCAAGATTTGATCTCCGTGATGCTGGGATGGGCTTCGATGCCCCTGGGATGGATTTGCCGATAAGCTAGGTCTCGCCCGGCCAGGATCAAAGGCATGGTTTTGCTTTTTGATCGGGCCCGGCCTTCACGAAGGCGCCACCTGCCGCCCGACCTGTTCCAGCCAGTGGTCGCGTATGCCGAGCGCCTTCAAGTGTTCGAGCGTGCTGAGCACATAATCCTCGTTCCTGCCCGACTGACCAACGGCGCCGCGCACGACGGCCGCGGCATGCCTGGCATCGAGCGCGCCGGCATATTGCTCATGCGCCCGGTCGACGATGTAGGCGACCGCCTCGACCGTTCCGCCGCTGCCTCCTCCTCCGCTCCCGTCGAGTCGGACGTCGAGCATGCGTTCGAGATAGACGCTGGTCACCAACTCGCGCTCGCGCAGATAGGAAAGAACTTCGTTGCGCAAATCGCCGGGCACGCGAAAGGCGAGCCCGATGCAGGAGCCGCCGCGGTCGAGACCGAGCACCAAGCCGGGCCTCTCGCGCGTGCCGCGATGCACGAAGGAATAGACGCAAAGCGCCCGGCGATAACCGTAAAGACGGGCGCGCCGTGTCTCGACATGTGCGAATCCCGGCCGCCAGATCAGCGACCCATAGCCAAAAACCCAAAAATCGCCCATATCGCCAAGCCTTATCGCAGTCGAGTGACGACATCGCACCGGCAAGGTGTTTCTTCTGTCCCCGCTTGTTGTGCGTAAGAATAACCGCCCGCTCGCCGCATGAGGGGTTAACGAGAGCCGCAGCATGACGTCAAGTGACGAGCGATCGCCCAACTATCGCCGCCGGCTTTTGTGGCTTGCCGCCTTCATCCTGGTGCTGTTCGCGCTTTACAGCGCAGGCTGGTTCTATCTCGCCGACAGGGTCAAGACCGAGGCCGATCAGGYCGTGGCAAGACTCGGCAGCAAGGGCATCGCCGCCGGCTGCGCCAACATGACCGTCAGCGGCTATCCGCTGAGTTTTGYGGTCTCCTGCGACAACGTCGCCTATGAGGACGACGCCAAGAACATCGCCGCTTCCGCCGGCAGCTTCAACGCGGTCGCCCAGATCACGCAGCCGCTGTCGCCGGTCGCCGACGTCAGGGGTCCGCTCAGAACCTCGGCGCCGGGCATGCCGCCGCTGTGGATCGACTGGGACAAGCTGCGCGCGACGGTCAACCTCTCCTGGCCCTTGCCGCGGCGCGTCTCGCTGCAGGCCGAGGGATTGTCCGGCCAGACCGACCCAGYCGATGATTCGGACCCGGCCGAGCTGTTCTACGCGGCAAAGGCGGYCGGACAGTTGGAACCCAGGGGCCAGGATGTCACCTATGCCGGCAGCTTCAGCRATCTCGAGATCGACGCCGACGCGATCGGCGGACGCGCTGTGCCGGCCCTTGACGGCAGTGGCGAGGCGACGTTGAAGAACGGCATCGCGCTGATCGCCGGGCCGCCGAAAAGCCTGCGCGGCCAGTCGGTCGACATCGCCAGGCTCGACCTGTCGTCGGGAACGGCGCGGGTGACCGTGTCCGGACCGGTCTCTGTCGATGCGGACGGCCTGATCGATGCCAACCTGACGATCAAGCTCAAGGACCCCAAGGCGGTGGCCGCCATCCTCGCCGGCGCCATCCCCGAGCACAAAAGCGAGATCGAGCAGGGCTTTGCCGGCTTGGCGATGCTCGGCAACGAGCCGTCCATGCCGCTCAGGGTCGTCAAGGGCAAGGCGTCGCTCGGCTTCATCCCTCTGGGCAAGATCAAGCCGGTCGAGTAGAGCATGGTCCCGAAAGTGGGAATGTCATTGGATGCCAAGCCCAGCCAGACTGCTCAGCGTCGGCGCATTCACCCTCGACACGATCCTGCATGTCGAGACGCTTCCCACGCATCAGGGCAAGTTCATCGCCAGCGACGGTGTCCAGCTCGCCTCGGGGATGGCGACGAGCGCCGCCTGCGCCGCGCATCGCCTCGGCGCCAGCGTGTCGCTTTGGGCGAGCGCAGGAGACGACGCGGTCGGCGATCAGCTGATCGCCGAGATCGAGGCCGAAGGGGTCGACTGCAGCCTGATCCGCCGTGTCGCCGGCGCACGTTCGGCGCTGGCCGCGATCCTGGTGGATGCCCATGGCGAGCGCATTATCGTGCCGTTCTATGACGGCAAGGCCCAGGCCGATCCCGAGACCTTGCCGCTTGCCGATCTTTCCGCCTTCGATGCCGTGCTGGTGGATGTGCGCTGGCCGGGCGCCGCAGCACTCGCCTTGACCGCCGCGCGGGATGCGGGCCTTCCGGCGATCCTCGATGCCGACACGGTACCGGTCGAGGTGCTGGAGCGGCTGCTGCCGCTGGCCACGCATATCGTCGCCTCGGAACCGGCGGCGCGCATCGTCTGCGGCCACGCGCTGGATCCGGAAAGCGCCTGCGCCGACCTAGCCTCGCGCACCGACGCTTTCGTCGCGGTGACGGGAGGCGCCGCCGGAACCTGGTGGCATGACCGGGAGGCCGGCGAGGTGCGCCATGTCGAGGCGCCGAAGGTGAAGGCAGTGGACACGCTCGCCGCCGGCGATGTTTTTCACGGCGCCTTTGCCGTCGGCCTTGCCGAAGCGATGCCGCCGGAACAGGCGCTGCGTTTTGCCAGCGCCGCCGCCGCGCTCAAATGCCTGCGCTTCGGCGGCCGGCTCGGCGCGCCGAATAGAGCCGAGACATTGGCCATGATGGCGACGTGCTGGCCGCCTTCGGAACAGGCCTGAGAAGAAGCTTAAGTTTTCGCGCCAGGATGCTCGACCGCCTGGCGGCCGAAATCCGGCGCGTCGATATCCTGGCCGGCCTCGATGATCGAGCGGCGGATGGCGCGCGTGCGGGTGAAGAGATCGAACAGCTTCTCGCCGTCGCCCCAGCGGATCGCCCGCTGCAGCGAGGCCAGATCCTCCGAGAAGCGCGCCAGCATTTCCAGGATCGCATCCTTGTTGTGCAGGCACACGTCCCGCCACATGGTCGGGTCGGAGGCCGCCAGTCGCGTGAAGTCGCGGAAACCGGAGGCTGAGTATTTGATCACCTCAGTCTTGGTCACCGCTTCCAGGTCGTCGGCGGTACCGACGATGTTGTAGGCGATGATGTGCGGCAGATGCGAGACGATGGCCAAGGTCATGTCGTGATGCTGCGGGTCCATCGTGTCGATGTTGGAGCCGCAGCGCCGCCAGAACTCCGACAGCTTCTCCAGCGCCTGCGGGTCAGTGCCCGGCAGCGGCGTGAAGATGCACCAGCGGTTGTCGAAGAGATCRGCAAAGCCGGCATCCGGCCCGGATTTTTCGGTGCCCGCCAGCGGATGGCCGGGGATGAAATGCACGCCCTCCGGCACATGCGGCTCGATCTGCGTGATGACGGAGGCCTTGGTCGAGCCGACATCGGTGAGAATGGCGCCCTTCTTCAGCGCAGGCGCGATCTCGGCGGCGACCTCGCCGGACGATCCGACCGGCACCGAGACGATGACGAGATCCGCGTCGCGCACTGCCTCCTTGGCATCCGTGCTGTAGGAATCGCCGAGATCGAGCTCCTCGGCCCGCTTGAGCGTCGATTGGCTGCGCGTCGCGATGGCGATATGGCGGGCAAGGCCCTCGCGGCGGATGACGCGGGCGAGGGACGAGCCGATCAGGCCGATGCCGACCAGCGCTATTCTTTCGAACATCGGTGCTGCCATGGTGTCCTAGCTTTTCAGGAAATTCGTCAGCGCTTCGACGACGCCGCGATTGGCCTCTTCGGTGCCGATGCTCATGCGCAGCGCATTGGGGAAGCCGTAGCCGGTGACGCGGCGCAGGATATAGCCGCGCGCGCTCAGATAATCGTCCGCGGCTGCCGCCGAATGCTTCTCGTCGTCGGGAAAATGGATCAGCACGAAATTGCCGACGCTTGGCGTCACGCGCAGCCCGAGCAGGGTTACCTGCTCGCTGACCCAGGCCAGCCATTTCTCGTTATGCGCGACACTGCGCTCGACATGCGCGCGGTCGCGGATTGCCGCGATACCGGCTTCGATCGCGGTGGCATTGACGTTGAAGGGGCCGCGCACCCGGTTGATCGCATCGACGATATGCGCCGGTCCGTACATCCAGCCGATACGCGCGCCCCCAAGCCCGAGCTTGGAGAAGGTGCGGGTCATGACCACGTTCTCGGAGCTGCCCGCCAGCTCGATGCCGGCCTCATAGTCGTTGCGCCGCACATATTCGGCATAGGCCGCGTCGAGCACCAGAAGCACGTTCTTCGGCAGGCCGGCATGYAGGCGACGCACCTCCTGGAAAGGCACGTAGGTGCCGGTCGGATTGTTGGGATTGGCGAGGAACACGATCCGGGTCGCCGGCGTCACCGCGGCCAGAATCGCGTCGATGTCGGCGCGCTCGTGGGTTTCCTTGACCGCCACCGGCTTGGYGCCCGCGGCCTGGATGTAGATCTTGTAGACCATGAAGGCGTGCTCGGTGAACACCGCCTCGTCTCTGGGCGCGAGATAGGTCTGCGCCAGGAGCCCCAGTATCTCGTCGGAGCCGTTGGAGCAGACAATGTTCGCGGGGTTGAGGCCATGCACCTCGGCGATCGCTTCGCGCAGCCGGCGGGCGGAGCCGTCGGGATAGACGTCGAGCCTGGCGGCGACTTCCCGCGCGGCCTCGATCGCCTTCGGCGAAGGCCCAAGCGGGTTTTCGTTGGATGACAGTTTGTAGACCTTCGTCACACCGGCGGGCGCCGTGCTCTTGCCCGGCACATACGCCTCGATGTCCATGATGCCCGCGCGTGGCGTTGGACGTGCCTGATCCTGCTTCATGTCACAAATCCGTCGAGAAAGCCTCAGTCCGAGGCCGCTGCGGAAATACAGGCCATGGCCCGGAATGTCGAGTGCCGGTGCCTACCCAGGGTGCTACTCCCAGAGGCTGCCCGTTGACGAAGCGCGGCACTGGCCCTAGAAGAGCAGCCGGACTTCCCGTGGTGATTTGGCCGGTCGGCTTGCAGCCACGTTAAACAATTCGCTAAAGGGCCGTTTGCAACCTGTAACCGGCTTTGCGAAGGCAAGCCGGTTTTTTGTTGTCCGCTGCCGGCCGGACCCCGCATCGGCGAAATCGATGCGGACTGGATGGGGAATGCAATGGCCGCTCAGCGCGCAGCAAGGACCAACAACGAGGCCGACAATCCGTCGAGCCCGGTGTTGCAGTTCGGTCCCGACAAGCCGCTGCAGCTCGATGCCGGAACGCTGCTGTCGCCCTTCCAGGTCGCTTACCAGACCTACGGCGCGCTCAACGACGCTCGTTCCAACGCCATCCTCGTCTGCCACGCGCTGACCGGCGACCAGCATGTCGCCAACACCAATCCGGTGACCGGCAAGCCCGGCTGGTGGGAAGTGCTGATCGGCCCCGGCAAGATCATCGACACCAACCGCTTTTTCGTCATCTGCGCCAACGTCGTCGGCGGCTGCCTCGGCTCCACCGGCCCTGCCTCGACCAATCCGGCGACAGGMAAGCCTTACGCTCTCGACCTGCCGATCATCACCATCCGCGACATGGTGCGCGCGCAGCTGATGCTGGTCGATCATTTCGGCATCGAGAAGCTGTTTTGCGTGATCGGCGGCTCGATGGGCGGTATGCAGGTGCTGGAATGGGCCGCCAGCCATTCCGAACGCGTCTTCTCGGCGCTGCCGATCGCCACCGGCGCCCGCCATTCCTCGCAGAACATCGCTTTCCACGAGGTCGGCAGGCAGGCCGTCATGGCCGATCCGGACTGGCACGGCGGCAAGTATCTTGATTTCGGCAGGCGTCCGGAAAAGGGGCTGGCCGTGGCGCGCATGGCCGCCCACATCACCTATCTGTCGGAGGCGGCGCTGCAYCGCAAATTCGGCCGCAACCTGCAGGATCGCGAGGCGCTCACCTTCGGCTTCGACGCCGACTTCCAGATCGAAAGCTACCTGCGCCATCAGGGCATGACGTTCGTCGACCRCTTCGACGCCAACTCCTATCTCTATCTGACCCGCGCGATGGACTATTTCGACCTCGCYGCTGACCATGGCGGACGCCTGGCCGATGCCTTCGCCGGCACGAAGACGCGCTTCTGCCTCGTTTCCTTTACAAGCGACTSGCTGTTCCCGACCGAGGAGAGCCGCTCGATCGTGCATGCMTTGAACGCCGCCGGCGCCTCCGTCTCCTTCGTCGAGATCGAGACCGATCGCGGCCACGATGCCTTCCTGCTCGACGAGCCGGAACTGTTCGCGGCCATCAACGGCTTCATCGCCTCCGCCGCCCGGGCCAGGGGGCTCAGCCTATGAGCGGCTCGCGATCTGTTTGTTTTGGCCGCATTTCTGCGACGCCATTGGCTGCAAATGCTCTAAGGCCGGAGGTATGCCCATGAGCGTCAACCGCGCCCAGCGCGTCGACCTCGACGTCGTCAGCAATCTCATACCCCCGCAATCGCGCGTGCTCGACGTCGGCTCGGGCGACGGCGTGCTTTTGGAACTGCTGCAGGAGACCAAGCAGGTCGACGGCCGTGGAATGGAATTGTCGCAACGYGGCGTCAACGAATGCGTCGCGCGCGGCCTTTCCGTCATCCAGGGGGATGCCGACAAGGATCTCGGGTTCTACCCCGACAAGGGCTTCGATTTCGTCGTGCTGTCGCAGACCCTGCAGGCGACCCGCAATCCGAAGCTGGTGCTCGACGAATTGCTCAGGATCGGCAACCGCGCCATTGTCTCCTTCCCCAATTTCGGCCATTGGCGGGTGCGCTTTTCGCTGCTGATCAAGGGCAGGATGCCGGTCACCAAGGACCTGCCCTATTCCTGGTACGACACACCCAACATCCACTTCTGCACCATCCGCGACTTCGTCAATCTCTGCGAGGAGCTTGGCGCGACGGTCGAGAAGGCGACCGCCCTCGACGCCAACGGCCAGAAGATCGGCCTGTCGATGCCCTGGTGGTTCTGGAACTTCTTCGGCCAGCAGGCGGTGTTCCTGCTGAAACGGGGCTGACCCTATGGAGCGAACTCAACCAGCGTGTGGTTCTCGCCGGCGAGTTCCTCGTCAATAATCGAGGCGATGACCGCCCAATCACCTCCCGCGAGGCCTGCGCCGAGCTTCGGGTAGCCGATACGCTGGCGGGAAACTTGGTTTTGACCGCCCTCATGACGTTGCGGATGGCATCGTAATCGGCCTTCACACCGAGCCCACGCCAATGAAACTGGGTGTAACCRTTGACGATATGGAAGGTCCTCTCCTCGACGGATCTCGGCAACTGAAATGGTTCCCAGCTTGGAGCGRTCACCTTTGGCAGTCGCGAGGTCCGCAGCATAGGCCTYGGGAAAGCGCTGTTTGATGGCAAGAGCAATGCCTTTGCCCATATGGCACTGGCAATTGCATCCCTGCACGATTGCGTCGAACTGGCCGTCCAGCGCAAGTTGTAGCAGATCGCCGCGAATCGTCCGCATTGGCGCCTCCTCTTTCAGCCCAGYACGTCCGTAGCCTTGTGCGGATGCTCGACGCCGTCAACGAAGATGACGTCGGATTCGGAATTGCCGGTACGCAACTTGAGGATCGCCTGATAGGCCGGAGAATTGTACCAGTCGCGCACATGCTGCCTGTCCGGGAATTCGATGACGATCAGGTGGCCCGGCCAGTTGTTTTCGACCACATCGACTTCGCCGCCATGGACGAGGAAACGCCCCCCGAAGGCTGCCAGCGTGGCGTCGATTTTTTCGAGATACTCCACAATCCAGGGGCCGGGCGTGACGTGGCGCATATGGGCAACGGCGTAGGCGGTCATCATCTGCTCCTTCGTTTGATCGAAGCCGACCTGCCGGCTTCGTTGGGGAACAGTTTGCAGAGGTGGGGTATGCCGGTCGATTACCTTCGAGGTTATCAAGGAACGCAGGCAACGGTGTTGCCCTCAAACCGCAATGCCGCGGAAACCGACCAGAATCCACGCCTCCCGCGCCGGCCTCGGGATGACACCAAGACCGCTTTTTTGTAGCGTCGCCGCAAACAAAAGGGGCGGGCATGGAAGGCATTCACCGGACTTATCCGACGAACGCCGGCTGGTAGCAGTAGCCGGATGTCGGGCGAAGCGGCTCCGCTGATCACCGTGATCACGCCGACGCACAATCGGCGCAGCCAGGTGATACGCGCCGTGGAAAGCGTCCTCGCCCAGACGCTGACCCGCTTCGAGCACATCGTGGTCGACGATGGCTCGACCGATGGGACGGCCGCCGGGCTGGCGCAAATTCATGACCCGAGGCTGATCTATGTCGGCGCGAAATGGCGCGGCGCCAATGCCGCGCGCAACGCGGGCATCGAGCGCGCACGGGCGCCGATCGTGACGTTCCTGGATTCGGATGATGTCTATCTGCCGGACCGGCTTGAGCGGACGCTGGCGCGCTTCGACCAGAACCCGTCGCTCGAGGTGCTGATCAGCTCCTACGTCTCGGTGAAGGGCCACCGCAACGCCAAATGYGTCAATCGCGAGGCCCTTCTCGACAAAAGCACGCTGCAGCGCGCGCTGGTCTCGCAAACGATCTTCATCGCAGGCTCGGCGATAACGGCCCGGCACGCGTCGCTGCTTGCGATCGGCGGCTATGACAGCGACATCACGCGTATGCAGGACCGCGAGCTGCTGCTGCGTTTTGCCCACCGCAGCGGCGCCTTGCTGTCCGAGGATATCGACTGGAAAAAATACAATTCGGAGAACTCGATCTCCGGCCGTCGCGACGGCTATGTCGAGGCCTATGCCAACCTGATCGACAAGCACCCTTACATCGCTGATCGCTATCCCGATGTTCCACCCTACATGATCGCCCGGCAGATCATCGCCGACATACTGAAGGGCAGGCTGCCGCAGGCCTTTTCCGGCTATCTCGCCAACCGGTCCTCCAAGGCGCTCGGCTACTCCCTGCCCGAACTGGCGCGCGGTTATGTCGTCGGCCGCCGCTGGCGCCGCGGCTGCTATGACGAGTTCCGCGCCAAATATGGYGCCCGGCCCGCCTGAGACGCGCAGCAGCTCCAGCAAAAGCCTCGCAGCCGATTGYGGCCCCCGAATTGCCCAAGAAACAAAGGACCTTACCGGTCCAGTTCCGGAAAATACGGATCGGAAAACCGCTGCCGCAGCCGCTCGCCAAGCATGCAGTCGGTCTGCGTCTCCGCATCGACGCGGATCGTTCTGGCATCGACGACGCCGCTTACCTCCTGGACCAGCTTGCGGCGGATCGCGGTCGAGAATTCGGAGGCCGCGTGGATCGGCAAGACAAACGAGCCGGGGCCGCCTGCGACGCAATCGGCATAGTAGCGGTCGAGCCGGCTGACGCTTGGCGACGGGTTGATCAGGATCGGGAGGCCGTTGATGACAATGCCCCTGGCCAGGGCGGCATCGCGGGTCGCGGAGACCGGCAACCCGGCATTGTTGGGGCCGTCCCCCGATATGTCGATGACCCGGCGCGGCGCCGAAAAGCCGCTTTTCTCCAAGAGCTCGGCGCCGAAGCGGAGAGCACCCGAGATCGAGGTGCCGCGGAAGCTGCGGAAAGGACGGCTCGCGATCTTGTCGGCGAAGGCATTGGCACCGTCCGCGCCGTCTATGAGCTGCCAGGCGATCACACCGTCGTCGCGCACGACGCCCGCCCATTCGAAATAGGCGAGCGCGATCCGACCAGTTCGACCCGAGCGCACCGCACTGATGAAATCGGGATGGCGCAGCGCCTCGACATAGCCGGCGCGTTGCAGGGCGAACTCCTGCTCGTCCATCGATTGCGAGATGTCGACCGCCAGCACGAGTTCTACATCGACCGGGCCTCCGTCGGCGATTGCAGGCATTGGCGCCGCCTCGGCACAGGCAAGGCAGGCAAGCAGGCTGAGCAGCTTGAGCATCGCAGGCTCCGACCACGCCGCGATTCTTCCCGGCGATCGCGGCGAAATAAAGCTATTTCTTGCGACGAGCCGTAGCCGGTGGGGGTTCGATCGCCCCGGCGCGAAGGCGGGCCGGCTTGAGGGCCGGTCGGCCGCTGTCCTTGACGATTGTGAGGGCGCGCGGGAAGAACTGGTTATTGTRCAGGCCGCGCCCGATGTTGAGGATCGCCGCGTCCGGCAGCCGGGCCTGCAGCATCGCCAGCACGCGCCGCAACGTCGCGCCGTCGAACGTATCCAGCGCTTCGTCGATGATCACCCATTTCGGCTTCCTCAGCGCGAGCCGGGCAAAGGCGAGCAGCCGCTGTTCGTCGTCGGCCAGTTCATGCTCCCAGCGCGCCGAGCGGTCGAGCTCAGACGACAGGCGCTCCAGGCCGACTTCGCCGAGCACGGCGGAAATCTCGGCGTCGTCGGTCTTGGCGCCTTCGGCATGATTGAGCACGTCGCGCAGCGGGCCGAGCGGGAAATAGGGCGTGCGCGGCACGAAGAATGGCGTCTCVCCGGCCGGCATGCCGATGCGCCCGCCTCCCCACGGCCAGAGGCCGGCAATGGCCCGGAAGAACAGCGTTTTGCCGGCGCGCGGGTCGCCAGTGATCATGACGCGCTCGCCGGGGCGGATCTCGACATCCGTCTCGGCAAGCCTGGTGCAGCCGTCGGGCGAGGCGACTTCGAGCTTTTCGAATGTCAGCGTGYCATTTGCGTTCTCGCCGAGCTCGATCCGCCGTTCCCTGGCGTGCAGGATGTCCGTTTCGCCAAGCGCGATACGGAAGTCGGCGACGCGCATCAACGTTGCCCGCCAGTCGGCGATGGCGCCGATATTGTTGATGAACCAGCGCAGCGAGGAATTTACCTGGTTGAAGGCGCCGACCGCCATCATCAATCCGCCGAAGGTGATGTCGCCTGCGAAATAGACCGGCGCGGCGACAAGTATCGGCGCCACCACCGTGATCCAGCCATAGGCGTCGGTGACCCAGGACAGGTTGATCTGGGCGCTGTAGATGCGTCGCATGGCGCCGAGCACCGCGCCGAGGTCGATCTCGAGCTGCCGCCTGGCGTCCCCCTCGCCATGGGCGAGCGCGATGGCGTCGACATTCTCGTTGACGCGGACCATGGAGGAGCGCAGCTCCGCCTCGCGCGCATAGCGATCGCTGTTGAACCGGATCAGCGGCCGGCCCACCAGCCAGCTCAGCCAGGAGGCGATGCCGGCATAAAGGATCGCCGCCCAGACCATGTAGCCGGGTATCGCCAGCGAATAGCCGCCGACATGGAAGACGAAGCCGGAAGAGAGCTCCCACAGCACGCCGATGAAAGACACAAGAAGGATGAAGGATTGCAGCAGGCCGACRCCGAGATCGGTCGACAGATCGGAGAGATGCCCGGCATCCTGCTGCATGCGCTGGTCGGGATTGACGCCGATGGCTCCCGCATGGGCGAGCCGGAAGGCACGCGCCGGCTGCATCCATTCATCGATCAGGTCGAGCGTCAGCGCCTGGCGCAGCTTCAGCCGGATCATCTGGTTGAGCCAGGTCTGGCCGACATTGAGCACCAGCAGGCTGGCAGCGATTTCGGCAAAAACCACCAGTTGGTGCAGAAAGCCCGGCAGGTCGCGCCGCGCCAGCGCATCGAAGAAAGGCTGGTTCCAGCGGTTGAGTATGACCTGCCCGATCGAGGTCGCGACGACGACACCGACAATGCCGATCGAGGCCCATATGAATTGCCGGCGCACCGGGGACGTCTTCAGCGCCAGCCTGATTGCCGCCAGCTGGTCGGCGAGGCTGCTGGTCTCGACCGAGAACGCAGCCTGGTTGGCGCCGGGTTTGTGATACACTTGGTCATCCATGTCCGTGAGCCCTGCATCCGCGAACGGTCGTCTGCGCCRATGCCGCACCGCGAAGCTTTCCCCTCAGATAGGGTGACGATTGCCCTGCGACGCAAGGCTTGACCCCGATCACGAACGCGTCACCCACCTTCCTACCCGCACCGGATCGGCCGCCTTGCGCCCGAGCGTCGTCGCGCCCTGCGGCGAGAACACCGGCACGAAGACGCGGCGCGAGGCGCGCTGCACGACCGGTACGCCCTGGTAGAGCCTCTTCTGCGCCTCGACGACGATCACACCGGAAAAGATCGGCCAGAAGCGCCGGCCGGTGCGCTCCAGCACGTTGTGGAACTGCATCATGAAGCGCCGCGGCGACGGCGGGAAGAACAGCGCATCGGACCATGCGGCGGGCRTGAAATTCGCCTCGCGCAGCAATTCGGTGAGCTGGCCGYGCGAGAACGGCCGGCCGTTGCCGAAGGGCGTGTGCTCGAAACGGGCCCACACCCCGCGCCGGTTGGGCACCACGATGACCACCCTGCCCGCCGGCGACARCACGCGCCAGATCTCGTTCAGCGTCTCGCGCGGATTCTCGACATGCTCGAGCGAGTGAACGAGCAGCATGCRGTCGATGCAGGAATCGACCAGCGGCAACTCCTCGTCGAAGACCAGCGCCGTCGCCGTCGGTCCGGTCRCCGGCCAGACCACCGCGCCCTGCGTCGCCGGCATGAAGGYAAAAACGCGCTCGGCATCGGTGCCGAACCGCTCCAGCCAGGGCAGCGTGTAGCCGAGGCCGACCAGCCGTTCGTTCGGAACGGTCGCCCATATCGACGACAGCGCCATGGTGATCGCACGCTCGGCCAGGCGCCCGAGCGTGGTCGAATAGAAGGAGCGGAGGTCGACGATATCGGAATGCATGGCCGGGACGGTAGCCGCGATATCTGGCGAGTTCAACAAATGCGGATGACATCGCCGGCCCGCCGCCCTATGTCTGCGGCCACTCCTGCGTCGGCCCGAAAACGGTTTCGATTTCGGAAAGCACGATGCAGCAGACAAAAAGTGTTAGAGCGTTTTGTGTGTCCACCCGGACGCACGGCGCTCCGGTGGAGGGTGACGCGATGCCGGTCGAGATCGAACAGTTCATGTGCCGCACCGACAATTTCGGGGTGCTGGTGCACGACCCCGAAAGCGGGCAGACAGCAATCATCGACGCGCCGGAAGAAACCCCGATCCTTGCCGCCATCAAGCGCACCGGCTGGACGCCGACGATGATCCTGACCACGCATCATCATGGCGACCATGTTGAGGCCAATCTGGCCCTGAAAGAACGCTTCAAGCTGCGCATCGTTGGGCCGGAAGCGGAAAAGGCCAAGATCCCGGGCATCGACGAGACGGTCAGGCAAGGCTCCGTCATTCACCTGGGCGAGGAGCGGATCGAGGTTATCGAAACGCCAGGACACACCGCCGGCCATGTCTCCTACTATCTGCCGGGCTCGAAAGTGGCCTTCACCGCCGACACTTTGTTCGCGCTGGGCTGCGGCCGGCTGTTCGAATGCAAGCCGCCGGTGATGCACGAGTCGCTGAAGAAGCTTGCCGCGCTTCCGGCCGAGACGGTCATCTATTGCGGCCATGAATACACTTTGGCGAATTGCCGCTTCGCGCTGACTGTCGACCCCAGCAACTCTGCGCTCAAGGAACGCGCCGCCCGTATCGAGGCGCTGCGCGCCGACAACAAGCCGACGCTGCCGACGACGATCGGCGAGGAACTGTCGACCAACCCGTTCCTGCGCTGGCACGATCCGACGATCCGCAGGCATCTCGGCATGGAGAGAGCGAGCGATGCCGAGGTGTTCGCCGAAATCCGCAAGCGCAAGGACAATTTCTGATGCATGTCACCCAAAAGGGCGTAGCGGTTTTGGGATAACGACATGTATTTGGCTGGAAGACCCGCATGACCAGCGCCGCCGAAATCATCGCAACGCTCGGCCTCCAGCCGCACCCAGAGGGCGGCTGGTATGCCGAGACTTTTCGCGACGGTTCGGGAGGCGCGCGAGGTCATTCGACCGCGATCTATTTCCTTTTGGAGAAGGGCCAGCTTTCGGCCTGGCACCGGGTGAAGGACGCGGCGGAGGTCTGGCATTTCTACGCCGGCGCGCCGTTGGCGCTCGCCATGCATGAGGAAGGCTCCGCCACCGTCATCGAACAGGTGCTGGGTGCTGCGCTTGCCGCGGGCGAGCGGCCGCAGATCGTCGTGCCGGCCRGCTGGTGGCAGTCGGCGCGCAGCCTCGGCGAATGGACGCTGGTCGGCTGCACGGTCGCCCCAGGCTTCGACTTCGCCGCCTTCGAGCTCGCCGAGCCAGGCTGGCAGCCGAAAACCGCTTAAGCCAGCAGAAAACCAAGCGTGATTGCGAGTTGGGCGGCGTAGTACAGTACCCAGACCGCGTAGCGCATCCACAGGCGATGCGGCGAGGTCGCGGCAAGCAGGAAGCGCTCTGCCGCGAGCAGGCCGTCCGATACGATGAACAGCACCGCGCCGGCAATGACCCAGAAGAAGCTCGTGGTGGGCGCCGAGATGCCCATGGCAAGGATCGCCGCGACATAGATGGCGATCGGGACRCGCAGGGCCGGACCGACGCGGCGCCAAAGCGCGGCGAGCATCGCGACAACGAGCGCCGCCATCGCCAGCGCGATCGTGCCGCGCCATGATTCCGCGGTGAGCAGTCCGATCCCGCCGCCGGCCTCCAGGAACAGGGCGATATAGGCGATATGCGCGGCCAGGAAGCTCGCCAGCCCGCCAAGGAAGGCTTTTTCGCCGTCGCGCGATAGGAACGCATCGCCGACGGCGCTGAGCGCCAGCGCGACGACGAGCAACAGCGGACCGCCCTGCATGACCGCGAGCACCGCCAGTAAGCCGACAGCGAGCGTCTTTGCGGCAGAACGGGCCAGGCGGGGCGACAATTCGAGCGCAAAGGCGTAAATCGCGGCGGCGGCAATCGAAAATAGAAGTGTCGCGTTCGGATTGGCATCGATGCCGCCCGGAAACGGCATCATGCGCTTGCTCCGCCGGTGGCCGGCTTGCGCAGCAAGAGCGACTTTGCGGCAAGCGCCGCCCCGCCGGTGATAAGCACGCAGGCCGCAAGGACGCGGAGCGACGGCTCCGCAACGCCCGCCGCCATCAGCACCAGCGTTGACAAGAGCGGCGCGGCATAGCTTGCCGCCCCCAGCACTTGGATGTTGCCGCGCTTGACGCCGACATCCCAGGCATAGAAGGCGGCCCCCACCGGCATCAGGCCGAGCCCGATCACTGCCAGCCACTGGCCCGTGCCTTCCGGCAACACGGTCTTTTCCAAAAGCAGATGGCAGACGAGCGAAAGCACCGATGTCGCCGCGCAGAACCAGGTGACGATTGTGGTCGGCACCGACGGGAAGCGCCGCGACAAGAGCGAATAGGACGACCATAGGAGCGCACAAACGCCGGCCATCGCATAGCCGAAAGCGTAGCGCGCGTCGAAGGCCAGTCCGCCGCCTTTGGCGACGATCAGGAACGTACCGGCAAATCCGAGCAAGGCGCCGACGACATGGTTCCAGGCGAGCCGTTCGCCCGGCATCAGCGCCGAGCCGAGCACGATCAGCAGCGGCCACAGATAGGCGATCAGGCTCGCCTCCACGGCCGGCGCGTTGCGCAGCGCCGTGAAGTAGAAGAAGTGGTAGCCGAACAGGCCGGCAATGCCGATCAGCCACACCTGCGACGGGATCTTCTGGCTCTTGCCGGGAGCCGGCATCACCAGCCTGGCGRCAAGCCCGACGCCGGTGCCGATGGCGAAAGTGATTGCCGACAGCAGGAACGGCGGCACCTGCCCTGAGGCGTCGGTGAGCAGTGCAAGTAGCGCCCACATGGCGACGGCCGAGAACCCGATCAATGTTGCGCGCCCCATCCCTGCCCCCGGCGGCGCGCCGTGGCGCCCTAGAGCAATTCCAGGAAAAGTGTGTAGCGGTTTCCCGTCTGGAATTGCCTAAAAAGAAACTACTCGACGGCTTCGAACCGCCTCGCGCTTATGGTCAGCGGACCGATCTGTGTCCCGACCGTGGCGCGGATCGGCGCATATACGCCGGATTGGCCGAGCGGTGYAAATGTCACCATCATGCGGCTCTTGTTCTTGAGGAACTCCAGCGCCTTGYGCCCCTTGCGATAGCCCGCCACCGGCTCGAAGCCCATCTTGCAGGTCACCGTGTCGCCCTTGTAGCCGGGCACCGAGATCTCGCCTTTCGAGACATAGGTCAGGGTAAGGTTGGCGCGCATCTCGCCGTCATAGAACTTGACGGTCCGCCCGCAGACCTTCTCCAGGCTGTCGGCGCGGATAACGGTCGCCGCCATCGGATCGACCACCGACTTCAGGTCGCCGTCGCCGATCGGCACCCAGCTCTTGGGATCACGCTCCTTCGGCGCGGGAACGACTTCGGTCGACGCGACGCCGCCGTCGTCGAAGCGTATGTCCACCATCGAGGCCTTCTTGCCGGAGGTGTAGTCGGCCCGAAAGGCCTGCGGCCGCATCTGCTGGCCGGAAATCGTGCCTTTCGAGGAGATCRTGCCCTTCGTATCGTCGAACAGCCTGCCAAGGCCGGCAGCGGAGACGGTGCCGTCGATCGCATAGGTATCGCCGTCGTAACGGCTCGAAAACGTTGCCCTGGCGATCGAAAGGCCAAGGAACGACACCGTATAGTCGCCCTTGAAGGACCGAGGCGAGTCTGCTGCAAAACCCGTCGCCGGCACGATCGCGGCAAGCAGAGCGGCAAGGGCATGGGATGGGCGAAGCATGGCGGGGTGATGAGTCCTTGATACTAGCCGGAAATGCGATGGTTCCAGCTTGGGCGATCCCTTCGCGAAGGGCTTATAGGGCGAATTCCGGCCTTTATGTGGAACGCRCTCGCTCGCCGCGCACGTGCCGGAGCTTGACGCGATGGCGAAATGCAACTATGGAACGCCAACTTTTCCGAAGGCCGCCTGACCGAGACCGCGCGCCGCCTGGCGCGAGCAGAATGGTTTGGCAGGTTTAGAACTGAAGGTTAGACAAGATGTCCCGCACCTGCGAGCTCACTGCCAAGGCAGTCCAGACCGGCCACAATGTGAGCCATGCCAACAACAAGACCAAGCGCCGCTTTCTGCCGAATCTGGTCAATGTGACGCTGATTTCCGAAGTGCTGAACCAGAACGTGCGCCTGCGCATTTCGGCCAACGCGCTGCGTTCGGTCGAGCATCGCGGCGGCCTCGACGCCTTCCTGACCAAGGYCGACGCCAAGGACCTGTCGCAGCGCGCCCGCCTGCTCAAGAAGCAGATCGCCAAGAAGCTCGCCGAGCAGCCGGCCGCTTAAAGAGCCATTCAGGCGGGGGACGACCGCCTCGAGCACCGGACCGAAAGCCGCGCCGCGGTATTTGGACCCATCCGGTGCTCGAAACATGAGCGAGCGTTCGACGTGACGCTCGGCTGGTTCCATCACCCAGGATAAAAAAATGACCTTCCTCAAGCGATATCTGCCATTCGTGGCCGCCATGGCGCTTGTCGTCGTGGCGTCGAACATCCTCGTTCAGTTTCCGATGCCGGGAGAGATCGACGGCCTGTCGCTGGCCGACCTGCTCACCTGGGGCGCTCTCACCTATCCCTTCTCCTTCCTGGTCACCGACCTTGCCAATCGCCGCTACGGTCCAGTCGTGGCGCGCAAGGTGGTGTTCGTCGGCTTCATGACGGCGGTGACCTGCTCGATCCTCGTTCCGCCCTTCCTGTTTCGCCACGGCCTGATCGAGTTCGAGACCGCGGCAGGCCGGCTGGTGCGCATCGCGGCAGCTTCCGGTGCCGCCTTCCTTACCGCTCAGCTGCTCGATGTCACCGTGTTCAACCGTCTGCGCCGGCAGAGCTGGTGGCGCGCGCCGATCTTCGGCACGCTGGTTGGCTCGGTGTTCGACACCGTCATGTTCTTCGGCRTCGCCTTTTCCGCCGCTTTCGCCTTTGTCGGCCCCAATGACAGCTTCGCGCTGGAGACGGCGCCGCTAATGGGCGTGCTGCCTGTCGAGACGATGCGCTGGGTCTCCTGGGCGCTGGGCGACCTCTCCGTCAAGCTGATCATCGCCGTTGTGGCGCTGATCCCCTATCGGCTGCTCGCCGCCCGCTGGAGCCAGCCGGCCTTCGCCTGACGTTCCAGCCGGCGGCTTTACGCTTTGTTACGGCCGGTGGTGCAGGATCGCGAAAAACGATCCAGGACATCGCGGCCGGCATGACCATCCAGGGCACGGGTTGGAAACATGATCTCCTGCTTGCGCTCTGCGCGATGCTGGTCGTGCTGGCGATCAATGCCGTCTCCRGCTTCCCGACCATTGCCGACCCAGGCGCCGACAATGACAGCATGCTCAGGCTGGTCGAGGTCCGCGACCTGCTGGCGGGCCAGAGCTGGTTCGATCTACACCAATACAGGATGGGCCTTGCCGGCGGCTTCGTCATGCACTGGTCGCGGCTGGTCGACACGCCGATCGCTCTCATCGTCCTCGCCTTCCAGGCGCTGGGCGCCAACGCCGCCACCGCTGAAAAAGCCGCGCAGATCATCTGGCCGCTCTCCCTCTACGGGCTCGCCATCTTCGTCATCCTGCGCGCCTCGGGGCGTTTTGCCGCCGCTGAGGTGGCAATGCCTGCCCTGGTACTTTCCACCGCCGGACTTTTCTTTCTTGGCATCTTCAGCCCGGGCACGCTCGACCACCACAATGTCCAGCTGCTGCTGACGGCGGCCAGCCTCTGGGTGCTGATGGAGGCTCCCTTCTGGCGGCCCGCTGCCCTGCTGTCCGGCCTGTGCGCCGGCCTCACGCTCGCCGTCGGCATGGAGAMAGCGCCTTACGTGGCCGCGCTTGGCATCTGTGCCGCCGTGCTTTTCATCCTTGACGAAAAGGAGCGCCTGACCGCGCGAAACTTCGGCATCGGATTTGCAATGGTGGCGATGGCGGTCTTTGTCGCCACCATACCGCCGGCGGCCTGGGGCGTGGCCCAATGCGACGCCTTCTCGTCCTTCCAGTTGGTTATCGCGGCGCTGTCCGGCTGCGGTCTGGCGGCGATTGCCGGTCTCTCCGGACAGTCGACTGCCAAGACTCGGCTCTTCCGGATGCTGGCCCTGGCCATACTGGTCGCGGCCGTCGCGATCGTCTTTTTCCCGCAATGCCTGGCGTCACCTTACGCCGGCATGGACGAGCGCGTTCGCACCTATTGGCTGAACGACGTCGTCGAGGCGCAGCCTTTCCTCAGCGTGGCCGTCAACCAGCCGAAGCTTATGGCCTCGCGCTATGTGACGCCTTTCATCGCGCTCCTTTTGATCGCCCTCCAGTTGCGCAATCGTCGTCTGCGCCGCGAGGAAGCCGTTGCCGGCGTGCTGCTGGCGGTCGCCTTCCTTGTCAGCCTGTGGCAGGTTCGCGGCTCGACCTTCTCGGTCGCCTTCGCGGTGCTGCCGCTCTCGGCCTGGATCGCCCGGATCCGCCTGCAGGCAAGCGTCATACGGTCATGGCGCGTCTCCACCCGCATCGCGGCCGCATGGCTGGTATCGCTCAACGCGACCTGGGCCGGCGTCGCGGTCGCGGCGCAGTCCGTGGCCCACAAGGCCCCCGCAGGGATCAATTCCGATGCGGATCATGCGCTGACCTGCGGCAAGCCCGGAGATTTCACCGATCTGGCCGCCATGCCGGCAACGACGGTGCTTGCCTCYTCCAATCTCGGCTCCGCCATATTGGTGTTTACCGGCCACAGGGCGTTGGCCGGCCCCTATCACCGCAATGTCGGCGGCAACCTCGCCATGCTTGACGCCTTCATGGGAACCCCGGACGCCGCCCGCGCCATCATCGAGCGCGAGCATGTCGGGCTGGTCGCCATATGCCGCGGTAATTCTGAAGAGATGTCGCTCGCTGCCGAGGCTCCCAACGGCCTGGCCGCCCAGTTGCTGCGGGGCGACATTCCTGAATGGCTGGAACCGGTCGTCTCGACGGCGAACAAGCCGATCGAGATTTACAAAGTCCGCTGAATATCGATCCGGTGGCGATAGCCAGGTCGTTGCAATCAAGCCTGCACTTTAAAGCGCGCCGCGCAGAAACCTGTWCAGACGACGCGCTTTAAGTCTTTGTTTTGATGCATGTTGTTCCCCCAAAAACCGCTGCGAACCTTTGGGCGACATGCATTGGTTGGCAATATATCCATATGGAGCTATGTTGAACGAGAYGGGATTCGATCTGGTTATGGGGGGACGATATTTTGTCAGTCACAGCTCGCGTGGCTGCTCAGCCAACTGAAACGCTGCAACACGTCATCTCTCATATTGTGGATGCCGTGAACCGCGCCGCCTTTGTGGACACGCCGTTCTGGCATCTGGAAATGACAGATGTTTTTCCGGCTGACCTGTATCTTCGCATGCGGGCCGCGATGCCCGAGGCGCGCGAGTATCGAGCGCTCAAGGGACGCAACAACGTAAACATCCAGGCTGACGGCACCGCCACCCGGATCAAGATCGACCTGTATCCGGAATACATCCGACACCTGCCGGCCGAGAAGCGGGCCGTGTGGGCATTGGTCGGCAAGGCCCTGCATGCGCCGGAGCTGAAGGAGGCATTCAAGCGTCGCTTGGCGCCCGGGCTGGAGCGCCGGTTCGGGTCGGACTTCATGAAGACGGACATGTACCCGGTGCCTATGCTGACGCGCGATGTGGCGGGCTATAAAATCGGCTCCCACACCGACACGAAATGGAAGGGCATCACGGTTCAATTTTACCTGCCTGAGGATGACAGCATCAACCATATCGGTACCCGCTTCGATCGGAAGAAGCCGGAAGGCGGTTTTGAGATGGTGCACCGGATGCCGTTTTCGCCCAACACAGGCTATGCGTTCGCGGTCGGGACCAACACCTGRCATTCCGTCGACACCGTCGGCCCGGAAGTGCGCACGCGGGATTCCATCCTGCACACCTACTTCGTGGACAACACCGTGACGCTGAAGGTGCGAAACCGGGGCAAACGCGTGGGCAATTTCCTGGCGAATGAATTCCGCCACCTTTCCCGGTAGCTCCTCGGCGGCCGGCGCCGAATCCGCACCGGCCCGCAACGCTCAGTCCTGGTGCAGGATGAATTCCAGGTAGAGGTTCCGCTGCAGGATCGAGTGGTTGTCGTCCGATACCAGCGACACCATCAGCGCGCCGTCGTCCCGAGTCCAGACGTCGAGCCCTTCCATATTGTCGATCTGGTAGCCCATGTCGGCTTCCATCAGCACCGGGCCGTCGGCGACGGCGCCCYTTTCGACGCTCTCGCCGTAGATGCGTCTCAGCCGCATCTTCAGCCCGCCCGCCATCGAGAAGCTGCGCTCGAGCAGCAGCAGGTCGCCATCCGGGAGGAATGCGCCGTCGGTGATGTCGAAATCGCCGGCGCGTTTGACGGTGAAGACGCCCTTGCGCGGTCCCTCTATGATGGCGGCATAGACGTTGCCCGCCTTGTCGAGGCTCTTTTCCGAAACCACGACCAGGCCGCCCTCGTGCTGGCCGGAAGGATTGGCATGCGTGACCGTCTCGAAGCCGCGGTTCATGCGCAGTTCCTCGGCCGGAACCAGATAGTCGAGCGTTTTGAAGGGCGCCTTCATATTGTCCGGGTCGATCCTGAACTGGACGATCCGCTGATCGCGCTCGAAACCGACGGTGGCGATGCCGTCCTTGACGGCGAGCCCCTCAGCGTCGACCTCCCATTTCTTGTCGATCGGCCGGCCCGAAGCGTCGACCATCCGCTGCATGCGGAAATTCGACACGCCCGAGGGACGCTTGCCGGCATCGCGCGTGATGGTGCCGAAGAACCAGAACCCGGTGTCGGCAACGCCGATGAAATCGCTGCCGGGCTTGAGAAAGCGAATGGCCGACAGCGCGCCGAAATCGCGCGACGGCGAGGTCATCTCCAGCCCGCCGACGAATTCGAGCGGTCCGAACAGTTTCTCGTCGCGTCCGATATGGAACTCAGTGATCGGCCGCGCCGAAATCTCGACCGCCTCGACCGGGCCGCGCGCCTCGGCGAATGCCGGCGAAAAAGACGTGCAGGCCAGCGCGCAAGCGAGAAGGGCCTGCCGTATCCCGCCCGGCGAAAGGATCATCCGACGCGCCGCAGGCCGCCGCGTCGCAGGTCGCGCGCGCTCTCCTCGTCGAACAGCGACGCCAGTTGCTCGGTCATGGCACCCGCCAGTTCCTCGGCGTCGACGATGGTCACGGCGCGCCGGTAGTAGCGCGTGACATCGTGGCCGATGCCGATGGCGAGCAGCTCGACCGGCGAGCGTGTTTCGATGAGATCGATCACCGCGCGCAGATGGCGCTCCAGATAATTGCCGGGATTGACCGAGAGGGTGGAATCGTCGACCGGCGCGCCATCCGAGATCATCATCAGGATCTTGCGCTGCTCTGGCCGGCCGATCAGCCGGTTATGCGCCCAAAGCAGCGCCTCGCCGTCGATGTTCTCCTTGAGCAGCCCCTCGCGCATCATCAGGCCGAGATTGCGGCGCGCGCGCCGCCACGGATGGTCGGCGGACTTGTAGATAATGTGGCGCAGATCGTTGAGCCGGCCCGGATTCGGCGGCTTGCCGTCCTTCAGCCATTTCTCGCGCGCCTGCCCGCCCTTCCACGCCCGCGTGGTGAAGCCGAGAATTTCCACAGACACGCCGCAACGCTCCAGCGTGCGCGCCAGGATGTCGGCGCAGGTCGCGGCGACGGTGATCGGCCGGCCGCGCATCGAGCCCGAATTGTCGAGCACCAGCGACACCACCGTGTCGCGGAACTTGGTGTCGCGCTCCTGCTTGAAGGAAAGCGGCTGCATCGGATCGATGACGACGCGCACCAGCCGCGACGGATCGAGATACCCTTCTTCCAGGTCGAAATCCCAGGAGCGGTTCTGCTGCGCCATCAGGCGGCGCTGCAGCCGGTTGGCCAGCCGGCCGACGACGCCGGAGAGGTTGGCGAGCTGCTTGTCAAGGAAGGAGCGCAGCCGGTCGAGCTCCTCTTCCTCGCACAGGTCCTCGGCGCCGACGGTCTCGTCGAAGGCGGTRGTGAAGACCTTGTAATCGATCTCCTTCGGCAGGTTGAGGAACGGATTGTCGTTGCGGCGCGCCTCGCCGGGCGTCTCCGCATCGGAATCGTCCTCGTCGGAAAGGTCGTCCGAGGTGGCGTCGGTCGCCTCCGTCTCGGCGGACTCTTCCTCGTCGGCCGCAGCTTCCGCATCCTCGGATTGCGACTGCTCGGAGCCGGAATCGTCCTCGCCGCCTTCCTCGCTCTGCTCCTCGCCCTGCTGCTCGTTTTCTTCGTTTTCCTCGGAGTCCTCCGTCTCCTGGTCGTCGCCGAGCTCCTCGGCCATCTCCATGGAGACGAGCATATCGCGCACGACGCGGGCAAAGGCCTGCTGGTCGTCGAGCTTGGCCGACAGCCCGTCAAGGTCGTCGCTCGCCTTCTCCTCGACCCAGGGCCGCCACAGATCGACCAGCCGCTCGCCRCTCTTCGGCACGGCACGGCCGGTGAGCTTCTCGCGCACCATCAGCGCCACTGCCTCCTCGAGCSGCGCGTCGGCCTTGTCCCTGACATCGACGAGGTTCGCCCGGGCGTATTTGTCCTCGAGCATCGAGCCGATATTGTCGGCCACGCCCTGCATGGCGCGGCTGCCGATCGCCTCGACGCGCGCTTGTTCAACGGCGTCGAAGATCGCCCGCGCGAGCTTGCCCTCCGGCGCCAGCTTGCTGTGAATGCGCGCGTCGTGGCAGGCGCGCTTCAGCGCCATGGAATCGCCGATGCCGCGCGTGATCGCGATGTCGTTGCGGGTAGCCTTCTTCGGCAGCTCGGGCAGGCGTGCRCGGCTGCCGGCCAGCGCCGGCCGGTCCTTGGCGAACGCGACCTCGAGCTCCTTGTCGCCGGCGACGGCGCGCATGCAGACCGTGACGGCGCGCTTGAAGCTGTCCGCTTCAGACCCGTTCTTCGGCTTGTTGCGCGTGTTGTCGCCTGGACCCGCCATCGATCATTCCCTGCGCGATTTGGCCCGAAAGGCTAGGCCTTCCGGTACGCGCTTACCCGAGCACGACGTTGGCGGCGCTCTCCGGCAATTCCTCGCCGAAAGCGCGCTGGTAGAATTCGGCCACCACCGAACGCTCCAGCTCGTCRCATTTGTTGATGAAGGTCAGCCGGAACGCCATGCCAACGTCGCCGAAGATCTCGGCGTTCTCGGCCCAGGTGATGACGGTACGCGGGCTCATCACGGTCGAGAGATCGCCATTGATGAAGGCCGAGCGCGTCATGTCGGCGACGCGCACCATCTTGTTGACGATGTCCTTGCCCTTGTTGTCGCGGTAGTGCTTGGCCTTGGCCAGCACGATGTTCACCTCGTTGTCGTGCGGCAGGTAGTTGAGCGTGGTGACGATCGACCAGCGGTCCATCTGCGCCTGGTTGATCTGCTGCGTGCCGTGATAGAGGCCGGTGGTGTCGCCGAGGCCGACCGTGTTGGCGGTGGCGAACAGCCGGAACGCCGGATGCGGGCGGATGACGCGGCTCTGGTCGAGCAGCGTCAATCGGCCCGACGATTCCAGCACGCGCTGGATGACGAACATCACGTCCGGGCGGCCGGCGTCGTACTCGTCGAAGCAGAGCGCCACATTGTGCTGATAGGACCAGGGCAAGATGCCGTCGCGGAATTCTGTGATCTGCAGGCCTTCCTTGACGACGATCGCGTCCTTGCCGACGAGGTCGATGCGGCTGACATGGCTGTCGAGGTTTACGCGCACGCAGGGCCAGTTGAGGCGCGCCGCGACCTGCTCGATATGGGTCGACTTGCCGGTGCCGTGATAGCCCGACACCATGACGCGGCGGTTGTAGGCGAAGCCCGCGAGGATCGCCAGCGTCGTCGCCCGGTCGAAGAGATAGTCCGGGTCGACATCCGGCACGTGCTCGGTCGCGRCCGAATAGGCGGGGACGACCATCTTGGAGTCGAAGCCGAATTTCTCCTTCACCGACACCGTCGTGTCGGGCAGGTTGGCGATGTCGCGATCGACCTTGTTCATCTCTATCAACGTCTCCACGGGCGAAACGCCGCGTTTCGCCGGCAATCGATTTTGTTCGGGGGCGGTCTTAGAGCCTTTTCCAACCTTATGAAAGTTGGAAAACGACACGAACCGTAGGGTCGCTCAGCACAATCCTGCTTGCTTGAGCACGCGATAGGCCTGCAGCACATCGCGGAACCGGTCTTCCGAACCTCTGTCGCCGCCATTCGCATCCGGATGGTGGCGCTTGACCAGTTCCTTATAGCGCGCCTTGATATCCTTGCCAGTCGCCTTTGTATCAAGRCCAAGCGTTTCCAGCGCCTTGGCCTCAAGCGGCTTTGCCTTGCGCTCGCGCGCTTCCCGCGTCCCGCCGCCGAAGAGATTGAAGGGATCGCGCATGCGGTTGTAGTAGCCGGCGCGCCCCGAACGCATCTGCGCGAAGTCCGGCGCCGAGCGCATCCCGCCGCCATTGACGCCCATGCGCCAGGTCGGCCGGTGACCGGTCAGCGCCTCCTTCTGGAAACGCGCGATCTCGCTGTCCGACACGCCCGAGAAATAGTTGAAGCTCTTGTTGTACTCGCGCACATGCTCGAAGCAGAAACGGAAATACTCGCCCTCCTTCAGGCGTCCGACCGGAGCGCGGTGCGTGCCTGCCTCGCTGCAACCGTCCCACTGGCAGATCGGCGCGCGCGACTTCAGCTCCGCGTCCTTTTCCGGCCGGATGCGAATTTTTTCGAAATATTTGGGATACGGTTTCATCTCACCCATTTATGGGCTGTTCGCTATTGCGAAACAAGAATTGACATTTCGCAGATGATCGCCCTAACCGCTGAATCGCGGCTAAAAAGCGATCGAAAACGCGGATTTTGCGGCTTGCCGCAGATGTGGTGAAGGGAAGCTCCGATGTCCATACAGTCGAAGATGGAAAGCAAGCTGACGGCGGCGTTTTCGCCGGAAAAGCTCGCCGTCATCAACGAAAGCCACCTCCATGCCGGCCATCACCACGTCGAGCACGGGCACGAGGCCGTCTTTGACGGCACTGGCGAGACGCATTTCCGCATCCGTATCGTCTCGCCGCATTTTGCCGGCATGAGCCGGATCGACCGCCACCGCGCCGTCAACCAACTGCTTGCCGACGAACTAAAAGCCGGCGTGCATGCGCTGGCGATCGAGCCGGYGGCGCCCGGCGAACAGACACGCTGGTAGGTCACACCACCGTCGCCCTCAGGAAGGCCATCACCGCCGCGGTCAGCGCATCGCCCTCCTCGCCGAAGCGGCGGTTGATCGCCATATGCGAATAGGCGCTGCCGTCGAACAGCGTAACCTTTGTTCCCACCGCCCGCAGCTGGTCCACGAACTCATGCGCGGCGGCCGCGCGGATCGGCGCGTTCGAATAGGCGACAAAGACCGGCGGATGCTTGGCCGTGCCGATATAGGTCGCCGGCGAGAGCGCCCGCCATTGGCTCGGGTCTGAAAATGCCTGCGCGTAGACCGGCCGCAGCTTGCCACCCTGCGCCCTGGCCAAGGCCTCGAGGTCATAGGCCTCGGTGTCGTCGAGCACCAGGGCGGCGACACCGGGCAAGCCGCCGCGAAGCCCGGTCAGCGCCGCCAGATGGCAGCCGGCCGAGTGGCCCATGACCGCTATGCGGCTCGGATCGCCGCCATATGCGGCAATATTGGCCCGCACATAGGCGTAGGCCTTCTCGACGCCGCCTGCCTGGGTGGCGACATCGGCTTCAGGCAACATGCGATAGTCGATCGAGACGAACACGAAGCCGTTGTCGAGCAGGAAGGCTGGCTTGGCGTTGACGTTATTGYGGTTGCCGAGCCGCCAGGCGCCGCCATGGATGAAGAAGACGACAGGTTGGCCCTTGGCGCCGTCGCGTGCGTAGATGTCGAGCTTAGCCGGTCCGTAGTCGCGCGTCTGCGGCACCGGCTGACGCCGGCGCCAAGCTGCCGATACGCCGGCCGGCAGCATCGCCGCCATGGCTGCCACGATGAGGCTGCGTCGATCGATCATCACCACCTCCGGCCGCTTTGCGGCGACCGAGTGCAGACATCCACCCCATTCCCGCCCAGTTTAGGATCAATAATGGCGACATGCGGACGCAGAACCTGATCCGCCCTTGAAGGTCCGCTCGCAATCACCACGTATTCATCGAGCGGGGGCATCTTCGACCACATCGAATGCCCTCACGGAGGTCGATGCCGGAATGCATCAGCTCTTCTTCGTGTGAAGGGAACCACAATGCATCCCGGCAGTTGAATGTATGATGAGCCGACTGGCTATCAGAACGGGCTCTGAGAGCAAAACATCATGCGCGAGAACCAATCTGACGTCTTCKATCTGTTTTCGGAGATTTACGCAAACGCGGCCCAGGAAGAAATCAGTCTCCAGCAATATCTGCTAGCCTGCCGCGAGGACAAATCCATGTATGCCTCGGCACCTGAGCGTATGGTCGAGGCGATAGGCGAACCGAACCTGGTCGACACCAGCAAGGACGAGCGGCTCGGGCGCATTTTCTCGAATCGCACCATCAAGGTGTACCCCTCCTTCTCCGACTTCTACGGAATGGAGGACAYGATCGAGCGCATCGCCGGATATTTCCGCTACGCCTCGCAGGGACTCGAGGAGCGCAAGCAGATCCTCTACCTCCTCGGCCCGGTCGGCGGCGGCAAGTCGTCGCTCGCCGAACGTCTCAAGAGGCTGATGGAGCAGCGGCCCATCTACACGCTGAAGGTCGGCAATCAGATCAGCCCGATTTTTGAATCGCCRCTCGGCCTTTTTCATCCCGACCGGATGGGCGATCTGCTGGAAGACAAATACGGGATTGCCCGCCGCCGCCTCCACGGCCTCATCTCGCCCTGGGCGGCCAAGCGCCTGGATGAACTTTCCGGCGACATTTCCAAATTCAGCGTGGTCAAGCTGTTGCCGTCGCGGCTTCGCCAGATCGCCATCGCCAAGACTGAGCCTGGTGACGAGAACAACCAGGACGTCTCGGCCCTGGTCGGCAAGGTCGACATCAGGCAGTTGGAGAACTACAGCCAGTCCGATCCGGACGCCTATTCCTACAGCGGCGGCTTGAACCGGACCACGCAGGGCCTGCTCGAATTCGTCGAGATGTTCAARGCGCCCATCAAGGTCCTGCACCCGTTGCTTACGGCGACCCAGGAGGGCAGCTACAACGGCACCGAGAATTTCGGCTCGTTCCCTTATCAGGGGATTGTCGTTGCCCACTCCAACGAGTCGGAATGGCAGCAGTTCAAGAACAACAAGAACAACGAGGCCTTTCTCGACCGCATCCTTGTGGTCAAAGTTCCCTATTGCCTTCGCACCACCGAAGAAAGGCAGATCTACGAGAAGCTGCTGCGCGAGAGCGATCTGGCGAACAGCCCCTGCGCGCCTGAAGTGCTCGACATTCTCAGCCGCTTCACGGTCTCGACCCGTCTTGCCGAGCACGACAATTCGCCGCTCTACACCAAGATGCGCGCCTATGACGGCGAGAACCTCAAGGAGGTCGATCCGAAGGCGAAGTCGGTTCAGGAATATCGCGATGCCGCCGGCGTCGACGAAGGCATGACCGGCGTCAGCACGCGCTTTGCCTTCAAGATCCTGTCGCAGACTTTCAACTACGACACCAAGGAGGTCGCCGCCGACCCCGTGCATCTGATGTACATCCTCGAGGAGGCGATCAAGCGCGAGCAATTCCCGAAGGAGACGGAAGCCGGCTATCTCGAGTTCATCAAGTCGGAGCTCACGACGCGCTATGCCGAGTTCATCGGCCACGAGATCCAGAAAGCCTATCTGGAATCGTATAGCGAGTACGGCCAGAACCTGTTCGACMGCTACATCGCCTATGCGGATGCCTGGATCGAGGATCAGGACTACAAGGATCCCGATACGGGGCAGATCCTCAACCGCGAGATCCTGGACAAGGAACTGTCGCAGGTCGAAAAGCCGGCCGGCATCGCCAATCCCAAGGACTTCCGCAACGAAGTGGTCAAATTCACCTTGCGCGCCCGGGCGCGCAACCATGGCCGCAATCCGTCCTGGACAAGCTATGAAAAGCTTCGCGAGGTCATCGAGAAGCGCATGTTCGGCCAGGTCGAGGATCTGTTGCCGGTGATCAGCTTCGGCTCCAAGCAGGACAGCGTCACGGAAAAGCGGCACAACGAATTCGTGCAGCGCATGGTGGAGCGCGGCTACACCGAGCGGCAGGTGCGCCGGCTGGTAGACTGGTACATGCGCGTGAACAAGGCGGGCTGAGCAAAGCCGGAACGGTTCCATGCCGATCTTTATCGACCGCCGCCTGAACCCGAAAGACAAGAGCTTGGGCAACCGTCAGCGCTTCCTCAGGCGCGCCAGGGAAGAGCTCAAGCGGAGCATTCGCGACCACGTCCGCACAGGCCGCATCGCCGACCTGGACCGCGAGCATTCCGTGCCGATGCCGCAGAAAGGCACCAGCGAGCCGACCTTCAACGACGCCAAGGATAGTGGCCGGCGCCAGCATATCCTGCCAGGCAACAGGACGTTCACACCCGGTGATCTCATCCCCAAGCCTGGCGGCGGGGGCGCCGGCCCCTCGGGTCCGGGAACCACGGAATCCGAAGACGACTTTCGCTTTGTGCTGTCGCGCGAGGAAGTGCTCGACCTGTTTTTCGAGGACCTCGAACTGCCCGATCTGGTCAAGCTCAATCTCAAGCAGATACTCACCTTCAAGCCGAAGCGGGCAGGCTTCGCGGCGACCGGGTCGCCGACCAACATCAATGTCGGGCGCACGATGCGGCACAGCCACGGGCGCCGCATCGCGCTTAAGCGACCCAAGCAGGAGGATTTGGRCGCCATCGCTCAGCAGATCGCCGAGTTGGAAGCGAAGCCGCCAAACGAGGAGATCAGCGAACGGATCGCTGCTCTGCGCAAGGAACTGGAGCGCCTTGAACGCCGGCGCAGGCGGATCGCCTATGTCGATCCGGTCGACATTCGGTTCAACCGCTTCGACCCCCAGCCGGTGCCGAATGCCAGCGCCGTCATGTTTTGCCTGATGGACGTGTCGGGATCGATGGGAGAGCGCGAGAAGGATCTGGCCAAACGCTTTTTCGTGCTGCTGCATCTGTTCMTGACGCGGYGCTACGAGAGGACGGACATCGTTTTCATTCGCCACACCCATGAGGCCAAGGAGGTGGACGAGCACACCTTCTTCTATCACACTGAGAGCGGCGGCACCGTCGTTTCCACGGCACTCGAGGAAATGCACCGCATCATCGAAAAGCGCTATCCGGTCGCCGAATGGAACATCTACGCCGCCCAGGCTTCCGACGGCGACAATTTCGCCACCGACTCGGAGCGCTGCATAGAGCTGCTTGACGGCAAGCTTATGCGTCTTTGCCAGTATTTCGCCTATGTGGAGATCATCGACGAACGGGAAAGCCACATTTTCGGCACGACAGAAAATGGGACGACGCTTTGGCGCGCCTACAGCGCAGTCGACGAGAAATGGCCGAACTTCCAGATAAGGCGCATCGCTGCCCCGGCCGATATCTACCCGRTCTTTCGCGAGCTCTTCGCCAGGCAGCCGGCCCTGCGCAAAGGCGCTTGAGGGCTTGACCAATGGTCAGTCAGGCGCGCAAAACCGAACTGCTTTTTTCCGGCTCGGACTGGGACTTCAAGAAACTGTCGCGGGTCTACGACGAGATCGAAGCGGTCGGGATCGAAGAGCTTCGCCTCGACATCTACCCTGTGCAGATGGAGGTCATCTCCTCCGAGCAGATGCTAGACGCCTATTCCTCGGTCGGCATGCCGCTGATGTATCAGCATTGGTCCTTCGGCAAGCATTTCCTTTACAACGAGCTGCTCTACCGCAAGGGCAGGCGCGGACTGGCCTATGAGCTGGTCATCAACTCCAATCCCTGCATCGTCTACCTGATGGAGGAAAACACCATGGCCTTGCAGGCCCTGGTGACCGCCCATGCCGCGCTTGGGCACAACCATTTCTTCAAGAATAATCATCTGTTCCGGCAATGGACGGACGCCGGAGGCATCCTGAGCTATCTGGATTTTGCCAAAAGCTACATAACCCGATGCGAGGAGCGGCATGGCCTGGCCGCCGTGGAGGCGGTGCTCGATTCCGTCCATGCGCTGATGGAACAGGGCGTATTCCGATATCATCGGCCGCCGAAGCTGACGTCGGAGCAGCAGCGCGAAGGGCTGCGCGAGCGCCTCGAATATGAGGAGCGGTCCTACAACGATCTGWGGCGCACGCTGCCCCCTTCGCCGGAGACCGACAAGACGGCACCAGACAGTGACGCCGTGGYCGAGCGCAAGAGGTCGCTCAACCTGCCGGAGGAAAACCTGCTCTATTTCCTCGAGAAAAACAGTCTCGTCCTCGAGCCCTGGCAACGCGAGATCATCCGGATCGTCCGCGTCATCGCGCAGTATTTCTATCCGCAGCGRCAAACCCAGGTGATGAACGAGGGCTGCGCCACCTTCGTGCACTACACGCTCATGAACATGCTTTTCGACCGCGGCCGCATCAGYGAAGGCGCCATGATCGAGATCCTGCGCAACCATTCCAACGTGATCTTCCAACCGGCTTTCGACGATCCGCGTTTTTCCGGCATCAATCCCTATGCGCTGGGTCTCGACATGATGCAGGACATCCAGCGCATCTCGACCGAGCCGACGGCGGAGGACCGCGACTGGTTTCCGGACATCGCCGGCCGTGGCGACTGGCGCGACACCTTGCTCGATGCCTGGGCCAACCACCGCGACGAATCCTTCATCCGCCAGTATCTGAGCCCGACCCTGATCCGGAAGTGGCGGCTTTTCGTGCTGGCCGACGGCGCCGACGAGCCGCACTACGAAGTCGCCTCGATCCACAATGAGCGGGGCTATGCCAAGATTAGGACCGCGCTGGCCCAAAGCTACGACGTGGGGGCGACCCGGCCCGATATCCAAGTGGTGGACGTGGACCTGTTGGGCGACCGGCATCTGCGCCTTCAGCACTCTGTGAAGGACGGCATCATGCTCGAGCACGCCAGCCGCGACGCGACCCTTCGCCATATTCGAAACCTGTGGGGCTATGACGTCAGCCTGGCGGCAATCGATGCTGAAACCGGCGCTATGCTCAGCGAGCGCTCGACAAGGGAGCTTTGACCCGAGCCCAAAAGCAATTCCAGGAAAAGTGCGACACGGTTTTCCGTCCGGAATTGCGTAAAAACAAAGGAATAGAGCGGTTTGCCGTTTCCGTGAAGCGGTGAACCGCTCTAGCCGTCGCCGGCGGGCCTGATCCTCAACCTCGCGATGCGGTTCTTGTCGCGCTTCATCACCACGAAGCGCATCCCGTGGAAGGTGAAGGCCTGCTTCTCCTCGGGGATCGTCTGCGTCTCGTGGATGACGAGGCCGGCGATCGTCGTGGCCTCTTCGTCCGGCAGGTCCCAGTCGAGCGCGCGGTTGAGATCGCGGATCGGCACCGTGCCGTCGACGACGACCGAACCGTCCGCCTCCTGCTTGACGCCCTGCACGTCGACATCATGCTCGTCGGCGATCTCGCCGACGATCTCCTCGATGATGTCCTCCAGCGTCACCAGCCCTTCGACCTCGCCATATTCGTCGACGACGATGGCGAAATGCGCCTTGCGGCGCAGGAAGGCGTTGAGCTGGTCCTGCAAGGTGGTCGTGTCGGGCACAAACCAAGGCTTCGACGCGATTTTTGTCACGTCAATCCTGGAAAAGTCGTTGCCGACCTCGTTCAGCGCCCTCAGCAAGTCCTTGGCGTGCAGCACGCCGACGATGTTGTCGAGCGAGCCTTTCCAGAGCGGCATGCGCGTGTGTGGGCTCTGCAGGATCTCGCGCACCACCATTTCCGGCGGATCGTCGGCATTGACGGAGCGCATGTTGGTGCGATGGACCATCACATCCGACACTTCGAGCTCCTCGAGATCGAAAAGCTCGCCCAGCCGGTCGCGGTCTTCGCGCGCCTGCCCGTTGCGGCGGGCGTCGTCACCATTCTCGTCCGGCTCCTCATCCTCCGGATCATCGGGATCGATCGGCTGCAGCGTGTAGCCGAAAGCGGCAAGCAGGCGTGTGCTGGACACAAGCGCCAGCACGACGACGGCGGCGAGCACGGCTGCAACGATCCAGCCGGCGTCGCTCATCCCGGATGGCTCGCCTTGAGGAAGGACAGCACTTCGGAGGGCGGCACGTCCTTGGCGATGAAAGCCTGGCCGACGCCGCGCGTCAGAATGAAGGTGAGCGCACCGCGCGAAACCTTCTTGTCCTGGGTGATGAAGCCGAGCAGCGCCTCGGCGTCCGGCAGGTCGCCGGGAATGTCGGCCATGCGCCAGGGCAGGCCGACTGCGCGAAGATGCGCCTCCACGCGCTCCGCATCGTCCGGGCTTGCCAGATTGAGGCGCGCCGAGAAGCGGTGCGCCAGCGCCATGCCGATGGCGACGCCCTCGCCATGGACGAGGCGGGCGCCGTCATAATTCGTGGCGGCTTCGAGCGCGTGACCGAATGTGTGGCCGAGATTGAGCAGCGCGCGGTCGCCGGTCTCGAATTCGTCACGGGCGACGACATCGGCCTTGGCGCGACAGGCCTCGGCTATCGCCTCCGCCCGCTCCGGGCCGCCGGCGAACACTTTTTGCCAGTTCTGCTCCAGCCATGCGAAGAAGGCGGGGCGGTCGATCAGACCGTATTTGGCGAGCTCCRCATAGCCGGCGCGGAACTCCCGAATCGGCAGCGTGTCGAGCACACCGGTATCGGCCAGTACCAGCTTGGGCTGATGGAAGACGCCGACGAGGTTCTTGCCGCGGGCGCTGTTGATGCCGGTCTTGCCGCCGACGGAGGAATCGACCTGCGCAAGCAAGGTGGTCGGCACCTGCACGAAGTTCATGCCTCGCCGCACGATGCCGGCGGCAAAGCCGGCAAGGTCGCCGATGACGCCACCGCCGAGTGCTACGACGACGTCGCGGCGTTCGAGCCTGGCGGCGAGCACGCCGTCGACCACCTCTTGGAGATGTGCAAAGCTCTTCGTCTTCTCGCCGGCCGGAAGCGTAACGACGGCGGCCTGGATGCCGCCTTTCTCAAGGCCGGCCTTCAGAGCTTCGAGATGCGCGGCGGCGACGTTCTCGTCGGTGACGATGGCCGCACGGGTGCCGGGAAGGCGGTTCGCAATCTCGGTCCCGGCGCGGGAGAGCAGACTGGGGCCGATCAGTATGTCATAGGCGCGGTCGCCGAGCCCGACCTCGACTTTCACCGGTTCGGTATCAATCACTGCTCCACCTCGTCGTCGCTGGTGGCGATCGCGGCGATCCCGAGATAGGAGCAAAGGGCACACACCACCTCGCCCGCGATCACTTCCTTTCGCTCGTCGCGGGTCGCGACCGTGATGTCGGCCGTGGCATAAACCGGATAGCGCTCGCCCATCAGCCTTTCCAGCACGCCGCGCGGATCGGGATCTTTGAGCAGCGGCCGGTTCTGCTTTTTCGAGACCCGCTCCATCAGGAGATCGAGGTCGGCCTTCAGCCAGACCGCCACGCCATGCGCCGCGATCGCCTCGCGCGTCTGCGCGTTCATGAAGGCGCCGCCGCCGGTCGAAAGCACCTGCGGCCCGTGCTCGAGGAGCCGCAGGATCACCCGCTGCTCCAGCGCCCGGAACTCGGGCTCGCCATAGCGCTCGAACAGTTCCGGCACGGTCATGCGCGACACGCTCTCGATTTCCTGGTCGCTGTCGATGAAGGGCAGCGAAAGCATCGTCGCCACCTTGCGGCCGATCGCCGTCTTGCCGGCACCCATCAGGCCGACAAAGACGATGGAGCGGCTGCCGAGCCGCTCGAGCAGCGCGGCACGACCTTCGTCCGGCGGATTTGCTGGTAGCGCGTTCATGCGGAACCCTTCTTTGCGCCGTATCGACATCAAAAGCCTGTTTGCGTCAAGCACGGCGCCGCAGCGACCGGAGCGGGCGGCTTTCCAACGGAACCCTCGTCGACGAAATCCTTCGTCCTTGAATTGCCCGGATTGGCGTCCCATAAGGGCACAGGGTTGGAATCGCAGCACAAGAAGACGGGCGAAAGCTGAATGCCGACATTGTTTCGCTTTGTCGTGACGCTCGCGGTTCTTGCAGGCATTGCTTACGGCGCGATGTTCGCGCTGGCGATGTTCGTCGAGCCGAGGAAGGCGGAAATGAGCGTGCGCATTCCCGCGGAAAAGCTCAATCCCAAGAAGAACTGAGCCCGCCGATATGAGCAGCGTGGCGCGCATCGAAGCCTTTCTGGAGATGATGAGCGCCGAGCGGGGGGCGGCGGACAACACGCTTTCCTCCTACCGCCGCGACCTGGAGGATGCTTCCGCCGCGATCGGCGGCGGCCTGGCGCAGGCGGGCGCGGCCGAAATCCGCGCCTATCTCGACGACATCGCGGCGCGCGGCTTCGCGCCGACCTCGCAGGCGCGCAAGCTGTCGGCGATCCGCCAGTTCTTCAAATTCCTCTATGCGGAAGGCCTGCGCAGCGACGACCCGACCGGCACGCTGGACAGCCCGAGGAAGGGCCGGCCGCTGCCGAAGACGATGACCGAAGCCGAGACCGGCCGCCTGCTCGACCGCGCGGCCGAGGAGGCGGCCGCTGCCGCGCCGGACGGCGACCGGCTGGCGGCGCTGCGCCTGCATGCACTGGTCGAGGTGCTTTATGCCACTGGCCTGCGCGTTTCCGAGCTGGTCGGTCTGCCGGTGACGGTGGCGTTACGCGACGACCGTTTCTTCATGGTGCGCGGCAAGGGCGACAAGGAGCGCATGGTGCCGCTGTCCGCCAAGGCGCGCGCCGCCATGCGCGCATGGCTTTCGGAACGGGCTGCCAGACCGGCCTTTGCCGACAGCCCCTATCTGTTTCCCGCCGCCTCCGACAGCGGCCACCTCTCCCGTCAGGTCTTCGCCCGCGATCTCAAAGGCCTGGCGGCCAGGGCCGGCATCGCTTCGGCCAAGATCTCGCCGCATGTCCTGCGCCATGCGTTTGCCAGTCATCTCTTGCAGAACGGCGCCGATCTGYGTGCCGTGCAGCAGCTGCTTGGCCACGCCGATATCTCCACCACGCAGATCTACACCCATGTGCTGGAGGAGCGGCTGGTGCGCTTGGTCAACGACCATCACCCGCTTGCCGACTAGGCCTCATACCGCTATGTGAGGGCGACGTTCCACCGCCCGGAGCCAGCATTTCCAGGGTTCCGCCAGCCATTGCCTTCCGACGGATCGGTCCGCCCAAGCATGTACAATTACCTCGATTTCGAAAAGCCGGTGCAGGATCTGGAGCTCAAGATCCTTGAGCTGAAGAAGCTGGCGGAGAGCGGCGAGGCGGTCGACGTCGCCGACGAGATCGGCAGGCTGGAAAAGCGTTCGCGCGACGCGCTGCGCGATCTCTACAAGGCACTCACCCCGTGGCAGAAGGTGCAGGTCGCGCGCCATCCCGACAGGCCGCATTGCGTCGACTACATCAAGGGCCTGTTCAGCGATTTCACGCCTTTGGCCGGTGACCGCAATTTCGGCGACGACCAGGCGATCGTCGGCGGCTTCGCCCGCTTCCGCGGAGAGCCGGTGGCGGTGATCGGCCAGGAGAAGGGCTCCGACACCGCAAGCCGCATCAAGCACAATTTCGGCTCGGTGCGGCCCGAGGGCTATCGCAAGGCGGTGCGGCTGATGGAACTCGCCGACCGCTTCAAGATCCCGCTTTTGACGCTGGTCGACACCGCCGGCGCCTATCCCGGCGTCGGCGCCGAGGAGCGCGGCCAGGCCGAGGCCATCGCGCGCTCGACCTCGGCCTGCCTGGCGCTCAAGGTGCCCTCGATTTCCGTCGTCATCGGCGAGGGCGGCTCCGGCGGCGCCATTGCCATCGCCACCGCCAACCGCGTCTACATGCTGGAGCACGCCATCTATTCGGTGATCTCGCCCGAGGGCGCCGCCTCGATCCTGTGGCGAGACACGACCCGCTCCAAGGACGCGGCGACCAGCATGAAGATCACCGCCCAGGATCTTCTCGAGATGAAGATCATCGATGCCATCGTTCCCGAGCCGATCGGCGGCGCCCAGCGCGCGCCGGACGCGGTGATTGCCGCCACCGGGGACCTCATCGCCAAGACGATGAAGGATTTTGCCGGCGCCAACACCGATTTCCGCGAGCAGCGCCGCGAGAAATATCTGGCGATGGGCCGCAGCCTCTGACCCGCCACACTTTCAACTGTGGCCAGATTGAGCATTTTTGCCACAAAAATGCCGCCGGATTCGGCTCAATGAAAATGCCGTGAGGGGTTTGCCAAGGCTTGCGGTAAGAAATTTTCAAGGTTAACGGGCTTACGGTCCTCCGGTGTTCAGCGTGCGGGCCGGCCGTGCCGAAGCCATTGGCCCGAAAGAAAAGACATAGCCTTGCCGATGTTTGCCAAGCTTGCCCGCACCGGAGTCCTGATCGCGTCGATAGGCGTTGCCGGCTGCAACGATTCGTCGATGAGGGATTTCGCGCCCGAGGCCAACAAGCCGCTGCCGGACAAGATCCTCGCCGACATGAAGGCCAAGGGCATGGTGCGAACCTCGTCGGTGATGGCGCGCATCYTCAAGGAGGAAGGCAAGCTCGAGATCTGGAAGGCCAAGACCAACGGCCGCTACGATCTTGTGGCCACCTACGACATCTGCAAATGGTCGGGCAAGCTCGGCCCCAAATACACCGAGGGCGATCGCCAGGCGCCCGAAGGCTTCTACACGGTGCGCCCGTCGCAGATGAATCCACGCTCGCACTACCATCTGTCCTTCAACATCGGCTTCCCCAACGCCTATGACCGGGCAAACGGCCGCACGGGTCAGAACCTGATGGTGCACGGCGCTTGCTCGTCGTCCGGCTGCTATTCGATGACCGACGCGCAGATCGAGYAGATCTACGCCTTCGGCCGCGACGCCTTCGAGGGCGGCCAGACCGAGTTCCAGATCCAGGCCTTCCCGTTCCGCATRACCGCCGCCAACATGGCGCGCTACCGCAACGACCCGAACTACGAGTTCTGGAAGATGCTGAAGGTCGGCTACGACAATTTCGAGATCACCAAGGTGCCGCCGAAGGTCGACGTCTGCGAGAAGCGCTACGTCTTCAACCAGGTTGCGCCTGAAGGCACGACCTTCAACCCGACCGGCCCCTGCCCCGAAACGACGCAGCCGGACTCGCTGAAGACCGCCTATGCCGACTACGAAAAGCGCTATGACACTGCCTTCAACGCCGCCATCAAGGGAAGCATGCTGCCGCCCAAGCCGGCCATCGCCGGCATCAAGGAAGCTAGCATCGTCTCCGACTGGTCGAAGCGCCGCGCCCGCGGCGAGCGCGTGCCGATCGACCCGCCGTCGATGAATGCCGACGGATCGGTGACCGAGACCACGCGCATGGGCCGCATCGATTCCCCGCTCGGGCGCAAGATGGCCGCGCTCGACGCCGAGAAGGAAGCCAAGCGCAAGGCCGAGGAGCAGCGGCTGGCGGCGATCGAGGCGGCCAGGGCCGCCAAGGAAGYAGCCAAGGCGCAGGCACTGGCCGAGAAGGAAGCCGCCAAGCAGGCGGCCCAGCAGCCGGTGGTCACCGCGGRCATGACGCAGCCGGCCGCGGCGGCGGTCGAGACCCAGGCGGCAAGCGCCGACGAAGGCAYGGTCTCGAAGCTGAAGAAGAAGCTGCTCGGCATGTTCGGCGGCTGAGTTTTCGACTTGGCCGGATCCGCCGTCTACGATCTGAAAGGGCTGAACTGCCCGCTGCCGGTGCTCAAGGCCCGCAAGCGCCTGGCCGCGATGCGGCCGGGCAGCCGCCTGTGGCTGGAAACCACCGATCCGCTGGCCGTGATCGACATTCCGGCCTTCTGCACCGACGCCGGCCACCAGTTGATCGAGACGGAGGCGGTCGACGGCGGCCACCGCTTCCTGGTCGAACGCGGCCGCGCCTGACTCTGCCTTAGAGCCCGGGGATCGCCAGCGGATTGGTCTCGAGCGCCGTCCGGTCCGGCGTATCGATCGACGGCTTGTTGGTGAAGGCGGAAAACAGCCGCCGGACATAATCCTCCGGCATATCGAGCGTGATCAGCACCAGCCTTGTGCCGCGCTGGTCGTCCGGCCAGGCCGGCAGCCTTGCCGGCGGGTGCAGGATCTTCTGCACGCCGTGGATCACCAGCGGCCGTGACGGATCCTCCATCAGTTCAATGAYGCCCTTCATGCGCAGCAGCTTCTCGCCATGCGTCGAGCGCAGGAGATCCAGGAACATCTCGATCGCCGAGAACGGCACCGGTCCGTCGTGGACGAGCGAGTGCGAGCGCACGCGGCTGTCGTGGCGATGGTGGTCGTGATCATGGTGGTCATGATCGTCGTCATCACGGTGATGGTCGTGATCATGCGCCGCCTCCTCGCCGAGCCAGCGCCGCACATCCGCGCTCTTGGTTTCGGGATTATAGAGGCCGCAATTGAACAGGGATGCCGCGCCTGTGGCGGGTTCGTTGACGTCGAGCAGAACGGCGCCCGGATTGATCTGCCTGAGCCTTGCCTGCAACGCCTCGACATCGCCCGCATCTGCAAGGTCGGTCTTGGTCAGCACGATGCGATCGGCGACCGCCGCCTGCTTCACCGCCTCGACATGATGGTCGAGCGTGGCCTCGCCGTTGACTGCGTCGACCAAGGTGATGACACCGTCGAGCCGGAAGGCCTGCACCAGCGCCGGATGYGCCATGATCGACTGCAGCACCGGCGCAGGGTTGGCAAGACCGGTGGTTTCGACCACGACGCGGGCAAGTCTGGCGATACGGCCGGTCTGCAGCCGGTCAACGAGATCGGCCAGCGTGTCGACGAGGTCGCCGCGGATTGTGCAGCAGAGGCAGCCGTCGGAAAGCTGGATGATGCCGTCCGAGGCCTGCTCGACCAGCAGATGGTCGACCGCCACCTCGCCGAATTCGTTGATGATGACGGCCGTGTCGGCCAGGGCCGGATTCTTCAGCAGCCGGTTGAGCAGCGTCGTCTTGCYGGCACCGAGGAAGCCGGTGAGCACCGAGACGGGAATGGGAAAACCGCCGCTCATCTGGCCGGTCACCGGCTAGTTGGCCGCCTTGGCCGGTTGGTCGCCCTGCGCGGCGGCAGCGGCTGTTGGGACCGGTGCCGGCTCGGCGCCGTCCGGCAACGGCTTGTCGGGCCGCCACGTCGGTAGCGGCACGTCGGCATACTCCTGGCTGCCCTGATCGACGAAGGCCTTGGGCGCCGGTCCGGTCGCGCCGCCGAGACCGACCGCGATCAGTGTCGGGTGGTCGAGTTTCACCTGATAGGGCGATTTCGCCTTGYCCTTGGCGGCGACGGTCGGCGCGGCCTCGGATTGCTCGTGCTTCGTCTTCTTCTTGCAGATCTCGTCATGCAAGTCGTTGGGCGTCAGTGTGTCGCCATAGGGCTGCAGTGCCGCCAAGCTTGTCGAGCCCGCGGCCGGCATGTCGAACCCCTGGTCGAGCAGCTTCGCCGCGGCCTCGGCGCGGCTGATGGCCGATTTCTCGCCCAGCACCACGGCTACCAGGGTGCGGCCATTGCGCRTCGCCGAACCGATCATGTTGAAGCCCGAGGAGCAGACAAAGCCGGTCTTCATGCCGTCCGCGCCGGGATAGCGCCCGATCAGCAGGTTATAGTTCGGCAGAGCCTTCTTGCCGACGGCAAGTCCTTCGATGGAGAACCACGGCGCGTATTGCGGGAAGTCGTTGCGGATCGCCGTCACCAGAACGGCGAGGTCACGCGCGGTCGTGTACTGGTCGGGCGAATAGAGGCCGTTCGGATTGACGAAATGCGTTCCGGTCATGCCGAGCCGGCCGGCCTCGGCGTTCATCCGGTCGGCGAAGGCCGCCTGCGAGCCGCCGATATTCTCGCCGATGGCCATGGCGATGTCGTTGGCCGATTTGACCAGCATCATCTTCAGCGCATTATCGAGCCGCACCACGGAGCCCGGCTTGAAGCCCATCTTGCTCGGCGGTTCGCCGGCYGAATGCTTCGTCACCTTGATCGGCGAATCGAGCGCCACCTCGCYGGCGGCGATCGCCCGGAACGTCACATAGGCCGTCATCAGCTTGCTTAACGAGGCCGGATACCAGCGCTTGAAGGCGTCCTGATGCTCCAGCACCTTGCCGCTCTTCAGGTCGAACAGCACTACCGGATTGGCGCGCGCCGCGCCGGCAAACATCGGCAGCGCCAGCGCCCCCGCAAGCAATAGGTTGAGGAAACGCCTTTGCCGCATCATGGAAATCCGAAATCGCCTCTTGCCGTAATTGCCGCAGGCTCCGTAAGATTTCGTTACGCGATAGCCGGCATGCTGCGGACCGACCCTCGACCCCGGACCACATTCTTGCGTGCTATTTATCCTATGTGACGCCAAAATGGCAAAGCGCCAGAGAATCACAATTGCTGAGCAGGCCTGAGCCGCCTGCCCCAACAAAGAAATGGACCGATCATGCCGATTCTCAACCGTGCCGCGGAAATGCAGGAAGAAGTCGCCGGCTGGCGACGACATCTGCACCAGACGCCAGAACTCAACTTCGATGTGTTTCAGACTGCCGCTTTCGTCACCGACAAGCTGCAGTCCTTYGGCTGCGACGAGGTTGTGACAGGTCTGGGCAAGACAGGTGTGGTCGGCATCATTCGCGGCCGCAAGGGCGATGGGCCAGCCATCGGGCTGCGCGCCGACATGGACGCGCTGCCGATCAACGAGATCACCGGCAAGTCGTATGCGTCGACCGTTCCCGGCAAGATGCATGCCTGCGGCCATGACGGCCACACCGCCATGCTGCTCGGCGCCGCCAAATATCTCGCCGAGACGCGCAATTTCGCCGGCTCCGTGGCGGTGATCTTCCAGCCCGCCGAGGAAGGCGGCGGCGGCGGCAACGAAATGGTCAAGGACGGCATGATGGAGCGCTTCGGCATCACGAAGGTGTTCGGCATGCACAACATGCCCGGCCTTCCCGTCGGCGAGTTCGCCATCAAGCCCGGCCCGATCATGGCGGCGACGGCCGAATTCACCATCACCGTCAAGGGACACGGCGGCCATGCGGCGATGCCGCATGGCACGATCGATCCGATCGTCGTCACCAGTCAGTTGGTCAGCGCATTGCAGACGATTGCCTCGCGCAGCACCGATCCGGTCGAGTCCGTGGTGGTGTCCGTGACCAAATTCCACGCCGGCGATGYCTATAACGTCATTCCGGAGAAAGCCGAGATCGCCGGCACGGTGCGCACGCTGAAGAAGGAAGTGGCCAGGAAAGCCGAAGAGCGCATCCGCACCATCTGCGCTGGGCTTGCGTCGGCCTTCGGCGCGACGATCGAGGTCGACTACGACGCCAACTATCCCGTCACCTTCAACCATCCGGAAGAGACGGTGTTCGCCAGCGACGTCGCCGCCGACGTCGCCGGCGACGCGCATGTCCACCGCGCCATCCAGCCGGTGATGGGCGGCGAGGATTTTTCCTACATGCTGGAGGCGCGCCCCGGTGCCTTCATCTTCATCGGCAATGGCGACTCGGCCGGCCTCCACCATCCGGCCTATGACTTCAACGACGAGGTCATCCCGCACGGTATGAGCTACTGGGTGCGGCTGGCGGAGACGGCGCTCGCCGCCTAACGCTCTCGCGATCAGGAACGGCGGGCTTCCCGCCGTTCCTGCCCGGTCTGGAGTCCGACCTGACAGGAAGGCCGGGCACCCAAGATGCTTCGCAGGGCATCGATTGCGCACAACGCAGCTCTTGGCGAACCGGCCTGAAGCGGCTATGTGTCGGGCCGCGTGGTCCCGTAGCTCAGTAGGATAGAGCGGCAGATTCCTAATCTGTAGGTCACAGGTTCGATTCCTGTCGGGATCACCATATTTGCAAGGGGTCTCTCGGCCTGGATAAGCGACCTGATCTCGCTCGTGTCCTTCCTGTTCCGCAATGCGCCGACCAGGATAGCGCCGGCCCCGCGTCGTGAGCGCTATCCCCCAGCTCCTTCGGGAACATCGCGCCGCGGCTGCGTGTCGGATACCCGGACGAGTTCGCCTGCGACCATTGTCGCCGATCATAGCAGTACGGGCCTGAAGGGGAGCGGGGTCTAACTCGCCGCAACGGTACCCCGGAGAAATTCGGCTTCGAATTCGGCCCGCAATTCGTCCTCACGTCCGAGATACCGAGGCGAAAGATGCATCTGATGAGCGGAGATCGCGCCGGCTTGCCTGGCGATCGTACCTGCCTGAGCGGCGGTCAGATGCTTCTTCGACGCTGCGAGGTCCCGGTCTTCGTCCAGGAACCCGCCTTCGATGAAAAGCTGATCGGCACGGCGAGCCAGGCTGCAGAGACGTGTGACGTTCTCCGGACCGAAGGCTAAATCGGTTGCATAGGCGATGCGCTGACCAGGTCCGCAGGCCAGCGCGCGGACCCGCAGCAGTTCCCCGAGCGTCGTCTTCCTTCCCGCAGTCGGCGTGAATTCGGTGGCCGCATCGGCGCCGCGTCGCACCGCTCGCTTGGCGTATGTGAGCCAAGGCCCGACAGGAAGGCCAAGTTCGTCCAGACGCGACCTGTGCACGTTGACCCGCAGTTTTTCTTGGAAGGCGAAGGCCAGGCAAGGAATACCGTGATCGAGCGTGACGGCTTCGACCACGAACTCCGGATCGTCCAAGGCGAACTGAGTGTCCGGGTTCTGCCACTCCTCCCGTGCGAAGGCCCGGCGCGCCCGGAAGGCGGCCGCAGTGGCAAAGCCTTCTTCTGTCCAGTCAGAGGCGAGGATCGTAAAGTCTTGTGACCGCTCGTTGAGGAGATTCCACGTGTAGGCCCTGAGCTTGGCCTCGACTGCATCTGCCAGTCCGGGCGGTCCGATGATGTGGACCTGCCGGTCACGGTAGAGCGACACTCCAAGCAGGCGATCGAACCCGCTGAAGTGATCCATGTGCATGTGCGACACGAAAACGTGCGAAACGCGCAGGATCTCACGCGGCGAAAGCGCCGACAGGTCGCCGAGGTCAAATAGCACCGCCCTGCCGCCGAAGCGAAAGTCGAGAAGCAGCCCCGGGTCGGAAAACGGCTCGTTTACAAGGCGCGGCTGGACGAGAAGCGTCATGGCCGGGAACGCGAAAGTTGCATCCTCCAACAATTCTGGACGCAGGCCGTTCGTTCCGTCTGCCGCTGGAAGCCGGCAAACGGACCGACCCGCCAGCAAGGATCCTCCTGAGCGGCTCTGGCGACCCCCCCGCAACGCGGCATTACCGCCTCTGCATGATCAACTCACGCTAAGGTCGCAGCCGGGCCGATCAATTGAAAAGGTGCGGGCCGGCGGTGCCGCGCCGGTCCCGCGATCGGCGCATCGGTCTGGAGGGGCCGATGCGCGGCAAAGCTCGCAAACCCTCAGGCGACCTTGAGATCGGGTTGACGCGCGAAAATCTCCTGGACCTTGGCGGCAATGGCCTTGCCGAGGTCGCGGTTGTTCTGGGCGGTGAAGTGGATGCCGTCGCAGCCGTCTGTGGTGATGAAATCGCCGGCGTTGAGAAAATCGACCTTCATGAAGTCGGCCATGGCGCGATATTCGGCCGCGAGCGCGGCCGTCTTCTCATGGCCGCCCGCGAACATGCCCTGGAAGAAGGGATGCGGCATCGGGGTCAGCGGCGGCGGCGCGATCACCAGCGCCTGTGGCGCCGGATAGGGCGTGCCGACGCCGCCGGCGCTGGTAAGGATCTGGCCGACGAGCTTGGCCATGCCGTTGGCGATCTCATAGGGCGTGCGGCGGAAGAACGACTTGGTGTCGTTGGTGCCGAGCATGACGATGACCAGGTCAAGCGGCAGGTGGCTGGCGATGGCCGAAGGCAAATAGGCGCTGCCGTTGAGGCGCGGATCGTTGGGATCGTCGAGACTGGTGGTGCGCGCGCTCAAGCCCTCCTCGATCACGTGATACCCGTCGCCAAAATGCGAGGCCATCGCACCGGTCCAGCGATCCTCATAGGAATAGCGGAGGGTCGGCGATCCCTCCATGACCGGAATCCAGCCCCAGGTCAGCGAATCGCCAAAACACAGAATCGATCTTTCGCTCATGTCTCCAATCCATTTTCCGATATGCGATTGATCATTGGCCGTCCCGCCCTCAGGCCCCCCCAAAAAGGCGGTCACATCGACCTACTCCTCACCCCGTAGAGGATGGCAGCAAGCAGGATGATAAGCCCCTGCGCGATCAGCTTGCCGGGCTCGTCGACGCCGAACGTCGTCATCACCACAAACAGCAGCGCAAACGACAGCACGCCGAAGAAGGGACCCCAGACGCCGCCTTCCCCGCGGCCGAAGACGACCCCGCCAAGGATGGTTGCGGCGACCGCCAGGATCGGAAGGTCGAGACCGACCCTGACGCTGCCGACGGCGATCGAGGCCGTCTGGACCAGGGCCGCGACGCCCGTGAACAGGCCGGCGAGTGTATGCGCGAGCACCACCGTACGGGCGACTGGGACGCCCGAGAAATGCGCCGCTTGCACGCTCTCGCCGACCGAGGTCACAAAGCGGCCGAACACCGTCCGCGACAGGAACAGCGACAACGCAGCCGAAACGGCCACCCAGAAGATCACCGGCGTCGGCACCGGGCCGAGCTTGGTGTTGTAGATGTCGCCGAATATACCGGGCACATCGCCAGGCGGCTTGCCGCTCGACAGATACTGCACGATGCCGACAAGCACGATCCCGACCGCAAGCGTGACGATGACGGCCGAGACGCGCCTGACCCCGACCATCAAACCGTTGAAGAGGCCGACAGCGAGGCCGGTGGCCAGCGCCAGGACAATGAAGAACGTCATGGAGGCGCCGGGAAAGACCCCGGACGAGATCGTGTAGTTGATGAGGAGGATCGCCCCGCCGCCCGACAGTTCGATGCTTCTCACCCRCATTACCAGAAGCTGGCCGAGCACCAAGATGCCGAGCGGCACGATCTGGCGCACGAAGATGCCCATGATATTGAGATTGAGCATGTTCGGCCGCGCGATCCACAGAACCAAAAGCAGCACGGCAAAGACATAGTAGGCCGGCGGTATGCGCAGCAGGCGGCGCATGAGGGGACTGGCGAGCGCGGAAGCCACTTACAACCCCATCTTCTTGCGCGACTGGAGGGCAACCACCAGAAGCAGGATCGCCCCCTTGATGGTGGTCTGGATGAAGGGCGACATATTCGTCAGGTTCATGCCGTTGGCGAGCAACGCCATGACCAGCGCGCCGATAACGGTGCCGTGCAGGCTGCCGATACCGCCGGAAAGCTGGGTACCGCCGATGGCGACGGCCGTGATGGCGTCGAGCTCGAAAAGCAGGCCGACATTCGGGTCGCCCGAGACGATGCGCCCGGCGAGGAAGACGCCGGCAAGGGCGGCGAAGCAGGCACAGATCACATAGGAAAGGACGATGTTGCGCCTGTCGGCGATGCCGAAATWATGCGCCRCATCCTCAACGCCGGACGAGACCCCGCCGCCGATCGCGAAAAGATGCAGTCCGAAGCGGGAGCCGTGGAGCAGCTTCCAGGCGACTGCGAGGACGAATATTCCCCAGAACACCGGCATGGGCACGCCGAGGAAGGAGCCGGCCACCGCGCTGATGACGATATCCGGCACCGTGCCGCCCGAAACCGGCCGCAGCACCCGCGTGATGCCGAGCAGTATGTACTGCATCGAAAGCGTCGCGATGATCGGATGCACGTTGAAGCGCGTGATGATGAAGCCGTTGGTAAAGCCGACCAGCGCCGCCAGCACGAACACGGCAGGGATCAACACCCAGCCAGGTCCGCCGAGGGCGAGCACTGCCGTCGTGAAGCTGATCATCGACCCGACCGAGAGGTCGAGCCCGCCGATGAGGATGACAAATGTCTGGCCGACCGCCGTGATGACGAGAGGCATCGCCTGCGGCACCAGATTGAGCAGATTTTCCCCATTGAGGAATTGCGCGGTCTTGAGGCTGAGCCAGAGTGCGATCGCCAGAGCGATCAGCAACGGCAGCAACCACATGCCCTGGCGCGATCCTCTCGCGCCTGCCAGGCGCTTGCTAATGGCTGTCATCGCCGCTCCTTYCCTCACCATTGGCGCTGAGCGCCGCGTCGAGGATGTTGTGCTCCGTGGYGTCGGCCGCCGGCATTTCCTTCACGATCGTGTCGTTGTGGACGACGCAGACGCGGTCGCAGAGCCCGAGCAGCTCGACCGTCTCTCGCGACAGCACCAGCACCGCGCCGCCTTTGTGCGCGAAGCCGCGCAGCAGCCGGTAAATTTCAGACTTCGCGCCGATATCGACGCCCCGCGTCGGCTCCTCGACGAGCAGGATGTCGACGTCGGCGGCGAGATAGCGGCCAAGCAGCACCTTCTGCTGGTTGCCGCCCGACAGCGTGCCGACCGGAGCGGCGGGGCCGCTCGCCTTCACGGCAAGGCTCGACATCGTCTCTGCGATCAGTCGCTGATGGCCGGCGGCCAGCGCCAATTCCGACCGTTTCGAATGGAGTGCGGCGGCAATGTTGTGCGCAACGGAGAGGCCAAGGAAAAGCCCGTCCTCCTTGCGGTCCTCCGGCACAAAGCCGACGCCCATCGCCTGCAGCCGGCGCACGCCGCCGCCAGGCGGCACCGGCAACGGCAATGATTTGCCTTTGATCGTCGCGCGGCCGGCGAAGGGGTGGTACTGGCCCACCAGCGAGCGCAGGAAGCGCTGCTGGCCCTGCCCTTCCAGGCCGGCCAGCGCGACGATCTCACCGCGGCGCAGCGACAGCGAGAACGGTCTGGAGCGCTCGGTGATGCGGAAATCCTCGACCGAAAGCACGACGGGGCCCGGGGCATCGCCGCGTTGCGGGAAGAGGTCGGCAAGCTCACGGCCGACCATCATCGCGATCAGCGCCGCCGGCGTCATTTTCGCGATTGCTCTGGTGCCGACGAGTTCGCCATCCTTGAGGACCGTCACGGTGTCGCAGATGGCAAAGATCTCGTCCATGCGGTGCGAAATGTAGACAACCGCCTTGCCCTCATCCTTCAGCCTGCGGATGTGGCGGTTCAGCACCTCGACATCGGCGGCGTTCAGCGCCGCCGTCGGCTCATCGAGGATGAACACGCTGGCATCGGTCATGATGCCGTGTGCGATTTCGACGAACTGCCGTTCCGCGATGCTGAGCCTGGAGACCAGCGTGCCCGGATCGAGYGCGAGGCCGAGTTCGGCAAGCGCCCTGCCCGCCTCGCGGCCCATGCGCCGGTAGTCGACGCCGCCAAAAGCCGTGGTTGGCTCGCGTCCGAGAAACATGTTTTCGGCGATAGTCAGGTTGGGCAGCAGCGACAATTCCTGGAACACGGTCGAGATGCCGGCTTCCAGCGCATCCTTCGGCTTGTGGAAGACGACCTGGCGCCCGTCGCGCAGGATGGCGCCGCTGTCCGGCTGGTGGACGCCGGCGAGAATCTTCATCAGGGTCGATTTGCCGGCGCCGTTCTCGCCCATCAGCGCATGGACGGAGCCGGACTGGAGCGTGATCGAGACGCCCTTCAGCGCCGCCGTGCCGGCGAACGCCTTCCGGATATCGGACATTTCGACGAGGGTTTTCACCAAAAAAGCACCGCTGCATACAGGAGAGTTTTCCGTGGTGCGGCCGGCGACGAGGCCGCCCGCACCACGATGGCGCCACCCTTATTTCTTGGCGTAGAACTCCTTGAGCTTGTCTTCCGGCAGCTCGGACGGCCACCAGACATTGGCCGACAGGTCGTCGCGGTAGTACTTCTTGACCTTCTCGATATCCCAGCCGGGCGGATTGTAGTCGTAGTGCTTCTTCAGCTCCTTGCCCTCGAGCAGGGCCACGGCGGCGCGGATGCYGGCCGCGCCCTGTGCGGGGCTGTATTCGGCCGAGATCGACTTGAAGCCGTCGGCGATCCACTGGCCGAAGAAGCCGTTGTTGCCCTCGCCGGTGATCGGCGGAATCTTGGCGCCGAACTGCTTGAAGACGTCGACACAGGCGCGCGTCATGTCGGCGCCGGAAGACCAGATGCCGTCGACCTCGGGATTGTTCAGGTAGAGCGTCTCGCAGAGCTTCTTGGCCTTGTCGTACTGCCAGTCGCCATGCTCCTCGGCGATGATCTTGACGTCGGTCCCCTTCAGCGCCTGCAGCAGGCCGTTGTAGCGGTTGGTGTCCTCCGGATGGCCGGCGAGCCCGCGCAGCACCCAGATGTTGCCCTTGCCGCCGAGTTCCTTGACCAGGAAGTCGCCCATCACCTTGCCGAAATGCTCGGCGCCGCCCTGGATCTCGGYGGTGAAGGCGTCGGATTCGATACGCCCGGTATGCACGATGACTGGGATGCCCGCCGCGACGGCCTTGGCGATGCTGRCGTCCGCCGAGGTCGAGGTGACCGGCTGGACGATGATGGCGTCGACCTTCTGGGCGATCAGGTCCTCGATGTCGGCCACCTGCTTCTTCTGGTCRAAGCCGGCATCGAGCAGGATGAACTTGGCAATGCGCTTATCCTTGGCGGCGGCAGCTTCGGCTTCATGTGCCACCTGCACCGTCCAGGTATTCGCGTTGACGCCGAAATGGCTCATGCCGATGACCCAGGGCGCGTCCTTCTTGAACTTCCCGGCCTCGACGGTCGGATTGTCGCCTGCGCGGGCGGTAACCCCATCCAGCAGCGACACGTCGTCGGCGAACGAGGGACCGCACAGCATGGTGGTCGCGATCACCGCCGCTGCGATTGATTTGATAATCCGTCTCACTGAGCCATCCTCCTTCTCAAGCTCCACCGACCCTGGATGCCAGGGTCACGACTTCCCCATCGGCGTCCGGYCATGCCAAACGCCGCACCTGCCGGGCGGTCCCGGCAATGCTTCAGCTCATTTGCTCAACCCGCGCGCCAGGGCCGCCGGAGACGCAGTCCAGCGATGCCGCCATGAATCATGGCAGCCTGTCGGCGCAAAAGGTTCGGGRCATTCCTCCCAGGTCACTTCAACCATCGTTCCGAACGCCTGTCAATAATTATTCAGAGTGATGGATTATCTTTGTGGGTTGCGTTACCTTTCCGCCAAATGGCAGGGTCGCGCGAATGACGGACGACCGACTCTCGTCCGATAACCTCTGCAAATCAGAACCTTGGCTGGCATTGGAGGAGGAGCATGCGATCGGTCCTGTGCTACGGCGACTCCAACACGCATGGGCAGATACCCGGCGGCACGCCGCTGGACCGCTATGGTCCGGCTGAACGCTGGCCCGGCGTCATGGCAAAGGAGTTGGGCGCCGGCTGGCATGTCATCGAGGAAGGCCTGAGCGGCCGCACGACGGTGCGCGACGATCCGATCGAGGGCGCGCACAAGAACGGGCGCACCTACCTCAAACCCTGCCTGCAGAGCCACGCCGTTCTCGATCTCGTCATCATCATGCTGGGCACCAATGACCTCAAGGCGCGCTTCAACCAACCGGCCTCGGAAGTGGCGATGGCCATGGGCTGCCTGGTCTACGACATCAAGGAGCTGAAGCCCGGCCCAGGCGCCAGCGTGCCCGAGATCATGATCGTCTCTCCGCCGCCTATGCTGGACGACATCAAGGAATGGCGGTCGATCTTCGCCGGCGCGCCGGAGAAATCGCGACAGCTGGCGCTTGAGTTCGAGATCATCGCCGATTCGCTCGAAGTGCATTTCTTCGACGCGGGCTCGGTCGTCACCTGCGACCCTCTCGACGGTTTCCATATCAACAGGCAGGCGCATGCGCTGCTGGGCAGCGCCCTGGCCCGCGAAGTCGAAGCAATCGGGTGGCCGGATGAGAAGTGAGCGCGGCATAAGGGTGTCCCCCACGACCGATTGCAAGAGGGCGCACCATGCCTGACATGCGCTTTGCCCCGCCCAACCCGCTGCGGATCGCGGACCGCGCCAGCGGCCTCAACGCCGTCAGCGTGCGCAGCTACAATGAGCGCCTCGTGCTGTCGCTGCTGCTCCAGAGCAAGGACATCACCCGCCTGGAGATCGGCGAGCGGACCGGCCTGTCGGCGCAGACGGTCTCCGTCATCGTGCGCTCGCTCGAGCAGGAAGGGCTGATCGCCAAGGGCGAGGCCCAACGCGGCCGCGTCGGGCCGCCGACCGTGCCGCTTTCGCTCAACCCCGAGGGCGCCTATTCCGTCGGCATCAGCGTCGGCCATCGGCAGGTGGAGGTCGTGCTGGTCGACTTCGTCGGCTCGATCCGCTCCCGCGCGGTCCTGCCGATCTCGGCGGCCGCGCAGGACACCAACCATCCGCAGTTCATGAGCGCCATCGCCAAGGCCATCGCCAATCTCCCCGAGCAGCTCCATTCGCGCATCRCCGGCATCGGCCTTGCCTTGCCGGGAGATCAGGCGGAACTCGAGCTGACGCCCAAGGCGACCCGCGAGCGGTTCGACGCCCTGCAAGAAGAGGTCGAGAGGGAGATCGGCTATCCGGTCTACGTCCAGAACGACATCACCGCGGCAGCCGGCGGCGAAAGCATGTTCGGCGTCGCAAAGCATCTTTCGGACTATCTGTTCTTCTATCTCGGCGCGCGCCTGCACAGCCGACTGGTTCTCAACCATCAGATCTACAACGCCGCTGCCGCGGTGAGCTTCGACGTCGGCATCCTGCGCCTCGAACAGGAGATCCTGAAGCAAGGCAGGCAGACTTCCGAACTCTGGGAAAGAGGCGCGGACTGGCCGTCATTTGGCGACGCCGAGACCGCATGGCAGCGCGACCTTGTGGAGCAWATGAAGTCGTCAATCGCGGCACTCAAACAATTCGTTCCAATAGCGTCGGTGGTCCTGTCCTCTTACGCGCCGCAGGCGGTCTGCAAGGCGATTTGCCGGGACCTGGAGCAGGCCATGCCCGGCATAACCGCCATGGCCGGCAACATAGAGCGTTCGCCCAAAGCGGTGGGAGCCGCGAGCCTTCCGTTCAGCTCGCGCTTCATGGTCGAATAGCTCACCCTGGGCTGCCCGCCGCCGGGTTGGCTGCGGCGGCCGCCCGGAAGCGGGCGACGAAATCGTCGAGCGCCGGGCGTTCGGCGTCCGAGATCGCCCAATAGGAGAAGGCACCGTCGGTCCAGTGGACCAGCAGGAACCCGCCCGCCGAAAGATCGTCCGCCACCGGCACCGATTTGACGTCGTTCTGGCGCGGCGCCGCCACCAGGGTGATCAGGTGCTCATGGTGGCGATAGACCAGCGCCGGCATCGGCTTGTCGCCGATCACTTCCACCCGCCCGCCAAGCAGCGCGTAGCCGTCCTTGGCCATGTCCGGCGCCGGCGGCGACACGCCGATGCGGCCGTCGAGCCACGGCTTCACCGTGTGCCGGTCGGACGAGACGATGTCGACCGGGCTCGCCGCGAGCAGGCTGCGGCGATGGCCATTGGCGACGGCGACGGCAAAACTGCCGGGCGCATTCTCCACCATCAGCCACTGCGTCGCGCCGCTCGCGAGAAAAGCCGTGAGCACGATCGAGGCCGCCATCTGGCGCCAGCCGAAGGAGCCGAAGCGCCGCGCCATGGCGCGCGCCGTCGGGCGCATCTCGACCACCTTGCGCTGCGGCTGAGGCTGGGCCGAAGACCGGCGGGCCGCCTTCTCAGCTTCGGCGTCCGCCGCCTCGGTCTCCCCGGCGCGGCTCACATCCGCGATGGCCGCGATGCGCGCCAGGAAGTCGCCGCTAACGGCAGGGCGCGGCAGGCTTGCGACCGCCGTCTGCAGCGCCACGATGCGGGCATGCTCGGCGGCAAGTTCAGGATCGGCGGCAATGCGCCGCTCGACGGCAAGCGCTGCCGCGGCGTCGAGCTCGCCGTCTACAAGGGCATGGATCATCAGCTTCATATCCTGGGGGTCTTCCGGCAATCCGTCGTCGCGCGGGCCATTTTCAATCGGGCTCATGGGCGCCCTCCAAGTTCCGTCATCAGCAGGCCGCGGGCCCGTGCCAGCCGCGACATCACCGTGCCTTGCGGCACGCCGAGCATGGCGGCGATCTCGCGATAGCTGAGGCCGTTTATGTCGCGCAGCACCAGCGTCTCGCGGAACGCCTCCGGCAGCCTTGCGATCGCCGCCTCTATTGCCGCCGAGTTCGCCTTGGCGATCAGCGCCGCCTCCGGGCTGTCTGAATTGTCGGGCGGCGGTGACACGTCATCGAGATCGGCAAGATCGCCGACGGCGACGACGCCGCGCGGACGGTTGCGCGCCAGCCAGGTGTAGGAGGCGTTGCGCACGATGGTGAGCAGCCAGGCGCGCGGATTGCCGCCGGCGAAGCCGGCAATGCCGGCATGCGCCTTGAGGCAGGCCTCCTGCACCACATCCTCGGCGTCCGAAGCATTCCCGGTCAGCCAGCGGGCAAGCGACAGCGCGTCGCTGAGATGCGGCAGCACCACTTCGGCAAAACGCGCGGCCAGCATTTTTTCGCTCAACACCGTTCCACCGTCAGGCGCTCCGGCCAGGGGTCTGCGTCCACCATCAGGCGGCGGCGGTGGTCTGTCCCTGCTGGCGCGGGTGAAGATCGCTATTGCAGGCGAAGGCGCCTGCTTGGGTGGAGGTGAAGGCATAGGGGTCACCGGAGTCAAGCGCCTCGGAACGGAACGGCGCATCGCCGGCCGCCACGGGATGCACGGGTGTCTTGTTCGTCGCGGTTCGCACGGATCAAGGCCGGCGCGGCGATATTGCCCAAAACAGGCGGGCCCAGCTCAATTGCTCCAGGGGATGCCGGCGGCTGATGCTGTCACCATTCGTGCCTCTGTCGTCATGCCGCTTCATGCTGGTCTCCTGCCATGCGCGCACCTGGCGCATGCCCGGAAGACCAGCGATGCCGGCCGATTATTCCCGGCCGGCCAGCTTTTTCGATCACACTGTCGCGATCGGCTGCCGTGAAAGCTCAYAAGGCCTGCAGAGCCAGTCCCGCCAGCGCCGATGCCGCGAGCGTCGGCAGCATGCCGGCTTTCAGCCTGAGCATGGCGATCATTGCCGCCGCCGACAGCAGCGCCGCGCGCCAGTCGAGCGAGGAAAGGACTGGAACCTCCACGCCCCAGCCGACACTCTCGACCCTGCCGAAGACGACATGCAGCGCGAACCACAGCGCGAGGTTCATCACYACCCCGACGACGGCCGCCGTGATCGCGCCGAGCGCCGCCGACAGCGCCTTGTTCTGCCGCAGTTGCTCGATGTAGGGCGCGCCGAGGAATATCCAGAAAAAGCAGGGCGTGAAGGTGGCCCAGAGCGTCAGCAAGGCGCCCAGCGATCCCGCAAGCAAAGGACTGATCCCGCCGGCATGGCGATAAGCGGCGGCAAAACCGACGAATTGCAGCACCAGGATCAGCGGTCCGGGCGTCGTCTCGGCAAGCCCGAGCCCGTCGACCATTTGGCCGGGCGCCAGCCAGCCGAACGAGGTCACCGCCGCTTGCGCGACATAGGCCAGAACCGCATAGGCGCCGCCGAAGGTGACCACCGCCATCAGGCTGAAGAAGCCGCCTATCTGCGTCCACACGCTCGCCGGCCCCGCCAGCCCGGCGATCAGCGCCACCGGCCCGAGCCAGACCGGCAGCCAGATGGCGGCGACGCGGGCCGCATGCCATCTTGTCGGCACGGTGTGACCAAGCTCGCCGCGCTCGAACATCTGGTCGACCACGCCGCTTCTGTCGACAGCGGTGCCGCGCTTGCCGTGCGCCGAACCCGAAAACAGGCCCGGCGCGAAGCGGCTTCCTATCCAGCCGATCAGGCCTGCCGCAAGCACGATCAGAGGGAACGGCACCTTGGCGCCATAAATGGCCAGGAAGGCCGCCACCGCGATCGCCACCATCACCCGGTTCTTCAGCGCCCGCTTGCCGATGCGGATCACCGCCTCGACGACGACAGCCAATACCGCCGCCTTGATGCCGAAGAACAGCGCCGCGATGACGGGTGTGTCGTTGTAGAGCATGTAGAAACTGCTCAGGCCCAGCATCACCAACGCGCCCGGCAGCACGAACAATGTGCCGGCGACGAGGCCGCCTGCAGTCCGATGCAGCAGCCAGCCGACATAGATGGCAAGCTGCTGCGCCTCGGGACCCGGYAGGAGCATGCAGTAGTTGAGCGCGTGCAGGAACCRCTCCTCGCCGATCCAGCGGCGCTCCTCGACCAGTTCCTTGTGCATCAGCGCAATCTGCCCGGCCGGCCCGCCGAAGGAGAGCACGCCGATCTTTGCCCACAGCCGCGTCGCCTCGCCGAAGGTCGGCACGGCCGGAACCTCGACCGGCCGCGCGGCGTCGTTCTCGACACGCGCAGTCATGGTGCCTTGCCTCCGGTTGGCCAGTTATGCGTCTCTTCGGTGGCGTCGCGGCACCAGYGGAAGAAGGCATCGTAGAGAAGCATCCCGGCCTCGAGCTGTTCGAGGTCGTCGCGGAACATGCGCGACAGGCCGAGCGAGGCGGCGAGGAACCCTGCCGCCTGCGGAACGAGGTCGAGGCGCGCCGTGTCCGCCCCACGCACGATCAGCGCCAGACGATCGAGCGCTTCGATACGCAGGCCGAATTCCTCGATCATCGTGTCGAAGGTGCAGCGGTCGCCGCGATGACTCCAGAACACACCTTCGATGTCGAAGGGAACAGCGGCGAAGCGCTCGGCCACCAGAGGCACCTCGGCCGGGTCGACGAACAGGAATACCGCCTTGGCATCGACGAAGCGGCGGATCAGCCACGGGCAGGCGATGCGGTCGACCTTCGGCCGGGACCGCGTGACCCATACGGTGCGGCCTTTCTYGTCGCGCGGCGGGATCGCGCCGGTTGCGACCAGCGGCCCGTTGGCTGYCGCCCAGGACTCGAAGCCGCCTTCCAGCGACTCCGCCGGAATGCCTTCGTGGCGCAGCCACGCGGCGACGCCTTGCGAGAGCTTCTGCCCCTTCTGGCAGATGACCACGACCTTTGATCCGGCGAACTCGGGCGCCCAGGTCGAGACGCGTCGGAAATCGCGCCGAAACGYGGCGGGCAGCAGGCGCGGGTCGGCCTCGTAATCCTCATCGATGCGTACGTCGATAAGAACCGGCGCGTCCGGCAGGCCGACAAGACGGGAAAGCTGCGGGACTGTGATTGCGGTAGTTGACGGCATGGCGTCCACCTCCTGAACGAAGAGAGTTTGGACGCGATCGTTGGGCTGACGCCTCACGGGGTCGTCGCGGGGAACCCCTTGCCAGAATGCTGGAGCGCTCGCCTAGGATTGTCAAGAATCCAATTGTCGGGGAAGACGAAGCCGCTGCCCCGCCTTCCCGTCGCGACCTTATTGCGCCGTCCAGCCGCCATCCATCGGCAAGGTGGTGCCGGTCATCTGCTTGGCCGCATCCGAGCAAAGGAACAGGGCCAGCGCGGCGAGTTCCTCGACGGTGACGAATTCCTTGGTCGGCTGCGCGGCAAGCAGCACATCGTGCTTCACCTGCTCCTCGGTCATGCCGCGCGCCTTCATGGTATCGGGGATCTGCTTCTCGACCAGCGGCGTCCAGACATAGCCGGGAGCGATCGCGTTGACGGTGATGCCGTCCTGCGCCACTTCCAGCGCCACCGTCTTGGTCAGGCCGGCAATGCCGTGCTTGGCCGACACATAGGCCGACTTGAACGGCGAGGCGACCAGTGCGTGCGCCGAGGCCGTGTTGATGATGCGGCCCCATTTGCGCTGCTTCATGYCGGGCAGCGCCGCCTTGATGGCATAGAAAGCGGCAAGCAGGTTGATGCGGATGATGGCTTCCCACTTGTCGTCGGGAAATTCGTCGATCGGCGCGACATGCTGGATGCCGGCATTGTTAACCAGGATGTCGAGGCTGCCGAACGCCTCTTCGGCCTCGCGCAMCATCGCGGTGACCGCGGCGCCGTCCATCATGTTGGCGTCCGAGTAGCGGCACTTGACGCCGAAATCCTTCTCGATGCCGGCCCGCTCCTGCTCGATCGCCGCGGCATCGCCCAGGCCGTTGATGGTAACGTTGGCGCCTTCAGCGGCAAAAGCGCGGGCGATTGCGAGGCCGATGCCGCTGGTCGAGCCGGTGACGAGCGCATTCTTCGAAGACAGCGAACCCATGAAAAATCTCGCGACAGGTGGGAGGGACTATAAAGGCACATAGTTTGTGCGCCGCAGCATGACAATGCCACAGCCTTATGTCGGCGCTGTTACAGCACCGTGCCTCTGCCGGCTCGATGAAGGGCGGCGCGCTGACACGGCGCTGTCATGCTGCCATGCAACATATTTGCCAGCGCATTCGCGCGGTTATTTTCAAACACGGTGCACTAGCATGGAAATCGCCGATGTCGTGAAGCGTGCCTATGCGATGCCGCTCACCAACCCATCCTTCCCGCCCGGCCCCTATCGCTTCTTCGACCGCGAATACATCATCATCACCTACCGCACGACGCGCGAGGCACTCGAGGCGGTGGTGCCGGCGCCGCTGGAGATCGACGAGCCGCTGGTCAAGTACGAGTTCATCCGCATGCCGGATTCGACCGGCTTCGGCGACTATACCGAAACCGGGCAGGTGATCCCTGTCCGCTTTGGCGGGCAGCATGGCGGCTACGTTCATTCCATGTATCTCGACGACGATGCGCCGATCGCCGGCGGCCGCGAGCTCTGGGGTTTCCCGAAAAAGCTCGCCAGCCCCAAGATCGTGCACGAGGGCGAAGTGGTGGTGGGCACCCTTCACTATGGCAGCGTTTTGTGCGCCACCGGCACGATGGGCTACAAGCACCGTGAGGCCGACCACGATGCCGTGCTCGCCTCGCTCGCCGCGCCCAATTTCCTGATCAAGATCATCCCGCATGTCGACGGCAGCCCGCGCATCTGCGAGCTGGTGCGCTATTACCTGACCGATGTGACGCTGAAGGAAGCCTGGACGGCGCCGGCCGCGCTCGACCTTCGACCCCATGTCATGGCCGACGTCGCCAAGCTGCCGGTGCTCGAGGTGGTCTCGGCCGTCCACTTCACCGCCGACCTGACGCTCGGGCTGGGCGAGGTCGTCCACGACTATCTCGCCGAGCGCAACCAGGYCGCGATCAGCGCAATCCAGCCGGAGAAGGCTCGTGCTTGAACGAAACAAGGCCGTTGCCGCCACCATCCAGGAGATTTCGGCRCAATATGACCGCGTCGCTCTGGTCTTCCAGGGCGGCGGCGCGCTTGGCGCCTATCAGGCCGGTGTCTATCAGGCGCTTTCCGACGCCGGCTGCGAGCCGACCTGGCTCTCCGGCGTTTCGATCGGCGCGATCAACGCCTCGATCATTGCCGGCAACGAGCCGAGCCGGCGCCTGCAGAGGCTGGAGCATTTCTGGCAGACGATCTSCGGCCGCAAGATCTGGGCCTACACGCCGGAAGGCGACATCTATCGCGACATCCGCAACCGCACCTCATCGTGGATGACGATGACCATGGGCCAGCCCGGCTTCTTCAAGCCGCGCAATCCCAACCCGTGGTTCCAGCCGCCGGGAGCTGAAGGCGCCACCAGCTTCTACGACACCGCCGAGCTCAAGGACACGCTGGAGAGCCTGATCGATTTCGACGTGCTGAACGACGGCAAGAAGCGGCTGAGCGTCGGCGCGGTCAACGTCAGAACCGGCAACTTCGTCTATTTCGACACCGAGAGGGTGCGGATCGGGCCGGAGCACATAATGGCGAGCGGCGCGCTGCCGCCGGCCTTCCCTTCGATCCGCATCGAGGGCGAGTATTACTGGGACGGCGGCATCGTCTCCAACACGCCGCTGCAATATCTGCTCGACCAGGAGGAAGACCGCTCCTCGCTGGTGTTTCAGGTCGATCTCTTCAGCGCCCGCGGCGCGCTGCCGCGCGGCATGGCCGACGTGCTGTCGCGCCACAAGGACATCATGTATTCGAGCCGCACGCGCCAGAACACCGACAATTTCCAGCGCATCCATGCGCTCAAGATGAAGCTGCTCGATGCGCTGAAGCGCGTTCCGCCGGAGCAGCTCAGGGACGGCGAGAGGGAGCTGATCGCCGACTATTCCGACGCCGGCGTGGTCAACATYGTCCACCTGATCTACCAGCACAAAAGCTACGAAGGCCACGCCAAGGACTACGAGTTCTCGGGCACATCGATGCGCGAGCATTGGGAGATGGGCCTCGAGGACACCGAGCGCACGCTGCGCCACAAGCAGTGGCTGATGCCGCCGACCAACGTGGAGGGCGTCGCCATCCACGACCTRCATCGCGAAGATCCGACCTGAGACTAAGTCCGCCACGAGCAGAGCAGTYCGCAGCGGTCGCTCGCTGGGTACTCCGTAACTCTATAAACAAATGTTTGGAGCAAGTGCGGCCGGCCGCCATCGGGTTCACGCGACCTCGCTTACTGTGAAGCCCTTCTTCACAGCCCATCAACATTATCGCGGATGGCCGCTTCCGAAGAGCGGGCTTACACAGTTTGAGCACCCGCAAATGCGCTGGGTTCAATGGAGGCCGCCGAAGCTGTTTCCCCCGCTATCGTTCCGTCGCCTGGCGCCTGGCGCGGCCTGCTCTGGTTTGCGCCGCTCACGGCGCTGTGGATATTGTTGACCTACAATTGGCCGTCGATCCCGGCCAGCGGCGTTCCGACCACGTTCCACCAGCTCGCGGCACACGGGCTCATAGCTCTGGGATTGTGGCTGGGGCTCGAACGCACGAACCTGACGCCCGGTCAACGCCGTGCGACGTGGTTGGCGATCATGATCCCGGACACGCTGTGGCTCGCCGTCGCCTGGAGCGCCGCGGTCAACGGCGTCTTCCATGCGGACACCGCGTCTTTACCAGTGTTGCCAATGGCGATCTTCCTGCCGGTGATCATCGGGGCGCCGCTGTTGCTGTTCTCCAGGCGGATCGGGCAGGTGCTCGATGCGATGCCCGCAGGCTGGCTCGTCGCGCTTCAGCTCTACCGCATATTTGGCAGTTGGGCTCTCGTAGCCTGGCTGCACGGGGCAATGCCCGGCGTATTCGCATTACCGGCAGGCATCGGCGACGTGCTGACCGGACTGTTCGCGCTGCCGACGGCGATCGCGGTGGCGACCGGCACGGCCGAGGGCCGGAGGGCGGCAACTCTCTGGAACCTCCTCGGCCTTGCCGACTTCGCGGTCGCCGTCACCATGGGCATAATCACCTCGCCCGGCCCGTTGCAGCTGATCGTTCCTGATGTGCAGAGCATCGGTGCCGGCGCATATCCGGGTGTGCTGACTCCTGCTTTCGTGGTGCCAAGCTCGATCCTGCTGCATGTGTTGTCGCTGCGCCAACTGCGCCGCCGCCGCATTGCGGATGTTGCGCGGCGATAGCAGCGCGCCTCAATCGGTCTTCGCAGGACAGCCTGGAAAACGAAACGGCGCCGCTCGCGACGCCGTTTCTTCCGAGATTTTTTCCGCTCAGAATACCTGGCGGAAGAGCACGAAGAGCACGAAAGCCAGTGCGATCGAGCAGGGCAGTGTCAGAACCCAGGCGAGCGCCAGATTGYGCACGGTCGACCACTGCAGGCCTGAGCCGTTGGCCGCCATGGTGCCGGCGACACCGGACGACAGCACATGGGTGGTCGAAACCGGCAGGCCGAGACGGTCGGCCATRCCAATCGTTATCATCGCCACCAGCTCGGCGGCGGCGCCTTGGCCATAGGTCAGGTGGCTCTTGCCGATCTTCTCGCCGACCGTGACGACAATGCGCTTCCAGCCGACCATGGTGCCGAGCCCGAGCGCCAGCGCCACGGCGATCTTGACCCAGAGCGGGATGAACTTCGTCGCGTTGTCGACCGCCTTGTGGTAGTCGGTGACCGCCTTCAGGTCGGCCTCCTGCGTCGGCAGCAGCTTCTTCTTGTCGATCAGCTTCAGCGCTTCRCCAATCAGATAGATGTTGTTGCGGGCATTGCTGACCAGGTCGGTCGGAACCTTGTCGACCGTCGCGTAAGGCTGCAGCGAAGCGGTCGTGTCATGGATGAATTTCTGYAGCGCCACCGTCGTCTGATCACTCCACGACCTGCTCCGTACCGCTTCCTGGACCGACGCCTTGGGGTCCGCGACGGTGACTTCCGGCTTGATGTATTTGCTGAGCGCCTGCTCGACGGCCACAGAGGCCGACTTGTAGGCGTCGAGATAGTTGATGTCGGGCGTGCGGTTGAGCGCATAGGCGGTCGRCACCACGCCGATCAGGATCAGCATGATCAGGCCCATCCCTTTCTGGCCGTCGTTGKAGCCATGTGCAAAGCTGACGCCGGTGCAGGTGAAGATGAGCAGCGCGCGAATCCACCACGGCGGCGGAGTGTTGCCCTTCGGCGCCTCGTAGAGCGCCGGATTGCGCACCAGAAGCTTCATAACATAGAGCAGCAGGGCAGCGGCGAAGAAGCCGACGATCGGCGAGACCAGGAGGGTCGTACCGACATTGGTTGCCTGCGACCAGTCGACGCCGCTGGTGGCGCCTCCGGCCGGCGCCATGAACTGGTTGGCGAGACCGACGCCGATAATCGAGCCGACCATCGTATGCGAAGAGGACGCCGGCAGGCCGAGGAACCAGGTGCCCAGGTTCCACAGGGTCGCTGCCACCAGCAGGGCGAACACCATGGCAAAGCCGGAGGACGAGCCGACCTGCAGGATGAGCTCGACCGGCAGCAGCGACAGGATGCCGAACGCCACGGCGCCGCTCGAAGTAAGCACGCCGAGGAAGTTGAAGACGCCCGACCACATCACGGCGAATTCCGCCGGCAGGGAGCGGGTGTAGATGACGGTGGCCACCGCATTGGCGGTATCGTGGAACCCGTTGACGAATTCGAAGCCGAGCGCGATCAGCAAGGCGATGCCGAGCAGGATCCACGRCACCGTCTTGGCAATCGCCAGGTCCTGGCTCAGCGCGTAACCGACATAGATGAGRCCAACCAGGACCAGCACCCCGAAGGCCGGCAGGAACCATTTGGCGCTGTTCGATTGTTCAAGCGGATGATCCGGCCTCGGAATCCCGGCCTCACTGGAAACCACGTCCACCATCGTCCCACTCCTTTTGCATTGCAGCAAAGAACCRGGAAGAACGCTATGTCGACAGAATGAAGCTGGTGTGACGCCTACAACCTATCCGGCTATCTTGAGAAGCGAGGAAACCAAAAACTTGTGCTCTTCCGGCGTGAGCACGTCGAAATCGAAGAGTTTCATGCTGCGCAGTCCCTCGATGGCAAGGAAGCAGACCAGCAGCGAGYCGAGGTCGTCCGTCTCCCCTTTCAGCCGTTCGAAGAGCTGCCGCTTGAACGCCTTTATCGGCGTCAGGAAGTCGGGATCCTCGGCGATCGCCGAGAAGATCCACGATGCCGAAGGCTGCGGCGCCCCGCATTCATCGGCGGAAAGACTGACATAGGCCGACAGCGCGTTTTCGTGGCCGGCTTCGGCGATGCGCGCCTCGAGCGCCTGCTCGAACTCGTCGAGGTAGTTCTCGACCAGCCCCTGCATCAGCTTGGCTTTGGTCGGGAAATTGTAGAGCAGGCCGCCCTTCGACACGCCGGCGCGATTGGCAACGGCGTCGAGCGACAGATTTCCCGGACCCGCCTCGCGCGCCACGTCGGCGGCTGCTGCAAGTATCCTGTCGCGCGAATTTGCCCTGCGAGCTTTCATCACGCCTTCCCTTACATTAGCTTATGCAGAATTGACAAGACCGTCCAGACGGTACAGTAAGACGCCCGAAATCTGAGAGCGGGACCTATCGTCGATATGTGTCCCGGTATCGATCGTTTTGCCGGTTGCCGGCTCGAGGGGACTGTCCGTGAAACGCATCTTCATCATCACCGGAATCCTGCTGCTGCTCGTTGTGGCCTGTGGCGCTGTCGTCGGCCTCAACATCATGCGCGACTACGGCACCAAGCAGTTTTTCGCCACCATGAAGCCCCCGGCCGCGACCGTCTCGACGGTGATCGTCAAGCCTTCGCAATGGACGCCCGGCGTCGAGGCGATCGGCACAGTCAATGCTGTGCGCGGCGTCGACCTGACCGTCGAAACCACCGGCATCGTCAAGGACATTCTCTTCCACGCCAACCAGAAGGTTTCGGCAGACGCAGTACTCCTGCAGCTCGACGACGCTGTCGAGCGCGCGGACCTGGCGGCGCAGAAGGCGCAAGCCGCATCCGACCAGGCGGCGCTGACCCGCGCRCTCGAACTGCAGCGGCGCGGCGTCGGCACGGACGCGACGCTTGACGCGGCGCGCGCGGCCGCGACGGCATCCGCCGCGCAGGTCAACAAGCTGCAGGCGGTGCTCAACCAGAAGCAATTGTCCGCGCCCTTTACCGGCACTGTTGGCATTCCGAGGATCGACATCGGTCAGTATCTGGCGCCGGGAACGTCAGTAGTGACGATCCAGGATCTGGACACGATGCGGGTCGACTTCACGGTTCCCGAGCAGCAGCTGTCCTTGCTGAAGATCGGCCAGACCGTCCGCATAGGCAGCGGCTTGGGGGACATGYCGTTCGCGGGCTCAATTCGCGGCATCGATCCCAAGATCGACCCGGCGAGCCGGCTGGTGTCGATCCGCGGCGAGGTCRCCAATCCCGAGGGCAGGCTSACCCCCGGCCAGTTCGTGCAGATCCGAGTCGAATTGCCGGAGGAAAGCAACGTCATCTCCGTGCCGCAGACTGCCGTGACCTCCAGCCTCTATGGCGACTATGTCTTCACCGTCGTGCCGGCAAAGCCCGCCGGCGCCGCCGCGCCGGCGAAACCGCAAGACCAGAAAGCCGGCGCGGAAAAGCCCGCTGGCGATGCCGCAAAGCCGGCCGACAAGACTGCAACCGGCAGCGCCAAGCCGGGCGACGCCGCGCAGCAGCCTGCGCTCGTACTCTCGCAGGTGTTCGTGAAGGTCGGCCGCCGTAACAACGGCATGGTCGAGATCGTCGACGGACTGAAGGCCGGCGACGAGGTCGTCACTGCCGGGCAGAACCGGCTTTTCAACGGCATATCGGTTGCCGTCGACAACTCCATCGATCCCAGCAAATCGGCGAACAATGAGGTTCGGCAATGAGCTTTTCCGACCTCTTCATTCGCCGGCCGGTTCTTTCGACGGTCCTCGCCTGCATGATCCTGCTCCTGGGCTTCCAGGGCATTTTCGGCCYGTCGATCCGCCAATACCCGAAGGTTGACGAGACGGCGATCACCATCACCACCGCCTATCCGGGCRCCAGCGCCGACCTGATCCAGGGTTTCATCTCTGCCCCGATCGCGCGCRCCGTCGCGTCGACGGAGAACATCGACTATGTCACCTCGTCCAGCCGTCCGTCGACAAGCACCGTCACGGTGCAGATGAAGCTCGGCTCCAATCCCGATGTCGCGCTCGCCGAGGTGCTCTCCAAAGTTCAGGGCGTGCGCGGCACCTTGCCGGACGCAGCCAAAGACCCGGTGATCGTCAAAGGCACCGGCCAGCAGTTCGCGATGATGTACATCTCGATGCAGAATCCGAACATGACGAAGGAGCAGCTCACCGAATACATCGAGCGCGTCATTCGGCCACGCATTTCGACGGTGGAAGGCGTCGCCGAGGTGCAGATCTTCGGCGCCGAGGAATACTCGATGCGCGTCTGGATCGACCCGGTCAGGCTCGCTGCCCGCGGCGCTACGGCCGCTGATGTTCTGACTGCGATCAACAATTCCAACTTCCTGTCCGCGCCCGGCAACACCCAGAACGAGTATGTGGTCTCCTCGATCACCGTTCACTCGACCCTGCAGACGCCGGAGGCGTTCTCGCAGCTGCCGATCCGCTCGACGGATGGCCAGGTGGTGCGCCTGCGCGACGTGGCGCATGTCGAACTTGCTGCGGCCAGCACCGACACCAGGGTGAGCTTCAACGGCAAGCCCGGCACCTTCCTCGCCGTCTTCCCGACGCCGGCCGCCAACCCGTTGACGACCGCGGCAGCGGTCACCAAGCTCGTGCCGCAGATCCAGGAGACGCTGCCGAAAGGCATGACGATCGAGGTCGTCTATGACGCCACCGGGCAGATCAGCGCCTCGATCGACGAGGTGTTCAAGACCATCGGCGAAGCCGTCGCCATCGTCGTGGTGGTGATCCTTCTGTTCCTGGGCTCCTTCCGCTCGGTGATGATGCCGATCGTGACCATCCCGCTTTCGCTGATCGGCGTCTGCTTCCTGCTGTTTTCGGTGGGGTACTCGATCAACCTCCTGTCGCTGCTGGCGATGGTTCTGGCGATCGGCCTTGTCGTCGACGACGCCATCGTGGTGGTGGAGAACATCCACCGTCACATGGAAGAGGATCAGATGTCGCCGATGCAGGCGGCATTCAACGGCATGCGCGAGATCGCAACCGCCATCATCGCGATGAYGCTGACGCTCGCCGCCGTGTTCGCRCCGCTCGCCTTCACCGGCGGCCTGACCGGCGCGCTGTTCCGCGAGTTCGCGGTGACGCTGGCGGGCTCGGTGGTGCTGTCGGGCGTCATCGCCATCACCATCACGCCAATGATGTCCRCCCGCCTGCTGAAGCCTGGCGCACAAGGCCGCTTCCAGCGCATTGTCGACGGCACCTTCAGCCGCGTCGAGCATATCTACGGCCGGGCGGTGACCGCATCGCTCCGCAACCGTCCGGTCACTCTGATCATCGTCGTCGCGCTGGTGGCGCTGACCGGCTTCATGTTCACCAAGACCTCCAGCGAACTCGCACCGGAAGAGGATCAGGGCTTCCTGCTCTCGCTGGTGACGGCGCCGCGCTATGCGACGTCGGATTACACGGAAACCTACGTCAACCAGATCCTGGGCCTGGTGAAAGACATTCCCGAGACCAGGGCCCAGTTCTCGGCCGTCGCCTTTGGCGGCGCCACCAACAGCGCTTTCGTCGGCTTTGCCTTCAAGGACTGGGCGGACCGCAAGCGCAATTCGAAAGAGTTGCAGGCCGACATCCAGGGGCGCCTCGCCAAGGTTGCCGGCGTGCAGGCCTTCGTCTTTGCACCGCCCACGCTGCCCGGCTCGGGCGGCGGGCTGCCGATCTCGATGGTCGTGCGCTCGACGGGTGATCCGTCCGAGGTCTTCGACGAAGCCGAGAAGATCAAGAACAAGGCGCAGGCTTCCGGCCGCTTCATCGTCGTGCAGAATTCGATGTCCTATGACGCACCGCAAACGACCGTCACCATCGACCGCGAGCGCGCGGCGGCGCTGAACCTGCCGATCGCCGATATCGGCCGCACGCTGACTTTGCTGGTCGGYGGCGCCGAAGTCGCGCAGTTCGACCGCGACTCCAACAGCTATGACATCATCCCGCAGGTGCCGCAGCAGTTCCGCGACAATCCGGAGAAGCTCGGCGAATATTTCGTGCGCAGCGTGGACGGAAAGATGGTCCCGCTGTCGGCGGTGGTGAAGATCTCGACCAACGCCTCGCCGGCTGCGATCGAGCAGTTCAATCAGCTGAATTCCKCCACCATCTCGGCGCTGCCGCTGCCGGGCGTGACGACCGGCGACGGGCTGAAAACACTGGAGGATATCGCCAGGGAGTCTCTGCCGGACACCTTCTTCATCGACTATTCCGGCCAGTCACGGCAGGAGAAGGAGCAGGGCAATACGATCCTGATCGCCTTCATTGCGGCGGTGATCGTCATCTATCTGGTGCTGGCCGCCCAGTTCGAGAGCTTCCGCGATCCGCTGATCATCATGATGGYGGTGCCGCTGTCGATCTTCGGCGCAATATTGMCGCTCAACATGATTCCGAATCTCAATATGATCTTCATGATCAGCGGATCACACTTCAGCATTCCGCCCACAACGCTCAACATCTATACGCAGGTCGGCCTGATCACGCTGATCGGCCTGATCACCAAGCACGGCATTCTGCTGGTGGAGTTCGCGAACCAGCAGCGTGAGATCCATGGCATGCGGCGGCACGACGCCATCATCGCCTCGGCCAAGGTGCGCCTGCGGCCRATCCTGATGACGACGGCGGCGATGGCACTCGGCGTCGTACCGCTGATCATCTCCAGCGGCGCCGGCGCCGCGGCCCGTTACTCGATGGGCCTCGTCATCTTCACCGGCATCCTGGTGGGCACCATGTTCACGCTGTTCGTCGTGCCGATGTTCTACACCTTCATCGCCAGCAAGGATCTGCCGCATTTTGCTGAGAAGCCCGATCCGAATCTGATGCCGGCGCTGCCGACCTGAGTAGAGGGAATAGCGAATAGCGAGTAGGGAGTAGCGAATAGGGAGAATGGCGTGCGCGCGCCGGAACATCCCTACTCGCTATTCGCTACTCCCTATTCGCTCCAAAAAAGAGGCCGGAAAAATTCCGGCCTCTTTTTTGACAGTCGCCTCACAGCTTCGGCGGCCCGAAGGCGGCGACACGCCTGCTACTTGACGATAATGATGCTGGTGTTGGCAGGGCCGAAAACCTCGACGAGCTGGTAGAAATCGGCTGCGGCATCGGGATGCAGCCGCACGCAGCCATGCGAGGCCGGCCGGCCGAGACGGTTGACCGCGTAGGTGGCGTGCACGGCATAGCCGCCGTTGAAGAACACCGAATGCGGCATCGGCGCGTTGTCGTACTTCTTCGAATACCACATCTCGTGCATGCGTGTCGGCTTGAATGATCCCGTCGGCGTGACATGTGCCCTGTCGCCGGTCGAGACCTTCCAGGCGAAGGTCGGACGGCCGTCGACGGTGACCTCCATGGTCTGCTGCGACAGCGAAACTTTCGCCACGATCTGGTTGGCATGGGCGCTGCCGGCGCCGAGGAGCAGTGCCGTGCCGGTGAGCGCGGCGGCGGCGATGTGAATGAGCTTGGCTGAAATGGCGGTGCGCATGACGGTCCCTCTCTTGTCCGGTCCGGCCGGCTTCAATTTCGATGGGCGGACTTATCGTGGACGCCTGTTTCAAGCCTATTTCGCTTGATGCTCGTTTCTGTTTCGAATCTGTTTCTCGCTGTTAACAAGGTACTTGGGCGCCGCGCCTTACCAGAACGGGCCGCTGTGAGGCCTGCCTGGGGTTGAAAACCGCCCTTAACCGCCCAAACGAAAGCGCATATCCTGCCTATGTGAAAGTGTATCGGCATATCTCGAAACCGATCTGCAACAAAAACGCAGCTTGCGCGGCATGATACGGATACATGCGGGCGACAAGGTTGGCTTCACGGGAACAGACATCAGCAAACGAAAATGGGCAGGAAATCGAAACCACGCTCCTGGCTTCTCAGGATCAGCGTCGCGGCGGTCATCTTCGGTGGCGTCGGCTCCGTCGCCGGCAACCCGGTGGCAAGGATTGCGCCGATGAACTCCGGCGAGGTTTCGACGCTGCACACTGCTCTGTTCATCGCCATGGTCTGGATTGTTTCCAGCCTGCGCATCAACCGGCTGAGGGCCCTCTGGCGGGTCGGCCCTCGGCTGATGAGGATGCGTGGCCCCTCCGGCTACTTGCTGCCGAGAGGACCGAAGGCCCGCGCCGCAGCGGGGGGCTCCGTGAGCGGCGCGGGCGCTTCGGGAGTTTCCTGAAGCACCGACGACTATTGAATTCGGGGAATCAAGGACATGAAGACGAAATTTGCCGCCTCGGTGCTTTCCGCACTGCTTTACGCCCAAGGGCTGCTTGGCTTTGCCGCRCTCGCATCGGTGCTGCTCAAGGAGCGCGCCCATGCCGAGATCGCCGCAGGCTCCGACATGCCGTCGGTCCCCGCAGTCCTCGAGGTGCGTTGAGCAGTGGCATCGGCCCCAAAGCAAAACCCAAAGTGAAGAGCGGTTTTGGGAAATCCGATGCCTGATCGAGGAAATGACCTGGCAGTCCCCGCCTCAGTCGCTGCGCGGCGTCGGCGGATCGAAACGGTAGCCGGCGCCTCTGATCGTGGTGATGGTCTCCGTATCGAGCTTGCGGCGCAGTCGCACGATGYGCGAATCGATCGAGCGGTCGAAAGCGTCGGCATTCTCGGCGGGCGCGGCAGCGATGATGTCGTCGCGTGTCAGCACCTTTCGCGGGCTCGCCAGGAACAGCCTGAGCAGCGCCACCTGACCCGGCGAAAGTTGATCCTCGGCGCCGGAGCGATGCATGACCATGGCCGACCTCAAGTCGACGGTCGCGTTCTCCAGCACGATCAGCTCCTGGGCATTCCGCCCGCGCCGCACCAGCAGGCCGCCGATGCGCGCCGCGAGTTCACGAACATTGAGCGGGCTTTCGATCACGTCGGCGGCGCCGAGTTCCAATGCCAGCACCTTGTCGACGAGATCGCGTGGCCGGCAGATCAGGATGAAGTCGGAGCCGCCCTCGCCGCCGTAACGCTTGAGCAGTTCGCGCCCCTCCGCCTGGGTCACATCGTCGCCCACGACCACAACATCGATGCCCCCCGCCGAAAGCAGCGACTCGGCCTCCCATGGCTGCCGCGCCTGGCGCACGACATGGCCACGCCGCTCGAGATGGCCGGCGAGATCGCCGGCAACTACTTCGGCCACGGATACAAGCGCGACGACGGATCGTGCTGCCATTTTCCTCACCCGCCACAGATATGAGCGCTGGACATCATGTTTACACCCAATCTACTTTCCCCTGAAAGCGGGAGCGAGAGCATAGTGAAGGCGCGCATCATCGTCGTCGAGGACGAGCCGGATTTGAGGGAGGCGGTTGCCGAGTATCTCAACGCTAACGGCTATGACGTCGCCACGGCCGAGAACGCTGCAGCGGCGCGCAGCCTGCTTGATGCGGAGTCCTTCCACCTCGCCATCCTCGACATCGCCATGCCCGGCGAGGACGGCCTGTCGCTCGGCCGCTGGCTGCGTTCCAAGACCCAGATCGGCATCATCTATGCCACCGCCGCCGGCACCGCGCTCGACCGCATCGTCGGGCTGGAGCTCGGAGCCGACGACTACATCGTCAAGCCCTATGAGTTGCGCGAAGTGCTGGCGCGGGTCCGCAGTGTGYTGCGCCGCGTGCCGCAGCCGGCAGCACCGCAAGCTGCGAAGACCGAGACCCGTCGCTTCATGAACTTCGGCGGCTTCCAGGCCGATTTCGACGGCAGGCTCGTCACCGGCGCCAACGGCGCGGTCATCGAGATGGCCAAAAGCGAGTTCGACGTGCTGGAGGTTTTCCTCACACGCGCCAACCGGCTTTTGACGCGGGCTGCGATCTCGGAAGCGATCGGTTTCGTGGAAGATCCCGAATCGTCGCGCGCGGTCGACATCCGTATCATGCGCCTGAGAAAGAAGATCRAGGCGGACCCCGCCAATCCGAAATTCCTGCGCACGGTGCGCGGTGAAGGCTATATCTTCTCGCTGCCGACCAGCGACARCAATTGAACCTGAACCAACCCAGGCGCGCTCCGGAAGACGGCCGACCATGACTGCTGAGGCAGCACGCAGCGACATTCRGGGTTCCCGTCAGGGCGCCGCGATGGCGGCTGTCCGTGTCGTTCGCCGCCTTCGCGAGGCCGGCGACTGGCAGCGCGAGATGGACGGCATCCTGGAAACGCTGTGCCGCTCGATGGATTGCCAGCGCGGCATTCTTTTCCGTCTGCGCGAATTGCCTGGCGAGGGTTTTGCCCAATCGGTCGCCGCCTACTGGATCGAGCCGACCTTTGGCGGCGAGCTCGCATCGCCCACGGTGATCATGCAGTCGATCATCAACTCCGATCCGCTGCTGGAACGCCTGCAGGAGGACGAGCGCCAGGGTAAGGTCTTCGCCGGCCACACACGCAACCTCGAGGGTTTCCTGCGGGCCGATTTCGAGAAGCAGAGCATCAAATCCTTCATTTCCGTGTCGGTCTTCGCCCATGGTCATCTCTGGGGCACGCTGGCGGTGAACGACTGCGTCGCCGAACGCGAATGGACGGACGAGGAAGAGGCGACGCTGCACATCGTCGCGCTCGCCATCGGCGACGCCATCGAGCGCTCGCCTTCCGAGGCGCACGCCAGCGAGGTCATCCGCCGCACCATGCTGCAGGCCTCGCTCGACGCCATCATCGTCATTGACGAGTCAGGCTCCATCATCGAGTTCAATCCGGCCGCCGAGAAAATGTTCGGCTTCAGGCGCAGCCAAATCCTCGGCAAGGACCTGATCGATACGATCGTGCCGCACTACTACCGCAAGGGCTACGCGTCGGGCGCCGAATACATGGCCGGCCGCGGCGCGCCGATGGTCGGCCAGCGGCTGGAAACCGTGACCCAGAACGCGGCCGGCGAGATCTTTCCGATCGAGCTGACGGCGACCGAGATGCGGGTTGCCGACCGCCGGCTGATCTTCGGCTCGATCCGCGATCTTCGCGAAAAGCTGCGCGCTGAGGAAGAGATCAACCGCCAGCGCGAGAAGYTGCACCAGAACGAGAAGATGGCGGCGATGGGCTCGCTGCTCGCCGGCGTGTCGCATGAGCTCAACAATCCGCTCGCCGTGGTGGTGGCGCAGTCGACGCTGCTGCACGAATTCGCGAACGACCCGCAGACCAAGGTGCGCGCCGAGAAGGTGCGCGCYGCCGCCGAGCGCTGCGGCCGCATCGTCAAGAGCTTCCTGTCGATGGTGCGCCTGCACCCGACCGAGCAGGCCGAGACCGACCTCAACCAGGTGATGCGCGCTGCGCTCGAAGTCACCGCCTATGGCGCGCGCTCCAGCGGCATCATCATCGACACCGATTTCGCCAACGGCCCGCTGCTTGCCATGGYCGACGCCGACCATGTCACGCAGGTCGCGGCCAACTTCCTCATCAACAGYCAGCACGCGCTGGCCGGCGTCACCGGCGAACGGCGCATCAAGGTGCGGACCTTCCGCAGCGAGCGCGRCAATCCGGGCTTCTCCGTCGAGGACAACGGTCCCGGCATTCCCGAGGCGATACGCTCGCGCATCTTCGAATCCTACTTCACCACCAAGCCGGTCGGCGTCGGCACCGGCATCGGCCTGTCGATTTCCAAATCGATCGTCGAGCGCCACAACGGCAACATCTGGTTCGAGGAGGTGCAGCCGCATGGCGCGCGTTTCGTCGTTCAACTGCCGGCGATCGCCGGCGATGCCGCGAAGGCGGGCGAAGGTCCGACGCGCTCGAGCGGGCTGCGCCACGCAGTAATCATCGACGATGAGCCCGACGTCGCCGCTTCGCTTTCGGACATATTGGAGCTGATGGGCGTCAAGTCGCGCGTCGTGCCGAGCTGGACGTCCGCCGGCGAGGTGCTGAGCTGGCACATGCCGCCCGACATCGTCTTTTCCGACCTGCGCATGCCGGGCACCAGCGGCATATCGATCTATCGCGAATTGCTCGCCGAGCAGCCTGAATTGGCCAAGCGCTTCGTGTTGGTCACCGGCGACATGATCGGTGCCAAGGCGGAAGTCGACTCGCAGCCGCCGCACCAGCGGCCGCATATACTGGAGAAACCGTTCTCGACGCTTGATGTCCGGGGGATCCTTTCGACCGTCGCCGAAGAGACGGCGGCCGACAACGGCGCTCACATCTAGGATTTCGACACAAAGATTGAATTGGCCGGAGCCTTTCCGTGACATCGTCATCCCGGGGCGAAGCAGGAGCGAAGCTCCATCGCGGAGACCCGGAGATGACGAAAAACGATGGATATCCCGGCCAATCTCCAAGGCGCGCAATCAGCCAACGAAAACTGCGCAGTGGTTTCGGTCCGGAGTTGTGTCGCCGATTGGCTCCAGTGGGCGATTCACGGAAGGAGAGCCGGCCGCGGATTGATGGCTCCGAAAAAAGAGGCTCCCGACCGACCTAGCGGCGGGAGCCTGACTTGAGCGCAGGAGGGCGCGCTCTGGGGAGGTCTCAAAAGATATTCGGCGTGTTGGTGAGCGGCGCGGCGTTGGCGATCATGCGCACCGCGCGGGCCCTATGCCGGCCGGACTGTTCGGCGATGGCGCGCAGGCACTCGGCGCTTTCGGCGCCCCAGTTCTGGCCCTTGCAGGCGAAGTCGAGCGCCGATTCCGGCAGGCGGGCGGTCTTGAGCGTGGTCGGCGCGCCCTCCACGACATTGGCCGGCGGATTGAGCGAGGCGAATGCCGGGCCGGCTGCAGGCGCGACCACCATGCTGACGAAGGCGCAAGCGCCGATCAGCATGAACATCGCCATCGGATGGTCGCTGGCGCGCTGGCGCAGCGCCAGCTTCGGCCGGCGATCATTGCGCTGCGGGCCATGGGTGCGGCGGCTGGCATCGGCGGTCTGGACTTTCGCAAACATTGGTTGTTCCCTTCGTTATCTTTCTTTTTCGTACGAAACGAACTTAATCGCGCCGAGTAACCGCCGAATGATAGGGTGTGATTTGCTGTGTAACAGGATTGAAACGGGATCCCGACGCCACCCTTCCATCCCTGCCTGCCGCCGGTGAGCGTTCACCGCTTCCGGGCTACGAGAACACATGCTCCTGTCGGTGGCGGCGGACTGTAAGCAAGCTCACACAGGCGCTCTGGTCGCGAGTTTTTTTTGGCCGCGTCAACACGACAAGCGCGCTCGGAACGGCGGCCGTACTCTCGCCGGCCTGGGACCTAGGATCGCGACGCGAGCTCCCGGGCAGCGCTACGGCCCGCGACGATCGCGCCTTCGACATAGCCCGGAAAGGACGGCGACAATTCCGACGCTGCGAAATGGACKGGCGGCGCGCCGGTAAGAATGGTGCGCTCCGCATCCCGCGCCGTCATGTCCACAATAAGGTCGCTGTAAGCGCCGCCGCTCCATTGGTCATGCGTCCAGTCGCGCTGATTGAAATCGAGCACGTCGGCCGCCTCAGGGCCGAGCGCGTCGACAAGCCTCGCCGTCACTTCCGCGCGCAGGTCCGCCTCGCCGAGTTCGCGCCAGCGCAATGCCCGCGGCCCGCCGACGAAGACAGTGAGCGCGGCATGCTCCGCGTCCCTGCTGGCGTCGCATGCAAACAGGCCCGGCACGTTGCGCCACATCACCATGCCGCTCAGACCTCGCTCGCGCCAGAACGGCCTGCCATAGCGCATCAGTATCTTGACCACCGCGCCGCTTTCCCAAACACCTAGGGCCCTCGTCAGCGCCGTCGGCAAAGCGGGCGCGAAGGCGAGCTTCGCGGCCGTCGCAGGCGGCAGTGCAACGAGGACCTCGCGTGCTTCGATCGTGCCGCCGACCGTGCTGACGCGCACGCCCCCCGGTCCATGCTCGATCCTGGTCACTGGTTCATTCAACCTCAGGCGCCCGCCGAGGTCGCCCGCCAGATCGTCGGCAAGGGACTGCATGGTCTCGCGCAGTGAGTACTGCAGCTCCGGCACCTCATTGGTGATGCGGCGGTCATTGTCGATCAGGTACCAGAGCGGCACCTTATCCAGCGGCAGGCACCACAGGCCCTCGATCATAGAGCGAAAGGCCGCCTTGGCGTCCACCGAGTCCCTTTGGTGTTGGAGCCACGCAGCRACGCTTAAGCCGGCGATCGTTGGATCGTCCGGCTCTATGCTGTTCATGCGTTCGCGCATCCCCATCGCGGCGTGATAGGTGCGCACCGCCTGTTCCACCGGCATCGGGGGATGGGTGATGAAATCGCCATCGACATTGGTTTTCACGAATGTCTTGCCGTACGCCTTCACCAGCGCCATCAGCTCCGGCATGTCCTCGCACAGGAACTGGGCGCCGCTGTCGATCCGTTCGCCAAGCCCGTTTCGCGTCGCCTCGACCCGCCCGCCGGCACGATCGCGTGCTTCCAGGAGCACGAAATCGATCCCAGCGCGCTTGAGCTCCATTGCGGCCGACAKGCCGGTGAAGCCTGCTCCGACGATCGCAATGTCGGTTCTTTCGGTCTTGCTGCTCAAGAGCCCGCCTTGATCTGCCGGCAATTCGACCGGCCTTCAACCGCGCAGATGAGTGGGGCGCCCTCACCCCTGTCAAGCACCCACGTCGTATGCGGAGGTTAGCCGAGACACCGGARTTGTCTGCGCACGGCTCGGCCCCCAGCCTTTGCCGATCATCCGCGCCGCGGCGCCGGCAAGAAATGGCTGAAGCGCAAAGGATACGTTTCCCCGGCTTAACCGATGGTCCTTTCAAGGACGCTCAACCAGTTCCGATAAGCGATCTTCTCGATCAGCGCGCGCCCGAACCCGCGCGCGGCGAGCGCGTCGATGAGCTTCGGCAGGCCGGCGACGTCACCGATCGCCGCGGGAATCATCGCACCGTCGAAGTCCGAGCCGAGGCCAACGCCGTCCTCGCCCAGCGCCTGCAGCAGCGAATCGATATGGCGCACCATGATGTCGAGGCCGGTATCGGCATTCATGCGGCCGTCCTCACGCAGGAAGCCGGTGGCGAAGTTCAAGCCCACCATGCCGCCCGACTCGCGGATCGCGCCGAGCTRCCAGTCGGTCAGGTTGCGCGAATGGTTGCAGAGCGCATGCACATTCGAGTGGGTGGCGACCAGCGGCGCATTGCTGAGCGCGGCGACATCGCGAAAGCCCTTTTCGTTGAGATGCGAGAGGTCGATCATGATCTTCAGCTGATTGCAGACCTTGACCAGCGCCTTGCCGGCATCGGTGAGGCCGGGCCCCGTGTCGGGCGACGATGGAAAGCGGAACGGCACGCCATTGCCGAAGGCGTTGGGGCGGCTCCAGACGATGCCCAGCGAGCGCAAGCCGGCGGCATGGAGCACGTCGAGCATGGCAAGCTCGGGGTCGATCGCCTCGACGCCTTCGATGTGGAACACCGCAGCGATCGAGCCCTTGGCCATGGCATCGCGGATGTCGCCGGCGCTGCGGCAGACGGTCAGCGCGCCAGCCCGCTCCAGCCTGAACAGAATCGAGGCCATGCCGATGGTCGAGGTGATCRCCTCGGCGTGCGGCAGCTCCGGCGGCAACGGCTCATTGTCGCTCGGCGCCGGTGGCACGGCGCTGCGCTTGGTCTTTTCGATCGGCGGCGGGAAGATCGCGAACATGCCGCCGGCAAAGCCGCCCTTCTTGGCGCGCGGCAAATCGATATGGCCGCCCGGYGTGCCGTCGATGAACAGCTTTTCGACATCCGCTTCCTTCGACTGGTAGAGCCTGAGCAGCGTGTCGTTGTGGCCGTCGAAGACGGGAATGAGGTCGGGTTCGGTCATCAGGCCATTCGCTTTTTGAGGTGGTGGATCAAGGTGGGAGAAATCCGCGGATGATCAGTCTAATTAGGCAAGATGGCCGAACTGGGCAAATGCCAGATCGGCATTTGTATTTGTGGCTGGGGTGGCTCTTTTCCTTCTCCCCTTGTGGGAGAAGGTGGATCGGCGCGCAGCGCCGGGACGGTTGAGGGGCACTCCAGCGAAGTGAGACGTCGGTTTTTCCTGGAACACCCCTCATCCGGCCGCTTCGCGGCCCCCTTCTCCCACAACAAGGGGAGAAGGGAACGCCGCGCTCAATGCTTCAGCACGTCGGCCCATTCCGGATGGCGGCGGAACTGGGCGTTGGCGAAGGGGCAGAGCGGGATGATCTTCTTGCCGGCGGCGCGGGCGTCCTCGACGGCGCGGGTGACGAGGCGAAGCCCGGCGCCCTGGCCGCGAAAGACGTCCGGCACCTCGGTGTGATCGATGATGATCTGATGCTCGCCGATCTTGGTGAACGTCATCTCGGCCTCGGCGCCGCCCGGCCCGCGCAGCAGGTAGCGTCCCTTGGAGCCATGGTCTTCCAGTTCGATCTCGGGCAGTTGGTCAGCCATTTCTCGCGCCTCCTTCAGCGGTTGCGACGGCGAAGAGCCGTCGTGCCGCTTCGATTTCATTCGGCCGCACCTCGTGCCCGCCGTCGTGCCATTCCACTGTGACATTGGCCCCGTCGGCGCGCAAATAGACTTCCAGCCGCGTCGTCAGGTTCGGCGGGCAGATCGGATCGCGCCTGCCGGCCGTGATCAGGATATGGCGGCCGGCAAGGCTGCCCTTCACCTGAGGCTCGAACGGGATCAGCGGATGCATAAGCGCCGCGRCATTGAAAAGGCTCGGCTCCGCGAACACCGCCGAGGCCAGGATGTTGGCGCCGTTGGAGTAGCCGAGGCCGAACACCGCCGACGGCTTTGTCCCCTCGACATGCGCCTTGACGAAGCCGGCCATCTTGGCCGTCGCCCGCGCGAGGTCGTCCATGTCGTAGACGCCTTCGCCGGTACGGCGGAAGAAGCGGGCAGCGCCCTGCTCCGACACGTCGCCGCGCGGCGACACGATGGTCGCCGCGGGCAGAAGCTCGCGGCCGAAGGACAGGAGCTGGTTCTCGTCGGCCCCGGTTCCATGAAAGACGAAGAGCAGCGGGCCGCCCGGCGAACCGGGCAGCACTTTGTGGATGTAAGCTTCCTTGCTCATGGCGTCAGTCTTCCAGCTTCTGCAGGTGCTGTTCGAGATAGGGCCTGAGATGCTGATGCTGCGTCGGCAGCTTCAGCGCCTCGCCGAGATGCGCGGTGTCCTCGTCGCGGTCGAAGCCCGGCTCGTTGGTGGACACCTCGAACAGCACGCCGCCCGGCGTGCGGAAATAGATCGCCCAGAAGTAATCGCGATCGATGACCGGCGTCACTCCATAGCCCGTGTCGACGAGCGCCTTGCGCACCTCGAGCTGCTTGGCGCGATCCTCGACCGCGAAGGCGACATGGTGCACCGAGCCGGCGCCGAGATTGGCGAAGCCCGCGCTAGGCAGCGACTCGATGTCGACGATGTCGGCACCGTTGCCGTTCTTGATCGCCAGCCGGCGGACGTTGCCGGACTTGTCGACCTCCTCATAGCCCATGAACTTCAAAAGCTCCTCGGTGGCGCCGCCGTCCTTCAACCGGAGCGCAACCGAATGGAAGCCGCGGATCGCTTCATCGCCGGGGACGCCCCCCTTCACCCAGGGCGCTCTGCTGTCGGCCTTGTCCTCGACAAGGGCGAAACTGTCGCCGTCGGGACCGGTGAAGGTGAGCCGCTTCTCGCCGAAGCTTTCGTCGCGGGCAACGCCGCTGACGCTCTCCTCGGCGAAGCGCTTTTCCCAATAGGCAAGTGTGCCCTCAGGAACCGAGAAGACCGTGGTCCCGACCTCGCCGACCCCATGCCGGCCCTTGCCGATGTCGGGGAACGGGAAATAGGTCATCACCGAGCCCGGCGTGCCGAATTCATCGGCGTAGTAGAGGTGGTAGACGTCGGGCGCGTCGAAATTGACGGTCTTCTTCACCCGGCGCAGGCCGAGCTTCTTCGTGAAGAATTCATTGTTCTGGCGCGCATCGCTCGCCATCGAGGTGACGTGATGCAGGCCCTTGATCTGATTGAGCATTGATCTTGCTCCTTCCCTATCCTTGCTGCGGCCCTCGCCGCTGTCCACGCCAATATGAGTATGGCGCTGGGCCGGGCAAAGCGGCCAAACACAGAATGGACTGTGTCATAACAGTGAACGAGAGGATGGTTTACGTTCACCAATCAATGAAAACTGCGCGACTTGCAACGCCTGCGAATTTCGGCTCCATGAGCGGGCGCGCCTTCTGGAGTGAGAAGTTTTGGACAATCGAACCAGCCGCCCGAATGTTCTCCTCATCACCTGCGACCAGTGGCGTGGCGATTGCCTGTCTGCCGCAGGGCATCCGGTGGTGAAAACGCCGAACACCGATGCGCTTGCCGCCGAGGGCGTGCTCTTCCGGCGCCATTTTGGYGGCGCGGCGCCCTGCTCGCCGGCGCGTGCCTGCCTCTATACCGGCCTCTTCCAGATGAACAACCGCGTCTGCCGCAACGGCACGCCGCTCGATGCCCGCCACGGCAACATCGCGCTCTCGGCCCGTGCTGCGGGCTATGACCCGACGCTGTTCGGCTACACCGATGTCGCGCCTGATCCGCGGCAGCTTTCGGCGGGCGATCCGCAGCTGAGGAGCTATGAAGGCGTGCTGCCGGGCTTCACCGTGCGGCAGTTCCTGCCCGAGCATCAGAAACAGTGGCTGTCCTGGCTAAGGGCGCAAGGCATCGACACCGGCGCCGGCGTGCCCGGCATCCATCGTCCGGCGGACGGGCAAGGCAAGGTCGGTGGGGATGTGACCAATGCGCCGCCCATCTATTCGAAAGACCAGACACCGACAGCGTTCCTGGCCGGAGAATTCATCCGCTGGCTAGGCGAGCAGGAGAAGAGCGCACCCTGGTTTGCGCATATCTCCTTCATCAGCCCGCACCCGCCCTTTATCGTGCCGGAACCCTACAACACCATGTACGACCCGGCCGACGGCCCCGCTTTCCGGCGCGCCGCCAACTGGCAGGCCGAGGCGGCAAGCCACCCCTATCTCGCTCACGATCTCGACCGGCAGAAGCGGACGAAATTCGTTCCCGGCATCGAGGGCAAGGTGCGGGACTGGAGCGACGCGAACTTCCGCCGCATCCGTGCGATCTATTACGGCATGGTCTCYGAGGTCGACGCGCAGCTCGGCCGCATCTGGCAGGCGGTGAAGGCGGCCGGCGCCTGGGACGACACCGTCATCGTGCTCACCTCCGACCATGCCGAGATGATGGGCGAGCATTTCATGCTGGGCAAGGGCGGCTATTTCGACGGCAGCTACCACGTTCCGCTGATCATCCGTGACCCCAGCCGCCGAGCCGCGGYCGGCACAACGGTCGACCAATTCACCGAGGCCGTGGACGTCTTTCCGACMTTGCTCGAGATGATCGGCGCCGCACCCGAACCGCACCTCGACGRCCGGTCGCTGGCGCCATGGCTCGACGGCGGAGAGCCGGCGGACTGGCGCGATGCCGCGCATTGGGAATTCGATTTCCGCTCTGTCGCCGACGGCGAAGCCGAACGCCACTTCGGTATCGGCTCGCGCGAATGCAACCTCGCCGTCATCCGCACGAGCGGCTTCAAATATGTCCATTTCGGCGGCGGCCTGCCGCCGCTTCTCTTCGACATGAAAAAGGATCCGGGCGAGTTGACCAACGTCGCGAACGACCCCGCCTATCTGCCGGCGCGCCTGGAATACGCCGAAAAGCTGCTTGCCTGGCGGGCCAGGCATCTCGATCAGTCCCTGGCGCTGGCGGAGCTGACGGAGGACGGAGCGGTCGGACACGTTGGTTGGGCAGTAGGCAGTAGGGAATAGGCAATAGGGCAAGCTGTCGAGAGCGTACCCTACTGCCTACTGCCTACTGCCTACTGCCTGTTCCCTACTTGATCACCATCCTCTGYTTGTCGCGGTTGGCGGCATAGGTGCTCTTGTCATAGGCCGCCTGCGCCTGCAGCTGCTCCTTGGTGAAGTTGGTGTAGAGGTATTTCTTGCCGTTCTTGTCGGTCATGACTTTGGGCTTGTCCATACCGACTGCCACTTGCTTGGCGYCGGTGCCGAGGAAGGCGCCGACGTCGACGACCACTGCGTCCGGCTTGTTGTCCGGCGTCATCACGACCTCGCTGACCTCGCCGATCTTGGCGTCGTTGGCGCCGTAGACGGTCGCGCCCTTCAGGTCGTCGCCCTTGACATTGGCCATCGGCATTTCGGTAAGTGTCGACTTGTCGATCGAGGCCGTCTTGGTCTCGTCGGTGCCTGACGCACCCTTGTCCGCCGCCTTGTTGGCGGCCGTGGCCGGCGCTGGCTTGGCCGGCTTGCTTTCCTTGTCGGCGGTGGTGTCGGCGGATGCAACGGCCGGCGTGGTGGCAGCCGGACCGGCCGTGGCCGAAGCCGTCGTCGCCGGCGCCGGATCATAGGCCCTGCGATTGAAATCGGGCTGGGCCTGCAGCTCCTCCTTGGTGGTCTCGGCGACCAGCCAGCGATTCCCGTTCTTTTCGGCCCATTTTGCCTTGGCGAAGTCAAAGGTGACGTTCTTCGTTCCCATGCCGAGGAAGCCGCCGACACCGATGACGAGCGACTCGGCCTTGCCGTCCTTGGCGAGCACGATGTCCTTCACGTCGCCGATCTTCTGGGCGTCGTCGGCCGTGCCGTTGTAGACCGACTGGCCCATGATGTTCGTGGCGAGATTGCCTTCCGCCTTTTTCACCGGCTCAGCGGGCTGCGTGTTGCCGCTGCCGGAAGCCGGTGGCTGTGTGGCCCCGGCCGATTGCTGAGCCGCCGGATCGTACGGCCTGCGATCGAACGCAGGCTGGGCGCTAAGCTCGTCCTTGGTCGTCTTGGCCACCAGCCAGCGGTCGCCGTTCTTCTCGGCCCATTCCATCTTGCTGTAGTCGAAGGCCACGTCCTTCTTCCCGACCCCAAGGAAGCCACCGACGCCGATGATCGCGGATTTGGYTCTGCCGCTGGCGTCGAAGACGATGTCGTCGACCTTGCCGATATTCTGGGCGTCGTCGCCGTTTCCGTTGAAGACGGATTCGCCGATAATGTTGGTCATGATGGCGCCTTCCGAGCGGATCACGGGCGTCGGGTTCTCCGCGGCAGGCGGCTGGGCGGGCGCCGGTAAAGTCGTCTGTGCAGAAGCACCGGTTGCAAGCAGCGTTGCAAGCGCGGTCGTCGCAAAAAGAGTGCGGATCATGATCGTCTCTCCTCCTGCCTGATTACAGCATACTGCCCCGGCGGCCGGCCTTTCGCCGAACCGGCCGCGCGCGGCAGTATCCTGTAACCTCACAACGTCATGACCAATTCGTAGTTCCAAAAGCGGGGTGCGCCGGGCTCAAAATCCGGAATGGAACCTTTGGATCGTATTGCCGTTTCAGCCTCCGGCTGAGGGCTCGTTTTCAGCCACGGAACTGCGAATTGGACGGAGCGGGAATGCGGTTTGCTGCGGTGCTGAACCAGGACGGCGGCACGCTGCGGACGACCGACATCTCGGCCTTGGCCGACCGTCTCCGCCAGACGCTGGAAACAGCAGGTCATTCGGTTCAGATCGACATTGTCGCCGGCCGCGAACTTGCCCAGGCATTGAAAAAGGCTGCGGCGAAGCGGAACATCGACGTCGTGATCGCCGGGGGCGGCGACGGTACGGTTTCGGCGGCGGCATCTTTTCTCATCAACAAGAAGAAGGCCTTGGCCATCTTGCCGGGCGGGACGATGAATCTCTTCGCGCGCGGACTTGGCGTTCCGCAGACGCTGGATGCGGCGCTGAGATCCTTCGCCGAGGGCGAGGTGACGGCAGTCGACGTGGCCAGCGCCAACGGCCGGCCCTTCGTGCATCAGTTTTCAATCGGCATGCATGCCAGGATGGTCCAGCTTCGGGAGAAGATGGATTTCGGCTCGCGGCTGGGAAAGATGCGGGCTTCCGTTCGCGCCGCATGGGTAACGATCAAGAACCCGCATGCCCTCGAGGTGACCTTGACCGTCGGCAAGGCCGAGATCATTACCCGTGTGACCGGCATCAGCATCAGCAACAACCTGTTCGGCGAAGGTCATCTGCCTTACMCGGACAATCCGGCTGGCGGCGTACTCGGCATCTATGTCAGTGTCGCGCGCAGACGTCGCGACCTCGCGAGGCTGTTCCTCGACATGCTGCGGGGCCGGTGGCGCGACARCGAACATGTCGAAATCCACGAGGCTGACAAGGCTGTCCTCAAGATCCATTCGCCGGTGAAGAAGTTCCGCGCGGTCATGGATGGCGAGTTGTTCGGGCTGGAGCGCGAGACGGTGATCGAGATTCACCCCGGCGCGTTGAAGGTATTGATTCCGGCAAGCAATGCGCAGGCAAAAGCCGCGTGACAGGGCACTCAGCCGCCTTGCGTGGATTTCTGCCCGGCCGCCGGCGCCTGCGGCACGCTTTGCCCGGTCGTCTGGCTCTTGATCACCTCRCCATAGATCTCGACCGCGCCCCAGGCGATGAAGGCCAGGAGCAGCCCGGCGATGAGGATCCGGAGGGCGTGCCAGCCCCAGCGCCCCTGGCGGGCTTTGTCTTCAGGAACGGTCTTGGTCATCATTGGCCTCCGTGTTGCGTAGCAGCACGCGCTTTCGGTCACGGCATGGTCGGGTAACGGACCCTTTCAGCGAAGGTTCCGCTATCGACGGCGACGCTGCGCTGGTCAAACGGCTGCGCTTTTTCCCGGCTTGGATTGGTTTACGCTGTTTCACCGGGATCCGGATCCTGAGGCTCCGGCTTCACATTCTCGCGGTAGATGGCGTAGGCGATCAGCGCGACGACAGGCGCCAAAACGGCACCCAAGCCTCCCTTGCGCTTGGCAAGGGCCGGCACCAGCGCGAGCGCAGCGGTAACGCCGACCGCCGTCATGTCGGACTTGCGCCGACGCGCCCGGCGCCGCGCGCGCATGCCGGCCGTCAGCCGATCGACCAGCAGGACAAGCACCGCCAGCGCCAGGAATCCCGCGCCAAAGCCCAGGGATGTCGCCATCGGCCCGTAGCGTGCGGCGAACCAGATGTAAGCGGCGCCGACAAGAAAGCCGATGCCGCACAAGGCAAGAATGCCGGCAAGCCCATAAAGGATTGCCGTCATTCGCGCCTGTCGAAGAACAGCCATTGCCTCGCCGGAGGCAAGGGTCGAAATCAGCGAGACCAGCGTCCCCATCTGCGGGCTAGCGGCGGGAGAGCAGCGCGAACAGGAAGCCGACGGCCGCGGCGATCGCGAGCGATGTCACCGGCTTTTCGCGAACGCTGGCTATCAGCTGCGCTTCGATATCCTGGGCGTTGCCGCGCATGGTTTCAAACGCCGCCTCGCCCCGCGCCCGCAACTGTTCTACCCCTTCGGTAGCGGCGCGCCGCGCCGCGCCGTAACCATGCTCCTCGGTCTTGGCCAATTGTCGGGTAAGTTCTTCAATGTCGGCCCGCAGTTTCCGGATATCGGCTTCGAGGTCGGAGTTGGAGGGAGCATCCGTTGCGGTTCTGCCTGCTGCGGTCGCCATCGCTTAGCTCCTTGCGTTTTCCGTGTTTCAACGCTCGATCTACATCACGAGTTCCGGACCAGGATCGCTCCTTGGCAGGACCGAGGACGGCTACATTGACAGGACTCAAATTTCCTCAAATCAGCGGCCTCGTTCCCCGCCCGGGTCTTTCGAAATCGGTTCGAGTTCCGCCGATCACGGTGATGCATCGCCGGTCATGTCTTTTTTAAATGACATAGAGACAAATACCGCGCATGACTCCTTCAATTGTATCAATTGTAGGAGTCGCCGACACGTGCCCCCATTGCTAGACGGATTGCGTATCCTGATCCTGGAAGACGAACTCCTGATAGCAATGGATGTGGAACAGCTGTGCCGCGATCATGGCGCCGCCGATGTCACGATCGCCAGCGAAGTCACCGAGGTCGACGAGAAGGAACTGGCGTCACGCTTCGAYGCGGCAGTCGTCGATCTGATGCTGGGCGGTGTTTCGACGCTCAACTTTGCCGCGCGGCTGCGCAGCAGGGRCATTCCATTCATCTTTGCCTCAGGCTATCCGGACTCGGATGACCTCAAGGACTCTTTTCCGGAGATACGGTTGGTCAGCAAACCCTATTCGGGCGATGACCTTGTCGCGGCCCTGGCTGCCGCCTGCGGCCGCACCGCGCCCGCCTGAGCAAAGTCATTCGCAGCGCTATTGATGCAGGTTAGGCGGCGTTCGAACCCGTCACMTGCGCCGAGATTGCGTCGGGGCCATATTCGTCCTCGCCGGAAATCTTGAGGATATCCTGCAACCTGGCCCGTGCCCGGCTGACCCTGCTCTTGATGGTACCGACCGCGCAACCGCAGATCTCGGCCGCCTCTTCGTAAGAGAAGCCGGAGGCGCCGATCAGGATGATGGCTTCGCGCTGATCCTCCGGCAGCTGTTCCAACGCGCCGCGAAAATCCTTGAGGTCAAGCTGACCGTGCTGGGCCGGGTGAACGGCAAGCCTGGCGGTCATGATGCCGTCGCTGTCCTGCACCTCGCGGCCACGCTTGCGCATCTGCGAATAGAATTCGTTGCGCAGTATGGTGAACAGCCAGGCTTTGAGGTTGGTGCCGGGCTGGAAGCTCTCATGCTTGTCCCATGCCTTGACAAGGGTCTCCTGGACGAGGTCGTCCGCCTTGTCGGCGTTCTGCGTCAACGACACCRCAAAGGCGCRCAGGCTCGGTATCGCACCGAGCAGCTCGGTCTTGAAGCTCTGGGAGACCGCCGCCATGCCTCAATCCTTTTTCTCGGCGGGTTCGGCCTTTTCCAGCTGGCTGAGCAACTGAGCGAAGCGATCCGGCACCTGATCGGAGACCAGCTCGTCGTAATATTGTTTGAGTTTGCGCGCGATTTCAGAGTTCGGTCCGAGCGGATTGCCGCTCCCGTTCCGGTGCCTGCTCGTGGCACCAGTCGTTGCATTCTTTGACATTTCTTTCATACTTGCCCTAATTCCAGCACCCAAAACCGCTTTAGAACCACAGACCACAACGCAAGCGGCACCCTCGTCTGGTTGCCCATCCCGAATCCGCCAAACGCCTGTTTCCTAATTTAGTTCCAAGACCCATGGAACTTTTTTAGAAACCCGACGTTGCCTTTCCGGGGTTTGCAACCCGTCCAGCCTATGAAACGCAACGTCATATGAGGGAGACGTCAAATATGAGCCTGTCCGCAACCATCGCTCCTCACCTGCCGTTCCTTCGCCGTTTCTCGCGCGCCGTCACGGGATCGCAGGAAAGCGGTGATGCGTTGGTAGCCGCGATGCTGGAGGCCATCATCGCCGACACCGAGGTCTTCCCCGAAGCATCGAGCGACCGCATCGCGCTGTACAAGGTTTTTGCCAGACTCTTCACCTCGATTGCCATTCGGGTGCCGCAGGAGCATGCGCAGACCGCCTGGGAGCAGCGGGCAGCCGCCAATCTGAACGCGATTGCGCCGCGGCCGAGGCAAGCCTTCCTGCTGGTTGCCGTGGAAGGTTTCAGCGAGGACGAGGCGGCGGAGATCCTCGATGCCGACGAACAGGAATTCTCCGAATTGCTTGCCCAGGCAAGCAGCGAGATTTCCCACCAGGTCGCCACCGATGTGCTGATCATAGAGGACGAGCCGCTGATTGCCATGGACATCGAGGAAATGGTCGAAAGCCTCGGGCACCGCGTTGTCGGCACCGCCCGCACGCACGCCGAGGCGGTGGCCATGTTCGGCAGGACGCGTCCGAAAATGGTCCTGGCCGACATCCAACTCGCCGACGGCAGTTCGGGCATCGAGGCCGTGAACGAGATCCTGGCCTCGACACCCGTACCGGTGATCTTCATCACTGCCTTCCCCGAACGCCTGCTCACCGGCGAGCGCCCCGAACCGGCGTTTCTGGTGACCAAACCGTTCAATCCCGATATGGTCAAGGCTCTGATCAGTCAGGCGCTGTTCTTCGACCGGCAGGCAAAGGCCGCGGCCTGACCGCACCTAATGCCTGGCATCAGCTGCATTTGGAGGCTCCCCACCCCCACATGGAGCTGCGCGGAATGCGATCCTCGAAGCCCTTGCAGGGGATCGTCTTTTTCCGCGAATGGTGGAACAAACGGCATCCAGCCACGTTTTTTTAAATCGTCAGAAGGAGACGTATCATGCTGTACTGGGCGCTCGTTTTTCTTGTGGTTGCGATCATCGCCGGCGCCCTTGGGTTCGGCGGCATTGCCGGCACATCGGCTGGCATCGCGCAGATATTGTTCTTCATCTTCCTTGCATTCCTGGTGATTTCGCTCATCGCCGGCCTTTTCAGAAGAGCCTGAGGCGGGGAGCGCCGAACACTGGAAGCCGCACCCCTCAAACGGTTTCCAGCCACCGCCGGGCGGTGTCCCCAAAGGGCATCGTCCGGCGGACCGTTTTTGAGGCTGCTTGCAGCCTCGGCATGTCGAGGCTGGCGCAGCAATCTGTCATAAAGGCGTTCGCATAAAGGCGTTCGCCTGGATGCGGGAAGTATCGGATGCGTTCCAAGGCCTCAGGGAAGGACGATAGGAACAAGCGCAGCGATGAGGTGATCGCGATGCATCCCGCGGAAAGCGGGATGCAGCTTGGACGCGCCCTGCTTCACGCGCTTCACAATGCGGGAATTTCGGTCCTCTATCAGGATCGGGAAACGAAAACCGTCTGGGCCCGGAACATGCACGCGCCCTGGGCGTCCGAAACCGCCGAAGGCAAGGATTTGCTTCCTCCCGCACAGGCCAAGCGCATAAGCGCGGCCAAGCGCAGGGTGATCGAGACCGGCAAAGCGGAGCACCTCGAAGTCGGCATTTCCAGCGGCGACGGCGTTCGCTGGTTCCAGATCTGGGTCGACGCCGATCGTAGCGATTCCGGTGAGGTCCAGGGTGTCGTCACCACCATGGTCGAGACGACGGAACAGAAGCGCCGCGAGCAGACGCTGAAGACGCTGCTGCGTGAGGTCAGCCATCGCTCGAAGAACCTCTTGGCCATCATCCAGAGCATAGCCACCCAAACCGGGCGTTATTCGGAGACGCTCGGCGATTTCCTGACGCGTTTTCGCGGCCGCATTCAGTCGCTCGCCTCGTCCCAGGATCTGGTGACATCCTCCAACTGGCGGGGTGCGGCGCTTCACGAGCTCGTATCCGGTCAGGTCGCCCGCTACAGCGCCGACCCGAGCCGCAGCTTGCGCTTCGATGGCGAAAATCCTTACCTCAGCCCGAATGCCGCCCTGCATATAGGGCTGGCAATGCATGAGCTGGCCGTGAATTCGGTAAGTTATGGCGCCCTGGCGCACCCTGACGGTCATGTCAACGTAAGCGCCAGGATCGCAACCGAGAGCGACGCTTCGCCCGGCCTGTTGCTGATATGGACCGAAAGGATCGGTGCCGCCCGGCGCGACGAAAAGCGCTTTGGCAGCGTCGCCCTGGAACGCGTCGTGCCGGCATCGCTGAACGGCACCGCTGCCCTCGAGATCGACGGGAATCGCCTCGAATACCGCCTCACGATCCCTCGCGGCAATTTCGAGACGGAATAACCGCAACAAACTCGGGCCGCGAACATGCGCCGCCCAGGACCTTAACCGTCCGTTCACCATAAAGTCTGATTCTGTGCACGGCTTATGCATGTCGCCCGGAAGTCCACGGCGATTTTGGCGARACGATCTGCATGGAACAAGGATCTAAAGCGAGTCGCTCGAGTCCGCTTCGACGCGACGCGCTTCAAGAGCAACCCAGGAAAACTGCGTAGCGGCGTTCCGTCCGGCGTTACGCAAGAACAAGCACTTGAGCGGGTCGGCGATTCCATGAAGCGCTGCGCCGCTCCGATGCGCCCRAAAAAGCCAGCCGCGCTCCGCTGCGCGATTTGGGAGGACTGAATGATGGGTGCCGGCATGAACAGGTTGGAGCAGGCCGCACGCGTTTCGATGAGTGGCCTCCAGGAGGCCGAGACACCGCCGCCGCCCCGCTCATCCCATTTCTCGCTTCGCCTCGGCACCGTCGCACTGCTCGCCGCACTGGCCCTGACGGCGGCGTGGCAGTTGACCTGATCCGGCAGTTGTTCCGATCAAGACAACGGCACAGTCGCCGAGGGCTCGCGGCGTAGTGTCTGTGGCAACTACTTCAAGCGGCGTTCTAGCGGCGTTCTTCCCGAAAAGACTATCTTCATCAACAGTAAGATCATGCAGGCAAAGCCCGATTTTTCGTGCTAAATGGCGGCCGGCACTGCCGAAAGTGAGGACAAAAGTGAGGAGCATTTCTATGCGGAAGATGATCATTGCCATGGTTGCCGTGGTCGCTGTCAGCGGCTGCACCACGACCGAGCAGGACGTCRTCGGCGGCGGCCTGATCGGCGCCGGTGTAGGCGGCTTGGTCGGCGGCAGCAAGGGCGCGCTGATCGGCGCGGCCGTCGGCGCCGGATCCGGCCTGCTGGTCCRCAACCTGCGCAACGGCTATTGCCAGTATCGCGATCATCGCGGCCGGATCTACACCGCCCGCTGCAACTGATCCGGCTTGAGAGCATGATCCCGAAAACTGTGCCGCGGTTTTCGCTTCGCTGACCCTCGGTTCGCAAAAGATCATGCTCAAACAAGGAGATAAAGCGGGATGACGATTCGAAGAAACGTCATCCCGCTCTAGCGGAAATGTCGATATGGAGGCYGGCCCGCCGGCCTCCATTTTTGTGTTTGAGYGGGCGGTTGCCTGCTGCGAGGCCCAAGCGATCACGCCGTCAGCGGAATCCTTATTTCCACCTTCAGGCCGTCGGCCTGGAAATCGCGCTTGATGGTGCCGCGCAATTCGCGCGTGACATTGAGATCGATCAGCTTGGTGCCGAAGCCGGCCCTGGCCGGCGCTTCGAGTTTTGCCTGACCTGCCTCGCGCCAGTTGAGCACCAGTGTCCGTTCCCGGCCACGTCCTTCCACCGCCCAGTCGACTTTCAGCGCCCACGCTCCCTTGAGAGCATCGGCCGAGCTGCCGGCTTCGCCATATTTCAGCGCATTGGTGGCGAGCTCATGGAAGGTCAGGCCGAGCGCCTGCGTTGTCGTCTCGTCAAGCATTACCTCCGGCCCTGACAATATGCCCTCAGGAAGCTCCTTGCCGAACACCTGCCCGAGTTCGATGCGCAGGAGATCGCCAAGATCGGCCTTCTGCCAGCGCGAGCGTGTCAGCATGTCCTGAGAAGCCRCCATCGCCTGCAGCCGCGCCGAGAACGATGCCGAAAACTCCTTCACATCGGTAGCCTGGGACGCCGTCTGCCGCGCGATCGCCAGCACCCTGGTGATCGAATTCTTTATGCGGTGCTTCATCTCCTGCAGGATCAGGTCCTTTTCCAGCAGGCTTTTCTCCGTCGCCTCATGCAGCAACGACTTCGCTTCATAGGCGCGCTCCTGATAGCGGGCAACCAGCGCAATCGCCCCGGCAAGCAGCAGTCCGAACAGTCCGAGCATCACTGGAATGGCGCGCGAGGAAGGTAGCGAAAAGGCACTCGTCGGCCGAAAAAGCACAGTCCAGGGCCGGCCGGCCACGACGATATCCCGGCGCGCGACAAGCGGCGCACCCAGGGATTCGGCCGGCGGAGCCTCCGACCGGAACAGCAGGTCGCCGGCATCCGGCTTGCCGTCATAGACCTCGATATTTACCGGCAGCAGCGGCGCCTTGCTGAGCGCCACCTGGAACAAATCGCCCGCGCGGAAGGCAGCGTAGAGAAAGCCCGCGGTCGAGGAGCGGCTGGCATTGATGACCTCCGGGGCTGTTTCCACGTTCAGTCGCGCGAAGACCAGGAATCCGGGGAAGGTTTGCTGCAGTCCTTGCCCTTGGCCAAGTTGAACAAGGCCGCTGGCGTGCTGCTGGTCGTCGGCCATCGCCTTCTCGATCGCCGCCCGCCGCGCCGGCTCGCTGAACATGTCGAAGCCGATGATCGACTGATTGGACGTGTCGAGCGGCTCGAAAAGCACAATGGGCGTGCGCCACTGCTGCTTGGTGGCCGGATAGATCGGGTGCGCGGAACCGTGATCATGCAGGATGTCGCGCTCGACCGCGGCCTCGTCGCCCGCCTTGGCCAGCCTCAGGAACCCGATGCCGCGCAGGCCAGCGAAATTGCCGTCGATATCGAGCGCCGTGAAGAAGGCTTTGAACTCGCCGCGCGTGATATCGCCGTTGCGGGCATCGAACAGCGCCTGTGTCGAGCGCAGCAGCGACAAATCCAGATCGATGCGGCTCTCGATGCGGTTGAGCGCATCGTCGGCCGTTCCCTCGAACTTGATGCGCGCCGCCTCCTGGGTCGCGAAATAGGCGAACCCCGCCATCGTCAGGCTGATCAGCGCGACGGCGATGAAGGCGACGATCGGAAAGAGCTTTTTCAACTCAGGGTGCGGCCCGTGGATGATCTGCTCCTTTATGGGCAAGTCTCCACGCCAACACAATGGCGAGGCCAATCCATCACGGTGGCTGGCACATCAAACAGCCGTCAATTAGCCGGCTAACTTGTGGGCTGAAGCCGCGATCTTCAGCGCTCCTGGACCCGGAATGGCGCCTGGCGGACACTTGCCCARAATGATCATGCCAAGCACCTCGTCCTGGGTCACGTCACCGGTGCGCGCCGTGCCGACGACCTGGCCGTTCTTCATCACGCAGACCCTGTCGGCCAGCTCGAACACGTCATGGATGTCGTGGCTGATCAGGAAGATGCCGATGCCGTCGGCCTTGAGCTGCCGCACCAATTCGCCGACCTGGGCCGTCTCCTGGGGACCGAGCGCTGCGGTCGGCTCGTCCATGATCAGGATGCGGGCGTTGAACAGGATCGCGCGGGCGATCGCCACCGACTGCCTTTGTCCGCCCGACAGCTTGATCACCGGTTCCTTGAAGCGCTGGAAGCGCGGATTGAGCCGGCCCATCACCTTGCGCGCCTCGGCCTCCATCGCGACGTCGTCGAGCGTGCCCCAGGCGGTCATCAGCTCGCGGCCGAGGAAAAGGTTGGCTGCGGCGTCGACATTGTCGGCAAGCGCCAGCGTCTGGTAGATCGTCTCGATGCCGTATTTCTTGGCGTCGCGCGGGTTGGAGATCGAAGCTTCCTCGCCGTTGACGAAGATCTGCCCCGCATCGCGCTTGTAGGCRCCGGACAGGATCTTGATCAGCGTCGACTTGCCTGCGCCGTTGTGGCCAAGCAGCGCCACCACTTCGCCGGGGAAAAGATCGATGGAGGCGTCGTCGACGGCGCGGATGCCGCCGAAGGCGATCGAGATGTTGCGCATGTCGACCRGCGGGACGCCGGTGGAAGCGTTCTCTGCCATTTGTACCCTCCTGCCCTAATGCCTGACTTCAAGCATGATCTTTTCCGCAAACCGGTTTCCGCTTTGCGGGAACATGCTCAGACCCGCTTGCGGTAGATGGTGTCGAGCCACACCGCGATGACCAGCATGGCGCCGACGACGATGCTTTGCAGCGGCGAGTCGACGCCGAGCAGCACCATGCCGGACTGCAGCGACTGCATCARCAGCGCGYYGARCATGGCGCCGAGCACGCTTCCYGAACCGCCGGCAAGCGAGGTGCCGCCGATCACCGCCGCGGCGATGACAAGGAGTTCGTCCAGCGTGCCCAGCGCATTGGTCGATGAATTCTGCCGCGCCGACGAGATGGCCGCCGCGATTGTCGCCAGCACGCCCATGATCATGAACACCTTCATGGTGATCCAGCGCGTGTTGATGCCGGCAAGGTTCGCCGCTTCCGGATTGCCGCCGATGGCGAAGACATAGCGGCCGAAGCGGGTGCGCTTGGTGATGAAGGTCATGATCAGGCCGACCGCGACCGCCATCAGCACCGGAATGGCAATGCCATGGGCAATGAACAGGCCGCCTTCGGGAACGGTGATGTTGTTGGYGGCGGCGTAGCGGTTCACGATGCCGACCGGCCAAGGGTAGGAATTGGCCAGCCACACCGCGCCCATGATGATCGCGCAGGTGACCGCGCCGAGCAGCGTCTCGGCCCAGATCGGCCGCAGCGGGAAACGGAAGCGCTTGCGCTGCACCCGGCCGTYGAAGAGCATGAGCACCACCGCCAGGCAGGCGACGATGCCGACGATCCAGCTCCATCTGGCGCCGATCGAGCCCGCCGGTCCGCCGCCCATGAGTTGGAAGGTGGCGTCGAGCGGCGCCACCGTCTGGCCGCTGGTGACCCACCAGGCAGCGCCGCGCCATACCAGGAGCCCGCCCAGCGTCACGATAAAGGCCGGCACTTCGAGATAGGCGATGACGAAGCCCTGGAAGGCGCCGATCAGCAGCCCGAGCGCCAGGCCGATGGCCAGCGCCAGCACCCAGATCCACGGATTGCCGAGCTCGAGCCCGACCATCCGCACCAGGAAATGCACCTGGGCAAAGCCCATGACCATGCCGATCAGTCCCTCAGCCGAGCCGACGGAGAGGTCGATGTTGCGCATGACGATGACCAGCACCATGCCGGAGGCCATGATCGCCACGGCCGAGGTCTGCACCGACAGGTTCCACAGATTGCGCGGCGTGAGGAACGTGCGGCTGTCGAAATCGAGCGGGTTGACGCCGAGCCGCAGGCTCGAAATGACGTGCAGGCCGACCCAGATGATCAGCAGCGCGCCGACCATGCCAAGCATGCGCGTGTCGAGTTCGGTCGCCTTGAGGAAGCGCCCGACGGCGCTGAGTTCGGATGCACGCGCGCGATCCGCGGCCGGGTTGGCAGCGGCATCAGAGGTCGTATCGGTCATGATATCCTCCCACCGGCTTGCCGTCTGTCGCGGATTGCCGGACTACGATGCTAAAGCAAGTCCAGAAAAAGCGCGCCACGGGTTTCCGATCGGAATTGCACCGGAATGGCTTTCCCGACCTTGCTGAAATGGGAAGCTCGGGCGAGCGCCGCGGTCGCTGGGCCGCGGCGCCGCGTTTGGACTGCTGTCGGCCGGTTAGTTGCAGACCGCGACGCTGCCGGCGGCAACGCCGGCGCAGACTTCGTCCTTCTTGATCCAGCCGGCGTCGATGACAACGTTGAGATTGTCCTTGGTGATCGCCACCGGGGTCAGGAACAGCGATTTGACGGTGTTGCCGCCGGGCGTCGTGAAGTCCTTGGCGCCGGCGATGTCGGCCGTCTTCTTGCCGTCGGCGAGCTGCGAGGCRATCTCTGCGGCGTTCTTGCCGAGCTCGCGCGCATCCTTCCACACCGACACGGTCTGCGTGCCGAGCGCGATGCGGTTGAGCGCCGCGTGGTCGCCGTCCTGGCCCGAGACCGGAACGGTGCCGGCCAACCCTTGAGCCGTCAGCGCCGCGACGACACCGCCTGCGGTGCCGTCATTGGCCGCCACGACCGCGTCGACCTTGTTGTCGTTGGCGGTCAGGAACTGCTCCATGTTTTTCTGGGCATTGGCCGGCAGCCAGCCGTCCGTATAGGCCTCGCCGACATTCTTGACCTTGCCGCTGTCGATGGCCTCCTTCAGCACTTCCATCGAGCCCGAGAACAGGAAGTTCGCATTCGGATCGGCGCCCGATCCCTTGATGAAGACGTAATTGCCTTCAGGCTTGGCCTTGAACACCTCGCGGGCCTGCATGCGGCCGACTTCCTTGTTGTCGAAGGTCAGGTAGAACACGTCTTTGTTCTCGATCAAGCGGTCGTAGCCGACGACCGGAATGCCCTCGTCGAGCRCCTTCTGTACCGCCGGYCCGATCGCCGAGGCGTCCTGCGCCAGGATGATCAGCGCGTTGGCGCCCTGCGAGATCAGGCTTTCGACGTCGGTCAGTTGCTTGCCCGGATTGGACTGCGCGTCGGCCGAGATATATTTGTCGCCGGCGGCCTCGATGGCTTTTTTCATCGCCGCTTCGTCGGTCTTCCAGCGCTCTTCCTGAAAATTCGACCACGAAACGCCGATCAGCTTGCCCTTCGCCTCGGCGACCGACGCCAGCGTCAGCGACATGGCGACACCCGCCAGYATGGCGGCTGCAAATCTCTTCATGATTTCCTCCCTGCGCCTCTTGCGGCGCGACCCTGACTGGCCCGAAGGCCGCACACAGAGGCTTTTTTTCGAGCCTCGAAAAAACACTGCTGTAACGCCGAAGCCCTGTCAACCGCGATTTTGATGGTTTTTGAGGTGCCACGAACTTTTTTTCGAGTCGCGCAATAAATAATGACAGCCCGAACGGCTTCTGCCACTATCCGCTGAACAATTCCAGGAGAAGCGTGCAGCGATTTTCCGCACGGAATTGAACGAGACAAATCCAGCGCGGTGCGGTGTTATATCGAGGGCTACCGGACCGGTCTGGCGCGTCGCCGACGGCCCATGCAATATCGGGGGTCGCGCTGACCGGGAGGAAAGAAAAATGTCGGTCGGAATCCGCCACGACGACCTGCGCCGGCGCAATCGCGCCATGGTGCTCTCGGCCGTGCGCCGGGCCGGCCAGCCGTCGCGGACGGAGATCGCCGCGACCACCGGGCTCAGCCACTCGACCATTTCGGCGATCTCCTCGGACCTGATCCAGGAAGGCATCCTGGCCGAGGGCAAGCCGAGCGAGGCCGCTTCGCTGAAGCGCGGCCGGCCGCAGGTCGGCCTCGCCCTCAATCCCGAGGCCGCCGCGGTGGTGACGGTGGTGCTGTCGCTGAATTTCCTTTCCGTCGCCGTCATCGACTATGCCGGCCAGGTCGTTGCCGAGGAGCAGCGGCGCCTCGACACCCTCACCATGCCGCGCGGCGATTTGATCGACGAATGCACGGCGATCGTCCGGCGCCGGCTCGAGGATCCCGATCTCGATGTCGGAAGTGTCGCCCGCGTCGCCATGGGCATCCAGGGCATCACCGATTCCCACGCCCGCGCCATGCTGTGGTCGCCGATCATGYCGCTGACCGACATTCCCTTCGCCGACATCCTGGAAAAGGAATTCGGCATTCCGGCCACCATGGAGAACGACTGCAACATGATGGCGGTTGCGCTGCAATGGCGCGACCCCGACCGGTATCGCGACAACTTCATCGCCATCCTGCTCTCGCACGGCATCGGCATGGGACTGGTGCTGAAGGGCGAGCTGTTCACCGGCACGCAGTCTTCCGGAGGCGAGTTCGGCCACATGATCCACCGTCCGGGCGGCGCGCTCTGCCGTTGYGGACGCCGCGGCTGCGTCGAGGCCTATGCCGGCAACTACGCCATCTGGCGCAGCGCCATGAAGATGAGCGAGGACGCCGAACCGGTCGACGTCGGCGACGCCGACATGCGGGCGCTTGCCGCCAAGGCTCGGCAAGAGGACGGCCCGGAGCGTGAGGCCTATCGCCGGGCGGGCGAGGCGCTTGGCTTCAGCCTCGGCAGCCTGTTCGCGCTGATCGACCCTGCGCCCGTCGCCATGGTCGGCGTCAGCGCTGCGGCCTTCGATCTGATCGAGCCGGCGCTGCGCGAAGCGATCGCCCGGACTGCCGGCGGCCAGCATTCGGAATCGATCTCCTTCGATACCGAGCCGAACGAATTGCCGCTCATCCGCGAAGGCTGCGCCATGCGCGCGCTGACCTTCGTCGACCAGGAGATTTTCGCGCCGGGCGTGCAGGCAAAGGCAGGTTCGGGCAAGAACGTTGCCTGATCAGCAGCTTTGAAGTGTCTCGCCAGAGACTAGCGAAGGCCCGCAGCTTCGTCATTCCAGGGCGGAGCAGGAGCGTCTTCGCTAATCGTCAACGCAGGCGATCCGCTGTCGGACGCATCGATCCCTTCAGGACTTCAGCGCCTCGGATCTAATCCTCACGGATCRCATATCCCGCCCCGCGGATGGTGCGGATGACGTCGGGCATGCGGCCATTGTTGACGGYCTTGCGCAGCCGTCCGACATGCACGTCCACCGTACGCTCGTCGATATAGATCGTCTCGCCCCAGACATTGTCGAGCAGCTGGCTGCGCGAGAACACGCGGCCAGGATGGCGCATCATGAATTCGAGCAGCCGGAACTCGGTCGGGCCGAGCCTGATCTCGGTCTTCTTGCGGTAGACGCGATGCGATTCGCGGTCGAGCACGATGTCGCCGACCTTGAGCACGCTGGAGAGCACCTCCGGCTTGGCGCGGCGCAGCAGCGCCTTGACCCTGGCCATGAATTCCGGCGTCGAGAACGGCTTGACCAGATAGTCGTCGGCGCCCGTCGAGAGGCCGCGCACCCTGTCGCTTTCCTCGCCGCGCGCGGTCAGCATGATGATCGGCAGCCGCTCGGTCTCGGGCCRCATCCTGAGGCGGCGACAGAGCTCGATGCCGGAAACCGCGGGCACCATCCAGTCGAGCACCAGAAGATCAGGCACATTCTCCTGCAGGCGGATTTCGGCCTCGTCGCCGCGGCTCACCACCTCGACCTGATAGCCTTCGGATTCGAGATTGTAGCGGAGCAGCACCCCCAGCGGCTCCTCGTCCTCCACCACCATGATGCGTGGCGCGATCATTTGGCTGGTACCTTCGCTTTCAAGCCGCCGGCGCCGACATCGCCGTCTCGTCCTGTTTCGGACGATTCGACGGCAATTGCGTGCCGGTCAGCACGTAATAGGCGTTCTCGGCGATGTTGGTGACATGGTCGCCGATGCGCTCCAGGTTCTTGGCGCAGAACAGGAGATGCGTGCAGGCCGTGATGTTGCGGGGATCCTCCATCATGTAGGTCAACAACTCGCGGAACACGGAGGTGTATTTGACGTCGATGCGCTCGTCGTCGTTCCTGAGCTTGGCGAGCGCCGCGGCGTCGCCCGCCGTGTACTCCTCGATCACGCCCTGGACCTGGATCAGCACCAGCTGCGCCATTGCGTCGATCGAGTGCGACAGGTCGCGCGGCGCAGCGCTGACGCCGACGGAGCCGACGCGCTTGGCGATGTTCTTGGCAAGGTCGCCTATGCGCTCGAGATCGCCCGCCATGCGGATCGCGCCGACCACGTTGCGYAGGTCGTCGGCCATGGGCTGGCGCTTGGCGWTGAGCGTGATGGCGCGGTCGTCGAGCTCGCGCTGCCGCGCATCCATGATGGCGTCGTCCGAGACCACGCGCTGCGCCAAGGCGTTGTCGGAAGCGAGCAGAGCCTTGGTCGACGCGCTGACCATCGAGCCGGCAAGATCGCCCATGTCACGGATGAGCCGGCTGATCTGCCCGAGATCCTCGTCGAAGGAAGCGACCGTATGGGCCATGATTTATGTCCTCGTATGAACTCAGCCGAAACGGCCGGTAATATAGTCCTGCGTGCGCTTCTCGCGGGGCGAGGTAAAGATTTTCTCGGTGCGGTCGAACTCCACCAGCTCGCCGAGATACATGAATGCCGTCTGCCGCGACACGCGCGCCGCCTGCTGCATGTTGTGGGTGACGATCACGATGGTGTAGTCGGCCTGCAATTCGTCGATCAGCTCTTCGATCTTGGCGGTCGACAGCGGATCGAGCGCCGAGGCCGGCTCGTCGAGCAGGATGACTTCCGGCTTCACCGCCACGGTGCGGGCGATGCAAAGCCGCTGCTGCTGWCCGCCGGAGAGGCTCTGGCCGCTGGCATTGAGCTTGTCCTTGACCTCGTTCCAGAGCGCCGCGCGCTTCAGCGCCGACTCGACGCGATTGWCCATTTCGGCCTTGCTGATCTTCTCATACAGCCTGACGCCGAAAGCGATGTTCTCGTAGATCGACATCGGGAACGGCGTCGGCTTCTGGAACACCATGCCGATCTTGGTCCTGAGCAGGTTGAGGTCCTGCGAACGGTCGAGGATGTTCTTGCCGTCGAGYAGCACCTGGYCTTCCGCGGTCTGCTTCGGATAGAGCTCGTAGATGYGGTTCAGGACGCGCAGCAGCGTCGACTTCCCGCAGCCCGACGGGCCGATGAAGGCGGTGACGCTGCGTTCGGGCAAGGACAGGTTGATGTCCTTCAGCGCCTTCGACTGGCCGTAATAGAAGTTGAGGTTCTTGACCTCGATCTTGGCCTTCTCAACGGTCGTGTCGGCTACGTTCAGATCGGTGGACAACATAGGTTTCATCTGTCCTCTCTGCGTCCGGTAAGGCTGYGGGCGAAGATGCTCAGCCCGAGAACCGTCAGGGTGATTATGAGCGCGCCCGTCCAGGCGAGCTGCTGCCATTCCTCGTAGGGGCTGAGCGCGAACTGGAAGATGGTCACCGGCAGGCTGGCCATCGGCGCGTTGAGATTGCTCGACCAGAACTGGTTGTTGAGCGCGGTGAAGAGCAGCGGCGCCGTCTCGCCCGAAATGCGGGCGATCGCCAGCAATATGCCGGTGACGATGCCGGACAACGCTGCGCGATAGGCGACCGAGYGGATCACCACCCAGCGCGGCGCGCCGATGGCGGTGCCGGCTTCGCGCAGCGCATTGGGCACCAGGTTGAGCATGTCCTCGGTGGTGYGCACCACAACCGGGATCACCAGAATCGACAGCGCGACCGCGCCTGCGATCGCGGAGAAGTGGCCCATCGGCCGCACCATCAGCTCATAGACGAACAGGCCGACGATGATCGACGGCGCCGACAACAGGATATCGTTGATGAACCGCACCACCGTGGTGAGGCGCGAGAAGCGCCCGTACTCGGCCATGTAGGTTCCGGCGAGCACGCCGATCGGCGTGCCGACGGCGATGCCGATGATGGTCATGATGATGCTGCCGTAGATGGCGTTGAGCAGGCCGCCCGCATCGCCGGGCGGCGGCGTCATTTGCGTGAACACCGAAAGCGAGACGCCCGAGAGCCCCTTGTAGACCAAGGCGCCGAGGATCAGCGCCAGCCAGGCGAGGCCGATGCCCGCCGCGATGACGCAAAGCGCCATCATCACGGCATTCTTGCGCTTGCGGCGTTGGTGAAGCGATGCAGCTGTCGCCATCGGTCAGGCTCCCGTGCGGCTATCGATGCGCAACAGCATGTAGCGTGCGATAGCGAGGATCAAGAACGTGATGATGAAGAGGATCAGGCCGAGCGCCACCAGCGAGGACGTGTAGAGCGAGCCGTCGGCCTCGGTGAATTCGTTGGCGATGGTCGCCGAGATCGTCGTGCCGGGCGCGAACAGCGAGGCGCTGATGCGATGTGCGTTGCCGATGACGAAGGTGACGGCCATCGTCTCGCCGAGCGCGCGGCCAAGGCCGAGCATGACYCCGCCCATGATGCCGACCCGGGTATAGGGAATGACCACGCGCCGGGTCACCTCCCAGGTCGTGCAGCCGATGCCGTAGGCCGATTCCTTCAGGACCGCCGGCACCGTGTCGAACACGTCCTTGGTGATCGAGGTGATGAAGGGCAGCACCATGATGGCGAGGATCAGCGACGATGTCAGCAGACCGATGCCGTAGGGCGGTCCGGCGAAAAGGCTGTTGAGGCCCGGTATGCCGTGGAAAATATCAATGATGAAGGGCTGGATCGTCGTCTGCAGGAACGGCGCGAAGACGAACAGGCCCCAGATGCCGTAGATGATCGAGGGAATGCCGGCGAGCAGCTCGACCGCAATGCCAATCGGGCGCCTCAGCGGGCGCGGGCAGAGCTCGGTCAGGAAAACGGCGATGCCGATGCCGATCGGCACGGCGATGATGATGGCGATGGCCGAGGTGACGATCGTGCCGTAGATCGGTGCGAGCGCRCCGAAATTCTCCGTAACCGGGTTCCAGGCCTCGGTGGTCAGGAAGGAGAAGCCGAACTTCGACAGTGCCTCCCATGAGCCGGCGACCAGCGAGATGGCGACGCCACCCAGGAGAACCAGCACGAGGATGGCGGATGCGCGCGTGGYCGCCCGGAAGACCATGTCGGTGAGGGCAAAGCGGCGCACCGTGGCTTCTCTGGCCCGCATGGCGGACGATGTCACGGCTTCGGAAACGGCTGTCATCGAGCCCCTCGCATTCGAAAGAAAGGCAGGAGGGCGCCCGAGGCGCCCTCCCATTCCGGAAATTACATTCCCGAGTAGAGCGGCTTGCCGTCCTTGTCGACGATCTCCTTGCCCCACATTTCCTCGACGCTCTTCACAACCTTGTCGGGCATCGGAACGTAGTCAAGCTCGGCAGCCATCTTGTCGCCCTTGGCGTAGGACCAGGCGAAGAACTTGAGCGCTTCGGCCGTGGCCGCCGCATCGTCGGGCTTCTGGTAGACGAGGATCCAGGTCGCGGAGGTCATCGGCCAGGATTCGGGACCGGCCTGATTGGCCAGGATCACACCGTAGCCCGGCTGCGAGTTCCAGTCCGCGTTGGCCGCAGCAGCCGAGAACGACTTGGCGGTCGGCCCGACCTTCTTGCCGTCCTTGTTGACCATGTCGGCGTAGGTGAGCTTGTTCTGCTTGGCATAGGCGTATTCGACATAGCCGATAGCGCCGGCGGTCTGCKAGACGTTGTTGGCGACGCCCTCGTTGCCCTTRGCGCCGATGCCCACCGGCCACTCGAGCGCGGTGTTCACGCCGACCTTCGACTTCCAGTCGGCGCTGACGTCGGCCAGATAGTAGCTGAAGTTGAACGTGGTGYCCGAGCCGTCCGAACGATGGACGACCGCGATCGCCTGGTCGGGCAGCTTCACTTTCGGATTGAGCTTCTTGATCGCCGCGTCATTCCAGTTGGTGATCTTGCCGGCGAAGATGTCGGCCAGCGTCGGGCCGTCAAGCACCAGCTGACCCGGCTTGACGCCTTCGAGGTTGACGACCGGAACGATGCCGCCCATCACCATCGGGAACTGCGCGAGGCCGGTCGACTTGAGGTCGTCGCCCTTCAGCGGCGCATCGGAAGCGCCGAAGGTGACGGTCTTGGCCTTGATCTGCTTGATGCCGCCGCCGGAACCGATCGACTGATAGTTGAGACCGATGCCGGTCTCCTTCTTGTAGGCGTCGGCCCACTTTGCGTAGATCGGATAGGGGAAGGTGGCGCCGGCGCCAGAGATGTCGGCCGCCATCGCGGCGGAGAGAGAGAGGGTGGATGCCGCAGCCATTGCAATCGCAACAGCCGCCGAGCGGATGAAATGTCTCATATGGCCTGCTCCTGTTCGGAATATGGTCTCTTGGCACCCTTTCTTTCGGCGCCCGGTGAGCGCAATAGCGTTCGATTATTACAGTTGCATGACAGTTCCGTGTCAGCCCGGTAACTTCTGGACGGGATGTCTGGAGGGGTCTGCGGCCGCCATTTCGGACCAGCCGGAGTTTGCCGCGGGAATCAGTAACTTGTCGAACTTTTGAATAAAAACTATCCCGGCGGCCGAAATCTCGGCCGCCGGGAAATAAAATCCGGACGAGAGCGCGTTGCCCGAATGCCAGAGCGGATCATGGCCTAGCCATCGCCGAAAACAGGTCCCGTTGGGGTAGAGTCGACGCTGTTTCTTGCCGGCGGTCGCTGCTCCCGCCCGTAACCGAAGGGCGGAATCGACAGTGACTATTGTCCCGGCTTGGCCTCGTTTTGGTATGGTGCGATCACACCATACGCCTGAGTAAGACCTGCTGAAGGTATCGTAGACGCGGCCGCCGGCGGGCAGCCATGCGGCTCTAGCCGGCGCTGCGTTGGAGCTTTGCGTCCGGACCGAGCCACCTCTCGAGCTTCTCGAGCAATGCCTTCGGGCTGATCGGCTTCGGCAGGTAATCGTCCATGCCGGCCTCCACGCAGCGTTCGCGGTCCCCTTTCAGCGCGTGCGCGGTGACGCCAACGAWCGGCACATGCGTYCCCGTATCGGCTTCGAGCCGGCGRATGGCGGCGGTTGCCTCCAGCCCGTTCATCTCCGGCATCGACACGTCCATCAGGATCATGCGCGGATTGAGCTTGCCGAAGGCGTCGAGCGCCTTGCGGCCGTTGCCGACAATCTCGAAGCGATAGCCGGTCTCGCCGAGGATTTGCGTGAACACCAGTTGGTTCACCTCATTGTCCTCCGCGACGAGAATGTGGAACTCGGGCTCCGCGCCGGCCGGGCGCGGCCGGGCGCGCGCCGGCGGCGGTTGCAGCAGGACGCGATCCGACGCCGTTGCGGTGGACGCTTGCGGCGCGCCGTGCCCAGCCGCGGCGCCGCCGGTCGGAGCCGGATGAGCGGCCGCCATGCTGTGGCGATGGCGCTGGATGGTGGCGACCAGCGTCTCCAGCAGGATAGAGCAGCGCGCCGGCTTGATCAGCTGCGCATCGATGCCGAGATCGCGATAGGCGGCGCCGGCGAGCGACTGGTCGACCGAGGTCAGCATGATGATCGGCGTGTGCGCCAGGCCGGCGGTGTTGCGCACGATGCGCGCCATTTCGGCGCCGGTCATGCCCGGCATCTGGTAATCGAGCACGACGCAGTCGACCGGCACGCCATAGGCGGCGGCGGCAATCAGCACCTTCAGTCCCTCGGCGCCGCTTTCCGCCGCGCAGGAATCGAAGGTCCAGGACGCCATCTGCTCGCTCAGGATCGAGCGGTTGACGRCATTGTCGTCGACGATCAGCACGCGCGCGCCGGTGACGTCGACCGGCATGATGCRCTGTCCGCCTTGCTCGGCCCGCGGCAGCGTGACGGTGAACCAGAAGGTCGAGCCTTTGCCCTCGGCGCTGTCGACGCCGATCTCGCCGCCCATCAGCTCGACGAGTCGCGAGGTGATGGCGAGGCCGAGCCCGGTGCCCTCGTGCCGTCTTGTCGAGGAGGTGTCGACCTGGCTGAACTTCTCGAACACCAGCTTCAGCTTGTCCTCGGGAATGCCGATGCCCGTGTCGGTGATGGAGATGGTGAGCCTGGTGCCGGCCGGAACCCGCTCGCCTGTGACGTCGACCAGCACATGGCCCTCGTCGGTGAATTTCACYGCATTGCCGAGCAGATTGGTGACGATCTGCCTGACGCGGCCGACATCGCCGACGAACTGGCCGTCGAGCCCGGGCTGGACGCGAACGATGAGCTCGAGGTCCTTCTCCTTGGCGCGCGTCGAAACGAGCGTCGCCACATCCTCGATCGCCTCGGCGAGGTTGAAAGGCGCCGGGTCGAGCACGAGCTGGCCGGCGTCGATCTTGGAGAAGTCGAGGATGTCGTTGATGATGGTGAGCAGCGCATTGCCGGATTTGACGATGATGTCGGTGAACGTCTTCTGCTTCGGGTCGAGGTCCGACTTGGCGAGCAGCTCGGCCATGCCGAGCACGCCGTTCATCGGCGTGCGTATTTCATGGCTCATATTGGCCAGGAATTCCGACTTGGCGCGGTCGGCGAGCACGGCGCGCTGGCGAGCCTCGGTGAGTTCGGCCTCGCGCTGCTTCAGTTCCGTTATGTCCGTGGTCGAGCCGATCAAATAGAGYGAGCCGTCGGATGCGATCATCGCGCCCTTGCGCGCGAACTGGTGACGCACGCGTCCGTCGGGCAGCGTCACCTGTTCCTCGATCTCCTGCGTCTCGCCGGTGCGCAGCACCGCGAGGTCGCCCGCCACGAAGGCTTGGCCGTCCGCGCCGAAGATCTCGACATCGGTCTTGCCGATCGCCTCTTCCTTGCTGAAGCCGGTGAGATCGCACCAGCCCTTGTTGACGTAGAATTGCCTGAGGTCCGAGCGCTTGGCGTAGATCGACACCGGCACGTTGTCGATCAGGCTGCGGAAGACCTCGTTCTCGCGCATGCTTTCCTTGAGCGCGCGCTCGCGCGCCTTGACGTCGGTGATGTCGGTGCTGGAACCGACCAGGTGCACCGATCCGTCGATCGCCACCAGGCGGCTCTTGCGCGTCATCAGCTGCCGCACTGTGCCGTCGCGATGGGTGACCGCCTCCTCCACCTCGCGCACCCTGCCGGTGGCGACGACCTCGGCATCGTCAGCGCTGTAGCCGTCCGCCTCTTCGGCGGCGAAAAGCTCCCGGTCGGTCTTGCCGATGACGTCTTCCTTGGGAATGCCGGTCAGCGCGCACCAGGCTTTGTTGACGAACTCGATGCTGAGATCGTCAGCCTTGATGAAAGCCGCCACCGGCAATTCATCCATGACATGCCGGTAAAGGTCGATCTGCCGCATCGAGTCACGCAACGCCTTCTCGCGTGCCTTGATGCCGGTGATGTCGACGCGCACGCCGATGAAGGTACCGTCGTCCGTGCGCATGTCGTAAACTTGGTACCAGCGCCCATCGGGATTCTGGCGCTCGTAGGAGGAATTTGACAAACGATAGCGCCTGAGCATGGCGTCGAGCCAGCGCTCGGTGTCGACGCCATACAAGCTGTCGATCTGCGGGTCGCCGCTCGACCGGAAGTAGCCCACCGAGTGACCRAGCGCAAATGCCTCGCGAAGTGTACGGCCCGGCTGCCAGGCAGGCTTCAGCGCCGGCAGGCTGTCTTRCAGCTTGTGGTTGGCGAAGACGAAATTATCGTCCCGGTCATAGATGATGACGCCGGCAGGCATCGATTCCAGCACCGTGACGAGGTTCTTGCGCGCGTCGTCGGCTTCCGTCTCGCGGTGCTTCAAGTCGGTGATGTCGACATAGGAGATCAGCCGCTTGCCGCCGGCAAGCGGGGCCAGGGAGGCGATCAGCGTGCGGCCGTCATTGCGCGGCAACTGCCTGGAGCCGGCAACGCCCGCCCGGATTTCCGCCTCGCGCTGGGCGATGTGGCGCTGCCAGACGGCTTCGTCGGCGCCATAGGGGTCGGCATCGCGGCTTGCCTCCATCAGCGCGCGAAAGGCGCAGCCGACCGTGGCGCGGCGCGGATCGATCTTCCAGAAATCGTAGAAGGCGCGGTTGATGATCTCCGCGTTGAGGTCGGCATCGAGGACGATAACGCCGATCGGCATCGAATCGACCATCAGCCTGAGATTGGCGAGCGCTTCCGACGTGCCGGCCGCGTGCTGGTCCTGGGCGCCGGCGACCGCTCCCTCGCCGCGCTCGGCCGCTCTTTCAGAATCACGCGCGTCGCCCGCCCCGACCATCCCGTCCGTATCCGCCATTCCTGCCCCCCAGGCCGRACTCGTCAGTTCGTCGGCGGAATGTGCCCGACAAGCATTAACGATCCGCTAACCTTAACGATTTGCAACCGGATGCACCCGATGCCGTCAACGCATGTCGCCAAAACAGTGCGCCGGTTTTGGCAAAACGACATTGCGTAAAATCAAAGCTAAGGCGCGTCGCCTGGATACGTTTCAGCGCGACGCGCTTTGGTTCGACGCCTRCTGCGGTAATCCGTCCGTTGGCGGATCCACCATTGCCGGGGTATAAAATCGACCGGGGGTATCGCTGATGTTCGGTCGAATTCTGCCTTTCATTCTCTGTCCGGCGCTGCTTGCGGCCGGYGGCTGCGCCCGCAGCGACGACGGTACCGTGCTCATTCCGCGACAGCTCGACGTCAGGCGGGTCTGGGACAGGCCTCCGCAGCCGGCACAGGTGAACGCGCCGCCGGTGACGGCCGGCGTCTTTCCGGCGCCACCGGAGCCTGCAAGACCGGCACCGCGCAGATATCGCAAGCCGTCGCCGCTGACRCCGCCCATGGATACACAGTTGCCGAATGCCTCTTCCGGCCCGGAGAAAGGGCTGGCCTGCCGCAATGTCACCGAATCCGGCAAGCGTTTTCGCGTGGTGTGCGACTAATCTCGCGTTTCGATCGGGTCTGCGCTTTGGCCGCCCCGCGGGCCAAGCAGAACAACTGTATAGCTGGCGCCCCGCACCCGCCGGTAGGCGGCCATCACGATGCGCCTTCGATCACGGACTGCTGATGAAACCTTTGGGTGGCGCGCGACGTTATCCGCGCAACGCGAAGGAGCCTGAAGATGTCTGTTCACTTCACCGTCTCTGGCCTGACCAGGAACCTGATCCATTCGCTTGGACTGGACCATGAGCGGACTCCGCGACGTCTGACACCTGAGCAGAATCTGCTGCTGGAATGCTATCTGGCCGGACAGATTCCGGAATCGGCCTGGAGCGACTATGTCTTCGAGATGCCGGAACTGGAAAGGCACGTGAAAGCGAGGCGCGGGAACAATCCGACGTGACGCGGTTCCAGCGTAGCAATCCCGATAAAAGCATGACGGTCTTCGCCTCGGAATTGCGCGAGGGTGAAATTTGCGCAGGGCGAATTGAGCGGTTCAGCGATTCTATTGCTGGACTGCTTTGACGTTGCTTTTTGGCGAATTGAACTGAAGCGTAAAGACCTTTCCCGGAATTCCCTGCGCGAGCGTCGGCGAGAAGCTGAGCGGCAGGCAGTTGCGCAAGGCGGCGGTCGCCGCATCGACATAGGCCTGACGCGCCTTGTCATTGCCGCTGACCTTGATGGCCGTTGGCTTTGGCGGTCCGATCAGCGTGCCGTCGCGCTTGAAGCTGAAGCTGAGGGTCACCGAGGCAGTTCCGGAATTGGCCGGTGGGGTCCAGCAGGCTTGCAGGGCGGTGCTGACCTCGTTCATGGTGTTGAGCGTCTCGGCATTCGCCGGAAAAGGCAGTGTCAGCAGAGCGCCCGCGATCGCCGAAACTCCTATCATTCCTCTCATCGCTGGTCCTCCTCCCTTTCGCCCGTCCCCGTGCTAAGATCAACGCGCAGGATGATAATAGGGTTTCAGCTGGGCTGACATCGGCAAAATAGGCAAAATCAAGCTGTCGCGATGCGGGTGCGGCCGCCGCCGGAAAAGCAAAAGGCCGGCATTGAGCCGACCTTTCCCTTCGCCTCGGCATCGCGCCGGTACATCCGCGGTCGCAGCGAGGACCGATACACTAGACAGCGCTTTGGTTAACGAATCCCTAATGCATGTCGCCCAAAAGTGCGCAGCAGTTTTGGGCGACATGCTTTAACTCCGCGCGTACCTATGTCGCGGCCTTTGACTTCACATGAGCGATGTAGCCGCGCACGTCGCCAGCCGGCTCGGCATAGGCCTTGCCGAGCTTCTTCTCGATCGCGGCCATATACTCCTTCGCCCATTGCGGCAGCGCATAGTCGATGACCGCCAGGAACTCCAGCGTCGCCGCCRGGCGGATGTCGGCGATTGACGGGTTCTTRCCGCCGATGAACGGCWTGCCGTCCYGGAAGAAGCTGTGGAAGACCTCCAGTGGTTCGGCGATCGYGGCGGCGGCCGCTTTCTGCGCCTCCGATTTCTTGTCGGGTTGGGCATCGCTGTGRCCAACCTCGCCGGCATATTGCGGAAAGCCGAGCGCCGGATAGGTGGCTCTGGCTACATAGGGATAGAGCGTGCCGACCAGATAGAACATGGCGCTGTCGACCATCGCCCGCTTTGCCGGCGCCTTCGGATAGAACTTGTCCAGTCCGTGCTTGTTGGCGAGATACTGCATGATGGCGCAGCTTTCCCAAAGCACGCCGCGCGGCAGCCCCTTGTCCTCGATCATCGGTGTCAGATGCGCCGGATTGCGCGCCAGGAATTCGGGCGTGCGCGTCTGGCCCCAGGCGTCGGTCTCCGCATGATCGAGACCGGCCGCTCGCGTGAAAACCCGGACCGTCATGTTGTTGACGCTCGGCCGCAGCATGCTGAGCTTGACTGCAGGCTTCTTAGCCGGCTTCGCCTTGGGCTCGGCCTTTGCCGCCRCTTTCGCCGGCTTGGCGACTTTGGCCGCCGGCTTGACCGCGGCCTTCTTCGTTCCCTTTGTGGCTGCCTTTGCCATCCTGGTCCTCCCTCTGACCYGTTCAGTACGGATTTTTTGCCGCCCGGTTCTCGGACAGTGTTTTGCGCGACCGCTCGACCAGCGCCTGGATAGCGTCGGCAAGGTGCACTTCGGCTATTGCGTAGTCGCCCCGTGCCACGCGGATCTTGTGCGCCTCCATCAGCACGTCGGCATGGCTGAAGCCGGCCGGCGGCTCGAAGCGGTAGGAGGCGAGTTCGATCAAAAGCCCAAGCGGATCCTCGAAATAGATCGAATCCATGAAGCCGCGATCCTTGACGCCGCTGTGCTTGATGCCGCGCTCGTCGAGCCGGGCGACCGCCTGCAGGAAGGTTACGCGCGACACCGAGAAGGCGATGTGGTGGACACAGCCGATATCGGTCGGTGTGCGCCGCTTCACCGGGCTGCGGCTCTCGTCGCTGAAGACGGTGATAAGCCGGCCGTCGCCGGGATCGAAATAGAGGTGGCTTTCGCTCGCCTTGTCGAGATTGGGCTGCTCGAAGATGAAAGGCATGCCGAGCACGCCCTCCCAGAAATCGATCGAGGTCTGACGGTCAGCGCCGACCAGCGTGATGTGGTGGACGCCTTGCGACTGTAGTTTTTGCATTTTGGCTCCTCCCAGCCGCGCTGCGCCTTGCCGCCGCGCGAAATGCCCACTCGCACCGAGCCGGGTGCCCGGCACGCAACCGCCGCCTTGGCCTTGCTCCCCTGCGCTCCGCGATCCGCATCTTGCCGGATTACGGCCGGAGCCTTGATTTAACGGATGCTAATTCAATCCGCGGCGTTGCGCCAGAAGCTCCGACACGCCGGCGGCGACCAGCGAAAAGAGACATTTGGATCGCAGATGTCGCTGAAGCTGCCGGCCCCGACGGGCAGACCTTCAGTGCGCGTCTTGGGCGTCGCTCTTGTCGGCAATAATGCGGATCGATCGCTGCTGTCCGGCTTTGCTCCGATTGAGGATCGCGACCAGGCACCCTTGCGTTTCGTGGCCCCAGCTCTGACCCTTGCACGCGGAATCGATCGCTGACCTGGGAGCGACGCGCGGACCTTTGTCGGCACTGTTCACCGCGACGGAATCCGGAACGTCTGGCGTCGAAGCGGATGCAAGCATGGGAATCGAGCCGGCCACGACCAGGCAGCAGGCGCATGCGACCAGAGCGGCAGTCATCACCGGATGCATGGCCAACCACCCGGAAAGCCGTAGCCGAGGTCGCGAGGCGTGACAGTCTGTTGTGTTCATCGAACTCATCCGCGCTTTGCTTGCCGGGAATGCACAAGGTTTCTGCCGATCTGTCCGCCGATGTCCGACGATCGGCACAGGCAAGGTCCTATCGCGGCTGCAGGAATGGAAAAATCCGCCGAAGGTCACGACCGGTGGTGACAAAAGTCACGTGGCTTGGCAGGCAGCTGCCGGACTGAAAAACGGCAGTGACAGCCGAAACCGAGATTGCTAGCGCAAATTCCGCGCGGGCGTCTCGGTCTCTCAGGTCAGGATCCACGCCACGGGCCTGCTGGTTCCAGTCAGTACCTCCCGGGCTCCCGCGGGTAGATCCGGCGAGATGAGATGCAGAGGTGCATCCAGGACACGWGCGATGGCCTTGAGGGTCTTGGTGGAGGCCGACTTTCCGCTGCGCTCTATTTGCGACAGCATGCTGGGGGTTATCCCCGCCTGAGCCGCCAATTGCCTCCCGCTCAGGCCGCGCATAAGYCTGATGGCGCGAACCGGGTTCTCGCCACCGGCGATCTTGTCCAGCACGCGTTTGGGCAGGGAGTTGGTGCCGGCAAGGTCGGCAAGGTCGCTCAGACCTGCCATGGCCGTCCGCCGGAGCATGCGGAATTCTGATTCCGGCAATACGACCATCCTCTCCCCGGAGCCCTGGTGCTTGATGAACTGCACGGCTATTTTCATGCCTTTCGATAACCGGGTTGGCCGGCGCCGCGATTCCAGGTGCAGGTTCGCGTTACTTGCGAACCAGAAGCACCAAGATCAGCAGCATTATCGACAACACTGCGGATACAGCCAGAACCGCCAATATCTGAAAGCTGACCGGCAGCTGCCGAAACCGTTTCCACGTCCACGGTTCCTTTTCCCATTGCTGAAATCGCGGCAACCCGAACTCCCTGTCGACCGGACCCGTAGCGCCGGTGATCCGGGCGATGGTCATTTCAAAAGCGCATCAACAGGTTGCCGATATTGACGGCTTCCGATCTAGCTCCTTTGGTTGCGGAAGAGCATCTGGCCAAAGTCACGGGCGATCATGACGAAAGTCATATTCGTTTGCGGCCGGTTCCGGCTTACGTCAAAGTGGATGGGCCGCGCCTTGCGGCTGGTTGTAGAAACGAATGATCGACCTCGGCACAGAACTCCTGCCAGCCGCTCAAGCGGATGTCATAGGGCTTGCCGTTCTGCKGGCTGACAGAACCGTTCAGCAGAAGGTGGGACAACTGGTCGAGTGGCTTCCGGCCATCGGAGCGGATTGCTGCCTGTGCACGCTGCTGGTCGGGATGGAGGCCGAGATGGCCGCGCTGTCCGAGGGACGCCGGGATCTGATCGCCTTGTCGGGCGTGCGGGCGCAGCAGCCGGGGCTGGATCGTCCGGTCACGGCGGTCGTCTTGTGGAACAGCGATCAGTCGCACTACGTCGTGATTGCGATGCCCGACTTCACGGCGCGCCAGGCCGAGATCATGTTCGAGAGCGAGCGTCGCGCCCGACGCCTGATGGAACAACAGCTCGAAGCGGCCAACTCCGAGGTGCGCTTCGCCTCGCTTGCCCGAACGCGGCTTCGCCTGGCGCGCGACCTGCACGACACGCTGGTGCATTCGATCGTCGCGCTGCTGACGCAGATCYGGCTGACCCGGCATTTTCTCGCCACCGATCCCGCCTGCGTTTCGGATGGACTCGCGACTGCCGAGGAAGYGGCGATCAACGGCCTGGCGCGGGCACGCGACGCCATCGCCCGGCTGCGGATCCCCGACGACCTTGAGCTGGGCTCGGATGTCGAGGGGATGCTTTCGGACTTCGCACGGCAGACCGGCACTGAGGTCTCCGTGYACATCGAGGATGGAGTTCGCGCCGGGTTGCAGGGCCACGCGATGACGATTCAGCGCATTCTTGGCGAGGCGTTGYGCAACATCGAGGCCCATGCGAAGGCGCGGCAGGTCCGGTTTCAGGCGATCGAGGCCGACAGTAGGCTCCTCGTCGATATCCGGGACGACGGACGCGGCTTCGACGGAACCTCCAGGCCAGGGCATTTCGGACTGATCGGAATGGCCGAATTTGCCRAACTCGCAGGGGGAGAATGCATGGTGGAAAGCTCGCCTGGGGCGGGCACGCTGGTGCGTATATCGCTTCCCTTGACTGCCTCGAAGGCGAACTCCGGGCATGGAGCCGAGGAGGCCCCGAAGAGATGACTGACCTGCGCCTGCAACCGGAAAAGATACGCGTGCTGATCGCCGAGGATCAGACGTTGATCCGGGAAGGCCTTGCCACGCTTCTTGCGCARCAGAACGATGATTTCGAAATTGTCGGTGGCGCCGCCGACGGGGGGCAGGCGATTGAATTTGCGCGCCGCTACAGGCCAGACGTCATTCTGATGGACCTGCAGATGCCGCGTGTCGACGGCGTTACGGCAACCCAGCGCATCCTGCGCGAATTTCCGGCGACATCGATCGTCGTTCTGACCACTTTCGAGACCAATGAGCTGATCTTCGAGGCCGTCAGCGCAGGCGCCAGGGCGTATCTGCTGAAGGACGCCAGGATCGATGAGATCGCAGAGACGATACGCACCGTAGCGAAGGGTCAGTCCGCGCTTTCACCGGGCGTTGCCGCGCGAATTCTGGAGGAGTTCAAGCGGTTGCGTCCGCGGCACACACCGGTGAGCGCGTCGGTCCGTGACGACCTGACCGCGCGCGAGAATGAAATTCTCAAACTCATCATCGAAGGCAAGAGCAATGGCGAAATCGGCGCCCAACTGCATTTGGCCGAGGGCACGATCAAGAATTATGTGAGCACGATCCTGGAGAAGTGCGGGGCCAAGAACCGGACCGAACTGGCCATAAAGACACTGATCTGAAACACACCGTCCGGAATGACCGTGTAATTCCGTCCGTCGCAGGCGTTGGCGCATCGCGATAGTCGAACGCGCCCAAAAAAGAGCCCGCGGCTCCGGGGTGGGGGAAAGCCGCGGGCAGTCTGGTTGCCTGAGCTTCCTGCTCTTCTCGGCAGGTCGGGGGAACAAGGGGGTGACGGTGGGCGCGTGCTCCGCACGTCCGCTCTCGCCGGCTAGCTCTTTGCAGGGTTGCGCACTTCAATTTTGCGAGGCGCCAGAATGGCCAGGACCATCTCGGCACTGCCGATTGACAGTCTCGGCGCAGGCAAGGATACGATCGCGTTCGTTTTCCGAAGCCTTGCCGCATGTTTCGCGTAAAGCCGTGCTGAAGCGTTTCCGCTGATCGGCCGCGACGACTTTCGAATTTGGACGACGCAGGCGATGTTCTATCCTGCGGCATGCGGCAGCCGGACCGGCCCGGCCRCCGCAAAACATTCCGCCTATTTTCGCGCGAGCAGGTCGCGGATTTCGGTCAGCAGCTGCACGTCAGCCGGCGGAGCGGCGGGCGCGGCCGCCGGCTTTTCGCCCTCCAGCCGCTTGCGCAGATTGTTCACGGCCTTGACCATCAGGAAGATGATGAAGGCCAGGATCAGGAAGTTCARCACGACCGTGATGAAGCTGCCATAGGCGAAAACGGCGCCCTCTTTCTTGGCATCGGCCAGCGTCGCCGAATGGACGTTGGACGAAAGCGCCAAGAAATAGTTGTTGAAGTCCAGCCCGCCGAAGATCGCGCCGACGATCGGCATGATGATGTCGTTGACCAGCGAATCGACGATCTTGCCGAAGGCAGCGCCAATGATGACGCCGACGGCCAAGTCCATCACATTGCCTTTGGAAATGAATTCCTGGAATTCTTYCAGCATTCCCCACCTCCGTTAAGAGCAATTCCAGCGGTTTTCCGTCCGGAATTGCGTAGTGACTAAGAGCAATTCCAGGAAAAGTGCCAAGCGGTTTTCCGTTCGGAATTGCGTGATGACAAGTGCGCAATTCCAGGAAGATCACACTAGGGTTTTTCCGTCCTGAATTGCGTGAAACAAATACTTAGAGCGGATCGGCGAATCGAACGCTGAACCGCTCTAAGGCCGCCCGCCGGCACTGCCGTCAGGCAAATGCGCTCTCGCGCCTGAAATGCTTGRCGAGCAGATAGTAGAACACGGCGCGATGCTTGTTGCGGTTGGCCCGRCCGTACTGGTCGATCACCGCGGCGAGCCCCGCGTCCAGACCGGCATCCGCCGCCAGTCCCAGTCTTTTGACGAGAAAGTTCTTTTTGACCCGTTCCATCTCCTCCTTGTCCGAGGCCGAAACGGTGGATGCATCCTTGTCGTAGATCGCTGGGCCGCAGCCCTTCGTGACCTTTGTCAGAAGATTCATATCCGCCGTCAGGCCGCATTTCACCTTCAGGTCCGCCGCATATTTGCTGATCAGTTCGTCTTGCTTGCTCACACGCTTGCCCTTCTCGTTCCTGGCTCGCCAGCGACGCCGCCATCGAGACGCGTCACCAGTTGCCGCAAAGCTATGTCTCGATTGTCCTGCTGCCCTGGCTGTCAGTTGCCGCGCGTCGCAARCACCCCGTCGGGGCTGGCCTGGTCGACGGCWGCCGGAAGATGCTGCGCCAGCGCGCCGGCCACCTGATCCAGCGGAATCCCGAACTGGCTCGCCAGTTGCCGAAGGTGCTGGTCACCGAGAGCCGCCTTGATCTCGTCGGGG
>NZ_MDFL01000109.1 GCF_001854785.1 Mesorhizobium sp. ORS 3428
AGACTGTCCAAAAATCCCATCGAAACCTCCGTCGAAGATCACGCTCGCCGTTTTGCGCAACGCTCTGTGCTGCTGACCTAGGAGGTTTCGTGAGATCGCGACATCTGACGAAGGTCAGAAACGAAGATGACGAAAGTCATATTCGCTGGCGGCCGGGTAGCACTTACTTATAGCACTTGCTTAATGAGGCGGCGCTCTTGGCAAGGCATTGTTCACCGTCTTCCCGGCTATGCCCGGGCAGGCGGTCTGGGTCGATCGGCCCGGGACGAAGGTCTGGCTGGCATGAGACTCGTCATTGCGGTAGGTGACGATGGAAATGGACYGGGCGGGCAAACGCCGCGCCCGATCTGCGGCAGCCCCGCGGTCGATACCACGTCAATTGTCTGACGCATGGATTAGCATTTGATATAACGGTCGTGGCAGTGTCAGTAAGAGTAGAACTAACCGGGGAATGAAGATGAAAGGCGCCGAGCAAGCTGGAAAGGCCGCAGGCGGAGCAGCTTCCGCCAACGGATCAGAAGCGACAGTCCATCCCGAGGCAACGATCGATCAGGTCCGCAACCTCCTGTTCGGTGGTGCGCAGCGCTCGATCGAGAACAACCTGGCCGGCTTGCGAGAGGAGATGCAGGCCTCCCTCAAGCAGCTGCAGGCGGACTTTGCCAAGGAAATCGCAGCCCTGCAGACCCGGCTGCAGGAACTCGAGCGGGATACCGAACAGAAACGGCTCGCTTCCCACAGAGACATCGGCGCTGCGATTTCGGAGCTTGGCGCGACCATAACCAGGCTGGGATCCGCCACGGGAAGATAGGATGACTTCCGCTGTCGGCCAGAACCGCGAGATCGAGCAGCTCAAGATCTTGCTCTTTCAACCGGAGGCGGCGCGTCTGGAAGCGCTGGGAACGGATGTCGCTCTCCTCCAGCAATATGTAGGCGACCCCTCCCGCCTCGAAGCGGCAACGGCCGACATACTGGTCGCAGCGCTGGAACGCGCCGAAGTCAGTCGGCCGCGCGAACTGGCTAATGTCATCGCGCCATCGGTGGTCTCTGCGATCAGGAGCGAGATCAGGAACTCACGCGACCTTATGGTCGATGYGCTCTACCCGATCACCGGGCGGCTGGTCAGCGCGGCGGTGGCAAACGCCTTCAAGGAACTCGTCGCGCGGCTGGAGCAGCGCCTCAATGCCTTGACATCCGCGGAGCTGTGGATCGGCCGCATCAAGTCTCTGGCGACGGGCCGCCCGATCAGCGAGTTCGTTCTGGCAAATTCCGGCCCGCCGCGCGTCAACCGGCTGCTGATGATCGAGCGCGGCAACGGACGCCTCGTCGCGGACTGGAAGCGCGACGACATCTCCGACGAGCGGGCGGACCTGCTCAGCGCGATGGTCGCCGCGATCCTGGAATTTTCCGTTCAGGCGCTGGCGGGAGAGGGCAACCTGCAGAAGCTCGATTTCGGCGGGCGCGAGATCGCGCTTCGCGCCTCGCCCCGGTTCATTCTGGCGGCCGAGTGCATCGGCCCGCTGCGTCCCGCTGACGACGCCAGGATCAATTCGCTTTTCTTCGACACGATCGAGAGCATGGACGGCGGCCGCGACTGCGACGCTGCCATGCTGGCGTCGCTGGCCACGTCCATCGAAGCGGACTCATCCCTGGACAAGAAGCCGCGCAGAAGCGGAAAGGTCATTCTGTTCGTGCTTGCCACCCTCGCCGCTGTCGGGCTGGCATGGCTGGCGAGCGCCTACCTGACCCGCACGATGCTGGAGCGACGGACAAATGCCGCGCTCCAGGAATTTGTCGCCAAAGAGCCGCTGCTGGTTTCGTTTCCGCTGCGGCTCGACTTTGACCATAGCAATCGCAGCGTGTCGGTTTCCGGAATAGAACCCAGCCAGGTGAAGGTCGATCCACTGATCGGCACTTTGGCCAAGGCGGCCGCCCCGTACCGGATCGTCGACCGCATCGGCGTCGTGCCCGGAATGGAACAGTCGGCGGCGTTGYGCGCCGATATAGAGGCTATCCGCCAGTCGCTCGCCGGCATGCAGGCGAGCTTTGATGGAACGCGCGATGAAATCGCTGAGCTGCGGCAATCCGTTGCCGACCTGCGGAAGTCCGCCGGTGAGACAGGCAAGGACATCACCGAACAGCAACAGTCTCTCGCCGGCCTGCAGGCGCGTATTGATGCAGCGCGCGGGTCGAGCGCGCAAGAGCTGCAATCCCTTGCCAGCCTGCAGGAGCGCATAGAAGCAATTCGTGGAGCGATCTCCGAGGAAGCGACGTCCAGAAACCAGCAATACGACGCCCTCCGGTCGATAGCCGACAGCCCCGCCGAGCGGCTCAGCCGCTTCATGGCCTCGACGGCAATCTTCTTCGGCACGGCCGACGCCTTCGCCGATGACAAGGAGGCGGAACAGCAGATCCGCGATCTGGCGGGGCTTCTGGCGGGCAACGATCTGAGGATCCGCGTCGTCGGCCACGCGGACGATACCGGAAGGGAATCCATTAACCGTGTGGTTGCCCGCAAGAGGGCCGACCAGGTGGTGCAGAAATTGGTTTCGCTCGGCGTCGAGCCCTCGCGACTGTTTGTGGTCTCGCGCTCGGCATCGATACCGATTTCCGATGTGCCGAGCGAAGGGAACCGCCGGGTCACCTTCGAAAACGTGTTTCGAACCGAGCGCCTACAGTGATGTTCAGCGCGAAGGTCATGCTGCTTGGCGATATGGGCGTGGGCAAGACGTCGATCATGTACCGCCTCGTGCATGATCGTTTCGACGGTGAATACAAGTCGACGCTCGGCGTCGAAGTTCTGAGCTACGACGTTCCCGCCGATCCGGCTCGCGGGGACGAAGCGAGGCGCCTCGTGCTGTGGGACACGGACGGCGATTTCGGAACGCGCATTTTCGACACCGTCTATGTAACCGGCGCTTCGGCCGCGATTGTCGTTTCGGACGTGACGCGCCCGCAAACAGTGACGCGCATGGTCGAACTGGCTCGCAGTTTCGAGACGAGAYTTCCGGGCAGGCCCTACAGGGCCCTCGTCAACAAGATCGATCTCGCCGAAGCCCCCGGAAGCGCAGAACAGCTCGCTCAGCTCGCACGGTCGAGCGTCAAGTTCGTGAGCGCCAAGAACGGCACCGGCATCGTGGAAGCTTTTGCGGAGCTCGCCGAAACGGTCCGCCGCCGACAGATCTGATGCATGTCGCCCAAAAGGGCGCAGCGACTTAAAGCGCGCCGCCTGGATCCGTTCAGACGCGACGCGGCTCAAATCATCGGACCGCGTGGGCGGAAGGAGACCCGCCTATGCGGAACCCTCTATCCGCCCGATCGTTTACGATCGATGGCTCTGGCTGACGACATCCAAATGGCGGAACGGCACGTTCTGCAAKCCGAGCGGCACATCAAGCGCCAGCGTGCGCGCATGGCTGCACTAAAGCGCCATCGGTTGCCGCGAGGCAAGGCGTCCAACTTTCTGCAATTGCTTGAAGATGCCCAATCGATGCACCTCCAACACCTATCGCGGTTGTTGGAGAGGGCGTCCCATGAAAAGGACTACAGCCAGGTTTGGCGCTTCCCGGCTGCCGAATGACCTCTGGCCTGACCAACCAGGCTCTTCGTTGGTGGGAGCGAAGGCCTTCGACGTCTCGTTTCCGCACCTGAACGACAGCCTGCAGAAGCCTTATTCGAGGTATCTGGCTATTTTGGAAGCTAAAACGACAAGCTGTGAAWAAGGCTTGGTACGCCCAAGGGGAATCGAACCCCTGTTACCGCCGTGAGAGAGCGTGATCAACGGAAGGCCATCTGTTCACCGTCATTCGCGAAAATCCATATGTGTCAACGGTTTGATCCCTCGCAAGTCCGTCGTTGTGCGCCGATGGTCGCATATGTATATTCGACGAATATTCGACGTATTCGAGGAGTGGTGGTGGCCAAGGTTCTAAAGGAAGCTGAATTGACGACGGCAAAAGCCCGGTTGCGATTGCCCGTTGGAAAACACGCTAGACGACTCGATGCCGAGGCACACCTCTACTATCGGAAGGGCGTCCGTGCAKGGGTCTGGTTTGTTCGTTGGCGGAATTGGCGCGAAGGCGCAAATTACAAGCAAGCACCCATCGGGCCGRCGAACGACATCAACGACAAGCCGACCGAGGGCCTACTCACTTACCTCCAGGCTGAGGCGCAGGCTCGTCAGATCGTCGCTAAGGCTCGGGCAGAARCAAAGGCCGGCGCCGATGGCCCGGTGCTGACTATCCGCCTTGCTGTTGAAGCCTACATCAATGAACGCGATGCCCGTGACAGTCGTCGCAGGGGCCGCACGGTGCGCTCCGATGCCGGTCAGCRCCTCCGGCGGCACGTATTGGGGCAGGACAAGCGCGGCAAGCAAGAGGCTGTCCCGGCCGCGCCGCTGGCGACTGTGGCACTTCACGCGTTGAGGGAAAGCGATCTGCTGGCGTGGCGGAAGGGCTTGCCAAATGACCTAAAAGCCACGACGGAACAGCGGCTCATCAACGATCTCAAGGCGGCGTTGAACGGGGCGTATGCCGAGCATCGCGAACGGCTGGAGCCGACATTGCCGGCCATCATCAAGCATGGCCTCAAGGCCGAGAAGCTGGACACCGACGAGGCCGTGCCACTGGCCCGCGACAACCAGATCATGTCCGCGAGCCAAGTGGGGGCGATCCTCGCCRCCGCCCGCGAAGTCGACGCGGAACAAAATTGGGATGGCGACCTGTTCCGGTTGGTAGTCGTGCTTGCGGCGACCGGTGCGCGTTTCTCGCAGATCGCACGGATGAAAGTTGGCGATGTGCAGCGGGCTCAAGGTCGGCTGATGGTCCCGAGCTCGCGAAAGGGTAAGGGCGGCAAGATTGCCAGCGTTCCTCATCCTGTAGGGGCGGACGTGCTCGACGCATTGCTGCCGGCGACGACGGGCCGGAGCAATGACGAAATCTTGCTGGAGCGGTGGCGCAGCGAACAGATGAAAGGCTCGATAGAGTGGCAGCGTACCGGCCGTGGCCCATGGCAGTTCGCCAGTGAACTGCAACGCCCTTGGCAGGAAATCAGGAGCCGGACAAAGATGCYGGCGGTGATCCCTTACAGCTTACGGCACAGTTCCATCGTGCGCGGCATCAGGGCAAACCTCCCAATAAGGCTGGTCGCCGCGCTGCATGACACATCTGTGCCGATGATCGAGCGGCACTATGGCCGGTGGATTGCCGATGGTCTGGAGGACCTGGCGGCTGCGGCGGTGGTGCCCCTAGTGCCGGACGAAGGCGCCACCAAAGTCGTAAACCTCGCGACCCGGCGCGTTCAGTCTGTGCCAAGTTAGATTGACGGCGTGAATGTCGATTGAAGATTTATGGGGATAACGGTTCCCCTTGAAACTCAACGGATTGCAAGGTTTAGTGGTCTAAATCTAGGCCACGACACTTAGAAAAACTGCTCCAACAAAAAATTTTGTCTCAAGACAAGGGATTTTGTACCCCCGTATATTGCAACGGTGATTTGCGAACGGCCGCGCACGAAGAGCATGGCCGCCGCTCCAGCCAATGCAACCTTGATGGGGGTAAATGTGAATTTGTTCGAAGCCTATGCAGACCGTGCCGTGTTGACCGTCTCGGAGGCGGCTCGGTGGGGCGGCATCTGCCGGACCAAGCTTTATGGTGAGATCGGGGCCGGCCGGCTCCGTCCAACAAAGATCGGGCGAAAGACGGTCTTTCGGAAGGAAGACCTATTGACGTGGCGCGACGGCCTGCCGTGCGGGACGGTACGCGCCGATGGCTAACCGACTTTCCGGCGGCAAATCCGGCAAAGGGGCGCCAGCAGCGAAAACTGCCGCCATTGGCCGCCCTCGYGCCCTTGAAGCCGATGACAAGACGTTGGCGTCTATTCGGGCACTTTCGCAGATCGACGCGACCGAAGAAGAAATGGCGGCGGTTTTGGGCGTCGCAGCGTCGACGTTTCGCGAGTTCAAAAAGCGCGAGCCCGAGGTCGCAGAAATTATCGAGCGCGGTCGCGCAGAGGGGCGGGTGTCTCTCCGCCGCACTATGCGCCGCATGGCCGAGAAGAACCCGGCGATGGCGATATTCCTCGCAAAAAACAAGCTCGGAATGGCGGACAAGGTCGACACGAAGAACACCGGCGACATCGCGATCATCGTCGACGTGGAAGACGCGGAGGTCTAGCCATGAAGAGATTTGTTGACCCCCGCGACCTGTACAGGGTCCGCAGGCGCAACGCTCCGAAAGGCGCGCCAATGGCGTTCCTGGAGGGCGCGTTGGCGACCGAGACGGACGCGTGCATTGTGTTTCCCTTCGGGCGGAATGCCGACGGCTATGCAAGGCTCGCCAATGACGAGTACGGCCACGTCATCGCGTGCGAGCGCACGCATGGACCGCGCCCCACGCCGGTTCATGTCGTGGCTCATAGCTGCGGTAATCCGCCCTGTGTGAACAAACGGCACCTCCGGTGGGCGACGCCCGCAGAGAATGCTGACGACAGCGCCAGGCACGGCACAAACCGGCGCCCGAGGATTGCGCAGCGCGAGGTCGAGTTTGTCGGCGCGCAACTCGTTCACGTCATGCGCTATCGCGATCTCGCCCGCATGTTCGGCGTCTCCGGCTCGACGGTAGCCAGTATTGCGAGGAAGGCGGYCGGAGGGCGGCGATAGATGGCCCGTGACAAAGGCAAGCACGTAAAAGACCTGTTCGCGAAGATCGCCAATGCCGATCTGCCCTACTTTCGGGCGTTAGCGACGGACACCGMAAGGTGGGCTGTCGTGGAGATCACCCTTAGGTATTGGCGGGACGGCGACCACAGAAATCCGATGTCGATGTCGGCGCGCGATCTCGCCGRCATGCTCCGCTGCAACAAGGGAACGGCAAGCCGGGTTCTTCGCGACCTCGTCGACGCTGGCTTTCTGGTGACGGTTCGGGAAGGCACCATGGGCGGCAAGAAAAGCGAGCGGTCTGCCACCTATCGAGCAACGTGGCTGAACGTTGACATGGTTCCCGACACCGCCACGTTCAACTATCGAGCCAAAAATCGAACGTCCGGAGAAACCGGACAACAACGTACGGCGGAACCGGACGTTGAAAAGGTCGGCGAAACGTCCACGGCAAAACCGCCCGAAGCCAAGGGGCGCAAGGAGTTGGGACCAACGAAACCTGAGGTTTTGGCGGGGCCGTCGAGCGGGACGTACTATTCAAAGTTTAAATATAGCACCTTAGAGGCGCCCCAAAAAAACTGGGCCGCGCCAGCGTCTCCTACCGCTTCGGCTCCCTTGTCGGCACTCGCGTTCATCGAACGGAGCCGGCGGAGCACCGAGCCCATACTCGCCGAGATCGAGTTGAGAAAAGCGCAATGACCAACGCAGAGAAAGGGACTGCAATGAGCGCGATCGTGATCCCATTTCCCGCCGCGAGGCGCACGGGCAAAATCCGGCGGGCGGCCGAAGAGCTAATCAAACGGGCCGGCGAGAGGCGACAGGGCGAAGGCTACTGGCAGAACATCATACGTCAGATGGCCGACCGTATGGTGACATCGGGCATTGATGATGAGACGGTGGGTCGGGAGCTAGAGGCATTTGCCGGCGCCGTGGGGTTCGAAATGGCGAGACTTCAAACACGTCACGGCGGAGCGGCTTGATGATATTTCTCACGCCCGATCGGCCTCTGCGCAGCGAAGCCGCAAGGATTGCATGGAGCCAGAATGAGCTCGCCCGCTTCGCGGCCGACACGTCCCTGACCGGGGATAAGCTGGTCACGGCGACTGTCTTTTTCTCGGGGGCCGACCACTCCGCCGATAATGTGCCGACCGCTATTTCGATGACGGAAACGGTTGATGCGTCGACCGACATGGCCGGGGGGCATGCGCTTCGGGTGCCGAATTGTTGCAGAAGCTGATAGCGGAGATCGAGGCCAATCGGTCCAGCCTTGCCCTGCGCGGTGTCGAGCCGACCRCCTTCGAGGTGTCTTTCGACGGAGAGGTTCTGATCTCCAATGTCGGCGGACCCGCATCACTCCTGCCAGGGATGGGTGAGGCTTGACCATGTTCCGGGGCTTTATCGAAAGTCCCGGCTCTTACCTTTCGGGGGCCGTCGACGTGTGTTTTTCGGCACGGCATTCTTGAAGGCGTTTTTCAGCTTCTCCAAACTCGCCGCGCACGCAGCCTGTGCTATGGCGCCTTCATCCATCGGAGATTGACCAACCGATCGCGCGGATAAACGAGCGGTATTCGTGTCGCCATTTGAGGCCGGCGACCTTGCTTGGACKCGGCACAGCTTTCGCATTTCCTCGATCGCCGCGAGYGTCGTGTATTCCTTGTTGGCRATGATTTCGGTGGCGAGGCGACCCCGGTCGYGTTCCTTGCGCAATCCCTTCGCGCCCATCGTTCCATCAGGGAATGCGATCTTCGCCGCCGTTTCGAGCCGTAGTGGAGCGTCCTTGTCGTACTCTCCCATCTTCATCTCTTGATCCCCACTCGGCCGCGACCGCTGCCACTACGTCTAATGCAAAAGAGGCCGGGGGCGACCGGCCTCGATATATCACGAAAGGCGAGATGACGTTCGCTAGTGCCCGAGGATAGCTTGCATCCGAGCCTGCAATGCTTGGGTCATCGTCGCGCGCCCTTCGCCGTTGTTGTGATACCGAATATAGCGGAGGTGCCGAAGGTCGAATGGAATATCGTGTTCGCTCTGCGTGATAAGGATCACCTCGCGGCCAAGGGTATGTGCGATGCCTGCCTCATAGAAGACATTCGGGTTCCGGCCCGAGCAGTCGCACACGACGACGCGCGAACGGTCGATGAGGGCAACTACGTCCTGAATGATCGCGGCGTTTTCCCAGATATCGTCGGCGCGCCGGCACCGCAGCCCCGCGTTGTCGGCGGCTTGACGGATAGCGTCATAGACGACGTTGAATCCGGCATCAAATGGCATCATCGCCGACACCAGGGTAGGTTCGATATTCTCGTGCTCGGGGATTTGGAACACGGCCGGGCGCTGGCGCCGGGGGCGCACGTTTCGGAGCAGGAAGCGGTAGAGGTCCACGTCCTTCACCGCCCAGTGGTTCCGCGAGAACTCGAAGTCGTAAGGCATGTTCAGTTCCACGCGGTTCGCGGACATCATGCTGTTTCGCAGGGGCGGCACCTCGGGATCGAAGCTGATCTCCAAGGATACATCTCTGCCCGTGATCCGCGCCCGGTTGATCTGACCAACGTAAGCGATCTCGTCAGCCGTACCTTCCTCGCAGAAGATGCAGGGTAGAGAGGTGAGACGATCAAGTAGAGGGTTGCCGCCCTCCCGGAACTGGTCGGCAATATGGTCGTCCGTGTATTCGAACATGCGGCCTATCGGCACGGTAGCTCTACCCGACTGCCAATCGACGTTGAACATCAGGAGATTAAACACCGGACCCATCCTTCATTCGTTCCCACTCCGCCAAGGTTGAAATGGCGAGCGTGTATCCCGACGGGTGGAGGGCATCAAGCCGGCCCAATAAAAAGAGGCCAGCGTCACCCGGCCTCGATATCGCGAAGAGCTAGATATTGGTTTAAGCGGCGTGCGCATGCTCGAAAAGCACGATGCGGCCGAAGCGCATGAGATCGGCCACAATAGATCGCCGAAGGTCAACCGTGATCGGCTCGCCGTCTGCGGTCAAGGCACCGTCCAGGGCGCGCTCCATGTGGCAGGCGATCTTTTCCTTCGCCGCCACGTCGGCGCGGCTTCTGGCGGGCGTGCGGGCCGCCTCGCGCATGATCTCGAGCTGTAGCTCGGTGGCAATCTCGGGGGCGCTCCCCGGCTCCACGTCGCCGGCATCAGGGTTCGCCTCATGCTCGCGCCAGATAGCGGCGGCTAGGTCGAAGGCGGTCATCATCCTGGAAACAGAGGTCATGGTTGTTCCTTAGTGGCTGCGCGGCCCGCGCCAAGGGCGGGGGCTTGGAGGCTTATTGCTTGCGGTAGGAAGCGTGGGCTAGGCGACGAGGGCGGAAGCGAGTTCCGCTTCAAGGCGCCGGCGCATAGGACCCGTATCAAACTTGAATGGCTTGAAGGCCAGTGCCTCGATTTCGTGGGAGATTTCGATCTGGCGGCGGATCGGCGCCGCCACCGTCTCCAGCTTCGCGCGACGCCATACGGCGGCAAGATAGAAGCTGAAGTCGGCGCGACTGAATGAGCGCTTCAGCCAAGGCCGGCCCTCATAGTGCCGGTTGTAGTCGGCCCACGCGGCACGCACGATTGCGGCGCGGTCGTATTTCGATGTAGTGGTGGCGGTAGCCATATCGAACTCCAATCCCGTTCGGTTTCGGTCAGGCCGCGTTCGGTGTTCCAGCACCTTGCGCGGCCGAATAATTTCTGGCACACATAAATTATGTCGTCAATATCTGTCCCACAAAAAAGAAGAGGCCGCCCGGCTACGGGAGAAACCCCACGGGTTGGCGTTCGCCTTCCCGATGACATTCGAAGCGGCCTTGAGGCATTCATCGCCGACCAGCCGGAGCCGCCACCAAATCAATCCGAAGCGATCCGGCTTATCCTGGCTGCGTACCTCGGTGCGCATGGCTATATTCGGAACTGACTGCACAGGACGATCTCATGGGCGAGATCAATCCGGATAAATTCGGCGGCCCCTACAACGTCCTGAAGACTGTCACGGAGATCGAGGACGAGCTCGCCAAGAAGCGAGCAAACGAGCGGTTCATCTGCGAAAACATCATCGCGGCGAATGACGATCAGGAGGCGGTCGCGGCGGCGAAGACGCGACTTGCCGAACTCGATTGACGGTGGGGCACTAGAGGCTCGTCAAAGCCGGGCCATAATCTGCACRACCATAACGACCAACAGCGGTCCCCATGYACTCCGGATGAGAAAACCGGCGGCGTAACCAACCCGCCATGACCAACGGAATTGGCGGCGCCGCCATCCCATCGGATCGATAGAGACTCGGGGAACCGACCGCATCAGCGTCCCGAGCGTTTGTCGCGATAGTTGACGATCAGCGCGCGAACATAGTGCTGTTCCTCGCCGCCCATGAAACCGCAAGGGCGAGGCGCCTTGTGATCGGCGCCGACCAGACGACGGAAATTCTCCACCGAGTATCCCATGATCCCGGCGGCCTCGGTTTCCGTGCAGTAATTGTTCAAGCTCACCATAATAATTCTCCGTGCTGTCTCTCACTTTTTGTTAGACTTTATCAGCAAAAAATGCGAACATAAAGGGAACAAAATAATCTGTTCTACCGATATGTTGAACAATCATGGACGTACACGGATGAAAAGAGCCAAGTTTGTTGAGCAGATTGCTACCAGCTTGAGCGCGGCGACGCTTGCGGCACTGGACGCGGCGGCAGAGGCGGAGGCGATCTCCCGCGCCGCATGGGTACGTCGTGAGATCGAGCGCGCACTCGCGAAGGGGGCTCTGAATGGCCGCTCTTGATGTGCAGATGGTGCTGTCGTTGGTTGACCGCGCCAGCGGCCCGGCCAGGGGCATCATGAGCCGCCTTTTCGGCGGCGCCAGAGGCAAGGGCAAAGGCAACGCGATCGAGGCGGCCGGCCTTGCCGCGACAGGCGCGAACGGCGCGCTGGCGATGCTCAATCGCACGATGGCGACCTTCGCGGCTGGTGYGGCCGGCTACGTCGGGTTCAAGTCGATGATCGGCGGCGCTGTCGCCTTCGAAGACGCGATGGCCGATGTCTCCAAAAAGGTGAACATGACCCCGCCGCAACTGGAGAAGTTGCAAGAGCGGATCAAGCAGCTTGCCCGCGAGACGCCGCTCGCGGCGACGGAGATCGCGGGGCTTGTCGCGCAGGCCGRCACGTTCGGCATTGCGAACGAAGATTTGGAGCGCTTCGCGCTTCTCGGTTCGAAGGTCGCTATCGCCTTCGACATGACAGGCGAGCACGCGGCGGACAGCCTGGCCCATATCAAGGCTTCCCTGAAGCTGAATATGGACCAACTGACCGACTACGCGGACGCGATCAATTACGTCGCCGACAACACGGCCGCGAGCGAAGAGCAGCTTGTCGATTTCGTGCTCCGCACTGGCCCTGGCGCTATGGCGGCCGGCCTGAAGCCGAAAGACCTTCTCGCGATCGGCTCGGCGATGACCGAAGTCGGCCTTGAAAGCGGGCGCGCTGRCACGGCGGTAAACGCCATGCTCACGAAGATGACTTCGCTCGGCAGCAAGAAGGGCGCGGGCAAGGTTCTCGACCAGCTAGGCGGCAAGGGCTACTCGAAAAAGCTCCAGAAAGAGTTTTTCGAGAACCCGACGCAAGCCCTGATCAAGATTTTGAAGCTCACGGATAAGATGTCGCGGCCCGACCGCGCCACCTTCATGAAGGACTTGTTCGGCCTCGAAACGCAAGACGAAGTGGCCGCCCTGGCGGGCAACGTCGAGCGCGTGGTCGACACGATGRAAAAGCTTGGCGACACGGCCAAGTATGCCGGCTCCGTCGACAAGGTTTTCGAGAGCTTCAAGAACACCACGAAAAACCAGTGGGCGCAGTTCACCCATAACGTCGAGCTCTCGGCGGCGGCCCTTGGCGCGAAGCTTCTCCCGGCCATCAACGGGAGCCTGCACTATCTGAACAACTTTTTCGCCACGGCGGAAGGGCGCGTGTCGATCCTCGACAGGCTCTCCACCTCGGCGAACGGGTTCTTCAATGGGCTCGGCTACAAGGGCGGCGCGGCGGAGGCGCTTTCGGGCGTCGGCCAAAGCCTGAAGGACATTCGCGATCTGATCTTCGGCATCGAAGGCGACGGYATGTCCGGCGACAAGATGGCGGAAATCTTCCATCGCTGGCAGACGTTCGGGGCGAGCCTGAAAGACAGCCCGATCGGGACCGTCCTCGACAGCATCAAGAATGCCAGCCTTGGCGACCTGGGCGGCGCGTTGCTCGGCGGGGCGGCCGGAATGACGGCGCTTTCGTTTGCGGCGAACATCGCCCTTGCTCCGCTTCGCGGCATCCTGTCGATCATGCGCGGCATCGTCAAAACCGCCTACACGCTCTCCGGCCTTCGATTGGCGAAGTGGGTGTTCGATCTCATCAAGGGGGCGAGTGGCGGCGGCGCTGTGGCAGGATCAGAGGCCGCAGTGGGTGCAGGGATGCTCGGCGGYGGTTTGCTGGCGAGAATTGTACCCTGGCTTGCGCGGGGCACCCTTGCATCGGCGGCGGCATACACGCTGTACAAAGCCTTGGAGGCGAAGGGGCCGGCCGACAATCGGCTTTTCGACCCGAGCCAGAACGCGAACGTCGCCAACGAAAGCAGAGCTCGCACCGGAAATCCGCTCACCGGGCAGGCGGAGCCCGCTCCGCCTTCGAGCCCGGTCCAGCCGGCAGAGCCCTTCAGCTTTGGCGGCCTCTGGCGCGACCTTATGCAGCCGATTGGGCCGAACGCGAACGCAGGGCCGCAATCCGTGAACGTCAACGGGCCTGTGACAACCGTTCCGTCCGGCGTCCAGCAAGTCCAGGTGACGAACCCATCTCCGGCACCCGTCGTCAATGTGACCGTTCACGCCGTCACGAACGCGAGCCCGGCCGAGATTGGCTCGGCCGTTGGAAACGCGGTGAGCGGAGCGTTGCGGCAAAACCTTAGTGACGGAGGTATGTGAGCATGGAAGCTATTATCCTAACGCAAGCTAACTCGTTGACCGTAACGCTTGGCGCCGCTGCAGCTTTGTGAGTGTTCCACATGGGCTTTCATTAACCCAGCGGAAGGCTTGCGATAATTTGGCCGACTAAGCCAACCAGAACCCACTTGAGCCCCTTTCCAGACAAATCGCGCGGTTCACCATTTTCCACCAGGTCTTCCAAGAACACATGGATAGAGGCGCCTAACCTCTTCACAGCGAGCGGATCAAGCAACCCATTCCGGTCAATGATATTCAGATCGGCGCCGAT
>NZ_MDFL01000110.1 GCF_001854785.1 Mesorhizobium sp. ORS 3428
CCGGCAGGACAGAGGGGGGCGCGAAGGATCACGACCTATCTCACCCTTGCTTCGCCAACCCGCGCTCGATCAGCCTCGCAAGCCGCGCCGAGAAGGCCTTGGCGTCCGCCGGCTTGTCGCCGTCGAGCACCCGCGCTTCGTCGTAGAGGAGATGCGCCGCATCYTCCTTGAAGGCGTGCTCTTCCTTGCCGAGCTTTGCCAGGGCCAGCACGCGCTCGTGCCGCGGGTTGATCTCGAGGATCGGCTTCGCCGCCTTGTCGAGGCGGCCGGCGGCGTTGAGCAGGCGCTCGAACTGACGGTCGGGGCCGTGCTCCGGCGCGACCAGGCAGACCGCGCTCTCGGTCAGGCGGTCGGAAGCCTTGACGTCCGAGACCTCGTCTCCCAGCGCCGTCTTCACGAAAGCCAGAAAGGTCGCGATTTCGGACGACATTTCGGCATCCGGCTTCGCCGTGGTGTCGAGCAACGGGATCTCCGAAAGATCGGCCGCGCCCTGCGTCACCGACTTGAACGGCTTGCCGTCGAACTCCGGCGCGATCGTTGTCCAGAAACTGTCGACCGGKTCGGTCAAGAGCAGCACTTCGATGCCGCGCGCCTTGAAACCTTCGAGCTGCGGTGAGGCCTCGAGCCGGGCGCGGTCGTCGCCGGCCATGAAGAAGATCGCCTTCTGGCCTTCCTTCATCGCGGCGACATAGTCGGAGAGGCCGCTCAGGGCATCGCCGGAAGCCGTCGAACGGAAACGGGCGAGCTTCAGCAGCTGCTCTCGCCGCTCGTAGTCCTCGTAGAGGCCTTCCTTGAGCACGACGCCGAAATTCTCCCAGATCTTGGCGTAGGCTTCGCTGTCGTTCTCGGCAAGCTTGGCCAAGTCGCCGAGCACGCGGTTGGTCACGCCCTTGCGGATCGCGGCAAGCAGCGGGCTTTCCTGGATCATCTCGCGCGAGACGTTGAGCGGCAGGTCGGCGGAATCGACCAGGCCGCGCACGAAGCGCAGGTAGCGCGGCAACACGTCGGCGTCGTCGGTGATGAAGACGCGCCGCACATAAAGTTTCATGCGGCCCTTGCGGTCCTGATCGAAGAGGTCGAACGGGCGCGAGCCCGGCACGAAGGCCAGCACGCTGTATTCCTGCCGTCCCTCGGCCCGGAAGTGGATCGTTGAAGCGGGCTCGTCATATTGGCCGGCGACGCTGCGGTAGAAGTCGGTATATTCTTCCGGCTTGATGTCGCTCTTCGGCCTGACCCAGAGCGCGGTGCCGTCGGCGACGTCGCGCGGCTCGGCGCCCGGCTTCTCGACAAGCGTGATCGGCACCGGCACATGGCCGGAATGCGACTTCGCCAGCCCCTCGAGCCGGTACGGCGTGGTGTAGGAGGTGGCGTCGTCCATCAGGTGCAGCACGACGCGCGTGCCGCGCTTCGGCGCTGAGGCAAGCGGTACCGGCGCGATCTCGTAGGTGYCCTTGCCGTCGGACGACCAGCGCCAGGCTTCCTCGCTGCCGGCCTGGCGGCTGATGACGTCGACATGATCCGCCACCATGAAAGCGGAGTAGAAACCGACGCCGAACTGGCCGATGAGTTGCGAGTCCTCGGTCGCCTTGCCGGCCTCGACGCGCTCGATGAAGGCGCGCGTGCCGGAACGGGCGATCGTGCCCAGCGCCTCGGCCATCTCGTCGCGCGCCATGCCGATGCCGTTGTCCTCGACGGCAAGCTGCTTGTTGTCCGGATCGGCGGAAATGGTGATGCGCGGCTTGGCGTCCTCGCCCAGCAATTCGGGGCGGGTGATTGCCTCGAAGCGCAGCTTCTCGCAGGCGTCGGCGCCATTGGAGATCAGCTCGCGCAGGAACACGTCCCGGTCGGAATAGACCGAATGCACCATCATGTGCAGCAGCCGCGAGACGTCCGCCTCGAATGTCCTGGTTTCAGCCTGTTTGGTATCCGTCGTCATTCCAATTTTCCTACGTAGTCCACATTGCCCGTCGCGCCGCAGCGCGTCGAAGATCCGTCGCGGAGTGCTTTCTCGCTTTTCCAGTTCTTGTCAATTCGGAAGGCTGGCGTTCCTTCGCGTCCCCTCTGGCCGGTCCGTCCTCCGCCGCAACAGCGCTGCAGAGGACGGACCGGCCATCCCCCGCAAAGGGGGGACGGCCTGCGTCGGCTGTGTGCTGGTTCGCCGGCGTCTTAGAAGTCCATCCCGGCGCCGCCGGGCATGGCAGGTGCCGCTTCCTTCTTCGGCTTCTCGGCCACCATCGCTTCCGTGGTGACCAGCAGGCCGGCGATCGAGGCGGCGTCCTGCAGCGCGGTGCGTACGACCTTGGCGGGGTCGATCACCCCCTGGCCATAGAGATCGCCGAACTCGCCGGTCTGGGCATTCCAGCCGAAAGAGAATTCAGCTTTCTCGCGCAGCTTGCCGACGATGATGGAACCTTCGGCGCCCGCATTCTCGGCGATCTGCCGTACCGGCGTTTCCAGCGCACGGCGCACGATTTCGATGCCGGTTTTCTGGTCGGAGTTATCGGCGATCGCTGTGTCGAGCGCCTTGGCGACCCTCAGCAGCGCCACGCCGCCGCCGGGCAGGATGCCTTCCTCGACTGCGGCGCGGGTCGCGTGCAGGGCGTCGTCGACGCGGTCCTTCCGCTCCTTGACTTCGACCTCGGTCGCGCCGCCGACGCGGATCACCGCGACGCCGCCGGCGAGCTTGGCCAGGCGCTCCTGCAGCTTCTCGCGGTCGTAATCCGACGTGGTCTCCTCGATCTGCTGCTTGATCTGGGTGACGCGCCCCAGGATGTCCTCCTTGCGGCCGGCGCCGTCCACGATGGTGGTGTTCTCCTTCTCCACGGTCACCCGCCTGGCGCGGCCGAGCATGTCCAGCGTGACATTCTCGAGCTTGATGCCGAGATCCTCGGAAATGACCTGGCCGCCGGTGAGGATGGCGATATCCTCCAGCATCGCCTTGCGGCGGTCGCCGAAGCCCGGAGCCTTGACGGCGGCGACCTTCAGGCCGCCGCGCAGCCTGTTGACCACCAGCGTCGCCAGCGCCTCGCCCTCGACGTCTTCGGCGATGATCAGCAGCGGCTTRCTGGACTGCACCACAGCCTCCAGCACCGGGAGCATGGCCTGGAGATTGGAGAGCTTCTTCTCGTGGATCAGCAGGTAGGGCTCCTCGAGCTCGACGCGCATCTTGTCCTGGTTGGTGATGAAATAGGGGCTGAGATAGCCGCGGTCGAACTGCATGCCTTCGACGACTTCCAGCTCGGTCTCGGCGGTCTTGGCTTCCTCGACGGTGATGACGCCTTCGTTGCCGACCTTCTGCATCGCTTCGGCCAGGAAGCGGCCGATCTCGGCATCGCCATTGGCCGAGATGGTGCCCACCTGGGCGATCTCGTCGTTCCGGGTCACCTTGCGGGCATTGGCCTTCAGCTCGGCCACGATTGCCTCGACGGCCTTGTCGATGCCGCGCTTGAGATCCATCGGGTTCATGCCGGCGGCAACCGCTTTCGCCCCCTCCCTGACGATCGTCTGGGCGAGAACGGTCGCGGTGGTGGTGCCGTCGCCGGCGACGTCGCTGGTTTTCGAGGCGACCTCGCGCACCATCTGCGCGCCCATGTTCTCGAACTTGTCCTCGAGCTCGATCTCCTTGGCGACGGTGACGCCGTCCTTGGTGATGCGCGGGGCGCCGAACGACTTGTCGATGACGACGTTGCGGCCCTTCGGACCGAGCGTCACCTTCACCGCGTCGGCGAGGATGTTGACACCGCGCAGCATGCGCTCACGGGCGTCGGAATGGAACTTCACTTCCTTGGCAGCCATTGGAACACTCCTTCAACAGGCAGCTTTCAATAAGCGGATCGAGTTGGGCCGGCTCAGGCTGCTTTTTCCAACGCGGATGTCTGATCGATCACACCCATCACGTCGCTTTCCTTCATGATGAGCAGGTCTTCGCCATTGAGCTTGATCTCGGTGCCGGACCACTTGCCGAACAGGATGCGGTCGCCGACCTTGACGTCAAGGGGGATGAGCTTCCCGCTTTCGTCGCGCGCGCCCGAACCGACGGCGATGACTTCGCCCTCCTGCGGTTTTTCCTTGGCAGTGTCGGGGATGATGATGCCGCCGGCCGTCTTCTCCTCGGCCTCGACACGGCGGACCAGAACACGGTCATGCAACGGACGGAACTTCATATCGTTCTCCTTCAGGACAAACAGATTTTGAGAGGTTCCTCCACTCCGGACCGGAAGGACCGGAGCGGGGCTCGCGATCCTTTCGGCGTCGCGCATGTGGATTTGGTTTTGCCTTTTTGGGTTTCAAGAGGCTRCAAAAAAATTTTTGGCACTCGCAACAGCCGAGTGCTAGTTGTCTGAAAACATAGGCTTAATCAGAACGAGGACCGCGTTTTCCTCCGGGATCAGCCCGGCTCGGATGCTGCGCGTCCGGTTCCCTATCTTTTCAGCGGAAYGTCCAGCAGCGCGAGCGACATMTCGGCAGCAGGGCGAAGGCTCTCTGYGTCGCGGCTGTTCCTCCTCCTAGGTGGGGAGATGTCGGGCAGGACGAGGGACGCCTTGCCCTCCGATCTCCGCGACATACATCATGGCAGCGCTCTCTCGCTTGTCCGATCTCGGTCGACTGGGAAGGGCGTCGGAGAGGTCAAAAAAGACACTTGCCGCGGTTGGYAGAGGTGGTGCTGGCGGAACATCGCGCAAGCGTCTGGAAAGGCACGATAACCTTAATTTATTCCTTCTTTTGGAGAGGGTTCCCGTCCGTGACATAACACGATAAATTAGCAATTTGTTAAGTAATCGCCCGGGAGCGAGTGTAAGGGGTGTACCGTGATGAACTTCAAGTCCCTGWTCAAGCGTGCCGAAAACGTAGACAAGGAATTTCAGGAACTCCAGGCGGATCTGGCCGAGGCTTTCGAGGAATGTCTTGCGGCTGACGAAGAGACGTCCCAGGAGGAGTATGTGGACGCCGACGAGGCGTCGGCGGAAAGCGGCAAGGATCCGCAGGGCGCAGGCCTGCCCGATGCGGCGTCGCCACGGCTGACGCAGCATACCCAGACGCGGCTGGCGGCCCTGGAGGCCGTCGCCGGGCTCTTCCACGACGGACAGAGCCACCTGGAAGAGATCGAGGCGAGGTTGGCCGAGATCGCCACCGCGCATCAGATGACGCGCGAGGTCCTGAACGTCCTGCATCGCGACACCCTGCGCGCCAATGAGCTGGAGCTGGCGAACGCCGCTCTGGCCTCGGAGCACAAGAGCCTGACGGAACAACTGCACGATGCCGCGCGGAAGCAGCGCGAACGCGACGGCGCGGCAGAGGCCTGGCATCAGCGCGAGGCAAGCCTTGTCCAGGACCGGGAGTCGCTGCGCGAGGCGCTTGCGGCGGTGCGGCTCGAACTGGTCRAGATGGGCAATGAGAGCGCCAGGCGCGAGGCGGAGTTCGGCGAGATCGTCAAGGCGCTGACCGCCAAGACTGTCGAAGCCGACCGGCGCGCCGCCGAGAACAAGATGCTGCGTGAAAAGCAGGTCGGTCTTTCGGTGGACCTCGAGCAGGTGCAGAAGCGCGAGGCCGAAGCTAGGCACAAGTTCGACGAGTTCGYGGCGACCCACGCCAATGAAGCCGCGCGCATTGCCGACCTTATGGCCCAGCTCGGCAGCCACGAGAAGGAAGAGGCACGCCTGCAGAAGTCGCTGGAGACGACGCACACCAGACTTGCCGAAGTGACCGAGGCGGCCCGCATCGCCGAAAGCGATGCCGCGGCCGAGCTGGCGCGGAGCCAGGCGGAACTGCGTGGCTTGCGTTCCGAAATCCAGGAGCTGYAAGCGCGGCTGGAGCACGCCTCGAACGACAAGACCGAAGCCGCGGCCGAGATGACGAGGCTCAAGACGCAGTTGAACGATGCGGTGACCGAACGGCAGATCGCGGAGGAAAGGCTGGTCGTTCTCAGGAACGAGAGCGAAATGGACAAGAAGAACCTGTCGCTCGTCAGCACCAATCTTTCGCAGCTTTCCCTGCAGCAGGCATCCGAGCAGATCCAGCTCGATATCCAGAAGCAGGAATGCGAGGACCTGCGCGCCGAGATCGAGACGCTCAACGCCCGCATCAAGGAGCTGCTGCCCTATGAGCGCCTGCATCGGGTGACGGATGCAAGGRCCCGCCAGGACATTGCCCCCATAACCAATGGGCATGTCCCCAATGGGCACCTGGTTGAGCCGGTGCGGCCCATTGCTCGGCGCCGGCGCAACATAAGGACGGCCGCGGCAAACTAGGGCCATTCCAGGGGAAGGCCTGGCCGCTTCTGTCCGGAATTGCGCTAATCAAGGCTGGGGCAGTGCAGCGCGTCAGGAATTGAACCGCGCCGAGGCCTATTTGCCGGCCATGTGGTCGGCAAGCGTTTGCGCCTGGGCAAGCAGGGCAGGGAAGACCGAGTCGGCCGGCAGGCGCTCGCCCATGCAGGCGCGATAATCGTTGTCGCCTTTCTCCCAGGCGGCATTGGCGGAATCGTAGGCCTGCTGGTCCTTCAGGTCCGAGCCCTGGTAGGTCTCCTGGAATTTCTGGGCGGTCGCGTCCGCCGCGGTCCAAAGAGCCTCGCAGGCGGCGATCTTCGGAACGGCGGGTGCCGCGGGCGCCTCGGCGATAAGGATACGATCGCCCTTGACGATCGCGACGACGACCTGCTGGTCGTAGATCGGCCCCACGTCCTGCGTCCAGCCGCCGAGCCGCGCGATGGCGATGTCGGCGCCCTCAGGCTTCTTCACCGAAAAGTCGAGCGTCTTGACGAAGGCGGCGTCGCTGCCGATGGCCTGGGTGTAGAAAGCGTCGAGCTTCAGCGCGTCGTCGATGCTGGGGGGCAACCTTAGACTTTCATCCTCCTCGTCAGCCTTGGACTGCAGCCAGCGCTCGGCGAGCCCCCGCGTCGTTGCCACGATGCTCGGGCCCTCGTCACTTTTGGCGTATCGCAGCCCGTCGAGCATGCCGTACCCGACATCGGAGGGGCTGAGGCTTTGGAGGTTGATCGTGCCGGCTGCCGGAAAATCCTGGACCGCCAGGGGCCCGAGAAGAGCGGAAAGGCGCGCTTCGAGATCGGCCAGCGCCTTGGTGTTGGTCGCATCGAGCGTTTCCACTTGAGCGTTCGAGCTTTGCAGCGCCGCGATGTCGGAAATCGCCTTGTCGCGCGCGGCGATATAGTCGTCCTCCGGCGAGGCCGCCAAAGCCGCGCCGCTCGCGAGCGCGAAGAGCAGCGTCCAGATCAACCGCATCGCAAAACCTCCCACCTTCGGTCTTATTCAGAAGACAATGCGCACCGCGCATTTGAAGACAAGATCGGGCCAAAAAAAGACCGAGCGCTAGCTGCAACGAAAGCCGGCAAGACGCCGGCTTTTCAGAACTTGGGTTCCTCGCCCCCGCCAACGGCGGGGGGAGAGGTGGCCGCGAAGCGGTCGGAGAGGGGCCCGCGCCATCGGAGGGCTTTCTCTGAATTTCTAAGGGGCGGCGCCAGCCCCCGCTCCGTCGCGGCTGCGCCGCGCCACCTCTCCCCCACTTTCGTGGGGGCGAGGAAATAACGCCCCGGTCACCCCTTCCGCTTCTCGACCTCCGCCTTCCTCAGCAGAAACCGCTGGATCTTGCCGCTCGGCGTCTTCGGCAGCTCGCTGACGAACTCGACCTCGCGCGGATAGGAATGCGCCGAAAGCCGCTTCTTCACATGCTGGGCGAGCTCCTCGGCGAGCGCCTCGCTGCCCCGGTAAGCGGGCGCCAGCACCACGAAGGCCTTGACGATCTCGGTGCGCTGCGGGTCGGGCACGCCGACCACCGCCGCCTCGTTCACCGCCGGATGCTCGATCAGCGCGCTTTCGACGTCGAAGGGGCCGATGCGGTAGCCGGCCGAGGTGATGACGTCGTCGGCCCGGCCGATGAAGGAGACGGAGCCGTCCGGCTCGTATTCGACCGTGTCGCCGGTGCGGTAATAGCCGCCCGAGATCGCCGGCGTCTCCGCCTGGTGGTAGCCGTCGAACCAGCGCAGCGGCGAGTTCGCGATGTCGACCGCAAGCACGCCGGGCTGGTTGGGGCCGAGCTCGTTGCCGGCCTCGTCCAGCACGACCATGCGGTAGCCCGGCATGGCAAAGCCGGCCGAGCCCGCGCGCACAGGATGCGCCAGCCCATGATGGTTGTTCACCATCATGCCGTTCTCGGTCTGGCCGTAATGGTCGTGGATCGGGGCGGCGAGGTGGGCGTCGAACCAGCGGATCACTTCCGGGTTGAGCGGCTCGCCGGCGCTGCTCACCACGCGCAGCTTCCCCTTGACGCGAGAGGCCGCCTCGGGCCCTTCCGCCATCAGCAGGCGATAGGCGGTGGGCGAGCCGGCCAGGCTCGTCACGCCCAGCCGCTCGATGATGTCGTAGGTACTTTTGGCGTTGAAGGCGCCTTCGTAGAACGTCGTGGCGATGCCGAGCTGCAATGGCCCGGTGATGGCGTAATAGAGCCCATAAGCCCAGCCGGGATCGGCGATGTTCCAGAACACGTCGTCGGGTCGGAGCCCGATCGCGTCGCGCATATAGGCGCCGAAGGCGAGCAGCGCGCTGAGCGGCACCGGCACGCCTTTCGGGTGCCCCGTCGTGCCGGAGGTCGACATCATCATGAACAGGTCGGAACCCTGGCGCATCACCGGTTCGCAATCGGGGGAGGCGGCCGCAATCGAGGCGTGGAAGTCGATGTCGCCGGCGGGCAGCGCGTCGCCGGGAGCGAGGATGGTCGCGACGCGCGGATGGTTCTCCACCTCGTCGAGCTTGCCGCGATTTGCGGGGTTGGTCACCACCAGCTTCGCCCTGCTGTAGCTCAGGCGATGCTCGATCGCCTTCGGCCCGAAGGCGGTGAACAGCGGCTGGTAGACCGCGCCGAGGCGCCAGGCGCCGAGGATGAGCGCCACCAGCTCGGGAATGCGCGGCAGCATGCCGGCAACGACATCACCGGCACGGACGCCGAGATCCTTGAGCAGATTGCCGACGCGGCCCGACATGTCGGCGAGATCGTCGAAGCTGTATTCACGCAGCTCCCCGCTGGCCGATATCGCGCGCAGCGCCCGCCGGTTTTGTCCCGTATAGCGGCCGCAGCATTCGACATAGGCGTTGATGCCGGTCGCCGGATCGCCCTCGAGTCTTGCGATCTCGTCCTCGATGCGGAAGCGCTTGACGGCATCTTCATAGCGCGGCAGCGCCGTTGGCATTTCGGTCATTGCAATCCTCCCTGGGCGGCGGATCATCTCTCGATGACCGCCGTCGAACGAGATTGCCCGAAAACGTGGCGCCGGTCGATTGCAGCGAAAGTCGACAGTAACGCAGGCAGCGAAATCGCACTCTACAGCGCCCGCTCTGTCCTGGCGGACAGAGGGCCGAAGCGATGCGACTTGCCGGGCTGCCGCGAGGTTGCTTCGAGCTATTGCCGCTGCAGGCGAGGCTTGGTCCCGTCAGTGCCGGCCTGTACAATCGCCAGGTGAGTGTAGGGAGGGGAGGCACGAGCATGCGGCCCGATTGGAGTGTCTGCCATTTGAGGATTTGGGCCTTCGTCGCCGTGATGGCGCTTTGGCCCAACCCGTCATCGGCCGACGCTATCACGCCCGAAAGGATCACGGTCGCGCTGTCGAAGCTCGACACGCTGGCGCAGGGTGCTATCGCGGACGGTGCCGTGCCCGGTCTCGCCATTGCGGTCGTTCACGACGACGAGCTTATCTTCGTTAAAGGGTTCGGCCTTCGCGAGGCCGGGAAGCCGGACGCCGTCGACGCCGATACCGTGTTCCAGATCGCCTCGCTCTCCAAGCCCGTCTCCGCCACGGTCGTGGCGGCGCTGGTGWGCGGCGGGATCGTGTCCTGGGACTCGAAGATCGCCGACCTCGATCCGGGCTTCCGGCTAGCCGATCCCTATCCAACCAGCGAACTCACCATTCGCGACCTGTTCGCGCACCGCAGCGGGCTTCCAGGCACCGCCGGAGACGACCTCGAGGATATCGGCTACGACCGCGCCACCATCCTCCATCGCCTGCGCTTCGTGCCGCCGTTGTCGAGTTTTCGCGCCGGCTACTCCTACAGCAATTTCGGACTGACCGAGGGTGCTGCCGCTGCCGCCAGCCCGACCGGCAAGTCCTGGGAGGAGGTCGCCGACGAAAAGCTCTATCGTCCGCTCGGCATGGTCTCGACCAGCTCCCGCAATGCCGATTTCATCAGGCGCGCCGATCGCGCGGCGCTCCATGTCAGGGTCGATGGTGCCTGGACCGCCAAGATCAAGCGCGATCCGGACGCGCAGGCGCCCGCCGGCGGCGTCAGCTCCACCGCGCGCGATCTCGCGCAGTGGGTGCGCCTGCTGTTGGGCAACGGCGCCTATGCCGGCAAGACACTGATTGCTGCCGAAGCTCTGAACCAGACGCATGTGCCGCTGATGACGCGAGGCCGGAATCTGGTCTCCGGCGCCGAATCCTTTTACGGCCTTGGCTGGAATGTCGAGTTCGGCCGCCACGGCCTGAGCTGGGGCCATGCGGGCGCCTTCAGCGTCGGCGCGCGCTCGCTGGTGACGATCTTTCCGAACGAGAAGCTCGGCATCGTCATCCTCGCCAATGCCTTCCCGACGGGCGTGCCGGAAGGTCTCTCCGACAGCTTCGCCGATCTCGTCTTCGACGGCAGAGTCGAGAGGGACTGGATCAAGGCCTGGGACGCGATCTATGCCGGCATGTTCGGTCCGGCGGTAGAGGCAGCCAAGGCCAGATATGCCGCGCCACCATCGCCGGCGCGGCCGGCCGCACCGGCCAGCGCCTATGCGGGCCACTACGCCAACGACTTCATCGGCGACGCGGTCGTATCGGGTGGGGGAGACGGCCTTGTACTCAAACTCGGGCCGGCCGGGGCTCGCTCCTATTCCCTGACGCACTACGATGGCGACCTGTTCCTGACCTATCCAGACGCCGAGACGCCGGACAAGCCGACTGGCGTGAGCTTTCTCGTCGGCCCCGATGGCAAGGCATCGGCGATGACTGTCGATTTCCTCGACGACAATCATCTGGGCACGCTGCGGCGCCTGGGCGACTAAAGCAGTGGGCTCAGGACGGCTGGCCGTACTGGAGCAGTTTGAAGCAATCGCCGCTGCCCGACTTTGCCTGCGTGAGCACAGGTTTCGCCCGGTCGAGCCATTCCTGATGCGACCTGGCATCGGCTTCGATCGCGTCGACCGGTGCCAGGCTGACGAAGCCGCGCCCATGGCTGAAAAGCCAGCACGCGCGGCCGAGATGCTGCCTGGCGCGCTGGCGCAGAAGGTCGGTATCGTAGAAGATGTCGAGAACCTCCTGCTTGATCTTGCGCTCCTTTTCAGGATCGGCGATCGCGGTTTCCACCGGCACGCCCCCGATCGCATCCTCCAAGTCCTTGTAGTCGAGCGCGAGCTGGGTGGTGGCGTATTTGATCTCGCTTTCGTCGCGCACGATGTCGAACCACAGCCTGGGATCGAGTTCGTTGACGACGAACGAGGATTCGAAATCGCGCGACAGGTTCAGCAGCTCGAAATCGCGAATATCGACGTCGCGCTCGACCAGCAGGATCTTGGCGACCTGCTTGCCGAGCTCTGCCCCATGGGCGCTGACGGCGGCGTTCTTTCCGCCGTGTTCCGGGCTGATGTAAGCCCCGCCTTCATCGAGCAGTTCATCGAATTGACCGAGCGACTGGATGACGGGGGTGCCACGGGCAACGCGTGCGGCGAGTTTGGCGAGAACTTGCTGCAGCTCCGCCTCGCGTCTGCGCTGGTCCTGATAGTTTTGCTGGAAGAAGAAGATGAACAGCGAAACCCCGATGCCGATCAGGATCACGCCCAGCTGCGAAAAGGTATTGCGGTAATATTCCAGCAGTTTTTCGCGGTGGCGCATATCCTTGCGCACGCTGTGGGCGACACTGAGGTTGACGATCAGTGAAAGGATCAGCAGTCCCGTGCCGACCAGGACGAGCCCGCCGATGAGAAGGTAGCCATGGCCTGTGTTGAGATCCATTCGCGTCGTCCCCGAAGCCCCGGACAGCTGAGATTAATTCGATTTCGCGCAAACGCCTATCGGCAGGAAGACTGAGAACRCAGAAGCGATGTGGCGCCGAGCAGCGAGGGCGCGGCAAACCGCGGCGGTTGACCCCGCCGTCCATCCAGCCGATATCCCCCGCAAAACTGTCCCGAGACCTTCGATGACCGCAGACCTCAAACAACCAGCATCCGCGCCCGATGCCGCCTGGCAGGACGATGTCCGTGCCGGCGTGCGCCATGTGCGCGACCTCGCYGCGCTGCCGCTCTCGCCGGCCGAGCGCGCCGCGGCGCAGGCTGCCGCCGCCGCGCACAAGGTGCGCGTGCCGAAAGCCTATCTGGACCTGATCGACTGGAACGACCCGAACGATCCGATCCGCGCGCAGGTGATCCCGTCGCCGCAAGAGCTCGTCGCCGCCGAGGGCGAGCTCGACGACCCGATCGGCGACCACGCATTCAGCCCGGTGCCGCGGCTGACACACCGCCATGCCGACCGCGTGCTCCTGTTCCCCACCTATCAATGCGCAGTCTATTGCCGCTTCTGCTTCAGGAAGGAGTCGCTGACCTCGATCGGCCGCGGCTACACGCGCGAAGCGCTCGAGCCGGCGCTGGCCTATATCGCCGGGCACAGCGAGATCCGCGAGGTGATCCTGACCGGCGGCGATCCGCTGTCGCTGCCCGACAAGGCGCTCGCAGAAATCCGCGCCCGCATCGAGGCGATGCCGCATGTGCGGTTGCTTCGCATCCACACCCGCGTGCCGGTGGCGCTGCCTTCGCGCATCAYGCCCGGCCTGGTAGCGGCGCTGCAGGGCAGGCTGATGGTCACGGTGGTCACCCATTTCAACCATCCGCGCGAGATCACCGACGAAGCCGAGGCGGCGTGCCGGGCGATGCGGCAGGCGGGCTTCGTGCTGCTCAACCAGAGCGTCCTCTTGAAGGGCGTCAACGATCACGTCGATGTGCTGGACGAACTCTGCCGCGAGCTGATGTATCGGCTGGGCGTCAAGCCCTATTACCTGCACCACGGCGACTTGGCGCGCGGCATGGCGCACCGCCGCACCACGATCGCCGAGGGCCAGGCCCTGGTCGCGCAGCTGYGCGCCCGGCTCTCCGGCATCTGCAATCCGACCTATGTCATCGATTTGCCCGATGGCGGCGGCAAGGTGCCGCTCGCCCCCGAACACATCGAGGGGCGGGAAGGCGAGACATGGCGGATTCGCGGCCAGGACGGAAAGGTGAGGGCGTACAGGGAGGTGGTAGGGGACATCTGACGCGTGGGCTTGTCGCCGCTCGGCGGTGGCCCGGCAGCCTGTTGGGGGCAGCTAGTCGGCTGCCGGGCCTGACCGGCGTACGTTGGGTGGCCGCCGGCCGAAGCAACCATCCGACCGGCGTGCTTCGATGGCACCATTTGATCGAACGATCGGTGCTCTTTTCGTCCGTTCGCACGATGTAGTGCCCCGGAAAAAGTCCGACACTGTCATCGATCCGTTTGGATCCTCATAAGTCCCTAATAGTCCCTAGTTTCCTTGAGCCCCGCCCGGTTCTCTCCAGGGCCTGCGGGGCTCTCCCGTTCTCGGCCCAAGGCCGCGCCGCGACATTGTCCTTTTCCTGTGGGAACCGGGTTCGACGCCTCGCATTCTATGAGCGGGGCTTGAAGGAGCGCAGCGTGAAGGCACTGTTGGGTATCGTCGGCGGCTTCGTGCTGACATTGGCCGTGTTCGCCAGCGGGCTCGCCTTCGCCGTCTGGCTGCTGGCCGCCAAGCCGGTGCGCCAGGCAACGCCCGCGATCGGCGTCTCGGAACTCTGGACCAAGGACGCCCGGCCGGTCGATCCGGCGAAACAGAACCTCGAGCGCATTCCCGCCCAGCAGGCGGCCGGCGCGCCGGCCAAGCCTGACGAGACTGCCAAGGCGGACACGGGCGCRCAGACCACGGCCGTGGCAACACCGCCGCCCGCGCCGCCGCGCCAGCTGCAGCCATTGCCCGATGTCTCCCAACCAGGCCAACCTGCGCCCGGCGCCAACGCGCCCCAGCCTTCGCAGCAGCCACCGGCCCAGCAACAGCAGGCGCAACTGCCCGCCGCCCATCTCGAATGGTGCGCCAACCGCTATCGCAGCTACCGTCCGGAGGAAAACAGCTACCGCTCCTACAGCGGCGAACTGCGCCCGTGCATCTCGCCCTATTTCGATCCGGGCAGCACGGCGTCGACCGATGGGCGCCAATCCGATCAGGCAGGGGTGAACGATCAGGTGAATGATCAGACCGGGATGATTGGCCAGGGCGAGGTGAACGACGACCAGGCCGAGATGGAAGGCTACGCCACCACCAGGGACGGCTACGCCACGACCTATGGYGGCCCGCCGGAGGAGATCGCGCCCCAGGATCAGCCGTCCGCGGCGCAGACTCGGCGCGAAGGCCGGCAGATGTCCGGCGACCATATCGCCTACTGCTTCAGCCGCTACCGCTCCTACGATCCGCAGGACAACACCTACCAGCCTTACGACGGCGGCCCGCGCCGGCAGTGCGAGTAAGGGCGTCCTTGCCTCACTTTCGTCCGCAGCCTGGATAAGCGCCGCGTTCCTTCGCGCCCCCCTCTGGTCTGCCGACCATCTCCCCCACGAGGGGCGAGATTGGATGTCGCGCCGGCTTTCGCCAATCTCCAGCGTTGAACGAAAAGCGTCGTCACCGAAGGCTGCCGATCTCCCCCCAAGTGGGGGAGATGTCCGGCAGGACAGAGGGGGGCGCTGTCCCGCCGGCTTCTCAGTGGTTCCTCGCCCCCGCGAGAGCGGGGGAGAGGTGGCCGCGAGGCGGCCGGAGAGGGGGCCGGCGACGCTGGTGGGGTTGCTCTGCATTCTTCGAGGCCTGCGCCACTCCCCCTGTCCGTCTCGGCTTCGCCGAGCCACCTCTCCCCCATTTCATGGGGGCGAGGAACTGTGCCGAAGCGCGTCAGCGAGTTCCCCTTCTGCGTCTCCGCGTAGCCACGAGCAACCTTCTCACCTCCGCGCAGCCACAGCCAGCCAGATCATCCACGCCAGGCCGAGCACCCAGGAAAGCACGATCGCGACCGACTGCGCCGGCGTGAAACCTTGCGTGCCGGCAATCCAGCCCTGCGCCAGATAGGCGAGGCCGCAAAGGCCCATCAGCCAGCCGACCGGCCGGGAAATCCAGGCGGTGCGGGCGACTGAAGCCGCAAACAGCAGCAAGGCGAGCCCCATGGCAAAATCCTGGTAGCTGCGCATTCCCCATTCGAGCCAGCGGATCGCCTCGGCGCTGGCGAAGCGCGCCGCCTTCTCGGCTTCCGGCGCGCTTGCCCAGGCGTTCACGGCCTGCTTCAGCGCCACACCGTCGACCGCCTGCAGCGCGCCGTAGAGCGCCAGCGCCGCCACCGCCACGGCTGCGCCCACGCGACCGAGCCAGCGCGACGGGCCGTCCTCTTGATCCAATGCAAAGGCAAGCGCGACCAGGCCGACCAGCAGCATCGCCATGCCGGCGAACTGGCCGAGATGCACGGCGCCCCAGATCGCGTTTTCGGCATAGGTGGCGAAGATGTGATGATGGTCGTTGGCATCGCCGCCGGCGTGGAACTGCGTAACGACGATATAGAGGATCTGCCCGCCAAGCAGCAGCCGGCAGGCGAGGCTCAGCAGGTTGCGTGGGCTGTCGGATGGTTCGGTGAGGCGATTGGTCGACATGTCTTGGCTCCATTTATCGAGGCGGCGCGCCACATACCTGTCCGCGCCTTCGCTGGATTGAACGTAAGGGCTGTCGCTATTCGCGATTCATGCCATACCAAGRCGATGGGGATTGCGGGCATCGGCAGGATCATCTTCTGGACGGGAGGCAGCCTGTGGATCGGACAGGCACTCGCACCGAGCGAACTGCACGCACACCACGCCTTGCAGGTCGGCATCGCCTTGTCGGACCGCGTCGAGTTTCGGACGAACGACGCCGCGCCATGGCAGGCCTATGCTGCCGCGTTCATCCCGCCGGACCTGCCGCACACCTTCCAGGCGCCGGGCCGGATGATCGCGCATCTGTTCTGCGCGCCGGAATCCGCGCTCGGCCGCGGCCTGATCGACCGCTTCGGCAGCGGCCGCATCGTCGCCGTGCCGCCGGGCGAGATCGCGCCGCATGCGCGGGCGCTGCGCTTGAGGTTCGACGCCGGCGATGCGGATGAAGAGCTCGAGGCGGCTGCGCTCGAAGTGCTCTACGCCCTTTCCGGAACCGTTGCGGCAAGCGAGGTCGATCCGCGCATTCTGAGCGCCACGGCCTTCATTGCCGCGCGGCTGGCCGAGCCGCTCGACCTCGAAACCGTGGCCGACCATGTCGGCCTCTCCGCCGGGCGCTTCAGGCACCTGTTCGTCGAGGAGACAGGCATTTCCTTTCGCGCCTATCTTTTGTGGACCAGGCTCAACCATGCGCTGGAGCTCGGCTATTCCGGCGCCTCCTGGACCGACGCCGCGCACGCCGCCAACTTCGCCGACTCCGCGCATTTGAGCCGCACCGCCCGCCGCACCTACGGCATCGCGCCGAGTTCCATGCGCCAGGTGCTGCYGGTGACCGCGACCCCGATGACGGCTTAGGTTCGAACGATTTCCTCGCTCTTCGTCGAGGGCGAGGAACATGGAGAAGCCGGCGGCTCWGCAGTCTCTCCAACTGCATGATAAGAGGGGCCGCCAATCGCCAAGCTCCGCGCCGCCCCTCATCCGCCTGCCGGCACCTTCTCCCCGTATAGTGACGGGGAGAAGGGAGCTGGCCCGTGCCCTTGGCGCCATTTGCTCCAACGCAGGCGATTGGCGAAACCGGCGATGAGAGCGCGCCTCTCCCCGTCACTATACGGGGAGAGGATGCCGGCAGGCAGGTGAGGGGCAGCGCAAACGTTCGAAAGCTTGTGTTCCTCTCTCCCCCCACTTGCGTGGGGCCTAGGAAAGAGAGCCTCAGCCCGCCACAACCTCCCCGGATTCATCACATTCGCCGGATCGATCATCGCCTTGACCATCCCCGCCAAATCCGGCTTTGCYGGGGTCGGCGCGGCGCTGATGCGCCTCCGTCGATCTTCTCAGTAGTGAGATTGGCGACGCCGGCTAAAAGGCATAGTGGCCCTCTCGCCACAAAACTTAGCCGCGCCACCTCCTTAACGGCCTCCATCGCCAAAATTAACCATTTGTTAACCATTCGGCCGGCACCCTTTAACCATTGAGTAAGGATTCGCCTGGCCGTGACCTTCGCCGCCCCCCTGCACAACAAATCCATCCGCTTCCGCGCCCGTTCCTTCGTGGCCTTCACGCTCACCCCTGAGGCGCCGATTGCCGACTGGCTGGAGGGGCTCGATCACTGGATCGGCAACTCGCCGGGCTATTTCAACGGGCGCCCGGTGGTGCTGGATCTGAACATGCTGCAGCCGGGGCCGGAGGAGATTGCCGCACTGGTCGGCACGCTGGCGCGGCGCGGCATCCGCGTCTATGCCATCGAGCTCGAGGGCGCCGAGCTCGGCCCCGATCTGCCGCCGCTGCTTGCCGGTGCCAAGGAGGCGACCGCCGAGGGGCTGCTGGGCWGGGCCGCGCGCAAGGCGAAGGCGGAAGAAATCACGGTCGAGACGGCCACAGTCGAGGATGTGCAGCCCGGCCAGGTGCGGGCACCRCAGGACGAGCTGGCGAAGCTCGATGCGGCGAGCGCGCCAGCGGCCCAATCCCAAACAGCAAAGTCCGAGGCAACCAAGGTCGAGCCGGCGAGGTCGGGGGAGGGCGGCGAACTGGCGCGGCGTGAGCCCGCCGCCGGCACGCTGATGATCAAGGCGCCGATCCGCTCCGGTCAGTCGATCTTCCACCCGCATGGCGACGTTATCGTGCTGGGCTCGGTCGCGTCCGGCTCGGAAATCGTCGCCGGCGGTTCGATCCATGTCTATGGCACGCTGCGCGGCCGGGCGATTGCCGGCTCGGAAGGCAATACATCGGCGCGAATCTTCTGCCGCAAGAACGAGGCCGAGCTGCTCGCCGTCGACGGCTGGTACACCACCGCCGAGGAGATGGAAGGCATCTCGCGCGGCAAGGCCGTGCAGGCCTTCCTCGAAAATGATGCGTTGTGCGTGGTGCCGCTCGGCTGAGTTTTTTTGGGGCGGCAAGCTTCGGACCGGTTTCGAGTGCGAAAGTCTTCGGTGCGTGTCACCCAAAAGTGCGCGGCGGTTTTGGGCAAACGACATGCACCAAACAGAATGAAACAGTCCGCCGTGCCCGGCACGGCCAGTAGATAAGAATCGCCAACGGAGGCTGGATATATGGGCAAGGTAGTGGTGGTCACCTCGGGTAAGGGGGGCGTCGGCAAGACGACCTCGACGGCCGCGCTCGGCGCTGCCGTGGCCAAGACCGGCAAGAAGGTGGCGCTGGTCGATTTCGACGTCGGCCTGCGCAACCTCGACCTCATCATGGGGGCCGAGCGCCGCGTGGTGTTCGACCTCGTCAACGTCATCCAGGGCACGGCAAAGCTCTCGCAGGCGCTGATCCGCGACAAGCGGCTGGAGACCCTCTACCTGCTGCCGGCCTCGCAGACGCGCGACAAGGATGCGCTGACGGAGGAGGGTGTGGCCGAGGTCATCGCTCGCCTCCGTTCGGTCTTCGACTATGTCTTCTGCGACAGCCCCGCCGGCATCGAGCGCGGCGCCCAGCTTGCCATGCGCTTCGCCGACGAGGCGGTCATCGTCACCAACCCGGAAGTGAGCTCGGTGCGCGACTCCGACCGCATCATCGGCCTGCTCGACGCCCGCACCATGAAGGCCGAGCAGGGCGAGCTGATCCAGAAGCACGTTCTGGTCACGCGCTATGACGCGGCGCGCGCTGCGCGCGGCGAAATGCTGTCGATCGACGACGTGCTGGAGATCCTGTCCACGCCGCTGCTCGGCATCATCCCGGAAAGCCAGGATGTGCTTAGGGCCTCCAACCTCGGCTCGCCGGTCACGCTCTCGGAACCGATCAACGGCGCCGCCAAGGCATACCTCGAAGCGGCACGGCGCCTGGAAGGCGAGGACCTGCCGGTGGTCGTCCCCTTCGAGCGCAAGGGTTTCCTCGAACGGCTTCTCGGAAGGAGGGCGGCATGAGCATTCTCGACCTCTTCAAGCGGCGCACCAGCGCGCCGGTGGCGCGCGAGCGGCTGCAGCTGCTGCTGGCCTACGAGCGCCAGAGCCGCGGCCAGCCCGACCTCGTCTCCATCCTGCGCGAGGAGATCATGGCGGTCATCGCCAAGCATGTGCAGATCGACCAGGACTACCTCCAGGTCTCGATGGACCGCGGCGCCACCATGTCGACGCTGGAAATCGACATCCAGATCCCCAACAAGAGCGCCGTGCCGCTGGCCATAGCGGGGTGAGTAGCTGATCTCCCCCCTTGTGGGGGAGATGCCCGGCAGGGCAGAGGGGGGCGCTGTCCCGCCAGCCCTGCCAATCTTCGGCGCAACACGTCCCTGGACTAGTGGTCCTCTAGAGGTGGCAGAGACCGAGGTTGGCGATCCTTCGCGCCCCCCTCTGTCCTGCCGGACATCTCCCCCACAAGGGGGAGATTGGCAGCTTTGGCGCCGCGCCACTTCTGCAACGCCCGGCAAATCCCTCACTCCGGCCGATAAAGCTCATCCATACTAAGCGCCGCCATCTCCGCGAACGGCGCTTGCTTCTTCACCCTGCCGTGCTCCAGGATCACCAGATCGTCGCAGAACGAGATGGTCGAGTGGTGGTGGCTGATGACGATCGTCGTGCGGCGGCCGGCGCGCGATTTCAGCGTCTCGACGATCGCCGCTTCGGAAAGTCCGTCGACCGCGTTGGTGGCCTCGTCGAGGATCAGTATGTCGGGGTCGCGCAGCAGCGCGCGGGCGAGCGCGATGCGCTGCCTTTGCCCGGCCGACAGGTTGACGCCGCGATAGCCGACCACCGTCTGGTAGCCCTGCGGCAGCGTCTCGATGAAGGCGTGCGCCTCGGCAAGCTCGGCCGCGCGGCGCGCCTCTTCCGCGCTGGCCGTGTCCTTGCCGTAGGTGATGTTGTCGAGGATCGTGCCATCCACGAGCTCCAGCTCCTGGCTGGCCAAAGCGATGTGGCGGCGCCATTCGGCCGGGTCGATCTCGCCGAGCGGTGCGCCGTCGACGAGGATTCGTCCCGCATCAGGCTCGACGAAGCGGCAGAGCAGGTTGACGATCGTCGTCTTGCCGGCGCCGGAACGGCCGATCAGCGCCGTCGAGCGGCCGCTCACGATGTCGAAGCTCGCGGCATGCAGCACAGCGGCGCGCTGCTCCTCATTGCCATAGCTGAAGCTCACGCGCTCGAAGGCGATTTTTTTGCTCAAGCCGGCAAAGGACCGGCTGCCTCCGGGCGGCCTGGGTTTGCCTTCCGGATCGAGCAGCCAGGTCACTTCCTCCAGCGAGCCGGAAAGCCCCTGCACCTGGCTCCACGTCATCTGCAGCGCTCGCACATGCGGCTGCAGGCGGTAGAGCAGGATGAGGAAGGCGGCGACCAGCGGGAAGCTCAAGCCGGCGAGCCAGGCGCCGATCACCACCGCCAGGAACAGCATGGCGTGCAGCACTTCCGTCAGCGGCGCCAGCGCGCCCTGGCGGCTGGAAAGCCGGAAGGCCGCGCGCCGCACGCCGTCCGATGCCTTCTCGAACGCAGCTCTCTCCCTCGCTTCCTGGCCGAAGATGCGGATCAGGCGTCCGGCATGCACCAGATGCAGCATCTGCGAGGCGAGCGCGCTGTTGCGCGCCGCCACGCTGCGGCTCGGTGCCCTCAGATGCGCCGACAGCGCCATATGCGCCGCCTKCACGAGCGCCAATCCCAGCATCACCAGAAGCGTCATCTGCCAGGAGAGCAGCAGCAGGAAGGCGAGCAGGATCGCCGCCGCCGAGGCGCTCACGATGGCGCCGAGCATCCCCTGGATGGCGTCCGACGCCCGCCAGGATTCGTTGGAGATGATGTTGAGCAGCCGCCCGGGACTTTCCTTGAGGAAGAAGGGATAGCCGACGCTGAGCAGGCGCTCGGCGAGCGCGCCGCGTATCGCCTGGCCGGCCTTGCCGTAGATATGCGCAGTCAGTACCGAATTGGCGAAGGCCAGCAGGTTCTTCAAGACGATCGAGCCGAGGATCGCGGCCGAGATCGCGATCAGCCGCTCGCGTTCGCCAAGCCCGGCGCCGACGTTCTGGAGGAGGGCGGAGAGGCCGGCCATGCCGGTCGCGTCGCCATGCCCCATGATGATGCCGAGCAGCGGGATGATGAGCCCAATGCCGAAACCTTCGAGCGCCGCACTCGCGAGCCCCAGAGCGACGACGACGGGCAGCAGGCCGAGCTGGCGGCGGCCGAGCGCCCGGCGCAACATCGACGGGGCGGGGGCTTTGGCTCCGGTCATTGYGCGCCGGCCTCCGCACTGGCCTCGGCGGCTTCCTTGCTCGGCTGCGGTTGCTGTTCCGGCCGTCCGGCAAGCGCCAGAAGCGCGAACTTCGCCGCGCCGGTGATGTTCATCAGCACGATCGGCCAGTGCGACAGCCTGAGCTCCTGGTCGAAACGCGGCCCGCCGGTCAGCTCGCGCATGGCGGCCCGCACCGCCCAGTAGAAGTGGCGAAGCAGCCAGGGCGCGCGCCGCATATGCTTGAGGCAGAGCGCGCCGTTGCCGAAGTGATAGTCGCGATACAGCCGGCCGATCGCCTTGCCGTCGCGCCTGCCATGGTGGTGGAAGATCGTCATGTCGGGTACGTATTCGACCGGCATGCCGGCAAGCATGGCGCGCACGAGATAGTCCGTGTCCTCGGCCGAGCGCAGCGCCCCGCCGGCGCCGAAGCGTTCGTCGAAGGGGCCGATGCGGGCGGCGACGTCACGATGCATGGTCATGTTGCAGCCAAGCACGAAGCCGCCGGGATGGACGGCGCGCGTCAGCCGCTCGCGTTCCTCGCAGCATTTGATGGTGAAGGGCAGGTCCCGCTCGTCGCCGACCTCGACGCGGCCGCCGCGGATCAGCCATTTCTCGCCGCTCGCATAGTGYCGCTGGAGGTCGATGAGGTAGTTGCGGTCGAGCCGACAGTCGTCGTCGACAAAGACCAGCAAGCGCCCGCGCGCCCGCGCCAGCCCGGCATTGCGTGCCGCGGCCAGGCCGGGACGCGTCTCGGCGATGGCCGTCAGCGGGATGTCGGACGTCGCGGCGATCCGCGAAAGATATTCCGCCGTGCCGTCGCGCGAGCCGTTGTCGACCACCACCAGCTCTGCGGCGAAGCGAGGATGGGCCCGGCTGGCGGCTTGGATCGACTCGATGCAGGCTTCCAGCACCGCCACGCGGTCGCGCGTGCAGACAATGAAGGAGACCTGCGGGCGCTGCCTGGGCCAGGGAGGGGCTGGCGGGGCCGTGTGCCGCAGCAGCGGATGGCGCTCGGCATTCATGGCGAGGCCTCGGCGCTGCAGCTGCCGATCGCCCCCCTTGTGGGGGAGATGCCCGGCAGGGCAGAGGGGGGTGCTGCGCCCACCCTCATGCCGCCCCCATCCGATAGCGCGCAAGCACCGCCGCCTCCGGCGCGGATTTCAGCCGGTAGGCCACCCAGTCGGCGCGGCGGCCTGCCCACATCGAGGCCTGGCTCAGCCAGGGCGCCCAGGCGCCGGGGCGCAGCGCATATTGCTCGCGGCGGCGGATCACCTTCCATTTCGCCGCCAGGGTCAAAAGCTCGTGCGTCAGCGCCGGCCGCTCGGCGTCGTTGACGAGCTGGTAGAGGAAATAGAAGAGGTTGAGTGCGCCGGCCTCGAAGCTCGGCCGCAAGGCTGCGGGGAGCGCCGCGATCCGCGCTTCCAGCGCGCGCATGAAGGCGGCCGCCCGCGCCACCGTGTCGAAGGAAACCGTGTCGCCGATGGCGCGCAGGTCCGTGCTGTCCTCAGCCAGACCCAGGCGCTCGAGGTTCTCGCCGACGATCCTGAGATGCGTGCGCCGCATTTCGCTGAGGTGCCGGCTGGTGACGCTACCGGGGTGGAGGCGGTAGACGAGCAGGCTTTCCGCCATCATGGCCGCGGGATAGCGATCGGCGAGCCGTCGGAAGAGGTCGAAATCCTCTGCATGCCGGTAGCCGCCGTCGTAATAGAGGTCGGCCTCCGCGATGACCCGGCGGTTGTAGACCACCGTCGGGTGCATGAAGATCGTGAAGAATTTTGACAGGACGGGAAGCTCGAGGCGCAACACCGGATCGAGCCTGCCCCGCGTGATGCGGCCATGCCGCAGCATGTCGACGAGCGAGCCGYAGAAGCCGAGCTCGGGCCGCGCGGCAAACAGCGCCGCCTGCCGCGACAGCCGCCAGGGATAGGCGAAATCATCGGCGTCCATGCGCGCGACAAGCTCACCCTGCGCGACCGCCAGCCCCTCGTTGAGGCTGGCGACAAGGCCGCGATTCTCACGCGAGATGATGAACACGCGCCTGTCGTTGCGGCGATAGCGCTCGAGGATCGCCAGCGACCGGTCGCTCGAACCGTCGTCGATGGCGATGACTTCGAGCCGGTCGTGGTTCTGCCGCAGGATCGACTGAAGAGCGGCGGCGATATAGGGCTCGGCGTTGTAGACGGGCAATAGTACCGAGATGAGGGGCGCGGCGCTCATGGCTGRCACCAGGGTTGGGGCCGGACCCGCAGCCACGGCGACTGGCGAAATCCTGGAAGAGAGCGCCCCTCTCCCCGTTTACGGGGAGAGGATGCCGGCAGGCAGGTGAGGGGCCGCGCGACGTCTGCGGGCTGTCTTGAGTCACGAGGCGATGACAGTTTCAAACTTATTTCGGCCATGGCTAATTGTCGGGGCCGGCGCAGCCCCTCATCCGCCTGCCGGCACCTTCTCCCCGTATAGTGACGGGGAGAAGGGGGCTGACCGCAATGCCGGCRCGCCATCATCGTCTCGCCTCTGTTCGCTGCAGGTCGAGCGCGGGAACGCCGCCTGTCGGGCCGATCCAGTTGGCCTCGCTCGCGCCGCGCGCGCGTGGCGCGACATAAGGGAAATAGCGCTTGAGGCTGTTGAGCGGCTTTTCGAAAAGTGCCCAGGAAAGCGAGGCGACAGTCAGCGTGGCGGCGCCGGCGACCAGGAAGCGCCCCGGCCCCTGTTCGGAGACGTTGAGCGGGAGCCACGGCTGCGCCTTCACGGCATAGGCGAGCAGGATCGGGTGGTAGAGGTAGACGCCGTAGCTGATGCGGCCGAGGAAAAGCAGCGGCGGCAGTTCGGCCAGCCTGCCCGGCGTGCCGCCGAGGCCGTTCGAGCAGGCGGCGACGATCGCCACCAGCGGCGCCAGCGGCAGCACCTGCACCAGCAGCCAGCGCGGCCACTCCCAGGCCGAATTCGCCGGTCCCGGATCGGACCACACGACGAGCAGGAAGATCGCTGCCAAGGTCGGCCAGCCGAGCCGCATCCAGCGCGGCGCATCCGCGCCCCTGGCGCGGCGCACGGCAAGCAGCGCGCCGCAGCCAAGCGCGTCCATCGAGGCCGGCGGCAACAGGTCCCGCGCCAGCGCCGGGTCGGCGGCAATGGGCCAGTAGAAGCGGTAGGCGAGCGAGAAGGCGATGACGCCGATGGTGATCGCCTCGATGCGTTTGCGTGGCGCCAGAAGCACGATCAGCGGCCAGGCGAGGTAGAACTGCTCCTCGATGCTGAGGCTCCAGAAATGGCAGAGCAGCCAGGGCGTCCAGTCGTTGCGCTGCGCATACCAGAAGTTCGAGAGATAAAGCGCGTGCCAGGCGAGCGAGGATCTGGACTGTTCCAGGTCGGTCAGCCAGACGAGGGCCAGCACCGCGAAATAGGGCGGAAAAATCCGGATCACGCGCCTGGCATAGAAGGAACGCAGCGCCGCCCCGGCCTCGAATCGGGCCGCGTCGCGCGCCTCGAGCAAAATCCGCGTGATCAGGAAGCCGGAAAGCACGAAGAACAGCCGCACGCCGAGATGGCCGAGAAAGGAGGTGCCTCCCGGCGCGAGGAAGTGCGCATAAAGCACCAGCGTCACCGCAACGGCCCGCAGTGTGTCCARCTGGATGTCGCGTTGGGTCGTCATCGGCAGCGCCCGCCAGCAGCGCCCCAAGATCCAGCACTAGACGCGTAAAGCCCGGGTGCCCTGCCTGTCGACGAATTTCCGTCCGGAGTAAGGATGCCGTCCTCGRCCGTCAGCGGAATGCCCATTCTGGTCAACGTAGCGGCATCCTCCACTGCGCATGTCGGTTAACATCTGTCTCGCCTAATGTTGCGGCGCAACACAAAATGCTTTCAGGTCTGAAATAAAGATGTGATACGGAAGGTTGTAGAACTTWGTTGGCGCGTGAGTGTAATCGCACGTATGTCCAATGGTCCTATATATCGAGGGCAGTTGGTCTGACATTCGACAAGTATTGATCGCCAAGGATGTCGGAAAATTATACCGGCAACCATAGCGGGTAGTTGGAGTATTGAAGGAGGGTTGCTTTCACGGCGCTTGATTCTTCGGCTACCGTGAAAAAAACGTCTTGGATTCAAGGTCTTGTGYGGCGCAGCAAGCTGGCCGGCGAAATGACGGGCGCCTTGTCCCACCATCCGCCGCTCGCTGCCTCACGACAGTGCAACCGCCAGGCCTTATCTCCGTCTCGGACCGTTGGGGCAGGGGATGGAAAAGAAGTGACGTCGTCGCAGGCCGCGAAACCACAGGCTCAGGCGGGAATCCTGCCCATCCTCGGACTGCTCGGCGCCATGCTCTCCGTGCAGGTCGGTGCGGCCTTCGCCAAGGGCCTGTTCCCGGTCCTCGGCGCGGAAGGTACGACGATGCTCAGGCTCCTCATCGGCGCCCCCCTGTTGGCCGGAGCGCTGAGGCCCTGGAAGGTTGTGCCGTCGCGCAAAGGCCTGCCCTGGCTCACCGCCTATGGCGTCACCGTCTCGCTCATGAACCTTCTCTTCTATACCGCGCTCGAGCGCATTCCCTTGGGTATCTGCGTGGCGTTGGAATTCACCGGCCCACTGCTGGTCGCCACGCTGGGCTCCAGGCGCCTCGTCGATCTTGTCTGGGTGGTGCTGGCGGTGGCCGGCATCCTGCTGCTCTCACCCTTCGCCGATGTCAGCCGTGGGCTCGACCCGGCCGGCGTGCTGCTCGCGCTCGCCGCCGGCGGCTGCTGGGCGCTCTACATCATCTTCGCGCAGAAGGCCGGCGCCGAGCTCGGCGTCCGCACCTCCGCCTATGGCATGGCGATCGCCGCCGCGCTCGCAATGCCTTTCGGCTTCTCCGCCGCCCAGCCCTATTTCACCGACCCGCATGTGATGACGAGCGCGGCGGTCGTCGGTCTGTTCTCCAGCGCGCTGCCCTTCTGGCTGGAGATGATGGCGCTCACCAGGATGCCGGCGAAGGTCTACGGCATGCTCGTCTGCCTGGAGYCGGCGTTCGGCGCGCTGACCGGCTTCCTGTTCCTGCATGAGAGCCTCAGCATGCCGCAATGCGCCGGCGTCGCCGCCGTCATTGCCGCCGCCTTCGGCACGGCCGTGACGGCGAGAGCGCCGGTCCCGTCGCCCGGCTGAAGGCTTGGCGGCGCTGACGCATGTCGCCAACAGTGCGTGGCGGTTCTGGGAAACGGCAAAGTGCCTCAATCCGTTTTCAGCGCGACGCGAATCGGCCGCGCGACAGAAAGCTGTGCGCGCAGCCGTTCCCGACTACATCTGGCGGTTGAGATAAGACTTAAGTCCGATATCGTTGCGGAAAAGGTCTGAGAAAGCAAGACAAGGGTCGTGGGCCACTTCCCCATGACACGTTGATTGGGGGATGCTGATGCTGCGACAATGCCAGTGGGGTAGTTCGGCCGAAGGGCTGAATGGCTGGCATGGGGAGAATGGGATGCGCGTATCGCGCATGGGCAGCAGGCTTGCCTTGCGAGCGTTCACCGCGCTTGCGCTTGTTGTCGCGCCTCTTCATCTCTCCTTCGATGGTCCTGTCGTGGTCAAGGCCTATGCCGGCAAAGGCGGCAATGGCRGAGGCGGCGGTAACGGCAACGGGGGCAGCGGCGGAAATAGMGGGAACGGCGGCTCGGGCGGCAATAGCAGCGGCGGCGGCGGTGGAAACAGCGGCGGCAACAACGGGAACGGAAACGGCAACGGCGGCTCGAACGGCAACAGCAATAACGGAAACGGAAACACCGGGGGCAATAGCAGCGGCAACAGCAACAGCGGTGGAGTGGGCAACAGCGCAAGCAACGCCAGCCCCGCAAACGCCAGTGTCGCAGATGTCGACGATCATGTGAATGCGTTGACCGGGGACAAAGTCGAGGTCAGCGGCAGCAGCATAAGCGTCACGCACCCGAACGGCATGAAGGAGCAGATCGAGAACGGCCGTTTCAGGATGGAGGACAAGTTCGGTCGCACCATCGTCGAGCGCAAGGCCACAATGGCCGATCTCGATCGCCTGAAGAGTTTGTGAGAGCGAGGTTCTATCTGGATTAGATCTTTAAGGGACCAAAGGCCAGCGCTGCAAAATCAGGTTGCCACCTTTTGCTTCGTCTCTTCGGTCCTGATCATCCTACGACAGAACTCCCGCTGCTCACCTTGCCCCCGCCTTTTGGCGGGGGTACTTTTTTGGGCCCTTGCGAACGAATGCCCGATAAGCGGACCCTTGGCGCACGGCCCCACAGCCGGGGAAAGAATCCATACGCAAAATCAAAGTGTTACGGCAACTTCTGCGTCCAGAGCGTCACACCTGGCTCTCAAGGGACGCAGTTTGCCCCGTAGCATGCCGCGGCTCGTTGCGCGTCCGCGCGGTTCTCGCAGGCCACAGTGATAAAGAATTGCCGGCCGATTTCCAAGCGATTTGGTTAACGAGGCGTCAGCCGCCGTTCACCGGTTGCGACATTGGTCCCCAACCGGCGGCAAAAAGGTCCGACCCTGCATGGCATGGGTCGTGGGCCGCTTCCTCCGGCTTGCCGGAATGTGAATCCTTGCCGCCGTCAAGATACCGGTCGCATCGAGAGCGGAACTTCGGCAGGACCGAGGCGGGGCCGGATCCAAACAACCAGATGGGCCGTTCTGCGTTTCCGTGAAACGGTGAACGGCTCTCACGAGGAGACCGCAATGCACAAACTTCCCTTCAATCGGCTCGCCTGGCTTGTGCTGCGCGCCTCGACCGCGCTGGCGCTCACCGTCGCGCCCTATCATGTGACGCTCCACGGCGCCAAGCTCGTGCCCGCGGCGGCCCATGCCGAGAGCGAAGGCGGAGGCGGCGAAGGCGGTGGCGGCGGTGAAGGTGGTGGCGGCGAGGGCGGTGAAGGCGGCGGCCACAGCGGCGGCAGCGAAGGCGGCAGCCACCACGGCGGCGGTGACAGCGACGACCATGACAGCGGCGACGAAGATGGCGATCACCAGGGTGGTGACGACGATGGCGCCGGCAGCGGCGGCACCGGCGACGACAATGACGACCAGGGCGAGGACAGCGACGAGGTCGTCGCCCCGCCGGCGGTCACACCGGGCTGAGGCATGAGCGCGGCGCCGTCCCTCAGGATCTGCTGGCTCGTCCTGCGAGCCTCGGCGGCGCTCGCGCTGACTGTTGCCCCCTGGCATCTTACCTTCGACGGCTCGCCACGCATCGTTGCCGCTTCGGCCAAAGCCGGGGGAGGCCACGGCAATGGCGGCGGCAACGGCAATGGCGGCAATTCCGGTTCCGGCGGCGGCTCGAGCTCAGGATCCGAGGGCGGCTCCAATTCCGGCAACGGCGATAATGACGGCGATTCCGGCGGCGTCGGAGATGGTGACGGCGACGGCAATGGCAACGGCCAGGGCAATGGCCAGGGCAACAACCAGGGCAACGGCCAGAGCAAGGCCGGCAGTGTCGGCGACATTGGCGCCCAGGGCAGTCACGTCAATGCGGCAACAGGCGACAGTGTCCATGTCGACGGCAACAAGATCACCGTCGTCCACCGGAACGGCATGAAGGAAGAGATCGAGAACGGCCGCTTCGAGATGACGGATGCGCAAGGCCGCACCATCATCGAGCGCAGGGCGACACACGAGGACCTGACCCGCCTGCTGAGTTTGTGAGGGTTGAGAGAAGCTACCCCCTTTTCCTGCACCCTCGCACAGTCACCCCCGTCTTCCGGAGGCGGGGGTGATTTTGCTTCTGAAGTGAAGTAAGAATCAATATTGCTTCCGCTTGTTGAGCAATTTAACTTCAAGATTGTGACAGATTGCTCGAATTGTGCAATTTTCGGAAGTAAGAAGTCAAATTTATTCTTCCGGCGGATATTGTCAGGCTCTGGAATATAAGCTACGGCTTGAGCAGCCAGCCGCGTGCAAAGCGGCGGCTCGAGAGGGGATATACATATGACAGGTTTGATTCGCGACGCCGCGCTGCCGGCGGCAGTAATTTCGCTTGGCTTGGCTTTTGCCCCGATACCCTTGGCATCGGCGCATGCCGCCGRCCAGGTCGAGTTCAACGCAAAGAAGCTCTCCGCCGAGCAACTGCTGACGAAGCAGGGCCAGGCGGTGAAGTTCACCCTGGACAATTTCAAGGCACTTCCGAAGGAACAGCAAGGCAAGTCGGCGCCGTTCCTCAAGGCGCTGGCCGGAACTGCCGAGCACCTGAAGGATGTACGCAAGGCCGCAGCAGCCAAGGACAGCAAGACATTCGCCGCCAAACTGCCTGAACTGGCCGCGGCTGTCGCCCAGGTCAACGCCACCTTCAAGCTTGCAGACATCAAGGACGAGAAGGTGAAGTTGGGCGTCGAGACGCTGGACAACAGCTGGAACGACTATCTCAAGCGCGTCACGGGCGGCAAGGCGCAGAATGCGCAGGAACTTGCCACCAAGAACGGCCGGCGCATCCACGATATGGAGAAGCGCCTCGAGAAGATGGCCGCCAACGCGAACATGACCAAGGACCAGAAGCGCGAGATCGAGCATCTGCAGGCGCTGCTGAGCAAAGCGCAGGCCGCAAACACGCGCGGCAATGAGCAATGGTATACGATCGTCCTGATCGCGGATTTCGAGGGCTACTATGCCGGCTACTATTACTGGTATGCCGCTTACGACCCACAGAGCTACGCTATATACAAGGATTCATGGGATTATTTCACTACGACAAGCAGCTATTTCTACAGCGAGACCTACGAGTACTACGAAGAATATTTCTGGGCGAGCTACGAGGAGAGCGTCGAAACGAGCGAGAGCTACGATTTCAACTACACCTCCGAGGAATATCAGTCGTTCGAGAGCGCGTATGAGAGCAGCGAGGAGACTCTCGATGCCGCAACCGAGGAGGCATATGCCGCAACCGACGAGGACACGGCGATAGAGGCGGCCGACCACTACGATTCCAACGAAGTCATCGACGACGCGGCCGACAATCCCGATCAGGAGGCCGACGCGGCTTCGGACATGAGCCACGAACAGGCTGACGCCGCCGACGACTCCGACGACAGCTATCTCGACGACGCCGGCAGCGACGAAGCGGCTGTTGACGACGATGGCAGCCAGGACGACGGCACAGCAGCCGCCGACGACGATGGCGGGCAGGATGACGGCGCCGCTGCCGACGACAACGACAACCAGGACGACGGGGAGGAATAGGTAGGGATTGGGCAGGTAGGCAGTAGGGCAGTAGGGCAGTAGGGCAGTAGGGCAGTAGGGCAGTAGGGCAGTAGGGCAGTAGGGCAGTAGGGCAGTAGGGCAGTAGGGCAGTAGGGCAGTAGGGCAGTAGGGCAGTAGGGCAGTAGGGCAGTAGGGCAGTAGGGGATCCTCTTTCCCTGGTTCCCCTATTGCCTACTGCCTAAAACCTAAAACGCTACTGCCTGTCTCTCGCCTCATGCATCAGCAGCGCGGCCTCCGTGCGGTTGCGCACGTTGAGCTTGGCGAGCACCCGGGTCATGTGGTGCTTGACCGTCTTTTCCTGCAGCGACAGYCGCGCCGCGACTTCCTTGTTGCTCAGGCCCTCGGCCACCAGCCGCAGGATCTCGGCCTCGCGGCCGGTGAGTTGGCTGAGCGGGWCTGGCTTGCGGCCCGTAGGCTGCAGGAGGTCGGAGAGCAGCCGGGCGGACAGCGTCGGCGAGACATAGCTCTGGCCGTTGGCGATATCGCGCAGGATCTCGGCCAGGGACTTGGAGCCGACGCCCTTCAGGACATAGCCGCGGGCGCCCGCCTTCAGCGCCTGGGCGACGTCGGCATTGGTTTCGGACACGGTCAGCATGACGATCTTCTGCTCGGGCGCCGTCGCGAGGATGCTGGCCAGCGCGTTAAGGCCGCCGCCGGGCATGGAGATGTCGAGCATCAGTATGTCGGGGGCGCTGGCGTGCACCAGCCTTTCGGCGTCCTCGGCGCTGGCGCCTTCGCCCACAAGCTCGAAGCCGCCGATCTCGCCGAGGCTGCGCGCCACGCCCTCGCGGAACAGTGGATGGTCGTCGACAATGGCGATGCGGATGGGTGTGGTCACGGCTGCTCCTCGACAGACAAAGTGATTACCAGTCTCGTTCCTTCAGGACCCGAGAGCGTTTCGAACTGCCCGCCGATGCTTTCGATACGCTCCCTGAGGCCGGCGAGCCCGAGGCCCTCGCTCCTTGCGGGGTCGAAACCCGGGCCCGTGTCCTGTACCTCGACCACCAGCTTGCCGCCCTTCATCGTGGCGCGCACCTGCTGGCCCTTGCCCATGCCGTGCCGATAGGCGTTGTTCAGCCCTTCCTGCACGAAACGATAGATGCTGATCTTTTCCGAGGTGCCGAGTTCCGGCAAGCGCTCGGGCAGGGTGAGCAAAACCTTGGTGTCGGTGCGGCGCTCATGCTCGGCCACCGCCAGCCGCAAGTTGTCGGCCACCGCCTGGGTCTCGATCTGCGGCAGCACCAGGCCGTTGCAGATGCCGCGTATCTCGCGCATCGCCTCGCCGAGCGTCTTGTGGATATGAGCGATTTCGGCCTCGCGCTGCGGTTTCGGCGTGGCCGGGTCGACCAGCATTGGGCTGTCCATCCTGAGCGCGGCCAGCGCCACCAACTGCGCCGGCCCGTCATGCAGGTCGGCGCCGATGCGCCGCAGGTACCGCTCGTTGATGGCCGTGGCGCGGCGCGAGGCGCGCTGCACGCGTTGGCGCAGCGATGAATTCTGCGCCAGCGCCGCCTGCAGCTCGCTGACCTTGGCCTCCAGCGCCGCCCGCTGGGTGTCGATGGTGCGGCTGCCGCGAAAGACGATGCCCGACAAGAGCGCCAGCGAGGCCGCCGTGGCGCCGGCCACCACCAGCCAGGTCCATTTCAGCGCCGAGCTCAGATTCGCCTCGAAGTCGTCGGATTGTTCATAGAACTCGGTGACGGCAACGACGGCGCCGGACCAGGGCTCGCGCACCGGATTGTAGATTTCGAGCAGCGGCAGGCCGAGCGCCCGTTCCTTATCGTTTTCCTCGTCGTCCAACTGGTTGTATTTGACCATGACGTTGCCGGCGAAGGCGGCGACGAGGCTGTGATTCGGCTTGAACCGCTTGCCGATCAGCTCGGAATCCTTCGAATAGAGGATCGTGCCGTCGCGCCGCCACAGCTTGAACGACACCAGCCGCTTTCCCAGCGCGCCCTGGCCGAGCGTCTCGTCCAGCGCCCGCTTGACGGTGGAGTCGAGCTCCTGGCTCTTGCGCAGGTCCGGCAGAAGCGGCGCGATCACRCTGTCGACATAGAGCGCGGTCGTGGTAGCGGAATTGTGCATCACGCCCTGGCGGATCTGCGATGTGACCCACAGGCCCACAACCAGCATCACGGCCAGAAGGCCGATACCGCCGGCAATCACGAACTGCCAGGCCAGCGAAAGCCCGCTCCAGACTTGCACAAGTCGCTTCAAGGTCTCCCTGAGCGTTCGCATGATTCACCCCGCCGCCGGTAAAGATTATAGGCGAGGCGAGGCGATTGCGACACCGACCTTGGTCCGGGGCCCCCTGCGCAGAGTTAACGGYGCGGCTCCGCGCGGGCTGGCCGGTTAATGAAGCAATTGCTAATGTATTCCCGGCCCGCRTGTGCGTTCCAGCCTTGCGCGGCCCATTGYGGCGGCGGGGAGCGGGGGCGGCATGCGGATCGCAATGATGGGAGCGGCGGCATCGGCGGCTATGTCGGCGCCAGACTCACCGAGGCAGAGGAGAAGGCATGGCGACTGGTTCGGTCTCCGGAGGAAGGTTGACGCCGTCCTGCTTGCCGGGCCGRCGGGCTCGTTCTTCGCGGAAATGCCCTGCTTCCGATGGAACGCCGGACGGGTCGACGGCGTTCTATGTCGCTATGTCGAAGGGGTCTCGTTCCGACAAGGCCGAAACGACGTCCTTGGCGCTCGCCGAGGCGGAGCGCCGGGCGCGCGCTGAAAAGAACGCCAGGCTGAAGTACCTCCGCACGCATTCATCGTGGCTGGTCCTCGATCCCGACGCGCTTTTCCGCGAGGAGATCGATTGCTCGGCCCTGTTCAGCGAATTGCCGATGCCAAAGATGGGCCCGTCCTGACGATCCCTAGAGCGCGTCTTTCAGATTCGCTCCATGCGCTTTAGTTTTTTGATTTTATGCATGTCTTTGTCCCGAAAACGATTCCCGCTTTCGGGAGACATGCATTGGGCCGCTACGCCAGCTGAAGCCGATCAGCTCTGCTCGCGCGCGATATTGCGATCAGCCGCGCGGCGGCCAATGGCGCCATGATGACGAAAAACGCAGTGACATCGAGGAAAATCGACCACGCCAGCTGAATCCCGCTGTGGTCGTAGCAGACTGCATATTCCATGGCGCCTTGCCCTTTCGAAACCCGCTGCGCGTCTACAACAAGCATGATCCTGATTTGAGAGAAATACAAGGGATCGCTAATTTGCGTGCGGTCAGGGGCGTTCCGCGGCGCTGGTGCTGGATAGGATCGAGCGATATCGCCCTCTCGACGATCCATGCTCAACCGCTCGCCCAGGCGATTCCACCGGGCTGCAAAATGCTCTATAGAGCCGRCATTCGATCGGACCCGGTGGAAATCCGGGTGGCGCTTCCGGCCGCCAATCCGCCGGACCAACCCCGCAAGCGACACTCGCCGGATGAGCTCGCGGCGCTGCCGGCCAGTGCATTGGCAGCGGCAAGGACCGACTGCTGCATGCCCATATTTGCCTACGCTCGCGACAGCCTCCATTTCCTGYGCGAAAACGGCCGGTGGGTCGGCGCCGGCTTTCTGCTGACGCTGTTCTCGTCCTTCGGGCAGACATTCTTCATCGGCCTGTCCGGCAACGAGCTGCGCTCGGCTTTTCACCTGTCGGGCGGGYAGTTCGGCCTGCTTTACATGCTGGCGACGCTGGCAAGCGCTGCGACCTTGCCCTGGCTCGGCCGAACCCTCGATCTCATGCCCGGCTGGAAGGTCGTGCGCTTCACCATGCCCGCGCTTGCCTTCGCCTGCGTGCTGATCGCTCTCGCGCCGAACATCGTCATATTGACGCTCTCGATCTACCTGCTGCGTCTTTTCGGCCAGGGAATGATGACGGAGATCGCCTTCACCGAGGTCGGCCGCTGGTTCGTCGCCAATCGCGGGCGCGCCACGGCGCTGAGCACGCAAGGCTTCCAGGTGGGCACGGCGATGCTGCCCGCCATTGCCGTCCTGATCCTGCAAGCGAGCGGCGACTGGCGCACAGGCTGGTTCGTCTCGGCTGCCGTGATCATGCTCGCCGGGCTGCCGCTGACAATGGGATTGATGCGGACGGAGCGCGTGCCCCGTTCGCCTGAGGTGAAGTCAGGGGCGCGGCGGACCGCCCGCGRCTGGACAAGGGGCGAGGTCGTCCGCGACCCGATCTTGTACGTGCTGCTGGCGGGAACCTTGCTGCCGGGATTCGTCGCTACGGTGATCTTCTTCCACCAGGGTTATCTGGTCGAGCTTCGCGGCTACGATCCGCTGGTCTTCGCCGCCGCCTATCCGCTTATGTCCGTTACTACCGTCGCCTTCGGGCTGATCTCAGGGCAACTGATCGACCGGTACGGCGCCCTGCGCCTCATGCCTTTCTTCCTCGTCCCGCTGGTGGTCGCCACGCTCGGCGTGGCGCTGATCACGCCGGTCTGGGGCGTCTACGCCTTCATGCTGCTCCTGGGCATCTCCAACGGCTTCACCTCGACGCTGCTCGGCGCGCTTTGGCCGGAAGTCTACGGGCTTGCCAATTTGGGGGGCATTCGCGCCATCACCGTCTCGGCCATGGTGCTCTCGACCGCCGTCGGGCCGGGGGTCACCGGCGCGCTGATCGACATGGGCATTCCATTGCCGACGCAGATGCTCTGGATGGCGGGCTGGTGCGTCGTCGCGAGCTTCCTTCTCGCATTCGCCGCGCGGCAGGTCATCCGGCGCGAGGCGCAGGCCATAGGCGACAACGAACTGGCGGTGCCCTGACACGCCCGTGCCGGACCCTTGCCTATCTTTTCGGTTCCGTGCCGCTCTCCCCTTGCCTCTTTTCGATTTCGTAGGACAGCCAGCGGCAGAACATGCCGACAACCGACGTCGCCGAACCCGCGAGCAGGCACGCTGTCAACAGCGGGTCCTTCGATGCGTTCGACCAACTGACGATCGCCAGAAGACCGACGCTGCCGGTAGAGATCAGGTAACCGGCTCCCTTCAGGAGGTGAAGCGAGGCCTTTTGCATGTTCGTGTCCGATTGTGATCGAGGAACTGTTCGGGCTGAAGGAAAGTTCCTTGTCAGCATTCGGGGGAGGGCGACGGCGACGCTATTTGCGCGGCGGCTCGAACAGCTCGACTGGATTGCCGGCAGGGTCATCGAGCAGAATCTGCTTGCCGCCGATCCCGGCAACGGTGTCGTTGCGAAACCTTGCGCCGAGAGCCTTCAGACGGGCGACCTCGTCCTCGATATTCGCAACCACGATCTGGATCCGGTTCCAGCCGCCCGGTTCCGGCTTGCGGCCGTCCGGCATCGGCTGGGAGGCGCCGCCCGGCCCGGTCGTTGCGTTGACCAGCAGTCGAAGGTCGCCTTTGTCCAGCATTGCGAAACTCGGCGCCGGATGCATGGCGACGGAGAAGCCGAGAGCTTTGGTGTAGAACGCGATTGCCGCGTCCACGTCGTCGACGATGTAGCGAACATTCACTGTTGCCATGGCATTGCTCCTTTCAAGTCAAGCAAGGATCGTGCTCGCCGCCTGCGTGCCGGTTCAGCCGCTGGCGCTTCCCGAGACGACTTCACGAAACAGCTCCCTGATCTTGTCTTGCGCGGCCGCGAGGCCCTCCAGGCCGTAGCTGGTGGCGGTGTAGAGGCGGCGTTGCGACCGGCCCATCCGCTCTATGCGGGATTCGAGATAGCCCTYGCGCTCCATGGCATGCAGCATCGGATAGAGCGTGCCGGGACTGACGCGGTAGCCGTGGCGCGCCAGTTCCTCGATCRTCCATTGCCCGTAGAGATCGCCTTCGGCCGCATGGTGCAGGACGTGAAGCCTTATGAACCCTGCCAACAGCTCCTGATGCTGCATCTCTCCGCCATCCACAATCGAGTTTCGATATCGAGAACCGATAATATCCTTGCGCGTTGAGTTTGCAACCCGGCGGCGCAGCAAGGCCACGCCGCCATGTCGGGAGGACGTCGGCGTCAAATGTGCGGGCGCGGCTCGGGACTAACCGGGCCCCAACACGCGTTGTCCTGAGAGTAGGGCAGGAACGCCCACAATAGAGCCAGGCCTTGCCGCGGTGCCGCTTGAAGTGGCGGCAATGTATCGGCTTGGCGCACCCAAAATGGGAGAAACCAATGGCACTCTTTGGAAACGCCGCTTTTGCGGCGGCGATGGCGCTTGGCTTGTGGCCGACAGCAGCGTCGGCGGCAACGGTGGTGAATGTCCGGCTTTGGGACCAAGGCGCGGGCATGGTGATGAGGACCGGCATGGCCTACCAGGCTCCCGGCCTCGATTTGTCAAAGGCGACGATGGGAGTGAAAGCATCGCGATCCAGCGCCCCGGCCGGCGTCGTATCGTTCGAGGTCACCAACACCTCGAAGCAGACTGTCCATGAGATGATCGTCATGCATCTGAAGGATCCGGCGCAACCGCTTCCCTATGCCGGGAGCGACGCCAAGGTGGACGAAGCCAAGGCTGACGACAGAGGGGAGGTTCCCGATCTCGCCCCAGGCAAATCGGGCACGCTGATCGTGACCCTGGAACCGGGCAAGTACCTGTTGATCTGCAATCAGCCGAAACACTTCGCCGCCGGCATGTGGGCCATGTTCGAGGTCACCAAGTAGGGACTTGGCGGAACCCCAGCCCGCCAACCATCCCGCCGAGTCCGAAGAGCCGGACGAATTTTTCAGCTGCAGCAGGCCTTGCCGCCTGCGGGCGAACAACACGGTGCGCCGGCCAGCCGCTGCTCCTCCAGCCAGCGGTCGCGCGGCTTGCAGCTTGCCGGTCGCGGCGACAGCTCGACCTCGACGGCACCGCCGACAAGCGAAGGCCGGCTGGCCTTGTGCAGTTCCATCGGCCGCACCCCGTCGCTGACCTCGAAGGTGAGCTTCGCCGACGGGTCGAGCGCCACATGGTCGGCGACCTTGCGGATGATCGCGGCGAATTTGCCGGCCGGCATGTGGACCGGCCCGCCTTCGTCGACGTCCCACAGCTGCACGAAGATTTCCGTCCAGGCTTCGGGGTTGGCGCCGCAATCCAGCGCCGAGAATTGTCCCGCCTTGACCTCCGTCACATGATAGCCCGGCTTGACTGGCCGGCCGTCATAATGGAACACCAGCGGCTTGTCCTTGTGGCCCGCCAGCGCGTCGAGCAGATCGCCGATGGTGAGATCCGACGGATCCAACGGAAGGGCAGGGGCGATTTTCCGGTTGTCAGAAGTAAGCATCTCGGCTATTCCCTCATTTCAACATTTCAAGGATTATTGAAACGTGGACGAACGTCAAGCCCTGATCGCTTTTGGCGCGCTGTCGCAGGAAACCCGGCTGCGGCTGCTTCGGCTGCTGGTCGTCGCCGGGCCGGACGGCATCGCCGCCGGTTCGCTCGCCGAAAAGGTTGAGGTCTCGCCGTCGAACGTCAGCTTCCATCTCAAGGAAATGGAGCGCGCCGGCCTTGTAACCGCGCGGCGCGACGCGCGATCGATCGTCTACAGCGTCGAATATGACGCGTTGTCCGGCCTGATCCGGTTCCTGATGGAGGATTGCTGCTCGGGCCGCCCGGAAATCTGCGCGCCGGCGCTTGCCGCGCCCTGCTGCGGGCCGGGCGAGGGGAGCCGGCGATGATCGTCGAGCCTGTCGGCGCGAACGACCCGGAACTCCGCGCAAGCCTGAGCGAGGCGGCCTTGCCGACCGATGATCTGGCCGAGCCGGGCCGCGCCTTCTTCCGATTTGTCGATGAGGGCAGCACCATCGGCTTCGGCGGATTGGAAGCTTACGGCGAAAATGTGCTGCTGCGCTCCATCGTGATTGTCCCTGAGGCACGTGGAAGGGGGCTTGGCCGGCGCGCGACCGGCCTGCTGCTCGAGCAGGCACGGGCAACCGGCGCGCGCCGGGCCTATCTGCTCACCACCGATGCCGGGCCTTTCTTCGAGGCGCTGGGCTTCAGGACGGTCGCGCGCGAGAACGCGCCGGCCGACATTCTCGCGACGCGCCAAGCCGTTTCACTCTGCCCGTCAACCGCCGCGCTCATGGCGCGGCCGATCCCAGGTCACATGAAATGACAGCTTTCGATTTGCCCCGCCGCTTTGCCGCCGAAGCCCTGGGCACCGGTCTCCTGGTGGCGACGGTGGTCGGCTCCGGCATCATGGCCGAGACGCTGACGCATGACGTGGCGCTGGCGCTGCTCGGCAACACGCTCGCGACCGGCGCCATGCTGGTGGTGCTGATCACCATTCTCGGGCCGGTCTCCGGCGCGCATTTCAATCCGGCCGTCTCTCTGGTGTTCTGCCTCAACCGGACGCTGCCGGCCCGAGATCTTCCGGCCTATCTGGTGGCGCAGGTGGTCGGCGGCATCGCCGGCACTCTCGCGGCGCATCTCATGTTCGAACTGCCCGTCCTGGAGATCGCCGTGAAGCTTCGCTCCGGACCCGCCCAATGGTTTTCCGAAACGGTCGCGACATTCGGGCTGGTCGCGGTCATTCTCGCCGGACTCCGCTTCGAGCAGAGAGCCGTGCCATGGCTGGTCGGCCTCTACATCACCGCAGCCTACTGGTTCACCGCGTCCACCTCCTTCGCCAATCCGGCCGTTGCGCTGGCCCGCTCGCTCACCAACACGTTTTCCGGCATCAGGCCTGTCGACCTGCCGGGCTTTATCGTTGCAGAATTGCTCGGCGCCCTGATCGCGCTGGCGCTGATGGGCTGGCTGCTGCGGCCCGGAATCGTTCAGCAAACCATGCCATTGAAAGCAAAGCCATGACTGTCACGATCTACCACAATCCCGCCTGCGGCACCTCGCGCAACACGCTGGCCATGATCCGCGCCGGCGGCGAAGACCCGGTGGTGATCGAATATCTGAAAACGCCGCCGAGCCGCGAGCGGCTGCAGGAACTGATCTCGGCGATGGGCATCTCCCCGCGCGCGCTTTTGCGGGAGAAGGGAACGCCTTACGCCGAGCTTGGCCTCGCCGACCCGAAATGGAGCGACGACGAGCTGATCGACTTCATGCTCGCCCATCCGATCCTGATCAACCGCCCGATCGTCGAGACACCCAAGGGCACCAGGCTCTGCCGGCCGTCGGAAGCAGTGCTGTCGCTGCTCGATAATCCGCCGCGCGAGTTCGTCAAGGAAGACGGCGAGAAGGTCGTATACGTGCGGGGACAGGTTTGATTGGAAGCGCCTGCGCCGGCCCGCAATCGCCATGCCCTCGTTTCGGCGCTTGGCGTCACGCAGATCCTCGCCTGGGGATCGTCCTTCTATCTGCCGGCGGTGCTTGCAGCGCCGATCGCCGCCGACACAGGTTGGTCGCTGCCCTCGGTCGTTGCCGGCCTCTCTAGCGGGCTCCTGCTCGCCGGGCTGGTATCTCCGGTCACCGGGCGGCTGATTCAGCGTCACGGCGGCCGGCCGGTGCTTGCCGCCAGCTCGCTGCTGTTGGCGGCCGCGCATTCGCTGCTGGCGACCGCCACCGCCTATCCGCTCTACCTCCTTGCCTGGCTGCTCATGGGATTGGGCATGTCGAGCGGCCTTTACGATGCCGGCTTCGCCACGCTCGGCCGCCTCTACGGACAAGGCGCGCGCGGCGCGATCACCAGGCTGACGCTGTTCGGCGGCTTCGCCAGCACGGTCTGCTGGCCGCTCAGCGCCTTCCTCGTCGAGCACGCGGGATGGCGCATCGCCTGTCTCGCTTACGCGGCGATCCATCTGTCGATCTGCCTGCCGCTCCACCTTTGGGTGATACCGCCGCCGCCAGGCGCGGCGCCGCCCGCAAGAGCTGAGCAGCGGAAGCAGGCGTCAGCCACAGGCCGGGCGCGAACACGCTTCATCCTGCTTGCCTCGATCCAGACGGTGGCGGCGCTGATCGCCTCGATGGTTTCCGTCCATCTGCTCACCCTTCTGCAACTGCGCGGCGTGAGCCTGGCGGTCGCGGTCGGTCTCGGCGCCCTGGTCGGCCCGTCGCAGGTCGGCGCGCGCGTGGCTGAAATGCTGATCGGCCGCAACCGGCACCATCCGATCTGGACGATGCTGACATCCGTGTCGCTGCTTGCCGCCGCGATGTGGCTGCTGCTCGCAARCCAGACTCTGATCGCCCTGGCGTTGATCCTCTATGGCGCGGGCAACGGCATCCATACGATCGCTCGCGGTGCCCTGCCGCTGGTGCTGTTCGACCCGCAGCAATACGCGGCGCTCATGGGCAAGCTCGCAACGCCAAGCCTGATCATGCAGGCGGCGGCTCCCTCGATCGGAGCGCTGCTTTTGGGCGCGGGCGGCGGCACGCTTGTGCTCGCGACACTTGCGCTGGCCGCAACGCTCAATGTCGGRCTCTGCGCCTGTCTCGTTGCAAGTCTGCGCAAGGCGGAGCGCTATGAYGCTGCATAGTCAGGAGTCGCCGTGTCGGCCGCGGCATCTAGAGGGCTTGGAGCGTCAGGCGCAGTCCTTCAGCTCGACAACTTCGACGCCGAGGCGGAAGGCCTGGCCGTCGGCATAGGAGCGCGCATATTGCTCGGCTTCGAAGGGGAAGGTCAGCGTGGTGCCGTAGGCGGTGACGCGCACCGTCCACTTCTGGCCCTTGACGAGTTCAACACCGTGAAGCTTCGCCGTCGCCATCTCACCCTCCTCCAGTCCGGCACGCTCGCAACAAAGATAACGCTGCGGAAGTCATTTGAGTACAAATAATCCGACCGAATTATGTCGCTGCCGCGTCGATTCCGACATTCGGCCGGTCCCTTCCGTGAAATGGATCACGTTCGGCCTGCCGGAACCCCGGACAGCCTGACGAAGTTAGAGCAATGAGAATCGCAGCAGAGGAGGCTGCCATGATCCGCAAGCTGAAATCCGGCGAATACCGTCTCTACTCGCGCAAAGTGGATCCGAGGACCGGCAAGCGCAGGAACCTCGGCACCTTCAAGTCGCGCGAGGCCGCCGAGAAGCACGAACGCGAGGTGCAGTACTTCAAGCGGCATTAGCGGCTTTTGAAGCCCTCTGCTTTCGATCTGGCATCGTGTAGCAGCGCTTCGCGGGCCAGCAGGTGCCGCTCTAATCCGTTGTGTCGTCGCCTTTCGTGTTCGAACCAAGCGCGTAGGCTTCGCGCTCCAGCACCGCACGATCATTGCCGTATTTGGCAAAAAGTTGCCGAGCTTCAGGGATCGTAAGCTGGAACTTCCTGGCGAAACGGGCGATGTCGAAATCCTCGCCGATCAAGACGTGGTCAGCGGCGTCAAGTGAGCTTTCATTGTCTGACATCGGAAAAATTCCTCCTATAAGAAGAAAGGCGCACGTGACGCCATGGTTCCGGGTTGTTCCAAGCGATCCTAACGGTTGCCCGAAGGATTTGCGGTCAAATCCGTAAGGCATCGGCTTCGGGAGGTTGTCCATTGCAGTATCCTACCCTGGGGGATAGGATAAGCGCATGACGATACACAGCTCGCATCCCGACATCATCGCCCGGCTCAAGCGCGCGCATGGCCATCTCGCCGCCGTRCTCGCCATGTTCGAGCAGGGCCGTTCCTGCCTCGACCTCGCGCAGCAGCTTCATGCCGTCGAAAGCGCGGTCGGCAACGCCAAGCGCGAGCTGATCCATGACCACATGGAGCACTGCCTGGTCGAAGGCGGCGAGCCGACCAGGGACACGCTCAAGGAGCTGAAGCAGCTCACCAAATATCTGTGAGGCCGCCATGTGGGAAAAGATACTGGACTGGTTCGGGTTCGGCTCGCACGGCCATGACCATAGCCACGGACATGGCCACGACCATCATGGTCCGCATGGTCACACGCATGGCGTGATCGACGCCACGATCGCGACCACCGATCGCGGCATCTGGGCGATCAAATGGTCGTTCGTCATCCTGGTGGTCACGGCCGCGCTGCAGGTCGCCGTCGTCGCAATATCGGGCAGCGTGGCGCTGCTTGCCGACACCGTCCACAACATCGCCGACGCGACCACCGCGATACCGCTCTGGATCGCCTTCGTGCTGGCGCGCCGCAAGCCGACCAGGACCTTCACCTATGGCCTTGGCCGCGTGGAGGACTTGGCCGGCATCGCTATCGTGCTCATCATCCTGGCGAGCGCGCTGGTCGCYGGCTACGAGGCGATCGACCGGCTGCTCAACCCGCGTCCGGTGCAGTTCCTGGGCTGGCTTGCCGCGGCCGGCGCCATCGGCTTCCTCGGCAACGAGGCTGCGGCTGTGTTCCGCATCCGCGTCGGCCGCCAGATCAACAGCGCCGCGCTGATCGCCGACGGCTATCATGCCCGCACCGACGGGCTTACCAGCCTCGCCGTCGTCGCCGGTGCGACCGGTGTCTGGCTCGGCTTCCCTCTCGCCGACCCGATCGTCGGCCTCGTCATCACCATCGCTATCTTCGGCATCGTCTGGCAGTCGGCGCGCTCGGTGCTGACCCGCATGCTGGACGGCGTGGAGCCCGGCCTGATCGACGAGATCCATCACGCTGCCGAACATGTCGCGGGCATCGAGAAGGTGGTCGAGGCAAAGGCGCGCTGGCTCGGCCACAAGCTGCATGTCGACGTTGCGATCGCGGTCAATGACGGGCTGCTGCTCGCCGCCGCCAACAACATCGCCGCATCGCTGAAGGCCGAGCTCTTTGCCCACATCCCGGCGCTCGACGTCGCCACGGTGCGCTTTGCCGAGCCGCCGGCCGAAGGCGGCCATCATCACGCGCCGGACCCGTTCCTGGTGGTAGGCAAGTTGGCCAGCGGACTGCTGGAGATCGTCGACACGCCGCAGGGCGAGCGCATGCGTCTGCGGCTCTCTCGCCATGCCGAGGGCCTGCAGGCCAATGTCGCCATCGAGCGGCCGGGCGGGAAGGTCGAGCGCCTGCCGCTGTCGCCGGTGGGCGGCGACCACCACTACCTGCAAAGCATCGTGGCACCCGCCGAGCCGCACGCATTCAGCGCCAGGCTGCAACTGGCGGCCGGCGCCGACAGCGAGGACCTTCCCTTCGCCATGGCCGAGCCGGACGGCCATGGCCACGGGCACGCGCACTGAAGAAGGAGCGCCTGTCGGCGGCCGGCCGCGCCGCACCCCTTCGGGATGCAAAGTGTGCGGAAATGAAATCGCCCGAGCTGCCGCGATCAGCGATTGCTAACGGATCGGAAACGCCTCGCTGCTACGGTGGGGTGTCGGGCAGGGAGGATCAGCCCTCGCCGGACAGTTCCGGGATGAGTGCGCCATGACCTCTTTTCCCCACATCGAGCGCCGCCTTCATGCGCGTGAATTCGTGCTGAAGGAGGCCACGATCGTCACCGCCGACGCCAGGATCAGGTGCTCCGTCAGAAACCAGCACGAGCATGGCGCCGAGCTGCGCGTCGCTCCGCAGGCGGAGATCCCGGAACGCTTCACGCTCATTGTCCCCGACGACGATGYCGTCTATCGCGCCGTTGTGCGCTGGCGGCGCAACGAGCGCGTCGGCGTGCAGGTCTACAGCAATTCGATGAAGCGCTGACGGCCCAAGGCCGCCACCCGCATTTCAAGCACGGCGTTAGAGATAGCGGCGCACGCTCGCCTTGTAAGTGCGGTAGGGTTCGCCGAACTTGCGCTCCAGATAGGCCTCCTCGCGCAGCACCACGCCGAAATGCAGGATGAGGAAGACCGGGACGAGGGCGAGCAGGCTCCACCAGGTGTCGAAGATGAGCCCGATCCCCAGCAGCAGGCCCATCAGGCCGTCATAGAGCGGATTGYGGATAAAGCGAAACGGCCCGCCGGTGACGATGGCGAGCGTCGGCTTCGTCGGTTCGATATTGGTTCCGGCGCGCTGCATGGTCCTGCGCCCCCAGGCGATGACGGCAATTGCAGCGACCGCAAGCACTATGCCCAGCACCATGGTCAGCGGCCTGCCGCCGATCGCGAGCGGCAAGACATAGCGCAGCGCCAGCATCAGGATCAGCGCTACAAGGAACAGCAACGGCGGGAACACCGCGACGCCGGCATTGTCCGCTTGGTCATTCATGGCCGTTTCTCCCGGTCGAGCCCAGGCGCCATCTGCGTGCGGCCACTATGCATCCGCCCGGACGGTGCGGCAAGCAACCGCTCAGCGACCCCGGCAGTCCCATCGCCCGGCCGGCAGGGCGCGGCCGTGCTTTACATTTTTGTAAATTGCCCTCGGCGGTTAATCCGCGATACGGCTGGCCGGCGGCTCGGCTCGTGCATCCACGTGTTAGGCAACAGCACTCACGGATGAGCGAGCCGGGCCGTTCTTTAACTCGGGAGAACGTTATGATTCGCAAGGTTCTGGTTGCAGCTTCGGTTGTTGCGCTTTTCAGCACGCCGGGATTCGCGGCCACGCAATATTGGGTGGCGAAGGATGCCACGACGAAGAAGTGCTCTGTGGTCACCACGAAGCCGGACGGCAAGAAAATGACCGACGCCGGGACAAAGGCCTACACTTCCCAGGCCAACGCCGAAAAGGCGCTGAAACTGCTGAAAGACTGCAAATAAGCTTGCTGTCTTAAAAGCTGTCGCCCGCCCCGGCATGCTGGAGCGGGCCTTTTTTCGTCGAAACTGCCTCGGAAAAAAACAGCGCCGACGCGGACCAGTCAAGGCAGCCATCCTCCAGCCGCTGCGTCTATTTATCAACCGCCAGCGTTTCGTTCAGCACGGCGGCGAGATGCAGGCCRCCGAGGGCGAGCTGCTGGACGGCGACCGGCGAGAACTTGTCGAAATAGGCCTGGTCGAGGATCACCGCATGCGGGTTGTCGGCCTTGATCGAGGTGCCMTTGGGCAGCGCGCGATAGGCGTCCTCCGCAATTGCATGGCACGCGGCCAGCCATTTCTCAGGCGTCTGGTCCGCGACCGGCAACGGCGCGAGATGCGGGATGACATCGGTCTCGATGTCCAGCGCGACCTTGCCCCAGTCATAGTATTTGAACAGGATCAAGCTTGAATCCCACACCGCGTGGAAGGTGGTAAGGTCGCGATAGGTGGAGCCGTCCGGCTTCGGYCGCGCGACGTTGAAAGTCACCGTCAGCGTGTTGCCGCCTTGGTCGCCCTGGTTGTTGTCGAGGCGCTCGACGCAGTGCAGCGGCTGCGTGAGATCGCCCACCAGATGAATGACGAAGGCGAGCGCCTTCCAGCGCTCCTCGTCGCTCTTCTTCGGATCGGCAAGGATCTTCTCCTCGGCCGGCAGCGCCTTCATCAGGCAGGTGCCGAAGGTGGCGTCGTCCTTGCAGTCGCGCGCCGGGTCGTAGGCGGTGGTGCCGGCGCTCGCATCGCCCGGCCGGGAGGCGAGCGGAATGTCGACGAAATGCCAGTTCGACGTCTCCTTGTGGTTCTCGGCACGATAGTCGTCGGCCCAGCTCGCCACCGAGGCCAGCGAGACGGTCGCTGGCGGCTTGAGCTTGAGATGCGAGCGCAAGAGCTGTTCGACCACCTCATAGGCGTCTTTGCTCAGCCTGTGCTGGGCGATCTCGGCGATCACCGCATGCCCTTCCTGGCCCCACGCCAGCGCCTGGYCGCACATAGCCCCACCGATCGCCATTGCGGCCGCCCAGGAAAGCCCCGCCGCTTTCCAGTTCATCGCCTTGCCTCCTCGAAGGTTCCGCTTCGGGAAGTACAACCGAGGCGCGTGTCACATACAAGCAGGTTCTTCGGCCTCGGCAAGCCGCCCATGCGCAGAGCCGCCCGCTACCAAGCCYATGCGCATGCTGGCATGGCAGCCGCGCGCCGTCGCCTGATCGTGGAGGCGTCCACCGGCCGCCGGCCGAGCCCGCGGCTTCCAGCTATAGCCGCTTCCGGGCCTTGAGCTTGCGTGCCGCCTGCTCGATCGCGGCCCGGTCGTTGCCCAACCTGTCGAGCAACTCCTGCGCTTCCTGGCTGCTGATGCCGGTGTGYGCCGCGAGCGCCTCGACCGTGAGTGCGTCCGAACCGGGGACGTCGCGCGTTTCGGGCAGCGCATCGTCCGCCGTCAGCGGCAGGGCCGCCTCGCGGTCGATTTCCATCTCGGCCTGAAGCCAGTGCCGCTCATGGTCGCCGTGCAGGCTGCCCTCGCGCTGCCAGATCTCATAGGCGCGCTGCCTTATCTTCTCGATCCGATCATCGCTCATTGCTGTGCCCTCCATGCCTGTCACTCAACGCAGGGCGGCGYGGAACGATCCGTGCGGCATCGCGACGTGATGGATCGGTTGCCCAATTTCCGGGATCGGGTTGGTTGGCGCCCCGAGCAGAGGCGCGCCGTATTGCCTTAATGTGGGAGAGAACGAGAGATCTTCACCCGAGGCGCGAAGAAGCAACGCAAATACGGCTGATTGGTTATGACATAGGTATTTTCGCAGATATGGTATTGGTCGTCTGGCGACTCCTGCACCCGATCCCGCGGGATGTTGAAATTGTCCGGCAAGTAAATGTAACCACCATCGACCTTGGATCGAACCGAAGACTGGGGGATGGCACGGCAATCGGAACCGCCGCAGCACTTGAATTTTGTCAGTGGATCAACCTTGTATTGATACCAATCATGAGCGTTTGCGCCCCATGTGATGGCTGCGCCCGATGTGATGGCAATCCACATCGCCGTAAAGATGAAGGTCCGCATGGCATTCCCCAACCATTCGGCAGACGCTGCTCGTTCGGGCATCCATATACATTAGTGCTCCATTGAATGCCATTCGTCTCCCGGTGCTCCGTTCGGGCAACCCGGTTTGACCTCAAGTCGAGCGAAGGACAGCGGGAGCGCTCGCCGCAGCGGCGCACGGCATGCGTACACGTMGCAGCCAGGCGCCCCATCGCCATGTAGCCGACGGCTCAGCCGCCTCATTACATCCTTGGCCTGTCGTTGCCTGGATCGTAAGGCGAATCCGCGATCACCTCAGCGACCTTCCATTCTCCCAGGATCGCGACGTCGAGTTTCGTGCCGGGCTTCGAAAGATGCTCGGGCAGCAGCRCCAGCGCCACATCATGCCCGAGCGCATAGGCGTATCCGCCCGACGTTATGCGCCCGACCAGCTCACCATTGATGTAGAGGCCCTCGGAGGCAAGCGTGCTTGCGCCGTCGGTTTCGATCTTGAGGGTCACCGAGCGGCGCTGGTCGTTCCTTTCCTTGTATTTCAGGACCGCGTCGCGCCCGACGAAATCGCCCCTGTCGAGGCGGATGAAGCGCTCGAGCCCGCTCTCCAGCGCGTTGAGCTCCGGGTTCATGTCGCGGTACATGGCGCGATAGGATTTCTCCAGCCTGAGCGACTCCAGCGCATGCAGCCCGACGAGCCGCATGCCGTGCTTTTCGCCTTCCTTCAGAAGCGCATCCAGCAATTGCCTCTGGTAGGCCATGGGATGGTAGAGCTCCCAGCCGAGCTCGCCTTCGTAATTCACGCGCAGCAGCCGCACATCGCTGGCCAGGGCGACGCCGCCCGTCTTCACGCTGAACCAGGGGAAGCTCTCGTTCGAAAGGTCGATCTCGGTAAGGGGTTGCAGCACGTCTCGCGCCTTTGGCCCGACCACGGTGAAGCAACCGCGATCGTTGGTGACGTTCTTCAGGCTCACGCTGCCGTCGGCGGGAAGTAGTTTCGAGAGATCGTCGAAATTCCAGCGCTCCGCGCGCGGCGTCGAGATGAGGTAGAAGCTGTCCTCGTTAAGGCGTGCCACCATGTATTCCGCCTGCACGCCACCGCCGACAGTCAGGTGATGCGTGAGCGCCACCCGGCCCATCGAGGGCAGGCGGTTGGCGAGGATCTTGTCCAGCCATGTGGCCGCGCTCGGCCCCGACACCTCGAACTTGGTCATCGGCGTCATCTCGACCAGGCCGACGGCGTTGCGCACCGCCTGCACTTCCTCGCCGACGAACACGCCCTTTGGCGTCCAGCGCCAGCTGTACTGGTCCTTGGCCTCGACGCCCTTCGGCGCGAACCAATTGGGCATCTCCCAGCCGTTGAGCACGCCCCAGACGGCGCCGAGCTCGGTCAGCCTTGCATAGGACGGCGCCGTTTTCTGCGGCCGCGCGGCGGGCATGTCCTGGCCCGGATATTTCTGCTCGGCATGCGTGCCCCAGGCCTCGCGCACCTTCTCGCGCGTCCAGGCCTTGTTGGCATAGTCGCCGAAGCGGCGCGGGTCGAGATCGGAGGTGTCGAGGCTGTTGCCGCCTTCGACGATCCGCTCCGACAAATAGTAGCCGATGGTGCCGCCCCACAGAATGCCACCCGGCACGCCTTCGGCCAACCAGACATTGGGCAGGCCCCAGGCCGGTCCCATCAAGGGAAGCTCGWCCGCGGTCATCTGGAAGGGGCCGCGGACATTGGCCTTGATGCCCACCCGTCCCAGCGCCGGGACAAGCTGCAGGGCCTGCTCCCAGTTCCACGACACCGCCTCGAAATCCTCCTCGACCAGATCCGCACCAAACCAGGCGGGAACGCCGTTTTCGGCGAAGAGCTTGAGGTTTGCGGTGCGCTCGTAGGGCCCGAACATCAGGCCGTCGCCTTCCTCACGCAGATAGCCCTCGAAACCTTCGTCGCGCAGGATCGGCATTTCCGGCCGTCCCTGGCGCTTGCGCTCCACGATCTCCGGCACCGGCTCGGTGATCCAGTATTGGTGCAGGATCGGGATGGCGGGGATGTCGAGGCCGAGCAGCGCGCCGGTCTGGCGCGCGTAATTGCCGGTCGCGCAGATCACGTGCTCGCAGGTGATGTCGCCCTTGTTCGTCTCGACCAGCCATTCGCCGCTGGGCGTCCGCTTGAAGCCGGTGACCTCGGTGTCGAGATAGACCTTGCTGCCGAGGTCGCGCGCGCCCTTGGCCATGGCGTGCGTCACGTCGGCCGGCGCGATATGGCCGTCATCCGGGTGGTAGAGCGCGCCGAGCATGTGGTTGTTGTCGAGAAGCGGGCAGAGCTCCCTGGCCTCAGCCGGCGTTAGCAGCTGCGCTCGCATGCCCTGGACGTCGGCAACGCTCATATAGCTCTTGAATTCGTCGAACCGGTCCCTGCTGTTGGCGATGCGCAGCTGGCCGCATTTGTGCCAGCCGACAGGCTGCCCGGTCTCGGCCTCCAGCCCTTCATAGATCTCGATGGTCTTCTTGATCATCCGGCCGACATTGATGTTGCGGGCATAGGATGGGATGAGGCCCGCCGCATGCCAGGTTGAGCCTGCCGTCAGCTGGGTGCGCTCGAGCAGCGCGACGTCGGTCCAGCCGCGCTTTGCCAGGCCGTACAGGATGCCGGCACCAACGCATCCGCCGCCGACGATCACCACTCTCGCATGTGCTTGCATCGAACCACCAATTCCAGATCGTTTCCAAAGGCGAAGCCGAAGCTACAGGCGACGGGAGGCCGTGTAACGTTCTGAAAAACTAGGGATGACGATAAATTGGGCTTATGCAGCGCTCACTGTTCGGCGGTCGCCGAGGTAGCGCCATTCACTGCGGCTCCGTCCTGCGCGGTCTCGTCCTTGAAGTCGACCTTCGTGCCCGGCTTGACCATGGCGGCGAGGTCTTCGGCATCCCAGTTGGTCAGCCGGATGCAGCCATGCGAGAAGGTGGTGCCGATCTTGCCGGGATCGGGCGTGCCGTGGATACCGTAGCTCTCGATCGAGAGGTCGATCCATACCGATCCGACCGGATTGTTCGGCCCCTTGGCGATGGTGAAGGGCCGCTTGGTCTTGACCCCCTTGAAGGCGAATTTCGGATCGTAGTGGTAGGTCGGATTGTGCACCACGCGCCTGACCTCCGCCGCACCGCTCGGCGCCGGCTTTTCCTCGCTGCCGATCGAGGCGGGGTAGACCGCAAGCGGCTTGCCCGTTGGGTCGAGCGCACGCACCTGGCGGGATGCCTTGTCGACCTCGATGCTGCCAATCTCTGGAGGTGGGTCAGCCCGGCCGATACCAGGCACCACCAAGGTCGCGTCGGCCTTGGTGAAAGTGGTTTTGCGGTTGAGCATCCTCAGCAATTGCTCGCCGACATGGAAACGCTCCGCCAGTTTCTCCCGCGCGCTGCGATAGCCGAGGTGTTTGAGGTGGGCCATGCTCTCCATGCGCACCGGGATGCGCCTGGTGAAGGGGCCGCGCACATCCTTGGCCGTCACCTGATAGGTCGTCAGCACCGGGCCGGCGGAGGATGCCGTGAGCTTGTCCCAGGTTTGCCGCGTCAGCTTGCCGTCGGAAGGCAGTCCGTTCGCCGCCTGGAAGGCCGCGACGGCCTTGGTGAAGTTTTCCGAAACGCGCCCGTCGATCAGGCCGGGCGAGAAACGGGCGCGATCGAGAAGAACCTGCGCCTTGATCAGCATCGGGCTGACGCCGACGGGCTCGTCCTCGCTGAACTGGGCCTGATTGACCGCGTCGAGGTCCAGCCCGGCTGCCTGCGTCCCGCCGCAGGCGAGCACGAGCCCCACCACGGCGACGGCAAGGAGCCTGACCATCGACCTCACTCCTGGGTTGCGACTAGAACCTGTCTCTATGACGCGGCAGAACCGATCTGGTTCCTGCCGCGGGGACCCGCTTGGAGATCATCGCGGGTATGCAAGTCCCCCGGGGACGTTATGTTTTTGAATTTTAAGCTGGAACCCAGTTCCCAAGAGCGCGGTTTGCTGGCATGATTATATAAGGGCCTATGCATTTTCCGATTCCAAAGGCCCCCCATTCTGGTAACCGACGGCTCCCCCAACGCCCCCCGCCCATGCCGTCGGTTGCCCCATTTGGCGTGATCTCCGAAAACAGCCAGTCGCGAAACGCCTGGAGCTATGTCCGGGGTGGAGCCATTGCGCCGAGCCTGCTGTAGGCTATTGTCCAGGCGTCCTTCAGCTTCCGCGCCGCGCCGCTCGCTCCAATTCGCTCTGAGAACCATGCCCCACTATCCCGACGCCATGCCTGCATCGAAGACCCTGTTCGAGCGCGCCAAAAAGGTGATRCCGGGCGGGAACACGCGCACCACGGTCTTCGTCGATCCGTTTCCGATTTATGCGGCACGGGGCGAGGGGTGCAGGGTGTGGGATGTGGACGGCAACGTCTACTACGACTGCATCAACAATTTCACCTCGATGATCCATGGCTACACGCATCCGGATGTAGCGGCCGCGGTGGTTGAGCAGGTGCCTTCCGGGACCGCCTTCGGCGCCCCGACGCTCAGCGAAATCGAGCTGGCCGAACTGTTGGTGGATCGATTGCCTTCCGTCGACCAGATCCGCTTCACCAACTCCGGCACCGAGGGTGTGATGATGGCCATCAAGGCCGCGCGCGCCTTCACCGAGCGGCCCAAGATCGTCAAGATCGAGGGCGCCTACCACGGCTCTTACGACTTTGCCGAAGTCAGCCTGGACAGTTCCCCTTCCAATTGGGGAGWCCTGCCGACTTCGACGCCCTATGCCAGGGGGACGCCGCGCGGTGTGCTGGACGACGTGATCGCGGTGCCGTTCAACGACATTGAAGCCTTGCGCGCGGTCTTTTCCTCGCAGGGCGAGACCATCGCCGCCGTGCTGATCGACCCCATGCCCAATCGGGCCGGACTCGTTCCGGCGCGCAAGGACTATCTGAGCGCGATGCTCGAGATCGCCCATGCGGCGGGTGCCCTGGTGATCTTCGACGAAGTGATCTCGTTTCGCCTTGGCTACTCGGGCGCGCAGGGCCTGTGGGGCATCAGGCCCGACCTGACGGCCTTGGGCAAGATCATCGGCGGCGGCTTCCCGGTGGGCGCCGTCGGCGGGCGGGCCGACATCATAGCCGTGTTCGACCCGACCCGGGGCAAGCCCGCTCTTCCCCATGGCGGCACATTCACCGCGAACCCGGTGACGATGCGCGCCGGCCTTGCCGCGATGCGTGCGCTGACGGAAGACAGTTTTGCCCATCTCGATCGCCTCGGCAGGCTGTTGCGCGAAGGGATCGCGGCCTCGCTCGAAAGGCATGGCCTTGCCGGCCAGTGCGTCGGCCTGGGGTCGCTCTTCAAGGTTCATTTCACGTCTCATCCGGTGACGGATTACAGGTCCGTCTATCCCGGCCAGGCCGAGCGCAAGAGGCTCGACGCCTTCCATAAGGGGCTGCTTGGGCGTGGTGTGTTGTCGGCGAGCTACGGCTTGTTCGCCCTCTCGACCCCCATGTCCGAGGAAGATGCTCGAAACATCCTTCGGGCGATCGACGAGACCTTGGGCGAGATCGCCGGTGAGCCCTGACCGAATTGCAGCGGACGGACCGTAAATGGCAGCCTCTCCTCATGTCGTAGTCATCGGCGCCGGCACATTGGGAATGTGTTCGGCGCTCAACCTGGTCGAGCAGGGCGCCCACGTGACGGTGCTGGAAGCGCAGTCGATTGCCTCAGGCTCGAGCGGGAGGTCGGTCGGCGTGGTCGGAACGCAATTGACCGACCCGTTCGAGATCATGCTTCGGGTCCATTCGCTGCGCCGGTTCCGCCAATGGGAGAGACAGGGCCTCGGCTTCAACCATATCGGCTATCTCCGGCTGGCGCGGACGCCAAGGCAGATGGAGCTGTTTGCGAAATCGGTGAAGATCCAGGAAGAGGCCGGCCTGCGCTCCCGCCTCTTGCGCGCGAACCAGCTCACGCAGCTCGTTCCGCATCTCAACCCGGAAGGTCTCGAGGGTGGGCTGTTCGGACCCGACGACGGCTTCCTCGATCCTTATGAGATGTGCAACTTCCTGGCGGAGATTGTTCGCGCGCAAGGCGGCCAGATCCGGCAGTACCGCAAGGTGCTCGGCGTAGCGAGGCGCTCCGCCGRCTACACGCTGGCAACCGATGGTGACCCGATCGATTGCGACGCCGTCGTCAATGCGGCCGGAGCCTGGGCGCCTCAAGTCGCCGAACTCTTCGGCCAGCGCCTGCACATTTGGCCCGAGCGCCATGAAGCGATCGTCATCCATCTTGACCAGCCACTCGACTACACCATGCCGATGGTCATGGACCTCGTGAACGGGGAAGGGACCGGCCTCAATTTCCGCCACGAAAAGAAGGGCGAACTCATCGCCGAGATTCACAAAGTGAATGCGAACGCGCCGGAGGACCCCGACAACTACAACGACCAGTGCGACGACGAGTCGAAATTCAAACTGGCCGAACTTCTGATGGAGCGGGTACCGGATCTGCCCGGCGCGCGGCTTGGCCGAGGCTGGGCCGGCCTTTACCCCGTGRCGGCCGACCACCGTCCCTTCGTGGGGCCGATCGATGCTTCCGAACCGACATTGATCACGGCAGCCGGCGCCGGCGGCTACGGTATCCAGCTGGCCCCGGTAATCGGACAGATCGCGGCCGACTGGGTTCTGCACGGCGCCCCGATTTCCRCGCCCGGCACCGAAAGCCTGTCACCGTCGGCAAGCCGGAACATACCCGTGAACGGGTAAGGGGAGGGATTGCCTGGGGCAAGGGCATCATCGACGGCGACCAGAGATTGGTCCGGCGGCCTCCGGACAGCCTTGAAAGAACCTTCCGTTCACCCCTTCAGAACCGAAGCCGATGCAGCCGCCGTCGCGCCGGCCTCGCAGCGCGGCAGCTTCAGACACAGTTCAGAAACATACCAGAAAAACTCCAGAAACCGTTCAGGCGTATAATGGGGGTTGAGGGTCGGTTCATCGGCTGCCGCACTGCGGCACTTGTTCGGATTAGCGACAAGCGATGCAAAGGTTCTCGATCAGCTTTCTAGGTGCGTTGCTCGCCATTTCGCTTGCCGCCGGCCCGGTCGAGGCAGCCGAGGCAAAGGTTGCGACCAGCCGGGCCGAGCGCTGCGCCAATCTCAGCCGGCAAGTTGACGAGGCCCTCGAAACCCACGCCGCGGCAACGCAGGTCACCGCGGCAAAGGCGCTGCAAAGAAAGGGCAACCGGTTCTGTGCCGACAAGAAGCAGGCGCAGGGAATCCGAATGCTCGCAAACGCCCTGAAGCTGCTTGGCGTGACACCGGTCGAGCCCGATGCAGTGCCCCCCAAAACCGATCTGCACAACAACAAGGAAACCAAGCCATGAAAAAGACCCTGCTCTCCGTTCTTGGTCTGAGCGTTGCTCTCGCCTTCTCGGTCCCGGGCCTAGGCAATGCGGCCGCCAAAATGACCACTGCCCAGGCCACAACGACGACCACTCCGTCGACGACCACTCCGTCGACTACCGCGCCTGCCAAGAAGAAGGCCAAGGCTTGCAAGCCGACCAAGACGCACAAGTGCCCGGTGAAACACAAGAAGCGCACCACGAAGAAGAGCTCGTCGTCCTCGTCGACAGCGCCCTCAACAACGGCGCCCAAAACAAGCTATTGAGCTCAGCCCCGTCCTGAGAAGGCCGTCACCTGGACGGCCTTTTCTGCTGCGACTGCCGCAGGCTGGGTCTAGCCAAGCAGACCGTCGCCTCGCTTCGGCGGCACCRCCCAGCCCGTGAAAGCGCGATTGCCTCCGCGACTGCCCTTTGTCAGTCGGCGGCGACATCATGCATGTCGCTCAAAAGTGCGCAGCGGTTTTGGGGAAACGACACGCTTCAAAACAAAGACTAAAGCGGCGCACCTATCGATGAGACGTCGCGAGTTTCAGTGCTAGTCCAACGAAGACGAGCCCGGCGATCTTGTTGAGYCAGACCTGCCCCCTGTCGGACTGACGCAGCCACCGGCTGAGCGATCCAGCCAGTATTGAGATCAGCGTGAAAGATACGAACGCGCATATGATGAAGATGCCGCCCAGCATCAACATCTGCACCACGATGCTGCCCCGCTCCGGTGAGGTGAACTGTGGTAGGAAGGCCAGAAAGAAGACCGCCACCTTCGGATTGGTCACGTTCATGACGATCCCGCGTATATACATCTGCCCCATGGGCTTCGGCTTTCCGCCGGAGCTCGTCAGCGCCTCCGGCTTTGCGCGAAACGCCTTGTAGGCGAGATAGAGGAGATAGGCCGCGCCGATCACCTTGAGCGTGCTGAAGGCGACTTGCGAGGTCTGGAAGATGGCCGCCACGCCGAGAGACACCGCGACCGTGTGGACGATCAGGCCGGTGCAAAGGCCGAGCGTGACGAACACGCCCACCATGCGGCCATAAAGGGCCGACTGGACGAGAACGAACAGATTGTCTGGACCGGGCGCCCAGGCAAGCAGCGTTGCGGCTGCGATGAAGGCAACGATCGTGTCGAGTGGAGGCATGRCCGGGCGCTTCCGATTTCCGATAAGGTCTTTTGCACGATCTCTGCATCTTCCGCAAAGGGTCGGAAGCCGTTCGCGCTTAGACGTTGAATGTCGCGAAGGGGCGCGTGCCCGCGTCTCAGTGCGCGACGGCTCGACGGCCGCCGCTCCGACAGCGGCAGCCTCGGTTCCGCAGCGTGACGAGCGAGATGGGGGCCCTTACCTCACCGTGATGCTCATGCCGCTGAGATCGGCGTTGACTTGCAGGCCTACCTGCCTGCCTGTGAGTTCGAGCTGGGCGCCCTTGTCATTGGTCATCACGATCACCTGGGCCCCTCTGCCGAGCGCGGCGCCGCCGCCAGCTGCGCCGTACACGCCCGTCACATCCCGGGCGCGGCGTATGTGGCGCACGGTGCCTCGAAAATAGGTTTTGGAGGCACCGAAGGCGAAGCCGCCCGAGATGCCGCCGACCGAGATGGGATATCGTCGGCCATGGAAGGTCAGCGTGCCGTCGCCCCCGGTGCCGCCGACGAAGAAGGCCGCCTTGTAGACGGCGAAGCGGATCGTGCCGCTGTCTGCATGCGCGGCCGTGGCAAAGCTGATTCCTGCGGCGGCGATGACGGCAACCGCGACTGAACGAAAGCTGGACGAAATCTTCATGTGAGAGCCTCCTCGAGAGCGCCGCTCGCCCGTCCGGCCGGGCATGTCAGCGTCGCATTTAAGCGATAGCTGAACAGTCTCGAACGCCATTAGTTCCAACCACGCGGGCTGAATCCGACCGTGAGAGGACAGGGGCTGACGCCGGACAAGCGGCCGGGGCCATTCACCTGAATCTGCCGAGGAATTGGCTGACGTACAGATCCACCAGGCTGGCAACGCGCCAGTGAAATAATCGCGCGACCACTCTTTGGCGCCCCACAACCGTCACGGCATGTTCTGTTGCGAGTTTGAGCAGCGTTTCCGCGACTTCCTGGGCCGACCAGCCTTTGAGAAGGGAGGCCTTCACCAAAGCCTCGAATGCGGGCTCAAGGGCAACCTCGCAGTTGATCGGGCGGTCGGGGCTACCTTCAGAGAGYAGGGGCGGTTCGACTGGTGGTCTGGGAGCCATGCACCCAGAAAGCGCAAACGCGGAAATTCGTTCCGCTTGTCATTGGCGCTCCCGGCGGTAACCGGCAGCRGACAACACCGTCACGGAACGGCGTTGTCCTGCCGGCGGGCATTTTTGCGCTCGGACACTGACTTTTAATGAAACATTTCCGGGTCTTTGCGAGTTTGGCGTCAAGGAGGATTGCGACATGAGAGAACACGTCGAAGATCGTTCCCAAGGCCAGACCGACAGGCAGCTGGTCGCTATGTTGAAAGAGAAAACCGGAATTTCGGAGGCGGAAGCCAGTGAGCTGATAAAGGAAGTCGGCCACGACCGTGCTTCGCTTCTGCGAGAAGCGCGATTCCTGAAAGCGAAGCATTGATCGAGCCGCCACGCCGATCACGACCATGAGCTGGAGTGCCTGCTTCGCCTCAGTTCATCGCGAGCCGGCGCGCGCGTCCGCGCCGACAAGGGGAGGCAGCGTCGGTGTTCTGGGAGAAGAAAATTGGGAACGACCGTAGTCTGACAGACCGAGCGGGCGGGTTCCAAATCCGCCTTCACCAGAACCTACCTTCGTATGGGCTCGCCGGGCTGGCCACCAATCGAGCGAGTGCGCCGTAAGCTGCTGAAATCCTTAACGTGATTTTCATTCCGAGGGCTTAGCTATTTGGTTGTCATGAGACAACTCAAGCAGCCCCGCCCAGCTTCCGCCCCTCGGGGGCAAAGCGAATCCGTGGAAGCGGGGATTCTGCGGGATCAGCTCGCTGATCTGAGGACGGGGCTCTTCATTTCGATGCCCATCGGCACGGTCCTCTCGGGCCTGATCCTGGCCGTGCAGCTGCTCTCGGGCGGCAGCCTTGCGGCGGTGCTGTGGTTTGCCACGGTCAGCATCATAAATAGCGCCCGCATAGGACTTGCGCTCGCCAAGCCGGATATTCCCGATGGCGGGCCCGTCGCCGCCCGGCTTTTCCGTTTCGGCATGTTGGCTTTGGCGTCGGGCGTCGCCTGGTCTTTTCTGGCCGTGATGTCGAACGGATACACCACGCCGCAGGCGCCGCTCTATCTCATCGTTCTTGCGGGCCTGTCGGCCGGCGCGGTCGCCTACGGAGCGTCATATTCGCCGGCCTCGATCAACTTCATGACGCTGCCGCTGCTGATCACCGCCGGATGCGTGCTGGCGAAAGGCAATATCGAAAATTTCGTCCTCGGCTTCACGATCCTGCTTTTTCTCGCAGGGATGATCAGAAGCGCGATACTCGGCCAAGCCCGCTTCAAGGAGACAAGCCGCCTCAAATACGAGGCGAGGGAGTTCGCCGCCCGGATGGAGCGCAACTCCAGACGCGATCCGCTGACAAATTTGCTGAACAGGTACGGGCTCGAGCAGGCCATCTCCCAGCTCGGCGCATCCGACGGTCCGTTCGTGGCCATGCTGATCGATCTCGACGGCTTCAAATCCGTCAACGACACCTATGGCCACAATATCGGGGACGACCTCTTGGTCAGGGTCGCGCGCAGGATAGAGAACCATGCGCCGCCAGGCGCAACGATCGCGCGCATCGGCGGCGACGAGTTCGTGCTGCTCTTTCCCGCCTTGAGGTCGCCGCATTCGGCCGAAGAGTTCGCATCCTTGCTCATCGCCGCCATCTCCAAGCCGGACCCGGCGTTGAATTCTGTGCGCGTCGGCGCTTCGATCGGCATTTACGTGTCGGAGATGCCTCGATTGACCGAGATGCTACTGCGGGCGGACTTCGCGCTTTACGCGGCCAAGCGCAGCGGCAGGAACGAATACTGTCTCTTCGATGCCGCGCTCGACCACGGGCTCGAACGCAAGCACTGCATCGAGCGCGACCTGCGCACAGCGATCGAAGCCGGAGCTGTTTGCTCATGGTTCCAGCCCATCGTGCGGCTGGATACGCATGCGGTCGTCGGCTTCGAAGCGCTCCTGCGGTGGCGCCATCCGATCCATGGCGCCATCCCCCCGCCCGAGATCGTCGTCGCGGCGCGCGAGAYCGGTCTGCTTTCCCTGCTGACCGAGACGGTATTTCTCAATTGCTGCTCCATGATCGAGGAGCTCGCCAGAAGCGGGCGCCAGGATGTGCGGGTCGCGATGAACCTGTCGCCGCGCGAGCTCGAGGTCGGCAATGTCGATGACATGATCCTGGACGGCCTGAGGACGAAGAATGTCCCCGTGGCGATGCTCGAGATCGAGATCACGGAAGAGGCGCCCGTGGATCGCGACAGGGTCGACGAAAAGTTGGGGCGCCTGGCCGACGCGGGCATATCGATCGTGCTGGACGATTTCGGCACCGGCTTCTCGACGCTGGTGTCGCTGAAGGACAGCCGCATCCGAAAAATCAAGATCGACAAGGATTTCGTGCGCAACCTGGCCAAGTCGGTTGAAGATCAGGCTGTCGTCAAGGCCGTCATCGATCTCGGGCGAACGCTGGGAATTGCGGTCATGGCGGAGGGCGTCGAGACCGACGCCGATCGCCTGATCCTGCGCTCGCTCGATTGCATGATCGCGCAAGGATTCCTCTTCTCGGCCGCACTTCCCATGCATGAGGCGCTGGCCTTCGATCCGGCGCCTCTCGACAACGCCGCCGGCAGAGCCGCCTTCGACCCGGCAGGACTGCGCCGAACCGGCAGCGCGGCCTAGACAATCTCYGCCATAACCAGCTGATCGGAACCGAAGCGAAAGCCATGCTTGCGGGGACACCCTTGCGCCAAAAGCGCACCCGGTCGCCCGGCTTTGCCTTCCTCTCTTCACTTCCAGAACAGGCGAGTCTGCTTTAACTTTCGCCAAAGGGCCTTTGCGCCGCCATGCTCGGCGCGCACCTGGCTTGCTCCGATCGTCCAGCCGATGGCGCGCTGCGCGGCCGGGTCGCTGGCGGCATGCGTCTCCGGCAGCAGGGCTTTGGCTGTGGCGGCGTCGTTCAAATCACCAAAGACCTTTTGAAGTTTCTTCAGGCGCTTCAGGAGCGGATCGACACGCTTTGCCGGGTAGAGCGAAGAGAAGAACTCGACCGCATAGCGCAGTTTCTTGAGCTCCTTGCGCAATTTGTGACGCTGCTTTGTATTGAGCGTCGCAATCCCGCGTGCGCGCTTGCGCACCCGCTTCCACCGCTTCCTGAGCGCTTGCCGGGCCAACTTGGTGACCGGCTTTGCAAGCCGCGTGGTCTGGCCGAAATCCTCCGGAACAAGCCAGCCGCGTGTCTCCACGAACCGCGTCAGGTCGATGAGCAACGCTTGCACGCGCGCCCCGGCCAGCAGCTCGCGAAGGCGCTCGCGCACTTCCGTTGCCTCCTGTGAGAGCGCGCTGGAAAGCGCGGCAAGACCTGGTTCATTTGGCTGGGCTCCGGCCTCCCCTTGTACGATGTCGTTCGCCACCACATCGAGATCCCTCAGCCTTCCGACCTCCCGGCCAAGCCAGCGTGCCTCGTCGTTCAGCCGTTCTAATTCCGCACTCTCGAGCACCCCGTTGTAGACGGAGAACACGCTGCGCAAGCGGCGCAGGCCGATCCGCAACTGATGCGGCCCTTCAGGATCATCCAACTTTCGGACCACCACGACATTGGTGGCGATCTGATCCACGCACTCGCGAAGAATGTTGCGCGCCGCGTGCTCGGCGATCTCATCCGCATCGAGCGCAACGTCCTCGGCCTTTCGAGGTGCCAGGGGCGGGTCGATCCGTCCCTCTTCCGCAAGAAGATAGCCGCGCGCCGCCTTGGAAAGCCGCGAGAACCTCAGTCCTCCATCAGGAAACAGCATATGCGCGATCTCGAACAATCCCGCCRGACTGCCTTCGAGGAGCTCGATTTCCACTTCGTTCAGGTCGGCCGAGCGGCTCCCCGCCCGAATCTGGCCGACATCGACGGCCAGTTCCGCGCGGRTGCCGTCCGCAAGCGACACTTCGCTGGCCGAACGCTTGATCACCGTCTCACAGACGGGCTCAATCGGAGCGCCGTTGACGCATTGAAGGACCTCGTCGCGCACCGAGTCATCCGGAATCGCCTCAGGGCAGGCCCGACCGCCCGGTGCCGGGTTCTCCACCTCACCGACCTGCGAAAGGCCACCGTGCAGTTCCGCCCTGGTCTTGACGGTCTGCACCCAGTGCCGCCCGTCGCGCCTGAGCCTCAACGCTATCCCAGCCTTCTTCAGCGCGTGTTCGGGCGTGTCCAGATAGATGCTTCTCAGCGTTTTCGTTGTTGGGCTGCCTGTGGCCAGTTTCGAGGCCTTGACGYGCGCCCAGAACTCGCTGGACGGCGCTTCGTCGAGGATGAATTTCAGCTCGACTTMGCTCATCTGACGGATTTGTACCGGTTTGGTTCTAAGCGTAACCCATCCGGCACGGAGCGACAACCGACCGTGGGATGCGACTTGTGAAGCTGCAGCGTGCCGCGCGGCCGATGGTTGCCGCGTCACGGTCGCTCGTCACGGAGCGTCACGTCGAAAGTGGGCCAGCCAGCGTGCGCCTTTCCTGTATGACGTCGTGAGCGTCATGCCCTCGTTGACACGCCCCTATTCGCGTGRCCCGCTCCTCAAAATTCATCTCAGCTTCATAATACCGTTGCGACGATTTCGTACATGAAGGAGGCGGCTTTGCCCTGAGGCCGCTCTTTGGAAAAGGATGGAAAAAATGGCCAAGATCCCCGGCAAGACCGAAACGATCGAAAACGCTGAATCCCCTACCTTCGAACCGTCCAAGACTACCGAGCAGGTTTACTCTGTCGCCGAACAGGGCGTTGAGCACTCGAAGGAARCATTTTCCAAGCTGCAATCGGACACCGAAACGACCCAAAGGGCTTTCGAGTCCAGCCTTGAAATGGCCAAGACCGCCCGTAACGAGGTGTCCTTGAAGACGATTGCCGCTCTGCGAGCCAATGCGGAAGCCGGCTTCGCGCACCTCGAAGCACTGGTTGCCGTGAAGTCGCCGTCCGAGTTCCTCGAACTGCAGGCGGCTTTTGTGAACAGGCAGTTCGAAAATACCGTCGAGCAGGCCAAGACCCTGCAAGCCGCGATGCTGAGAGCCGGTGAGGACGCATCCAAGCCGATCAAGGATGCCTTCGAGAAGGCTTGGAAGGACCTGCAGGCCGCTTGATTTGCGAAGCCCGATTGTGGCTTGGACATTGGTAGCCGGCGAAGGGCCGGCTTCGGCCGAGAGCGCGTGAGCCTCGGCGATGTCACGGCTGACAGGGTTTCCCGGCACATAGGCCCTTGATCAGGGAGGGCACCAGAGGGAATTTTGCAGTTGACTCTAACCCGGTCCTGCCCGAACAAATCTCCTACCAAACATTTGGGCGGTTCCACCAAACTTTTGGGGGTAGGGGTTGATGCCGATAATACGCCTCGCCGGAAGTAGCGGCTTGTTTGAACCTGACGAGCTGTCGCTTCTCCAAGACACCTTCGACCAAATCTGCGCCCGAGGCGGGATCGACCGCAAAAGCGAGCAGGCCGAAGTGGTGGCCGCGGATCTTATTGTCCGCTATCGGGGCGGGCTGCGCGGGGAAGAACTGTTTCGTGCTGTTCTGGCGAACAGGACGCCTCCGGCGGCGTCCCCTGATGRCACCTCTCGGACGTAGCAACGGCACGACATGCGAGGGGAACCGGAGCGCGTCGATGACGACCGCCATCGCCCGGGAGCGTTGCCGCGGCTGAGGCAATAGAGGTGACCGCCCGGGAAGGGCAGGTCGGTCGTCGAGCGCGAGCGCAAGCCGGCCTCGACAACGTGGCTGGGGTGGCCACAGTATGGCTGGCCCGGTTTCTGGTTGAGCGTTACCCCTTGAAATCCCTTTCGGGGTTCGAGCCGTCCCAGTTCTCGAAGACGTCCATAAAGCCGGGGACGGTTTCCCCTCGCGCCCAGTCGCGCTGCAACTCGCAATAAAGCTGTGTCTTGCTGATGAGCTTGGCACCTGCCTGCTCGACACGGCGCAGGGCGGCCTCGTGGGCGGCCACGGACGTCCCACCGACTGCGTCGGCGACGACGTAGACCTCATAGCCTTCCCGGAGCGCGTCGAGTGCAGGGAAGGCGAGGCAGGCTTCCGTCCAGAGTGCTGTCATGATGAGCTTCTTGCGTCCGGTCGCAACGACCGCCTTCTTGAACTCGACATCCTCCCAGCTGTTGATGGTGGTGCGATCGTAGGTCGGATAGTCCTTGAGGAGATCCGCAATCGGCTGGATCGGCGGCTTGTTCTTTCCCGTCGCGACATTCACCGTCGAATGAATGATCGGAAGCTTGTAGTTGAGCGCTGYCTTGACGGTGTGGACGATGTTGAACACCAGTTCCTTCTGGTCCATTGAACGGATGGAACTCACCTGGATCGGCTGGTAGTCGATCAGGATGAACGCCGAATTCTGCGGTGTCAGAAGGTGGTCTTTCGCGGGATCACGAATGGGTTCACTGGACATTGTTCACTCCTCTCTTGCTGTTGAAGCAGCCCACGCCGCTACAGGTTCGTTCCGCAAAGGAATGGCCTCTGGCCAACGCGGGTCCCAGCCAGGCCGCGATCACATCGATGCGGCAACGGACTTCCGGCGGTCAGATATTGTCGAAGCCGTCTCCGGCCGACGCCGATAGCGGTCGGACCTTGCGAGATGATCTCGTCGCCGGCATCCAGCGGTCCGCTACGCGCCGATTATCGAGCATCATCTAGTTGGGACCATAGGTCACGACCCTGCCGCGCGCTCGGCTTCGCGGATCGCGCCGAACTTGCCACTCTGAAAATCAAGCATGGCCTGTTTGATCTCCTCCATTGTGTTCATCACGAAAGGACCGTGAGCGGCAACGGGCTCGTTGATCGGCTCGCCGGTGAGAACCAGCAGTTTGGCATCATCGCTTGCCGCGATGGTGATCGCGCCGCCATCGCGGCCCAGGATCGCCGTCTGAGCCGCGCGCAGCACATCGTGGCCATCGATCTCGACGGCCCCCGACAGCACCACAACGGACACCGTATGTCCTTCCGGGATATCGAGACTGGCCTCCTTACCCTGGCGAAGGAGCACGTCCCAGATATTGATCGGGGTGAAGGTGCGCGCCGGCCCTTTTGTACCTTGGAAGTTGCCGGCAATGACTCGCAGCCTGCCGGCGCCGTTCGACAGTTCGACCAGCGGAATGTCGGCATCGAGCAGGTTCTGGTAACCAGGCTTTGCCGACTTGTCTTTCGCCGGCAAGTTGACCCAGAGCTGCACCATCTCGAAGTCGCCACCTTTTCTGCCAAAGGCAGGGGAATGGTATTCCTCGTGAAGGATACCGGAAGCAGCGGTCATCCATTGCACATCGCCTGGGCCGATCACGCCGCCTGCACCGGTCGAGTCACGATGCTCGACCTCGCCGGAATAGACGATCGTCACGGTTTCGAAGCCCTTATGCGGATGCTGGCCGACGCCGCGCCRCTCAGACGTCGGCTCGAACCGCGCCGGACCTGCATAGTCCAGCATGATGAAGGGGCTGATATGCGCGCCCTGACCATGATGTGAGAGCATGGTGCGGACGGGAAAGCCATCGCCAACCCAATGCTGGYGCGGCGCACTGTAAATGCCGAGGATCTTTCGCATCGCTTGTCTCCTCTCCTTCGGCCGATTGCATGGTTTATTGATTGAAGATTTAGTGCGACGACGATAGCGGGGATAGATGCGTATATTGACCAGTCTGTCCTACACATAGGACAACAAGGCCATGCATGACCTCAATGACCTCTACTATTTCGTGCAGGTTGTGGACCATGGCGGCTATGCGGCGGCCGGCCGGGCGATTGGCCTGCCGCGATCGAAGCTCAGTCGGCATATCATGGATCTGGAAGATCGGCTCGGCGTGAGGCTGCTGCAGCGCTCAACACGCAAGCTGACGGTCACGGACATCGGCCAGGAATACTATCGCCATTGCGTCGCCATGCTGGTCGAGGCGGCCGCGGCGCAGGAGGCGATCGAGCGATCGCATTCCAGCCCGAAGGGGCTTCTGCGCCTTAGCGCGCCTTCCGCGCTCATCTGCTTCGAGGTTGGGCCGATGATCGCGCGCTTCATGGCGGCCAACCCCGGCGTGACGGTGGAGCTGGAGTCGACCTCCCGTCGTGTTGACGTCATCGCGGAAGGTATTGACGTGGCGCTCCGTGTCCGCTTCCCGCCACTGGAGCATTCCGATCTCGTGATGCGCAGACTGGGCGAGAGTCCGCAGCGCATGGTCGCAAGTTCCAAGTTGATCGAAGGCATGGCCCAAACCCTGGTGCCGGTCGACCTCGGCAATCTGCCGAGCATGGATTTCGGACCGTCGCTTCCGAAGCATGTATGGGAATTGAACGGTGCGGATGGAGCGTCCGTGACTGTCACGCACAAGCCGCGTCTCATCACCGACGACATGTCGCAATTGCTTCACGCCGCAATCGAAGGCGTTGGCGTGGTCAAACTTCCAAGCATGGTGGCGGACGAGCACATCGCGTCCGGCCGACTGGTTCATCTTTTGCCAGCCTGGACACCGCGCGCAGGCATCGTCCATGCCGTATTCCCGAGCCGGCGCGGCTTGCTGCCCGCGGTCCGCGGGCTTCTCGACTTCCTGGTGGCAGAATATGCGCGACGCGGCGGAACCGGAGATGAGAAGACAACACCGTAACGGTGAGAAGTTGCCAATGCGCCGTATTGCCGACTTTCATCCTGCGATGCGCGGTTCCTGCCGCTGGCCCAATAGCCGTCTCCCCGACCGCGGCCGCTCAGTTGCGATGCCGGAGCGCGTCGATGACCACCGCCATCGCCCGCGAGAGCTGCCGCCGGCTGGGGTAATAGAGGTGATAGCCCGGGAAGGGCAGGCTCCAGTCGTCGAGCGCGAGCGTGAGGCGGCCCTCGGCCAGATGTCGGGTCACGAGATTTTCGGGAACGTAGCAGATGCCGTAGCCGCTTAGCGCCGCGTCGATCATCGGCAGGGTCGAGTTGAAGGTCAGCTGGCCGTCCACCCTGACCCTGACCTCGCGGCCCTTCTTCTCGAACTCCCAGGCATAGAGCCCGCCGGCCGCGGTCTGGCGCAGGTTGATGCAGCAATGCCCGACCAGGTCCTGGGGCGTGCGCGGGGCGGGGTGACGGGAAAAATAATCCGGCGAGGCGACGGCCACCAGCCGCCAGTCCGGGCCGATCCGCACTGCGATCATGTCCCGGTCTACGCTCTCGCCAAGCCGCACGCCGGCGTCGAAGCGCTCCTCCACGATGTTGCGCATGCCGTTGTCGCTGTAGAGCTCGACGCGCAGGTCGGGATATTCGCTGAGCACCGGCTCAAGCTTCGGCCAGACGGTCGTCTGCAGCGCGTGGTCCGACAGGGTTATGCGGACGGTGCCCGAGGGCTTGTCGCGAAAGGCGACCAGGCCTGCGAGGTCGGCTTCGATCTCCTCGAAACGCGGCGCAAGCGACTGGTAAAGCCGCTCGCCTGCCTCAGTGGGCGCCACGCTGCGCGTCGTGCGCGTAAGCAGGCGAACGCCGAGCCGCGCCTCCAGTTGCTTGATGGTGTGGCTGAGCGTCGACTGCGAGGTGCCGAGCTCCGCCGCCGCCTTGGTGAAGCTGCGCTCCCGGGCGACCGCCACGAACCAGAGCAGATCCTTCATGTCCTCGCGCTGCATAAAGGGCAACCTCCAAGAGCAATTCCACGAGAAGGGCGCAGCGGTTTTCTGTCCGGAATCGCGTGCAAACAAAGAGGATTTATATCACAGTCCGATAAGTGCATGCGGATTATCTCGTCTAGTCGGATCGGTTCCGCGGCCATATCTTCCCGCAAGTCAGCGCGCCCAGCCGCRCCACGGCCAGCCCCGGCCACGCTAAAACGTCCTCGGCAGTGCGGCGAGTTCCCGCTCCACATCGAAGGCATTTGACAGGAGATCACCATGGACATTCTTCGCGCAGGCACGAGGCCTTCCGGCAAGGGGCCGGCGGACTGGTTCACAGGCACGGTCCGCATCGATCCGCTCTTCAACCCGTTCGACGCCGAGCGGGTGCAGGGAGCGCAGGTGACCTTCGAGCCGGGCGCCCGCACCGCCTGGCACACGCATCCGCTCGGCCAGACGCTGATCGTCGTCTCCGGCCTCGGCCGCGTGCAGCGCGAGGGCGGCCCGGTCGAGGAAATCCGGCCCGGTGACGTCGTCTGGTTCGCGCCCGGCGAGAAGCACTGGCATGGCGCATCGCCTCAGACCGCGATGGTTCACATCGCCGTCCAGGAAGCCAGGGACGGCAAGGTCGTGGACTGGCTGGAACATGTCACCGACGCCGAATACGGCGCCTGATCCCGATCGAACGAAAGGAAGCAAAATGCTCGGAACCGTTCTCCACAAGCCCGGCGACATCCGTTGCGAGGAGGTCGACGAGCCGAAAATCCTGCGCCCGACGGATGCCATCATCAAGCTGTCGGCGAGCTGCATCTGCGGCTCGGATCGGTGGCCCTATCGCGGGCTGCAGCCGGTCGAGGGTCCGATGCATATGGGCCATGAATATTGCGGCGTCGTCGTCGAGGTCGGCAGCGAAGTGCGCACTGTGCGCCCCGGCCAGTTCGTCGTCGGCTCGTTCTGCCTCTCCGACAATACCTGTCCGCATTGCCGCTTCGGCTTCCAGTCTTCCTGCGTACAGCGCGAGTTCWTGTCGGGCGCGCAGGCGCCCTATGCCCGCGTGCCGCTGGCCGACGGCACCCTGGTGGCGACGTCGGAGGTTCCGCCGGCCGAGCTGGTGCCCGACCTTCTGGCCGTCTCGGACGTGCTGGGCACCGGCTGGTACGCGGCCGACGCGGCAGAGGTTCGCGACGGATCGACGGTTGTCGTCGTCGGCGACGGCGCGGTCGGCCTGATGGGCGTACTCGCGGCCAGGGAGATGGGTGCGGAGCGCATCATCGCCATGAGCCGGCACGAGAGCCGCCAGAAACTCGCCCGCGAGTTCGGCGCCACCGACATCGTGGCCGAGCGCGGCGAGGAGGGCATCGCGCGCATCAAGGAGCTTACCAAAGGCGTCGGCGCGGACTCGGTGCTGGAATGCGTCGGCACGAGCGAATCCTTCGACCAGGCGCTGGCCTGCTCGCGCCCCGGCGGCACGATCGGCTATGTCGGCGTGCCGCATGGCGTGAGCTTCGACGGCCAGCGCCTGTTCTTCGGCCAGAAGCGCATGCTCGGCGGCCCGGCGCCGGTGCGCCGCTTCCTGCCCGACCTGATGGATCGCGTGCTTGCCGGCAGGATCAAGCCCGGCAAGGTCTTCGACCTCAAGCTGCCGCTGGCCGAGGTCGCCGAAGGCTACCGCGCCATGGACGAGCGCCGCGCCATCAAGGTCATGCTTGAGGTCTAGGCGCCGATGGTCTCGACGGACACTGCGTCCGAGCGCAGCGGGACGATGGCGGCGTTGGCGCCGATCATGGCGGCGGTTTTCGCCGCCTTCCTGCTCATTGGCCTGGCGCTGCCGGTCCTGCCGCTGCACATCCATGACGGGCTGGGCTTCGGTCCCTTCGCGGTCGGGCTGGTGACGGGCAGCCAGTTCGTCGCCTCGCTGCTGTCGCGCGTGGGGGCCGGGGCCTATGCCGATGCGAGCGGCGGCAAGCGGGCGGTCGTCATCGGCCTCGTCGCCGCCGCGTTGGCCGGGCTGATCTATCTCGGATCGCTGGCGTTGCTCGACCGGCCGATAGCGTCCGCGTCGGCGCTGTTCGTCGGCAGGGCCGTGCTGGGTGCGGCGGAAAGCTTCATCATCACCGGCGGCGTGGCTTGGGGGCTCGCCCTTGCCGGCGGAGAACACTCCGGAAAGGTCATTGCCTGGGTGGGCATGGCGATGTTCGCGGCGCTGGCTCTCGGCGCGCCTGCAGGCTCTGCGCTCTACGCGGCCGGCGGCTTCGCCGCGATTGCTCTCGCCACGATGGGTCTGCCCCTTGCAACGCTTCTTGCCGTCCTGCCGATGTGCGCCATCAGGCCCTCCGGCACCGCCACGGAGCAGTCATGGATGAGCGTGGTGCAAGCGGTCTGGCTTCCGGGCTTTGCCGCGGCCCTCAGCAGCCTCGGCTATGGCGCGATCCTGTCATTTGGGGCGCTGCTGTTCGCCGAACGCGGCTGGCACCCGGTCTGGCTCCCCTTCACGGCCTACGCCGCATCGCTGATCGCGGCGAGACTCTGTTTCGGCCAACTGCCCKACAGGCTCGGAGGCGCCCGCGTCGCCGCGATCTTCGTGGCGGTCGAGGCGGCAGGACTCATGCTGATCTGGCTTGCGTCCGGGACGGTCCTCGCGACCGTCGGCACCGGCCTGACAGGTCTCGGATACTCGCTGGTCTATCCCGGTCTCGGAGCCGAGGCCGTCAGGCATCTGCCGGCAAGCAGCCGCGGCCTCGCCATGGGGCTCTACACCGTGTTCCTCGATGTGGCGCTCGGCTTCGGCAGCCCGGCGCTCGGTCTGGTCGCCGCATCGGCCGGACTGCAGTTCGTCTTCCTTGCCGTGGCGGCGGCAGCACTTCCCGCCTTGGCCATCGCGCTCCTGCTGCGCCGCCAGCCGAGAGGCCTGCCGGCGAAGGACGCCGCCGCAGGCTGATGCATTTCGCCCAAAAAGAGCGTGGAACTTATTTGTCTGATTTAAGTTCTACATGAGCCCATTGGGGGAACTGCGATGTCCGAAAGCGAACGAGAACGTCAACTGCGCCTGCAGTCACAGAAGGAATTTCGCGTCCAATTCCTTGTGAAGGAAACCGGCATCGCCGAGGATAGCGCGCGCGAACTGATTGAGTTGATCGGTCTCGACGTGGGATCGCTGGTTCGCGAGGCGCGCTTTTTGATGAAGGAATACGCCGCAACGCTCYGCGACCGGTCAAAGGCCTAGCCGGCCCGTTGACAMGTCCTTCATCGGAACAGGAAAGGGTCACGGTCATGCCAGGACCAGCGAAGCTTGCGGAACTCGTCGAGCGGCAGGAACCGCTGACCTTCCGTTTCGAGGATGACGGTCTGGTGCCCAACCATCCGCGCTGGCCGATGATCGTCTACCCCGGGGCCGTGGCGCTGCCGGACGATGTCAATCCGGCCTCCGTCTTCGAGGATCTCTTCAGCACCAACGGCTGGGGCGATAGCTGGCGCAACGGCATCTACGATTACGTCCACTACCATTCGCGCATCCATGAGGTACTGGGCATCGCGCGCGGCACCGCCGAGGTGCGCTTCGGCGGCGACAAGGGCAAGGTGCTCACCGTCAAGGCCGGTGACGTGGCGATCCTGCCGGCCGGCACCGGGCACCACCGCCTGTCCTCGTCATCCGACCTGCTGGTGGTCGGCGCCTATCCGCCGTTCGGCACCTATGATCTGTGCACGCGCGCCGAGCAGCATGCCGAGGCGCTGCGCACGATCCCCAAGGTCGCCCGTCCGGAGAAGGACCCGGTCTATGGCAGCGAGGGCCCGCTGCTTGCCGCGTGGAAGGAAGGCTGAGGGGATCGCTTCCGTCTCGTCCCAAAAGCGGGCCGTGATGCCTACGGATATTTCGTCTGCTTCACAGCCTCGGCCTGTGGGTCGCCCTCAAGCGCCTTCGGCAGCGGCAGGCTTGAACACTTAAGGTGCACCTCGCGGGCGAACAGCTTTCGTTGCTTCTGCTCGTGCTCCTTGATCGCCGCCACGAGCCCCATGCTGTAGGGGCCGAGCAGGACGCCGAAGCCCCAGCCGGGGTGTTCCTTTTCGCGGGCGTCGTAGTCCGCGGCCGCCATGCGGGCTCGCTGGCATTCAGGCGACGCCCATTTCGGATCCTGCTGCGAGAGCCTCGCTTCGTACTCGACCGGAGACGTCACACATCCAGCCAACGCCGCGCTCACCGCGACGACCATCGCGAATCTCATCCGCAAGCCTTTCCTAAAATATGCGGGAGAGAACACAGAACGCTTCTTCCGACAAGGAGCCGGTTGCGATCGGGCAACCGGCGGCCCCGGCCTGCGGCAGCGAGGGCCCGCGGTTCACGGGCCGGGCAGAACGCCGCAGGGAAGCTTGCCGCCGGGCGCATCCCCGGCACGAGGCGGATTTCAGCAGAATTTCAGAAGTCCGTCGGTACGGCGCCGGCAATGTCGGGCATGCTGCTCCAATAGACGGAGGCAGCCATGTTCGACGACCAAGCCCGCAATCGCGCACGCCAGGAACTCTTCGAGATCGTCGCCGCTGGAATGGTCAGCCCCGACTATTCTTCGCCCAGCGCGCTGATCGAAATGCTCGAGATCGCCGCCATGGACCTGAAGCGGGACCCCGCCCTGCCGCGGCATGCCGAACCAACGGATAGCTTGACCCCGGAGCGGAATAGGAGCCGAATAGGTCACTGGATGTTGCGCAAGGGCAGGGCACTGTTCCATGGCGGAATCCGCGTCGCAGGGGGTCTTGCAAATCGGCGACTGCCAGCTTGATCTGGAGCGCGGCCTGCTGCTGCGGGACGGGGCAACAGTGCCGCTGCGCTCGAAGGCATTCAACCTGCTTTCCTATCTGGCTCGAAACGACGGCAGGGTCGTCACCAAATCCGAACTGATTTCCGCGGTCTGGGGGAATATCTCGGTCACCGAGGATTCCCTCACCCAGGCGGTGCGGGACATAAGGAAGGCGCTCGACGACAGCGACCAGGCGATTCTGCAGGCCGTGCCGAAGCGCGGCTACATGCTATCGGCCCCCTGCCGCAAGCCTTGGCCGGCATCGCAGCCGATTGTCGCCGTCGTGCCGTTCGAGGACGGCCTGGCGCCCGGCGGGACGTCGGATCCCGTAAGCAGCGCCTTCGCGGAGGATGTGGCGGACAGGCTCGCCCGCTTCCGCGCGGTAACGGTCCTGAACCGGGAAACGGCGCTTGCCGCATTCCGCCAGGCGCAGGGCAACGGACCGCCGATCGCGGTGCGGCCGCACTATTTCGTGCGCGGTTCGGTCATTCGCAGCGGCGACCGACTCAAGATCAGCGCCAAGTTGATGGATGCGCAAGCCGGATCGCTGATCTGGGGCGAGAGCTACACGGCGGCCGGGCCGGATCTGTTCGCGGTTCAGGATGAGATCGCCCACCGCGTCGTGAACCGGCTGGTCTCGAACCTGGAGGCGGCCGCGCTGCGGCGAACCGCCGGCAGGCCGACGCAGGACCTTGCGGCCTACGAACTTGTGACGCGTGCCATCGTTCGCTTCCGCGGCTATCGCCCCGAAGACAACATCGAAGCCTTGAAACTGCTCTACGCAGCGATTTCACGCGATCCCGACTATGGGCTCGCCCACGCCTATATTGGCCTTGTGGAATTGCTGATCGCCGGTTTCGGAAGCGCGCCGGAACAGGTCATCGCAAGCTGCATCGAGCGTGCGGCGCTTGCCCTGGCGCTGGCGCCGGACGAGCCTCGCAGCCATCGCGTCATGGCGCAAGCGCGGCTTGCCGCGCGCGACCATGAGGCGRCCGAGCATCACATGCGGCGCGCGCTCGACATCAATCCCTATGATGCCGACACGATGATGCAGATGGGCCACATTCTGTCCATGCGCGGACGGCAGCGAGACGGGCTGGAACTGATGGACAGGGCCATCGCGGTAAATCCACTCCATCCTGAGTGGTACCATTGCGATCGGGGTATCGCGCTCTACGCCGCTCACGACTATTGCGATGCCGCAACGACGCTACGGCGTCTGCCCTATGGGCCGCGGCGCTGGTCGCTGCTTTCGGCCGCGCTGGCGCGCTCGGGCGACAGCGCCGGCGCGCGGGAATGCGTCATGCGCACCCGTAAATCGGACCCTGACTTCTCGCCGGTAAGCCACTTGCCCAGGAGTATCGAATTCGAAAAGCCGGAAGACACCGAACATCTCGTCGAGGGCCTGGAACTCGCCGCCGCGATTGCCGGATGAGAGACGGGGGGAATCGAACGCGCTCAGAACTTCCGGCTGAGATAGAGCGACCCGCCAAGGCCGAACCGCCACTCGGCCTCGACGCCTTTGGAGATCCCGATCCTGCGCCCGGTGAGGATCGCCGCCGGATCGATCTCCGAACTGGCAAACGCGAAGGGCGGCGCGGTGAGCGCGCGCCAATTATGCGAGCTGTCAATGCCGAGCGCCTGGCAGACGCGCCCCGGGCCTGAGCAGAGCTGCCTGTCGTCGTCGGTGCCGCGGTTGGCCTGCATCGCCGCGATGCCGAACAGCGGCTCGATCGCGCGGATCAGCACTGCGCTGCCCGGCAGGCAGACCGCATTCAGGCACCAGTGCAGGCCGTAGGAGCGATAGACATAGGCGCTGCCGGGAGCGCCATACATCGGCGCGTTGCGCGGCGTGCGGCCGCGATAGCTGTGCGAAGCCGGGTCGTCGGCACGGTAGGCCTCGGTCTCGACGATGATCCCGCCGACGCCGGCGAGCTCGAGCCGCGCGCCGATCATGGCGCGTGCGACGACAGTGGCGTCGCGCGCGAAGAAGTCATGATGCGGGCCGGCTTGGGCGCTGGGCGGCATGGCGTTGACCCCTGATCGGACAGGCAATCGTGAACGCGCAGCTACTCAACCCAGAAGATTGCGCGCCGCGCGCATGAAAATCCTCGAGCCGATCGGGATCAGGTCGTCCGGGAAGTCGTAGTCGGGATTGTGAAGGGCAGGGTAGCGCTCGCCGGCGCCGAGGAAGAACATCGCCGATTTGGCGTTGTGGCCGAAGATGCCGAAATCTTCCGACGCACGCATCGGCAGCGCTTCCTCGCCGCGCGGYACGCCTTCCTCATCCAGGGCGCGGTTCAGATGCTCCACCGCATCCGGCGCGTTGACGCTGGCGACGAAAATCTCATGATAGTCGAAGCGCACGGAAAGGCCGTGCTCTGCCGCGACCTTCGCAGCCAGCGCTTCCGCCGCGGCGACGAGTTCCGCCATGCGCTCGTCGCGGCGGGTGCGCAGCGTAGCCCACACCTCCGCATAGCCGGGCGCGATGCCGAACACCGCCTCGCCCATCGAGCAATGGGTGACGGTGACCATGCCGAAATCGTCGTCGGCGAAAGTGCCGCGCCCGAGCGCTGGCAGTTGCGGCATCAGCTGGCTCACCGCCGGCATCGGCGACGTGCCGGTTTCGGGCATTGAGGAATGCGCGGTCTTGCCCTCCAAGATGATCCGCATGCCGCGCGAGGCGCAGTTGACCACGCCGCTCTTCACGCGCACCTCGCCGAAGGGCACGCCCGGCAGATTGTGCAGCGAGAAGGCGAAGTCGGGCTGGATCTCGGAAAAGCGCGGATCGGCGACGACGCCGGCTGCGCCATTGCCGGTTTCCTCTGCCGGCTGGAACATCAGCACGACGCGGCCGCGCGCGGGCCTCTGGCGCCCGAACTGGCGGCCGAGCGAGGCGAGGATCGCGGTGTGCCCGTCATGGCCGCACATATGCGACTTGCCGGGCACCTGCGACGAATGCGCGACGCCCGAAAGCTCCTCGATCGGCAGCGCGTCGAGCTCCGAGCGGAACAGCACCGTCGGTCCGGCTTGCCCGCTGTCATAGACCGCCGCCACGCCATGGCCGCCCAGCCCGGTCAGCACCTTGTCCGGTCCTGTGCCGGCGAGGAAGTCGACGACTTCCCTGGCCGTCTTCTCCTCCTCGTTCGAGATCTCCGGCTGCTGGTGCAGCTTGCGGCGCCATGCGGTCAGCTCGACGATGTCTCGATTGGTCAGGGTCATTGGCTCTCGGCTCCGCTGCTTTCAATTCACACAAACACGATAGGGTTTTGCTCGTGCCGTGCCATGGCCGCAAATTGCAATGGTCCATGGGCACGTGCTTGGCGTCAGCACCAAGTTCCGGCGCTGGGACCTATGCGCCGCTTAATGCGACCTTCCAATATTTAGAGATCGCTAATATGATAAGGTACGCACGAGGGTCTTTTCCATGAACCAACGGCGAAGGCGTATCGCATTGGTGTGGCTCGTCCTGGCCGGCGACGCAGATGCTCACGATTGGTACATGGGCAAGACAGATCCGGTTCTTGGCCATAAGTGCTGCGGAAACAAGGATTGTCATCCAATCGATTCCAGGCACGTCAGAATGACAAAAGACGGTTATTTCGTTAGACTCCCGCGTCTCTCTTACTTCATTGATCCCCACGAAGCAGAGTGGTTTATCCCCAGAGAACGAGTCCAGACCTCGCCGGATGATCGATATCACATATGCGAGCGTTTGGTGACGTTCTATCGGTCGATCACTCCTCACATGAAGTACCAGACCTATCGCAGATTCAGATGGACGTGCTTTTTCGCACCGCCGGGCACAAGTTCAATTGGCGGGGTGTAGGACCGTCCTACATCGCATTTGCAGGCGCGAAGAAGCAATTTCCGTGCTCCTCCGTCGGATGCAAGCAAATGTGGAAGTTGTCATCGCCTGATGGAATGACGACGTCGTACGGYACGAAATAGCGGTTCTGATGAGTGACCTTTCGATGGTCGCCTGGCCGCAGGATGACCACGTATCCATCTGGCCTCGGCGTCACCGTCATGCTTGGAATCTTCTGGCACTCGCCGCTGGCTTGATCGCYATGGCAGCAGGCCGGTGGGTAGGTCCAGGCGCTGTCGGCCTGGTGCGCATACGCAGCACCATCCTCCAGTGCCGCAGTCGTGACGATCACGCCTGCCAGGCCAATCATGTATCTTGTTCCGACTGCATGCACCGAATGGTCCTCAAGCGGCGGCGTCGAAGCAATCTACATCATTAGCATTTTCTAATATAGAGTGGACTTCAACATCTTCTTTACCGAACCGACACTGACTGGCGCGAACATGGATTTGCGCGGCGTGCCCGATGAAGCCGACCGGCTCAACGTGATCGCCTATCTCAGAATGTTCGCCGACTCGCCGGTTCCGCTGCCCTGAGTATACCGCAATCGTAAAAACGCCGGCGCGCTACGCCTTGAAGCTGAACAGCCGGAACAGGTTCGAACGGCATCTGTAGTGCCGCCGCCCATTATTTGATCTGGAATCCGTGCGCGAGCGGATCGCGGTCGTCCACGAAGATAGTGTTGTGCCCAATGATCCGGGCCCATCCGCCGACGCTTGGCCGGATGCCTGGGAAAGRGCCAACCTCGACCACCGCTTCGACGCGGCCTTCGAAAACCGTACCGATCAGGCTTTCCTGGCGGAAACTGTCGCCGACCTTTAGCCGGCCCTTGCCATGGAGTTGCGCCATGCGTGCCGACGTTCCCGTGCCGCCCGGCGAACGGTCGATCGCCTTGTCGCCATAAAACACGGCGCCGCGGCCGTCGGCATCGCTGCCTAAGGGCTTGTCGCACCAGATGGCGTGGTGCACGCCGCTTATTCTCTCGTCCTCGGGATGGATTGGATTGCAGACAGGCTCCAACGCGTCGCGCAGGCGCCGGCTGAGGTCGACGATGTCGCTCGCCGCCATGCCGTCCAACCCCTGCCAGTTTTCCTGCGGCTCGACCACCGCGTAGAAATTGCCGCCATAGGCGATGTCGACGACGAGCCGGCCGAGACCGGGAACAYCGACGCTTACATCCGGGGCATGCAGATAGCTGGCGACATTGAACATGCGGACGGACTCCACGAACTCGCCGGGCTTGTCGTACTGGACATCCACTCGCCCGGCCGGGGTCTCGATCGAGAGCCTGCCCGGAACCCGCGGCGTGACCAGCCCTTCTTCCAGTGCCGCCGTCACCAGGCCGATTGTGCCCGCGCCGCACATAGGCAGGCATCCGCTGACCTCGATGAAGATGACGGCGAAGTCGCAGTCGTCGCGATATGCCGGGTAGATGATGGCGCCCGACATGATGTCGTGTCCGCGCGGCTCGAACATCAGAGCCCGCCTTATCCAGTCATGATCGCGCACAAAGAGTTCGCGTCGATCGGCGATCGGGGCGTGGGGCAGCAAAGGCCCGCCGCCGGCGACAAGCCGAACCGGATTGCCGCATGTGTGGGAGTCGATGCAGAAGAAGCTGCGGCGCATGATGTCTGCCTTTGCGGTTCAGCTGGCTTTCGTGCTGCCGGGCGCCCGGCTGCGCTGCAGCGCGCCTCGCGAGAGCCGGTCGAGGAAGATGGCGATCGCGACGATCGACAGGCCGGCGCGCAGTCCGAGCCCCATTTCCATGCGGGTCAGTCCTCGCGTCACCTCGGCTCCCAGGCCGCCCGCTCCAACGAGGCCGGCAAGGACGACCATCGCCAGCGACAAGAGGATGCACTGGTTGAGGCCGACCAGCAGTGTGGGCGTGGCCGAAGGGATTTCGATCTTGAACAGGATCGATCGCGGCGAAGCGCCGGTGGCCTGGCCGAGTTCCAGAAGGTCTTTCGGCACCTGGTTGAAGGCCAGCGTCGTCAGGCGCAGCATCGGCGGTATGCCGTAGACGATCGTCGCAATGATCGCCGGGACGCGGCCGAGGCTGAAGATCATCACGGCGGGGATGAGATAGACCCAGGGCGGCACGGTCTGCATGATGTCGAGCACAGGCCGGATCGCGGCCTCGACGTTCTTGTAGCGCGATGCCAGGATGCCGAGCGGGAACGCGATCGAGACGGAGATGATGACCGCCACCGTCACCAGCGCCAGCGTCTGCATCGATGCGGCCCAAAAGCCGGCGAGCAGGCAGAAGGCGAGGGCGATGGCCGTCACGACCGCGACCCGGACGCCGACCAGAAGAAAGGCGAGAGCGACAGCCGCGGCGACCATCACATAGGCAGGCGGGTAGAGCAGGGCGGCTTCGATGCCGCTCAGGATTGCCTCGATCAGTTTGGCGACCGCATCGAAAAACGGATGAAAATTGGTGTTCAACCAATCGACCGTAGGGGCAAGGTAAGCCCCCGGCGAAAAGCGGAGCAGGTCGAGGTTCATCTTGCGCCTCCCTTGGCGCGGCGGGCCGCGCTCTGCGTGAGCCTGTCGAGCACCATGGTCAGGATGACGATAGCGATCGCGGCGTTGATCGAGGTGGCAATGTCGAGCGTGCGCACGGCCGAGTAGATCGTCTCGCCAAGACCGCCCGAGCCGACGATGCCGGCGATGACCACCATGCCGAACGCCATCATCAGGCTCTGGTTGATCCCGGCCATCACGCTCGGGATGGCGAAGGGGAGCCTGATCTTGATGAACATCTGCCACGGGGTCAGGCCGGTCGCCTGTCCCAGCTCGACGAATTCGCGCGGCGTCATGCGGATACCGAGCGCGGTGAGCCGGATGGCCGGCGGCATCGCGACGATGAAGGTGGCGACGAGCGCGGTCGCTGGCCCGTAGCCGAGCAGTGCGATCGCGGGCAGCAGGTAGATATAGGGCGGCAGTGTCTGGATCAGGTCGAGTATCGGCTCGAGAAACCGGTCGAAGGCCCTGACGAAACCCGCCACGATCCCGATCGGAATGCCGAACAGCAGCGCCAGTATTGTGGCGGTGATCACCAGGGCCAGCGTGCTCATGGTCTCGGCCCAGAGCCCCATGACGGCGCAAAAGACCAGGGCAAGCCCGGCGAGAACGCCGGCGAAGGCGCTGATCAGCCGCCGCGCCAGCAGCGCCGCGACGATCGCGATCACATAGAACGGAGCGAGCTGCAGCAGCCAGAGGACGCCGTTGTAGGTCCCTTCAAGCCCCGCCCTCAGCGTTTCGAACAGCCAGTCGCCATTGTCGCTGATCCAGCCGAGGGCGGCATCCGTCYAGCTGTCGAACGTGTCCGTGATGGTCGAGATGTCCATTGCGCTCCTCCCGGGCTATGCCGCTACGAGTCCCCCGGCGGGGTTCCCGGCGACACCGCGCAGCAGGCCGCGGATRGTGACGACGCCGACGACCGTCCCGTTCTCGACCACCGCGACGGCGTCGCGATCGGACTGCGTGGTGAGATCGATGAGCGCGCCGATGTCGGCCTCCGGCGAGGTGCGGGGAAGCGCGTTCACGTCGCAATGCGGCTGAGAGCCTTTGAATTCGCTCACGGGCGTCATCACGGAATGCGCCTTGACCAGATGAATCCTGGAAATGCCGGCCACGAAATCGGAGACATAGTCGTCCGCGGGTTTGGTCACGATGTCCTCGGCCGTGCCGATCTGGACGATGACGCCATCCTTCATGATGGCGATGCGGTCGCCGATGCGGATGGCTTCCTCGAGATCGTGGGTGATGAAGACTGCGGATTTCCCGAGCGACTTCGTCAACTGCCGGAACTCGTCCTGCAACTGGCGGCGGATGAGCGGGTCGAGCGCGCTGAACGGCTCGTCCATCAGGATGATTTCGGGGTCTGCCGCCAGTGCGCGGGCGAGGCCGACGCGCTGCTGCATGCCGCCAGAGAGCTCCGAGGGATAGCGCGAGGTCCAGTCGGCAAGCCCGACCTTTTCCAGGGCCGCGCGGGCGATCTTGTTGCGCTCTTCCTTCGCAACGCCGCGCACTTCGAGGCCGAAGCCGGCGTTTTCGAGAACCGTGCGGTGCGGCAGCAGCGCCACGCTCTGAAAGACCATACCGATATTGCGGGCACGCATGTCGCGCAACTCGGCGRCATTGAGCTTGGCGATCTCCTTGCCCTTGACGGTGATCTTGCCGAGGCTCGGCTCGATCAGGCKGTTAAGCAGTCGGATGAGCGTCGACTTGCCGCTTCCCGACAGGCCCATGATGCAGAAGATTTCGCCGCGGCGGACCTGGAGGGTGGCATCGGCGACGCCGACCACGCAGTTGAACTCCTGGAGCACCTGCTTCTTGGAAAGCCCGCGTTCCGAGATCGCCTTGACGGCTGCCGGTGCGCGGGTGCCGAAAACCTTCCACACGGATTGGCAGTCGACCAACACTTCGTTGGGGGCATTCACGGCTGTGTTCATTGCGTTCCCCATGGGCCAGCCAGATGCTGACGATGGTGTTTGGAGGCGGGCGGCCGGTTTCGGCGGCCCGCCGTTGGTATGACTACTCGCTCTTGATGTTTTCCCAGCGCTTCAGGAGATCGGCATGAGCCTCGGTCCAGGCCTTGACGGCCTCGTCCATCGTCTTGCCGTCGCTGACCGCGCCGTTGATCGCGGTGATGTCGGCGAGGGGCACATAGACGGAGGCGATCACCTCGCGAGCATGCGGATTGGCGGCCGAGAAGCCCTTCTTGGCGATCCAGTAGTAGCTCTGCGGCGGCGGGAAGACGCCCTTGGGATCCTTGAGGAATTTCACCGGATATTTCTGCATCATCCAGGACGGCTCCCAGATGGTGACGGCGATCCATTCCTTGCGGTCGACGGCCGACTTCAGCGCGGCGGTCATCGCGGCCGTGCTGCCTTCGACGAGCTGAAGCTTCAGGCCATAATCTTTGACCGCCTTGGCAGCGTCGCGCATCAGGCCCGAACCCGGCTCGATGCCGACGATCTTGCCGCCGAACTTGTCGGCGTTGTCATTGAGCTGGTCCATCGAGTCRATGGTCACGTAGTTCGGCACCGCGATGGCCTGGTAGAGGCCGTGCGAGACCGGAGAGATCTTCTCGAGGCGCTTCTTGTTCTTGTCCCAATAGTCCTGGGCGACATAGTCGGTCTGCGAGGCAAGGATCTGAATGTCGCCCTTGCTCAATGCAGCGTAGGCGATGCCCCATTCGGAGAAGTCCACCACCTTGACGGTATAGCCAGCGTCTTCCAGCACCTTCTTGGTGATGCCCGTGATGGGGGTAAGATCCTCCCAGGACATCGTGCCGACAGTGATTGTCTTTTCCTCCGCCTGAGCGGACAGCATGGTCATACCGACCATTGCGGCAGCGCAGAGCGCTTTCCACAACGTCTTCATGTTCCTCACTCCTTAGTTTTCGTTTCCATTCTCGTTTCGAAGACTTTGCGGTCCGCTCGGTCTTCACATTGCGCGGCGAGAGCTCATCCCTCGCGCCCAGCACGCAATTCCTGCAAACGGATCACCGTGTTGACGCCGAGCCACGCAAGYGGCTCGGGAGGCAGCCTTGCGGGTTCAGGTTGATCCGAGAATTTGGTCAGCATTTCCGAGCGCGTGCCGGTCGCCAGATCGGCGGCCATGACGCCGGCGAGCGTGCTTTTGACGGTGCCGAGGCCGTTCTCGCAGCATGCCGAGTAGAGGCCTTCTTCGATCTCGCCGAAGGCCGGCACGTGGTTGCGGCTGAGGCAGAGYCGTCCGGCCCAGACAAATTCGAACGGCACGTCTTTGAGATCCGGGAACCTGGCATCTAGAGAGGAGCGTTGCTCGGCTGCGATCCTGGCCAGACGCTTCTCGCTCACCTGAACGGGCCAGTCGTAGGTGAAGCGGGTCCGGATAACGATGCRCGAAGATCCGTCGACCGAGATCTTCCGGACAGTGGCACCCATGGGGTCGGCCGGCAGCAACGCCCATTTGTCCCGGCCCGTGGATTTCGCGGTGAAGGGGGCAGTCATCGATGCGTAGGTGAAGATGTGCATCAAGCGGCCGCGAAAGTGGCCGAAGTCTTCGATATGGCCATTGACGCCGAGGATTACTTTCGGCGCGGTAATGGTACCGCCGCGGGTTGCGGCCCTCCACATCCCGGCCATGCGCTCGAGCTTGAGCACCGGCGAGTGCTCGAATATGTCGACTTTCGATGCGAGCCCTGCTGCCAGTCCGCGGATATAGTCGGCGGGCTGGATCATCACGGCGCCTGGCGTGTAGAGGCCGCCGAGGTAGTAGGACGATCCGGTGATCTCCCGCATCTCATGCGCATCGAGGAAGCGGTGCTTTTCGTCGATTGCCTTGAGCGAGMGGCCGTAATTGGCGTTCAGCGTCATGCCGCGCTCCGTCGCCGCGGCATTGATCTTGCCGGACGGATCGAAGGTGCGGGCGGACATGCCGTATTCCGCCGCCACGTCGGCGGCGAAGGAGATCGCGAAACGGTTCTCGGCGATCTCCGTCTTTGTCGCGGCGTCAGAGGCGACGGAATATTCGCCCGACGACAGATTGTGCGGGGTGTCGATCATGTAGCCGGAATTCCGGCCGGCCGTGCCCTTGGCGATCTCTCCCGCTTCGAGCAGGACGATCCGTTCGCCTGGCCGTAACTGTGATAGCCGCCGCGCCGCCGACAGGCCCGCGAAGCCGCCACCGATGACCAGCCATTCCGCCGAGACATCGCCGCCAAGCGTCCGGAGAGGGAAGCGGCGTCTGCTGATCGCTTCCCAGCCCGAAGTTCCGGATTCCGCCGGAAGCCGCTTGACGACGAGTTCGCTCACCGGACGGTCTCGTCCACGGAGCGGTCGGAGACATCGATCCAGACCGTCTTCAGCTCGCAGTAATTGTCATGCGCGAAGACCGACTTGTCGCGACCGCCGAAGCCGGATTCCTTGTAGCCGCCGAACGGCGTGGTCGCATCGCCTTCGCCGAAGCAGTTGACGGTGACCACGCCCGCGCGGATTTCGCGCGAAAGCTTGATCGCCTTGCGCAGGCTGCCTGTATAGACGGACGCGGTGAGCCCATAGTTGGTGTCGTTGGCAAGCGCCACGGCCTCGGCCAGCGAGTTGAACGTGGTGACCGAAAGGATCGGTCCGAAGATTTCTTCCTGGAAGAGGCGGCTCGCAGGCGTGACGCCGTCGACGACGGTCGGCTCGATATAGGCGCCCTTATGCGTGCTGCCGCCGTGCGCGACGGCGAGCTTTTCGCGCTTCACGTCGTCGAGGAAGGATTTCACCTTCTCGAAATGGTTCTTGCTGACCAGCGCGCCGATGCGGTTTTCCGGATCGAGCGGATCGCCGGTCTTCCATTCGCGCATATAGGCGCCGATCCGCTGCAGCAGCTCGTCCTTGATGCTGGCATGGACGATGAGCCGCGACGTGGCCGAGCAGTTCTCGCCCATGTTCCAGAAGGCGCCGTTGACCACCTGTTCGGCGACGAGGTCGAGGTCTTCGGCATCTTCGAGAACCACCGCCGGGTTCTTGCCGCCGCATTCCAGCACGACGCGCTTGAGGTTGGAGTCGGCCGCGTAGCGCAGGAAGCGGCGGCCTGTCGGCGTCGATCCGGTGAAGGCCACCATGTCGATGCCCATATGCAGGCCGATCGGCTCGCCGACATCCTTGCCGCCGCCCGGCACGACATTGAAGACGCCGGCCGGAATCCCGGCCTCGTGCGCGAGTTCCGCGACGCGAAGCGTGGTCAGCGTCGTCTCCTGGGCCGGCTTCACGATCACCGAGCAGCCGGCGGCAAGCGCCGGGCCGATCTTCCAGGCCAGCATCAGCAGCGGAAAGTTCCACGGCAGGACGCAGCCGACCACGCCGACCGGCTCGCGCACGACCATGGTCAGCGCTTTCGAGCCCACGGGCGCGGTATTGTCGTAGAGCTTGTCGATGAGTTCGGCATGCCAGCGGATGGTGTGAATGGTGTCGGGAACGTCGACCGTCTGGCATTCGCGGACCGGCTTGCCGCTGTCGAGGCTCTCCATGACCGCCAGCTCGTGACGGTTGCGCTCCAGAAGCTTTGCGAATTTCAGCAGTATCGTCTTGCGCTCGCCGGGCGCGAGATGCTGCCAGCGGCCGTCGTCGAAGGCTTCCCTGGCCTTGGCCACGGCGAAATCGACGTCGCTGGCGTCGCAGGCCGCGATCTCGGCCAGCACTTCGCCCGTCGCCGGATTGGTCGTCTTGAATGTCTTGCCGGAGTTGGCCGGACGGAATGCCCCGTCGATGAAGGCATTGGTCGGGAATTGAATATCCGCGGCGAGCGCCCTGTATTCGGCGACGGTCAGTGGTTCATGCATGGTTTGCTCCCGACGTGATCTGGGCGACCGTGCGCTWCAGGGTGGCGACGACAGTCTGGAGAGTTCGCTTTTCTTCCGAATTGAGAGCGCGGAGCGGCGCGCGCACCGGGCCCGCCTTCAGGCCGATCAGCTCGCATCCATGCTTGATCGACTGCACGAACTTGCCGCATTCGAGGAAATCCATCAGCGGCAGCATCGCGCTCATGATGGCGCGGCCCTTGTCGAAGTTCTTCTCGAGCACGCAGGCCTCGTAGAGCGCGACATGCTCGCGCGGCAGGAAGTTCGAGCCGGCGCAGACCCAGCTCCTCGCGCCCCATGCGAAGAATTCGAGCGCCTGGTCGTCCCAGCCGCATGAAAGCGAGATGTGCGGGAATTTGCGGGCGAGCCGATGCAGGTTGCCCATGTCGCCGGAGCTTTCCTTGATGGCGACGACATTCCGGGACTTGCCGACACGCGAGAAATACTCCTCGCCCATCATCACGCCCATGCGCGCCGGATAGTTGTAGAGCATGATCGGCAGGTTGGCCGCGCGGTCGACGGTCAGCGCATGAACCGCATTCTCGCGCTCGGTCGGAAGCGCATATGGCGGCGACGAAACAAGGATCGCGTCGGCGCCGATCTCCTTCGCGGCCTTGGCGTATTCGACGGAGTCCTCGGTCCTGGTGGCGCCTGTGCCGATGACGAGAGGRAGGCGCGTGCCGATCACCTTTTTGGCGTAGGCGCCGAGATCGAAGCGCTCCTTGGCGCTCTGGGCGTAGTATTCGCCGGTCGATCCGCCGACGATGATGCCATGCACCTTGGCTTCGATCAGTGACTCCAGAACATCGGCAAAAGCGGCGTGGTCGATCTGACCGTGCGGGTCGAGCRGCGTCACCGCCGGCGTGTAGATGCCCTCAAACTTCAAGACAATTCTCCATCGGTGGAGTGGCCGTTCGACCAATGCGTCATTCGGCAAACGGGAACCCTTTGCGAATTCTCGCGTGAGAATTCGCAGCACCCGGAAGCGGTCGGTCGCATTTGATGGCGCGCAAGATTGCACACCGGCGCGCCGGAGTCAACGAATTGTATAATATGCGTACACAAAAATTATATTATAGAAACACACCATCGGGCCGAAGGCCGGGAATGGAAGCGTCGTCCGAGCCCCAAAATGCGACAACAGCGAAGCTGCCCCGCGCGCTTGCGGAGAGCCGCTCGCGACCGGGCGCGCGACAAATCAGGGCTGGGAAGGGCGCATGCCTTTAAGCTTCAGCAATGCCACGAGCGAACATTGTCGCGCGTCACGCTGCTCCAATGCGCCTGAATTGCTCGGGCGTCATCGAAAAGTGCTTCTTGAAAGTGCTVCAGAAATGCGCGGTGTCGCTGAAGCCGGTTTCATAGGCAATCTCGGTCACGCTGCGCCGCCGGCTGGCAAGCAGCTCACGCGCTGCGAGCAGACGTATCCGGCGCCAGAACGCGGCTGGCGCGGTTTGGAGGTCTGCCAGGAAGGCTCGGGTCAAGCGCGCCTTGGAGGTGTTTAGAGAACGCGCAAGCTCGTCAATCGAGCATGGCGTATCGAGACGGGTCTCCATCACTTTCACCGCCTCCACGGTCAGCCGCGACGCCGCCCCRAGCGCCTCCTCATACGGCTTCGTCCTGAGAGCGATACGAGGCTCTTCCGGCTTGAAGAGAAGATAGTTGAGCGCTTTCTGAGCCCTGCCGGCATTGCTGTAGTGAGCAATGAGGAAGGCCGCGACCTCGATGGCCACGATGCTCCCCGGGCAAGTGACAATGTTGCCGTCGATGACATAATTTTGGCTGGTGACCGGGCTGACATCCTGAAACCTGGCGACGAACTCGCCCAGCGTATCGAAATGCAAGGCGCATTCCCGATGCTTGAGAAGGCCGGCCGCAGCCAGCACGAAGCTGCCCGTGCACAAGCCGATGATGGGGATGCCACGTTTGTTCGCAGCCTGCAGGTAGTCGAACGTCGCCGCCTGGATACCCTCCATATCCCGCACCAGTCCTCCGCATACGGCTATGCAGTCATAGGCGCTTAGATCTTCCAGATTTCCTGTCGGAACCATCTCGAGGCCGCAGCTTGCACGCRCCGGTAGCGGCCCTGCCGAAATGAAATCCCACGCGAAATAGACCTGCCGGCTCTGATCCTGCTTGTCGRCCGCCAATCGAAGAGCATCAACGAAACTCGCCATAGGGGTCAGGGTGAAGCTTGGACAAAGGATGATGCCTATTTTCAGGTAGGGCAGGCCCACGCGGTCCGGCGCCTTCAGTGCAGGTGTCATGCAGGCTCCTCCTCGCAGTCCTTCCAAATCTTATGAAAAACGTATCGAAATCACAATTCGGGAATTTCGCGAACCGCTAATGTTCGGTCGTTCCAACCAGATGAGCCTTCGCAGCGCAGAAACTGTGATGTCACTGAAGCCGGCCTTCCCGAAAATCCTCGAGCCGCTCCAACTGCGCCACAAGACGCTGCGCAACCGGATCAGTTTCGGCGCTCACACCGCCAACATGGCCGAGGACGGTCTGCCCGGAGCGCGGCACCTGGGCTATTACCTGGAGCGGGCCAGGGGAGGCGCGGCCATGATCGTGGTCGAGCCCATGCCGGTCCATCGCACGGCTCGGTTGACGCGCGGCAACTTCCGTCACGACGATGATGCGGTGATCCCCGGTTTCAGGGCGATCACCGATGCGTGCAAGGCCGAAGGGGCGGTGATGGTTCACCAGCTCTACCATGTCGGCCAGCATGGGGATTACGACAATTCCTACTCGGCGAACTGGTCGCCATCGGRCTTGCCGTCCTACCACGACGGAGACGGCAGCCATCGCATGCGCGAAGCAGAGATCGAGGAGATTATTGAGAGCTTCGTTCGCGCCGCCGTTCGAGCCAGGAAGTGCRGTTTCGATGGCGTGGAGTTGTTCGGCCCCTACAATTCGCTCATCGAACAGTTCTGGCTTCCCTGGTCGAACCGCCGCGACGACCGCTGGGGTGGCTCGTTCGAAAAMAGGATGCGTTTCTCGACCGAGATCACCTCGCGCATCCGTGCTGCTGTCGGTGAAGACTTCATCATCGGTCTCGCCTCGAGCATCGACACCTCTGTCGAAGTGGGGATGAACACGGAACTCCTCCAGGAGATTGCCGCGTATCACGATACGCGGGCCCTGATCGACTACATCAGTTGCGGCACGGGCAGCTATTTCGACCACTCGTCCGTCATGCCGACCTTCCTGTTTGCCGACAAGCTGGGCGCTCCCAACGCTCAGGCGCTGAAAGAAGTCTGCAAACACGTCCGCGTCCAGGCCGAGAGCCACATCCGCACGCCGGAGAACGCGAATGAGGTCATATCGTCGCGACAGGCGGACATGGTCAGCATCGTGCGCGGTCAGATCGCCGACCCGCACTGGGTCAACAAGGTGGCGAGCGGCCGCGACGCCGACATTCGCGGCTGCATCTCGTGCAACCAGATGTGCTGGGGCAGAAGGTCGAGGGACTACTGGATATCGTGCCTCGTCAATCCATCGGCCGGCCGCGAATTCGAGTGGGGCGGCGATTGCTTCGGGCCGGCCGAGACGCCGAAGCGCGTGCTGGTGGTGGGAGGCGGCCCTGCCGGTCTCGAAGCGGCTCGCGTCGCCGCCGAGCGCGGTCACAGCGTGACGCTCGCGGAGGCCGGCCCGCAACTTGGCGGACAGTTCAGGCTCGCGGGCTTGCAGCCTCGCCGGGCTCAAATCCTGGGACTGATCGATTGGTACGAACGACAGTTGAGCAGGCTGGAGGTAAGCGTGCTCTTCAATACCCCGCTTGACGCCGGGGAGATTGCCGGCCGCGATTTCGACGAAATCGTCATCGCGACGGGCTCGCAGCCGGCAGGTACCGGTTTCCAGCGCGGACTGCCCGGGCAGGATCGCCTTCCGGGTGTCGACCTGCCCAATGTCTGGTCCGTCGAGGACGTGATGACCCGGACGGCACGCCTGGGGAACCATGTGCTGCTCATCGACGACACCGGTGACTGGCGGGGTCTCGGCACCGCTCTCGAAATCGCGGCGCGCGGCCACCGCGTCACGGTCGTCACGTCCTGGCCGGTGCTCGGACGCCACCTGCAGCGGACGGAAAGCGACGGCGTCGCGCGGGCCAAGCTGAAGAGCGCCGGCGGCCAATGGATAACGGACTCGGTGGTCAAGGAATGGCAGGGCGACCGGGCGACGCTCAGGTGCCACCTCGATGGGACCGAAACCGTCATCAAGGCCGACACGCTGGTCCTTGCAACCACCAACGTCTCGGACACCTGGGTCCTGGACGATCTCGAGGATCACGTGCCCGCGCTGAAGCCGAAGGTGATCGGCGACGCCTTGGCGCCGCGCCTCGCTGTGGCGGCAATCTACGAGGGGAGGGTGCTCGGCCAATCCATTTAGGCAGCCGGACGGCTGACATTCTCCTGCTGGCCATTCGCTGTCGGGCGGAGACACGGGTGGTTCCGAAACCCGAGGGCTCGGCCCGCTACCTCGGGAGCCGAAAGTTGGTTGGGCAATGCGTGAGAGAGACAAACAATCATCAAAAGGGAGCACTCGAAATGAAGTTCTTCAAAAGCGGAGGAACCCGCGTACCGAAAGAGATAACCCGCATGGCCATGGACGTTCGCAAAGGCCTTATGGACCGRCGCGAATTCCTCGCGATTGCCAGCGCGTTCGGAGCCTCGACCGCGGTCGCCTACGGCATGGTCGGTCTGGCCGCGCCGACGCCGGCATTCGCCGAGGAAGGCAAGAAGGGCGGAACGCTTCGCGTTGCCATGGTCGTAAAGCAGCAAAAGGATCCGCGGACCTATGATTGGGTGGAGATGGCCAATATCAGCCGCACCTGGCTCGAGCCGCTGGTCAGGTATACCCGCGAATTCACATTCGAGCCGGTGCTTCTGGAGAGCTGGGAGGTCAACGGCGACGCCACCGAATACCTGCTCCATGTCCGCAAGGGCGTAACCTGGAACAACGGCGACACATTTAACGCCGACGATGTCGTCTACAACTTCAATCGCTGGTGTGACAAGAACGCGCCGGGCAATTCCATGGCCGCACGCGTCAACAGCCTGGTCGACCCGAAGACCGGCAAGGTGCGGGAAGGCGCCGTCACCAAGGTCGATGACTACACGGTCAAGCTCTCGCCGAGCGACCCGGACATCGCGATCATCGCCAATATCACCGACTATCCGGGCCTGATCGTGCACCGCAATTTTGACGCCGATGGCGCCAATCCGGTGACAAAGCCGATCGGCACCGGTGCATTCGAGCTYGTCTCCTACGACGTCGGCCAAAAGGCCGTCGTCAAACGGCGCGAGAGCGGCAAGTGGTGGGGTGGCGAGGCGCTGCTGGATGGGATCGAGTTCATCGACTACGGAACCGATCCAGCCGCGATGGTAAGCGCCTTCGAGGCCGGCGAGGTCGACCTCAACAATGAAACCGGAGCGGACTACGTCGAGATTCTAGACAAGCTTGGACTTCACCAGACGGAGATCCAGACCGCGACCACGCTGGTTGCCCGCACCAACGTCACGCAGAAGCCCTATGATGACAAGCGCGTTCGCAACGCTCTCCAGATGGCGGTCGACAACAACGTTGTGCTGCAACTCGGCTATGCCGGGCGTGGCACGGTGGGTGAGAACCATTTTGTCAGCCCGATCCACCCCGAATACTACCCTCTGCCCAAGAAAGCGCGCGACGCGGCAGGTGCCAGGAAACTTATGGCCGAGGCGGGYCAGGCGGATTTCGAGCACGAATTGATTACCGTCGACGATGATTGGAACAAGAGCACGGGGGATGCGATCGCGGCCCAGCTTCGCGACGCCGGCATCAAGGTCAAGCGTACGGTGATGCCCGGCTCGACCTTCTGGAACGACTGGACGAAGTATCCATACTCCGTGACGGTCTGGTACATGCGTCCGCTTGGCGTCCAGGTTCTGGCGCTGGCATTTCGTACGGGCGAGGCCYGGAACGAGACAGGCTACTCCAATCCGGAATTCGACAAGAAGCTCAAGCAGGCCCTGTCGGTGAGCGCCCCCGAAARGCGGCGCGAGGTGATGAAGGACATCGAGACCATCATTCAGGACTCGGGGATCATCATCCAGCCCTATTGGCAGAAGCTCTACAACCACATGAGCAAGAAGGTGAGGAACTACGCCATCCACCCGACCTTCCAGATGGATCTGCAGAAGGTCTGGCTGGAACAGGCCTGACGCATCGGCGTCCAGGGGCGGCGGCCGCTGAATCTGCTTCTTCGAGGAAGGTTCGAGGCCGCTGCCGGGACCGGCGGCCGGCGTTTGTCTCCAGAGCAATTCCAGGAAAAGCGTGAAGCGGTTTTCCGTCAGGAATTGCGTCAAAGCAAAGAGATTGAGCGTTCGCCGTTTCGGTGAAACGGCGAACGCTCTAGACCAAAGCCGCCGTCAGGAATCGCCGACCAGGGCATCCGCCTTCAAGCCCTGGGGCGCGATGAACATCTCCATGTTCTCGCGCGACAGTTCCCAGTGCTCGAACACGAGGTCGACGACGGCGTCCTCGTCATGCGCGCCTATGGCCGAGATGAAGCCGTCATGGTGTTCGACGGCCATCTGGAGCCGCTTGCGCATGTCGTCGTTGCGTGGACGGAAGAAGGTATGGCCGATGCGGGCGTGGTCGATCAGCAGCCTGCCGAGGCTTGGCTGAAGGTAGGCATTCGCGGACATCTCGCCGATGATCTCGTGAAAACGGTTGTTCTCGACCACCATGGCAAGCGCGTCGCCCGACTTGCTGGCCGTGCGGAACCGCTCCTGCGTGTCCTTCAAGTCCGACATCTGCGAAGGCTTGAAATTTTGCACCGCCAGCCGGCCGACGGCGGCGTAGACCATCGGCGCAACCAGGAAGAACTGTCTCAGCGTCGCGTGGTTCATCGGGACGACCCGGGCGCCCCGGTTCGCCCGGATTTCGATATAGCCTTCGCCCTCCAGCCGGCGGAAGATTTCTCGGACAGGGGTGCGCGACAGGCCGTAACGCTCGCTCAGCGCCACCTCGTCCAGATCCTCGTCGGGATCGAGCTCCATTGTCAGGATGCGACGCTTCAGATCGTCATAAAGACTGCCCTTGCTGCCTTTCATCGCGCACCTTCGGAATGATTCTGCCAGTCGATCACACATTTGGCACCGCTGGAAGAATCGCATGCGCTTGCGGGCGAGTCAATGAATTGTATTTTCTTGGTACACAATATATAGGCTGATGGATCGGTAGCTCGCGCGTATGAGAGGCAGGCAAGACAATTTGGACCGGACGAGCTTCGGATAGCGCGAGGGATAGCTCGGGAAACAAATGGCCAAGAAATTTGCGTTTCTCCTGGTGCGCGACTTCACCCTGTCGCCGCTGTCGCTTTTCATCGACACGCTGCGCCTGGCGGGCGATGAGGGCGACCGCAGCCGCAGGGTGGAATTCGACTGGCAGATCGTCGGCGAACGCGGCCTGCCGATCAGGGCGAGCTGCGGCGTCGAATTGCTGCCGACGAAGCCGGTTGGCAATCCGGAGGATTTCGACAACATCGTCGTGGTCGGCGGCCTGCTCGACACCAACCGAAGCCTCAGCTCGGAAAAGGAGGCGTTCCTGTTGCGGGCCGCCGACAGGGGCGTGCCCATAACCGCGCTTTGCACGGGAAGCTTCGTGCTCGCGCGCTACGGATTGCTGGACGGCTACAGCGCCGCCGTCAGCTGGTTCCACATCAAGGATTTTCGGGCCGAGTTCCCCGAGGTGAACGCGCATGCCGACAGCCTGTATTCCGTCGACCGCGGCCGCGCGACCTGCGCCGGCGGCACCGGCGCGGCAGACCTCGCCGGCTATTTCGTGTCACAGTTCATTGGCCAGAAGGCGGCGGAGAAGGCCGCCAAGATCCTTGTGCTCGATCGCATCCGCAACATCAGGGACGTGCAGCCCGTCGGCGACCTGTTTCCCGAAGCCTCGAGCCGCGCCGTCAAGCGCGCCCTGCTGCTGATGGAAAGCAGCCTCCAGGAGAAGATATCGGTCACCGAGATCGCAAGCCGCCTGAATTGCTCGCGGCGCCAGCTCGAGCGCCTTTTCGCGACCGAGCTGGGCATCAGCCCGATGGCCGCCTATCTGGCGCTGCGCGTGCATTATGCGAAGTCGCTGCTGGAAGGCAGCGACCTGGCAGTCGGCGAAATCGCCTACCGGTGCGGCTTCGGCAATGCCGGGCATTTCAGCCGGGTGTTCCGCGAGCACACCGGCATCACGCCGACCCATCTCAGGCATCCCAACCGCCTGGTTGCTCAAGCGGTGAAATAGTGCCTCTGTGAGGAGGGAGCGGCGCGGGCGTCTTAGGAGATCCGCCGCCCGCTCTCGTCCAGGAGAACGCAGCCGCCGGGGTCGAACCCGATCTCGATGGCCTCGCCCTCGCGGATGACGCGGCCGTTGATCGGCGCGTTGGCCCGCACGCTTGTCTTGCCGCCGATGTCGATTTCGTAGATGGCGCTGCCGCCGAGATAGGAGGTCGAGACGACGCGGCCGGAGAGCCGGTTCGAGCCCGCCGCCGCGCCGACCGACAGTTTTTGCGGCCGGACCACGACGGTGACCTTGCAGCCGGGCGCAAGCCGCCTGGGCGACTTCACATCGACCGTCTGGCCGGCGGCAAGCGCGACCGTCGTCGGGCCCCCGGACCTGGTGACGTCGGATTTGCTCACTGTAGCCGCAAGCATATTGGCCTTGCCGAGGAAGTCGGCGACGAAAGCGGTGGCCGGCGTCTCATAGACCTCCTCAGGCGCGCCGATCTGCTCGACCGCGCCGGCATTCATCACCACGATGCGGTCCGACATGGAGAGCGCTTCTTCCTGGTCGTGCGTGACGAAGATGGCGGTGATGCCGGTTTCCTTCTGGATCTTCTTGATCTCGACGCGCATTTCCTCGCGCATGTTGGCGTCGAGCGCCGAGAGCGGCTCGTCGAGCAGCAGCACCTGCGGCTGGAAGACGATGGCGCGGGCCAGCGCGATGCGCTGCTGCTGCCCGCCCGACAATTGCGAGGGCAGCTTCTTCTCGCTGCCCGGCAGCCGCACCATTTCCAGCGCCTGGCGGACCTTGCGCGCGATCTCCGGCTTCGGCACGTTGCGGTATTTCAGGCCGAAGGCGACATTGTCGAACACGCTCTTGTGCGGGAACAGCGCGTAGCTCTGGAACACCAGCCCGATATTGCGCTTGTAGATCGGCACGTCGTCGACCCGCCGCCCGTCGATCATGATCTGGCCACTCGAAATGTCGACCAGCCCGGCGATGGAGCGCAGGATCGTCGTCTTGCCGCAGCCTGAAGGCCCGAGCAGCGTGACGAAGCTGCCCTTGTGGATCGACAGCGAGAAGTCGCGCACCGCGACGAACTTGCCGTAGGCGATGTCGATGTTGCGGAACTCGACCGCTGGCCTGTTCGCCTCGGCCGCGCCGGAAACCGCGGCGGGTGTCCCGGCCGAAACCGGCCGGGGGCTGAGTGTCGTGTCGTGGCTGTCAGGCACCTTTCGCGATCCTGTCCCACTGCTTCGTCCAGGCGTCCTCGTTGGTCGCCCAGTAGACCGGATCGGCGAAGGTCAGCGCCTTCATCGAGCCCGTCTTGTCGAAGGCCGGCAGCTTCTCGATCTTCTCGGTGAGCTTGACCTTGGTCGGGTCGAGCGACGGCGGATAGCTCTGGCCCTCGGCCACGGCGATGGAGGTCGCCGGGTCGAGCATGAAGTTGATCAGTTCCTCGCACTCGGCCATCGGCGAGCCTTTCAGGATCAGCATGTCCTCCATCCAGGCATAGGAGCCCGCCGGATCGAGATAGCCGATCGGATGGCCCTGGTCCTGCAGGGCGGCGACGCGGCCCGACCAGGCATCGGTCACCACGATCTCGCCCTTGGAAAGCAGGTCCATCAGCTCCGCGCCGGAGCTCCAGAACTTCTTGGCAAGGTCGCGCGTCTCGCGCACCTTGGCCCAGATCATTTCCATGTCCTTGATGTTGTTGGGGTCCTGCCCGGTGGCCAAGGCCGCGTACCAGACGCGCGTGGTCATGTCGGCATAGCCGCCGATCTTGCCGGCATATTTCTTGTCGAGCAAAAGCGCGGCGCCGTTTTCCTGCGCTTCCTCCGGCGAGATCACCTTGGTGTTGTAGGCGATGYCGGTGGTGCCGTAGTCGTAAGRCACGGCCGAGAGCTTCGGCGTCAGCTTGCGGAACGGTTCGATCATCGGCTGCAGCACATTCACCATGTTGGGAATGTTGGCCTCGTTGATCTCCGAGTTCATGCCGGCATTGATGTATTTGATGTAGTAGTTGACGCCGGACGAATGCACGATCTGGAAGTCGCCGGGCTTCGCCGTCTTGATCTTGGTGATGATCTCGTTCTCGTCCCCGAACGTACCCTGGACCACCTTGATCTTGGTCTTGGCCGTGTAGGGCTGGAAGGCATATTTGTCGATCGCGTCCTGCACCGTCCCGCCCCAGCCGTCGAAGCGCACCTGTTYGACCGCGGCAAGCGCCCGGCTCATCCACGGCATGGAAAGGCCGGCCGAGGCGGCGGCAGCCGCGGTCAGGCTCAGGAACGTCCGGCGGCTGAGATCGCCGTTGACATACCGATCGTGCAGCCTTTCCAGCCGCTTGGTGGTGGACATTTTCATTGTGCTTCCTCCTTTGGTTCGCCACGTCTTCTGAATTTTGTCAGGCTTTGCAGGATCGCGCCGCCGATCAGCGGGATGCCGACGGTCACAACGATCATCACGGTTCCGAGCGCGTTGATCTCCGGGCTGATCGAGATCTTGAGCATGGAAAGGATCTGGGTGGGCATGGTCTCGACACCGGCCGGCCGCCAGAACAGGCTGGCCGAGGTGTTGTCGAAGGAGATGGTGAAGGCGAGCAGCGCGCCCGCCACGACCGCCGGGACAAGCAGCGGCAGCGTGATCTCGCGGAAGGACGACAGGCGAGGGGCCCCGAGCGACAGTGCCGCCTCCTCATAGACGCGCCGGATGCCCACCATGCGCGCCTGGGTGATCAGCACCACATAGGGCACGGCGAGCAGGATATGGCCGAGCACCAGGAGAAGCATGGTCCGCGGCTGGTCGACGGCCTTGATCAGCACCAGGAGGCCGACGCCGAGGATGGTTTCCGGCACCAGCGCCGGCAGGATCACCAGCGTGCTCAGCGCCTGCTTGCCGGGAAATTCGAAGCGCACCAACGCAAAGGCCGTGACGACGCCGATCGCCGTGGTGGCGGCCGCGGTGACCAATGCGATCCACAGCGATGTGCGGAAGGCGGCCAGCACCGCCTCATTGGCCATCAGCTTGCCGTACCATTGCAGGGAAAACCCAGTCATCGGGAAGCCGCCGAACATCGAGGCGTTGAACGACAGGATGACGGTCGCCAGGATCGGCGCGAACATGAAGATGTAGACGCAAAGCGTGATGAAGCCGGTCAGCCGCCAGGCCCATCGGCCTTCCTCCTTCCGCCCTGCGGGCTTCATCCGCCAAGTCCTTTCACGATCTGCGACATGCCCATGTAGCGGGTGTAGATGGCCGCGAAGAAGCCGAGCACGACGAAGAGCACGATCGACAGCGTGGCGCCCATCGGCCAGTTCAGTTCGCCCATGATGGTGTCGTAGATCAGGTTGCCGAACAGCGCGTCGCGGCCGGAGCCGAGAAGCTGYGGYGTCACATAGCTRCCGGCCGCGAGCACGAAGCAGAGCAGCAGGCCCGCCGCGAGGCCCGGCAGCGAGAGCGGCAGGGTCACCTCGCGGAACGCCTGCGCGCTGGTGCAGCCCATCGAGCGCGCCGCCGAGATCAGCGTGCGGTCGATGCTCTCCAGGCTCACATAGACGTTGAGGATCATGTAGGGCAGCAGGAAATGCAGCAGCCCGAGGATCACCGCGCCCTCGTTGTAGAGCATAGGCAGCGGCTCGCTGATGATGCCCAACTTGAGCAGCGCCACGTTGATGACGCCCTGTTCRCCCAGGATGTTGATCCAGGAAAAGGTGCGGATGGTGAAGCTGATCCAGAACGGCACGATGAGCAGGAGCAGCAGCAGCCACTTGTGTTTGAAGGTGGTGGCCCAGATGAAATAGGCCGGGAAATAGCCGAGCACGCCGCAAAGCAGGGCGGTGATGGCGCCGACCCTCAGCGTCTTCAACAGGAAGCCGKGATAGTAGCTGTCGGTGAGGAATTMGTGCCAGTTCGCGGTCGTGAGCGCKCTGGTTTCGACGCCGGCGGTGACGAAGGTGAAGAACGTATAGGCCGCCATCACGGCGATCGGCAGCACCAGGAAGAAGATCAGCAGCAGAAGCACCGGTGCGGTCAGCATCCAGGCCAGCCGTGGATCATACAAGGTCCATCGATTTTTCATGCACACCCGTGCGCTTTCTTCGAAGCGCTTATTGTTCCCGCGGGCAGATTGGGTGATTGGCGCCGCGATGTCTACAGCCGGCGATTGAGCCAGGGATACGTTCGCGATCCTGCCAGGATGGACGCCGCTGCTCTGCCTACCGCTCCCGCCTCGCGGTCACTTTCCACGAGCTGGAGCCCATCATGACGCCGTCGGGCGTCAGGTACGGCTCCAGTTCGGCCTTGAGCGCTTCGGTTATTCGCGTCCGTTTCCGGGTTGCTTCGTCCTCCGCCTCCCGGAAGACCTCGCCGGCCGGTCCGAGCGCGAGCTGGAATTCGACCGCCTCGTCGAGCTCGCGGCCGACAAGTACGTCGGCATCGATGCGCTCGAAGGAGATCTGGCCGTAGCCGGCGCCCTCGAGGAGGCGAGTGACGACATCGGGATCGGCCATCGAGAAAGGCCCCGGACCGCAGGTGCGGGCATTTTCGCTCGGCCGCGGCAGGAAGCGCAGGACGACGTCCCTCGGGATCGACAGCCACGGATTTTCGGCCAGCTCGCGCCAGACGATCATCGTCATCGTGCCGCCGGGCCGCAGGCCGGCGCGCACGTTGCAAAGGGCGGCAACCGGGTCCTCGAAGAATTGGGTGCCGAAACGCGAGAAGCAGAAATCGTGGATCGGTTCGAACGGATAGGTTTCGACGTCGGCTTCGAGAAAGACGGCGTTGCGAATGCCGGCGCGCGCCGCATCGCGGCGAGCATGATCGAGAAAGGCCTCGCAGCAGTCGAGCCCGACGACCAAACCCGAGGGGCCGACGATCCTGGCGAGCTCGAGCGTCGTGTCGCCGAAGCCGCAGCCGGCATCGATCACCCTGTCGCCGGGGCCCACCTCGAGCGTCGGGAACACCTGCGCGCTGTGCTGCGCCAAGCCGTCGACGACGATGTGCTTCCAGCGGATGAATTTCGGAACCAGCACGTCGTTCCAGAAGTCCGTGTAGCGCGTTGCGACGAAACGCGGTGGCTGTTGGATCGGTGCCGGGCTGCTCACGGGTGTTTCTCCTTGTTGTCGGGGTGCGAGYCGGCATTGGCGTCGGCTCGTACCGGAATGGTCGTTGGTGCGAGCCGGCTCCAGGGCCGGCGCGCGGGGCGGGATCAGTTCTTGGCGGGTTTCGGTTCGGCGACGAAAGCGAGCGTCAGGTAGGCGATGTGCCCGTCGCGAACCACGAAGGTGTCGGCGCCGAAGGGATAGCGGCCGGATGGCGTGTCGCCCTTCCAGAGGAAATACACGACGGAGCCGTTCGCCGTGAACTGGCCGGGCGTGAAGGTCGCGCCCGGTTCGGAAAAACTCTTCACGAAAGCCGTCAGCAGCCCGCGCAGGTTTTCGGTTCCGCTGATCGGCGCCTGGGCTGGCAGGATCACGACGGCGTCGTCTGTGAATGTCTTCAGCATCGCCTCGACATCGCGCGCGTCCCAGGCCTTCAGATATTGCCTGACCGGCGCTTCGCCGGGGGCTCCTTCATCCGCGATCGCGACTGCTGGAACGCCGGCGGTTGCTGCGAGCACGGTCGCGGCAAGCACTTGCTTCAATCTGGTCATCGGTCTTCTCCTTGGTTTGCGGATCGCCTGGTAAAACTGGTYGGAACTCACGGCCGCGCTTCGAGGATCATGTTGAAAGGCGTCTCGGTGGCGCGGCGGAAACGGCTGAAGCCGCCGGCCTTCGCCACCTCGCGCAGCCTTGCCTCGCCGGCCTGGGCGCCGAGCGCGAGGCCGACCTCCTGGTCGAGCGATGTCGGGGTGCAGACCATGGTCGAGCCCGCGTAGTAGATGCGGCCGACCGGGTTGAGGTTGTCTTCCAGGCGATCGCCGGCGAACGGYTCGATGATCATCAGCGTGCCGTCGGGCGCGATCGTCTTGCGCACATGCTTCAGGGCGCCCACCGGATCGCCCATGTCGTGCAGGCAATCGAAGAAGCAGACGAGATCATAGCCTGTGCCGGCGAAGGCCTTGGCGCTCTGCACTTCGAATGTCGCGCGCTCAGTGACACCGGCGGAGTCGGCAGYCTTGCGCGCCGCCTCGATCGAGCCGGGATGGGCATCGAAGCCGAAGAAGCGCGACTTGGGGAARGCTTCCGCCATCAGCAATGTCGAAACGCCATGCCCGCAGCCGACATCGGCAACGATCGCCCCGTGTTCGAGCTTGTCGACGACGCCGTCCAGTGCCGGCAGCCATTCCTGCACCAGATGATGCAGATAGCTGGTGCGGAAGAAGCGCGCAGTGCCGCAGAAGAGGCAAGGATGGCGCTTGTTCCAGCCGACGCCGCGGCCCGTCCGGAAGGCGTCCTCGATCTTGGCGCCATCGATCACCGTGGCGGCGACGATATCGCCGAGCGCGGCCATGAAGACCGGGCTGTCGTCATCGGCAAAGACGGTTGCCTGCTCCGGCGCCATCGAGAACCGGCCGGACCCGGCATCGTAGGTGACGTATCCGGACGCCGCCTGGGCCGCCAGCCATTCGCGGACATAGCGTTCGGCGGTGCCCRTCCGGCCGGCAAGCTCCGACGGGGTCATCGGCCCGCCGGCGGCGAGCGCCTTGTAGAGGCCGAGCCTGTCGCCCAATTGCACAAGCGATGCATTCATCGCGGCGCCGATGTCGTCGAGCATCTTGCCGAGAAAGGCGTTGAGTTTGTCCTGGTCGAGCTGCATTGCATCCTCCGTTGTGGCGGTGTCTCGGGAGGATGGTTTAGCGGGGCGCCGTCAAAGAATGTCGCGGCGGGCGTCAAAGCTTCGTCAAAAACAAACCTCCATCTTTTGCCCGCCCGTCGGCATCTCTATCCTGCAGCGGCAGGGCGCAAGCGCGATGGCGAAGATCCGGATCAGCACATTCGGCGGTCTTCAGGTCTTCTCACGGGAAGGCCGGCAGATCGCGCTTGGGTCGCGCAAGGCGCAGGCGCTGCTTGTTTACCTCGCCATGGCTGAAGGCCGCCCGCAATCGCGCGACAAGCTGGCCGCATTGCTGTGGGAGGACCGCGGCGAGGTCCAGGCGCGCGCCAGCCTGCGCCAGGAACTGCTCGTGCTGCRCAAGCTCCTTGGATTGAAAGGGGCGGAACTGGCGGGAGGCTCGGGGGAGGGGATCGTCCTCGCCGCCGATTGCATCGACCTCGACGCGCTGCGGTTCGAGCAACTGACAGCGGCGGGGACGCGCGAAGCGGACGAGCAGGCAGCGGCTCTTTACCAAGGGCCGTTCATGGAAGCCTTCAATCCGAAGGCGCCGGCTTTCGAAAGCTGGCTCGCCGCCACGCGGCAGCATCTCAACGAGATGGCCGTCAAGGCGCTGACGGCGCTGTTGGGGCATCATCTGGCCTCCGGTTCGTCCGCAAGGGCGCTCGAACTGGCGTTGCGCCTTGTGCCGCTCGACCCGTTGCAGGAGAATGTCCATCGGGCCCTGATGCAGCTCTATGTCAGGCAAGGCCGGGTCGGCGCGGCGCTTCGGCAGTTTCACGTCTGCCGCGAGATCCTGCAGCGCGAGCTCGGCGTGCGGCCCGAACCGGAAACCGAGCGGCTTTACCAGCAGATCCAGCAGAGACGGCGCGAGCAGGACCGGCCCGTCGCCGCCGGCCTGGGGGAAGCGGCGAGAGCTCCAGATCCAGAGCCGCCCGTCCCGGCAGCCGCCGCGCGCGAGCCGGCCGAGCCGGCATCGGAGCTGCGTCAGCTCGTCGTCATGTTCGTCGAGATGGGGGACCTGTCGGGTCTCGCCGACGAGGAGGATCCCGAGCACGAGCGAGACCTCTGCGCGCGCTTCGCGGACATCGTGCGCGGCGCCGTCATCGACCATGGAGGCGTGGTCGACAGAGAGCTCGGCGGGACCATTATTGCCTTCTTCGGCCTGCCTGTTGCCCATAGCAACGATGCGGAACGCGCATTGCGGGCCGGCCTGGAGGTGGTGAGGGCGGTTCGCGCGGTGGAAGGCCCTATTCCTGCGGCGAGGATCGGGCTGGCGAGCGGCCGCATGCTGGTCACCAGGCTTGATCAAGGCGGCGCGAGCGCGCGCACGGTCACGGGCGCCGCCATGCATCTGGCCGGCGTGCTCGCCGCATCGGCGGATGCCGACGAAGTGCTGCTGTCTGAGGCAGTCCACCGGTCGGTTGCACACCTTGTCGAGAGTGCTGAGTCCCGCACCGTCGTCGCGCGCGCCTCGGAAAAGCCGATCGAGGCCTGGCGGCCGGCGGGCCTCTCGTCCGAGGGCGCCGCCAGAACCGCCTTCGTCGGCCGCCAGGCCGAACTGGCCCAGATCGCCGGCGCGCTGAAGACATGCCTCGAAACCGGGCGCGGGCTCGTCGTGCATGTCCGCGGCGAGGCGGGAATCGGCAAGACGCGGCTGGTCGAGGAATTTCAGCGGCTGGCCGTCGAACAGGGATTCGCGTGCCACACCGGCCTCGTCCTCGACTTCGGCGCGGGCGGCAAACGCAACGCGATCCGGGCGCTCGTCGAGGGACTCGTCGTCGAGCCGCGCATCGCGGTCGACAGCGGCCTCGTCGATGCCGATCTGGAGGTTCACCTGTACCGCTTGCTGCAGCAAGCTCTGCCCGAGAACCTCACGGCGCGCTATGACGCGATGGACAATGCGGCGCGCGCCAAGGGACTGGAACGCACGCTCACGCAGCTGGTCGAGCGCGCAAGCGCTCGCAGGCCACTCGTCCTGGTCGTCGAGGACGTCCATTGGGCGGACGCCGAGACGCTGGCGCAGGTGGATGCGCTTGCTGGCGCGKCGACGACGAGCCAGGTCATCGTCGTCACCACGGCCCGCAGCGAGGAGGAACCTTCTGACCCGGCCCGGCAAATGCGAGTCGGCGAAGGGCCGCGGCTCACGCTCGATCTGGCGCCGCTCTACCGGCAGGAGGCCCTGGCCCTTGCAGGCAAGTTCCTTGCGCCGACCGATGTCTTTGCCATCCATTGCGTCGAGCGCGCGGGCGGCAATCCTCTCTTTCTCGAACAGCTGCTTCGCAGCGGCGACCAGGGACCGGACCGGTTGCCCGATACCATCCATAGCGTCGTGCTTGCCCGGCTGGACATGCTGCCGCCCGACGACCGGCGTACGCTGCGCATTGCCTCGGTGCTCGGCCAGCTCTTTGCCCCCGACGCCCTCGGCCATCTGCTGGAAAGTCCCGGACAGGACTGCAACGCCCTGATCCGGCGCGGATTTCTGAAACCCGCCGGCAACGATCTTCTGTTTGCGCATGCGCTCATGCGCGACGGCGCATACCTGTCCCTGCCGCGAGGGGAGCGCCAAGCGCTGCATCGCCGCGCCGCGCAATGGTTCGCCGAGCGCGATCCGATCATGCATGCCGAGCATCTCGAACTGGCGCAAGACCAGGCCGCGCCCAAGGCTTTCCTCGACGCGGCCGGCCGCGAAAATCGCGCCTATCGCTATGACCGGGCATTGCAGCTGGTGGAGCGCGGTCTGCGGYTCGGCGGCGATGGCGAGACCCGTTCTGCGCTCCTGCGCTGTCGCGGCGACACTTTGCTGAGTCTCGGCCGCACCGGCGAAGCCGGCGCCGCCTACGGCGAGGCGCTGGCCCTGGCGGAGGAGGAGGGCGGGCGCTGCCGCGCGCTGCTGGGCGTGGCGGCGGTCAAGCGCATCGCCGACGATGTCGACGGCGCCCTGGCGGATGTGCAAGCCGTGGAAGGCATTGCCGAACGCTCCGGGCTGGACGAGGAAGCCGCCCGCGCGCGCTTCCTCCATGGCAACCTGCTCTTTCCGCGCGGCGACATCGATGGCTGCCTGGAACAGCATCGTCTCAGCCTCGAACTCGCCAGGAGGGCGGGGCTGGCGGAGATCGAGGCCGCATCGCTGGGCGGCATCGGCGACGCCCAATATATGCGCGGCCAGATGGTCAGCGCGCATCGGCAGTACCGCTCATGCGTGGAAATCTGCGAACGCAACGGTTTTGGCCGCATCGCTGTCGCGAACCGCTCGATGGTCGTGGCCACCAGCCTCTATATCGGCGACATCAATGGTCTGCTCGGCGAGGCGCTGGCGGCAATCGAAGCCTCCAGGAAGATCGTCCATCAGCGCGCCGAGCTGATCGCGCATATGAACGCCTACCTCGCCTGGTCGTCCTTGATGCAGCTCGACAGGGCGCTGGAAAGTGCTGAAGCGTCCCTAAGTCTTGCCCGCCAGATCGAGGCCCCGCGTTTCGAGGCCGAGGCTCTGGCATTTCGCGGCGATGTGCACAGGCTGGCCGGTAGGAACGGACAGGCTGTCGCCGACCTGGAAGAGGCGCTGCGCATCAGCCGCCGCACCGGGATGGCCTATCTCGGACCCTGGTATCTGGGCCTCCTGGCCGTGGCCGCACCCGACCCCGAAATGAGGGCCGCTGCCCTGGAGGAAGGCGAGACGATCCTTGCTTCAAATGCGGTCGGCCACAACCATCTCCAATTCCGCCGCTACGCCGTCGACGCCTGCCTTGCCAGCGGGGACTGGGCCGGCGCCCGCCGCCACGCGGACTGCCTCGATGCCTTCACAAGAGCCGAACCCTTGCCCTGGGCCAGTTTCTTCGCTGCGCGCGGCCGCGCGCTCGCGGCGTATGGGGCAGGGGAGGTTTCTCCCTACTTGAGCACGGAGCTTCAGAGGCTGTCTGAAGAAGGACAGCACCTCGGCTTCATCGAAGCAAGCCGGGCAATAGACGCGGCTGGGAAATTTGGCGCATCGGCGTAACGGCGATGATTGCCGCCTGCCTTCGCGCGGAACCAGGCTCGTGCGCAGCTTTGCCATGGACGATGCAGCGCGGTGCTATGTCACTGCGGTGACGGTCCCCGCTGCATTGAGGCGACAGCCGACGTGCGCCTGCCGGACTTCAATTCCGCCTTGTCTTGCGTAGGCTATGCGCACCGTGATCGGCGCCGTAAGCGTGCCTCGGCGTTGACGCAAGGGACCTGCGCTTGCCACATCAACACGCACAGCGCCAAGCGGCTTCGCGACGGTGGTGATCGCCGCGCGGCAGGCGCGCACCACGGCAACCGGCGTGCCGGGTTTTGCGATCAACAGCGCCCAAGACCCAAAGGGATATCCTTTGGTGACGCGCCGGAAGTCACCATTGGCTGCTTTGGTCGGCCTGAGGGCGGGTGGCAGGACGATAGCCTGTCTCGTGGACTTTGGCGAAGCAGGAGCTGTCGTGACCGCGGCCGGGCTCTCGGGAGCGCTTGCCGATCTGCTGTCGGCGGAAGGATCGTCGCCCGCGCCGATGCTCGTCGAAACGCCTGCGCTGACGCCACCCAGGTTGCTGCCGGCACTGACGCCTGCGCCGAGCGATCCGCTGCCGCTCGTGGATGCTCCGACATTGGCGCCGCCTAGGCCGTCGGCGCTCGCGCCCACCCCCACCGAGGCGCCTTGCGAACCGGCGCTCACCCCGGCACTGACGCCGACGCCGCCGACCTGGCCGCCCACGCCTACGTCAACAGCCGAGGCAGGCCCGGTTGCGATCGCGATCGTCAAAGCGGCTGCGGCGAATTTCTTCATTGCCGAACTCCTGCTGCGGCTGAGCTTTGGCTCACCCCCTTCATTCGCTTGGGTCGAGCTCAGGTGGGTGCGTTGGGAGCAATTCGGCGGGAAGAACTATGATCTCGGTCGCCGTCTGATCGGGGTGCGGCAGAATTTGGACCTTGGATCTCAGTTTGTCCGGCAATCCAGCCTTGCGCAAAGCTTGGACCCGCGGGCGCTCTGCCGCGCTTGCAACCGCACTTGCGGGGATACGTGCTTTCGCCGCGCGTTTCATGCTCACGCTGCGTCGTTGGCGATGAGCCTTGATGGTGTCCGCCGTCTCACGCGCGGCAGTGAGGCTGCGGGCGAGACCGGTGGCCCTTTCACGCTGCTCCAACGCCGCCGCACTCAACTCTGYGGAGAACTGCCTTGAAGCGTCGCGCTCCTTGCGCACATTGTCGAGATCACGCACGGCGGAATCTGCTCGTTCGCGTTCCTGCCTGAGGGCTTCGCCCGCCTGCTTCAACGCGGCCTCGGCGGCCTGCCGGTCCTTGATGGCATTCGCCCGCTCGGCTGCAGCCTGATTTGCGCCTGTCTTGAGAGCGTCGATGGTTTGGCGGGAGGTGGTGAGTTCGTGTTCCAGAGCCTCAACCTTGCGCCGCTCCGCATCAAGCGCTCGCTTGGTGTCAGCCTGAGAGGCTGCCATGGAGCGCTGCGCTCCAAGCAGCGCTGCCTTCTCGCCGTCCCATTGAACGGCTTTGGCCTTGAAGCCATCGATATCCCGCCGCGCCGCCTCGAGATCGCGCGCCAGCGCCTCAGCCACTCGCCGTTGCTCTTTCAGCGCTTGTCCCTGCTTGGCCGCGCTGTCAGCCTCTGCGCGTGCCCGCGCGCTTGCCCCGCTTGCGTTGCGCTGCATAACATTTAGCGCCGATCGCAATGCCGCCAATTCGCGGCGCAAGGCCTGCTCATTCTCCCCGGGCGATGCTTGCGCAGCCTGGTCGGCTGCCTCGGGTACCCTCTGCGCCGGCTCTCCGGATATTTGGATCTCGGGCCAGTTCGGTTGTGCCGCCCCCGGTCCCTTCTCGATATCGCTGCGTTCCGAAGCTGCGGATGACGAACTGCCGTTGGCCGCGGCAATGGCCGACAGGTCGGGCGCCGGTTGAGTGCCTGTGGGTTCAACGGAACCTGTCGTTTCGGYGGCCGGCTCCGGTATGCGCTGGACGATCGTATCCGGCCGCTCGGYCAGGCCGCTCCTGGCTTGCAGGCGATCGGCAATCAGCTTCGCCAGCTCGTCAGGTCGCAGACCTGCCGCGGCAATGCGGCCGATATTCGGAAGTTCGAGTTCGCCCGTCGAGTCGATGCTGAAGGTTCGGTTGAGTTGCAGCCCCTCCACAACGCCGTCGCGCAGCGCGGTCCAGTGCCAAACGCGCAGTTCGATCGTGTCTCTCGGGGCAAGCTTGTCGTCAGCAGTCGACTGGCCCTTTGCCGGAGATCCGAGCAGCAAGACGGCGGATAACGAAACAAGGCACAGCAGGCCGCCTCCGCCGCGCAGTCCACAAAGTGGACGCAAAAGCCATCGTGCAATGAGGATGAAGACACGGTGGAGGAATGTTGTCTCGGTGCTCTCGATATGATTCATCACTGAACCCACCGGCCGCGCGACCCTCGCCGCTACTGTATTCCAAATCAGTGCTGCACGCCGCGCGCGGCTGATGCCGCACCAAAAAGACGAAGGATAGAAAGACACTCCCGGCAGGCCAACCACCGAAAAAGGCTTAGGGACTACCTCCTTTACCTTACTTCCGACCGAGAGGCCCCGACCTGCCGGTCCGCAGGAACGGCTCGACAGCCGGCGGCCTGCCGTCGGTTGCTACCGCTTCGTGAACGCCGGCGCGAACGAATCCATCATCGGCCGGGCTACGCACTGGACCCAGTGGTGAAAGCCTGACGCTTGGTACCCCGCGCTGAATGGCAGCCCAGGACGGCTGCCGCAGCAGATCGAACCGCTTCCCCAGATCACAACCGCGTCTATCGGCGGAGTACCGAATCTGCCGGCTGAGTCGTCGTAATCGGATCGGCATGACGATGCACAATCTTCCAGAGACCATCTTCTGGGCGAAAGACGGTCGTCACGCGTAACGCCAAAGGCGTGACATCGCTCCGACCGCCAACCTTGGACCTGAGCCGCTCTACTTCGACGAGGTATGCCAGCTCAGGCGTCACACGCTTCGCTATGTTCTCGAAGCCGGCAGCGTCGCCGTCCCTGTAATACGATGCCGCTTTCTCCATCGTCTCAACGACCTGCTTCCATCCATGCGCGAAAGGGCCAAAGGGATTGCCCAGCGTTACATCGTCTCCCTTGGAGTAGAGGTCCCCCGCAGGCGCGGGGTTTCCTTTCATGAATTCACCCAGCGCCAGGTGGTATTTTTCAACTGCTTGATCGAAGTCATTGGCGTCGAGTGACACATCATCCTCCCTGTCGTTTTGTTTCTGATCCGGACTGGCGACTCTCTCAGGTCAACATTTTGTCCTGTCCGCAGCGGTGAAGCATTTTCCCCAACTGCGCCGCAGTGTAGCACGGCGCGAGACAAAGTTCGCGACAGCGTTTTGAGACTGCTCGGTAGATGGCAGCTCTCCACCCTGAGCTGCCCTACGTCGGGTACCAAGCGTTAGGCTTTCACCACTTAAACGCCGAGATAGTGCTGCAGCATTCCCGGCTTTGCCTTGAGTTCCGCGGCCGACCCTTCGTGGACGATATGGCCGTTGTTGATGATATAGACGCGGCTGGCCAACGCGAGCGTCGCGGCGAGGTTCTGCTCCACCAGCACTATCGTCTGCCCTGCCTCGGTCAGTTCGCGGCAGGCGCGCACCAGGTCGCGCACGATGACAGGGGCAAGCCCTTCGAAGGGTTCATCGAGCAGAATGATCTTCGGATCGCGCACCAGCGCACGGGCAATGGCCAGCATCTGCTGCTCGCCGCCTGACAGGTCCGTGCCGCGGCTTGTGYGCCGCGCCCTCAGCGGCGGGAACATGGAGTAGATGCGCTCCAGCGGCCACCGGTTGTCGGCGGTCAATCCTGCCAGAACGATGTTTTCCTCGACGTTCAGGCTGCCGAAGATGCGCCGGTTCTCATGCACGAGCTGCATGCCTTGCCGGGCGATGCTGTGCGCCTTCTTGCCGACCAGTTCCACCCCGTCGAGCTTGGCCGAACCGGTCCGCGGGGTCACCACGCCCATCAGGCTCTTCAGCGTGGTCGACTTGCCCGCCCCGTTGCGCCCGAGCAGCGCCACGACCTCATTCTTCTCGACCCTCAATCCGACGTCGAACAGGATGTGGCTGTCGCCGTAATAGCTGTTCAGTCCGCTGACTTCGAGCAGGCTCATGCCATCTCTCCATTCACGCCGCCGAGATAGGCCTCCTGCACCTTCGCATTGGTCTTGATCTCGCTGGGCGTGCCTTCGACCAGCACTTTGCCCTCCTGCAGCACCGTCACCTTCCCGACCAGCTCGAACAGCGAATCCATGTCGTGGTCGATGATGATCATCGTGCGTCCGCGCGCGATAGACTTGAGCAGCGCCACCGTCTCGACGCGCTCGCGCGGGCTCATGCCGGCAAGCGGCTCGTCGAGCAGGAGCAGGCTCGGCGACGTCGCCAGCGCCAGACCGATTTCCAGCCGCCGCTTCTCGCCATAGGCCAGTTCCGAAACCGGCGTGTCGAGACGCGCCGTGAGGTTCACCAGCGCCGCCGTCCGCTCGACCTGCTCGTCGAGACCGGGAACGCCGTGCAGGCTCTTGAACAGATCGAGCCTGAACTTGCCGCGCGTCTCGCCCAGGGCGGCGATCGTCAGGTTCCGCCTGACCGTCAGGCGGTCGAACAACTGGTTGATCTGGTAGCTCTTGGTCAGCCCGAGCTGGCACACGTCGGACACGCCCATGCCTGTGATGTCGCGGCCCTCGAACATGATCTGGCCGGAGGTCGGCTTGATCTCGCAGGTGAGCATCTTGAAGAAGGTGGTCTTGCCCGCGCCGTTCGGCCCGATAATGCCCCGCCTTTCGCCGTGATCGACAGCAAAGTCGATGTCGCTGTTGGCGACGATGCCGCCATAGCGCTTGGTGAGGCCCCGCGCCTGCAGGATCGGCCCGGACGCCGGCGTGCCGCCGCGCCGGCGCGGCGGCATGGGCTCGATGCCGGCCGCGTTGAAGGGCGCGCTCTCGATCGAGGCCTCGGCTGGCTCGATGCTCTTGCGGCCTGCTGCCAGCCCATAGAGGTCGACGATCGCCCCGACGATGCCGCGCCGCAGGRAGCACACCAGGAGCACGAAGACGACGCCGAGCACCAGCTTCCAGGTCGCGCCGAGATGCAATGTGTTCTGGAAAAAGTCGCTGAGGTAGAGCCACACCGTCGCGCCCACCAGCGGCCCGTACAAAGTGCCGGTGCCGCCGATCGCCGTCTGCATGACGACCTGGCCGGATGTGTCGAACATGAAGGCGTCCGGCGGCATGAAGCCCTGCATGACGCCCAGCAGGCCGCCGGCGAACCCGGCATAGATCGCCGCCACCACGAAGGCCGTGAGCTTGTAGCCGTGGATGTTATGGCCGAGCGCCGCGGCGCGCAGCGGATTGTCGCGGATCGCCGAAAGGATCGCGCCGACGGGCGAGTGCACGATGCGCAGCGCGATGACAATGCCCACGAAATACCAGAACGCCAGGAAGGTATACATCGTCCAGTCGGTGTTGAACTCGAACACCTTGAAGCCGAGATTGAAGACCGGGGTGGGCACCCCGGGCAGGCCGTTCTCRCCGCCCGTGAATGCCGACAGCGGATTGAATTCGACGAAGAAGAACACTTCGGCGATCGCCACCGTGATCATGGCAAAATAGATGCCGGTGCGCCGCAGCGCGATGAGGCCGATCACATAGCCGACGGCACCCGCCACGACCGCGCCGATGACAATTGCCGCCATGACGTAGGGAAAGCCGGCTTCGGTCAGGAGGTAGGCGGCGAACATGCCGCCGGTGCCGTAGAAGGCCGACTGGCCAAAGGACAGCAATCCCGTATAGCCGAACAGGATATCGAAGCCGATACCGTACAGGCCCCAGATGAGGATGCGGTTGATGGTGCTGGGCGAGAAGCCGAGATGGGGCAGCACGAACGGCGCCAGTATCAGCGCCACTGCCGTCAGAAGCTCGACGAGGAAGGGACGTTTGATGCGCATGGCCGACCGCGTCTACTCGCGCCCTGCCGTGCCGAGCAGRCCACGGGGGCGAAGCACCAGCACCAGCGTCATCGCCACGAACAGCATGACGTAGGAGTAACCGGGATTGAACATCGAGGTGATGCTGATGATCTCGCCGGCGATGAGACCGCCGATGATCGCGCCGGGAAAGGAGCCGACCCCGCCGATCACCACGACGACGAAGGTCTGGACAAGTATGGCCTCGCCGACATCGGGCGCGATCGACACCACGGGTGCGTTGACGATGCCTGCGAACCCCGCCGCCATCGCGCCGATGCCGAAGACGAGCATGAAGACCCTGTAGACGTCGATCCCGAGCGAATCGACCATCACGGAATCCTCGATGCCCGCTCGAACGATCATTCCGATGCGGGTGCGATAGAGCACGAAGTAGAGCGCCAGCAGCGCGACGGCGACGATGCCRAGCAGGGCCAGGCGGTAGGTAGGATAGACCATGAAGCCCAGATGGGTGATGCCGACCAGCGGCGGGGGCGGCGGTATCGTGCGCGAGAGGCTGCCGAAGAAGAAGCGGACCGTCTCGACGAAGACGATGCCGAGCCCGAACGTGACGAGGAGCTGGTCCTCATGCGGGCGCGTGTAGAAATGGCGGATGATCAGCCGCTCGACCACCACTCCGACGATCATCACGAACAGCGATCCGGCCACCACCGCGGCCAGGAACGACCCGGTATAGGTGTAGGTGAACCAGCCGGCATAGCCCCCGAGCATGAACATCGCGCCGTGGGCGAGGTTGAGGACGCCGAGCGTGCCGTAGATGATCGTCAGCCCGGAGGAGATCAGCGCCAGGAGCGCGCCGAGCACGAGCCCGTTGAAGCACTGCGAGATGAAATTTGCCCAGTTGATCACGCTGCGCCCACCTTAATCATGAAGCATATGTCCCCGCGCTTCGCGCCGCCAAGGGCCTGGCGGACAAGTCGCGAACAATCGGCATCCCGGTGTTCGATGCCGGAGGGCGAACCCGTCTGCGCGACCTGCCGGGGCCGGTCCGAATGCGAACGCCTCCTCCGCCCGCGGCGGCGAAGGAGGGCGCTGGAAGGTATCAGGTGTAGCCGCCAAGGTTGCAGCCGAACGCGTCGGGCTTCTGCATCAGCGGCGCGCCGTCGACCACCTCGACCACATTCCAGTAGTCGTCGTCGCTCTTCATGTCCTTGGGGTCCTTGCCCTGGACAAGCACGACGGGCCGCACGCACTGATGATCTTCCGGCCGATAGCGGACATCGCCGACCAGCGAAGGGATGGTCTCGCCCTTCTCGTACTGCTTGATGACGTCCGGCGGGTAGAAGCTGCCGGCCTCGGAAACCATGCGCGCCCAGTGCGCCAGGCTGACATAGGAGTTTTCGGCGCCCCATTCCGGCCGGTAGTTGAACTTTTTCTGGAACGCATCCACGAACTGCTTGGCGAGCGGATACTTGTCCTCCAGGGTCCACCAGAAATCGGTGGCGGCGAAAACGCCCGCCGTCAGCTCAGGCCCCACTTCCTTGGCAAGGAAGGGGATCTGGTAGGGCACCACCATCTTCATGGTCGGGGTCAGGCCGAACTGCTTGGCCTGCTGGATCGACAGCACCGCGTCGCGGCCCCAGTTGACGTTGACGATGAATTCGGCGCCCGAGTTGGCGATGTTCGTCAGATACTGGCTGAAATCCTGGGTGCCCAGCGGCGAGATCTGGTTGGTCACCATCTCCCATCCGCCCTGCGAGGTCAGGTAATCGTTCACCGACTTGGTGACGGTGTGGCCGTAGGTGTAATCCGGCGTCATGAACGCCGCTTTCTTTCCCTTGCCGTAGGTCTTCAGCAGGATCGGGCCGATCGCGTTGGCGGCGGTCTGGCCATAGAAGTCCTGGCGGAAGCCGTAGCGGACGCAGTCCTTGCCGGTGGTGTCGTTCGAGCCGGAAATCCCCGCGACGTAGAGGATCTTTTCGCGCTGCGCGAACTTGTTGAGGGCGACCGCGACCGCCGACGAAGTCGAACCGGTCATCAGGATGATCTTGTTCTGGTTGATGAAATTCTGCTCGACCTCGACGGCCTGGTTCGGCTTGGCCGCGCTGTCGGCGGACAACAGCTCCACCTTCTTGCCGAGCAACCCTTTGTCGACCTTCGGCGCCATCGCCTTCATCAGCTCGTGGCCGTTGTTGATGTGCTCGACCGCGAGCTGCCAGCCTTTCAATTCGTCAGCGCCCTGCGCGGCATAGGTGCCCGTGAGCGGCACCGCGGCCCCGATATAGACGGTGCCGCCCTGCGATCCGACCGKCCATGTGCCGATTGCGGGCTTGTCGTCGGCCGCGAAGGCCGCAAAATTGGAATAGGGCAGAACGGCACCGCCAAGCAAAGCGGCGCCGGCGTGCAGTACGGTGCGGCGCGATATATTGGCGGCGTTTTCATCGTCGAATGGCATCAGTTGTTCCTCCTTAGACCTGGAGCCGTCTGACGGCTCTCGCTGTTGTCCCCAGATCCCGAACTCGCTTTTTTTCACGCAAGACTGTGAAGAACACGCCTGCTTTTTTGGGCATTCGCGGCGGCCCAGGCGGGCCCGTCAATACAACTTTCGTTTGATGATTTTGTTCATTGATCCAGATTAATAATCCTAGGAAAGTTTCGCCGCAGATCATGAAGCTTGGGACCCTGGCATGCCGCTGACCGGCCACCCGATCGTGACGCGACTGACGCGCGCAATGAAGYTGAATGCGGCCGAAATCGCGAGCCTTGCGTCCATCTTCGAGCGCGATCTTTCCTTCCGGAAGCGGGAGGAACTCATTGTTCGCGGCTCGGAGTTCCGAAACCTGTGTTTCGTCAAAGACGGTTATGCGATCCGCTACAGGTTGCTTCGAAGCGGCAAGCGGCAAATCCTCAAGCTCATCCTGCCGGGCGACGTCATTGGAATCCCCGTCAGCTTTTTCGATCGATCGGGCTCTGCGGTCGTTGCCGTGAGCGAACTGACTTACGCTGTCTGCCCGTTCGATTCTTACATTCGTCTTTGCTACGAGCAGCCGCAATTCGGTTTGGTTTTAAGCTGGCTCGCCGCCGAAGAGGCGGCGACCTACTCGGAACACATCGTCAATCTGGGCCGGCGCACGCCGATTGAAAGGCTGGCGCATCTTTTGCTCGAAATCCACTCGCGTCTTYTGGAGGTTGGACGCGCGGACGAGGCGAGTTTCGACTTGCCATTTTCGCAGGAAGTCATGGCCGACGCGCTCGGGTTGAGCGTGCCCCATCTCAATCGCGTAATGCAGCAGCTGCGCGCCGAACAGCTCATCACCAGCAACTCGCGCCTCATCGATTTGACAGACCTCGCGGGACTGCGAAGACTGGCTCAGTACGAGCCGATGRCTCTCGCCCCGATCCCCAGGGCCGGAGCGCCGGCAATGACCACGGAAGCCTGACCGCACCGGCCATCGAACGCGTCGCGCAACGGGCATCTCGAGGCCTGCCGCGCGTGCCTGCCGCTCCGTAAACGCCCACGCGAACGAATCCATCATCGGTCGCGCGAGATACTCGAAGAAGGTCCGGTCGCCGGTGTTGATGAAGGCCTCGGCCGGCGCGGGATAAAGCTGTTCGGTTCAGGTATCAGGCACGCAATTCTTCGCTGTGGGCTTTCACGAGCTCGGCCATGCTGTCGAAGCGGAAATCCACCTTCGGCATGTCGCCGGGGTGCATGGTGGCGCCGAAGCCCTGATCGGCGTGGCGACGATAGATCCAGCACGATGCCAGACCGCAGCGGTTGGCGGGAACATGGTCATGGAACATGCTTTCGGCCGTGTGCAGGATCTGCCGCTTCTCGACGCCGATCGTCCCGAGCTTTTCGAGCATATAGTCGAAGTTCCGGTCGGAAGGCTTGTAGGAGCCGATATCTTCCGCCGTGTAGATCGCATCGAAATCCACCCCGAGCTTCTTATTGCTGAACGAGAAGCTCTCGTTGTCGACGTTGGAGAGGATGATCAGCTTGTAGTGCTGCTTGAGATACTGCAAGGACTTCGCGGAGTCGGCAAAGGCAGGCCAGTTCTTCACGCTTTCGCCATAGGCGATGCATTCCTCTGGAGTGACGATGACACCCCATTCCTCGGCAAGCCGCTTGTAGACGATCGCCAGAAGGTCGCGGTAGCGTTTTTCCGGGGTCCATTTCTGCTGACTGGATTCGTGCCGGGCGTGCGCCTCCAGAATCTCGTTGCGGCTCAAATGACGACCAGTCCGCTCGGTCAGCGGCTTCAGGCCGTCGATCATGCCGGATTCCCAGTCGATCAGCGTGCCGTAGCAGTCGAAGGTCAGGGCCTTGAAATCTGTCAGCTTCATGGGGTTCACCTCCTTGATGTCCATGATTACCCGATAGGCTGCTCGACTGAGCCTAAACCTGCCTCGTGCTTCGATGCTTTGCTCCGCGACGAGGTGAGCCAGACCCCGAATAGCGTCACCGCAAGGCCGAGGAACATCGCCTTCRAGAGCGTCTCGCCGAACATCCACCAGCCCCAGAGCATCGTCACCTGCGGGCTGAGATAGATCACGCTGCTGACCTGTGCGGCTGCGTAAAGACGCAGGCTCGCATAATAGGTGCTGTAGCAGAAGAAGGTCGAAAACAGCACCAGCCAGGCTATGCCGAAGGCGAAACGGCTATCGAGAGGCGGCATCAGTCCGCCATTCCATCCAGCACAGGCGGCGAAAGGGATCGCGGCCGTCAGGCATTGAATGCAGAGACTCTGATGGATGGGCATGTTGATCGTCCCCATCCGCTTCTGCACCACCGTTGCCAGCGCCAGAACCATCATGGAAGCGACAGTCAGGACATATGCCCAGGCCGGGGCCGTCCCGAGGCTCAGGCTGTCCAGCGAGACGATAAGCACACCCGTCACGCCGAGAGCCGTTCCGATCCATTGTCTCCCGCTCAATCGGTGGCCCAGAATCGGCTGCGACAAAGCTGCGATGGCGAGAGGGACAAGATCGGAAATGAGCGCGACGAGGCCGGTCGGCACACGCTGGCCGATGGCAAGCGCGAAGCCGCCCAGATAGAGGAACATCATCGCGACGCCGAACACCATCTGCTGAAGCAAGGCGTGTGGGCTGATGCGCGGCCCGATCAGGAGCRCAAACGGCATGAGCAACAGGCCGGACATCAAGTTTCGCCAGAACAGGACCAGCATGACATCTGCGTTCTCGCTGGCGTAGCGGATGCCGACGAAGCCGGAACTCCAACTGAGAACCAGGGCTGTCGCCATGATCGGCCAGACGAGGGGATGCGTCTTGTTCTGCAGGGGCGCCATGGGCTGTCTTTTCCGAGCGCCCGTGCTCCGCAAGCGATCACAGGCAATGTTGGTCGAGACTTATGGCGACACGCACACGCAGTTGCACATGACAAATTTCGATGTGCTCATGAATGTGCCATGAAATATGGCATATTGCTTTGTCTGAAAGCGGCTTCTGCGTCAGAAGTTGGCGCGTAGCTTTCGCACCGAACGAGGACTGTCATGGCTGGAGTTATGAGCCGCCGCCTGGATGTCGATGCCTTGCGGGCGTTGGTCGCGATCGAGAAGCATGGTGGTGTCACGCGGGCGGCCGAGGCACTCGGCTTGTCGCAATCGGCTGTCAGCCACAAGATGAGGAGATTGGAAGCGAGCCTCGACTGCGAAATCTTCAGCCGGAAAGCCAATGCGCCKATGTTCACCACGGCCGGGCACGATCTMCTGAGTTACGCGCGGCGCATCCTGGGAATCCATGACGAAGCGATCCTGAGCCTCTCGAAAAGCACGCTGCAAGGCAAGATCGCGCTGGGAATGACCGAGGATACGACCTGTACGGATCTCTCACGCATYCTTGGTCGGTTTCGCCGGCTCTACCCGGATGTGAGCGTCCGTACGCAAGTGCGCATGAGCCTCGTCTTGCAGGACCTGCTCAGCCGAGGAGCCCTTGATGCCGCCATCGTCCAGGTATTCCAGCATGAGGTTCGTCCCGCCGACATCGTCCTGTTCCGTGAAACGCTGCACTGGGTCAAGTCTCCCGACCTGATCCTGTCGAAGGACAAGCCGATCCCGTTCCTTTCCTTCGATGAGAACTGTTTCTATCGGCGTTGGGGCCTCGATCTAGGGCAGGACGAGGGGACCGTGTTCGAGACCGTGTTCGAATGCTCCAGCGCGGCGGGAATCATTGCAGGCGTGACTGCGGGGCTCGGYGTCGCGCTGTTGAGTCAGCGGCACCTGCAACCCGGCATGGAGATTGTCGACAAGGACTTTCCCAAGCCGCCGGACCTGGCTTACGTGGTCAGGCGCGCGCGCAATTCGCGAAATGCCGCGCTGGACACCTTGGTCAGGGAAATCGAGGCCGAAGTGAAACGGTACGGAGCGCTTCACATCGCCGTCTGAGCGTCATGCCGCCCCTGGAAAGCGGAGAGCGGTGCGCGATGGCGGACCGCGCCGCTCACCTCTCCTTAAACGCCCGCGCGAACGAGTCCATCATCGGCCGCGCGAGATACTCGAAGAAGGTGCGGTCGCCGGTGTTGATGAAGGCCTCGACAGGCGTGCCCGGATAGAGCTGTTCAGGCTTGACGCCGGGCGGCAGTTCGTCGGCGATCTTCAGCTTGGCGCGGAAATAGGGCTCGTGCGTCGTCTGGTCGACCAGCCGGTCGGCGGAGATCTGCGTCACGGTGGCCGACACCTCGGGCGTCAGGCGCATGTTGAGCGCCGACAGCCTCAGTTTCGCCGGCTGGCCGACGCGCACCTGGTCGATGTCCCTCGGCCGCAGCCTGGCATCGACGACAAGGCCTGACGCGGTCGGCAGGATTTCCATGATCTTTTCGCCGGCCGCGATGACGCTGCCTTTGGAATTATAGATCGAGGACACGACGATGCCCGATGCCGGCGCCTTGATCGTCGTGCGCTTGAGCACCGCTTCGGCTGCCCGCATCTGTTCCTCGATGTCGGCGAGGTTGGTGCGAACCTCGTCGAGCTTGGTCAGCGCTTCCTCGACGCGCTGCGTGGTCAGGCGCTCGACCTGCACCTGCGCCTCGACGATCTGGCTGTTGGCCGCGGCGAGATTTGCTTCCAGCGCGCCGGCCTGGCCGACCAGGTCGGCCTCGCTGCGCAGAAGCTGCGAATATTCGGAGCGGTTGGTGAGGCCTTTGTCGAGCAGGCCGGTCTTGATGCCGAGTTCCTTCTTCACCACCTCGGACTGCTGCTGGATTGCCTGCTTCTGGGCGTTCAACCCCTGGACCGACTCGCGATGCATGGCGGCCCGTTGCGACAGGATCGACTGCTCCGAGCGGAATCGGGCGAGCCTGGCGTCGAACTCCTTCTGCTGCTCGCGGATGAGATTTTCAAAATCCTGCTGGAACGGCGCCGGCGCGGCCTCGGTGATCGGAGCCAGCCTGTCCAGTCCGTCGCGCTCCGCCTCCAGCCGCGCGGCGCTTGCCTTGAGCGCGATCGACTGTCTTGTCAGCCGGTTGAGCTCGGCCTGCGCGGCCGTCTTGTCGAGGATGACCAGGTCCTGGCCCTGCTGCACGCGGTCGCCTTCATGGACCAGCAGCTGCTGGATGATGCCGCCTTCGGGCTGCTGGATGAGGATGTTGCCGCCGGTCGCCGAGATCGTGCCCCGCGTGATCACGGCGCCGGAGAGCGGCGCGGTGGCGGCCCAATAGCCGAAGCCGCCCGCCAGCAGCGCAATCGCCGCGTAGCCGGTGAGGGCCACGCGCCTTATGTCGGTGCGCGGCTGGCTGTTCCAGGCAATAGTCTCGACCGTCATCGTCTAGGACCCGAAGCGGACGCTCTGCGTGCGCATCGTCGGCGCGAATGAGCCGCTCACCACCGTGCTCTTCTGCGCGGGAACACCACCCTTGCCGGCGCCCTTGGTCGCGGCCGGCCGGCGCAGCACCTCGGCGTTCGGCCCGAAGGCTTCGATGACGCCGCCGCRCAAGATCATCACGCGGTCGCAGGCCGTGGCGATGGACGGGCGATGCGTGATCACGATCGTCGTGACGCCGGCGGCCCGCGCCGCGACGAGCACCGCTTCGAGCGCCGCCTCGCCACTGCCGTCGAGATGGGAACTGGGCTCGTCGAGCACGAGGATGCGCGGATTGCCGTAGAAGGCGCGCGCCAGCCCGATCCGCTGGCGCTCGCCGCCCGACAGCGTCCTGTCCGAAGGGCCGACCATGGTCTGGTAGCCGTCGCGCTGCGCCAGGATCAGCTCATGCACCTCGGCGCGCGTCGCGGCCTCGACGATCGCGCCGTCCTTCGCGTGGGGGTCGAAGCGGGCGACGTTTTCCGCGATCGATCCGGGAAAGAGCTCCACCTCCTGCGCGAGGTAGCCGATATGCCTTCCGATCTGGTTTTCGTCCCAGGTCCTGAGGTCGGCGCCGTCAATCCTGACCGAGCCGCCGGTCGGCTGGGTAGCGCCGACGAGCAGCCGCGCCAATGTCGATTTGCCGGCGCCGCTCGGGCCGACGATCGCCACCGCTTCGCCGGCGCGAACGGCGAAGTTCAGCCGCTTGAGGATGGGCTCGGTGCCGGGCTGGGCATTCGGTGCCATGAAGAAGACGTCCTGCACCGAAATCGCGCCCGACGGATCCGGCAAGGTGAGTTTGCGCGCTTCGGCCGGATGGGCCGCAAGCGCCTTTTCCAGCCGCGTCCAGGCCCGCCGGGCATCGACGATCTGCCGCCAGCAGCCGATGAGCTGGTCGAGCGGCTGCAGCGCGCGCGACGACACCAGCGAGGAGGCGAAGATCATGCCGGCCGTCATCTGCCCTTCCAGCACCAGCCATGCGCCGACGCCCAGGATCGCCAGCTGCAGCACCATGCGCAGCGCCCGCGAGGCGCCGCTGAAAATGGCGTTGGCGGTCGAGGAACGGTCATAGAGCGTCAGCGCTTCCGCGACGTGCCGGCTCCAGACCCGCGCGGCGTTCTCGACCATGCCCATGGCGCGCAGCGTTTCGGCATTGCGGGCAAAGACCTGCTCCGCCTGGCTGGCGAGCGCCGAGCGTTCGGAGGACAAGGCATCGTTCCTACCGATGGCAAGCTGGTTCGCCACGACCAGCGCGACAAGCACCGCCGTGCCGGCGAGCGTCACCCAGAACAGGACCGGATGGATGAGGTAGAGCAGCGCGAGGAAGACAGGAGCGAAGGGCAGGTCGAACAGCACGGGCACGCCGCGCGACCTGATGAAGGCGCAGACCGAGGCGAGGTCGCGCAGCGGCGACAGTGCGCCGCCGGCATGTTTTGGCGCCAGCGCGGCAGCGAATGTGCCGGCGCCCAGCTTGCCGTCGACGGTAGCCGCGACGCGCTGCGTGTAGATGGAGCGCACGGCGTCGAGCAGGCCCAGAAAGGCGAGCGCCGCTACCGCCATGGCCGACAGGTAGACGAGCGTCTCGAGGCTGGAGGAGGGCAGCACGCGGTCATAGACCTGCAGCAGATAGAGCGGGATCACCAGAAGCAGGATGTTGATCAGCAGCGAGAAGACGCCGACATCGGCAATGGCGCGCAGCAGCACCGGCCGCAGGCTGGGCTGCGCAATCAATCCCGCTTCCCCGGACGGAACACGACCCCGAAACATTGTGCGGGTCGCCTAAACCGTGTGGTTCCAGTTGTCCAGCGTATAGGCGTGGATGTAGTCGATCTTCATCTGGGCAGGCGTTGAGAGATGGTCCGGCGGCGCACCGGCCTGACCGCCGACCGCAAGGTCGACCAGCATGTACATGGGCTTGTGCATGTCGGACGGCGTCGCCGCTTCCGCGACCTGCACGCCGTCATAGGTCCAGACGAGCTTGTCCGGCGTCCAGAGCACGCCATAGGTGTGGAACCCGGCGGTGTTCGAGACATTCACCGCGGACGAGACCATGGTGTGCGTTCCGGTCTCGTTCGTGTGCGCGGTCATCAGAAGCGTGTTCGGGTTCTGGCCGTACATTTCCATGACGTCGAGCTCCGGCGGCCACGAGCCGTCTTCCGGCAGCAGCCAGAAGGCCGGCCAGGCGCCGGCGTGCTCGGGCAGGTCGGCCCGCATTTCGAAATAGCCGTAGGTCTGCGAGAAGGAGTCGTGGGTGGTCAGGAGGCCGGACGTGTAGTCGTGGTTGTTGATCAGCGGCTTGATGTCCGCCGACGCCTGCGCGGCGGTGATGGTGAGCACGCCGTTGGATACGCTCCAAGGGTGGACGGAACTCGTCGGAGCGTAGTTGGCGTCGATATACCATTGCAGCTCGTTGTTGCCGCTCAAGGTGCTGCCGTTCGGCGCCCCCCACCAGAAGTTGGTAGACCACGTGCCGCCCTGGCTGTTGTGAAGGCTCAGCGCGTTGAATTCGTCGCTGAAGGACAGCTTCATTCCGGTCTTGTCGATCGGCAGCTCGAACTGGCTGGGCAGCAGCTTGTCGGCGGTGGTGTTGTTGAAAACCAGCGTCTCGCCGTTTCCGAAATTCAGCACAAGGTTCGCTCCCGCCTGGACCAGATGTGCCTGGACGTCGGCGAACGTCTTGAAGCTGTAGCCGTTGAGACGCACGGTGTCGTCCGCGCCGAAATCGGTGATCAGGTCGCTGCCGTTGCCCTTGCTGATGATGAACGTGTCGGCGCCGCCGCCGCCGATCAGCACGTCGTTGCCCTTGCCGCCGTCWATCGTCTGGCTGCCGGTGCCGCCCTTGATGATGTTGTCGAGCGAGTTGCYGAACGCATAGCGGTTGTCGCCGGTGACGACGAGGTTCTCGAAATTGTCGGGGAGCTTGTAGCTCATCCAGGTGTCGATCGTGTCGATGCCCTGCCCAGCGTATTCGACCGGTACGTTTTTCGTCGAATAGAGGTGGTAGTAGTCGTCGCCTGCGCCGCCGTACATGGTGACCTTGAGGCTGGAGTCGCCCCAGAAGGAATCGTTGCCGGACGTTCCGTACAGTGTCGAAACGCCCGCGGTTGCGGAAAACCAATGGGTGGAAGCGCCGGTATAGGGGAGGGGAACTCCCTTGGCGTTGATTTCACTGGCCATCCGACAATCCTCCTCGTAGTGCACGGCCTGCTTGAATCGGTCGATGCGCCTTCAACTTGCTATTGCGGATCAACTTGCGACTCAAATTATCGTTCCAAGGAATTGGCACGCAGTACAGAGAAAAATCATATTTCAGCGATCAATTCTTTAACGCGAAGGGAATGAGGGCGGGCTAATACAATTTATGCGCGAACTTGCCTTAATTTTACTCAATATCGCAAGAAGTCCTGCCAACAGATTGGACAGATCGTCGCGGATGAATGTATTGTTTCAATACAGACGCGCTAAGCGGCGGTTCGAATTGGCTAAGCCGTCAGAAGCTCCGCGCGCTCAAGGCTTGCCCATCGCGATGCTTCAGGAGCGCCGCCAGGCGCTTGGCGACGGCGATTCAAACTCATTGCGACTGCAGTGCGATATTGCGCGAAAACTCCTGCGCCCGCTTGTGGAAGCGGCCGAAGTGCAGGGCCATCGTCGGCAGCACCATGAGGTTGAGCAGGGTTGAGGTCACCAGCCCGCCAAGGATAACGATCGCCATTGGCCCCTCGATCTCGTTTCCGGCCGCGTCGCTGGCCCATGCCAGGGGCAGCAGGCCGAGCGCGGTAACGACAGCGGTCATGAGAATAGRCACCAGCCGTTCGGCGGCGCCCTTGCGGGCCGCTTCCGGTCCCCAGACCATTCCTTCCTCGTTCACCAGGTGCTCATAGTGCGAGATCAGCATGATCGAGTTGCGCAGCGTGATGCCGAACAGAGTGACAAAGCCGACCAGCGAGCCGAGCGACAGATCACCGCCGCTCGCCAGCACCGTCAGCACTCCGCCAACGAGCGCGAACGGCAGGTTGACCAGCACGAGGAGCAATGCCCGCGCGCTCTTCAGCGCCAGGAACATGAGCAGYACGATGCCGACATTGGCAGCCACCGTATAGATCAGCAGGTCCTGCTGCGATTGTGCGCGCGCCTGCTCCTCGCCGGCAAACATCAGATAGGTGCCTTTGGGCAGGCTGACTTCCCTGCCGATGCGATCTTGGATTTCCCTGACGAAATCGCTGACCGCGCGACCGTGCACTCCCGACGTCACGGTTTGCAGGCGCTGGCCGTCGCTGTGCAGGATCTGGTAGCGGCTGGTGGTCTGGCTGATATCGGCAAGCTGGCTGAGCGGCACCGTCACGCCCGCCGGGCTGCGCAGCAGCAGCGAGCCTATCGCCGCCAGATCCTGGTGCGCCGCGGGAATCAACGACACATTGACGTCGTATGCCTGGTTGCCCTCGTAGATCTGGCTGGCGGCCGTACCCTCATAGGCGGTCTGGATCGCGTCGAGCACATCCACCGGAGTGAAGCCCCAGCGGGTCAACTGCTCCGGCTTGAGGCGCATCGTCAATTGCGGCAAATATTGCGCGGACTCGACCCGCACGCCGATCGCGCCCGGGATGGTGCCCACCAGCTGGGCGATCTCCGCCGCCTTGCTGTCGATAATGTCCAGGTTCTGACCGAAGAGGTTGATCACCACCGGCGCGGTCACGCCTGAAATGCTCTCGTCGATGCGTTCGGCCAGGAAGGTGTTGACCGATGTAATGAGCCCCGGGAAGCTGGCCAGTGTCTGTTGAATATCGACAAGCGCGCGCCGATGCTCGGCCGGCGACAACGGCTTCAGGTCGACCTCGAACTCGCTGATATTGACGCCCGTGGGATCGACCACTTCGTTGGCCCGGCCCGCACGCTGCGCCACCAGGCGCACGCCGGGAATTTGGCTGAGCTGCGCGGTGACCTCGTTGCCGACACGCATGGACTCGGCCAGCGATGAGCCCGGGGCAAGCGCCATATGCACGAGGTAGTGGCCTTCCTTCAGCTCCGGAATGAAGTTCCCGCCGAAGAACGGCAGCGCCGCGAGCGCCGCGACGCAAAGCGCCCCGATCATCCAGATGATTGTCCGGTAGCGCGATTCGATTGCGGCAAGCGCGGCCAGGTAACGCGCCTTCAGCGCTTGCACCAGCCTGGGTTCTTGTTCCTTGAGCGTGTTGCCGGTGAGCAGCAGGAAGGCGAGCGCCGGCGTCACCGTCAGCGCCACCACCAGTGAAGCCAGGATTGCCAGGATGTAGGCGATCCCCAATGGCGCGAACAGCTTTCCGGCGATGCCGGACAGTGCCATGACGGGCAGGAACACCAACACGACGACCAGTGTGGCGTAGACCACGGCGCTTCGTACCTCGAGCGAGGCGAGCAATACGACCTGCGCGGGCGGCAGCGGGTGGCTCGCCTGCCGGTTTTGCCGCAGCCGCCGGAAGATGTTCTCGACGTCGACGACCGCGTCGTCCACGACCTCGCCGAGCGCGATCGCCAGCCCTCCGAGCGTCATCGTGTTCAGGCTTACGCCGAAATGGGAGAGAAGGATCACGGCTGTCAGCAGCGATAGCGGGATCGCGGTGGCGGAGATGATTGCGGTGCGCACATTGAGAAGGAACAGGAACAAAACGCCGATCACCAGCACGCCGCCGAGAACCAGTGCGGTGCGCAGATGGCCGATGGCGGTTTCGATGAAACCGGCCGGCCGAAAAATGTCCGGGTGCAGCGTCACCTGTTGCCCTRCCAGAACCGGCTGCAACGCCCTCAGCACCTCTTCGACGCTGCGCGACACCGACATCATGTCGGCGCCGTACTGGCTTTCCACCATCAGCGAGACGGCAGGCTTGCCAGCGACGGAGGCCGCGCCGACGGCCGGCGCCGGCCCGATCGCGACTTTGGCGACGTCGCCCAGACGCAGCGCGATGCCGTTCTGGTAACGGAGCACGACCTGCGCCAGTTGTTCGGGCGTAAGCGTCTGGCCCTCGGTGCTCAGCACAATGCGCTGGTTGGCATTTTCGACATAGCCGGCGCCACGGACGCCCGTTGCGCGCTGCGCGACGCTGAGCAAGTCCTGCAGCGCCACGCCGTACTGCACCAGCTTTTGCGGGTCTACCTGGACCTGGAACTGCTTGACATCGCCRCCGAACACGATCACGTCGGCGACACCCGGCACACGCAGCAGCTGCGGTTTGACGGTCCAGTCCGCCAGCGTGCGAAGGTCCATCAGCGAAAGGCGGTCGGAAGTCAGGCCGGCCACCAGGGTCACGTTGGTCGAGGATGTAAGCGGCAGCAGCGCCGGCGGCTTGACGCCGTGCGGTAAGGTGCCGCTCAGCACGTTGAGCCGCTCGGCCGTCAGCTGGCGGGCCTTGTAGATATCGGTGCCGTCCTGGAACGTAAGCGTCACCATGGACAGCCCCTGCAGCGACTTCGAGCGCATGCTGGCAAGGCCGAGCGTGCCGCCCATCGCGTTCTCGACCGGCTGGGTGACGAGCGCTTCGACCTGCTCCGAGGTAAGGCCGGGCGCCTCGGTCTGGATCACTGCCAGCGGCGGCGCGAACTCGGGAAAGACGTCCTGGCGAGCGTTCGTCAGCGTGTAGATTCCGTAGCCGGCCAGCAGGCAGGCGAGCGCGATCACCACGCCGCGGAAGCGGACGGCAAAACGAATGATGGCGTTCAACATGACAGGGGCGCGGCGTCCGGTTAGTCGTCACACTCGGGGTCTTTGCAGGCCGCGGCAGCGGTGATCGGCGGGCGCTGCTCCTCCGACAGCAGCAGCTCCGCGCCCCGTGTCACCACGCGTTCGCCGGCCGCGAAGCCGGCAGCGACGAAGTAACCGCCGTCATATGGCGACCGGTCGTCGACCGGCCGACGAACGAACCTATCGTTGCCCTGCTGAACATAAGCCCAGGGCTGTCCGCCGAACCACAGCACCGCCGTCCGGGGGATGACAATGCCGGAGGCCGGCTGCTGGTCGGTCGGCAAAAAGGCGATCACCTTGCTCCCGACCGGCAGGCTGGCAGGCGCGCGGTACAAGAAGGTCAGTCCCTCGGCGATCGGATCGCTTTGCGGCGAAGCCGACACCAGGCGAGCGGCGAGCCGCCCCTTCGCGCCACCGTCAAAAGAGATCTGCTGCGGAATCCATGTGCTGCCTTCTGCCACCGGCACCACAATCCGCAGCATCATGTCCTGCCCGTCCAGCAGCCCGGCGAGCTCCGTATCCTTGCCAGCAACAAGCGCGGCAAGTTGCGGGCCGAACTGTTGCAACGCGCTCGCGCGCACCCCCTCAAGGCTTGCTTGAGCCGACTGGAGCTTGGCCTTGTCGGCTGACCAGGACGCTTGCGCCGCCTGCAAGGTCTTCTGCGAAATGTTTATGTGGTCCCGAAACAGCACGCGGTTGCGTTCGGCCTCCTGGGCCGAGACCTCGAGGGCCGCCTGCGCGCTGGCTACATCGGCGGCGGCCGCGCGATAGCGCGCCTGGAGGTCGATCAGCGGCTGCAGGTCGAGCACGCTGCCATAGGCCGTCTTTTCGTCCTGCCGCTTCGTTGCCACCAGCGGGTCGGTTTGGATGCCGCTGCGCTTCTGCGTGGCGTCGTCCAGCGTTACGACGGTGAGCCCGTTTTCGTTACTGACCCGACCGGTCGGGGCAGGGGCAGGGGTCGGCGAGGTTGCGCTCTGCGCAGGCTGGTATGAAATCCAGCCCCATGCTGCCAATGCGGCGGCGGTCGGCACAAGGGCGAAAAGCAGGCGTTTGCCAAGACTGCTCATGGGAGATTTCCTTCCTGGAAAGACTGCCTGCGCGGACTGGACGCCAGCGCCCCCTCCAACTCCATTTGATGACGGGCGAAGCTGACGGGAGTCTGACGGACACATCCGTTCTGCCGGAATCTTGGGTCGTCGACCCGGCGATGCGGGATGCATCGACGGCTTTCCGGGACACGGCCGGTTGCTTCAGGCGCGTGGTCAGACGTCGACGTCTACGACCGRCAATCTGACGCGAATTCGAGCGCCCGCGCCGGGAAGGAAGCCGACGGAGCCGCCATGCGCACGAGCCACTTCCCGCACGATCGCGAGGCCCAGTCCGTGTCCCGGCGACACGCTACTGGCCTTGCGGAAGCGTTCGAAGACCTCGTCGCGGAGGTGCTCGGGCACTCCTTCGCCTTCGTCGATCACCGTCATCCAGATCTCCGGCCCGCCCGGCTCGTTGGCCAGTTCGCCGACGAGCCTGATCTTGCCGCTTCCATGCACAAGGGCATTGTCGAGCAGGTTCCGGACCATGTCGCGCAGATCGTCGGCGCGGCCGTGCACGGGAAGCGAATTCGGCAGATCGACCGCGACCTCCCGCTGCCGTGCTTCGGCAAGGGGAATAACGAAGGCCGCTGCCTCGCGCGCAATACGCGACAGGTTGACAAGCGGAAGATCAGGTGAGGCGAACTGCGCCTGCTCCTTGCGGGCGAGGTCGAGCAATTGCTCCACGAGCCCGTGAAGGYTTGAGACGTCGCCGTCGATCGCGGGCCAATCGGGATTTTGGTCGAGCTTGGCGCGCTGTAGGCGCAGGCTCAGGACGGCCAGCGGCGTGCGCAATTCGTGCGCGGCATCGGCGACGAAGCGCCGCTCCATTTCATAGGCTGCCGACAGGCGGTCGAGCGCCCCGTTCACCGCCGTGACCAGCGGCCGTATCTCCTCCGGCAGCCGCTTCATAGAGATGCGCACGCTGGGATTGGTCGGGCCGACAAGCGCCGCCTCGCGCGATGCCGAAGCCAGATGGCGCAGGCTCCAGGCGCTGATGATCCAGCTCAGCGCCGCGGCGCACAAGGTGGAGGCAATGAGGACCAGAACGTCCTGATAGGGTTCGCGGATCGGACCTCCCTCGTGGCGCAGCATCCGCGATGCGGCAAGGCCGAACCCGAAGACAATGAGCATGGACAGGACCAGCCGCCCGCGCAGGCTCTCGCGTGACAGCTTCATCATGACGGACCTCCGATCTTGAGCCGGTAACCGACCCCGCGGTTGACGTCGACGCCGACAGCCGATCCGGCATCGGCAAGCTTGCGCCGCAATCGAGAGATCGCAGCCTCGAGCGCATTGCCGCTCACCTGCTGCTCGAAGCCGTAGAGGCGGTCTTCCAGCATGTCCTTGACGACGATGCGGCCGGACGCGCGGATCAGTTCCTCGAGAACCGAGGCTTCACGGCGTGAGAGCGCCAGAGCCTTGTCACCGACCTGGGCGGTGCGCGAGGCGGGATCGAAACTGACGTCGCCATATCGATAGGCCGCCTCGCGGCGCACGCCCGGCCGCCGCAGCACCGCGCGGACGCGCGCTTCGAGTTCCGCCAGGTCGAACGGTTTTACGATGTAGTCATCCGCGCCGCCGTTCAGGCCGCCGATCCGGTCCTCGATCCGGTCGCGCGCGGTTACGATCAAGGCCGGCGGGCGGTTCGCCGTTTCGGCCCGCAGCCGGCGCAGGACATCCATTCCGTCCATGTCCGGCAGACCGAGATCGAGAACCACCGCGTCATAGGCCGTCGTTGCCGTTGCAGCCAGTGCGTCCTCGCCAAGGGCAAAGGCGTCGGCGGCAAAGCCGCGTTCCCTGAAATACCCGGCGATGATGTCACGCATCGCCGGGTGGTCTTCGATGATGAGCAGTCGCATGGAAGCACTCCGGACCAGAGCTGCTGAGATCGCTGACATCGGCCCTACCGACGACCTGCCCCCCGGCTCTCAGCCCATCATAGCCGCTTCCCGCGCGTTACTCACGCCTTGCCCATCGCGATCGACTTCAGGAACGCCGCGGCCAGCCCCTTGGAAACGGTGTCGTCGAAGCCGGATTCGCGCATGGTCTCGATCGCGGCGGCGGTGGTGCCGCGATAGCCGAGGAAGGTCCTTACCGTGTCGGCCGGTGACGCGTCGTTCAATTCCAGCAGCCTGCCGGTGCCGRTGAGCACAGTATTGACGGCGCGCCGCGCGACATCCGCCGAGAGGCCGAAGTGAACGGCGTCGCGCATCATGGCGTCGGCGAGCAGGGCAGGGAAGGCGGGGCCCGATCCCGTCAGGCCGGTCAGATAGTCGATGTCGCGCTCGCTGCCGACCTCGTCCTCGACTCCGCAGGCTCCGAAGATCGCGCGCACAAAGGCGCGGTCGGCCTCGGTCGCGTCGCCGCTCGCGATCCAGGGCGTGTAGGATTTGGCGACTTCGGCGGCTGCATTGGGCAGCGTGCGCACGACGCGCCCTGTGCCGTGTTTCTCGCTTAGCTCGGCAAGCCGGATCCCGGCCATCACCGAGATCACCAGCTTGCCCTTGGCGTCCAACTCGAGCGACGGCCAGTCCTGCGGCCGCACTGAAAGCATGATGATGTCCGAGCGGTCGGCGAGCGCCTGGTTGTCGTCGGTCCAGAAGGCGCCGGGCAAGCGGTCCGGCTTGGCGCTCCGGTAGGAGAGCGCGAGATTTTCCGCCCGCACGACGCCGGCCGAGACGGCTGCGCCGGCGATGGCGCCGCCCAGCCAGCCCGCGCCGCCGACGATGCCCAGCCTGATCGAAGCGCTCATGTTGCTGTCTCCTTTTCTCGCAAGGGAGCCGACGGCAAAGCTGCCAATCTCCCCCCAAGTGGGAGGAGATTGGACGTCGCGTTCACCTTCGCCAATCTCCAGCCTTCTTGTCGAAAGCATCATGGTGCAAGAGGCAACGCCGGCTTTCAAGCGCTCAGAACCCCCGCGTCAGCCCGCTGTCGACCGGCTAGTGCATGTTCGCGCAAACCGCGTCGCCCGAATGCGTTTCAGCGCGACGCGCTTTAGAGAAACCAATCTGCCGCAAGGCCGAGCGCCGACAGCGCCATCGCAATGGTCGATAGCCAACCGAGCAGGCGCAACCATCCCTGCACGGGAAACTCTCCCATAATGTCGCTGCGGCCGGCCATCAGCATCATGATGACCATCAACGGGACCGCGCAGACGCCGTTGATGACGGCGCTCCAGTACAGCGCCTTGATCGGGTCGATTGGGGTGAACACGATCCCCGAGCCGAGTGCGGTGGCAGTCGCGAGCGACACGTAGAAAGCCACCTCGTACTTGGGCTTGCGCACCAGCCCAACCGGCCAGTGCAGCGCTTCACCGAGGGCGAAGGCCGCGGAGCCGGCCAATACGGGGACGGCAAGCAACCCGGTGCCAATGATACCAACAGCGAAGATCACAAAAGCGAATTTGCCGGCGATCGGCTCCAGGGCCTTTGCGGCCTCCGTGGACGAGCCAATGTCCGTGACGCCTGTCTTATGCAATGTGGCGGCGGTAGTGAAGATGATCGCAATGGCGATCAGGTTCGAAAAGGCCATTCCGACCAGCGTGTCGGCGTGAATGCGCTCGAAGGCTTTCGATGCCTGCCACGGTGCCCATTTCAGCGGTCTGGCGGATGGCTTGATTTCTTCCTCCTCCACCTCCTGCGAAGCCTGCCAGAAGAACAGATACGGCGAGATCGTCGTGCCGAAGATGGCCAGAAGCGTACTGAAGAACGCACCGTTCCAATCGAGGTGGGGAATGAACAGTCCCTTTGCGGCATCCATCCAGGGCACCTTCGCCGCGAACATTGCCACGACATAGGCGAACAGGCTTAGCGTGGTCCATTTGAGAACAACGACGTAGCGGCTGTAGTCAAGGAACACGATCGTCGTGACGCAAATCACCGCAAACGTCACGACGTACAGGGGGCTCGGTCCGCCCACCAGCAATCTCAGCGCGTCGGCCATCGCGCTGAGATCGGCGCCGATGTTTATGACGTTGGCGACAAAAAGCAGAACGACGACGAAATAGAGCAGCGGGGCCGGGTAGTAGCGTGACAAATTGCCCGAGATCCCCTTTCCCGTGGTACGACCGATCCGGCCCGCGATCTCCTGGATCGCCGCCATCAGCGGAAATGTGAAAAGCATCGTCCAGCCGATGTCGAAGCCGAGCTGCGCGCCTGCCTGGCTATAGGTGCCGATGCCGGAAGGATCATCATCGGAGGCGCCCGTGATGACGCCGGGCCCGATGATCCCGAGGAACCGTTGGAACGGTCCTTTTGCAAGCGTGTTGCTTTCCTCCTGCGAGACTTCCGAACTTGTGTCGCTCACTGCTTATGCTCCCATGAGGCATAGACGGCTGCGGCATCCGGACGGCGCGGCRCAAAGTCGTTGTGCTGGCCGGGAGGCGTTCCCAAGTCCGAACTCACGACGGTTGAAGCCAGGCAACGGCGACGAATCTGAGCCGAAAGCGAGGGGCGCGCTGCATTGCCCAACGCATGTCGCCCAAAAGTGCGCAGCGGTTTTGCGACAACGACATGCATCAAAACGAAGACTTCAAGCACACGGCTGAATCCGGTTCAGCGCGACGCGCTTGAAGGACGGGCCGACATAGAAAGATCCTGCGGAAACAACGGCTTTTGGCCGAACTGGTTCCCGCGCAGCGTTAGGGACCAAGGCCCGGAAATACCGTTGCAATGAGACATCGCGCGCCGTTGTCGCTGCGCGCGCTGCCTTCTGGCTCCAAAGCGTCGTCGCAAAGTCCCGCCGCGAGCAATCGTTTCGCCAGCCATGCCTTGCGGGCGAAATGACCTCCGTGCTGACGAAAGCGCGGGCTCAGAACCCCCGGGTCAGCCCGCCGTCGACGCGGATGTTCTGGCCGGTGATGTAGGCCGCCCCGTCCGAAGCGAGGAAGGCGACGGTCGCGGCGATCTCTTGCGTGGTGCCGTAGCGCTTCATCGGCACGCTCTCGCGGCGCTCCTCCACGGCCGGCAGGCTGTCGATCCAGCCGGGCARCACATTGTTCATGCGGATGTTGTCGGGCGCATAGGTGTCGGCAAAAATCTTGGTGAAGGCGGCGAGCCCGGCGCGCGCCACCGCCGAAGTCGGGAAMATCGGGCTCGGCTCGAACGTCCAGGTCGTCGAGATGTTGATGATGACGCCCGACTTCTGTTTCTGCATCACTGGCGTCACCAGCCGCGTCGRCCGCACGACGTTGAGGAAGTAGGTGTCGATGCCCTTGTGCCAGTCCTCGTCGCTGATCTCGATGATCTGCGCGCGGGGTCCGTGGCCGGCGCTGTTGACCAGCACGTCGATGCGGCCCCAGCGTTCCAGCGCGCCGTCGGTGAGGCGCTTGAGGTCTTCGTTCGACTGGTTGGAGCCGGTGACGCCGAAGCCGCCGAGCTCGTTGCCCAGCGCCTCGCCCTTGCCGGAGGAGGAGAGCACGCCGACCTTGAAGCCGTCGGCCGCCAGCCGCTTCGCCGCCGCCGCGCCCATGCCGCTACCGCCCGCCGTCACCAGAGCTACCTTTTCCGTCGCCATGTCGCGTCCATCCTGGCTGTTGAGTTGAAAGCGCTCTGTTAGCACGGGCGGAGCCGGGGCACGACCGGATTGGATTGCGCCACGATTGGCGAAAGCGGCCTCGTGCATTCGTCAGGTGGAACGCGACCGGGCCGGTACAACCTAAGTCCGCTTGCATGCGCGGCGGAACTGCGCGATTGTCGCACTCATCAACATAGGTGAGCCATGAAGCGTGCGGACAAGGCGCGGCCTTTCGTGCCGACCGAAATTCATGTCGGCACGGACGAGGAGGGCGCTGTCGGCATCCTCTCGATCCGGACGCCGGAAGGCCTGCTCGATATCGCGCTGGACCAGGAAGCCGCCGAGGCCATGGTGAACGCCATCGGCACGATCCGGTCCAAGCTGGAAGCGGCCGAAACCTAATTCGGAAAAACAAACCTAATTTAGAAAAAGAAGCCCGGTCGCAAGCCGGGCTGGGAGGTATTGGGGTACGCCGAGCGAGGAAACTCGTTCTGCGACTAACAGTCTGCATCACCATCATGACAGACGGATGAAGCCGAAGGCATATCTGCCTGCGCCGGGCATCAACCGGCGTCCAAGCCTATTGATTGATCTCGGGCTCGACGAGCCGTGCCAGGTTTCTGAGCGATTCCTGCCAGCCCAGATAGCAGGCCTCGGCCGGAATGGCGTCCGGAATGCCCGCCTGCGTGATCTCCAGTTCCGTGCCGACCGAGACCTTCTTCAACGTCACGGTCACCTGCATCTCGCCGGGCAGGTTGGGATCGTCGAACTTGTCTGTGTAGCGCACGAGCTCGCCCGGAACGAGCTCGACATAGTCGCCGCCGAAGGCGTGGCTGTCGCCCGTAGTGAAGTTGCGGAAGGACATCCTGAAGGTGCCGCCGACATGCGCTTCCAGATGATGCACGGTGCAGGTGAAGCCGTTCGGCGGCAGCCATTTCGCCAGCGCGTCCGCCTCGATGAACGCGCGATAGACTTTCTCCGRCTTGGTGGCGAGCACGCGGTGCAGGCGGACAGTGCTGGGCATATCGTTTCTCCTCTGATGGGCAGCCTATGCTCCTATGACGAACGAGGTTTGGCCAGCCCGACATCGATGACCAAACTTTTTTGAGCCGCGACCGAGCCAGTTCGCGTAAAGATGGGCTGCAACTTCGCCATCGATGAGGCCTGCATGGTCGAACTGAACGACGGACAATCGAGGCTGGTTCTGGTGCCGGAGCGGGGCGCGGCGATCGCGCGCTATGACGCGCTGGTGATCGGCAGCGAGCCGGTGCCGCTGCTGAAGCCGGGAGACGGCACCGGCGAGTCCGGCTGCCAGCTCCTGGTGCCGTGGTCGAACCGCATCTCCGGCGGCGGCTTCACTTTCGACGGCCGCTTCCATGCGATCGAGCCGAATGTTCCGGGAGAGGCCTTTCCGATCCATGGCGACGGTTTTCAGAAACCGTGGCGGCTTGCCCGCCACACGGAGACGGAGGCCGAGCTGGTGCTCGAAGACGGCGCGATCGGCCCTTACCGCTATGCCGCGTCGGTCGCCTACCAGCTGCGCGACGGCGCGCTGGACGCGCAGCTGACGGTTGAGAACCGCGCCGGCATGTGCCTGCCCTACGGCCTCGGTTTCCATCCCTGGTTCCGGCGCGGCGACACAACGCTGCTGAAGGCGAGGGCGAAACGCGTCTGGCTGGAGGACGAACGCCATTTGCCGGTCGGCGTCGCGCCGGTGAGCGAGCATCCGGGCTGGGATTTCGCGCGCCCCATCCCGCTGCCGCCGGACTGGGTCAACAACGCCTTCGACGGATGGGATCGTCGCGCCTCGATCACGCAGCTCGAGGACGAAATCAAGGTCACGCTCGTCGCCTCGCCGGAGCTTGAAGTCTACATCCTCTATTCGCCGTCACCGGATGCCGGCTTCTTCTGCTTCGAACCGGTCTCGCACACCGTCGACGCGCATCACGGCGAAGGGCTGACGCCGCTCGAACACGGCGAAACGATGAGCGCTGCGATGCGGCTGGACTGGGAGGTCGTGGAGACGGATTGAGGACGCAGGGCGCATCTCTCCCAAGTAGGAGAGGTTGGCGGCTTAGACGAAGACACCATCCTTGAACGTTGGCGATTGGCGAAAGCGGCGGAGCTGCCAATCTCCCTCCAAGTGGGGGAGATGTCCGGCAGGACAGAGGGGGGCGCTGTCCCGCCAGCGTCTCAGATCGGTCCAGCCAATCCCGCTGTCAGTCATGACCTTGCGCGTCGATTTCGCATTGGCGCGATGCTGTGGCGATAGGGAGTGTGCGGCATGGTCGGAGTTTGGGGCTGAGGTTTGTGTTGCTAACGCTTCTACTCCACGGCGCTCCCCTCTGTCCTGCCGGACATCTCCCCCACGAGGGGGGAGATTGGCAGCTTCAACCTCACAGCTCCTTTTCCGCCAGTTCCCTGAATTCATCCGGCACCGAGCGCGCGGCTTCCAGCGCCACCGTGCCGTAGCCGACGGCTTGCCTGCCGAAACGCTGGCGGATCTTGTCGACGGCGCGGTCAGCGCCGACGCGGGCGAGGCCGCGTCGGCTGCCGGGCTTGCGCTTCTCGTCGGCAAGGCCGAGCGGCAGTTCGAGCTGCAGCTCGGCATGCTCCTCCAGATGCGAGACCGAGATGGCGAGCAGCGAGATTTCCCGTTCGCCGGGATGGGCGCAAAGCACGCCGCGCACCAGCTCCTCGGCGATCTCGGCGAGCATGGTTGTCGCCTGGATCGGCTGCTCCAGCGTCACCGAGCGGGTCACCGCGCGCATGTCGGCGAAGCGCACGCGCACCGTCACCGTGCGGCCGGGCCGGTCCTTGGCGCGCAGGCGGCTGGCGACGCGGTCGGCCAGATGCAACAGCGTCGGCACGAAGACGCGCGGCAGCGCGGGCTTGCGGCCGAGCGCCGACTGCGCGCCGGCCGAAATCGCGCGGCGATGCGTCTCCAGCCGGCGCGGATCGCGGTTCCAGGCGAGCGCCGCCAGCTTCTGGCCGGCGGCGTGGCCGATCAGCCGCTCCAGCGCGCCGCTATGCGTGCGCGCCAGCTGCCCGATGGTTTCGACGCCGATCTCGGCGAGCCTGGCCTTGGTCGCCGGGCCGACGCCCCACATCAGCGACACCGGCAAATCGTGCAGGAAGGAAAGCTCGGTGCCCGGCTCGACCACCACCAGCCCGTCGGGTTTGGCCACCTGCGAGGCGATCTTGGCGAGATGTTTCGTCCGCGCCACCCCGATCGAGATCGGCAGGCCGAGCTCCGCCTTCACGCGGCTGCGGATTCTTCTGGCGATCTCGTCAGGAGGCCCGAACAGATGCGTGCAGCCGGCGACGTCGGCGAAGGCCTCGTCGATCGATATGCGCTCGACCAGCGGCGTGAAATCGTCGAGCACCTTGATCGCGGCGTCGCCGAGCCGCTGGTATTCGCTGAAGCGGCCGCCGACGAAGATCAGCTGAGGACAGAGCTCGCGCGCCTTGCGGCCGGGCATGCCGCCGCGCACGCCAAAAACCTTCGCCTCGTAGGAAGCGGCGAGCACCACGCCGCCGCCGACCGCAATCGGCTTGCCGCGCAGCGACGGGTCGAGCAACTGCTCGACCGAGGCGTAGAAGGCGTCGAGATCGGCATGCAGGATGGTGGCGGCTGAAGCGGCGTTCGTGGCGAGCATCGCGCGCTCCGTTCCATCGTGCGGCGTTGCAGCATTAGCTGCGACTTTTGTAAGGGGTATTTACAGAACATGAAGAGAACAAAATCGGTCTGCTGTCAAGCTGCCACGCCGATACGTTGAAGTCTCCACAACCTGGGAGTTTGCTGCGGTTGCGGTGAAAGAGCCAATCTCCCCCACAAGGAGGGAGATTGTTGTCGTTACGCCGGCTTGGCGTATTGCTCGGCGCTCAGCACCTCGATGCACTGGAACGGCTGATTGCCCTCGACCCATGCGTCGTGGCCGGGCGGGATGGTGTAGGACATGCCTTGGGTGAAGGTTTTCTCGGTCCCGTCGTCCATGCGCACGGTGATCGAACCGGACACGACATAGCCGACATGCGAGACCTGGCAGCTGTCGGTCTTGACCACCGGCTTCACGCATTCGGACCATCTCCAGCCCGGCTGCATGTTGAGCCGGCCGAGCGTATAGCCCGGCAGCCTCACGATCTCGACACGCGTCTTGGCGGGCGAGCGGACCTCGTCGGGATTGTCGTGTGATTTGGATTCGAACTTGGTGACCTTCATTGCAGCTTCGGCCATGACATCCTCCCTTGTTTCAAGCGGAGCCCCGACGCTGCGATCGTCGGCGACCGCTGCCGGATTCATACGCCTTTCAATGAGTGATTGCTAATTTAAATGCCGGACGAGTCGCGAAATCGATTTTGCCGGGCAAGGGCTATTGCACGCGCGTCTGGCCGGTGATTTGCTGTTTTTGCGCTGGCACGACGGTGGTTGAGGGTCCACCCCGTTTCTCGTCCCGATGGGGAGAATCCTATGAGCCCTTGGCAAGTGATATTCGCCGATAGCGTCGCGGCAAAGCCAGGCTCCATCCAGGCCCATCCGTCTCGAATTTCGCTCGCGGCCGCGGGCTCGCCGCTCCGGTCGAAACCGCCATAGGCGAAGCGCAAGGCGGCGGGGCAATGCCCAAAAAAGAAATCCAGAAGAACCAAAAAACAGAAGAACCAGAAGAACCAGGGAGGAAGTCGATGCTCAATCAAACCGTCCCGATGGATAACAATCCGCCGGCCGTTGCGGCCCGACGTCGTCCGCCGGCGCTTCGCCAGTGCTGCGACAGCTATGTTTGCCCGGTCTGCGATCAGGTCGTCGAGTTGACGGATTTTCGTCAGGTCGTCTGGCACCAAAAACCCGGCCACAAGCCGATGGAATTTGATGACTGAGAGCCCAGGCGGGACGAAAAGGCCCGCGCCTTGCGGGGAAGGCGCGGGCAGCAGGCTGGAGTAGCCATTCACTCAATGCGCTAGTGTGCAACTGGTTGCGCCCGGTCGACCGATTTGCGGTCGCCGGCGGACCGGGCCGGAACGCGCATGCAAGGACTTAAAGCGCGTCGCCTGAATCCGTTTCAGTGCGACGCTCGCTTTAGGACTATGGTCCGTTATTAGGCGGGGCTTAAGTCGCACGCTAGAAAGCAGAGGCCCGAAATGGCCGGAATTAGGAAACAAGTGCGGCGCTGATTCATTGGCTCACATGCCGTCGAGCAAAGTCCCTTCATCGGCGGCTGGGAGTGCCCGCCATCACCTGCGATGTGGCGGGCTACTCCGATCGATTCCAGGTAAAGTGCGCAACGGTCTGGAATTGCGCCAAAAAACAAGGGGAGATGCACATGCAACCCGGTGAGATCATCGCGAATGCATTCGCCGCCCTTTTGCTGGCGGTGTTGATCGCCGGCATCTTCCTCGTCTTCGGTCGGCCGCTCTGGCCGGAACGCCAGGCCGGGATGCAGGTCCTCGTCCGGGTCGATCCGAACACCACCGGCGCGGTGCGCGGCTCCTGTCTCGAACCGTGCCTGYCGCCCAGCTTCGATCTCAAGCGCGCCCCGCAGAGGCCGCTGCCGAATTCCTGATCCGAACAACCAATCCATGTCGCCCAAAAGCATGCCCTCGGGCTTGACCGGGGTACGCAGCGGTTTTGGGAGAACGACATGCATCAAA
>NZ_MDFL01000111.1 GCF_001854785.1 Mesorhizobium sp. ORS 3428
TTTTGGGAGAACGACATGCATCAAAACAGAGACTTAAGGCGCGCCGACCGAATCTGCTTCAGGTGACCGCTTTAGAGAGCGGAACCCGGCCGCCCGCACGCCGTTGACTCGTCCGAAGGGATGCTGTGGGCGGAGGCCGCCATGGACAGCTTCGAACTCATCGATCTCATCTGCGTCGTCGACGCCTGCGCAAGCGACCGCGCGGCGGGGCGCCTCATCTCGATGGCGAAAGCCGTCGAGGAACTGCGCGTGCTCACCGGCGACTTCGTCTCGTCGGACGAGGCCGCGGCAAATGCCTTGAGCCAGGTGGCGCTGCAGCGCGGCTGCGCCGTGCTGTTCGACGAACAGCCGGGCGCGGATATTATTTCCGAGCCTTAGCGGGACGCTCGAGCTGCCAATCTCCCCCAAGTGGGGAGATGCCCGGCAGGGCAGAGGGGGGCGTGAAGGATCGCGACCCTTTTAGGGAATCCGCAATCCGTCAAACTCGCGAGCGTGTACAATAGCGATCAACCGAGAGGTCGGCGGGACAGCGCCCCCCTCTGGCCTGCCGGCCATCTCCCCCACTTGGGGGGAGATCAGCTGTCGCGCCGGCTTTCGCCAACCCCCGGCGCCGTAGCCCTCACTTCACCAGCGTGATCATCCTGCCGGCGTACATGTCGCGATTGCCGAGCTCGGCCGAGCAGTCCGACTTCACGGCCGAGTTTCCCGTCATCGTCACCGTGTTGCCGACCAGCCGCAAACAACTGCCTTGAGTGCTCATGTCCGAATTGCCCGCATAGGTGACGGCCGCGTCGGGGGCGTAGACGAAGCCGCTCACCACCGAGCCGGATCCGCCGTTCAGCGTCAACGCTTGTGTGTTGCCGTGGGGCTGGAAGATGGTGATGCCGGCATAGGGGCCGCTCGTCATGGGCGACAGGTTCACCTTCTCGTTGGCGTTGATGTAGAGCTGCGAGCTTTCCATCAGGAAGATCGTCACGCCCTGGCCGCTGAGGCTGCCATTGCCGCCGGGCTTTACGGTGACGCCGCGCAGGATATAGATCCCCGGATTGAGGGTGATGTTGCCCGTCCAGCTCTTGTCGCAATAGGTGCCGGGCGAGAGCGTGACCGTCTTGCCATTGGGCATCGTCTGACACGTCCCGTAGGCGGGCGGGGTGACGCCGGCCAGCGGATCGAAGGATGCGTACTGGTTTTCGAGCGGCGCGCCGCAGGAAAGGGTTGCGTTCGGCGCCGTTATCCCGGAGGTCGTGCCGACCGTCGAGACGCATTGCGCGTTCAGTATCGCCGAGCCGCCCCGGCTGACGGCGCCGGCCGCGTCCGAATTGGCCGCGACCACGCAGCCGTTCAACTTGACGTTGGTCGAGCCCTGCAGGCTGACGGCGGAGCCCACATGCGGATCGAGCGCCAGCACGCACGCCTGCGAGCCGGGCTTGATCTGGACCGAGGCGGAGCGCGTCGCGTGCCAGGCGGGCGCGCCGCTGACGAATGCCGGCCGGGTGATGCTGGACGACAGCGAAACATAATAGGCGCTGGGGGTGCCGCTCGCGCTGGCCTGGAGCGCCGAGACGCTGCCGGCATACTCCTGCGCGTTCGCCGCGCTCATATTGGCGGCGAAGAAGGTCTGGCCGAGCTGCTTGACGTCGTTTGCCGACATGTCCGGCTGGTATTTGGTGCCGATCGCAAGGCCGGCCGCGTCCAGCGAATTCTGCAACTGGGCAGCGTCGTCGCTCGTGCCCGCCAGGTCGACGGCGCCGGCTACGGCAAGCATCAGCGGCACCACCGCGATCGCGGTCGCCACCGCGAAGTTTCCGCCTTTCGAAGCCCAGAACTGTCCAATCATCACGAGCTGCCCTCGCCGGAATGGGACAGCGTTACACGAGCCGCCTCTACGAGCGATTTCCGAAAAAGTTAAAATGCAGCGGATGCTAAATCGGGAAGCTTCTCCGAGTGTTATACCTTGGTCTGATATGGTTTAAGACCTAGGTCTGATCCCTTGCGTCGCAAGGTAAAAAATTCGCCGCCCTAGAGTCTTATTGGCGCAACTCGAGCGAAAAAATTAGCCATTCCTTTATCGACCCGGTGTTGATGTGGCGACCGGGATAGCTTGGGCACGCTCGGCCATGGGCACATTCGGTCGAATTTTCAGACATTTCATCTTCCGCTACCTGCAGCGGGGCGAAGGCGGCAATGTTGCCGTCGTCTTCGCGCTCACCCTGCCGGTCGTCGTCGGCGGGGCGGGACTCGGCGTCGAGACGTCCTACTGGTATTATTCGAGCCTGAGGCTGCAGGCGGCGGCGGACGCCGCCGCCTATGCCGGCGGACTGGAAAAGATCGCTGGATCTGACACGGCGACGATCACGGCGGCCGCCACACAGTCGGCGACCTCGAACGGGCTGGGCAACGGCACGATTGTCGTCAACACGCCGCCCACCTCGGGGGCCTATACGGCCAGCAAGGCCGTCGAGGTGATCCTCAACCAGAACCTCGACCGGATGTTCACCGCCATCTTCACGCAGAGCAAGGTGCCGGAGCGGGCGAGGGCGGTGGCGCTCATCAACGACGGCTCCAAGGCCTGCGTGCTGGCGCTCAACAAGTCGGCCGCGCAGGCGGCGCTTTTCTCCGGCAGCACCAGCGTCAAACTGACGGGCTGCTCGGTCATGTCGGATTCGATCGCCCCGGATGCCATCAAGGTGCAGGGATCGGCCAAGCTCGAGGCCGACTGCCTGATCTCGGTCGGCGGCGTTTCGCTCAACAATCCGGTGATCACCGACGCCGCGAACTGCAAGACCCCGATCACCCAGGCCCTGCCGGCGTCCGATCCGTTCGCCAGCCTGCCGGCGCCAGCGGCCTCCAGCTGCCTGAATGTCAACGGCAACAAGACCACGCAAACGCTCAAGGCTGGGACTTATTGCAGCGGCATGAACCTCAACGGCAATGTCGCGCTCTCTACCGGCACCTATGTCGTCCAGGGCAATTTGAAGATCAACGCCGGCRCAGTCATCACCTGCGCCGCACCCTGTACCAATGGCGTGACCATCTTCATGGCGGGCAGCAACACCGTCAGCATCAACGGTAACGCCACCGTGAAYCTCAGCGCGCCGACGTCTGGCACCTATTCCGGCGTGCTGTTCTACGGCGACAGGACGGGGGCTGCGGCGCAGAGCACCTTCAACGGCACGGCGACCTCTTCGCTGACCGGCGCGATCTATTTCCCGAAGCAGCAGGTCAACTATCTCGGCAATTTCTCGGGGCAGAGCGGCTGCACCCAGGTCGTCGCCGACACCATCCAGTGGTCGGGCAACTCGAACATCAGCCAGGACTGCACGAAATACGGCATGAGTGGCAYCCCGGCGGCCCCGTCGGTCGCGATCGTCGAGTAGCGACATGCGGCCGGCAGCAATCCGCTTTGCCAAAAACCGCTCCGGCGCCGCGGCGGTGGAATTCGCGCTCGTCCTGCCGGTGCTGTGCGTCGCGCTTTTCGGCATCGTCGACGGCTGGTCCTACGTCTCCAGTTCGCTGGCAATGCGGGCCGGCGTGAAGACGGCGGCAAACTTGCTGTTGGCTGGCGAGACCGACGACACTGCTACCCAGGCCGCGGCGCTCGCGAGCTGGCAAAAGAAGCCCGCCGATGCCGCCGTTGCGGTGAGCCGCACCTACAAATGCGGATCAACCGTGGTTGACGCAGCGACCGTTTGCGCGGGATCGAAGCTGCCCTCGATCTACGTCCAGATCCAGGCGTCGGCCACCTGGTCTCCGCCCTTTACCTTCGGAGTCTTCCATTCAAACCGCACGATCGGCCATCAGCAGGTGATCCGTGTTCGATAGGCGACCAGTGGTAGGGGCATTTGCCGACAATGCTTCCGGCGGCGCCGCCATCGAGTTTGCGCTGGTTGCGCCTTTCCTGATCATGCTGCTCTTCGGCATCTTCGCCTTCGGCTGGTCGATGAATTCCACCTCGAGCGTGCGCTACACGCTGGAGGCGTCCGCGCGCTCCCTGCAGCTCAACAACACAATGACCCAGACCCAGATCCAGACGATCGCAACGCAGAAACTGCAGGCGCTTGGTCTGCAGAATGTGAACGTAACGATCTCCACCGATCTGCCGAGCGGCGGCTTCTGCATGGCGCATGTGAACGCCAGCTATGCCTTCGTCATCAACTTCCCCTATTTCAGTGCCTTCCCGATCAGCTACTCGACCACGGTGACCGTGCCGCTGGCCAACAGCGTGGCAGGAGCCTGCCCTACCTGATAGTTGAATCGGCCAATCATCGGTCAAATTGTTCCGGAAGCGCTCCGCGCCGGAAGAAGAGGCAGCCCACTGCCAATCTAATTCGGAGACTTCCCGATCAATTATTCGGCGACCGTCGCCGTGCCATTTGAGCGGAAGCCACGAAATGCAGGCGAAGTACATAGAAGATATAATGGCGTATACGGATATTTGCCTGAGAATTGCGCAAACAAACGCGTCGACTTTCCAGTGGCCAACTCACGGATGCCGACTGCCCTGATTCATGCCGCCCGAAACACCGCGCGGCGGCCCAGAAAGCGATAATAAACAGTGGTTTAGGTCGCCCTTGCAGACCCGGGTCGCGGCGGTTTGGGCCATTGGTCCGATGCGGCATGGGCCTTCATTGTTCCGGAGGGCCGATCAGGTTTAAGGCTTTATATTTGTGAAACGATTTCAATAAGTTAGCATGAGAATGAGGTCGGCATCGGGACCGGTTTCGCGGCTTGCTCTCTTGCCGCGACTGAATTTGTCTAAAAGTTACTCCAAGCCGTTAGGGAATTCTCATATGACGCGGCCTAGCGGTTGGGCAGTGTTGGCGATTCACCTGCGGAGAAACACGATGACGATGCGAAAGACTCTTCTGGCTTCACTTGCCGTTCTGGCGCTGGCGGCTGCTCCGGCGCTTGCCGGTGCCGGCGGCAATGGCGGCGGCCACGGCAATGGCGGYAGCCATGGCGGCGGCAACGGCAATGGTGGYGGTAACGGCAATGGCGGCGGTAATGGCAACAGCGGCGCCTCGCACGGTAATTCGGCCTCGGCCCCCGGCCACAGCAAGTCCGCCGACACGACCACCGCTGACGCCTCGACCGACGACACCACAACAGACGACACGACCACGACCTCCAAGTCGAACGCGAACATCCATTCGAAGCTCGGCCGGCTGAACTCGCTGCAGCGCAACATCAACGCCTACATGAACTCCAAGAGCCCGAAGTTTGCCGCCATCCAGGCCTTCGTGACGCAGTCGGCAACAGCCAAGAACGCGCAGGCCGCGGTCGACGCGGCGAACGCCAAGCTGGCCGCCGACCAGGCTACGCTCGACTCGCTCAATCAGCAGCTCGCGGACCTGAATGCGACCGACCAGACCGGCATGACCTCCGAACAGAAGGCGGCTCTCGCACAGCAGATCACCGACGTTCAGGCGCAGATCGACGCCCAGAATGCGACGATCACCGCTGACACCCAGGCGGTCGCGGATGCTCAGGCCGCGGCCACCGCAGCTGCGGTCGGAACCGACGATGCCTCGCTCAACGCGGCGCTCAGCAGCATGRCCAACAAGCCGGTCGACGCCGATGTCACCGCCTGGGCCAAGGACACCCTGTCCAGCAAGATCGATGCGGAAGCCGCCGCGATGGCGACGACTCCGTAAGGCGCGAGCCTGCCAGAGGGTGAACTGCCATACCGCCGGGCTTGCCCGGCGGTATTTTGTTGGGCGGGTGCGAAACGAGCTGCGAAACGAGCGGCGTTTTTCTCCGTCGCCTCAAGCCGATCTCGGCGAAGTTTCGGCCGGGCATAGCGATGGCGGCCGGGTCTCGGGGAGCCCGGCAAAGCAAAGGATCGCATCAGCATGGCGGACTTCGCGGCGATGGCACAGGCTCAACCGCGCGAAGTCACCAGAGCATTTTGCCGCCAAGCGATATCGCTTGGCGGCAAAAATTAAGCTAAAACAAATAGATAGAGCAGGATACTGCAGTCCATCCGAAAGCGTCCCGCCTTGGACTGCGCAAGGCCGGCGGGTCAGTTGGGATCGCCGGACCTTGAGCCCCCGTGGGATCCGCCGCCGTAGCTGTCGGAACTACCACGGTCGAAATAGTTGGTTGGACGCGGGGGCCCGACATGGCTGTGGTTCTTGTCGCCCCATCCATTGCCCGGACGTGATCCGCCTGACTTGGCAATTGCCCTGGAGTTCAGGCTTGTGCCAAGCAAAAGCGTTATGGCTGGCGGCGTCACCGCCGCGAAGCGGCCGGCCTTCTTGAGAAAATCTCGCCGCGCCTGTGCCTCTGAAACCAAGTTCTGGGGCATCCTCTCCGTATATTTCGTGCTTTCACTTGCCATGTTAGCACTCCGCTTTTGGATTTTTACTTTATTCTTTCTTTGCGAGGATCATAGTTCTCCAAAAGGCTTAGGCGTTGCCGGGCGGCTTGGCGAATTCAACTCCTCTGGCGCCGACGCCGTGTCACCCATCGCCCTTAAAGTGGGCACGGTCCCGTTCGCTTTAAGATCGTTCATCCACACCAAAACCCGCATTAACTCTCGGTGCGTCATGGCTAATACGCCCTGCAATGTGTAGACTTGCCGGGTGAGGGTTCACAGGGCATTKGGAGGAGAACAAAATGCCAAGGGTTTCGGAGCTTTTCTTCAAGACGGCCATCGTATTTCTCATCCTCGGCGTCGCCGCCGGGTTGCAGATGGCGATTTCGCACGATCACGGCGCCTTCCCGGCGCACGCCCACATCAACCTTCTCGGCTGGGTCACCAGCGCGATCTTCGGCGGCTACTACGCTCTCAACCCCGCCAAGGCCGAGCGCCGGCTCGCCATGATCCATTACGGCCTCTATACGGTCGGTCTCGTCGTCATGCTGCCGGCGCTCTACTGGATGCTGGCGGGTGGCCATCCGGAGATCGAGCCGGTCGTGGCGATCGGTTCGATGATCGTCGCCGCCGCCGTGCTGGTCTTCGCCTTCGTGGTGTTCTCGTCGTCCGAAACGGTGCGATCGGCCGCGGCCGCAACGGCGCGCTGACCGGACGCAGCGGCACGCGCGTCGCCTGAACCAGCTTCAGCGCGACGCGCTTTGGTTCCTCGACAGTAGGGCTGCCGTTCGTTCGGTGAGCCATTGCAGACGTCTGGGGCTAGCCGCGGCATCCGAACGTCGTCATCCCGGGGCGAAGCGACGCAAAGCGGAGCCTAGACCTGGGATCCATGTCGTGACCTTTGAGCCCTGCAACGATGCAGAAGTTCTGATAGGCCGGGTTACTCGGCGACCGTCACGGCCTGGATCCTCGGGCTTGACCGGCGTAACCCGAGGATGACGAGCGAAAGGCACGCTGGCTAAGGCAGAAGCCTTGGGAACAATCGCGCGAGCAGGGCGTGGATGATGCCGTCGCGCTCGAACGGGCCGGGCAGCTTGGCGCCRCCGGCATCGGTCGCATTGGTCTCGTCGGCCACGCGGCTCTCGGCGTGCACGAGCCACAGCACGGCCGCGAAATAGCCCGCCTGCAGCGCCACGCCGGCCAGGAACGTCCAGCCCAGCGACTCTAACACCGATCCGGTGGAAGCGTAGGTCCAGCCCAGAACCACCAGGAGCGTTGCCGTCATTCCCACAAGAAACTGCGGAAAATACATCTGCCCAACCGAGCGCCGCGACCGCATAGCCTCGGCGATCTCGCCCATTTTTCTACCCGCCCCGACCCTTGCACCTTTTTTGGTGGGATCGCAAGGCCGGGTAATGCCTGCAAGAAGCCTCTGTCCCATCGGCCCTTTGGCCGATGCCGCAAGGGCCTGGGGTCCAGGACTTCTATTCAGGAACTACGCCGAAGCCGATCCGTTCCAGAGCGCAGCGCAAATCAGAAGGGGCTAATTTGATGAACCGCTGCGTCCGTGTGCGCGGCGGCTTTTCGATCGCGAAGGCGGCGGCCTGCGTGCAAAGAAAGAGGCCCGCCGCGGGGCGCGGCAGGCCTATTTTTATCGCGATGCTGTTTGTCGCGATGCTGTCCGCGTTAGGCCTCCAGGATCGCCACGATCTCGAAGGTGTTCGGATCGACGATGACGATGCGTCCGTCGGCCAGCACGAAATACTCAAAGTCCGCATAGGCCGGGACGATCTTCACGATGCGGGACGGCAGACGATGCAGGCGGATCTTGTGCCGCGGGATCTCAACGCCGACCGAAATGTCAAAGTCGACATTCGCAACCGGCTGGACGTTGGTCTCGTGGATGATCTGCGTGATCTGCGTCTTCTGCTCGACCGTCACGTTGTTGATCGAGGCCGTCTTGTTCTGGTCGGTCTGCATCTTGGTAGTGCCCTGAGCATTCTGCTCAGTGCTGGTACCGGTCTTGCCCTGGGCGTTCTGCTGGGTCTGCATCTTGGTGGTGCCCTGGGCATTCTGCTCAGTGCTGGTACCCGTCTTGCTCTGGGCATTCTGCTCAGTGCTGGTACCGGTCTTGCCCTGGGCGTTCTGCTCGGTCTTCATCTTGGTCTTGCCCTGAGCCTGTTCGCCCTTCGGACAGTTGGCCATGCCGGTCTTGCACTTGGCCTTGCCTTGGGTCTCCTCAGTGCCGGCCTGACCCTGAGCCTGCTCTTCGGTCTTCGTCTTGGTCTGGCCCTGAGCCTGCTCGGTGCTGGTGCCGGCCTGGCCCTGAGCCTGCTCATTGGTCTTCATCTTGGTGCTGCCCTGAGCGTTCTGCTCGGTGCTCGCGCCAGCCTTACCCTGGGTCTCGGTCTGCGACTTCATCCCGCCCTGGGCTTTGCCGCCCTTCTGGCAGTTGGCCTGGCCGGCAACACAATTGTCGCTCGTGCTCGGCTGTGTCGACTCGGTCTGGGCCATTGCGGCACCGCATCCGACGCCGAGAGCGATCATGCTCGTGATTAGAAGATATTTCATCGGAATCCTCCTCGGAAAGTCGGTCCCTTCGATATGTAAACCCGGGCTGAAAAGCATTGTTCCGAAATGATTTGCGAAGCCGCCGTGACGTTTTGTGAAAACGCGGTCGGCGATTTTGCAGGAACAAGGAGGAACAAGGCATTGGCGCCTGCGTTTGGGCAGAGCCGACCTGCTGTGGATTATCGCAGGCGCAGCGAAGGAGGCGATTCACGCGCGAAAGTAAAGATATGATCCGCGAAAGGAGTCGACCATGAAAATGCACCTCACAGTCGCCGCCGCCGGGCTGTTGTTCCTTGCCGGAGCAGGCGCCGCGGCCGCCCAGGACGTCGTCATCCAGCCTGAGCAGGAAACGGTGATCCGCGAATATGTCCACAAGCAGCCGCTGGCCTCGGTGCAGGTTCCCGGCATCGAGCTCAGTGTCGGCAGCACCGTTCCTGAAACGGTCGAGCTGCACGAAGTGCCGAACRTCAAATACCGCTATGTCGTCGTCGACAACCAGACGGTCATCGTGGATCCCGAAACCCGCAAGATCGTGGAGGTGATCCAGTAAGATGGCTGGGCAAGGCCGGCCGATTGGACGGCCGGACCACACAGGAATGGCCTCGCCACCTGCGGGTGGCGGGTCATTAACCTGGATTTATTTTGTTACCATTCGCTAACGGAACCTTCCGCCCGGGCGCGCGTTGCCGGCTCTGGGTTCGCGTCGCCTCATATGCAACACAGGTCATGGGGTGATGCGGATTCGGGCGGCGGCGAAACAGGCACGGGTCGGGGGAGGAGACTGACCAAAATGTCGAAACGAGAAATCGGAACATCCCGCTCGCTTGGGATGCGTATAGCCGATCTGAGGGCCAGAATGCGGAACGCTCGGATCACCGAACACGAGATGAAGACCTTCCAGAAGGTCGCAGCCATCATGGGGGGCGGCGATGGCTCCCTACGCATCGATGCGGACGATCTGATCGCCGCATCATTCGTCACTGAGGCGTCGGGCGAATCGTCGCCGAACTGACAGCCTCCTTCCACCATCCGATATAGACGCGCTGCCGTCCTGGATTGGACGGCAGAGCGGCGTTGCGCGTGTGCCACACCGATGCCGGCAAAATTCGCAACGGGACGCGGCCCCGTTGACAGTGCGTGCCTGCTGCGTAGCTTGGCGCCGTTGAAGCGACCATGGGGGGATTTGCCATGAAGAAGACCTATGAAAAGCCGGTGTTGGTGAAGCGCGAGAGGCTGTCCTCGGTGACGGCCACCCCTCCGTCATCGACGACGCTACGCTGATCAGCATCGCGGCGGCGCTGCGCCGCCTCGGGCGATCGAAGGCCCTTCGCGACGCGAAGGGCCTTTTCCTTTTTACCCAGCGGCCGGTTTTACTGCCGCGGATGGCTTTCGCGCCTGGCCCTGACGCGCCTGATCTTGGCTTCACGCAGCGCCGTCACCGGGTCGACGCCGGTCCACAGGATTCCGGCCTTCCGCGCGAACGAGAGGAAGGCCTGCCGCGCTTCCTCGAGCTCCGTTTCATCGGCCCGCGCCGCCTCGCAGGCCTGCACGGCCGCGCAATAGCACTCGCCGCGCATGGCAAGCGGCCATTCCTTGAGGAAATTCTGCATCGCGGCCAGTGAGGCGATCTCGCGTTTGAAACCGGCGCCGACGGCGATCGCAACCGGGGCGCGCAGGGGCATGTCGCTTGTGACGAGAGCTTCATTCATGGCGAGACCTTCGGCTTGTCGAAGTGTTCAAGGCAAACAATGCAAAGTTCGCGGCGAGGGTTCCCGTCAACCTCGGCGGGAAAACCAATTAGCGGCCGCTGACGGAACAAGAGCCCCTCGCAGGCGTTTGCCCCGCGAGCTCCTAAATACGATCTGCCGATTGTTTCCGTCCCGGCGGAGGCAGCGCGGAGCTCGCCAACGCAACAGGAGACTTATGATGAAAACCACCTTCATTCCTGCTGTCGCCGGCCTGGCTCTGGTGGCCGGCGTCGGCTTTGCGGCTGCGGACGAGGTGATCGTCACCCCTGAGCAGCAGACCGTCGTCAAGGAATATGTCCACAGGCACCCGGTTGCCTCGATCAATGTCCTAGGCCTTGAGCTCGGCATCGGCTCGACGGTGCCCGACACGGTCGAATTGCAGACGGTACCCAATGTCGAGTACCGGTATGCGGTCGTCAACGACCATACAGTGCTGATTGACCCTAACACACGCAGGGTCGTCGAGGTCATTCAGTAAATACCTGGCCTCGGTAGGCCGGGCCCGGGCTACAGCGGGTCCCAACAGCATTCCGGGCCGATGAGCCCAATCCTCCCGCTATCGTGGCGGGAGGATCGCATGTTTGTCCCGCATGTCGCCCAGAGCGCGTAAAGGTTTTGGGACAACGACGCGCAAGGCATGTCCTGCATGTCGCCCAGGTGCGCAGCGGTTTTTTTGGAAATCGACGTGCAAAGCGCTTCTGCATGTCGCCCAAAGGGAAGGAGTCGTTGCCATGCATCATCCGCACGTTGAGTCATCCAATATTGCCCAGCATGTCGACGCGTTGCTGGCCGAACGCGGCACGGGGCTGCTGTCGATGAAGGAGGCGATCGCTTGGCTGYGCGAGCACACCGGCACCGAACGGTCGGACGCCGATCTGAGGGCGTTGATCACCAAGAAAGCCGCGCATCTCGGCGTCGCGGTTCTTACCGATGAGTCCTGATGCATGTCGCCCAAAAGCATGCCCCCGGGCGTGACCCGGAGGTGCGTAGCGGTTTTGGGTAACGACATGCATCGAAACAAGGAAAGCAAGTCGCCCAAAAGAATGCCCTGGGGCTTGATCCGGGGTTTTGGGGCGAACGACAGGCATCAACACAAGGATTTGAAGCGTCTCGCCGGCGCCGTCGGCGGCCAAGTCTCCGTGCAAGACTAGCCGCGAAAATTCGGCTAATGTTTCCGTCRGGGAAGGTCCCATGCAAAGGAGGCGACGGTGACGGAAGACAGGCAGGAACGCATTCGCCGGCGGGCGCACGAGATCTGGGAGCAGGCCGGCCGGCCGGAAGGCGCGCATCTGCAGCATTGGGACCAGGCGGCCGCCGAGATCGACGCCGAGAAGAAGCCGAAGGTCAAACCCGCGCCGAAGAAGGCGGCTGCCGCCAAACCGAAGGCGGCCAAGGCTGAAAAGCCGGCCAAGGCTCCTGCCAAGAATTCAGCCGCCAAGCCGAAGGCCAAGGCCTGATTTCCGCCGGCCGGGCGCCGCCGGCCCATTCCACTCCACGACGAGAGGCGCGGCCTCGCGAGCAGACGGCCGCCCGTGCCGCGCCCGATCCCGTCCAGGGCGAGCATTTCGGCTGCGCGTCAACTGAGGCAATGCCGGCGACGCCGACGCCTTCGGCGTCACCGGTGCGGCCGTGCTGAGCGAAGGCTTTGCCCGTGGCGGCCGGCTGACCGGCACGCTCGGCATCGCCTTCTCCGGCAGCGCCGTCGGCGGCAATGCGGGGCTGCAGTTCAGACCTTCTCCCCTTGCGGGAGAAGGTGCTTCACTTTCACATGTTGCTGGGGGATTGCAGCGTCAGCGCGCTTGCTTCTTGGCGTATTGGGCGACTGCGCACAGAAGGGCAAGCGCCGCGGTATCGCATGCGGCCCGAGACGGGCCCTTGGCGAAAAGGACTGCGTCCGCGACCGGGATGGTCAGGCCATGCTTTCTGGCAAATGAAGTGACTTCGTAAGGCTGATCGTCGGGCTCTGCGCCGATGTCGATTTGTTGGTCCATCAAACCGATTCCTCCTAGAGTGTGCGGCTTACCCTCATTCACCTTACAGGAATTAACTACCGGCCGCTCGCCGGCGTCCACCAATTGGCAATTGTGTGAAACGATGCATTTTTTCGAGGTGCAGAGCCGATGGTTGCAGAGGGCGTTTTCTCTGCACCCGGAGAGGGTGGCAACTGCCTTCGATGCGCTCCTTCGCGCACCCTTCGAGGCGCCGGAGATTGGCGAAAGCGGCCGCGACGGCCGATTTCCCGCCAAGTGGGGAGATGCCCGGTCCACCCTCCGCAACTGCTGCGGAAGAGGACAGGCAGGGCAGGGGCGCTGTTCCGCCGGCGTTCGGTCCTTATTCTTCACCCGTGGAGAAGGAGAGGTCCCTCAATCCCAGGCATCGCTCGACTTGGCGAACCGCACGCCGGCGGCAAGCATCGCGCTCTCGCACTCGCTGATCAGCCTGAGATTCCTCAAATACCGCGCCACGGTTTCCGGCAGCCAGGCGGCGCAGGCCTCGACATAGGCGCGGCCGTGCACCAGCGTGCCGGTCGACAGCCGCTCGTCCTTCTCGGCGATCACCTTGAGATATTGCCGTATGAAGCGGATGTCGTCGGCTATGTCCTGGCTGGCCATGCGCCAGGCGCCGGCCAGGCGCTCGCGCTCCTTGAGCGGCAATGGCGAGAGCAACGGGCGGGAGAGGTCGGCAAAAGCGGCATGGTTCGCGGTGTTCAAGGAGGCCCCCTCGGAGAAGGGAAATATCGTACTTTATGTACGAAATGTGGTCAAGGGGCATTCGTACAATTTGAACGATAAACGGCTATAAGAAAACTGCGAAAATCCGATACGCGCAGCGCTGCCGATCTCCCCGCAAGAGGAGAGATCGGACGTCGCGACGGCTTTGGCCAATCACCAACGTTGCCAAGAGGACGCCTTCGCCGAAGCTGCCAACCTCCCCACCTGTGGGGGAGATGTCCAGTAGGACAGAGGGGACGCGAAGGAATGCCAGCCTTCGCCGGTGGGCTTCTTGCCGCCACCCTCACATATCGATCATCGACCGTTTCACCCGCCCGATGATCGTGATCGCGCCCTCCAGCTCCGGCGGAGGAATGTCGAGATACGACGCCGGCTGGAAGGGCGGGTTGTCGTTGGGGCGGTAGCGCTTGTAGGTGGCGCGGCCCGTTTCGTCGGCGATCACGTAGCAGCCATTGGTCACCAGCCGCTTGTCGCGCAGGTTGACGAAGATGATCGAATCCGGCGGCGAGATCTTGTTCATCGACGGGCCGTCGACGCGCAGCGCAATCCACTCGCCTTCCTCGAGGTCGGCAGTGGGAATGGTCGGATAGTCGGAAAGGTTGACCACGCTGTCCTGGCTGCCGAGCTCGCCGGCGCTGATCCATGAGACGATCGGCACGTCGACGGTGACGGGCGAGGGGGCAAGGTTGACCGGCGCCGCCTCGGCTCCGTCGCCCCCCAAACCACCATCGAACAGYAGCCAGCCGGGATCGACGCCGAACAGCCGGCCGTATTTCTCCGCCGCCTTGCGCGACAGCGGCCGGTGGCCGTTCTCGTGGCTGATGAGGGTRTTCTTGTTGATGTCGCGCAGCGCCCGGGCCGCATCGCTGGGCGAGGCATAGCCCGCCTGGGCGCGCGCCTGCTGCAATCTGTGCCGTGGGTCCATTCGTACAAAATGCCTGAAAATTATCGTCCAAATTGTACGATTTTGCTTGCGCGCGTTTCGTACATAACGTACGCTTAGCGCATGAATGAGCATCCCGCAAGCATTTCCGCATTTCCCCCGAGCATTTCCGCGCCGCCTACGAGCATCTCGGGGCCGCCCACGAGCATCTCGGGGCTTATCGATCGCTGGCAGAGCATCGGCGCCTTCGCCGCCGATGTCGGCTGCGGCTACGAGGCCGCCCGCCAGATGCGCCGGCGCGGCCGTATCGCGCCGCARCACTGGCCGCATGTGGTGGCGGCAAGCCGCAGGCTGGGCATCGCCGGCGTCAGCTACGAATGGCTGGCCGGCCACCGCGCCGCGCTGAGGGAGGCGGCATGACCGTGCATTTTGAATTCCAATCGTCCGGACCGTCCTCCTCCCCGGTCCGGGCGCATTCCGGGGCGCTTGCCCCGGATCCGGCCGAGCCGCCCGCACCCCGGTTCGCCGGAACGGCCGGAGYCGCTCCTCCCTCGGCTCCGGCCCCCAATGCGAGTGGCGCTGTGACCCTTCCCCACAAGGGGGAGGGGGATCCCGCTGCGGCCATGCCCGGCCCATCCGACGACCATCGGCGTCTCACCGTGCCGCCAGATTCCCCTCCCCCTTGTGGGGAAGGGTCATGGGTTGGGGTGCCTCGCGCCGGCGTTTCAGCGCCTGCCGCCACCTCCTGCATCCGCACCGAGGACGGCACAGTCATCCTGCTCGACCGCGCGACCGGACGGGCGGTGTCGGCCTGACGCGGGCCGCTGCCGAGGCGGCACTTCTTCGACTGCTTGGTGCGGCGCCCGACGCCGCCTGATCCCAACCTTTTCCCGATCTGACCGACGGCCGCTCGCGGCCGAACCCTGGCGCTTGGCCGCAAGCCAAGCCCTTCGCACCCCCCAAGCCCTTCATAAGCAATGGAATGAGACATGGCAGCCGCCTACACCGAAAAGGAAATCGACGAGATCGCCGCCTGGCTGAAGGAGGGGCTTTCGGCCTCGCGCATTGCCGGCCGCTTCAGCGCGCTGCGCGGCAGCCCGGTCTCGCGCAACGCCATCATCGGCATCGTGCACCGCAATGCCGGCCTTCGCGCCATCGGCTTCGCCAACCCCAAGGGCGGCCGCGCCGGCGGCCCGMCGAGGAAGGCCGTGCGGCCGGACTGGTCGGGCCGTCGCAGCAGAATGGCCGCCGGCGCCGGAACTGCCAATCTCCCTCCAAGTGGGGGAGATGTCCGGCAGGACAGAAGGGGGCGCTGTCCCGCCGACATATCAGTCGTTGAAGTCTCAGCGAAATCGGACGTCGTCGCTCGCGCCACGCCTAAGCCGAAGAAAACCCGCAAGCCCGCGCGCACTCTGCCGCCCGCCTGGCTCTCACCCGGCACCCGCGAAAAATCCGAAACGCAGCTCTACAAGCTCCCTGCGCCGCCGCCTCCTGTGCCGCCCGGCCGCCAGTCGCATGTCGCGGCCATGCGCTTCATCGATTGCCTCCCCGGCCGCTGCCGCGCGCCGATCGACCTCTTGCTGCGCGAGGACGCGCAAGACGACCCGCCCGGCGCGCGCCCCGGCCCCGACATGCTCTGCTGCGGCCTGCGGACTTCCGCCACGCGCTCCTACTGCGCGCATCATCATGCAAGGTTCCACGGCCATCGCGGGAGGGGAATGTGAGGGTGGTGAGGGCGCCGTCGCCGAAGCTGCCAATCTCCCCCCTTGCGGGGGAGATATCCGGCAGGACAGAGGGGGGTGCGAAGGAACGCCGCAGGATCAAGGTTCCTCGCCCCCATGAAATGGGGGAGAGGTGGCTCGGCGAAGCCGAGACGGAGCGGGGGCAGCGCCCTACGAAGGCCCCCTCTCCGACCGCTTCGCGGCCACCTCTCCCCCGCTTTGGCGGGGGCGAGGAAACAAAGCGGGCAGAGGTCGGCGGGACAGCACCCCCCTCTGCCCTGCCGGGCATCTCCCCCGCAAGGGGGGAGATTAGCTGATCTGCACCGCCCCGCCGCTCGCCGGGTAACCCCATGAGCGGGACGGTCTGGTCGAAATTCTTCTGGTCGGACTGGGAGTCCGATCCGAACCTCAGGCTCTGCTCGCTGGCCGCGCAAGGCTTGTGGATGCGCATGCTGTGCATCGCCGCCGCGCACGAGCCGGTGGGCTATGTCGCGATCGGCGGCAAGGGGCTGGACGAGGCCGCCCTGGCGCGCCTCGCCGGCTGCGCCGAGGCGGAGCTTGGCGCGCTGCTTTCCGAGCTGGAGCACAACCGCGTCTTCTCGCGCGACCGCCACGACCGCATCTATTCCAGGCGCATGGTCGCGGATGCCCGCAAGGCGCGCGTGGCGCGCCGCAACGGCTTGAAGGGCGGCAGCCCAAGTCTTTCTAAGGAAAGGGCTTTTTCGCCCTTGGATAAGGGAGGGGTTAAGGCAGGGGATAAGCGGGGGGATAAGCCCCAGAGTCCAGAGTCCAACTATCCAGATTCCCAGAGTCCAACAGGAGAAAAGGCAGCCGCCTTTTCTCCCCCGGCGAAGGCGGCCGCCTTCGCTTCGCGGGACGAAAAAGCTTCTTCAGGACGAACATTCGCGCCTGGAGTGAAATGGCATCGGCGCAAAACCCATGTCGATGCCGCCAACGCAATCATCGAGGAGATCAATGACCGCAGCCGAATTGCAGCAGGCGGCGAAAGCGCTGGCCGCGATGTTCAGTTGCTTCCCGCAATCCGCCCTCGCTGACGCCGAGATGCAGCTGCGCGGCTACCTGGCCGCCGTGCAGGATGCCGAGCTGGCCGACGTCCAGGCCGCGATCCAGCGCTTCATCCGCGGCGAGGCCAAGGTGGACAGCGCCCAGTTCTGCCCGTCCAGCGCCCAGCTTTCGATCGAGGTGCGCGAGAGGCGGCTGATGCGCGAGCTGATAGCGAAGCGCGCCTCGCTCCCTTCCTCGCCGCCGCGCAGCGGGGGAGAGGTGGTGCGGCGCGGCCGCGACGGAGCGGGGGAGCGCCGTCGACAATGACTGATACGCCGGCAGGACAGCGCCCCCCTCTGTCCTGCCGGACATCTCCCCCACAAGGGGGGAGATCAGCTCTCGCCGCCGCTTGCGCAAATCGCCAACGTTGCAGGAACAAGCGGGGCGCCCAAGCTGCCAATCTCCCCACAAGTGGGGGAGATGCCCGGCAGGGCAGAGGGGGGCGCGAAGGAACTCAGCCTCTCCCGTTAGCGACCCACTCACCTCAATCCCAAGGACTCCCCATGCCCCGCAAGCCTTCGAAAAAACCCCAACCCCCCGAAACTCCCCAAAGGCGAGGCCGAGCAGGTGCGCATCCGCCGCGAGATCGGCCACGACTTCGCGCTGAAACCCGACGCCTTCGGCCGCCAGCGCCTCACTGCCGGCACCGCCGAGGCGCGGCGCGTCTACGAGGTGTCGAACGGGGGCTACACCTCCACCGGCGGCATCGTGCGTCTGCGCAATGTCGATCCGCTGGTGGGCATCACCTCGCTGTCGCGCCAGCAGCGCGAGGCAGGAGGGCGTTTTCGCGACGATTTCGAACGCGCCGCGCGCGAGGGCCTGCAGCCGCAATCCTGGAGCGAGCGCGTCGACGGCGGCCGGGTGGGCGGCGGCATCCCCGACCGCGTGCTCTCAGCCGGACGGGCGCATGCCCAAGCCGCGGCAGCGCTCGCCCATTGGGAAGTGGCGGAGGTGGTGCGCAAGATCTGCCTCGAAGGCCAGTCGGTGAAGGCAATCGCCGAACGCACCGGCGACGGGCGCGATGTGGTGGTGAAGCTGCTGAAGGTCGGGCTGGATCTGCTGGCGGTGCACTATGGGATGATGGGAAGGAAGGCGGGGTAGGGATTCAATCGCGGCCGCGAAATCAGGTACTTGGCGTGGCGAGGTGAATCGAAGTCTGAGCTGCGCAACTGCTTGAAGGTCCATATGCCGGCGCTGCCCCTCATCCGCCTGCCGGCACCTTCTCCCCGTATAGCGACGGGGAGAAGGGGCTGGCCGCAGCGCTGACGCCTATTCTGCAGCATTGAAAATTGGCGAAAGCGTCGATGACAGCGTCTTTCTCCCCGTCACTGACGGGGAGAAATGCCCGGCAGGGTAATGAGGGGCAGCGCCGACCAATGCGGTTATCTGCGCACTTTGCGTGAGCCGTTTCGGCGCCGTCTCAAGCGCCTTTCTTCAGCGGCTTCGGCTCGCTGTCGGGTGGTGGTTCCCACCCAAAGACACTCCGCCCTCCGAGAAGATGCGACTGGTCCATCTCGCCCGCGACGATCTCTTTCAGGCTCGGCCCGGTCACATAGCGTTCCAGCCGGCGTGACTCCCCGTCCAGCCGCCGGAGCGCCTGCAGTTCCTCCTCGCGGCCGAGTTTCGCCTTGCTCACCGCCGATTTCAGCACCGAGATCGTCTCGTCATAGACCTTCAGCGGCACCGGGAAGGGGTGGCGGTCCTTGCCGCCGTGGGCGAGCGAGAAGCGCGCCGGGTCGGAGAAGCGGTAGGGCGCGCCGTGCACCACTTCCGACACCATGGCCAGCGCCCGCACCGTGCGCGGGCCGACGCCCGGCACCAAGAGCAGCTCGGGAAAATCCTTCGGGCCGCTTTCGATGGCGGCGGAGATGTTGCCGTGCAGGCGGCGCATGACGATGTCGCTCTCGCGCACGTCGTGATGCGCGGGCATGACGAGGTTAGGCAGCAGCGGCTGCGCAGCGGGCTCGGGTTCAGGCTGCGGCTCCAGCACGGCAAGCTCGGTGAGGATCTTTTCCGGGCTCATCGTCTTCAGAAGCTCGATCTGGCCGCCGCGCGCTTTCTCGGCGCGGTGGTCGGTGAGGTTGATGATCTCGCCCTGGCGCTCGCCCTCGATCGCCGCATGCGGCTGGTCGACGAAGCTCGTCAGCCCCTCCGACAGCCAGTGGTAGCGGCGCGCCTGACGGGCGTCGCCGTTCATGCCCTGCTGCACCACCACCCAGCGCCCGTCATCGGTGACGATGAAGCTGTGGAGGTAGAGGTCGTAGCCGTCCTGCACGGCGGCGCTGTCCACCTTGGCGACCAGGCGGCTCGCCGTGGCGAGCGCCTCGCCGTCGAGGCCGGTGCGCTCGCCGATCGCCGTGAGCTCGCCCGGCGTCTTGCGCGAATGCGCGCCGCGCCCGCCGCAGACATGGATGCCGAGCTCTCCCGAAAGCGGGTTCAGCCCGCGCTTCAGCGCGCCGATAACGCTGGTGGTGATGCCGGAGGAGTGCCAGTCCATGCCCATCACGGCGCCGAAGGACTGGAACCAGAAGGGATGCGCGAGACGACGCAAAAGCTCGTCGCGGCCATAGTGATGGATGATGGCTTCGCACAGCACCGCGCCGAGCTTCGTCATGCRCTCGCCCAGCCATTTCGGGACCCGCCCGCCATGCAGCGGCAGGTCGGCGCTGCCGCTTCGCTGCGTCACGTGTGCTTTCCGTTGTGAATGCCGGCTTTGTAGATGGCATTTTGGCAGGGATTTGCAAGGCGGGGGAGCTGCCGATCTCCCCCCTGTATGGACTGGG
>NZ_MDFL01000112.1 GCF_001854785.1 Mesorhizobium sp. ORS 3428
GGGGCGGCAAACTCGACCGAGACGGCGATGGAAACCTTGCGAGGGCCTCCGCTAGTTCGCTGCAGTGGACCTTCCTACGTGCGCAGGTTCACGATCTGGACGTTAGGCTGCGCTGCACATGCGGTGTCGATCGGTGCGAGCCGTGCACTTGGGCCAGCGCTGAGATTGCCTGACAGAACGGCTGACTGATATTCGTTTTCGAGAACTCGAGGAGTTCATTCAGTCCGCTACCGCTCGACAGTCGCAACGCCTCATATCGACAGATGGGAATCTGCCGATTGTTTTTGAACCGCCGGTCGGGTCCGCCGCTCTTGTTGGGGTGTGTCCAGGTGTAACCAATGACTTGGGCGTCGGATGGAACTCGGCCAGTCTCAATGAAATTGCTGGGAGCAAATTGGGTCCGAAGATCAGCATAGCCGACGGCACCGTACCGATTGYCATCTTTCACCAGGACAAGGTCCGGCATGAAATAGAGAACCTGCCGGCCGACGTGGATCGACGGCGGAGTAACGTTGCTGCGAACAACCTGGGGTAACGTGCTTGCTAGTGTCGTCGGCTTCTTGTCGACCAGCATGCTGGCGCCAGCGTTCCGCTTCCAAGTCGTCAGATCCTCAATCTTGCCCCCTGCCGCAACATGCCACCTTCCCGCGCAACCAGTGAGCGTCTCGAATGCAGCCACCAGCCTGCCGTAGGCAGCCTCGGCGTCCTGTTCCAGATCATAGTAAAGCACGCCACCCGGCGATAGCCGTCGAACCAACCCCCAATCAACATGCCAGATAAGAAGGCGGCTACCCCAACCACCGGCCCTACCCCGCCGATTGCTTTTCCGACAAAGAAACCCACGATGCCGAACAGAACAGCCAGGATCACCGAGAGCCGCGKTTGCGACTGTTTGGCGTTGATTTCGTCCAGCACCTCAGCCGAGGTTTCATCGCGCATATCAATCACGTCGCCGGACTCGATCTCCCTCATCACGACCCCATCGGCGATATATTCTGGGGCTGATGGTTGCGGCGTCATTTGCAGCCCTTGAGGTGCTGGCTGCCGGGCGGTGTTTTTCGCACCAGCCTTCCCGAGCGTCCCTCGGTAGTAGAGACCGCCAAAGCCTGCATGGATGTAATGGCCCCGTGGACCCGTTCCGATCCGAAGCCCCTTCACGCCCACAGAGACACCGACGCCGCCCGATGAAAAATTGAACCGGAACGGTCCCGCGCTGATCGATTTGCGAACGTAAAACCCCATCCCTTCCCCCCGACACAATGCAGTGAACGCTAAGTCACGGCATTGTCCCTCAGTCATGACTTCGATCCCTGTGAAGGCGCGAGGTCCTTTTCACGGGAGCGCTGCCTTACCCTGATTTCAATTCGCCTTCTGGCCTTCACGTCGCCAGCCTGTGCTCCATCGGTCAGACGATCGCCAGGAAGGATCAGCTGCCCGCCGGACATCGGCAAGATGGTGAACCCTCCCAGGTCAGGCATCTCTCGGAGGATGCTCGTGACGGAGATCGCTCGAGCCAAACCGAGGCCAGCGTTGTCGGCAGGATGAAGCGCACCTACCTCAACCTTGCCTGCTAGGACCGGTTGGAGGCCCTTGTCCATGTTCGACGACACGCCCGACATCGCCTGCTCGTCCGTGTGGCCAATCACTTCGATGACGTCGACGCCGTATGAGGTTGCAATACCCGCAATCGTCTTCGACAGGTCGCGTAGCTTGGTCTTGAAGCCATCGGAAAGCTCGGCGCTACCAGATTCGAAATTGTAGCCGTCAAGTTCGCTGAGACTAATGATCGGTGGCCAATCGTGAGGTTTGGCTGCGACTGTGAATTCGTTGGCCTTCTTCAGGACATCGGAGAGGTCCTTCGGAGTCTTGCCTCCGCCGACATAGCCATTCTGCTTCAGAACTTTCATATGCTCGATCATGACCTTGCCTTGGTCGACGTCGACGTCGTTCTCAGCAAGCACTTTGGTGACCGGCGCCCTTTTCACCACCTCTTCGACCGTCAGCCCCGCCTTCTTAAGTGTTTCGACGGCCTCTTTCGCCAGGACGAGTTCGCGCCATTCTTGATCGGAGACATTGCGTCCCGTCGCGGGCTTAAACGCATTTAGTTGAGCAAGCAGGCGCTTGTTTTCTTCGCCGAGTTTGCGAGCGGTCTCCTCGGCAGATTGCGCAATCCTCTGCGCCTCCGCCGCCTCCTTTTCCTTCTTGGCGATGATGGCACCTGCTGCCAAGAGGAGGCAGAAAACGAGAAGTAGCATTGTCTCAGCCATCGTTAGGCCAAGGATCAGGCCGCGGCCATAGCCTTTGCGCTCGAAAGCGACCGACGTTCCGCTGACGTCGCTCACCTGCCCCACCAACTAGATCTTCTCGGCGCTTCAACCTTCTCTGCCTGCGGTGTTCCACTCAAAGTTTGGAAGGAATCGCCTTGCGAGCTCTCGGATATCTTTATTGCTGCGCCCTCGCCGACACCCGGAGTTCCAAAAGGTGCCGGATCGATTGCGATGGGGCCGTTGGCGGAGGGTGTCGGGCGCGAGACCTGAAGGCTCTTTTCAGCAAGAGTCGCGATGAGTTCGCTCGTGTCCTTGCTTTGCTTTTGCACCACGGCTGCGAGCGCCTCGGTCAATCGCTGCTGAGCTTGCACGCTCTCAGCGGTCTTCTCTGCAGCCGCGGCYGCTCGCTCCACACCACTAGCGACCTTTGATACCACCTCTGAAATGCCGGTCATCCGAGCTTGCTGCTCCTGCGAGGCGGTTTCGGTCTTAACGGCATACTGGGCGACAGCGCTGCCAAGCAGCTTCACCATCGGCGCCAAATCGTTCTTCAGCACCTCGTCAGGAACAACAACCTTCTCCAGCTTCGTGGCGACGGTGTCAGCTTGCGTACCGAGCTTGCTTACCGACGAGGACATCGAACCATTAGCTTTATCGAGCAAATCGGCAGCRGCCTCGACTCGCTGCGCAATCGAAGAGAACTGACTTTCGACCTGACCGAAATTATCTTTCAATGCGTCGCTTAGTTTGCCCGACGCCTCCTGGACCGGCTTGATCGCTTCCATAGCGATCTTGTCCAGAGCGGATCTAATATGCTCACCGTTCCGTTCTGCCTGGGCTGCAATCTCGCCAAAGCCCTCCTCAAGCATTTGATGGCTGACGCGACGGAAATCGGCGAACTCTCTGGTCACGCTCTCCATCTCTGCTCTCACTCGCCGAGTCATGTCTGCGAGCTCGTGTCTCGCTGTCCGCTCGATGTCGGCAGGGTCGCGGCGCATCTGATTGTAGAAAATCCTGAGCGCGATACCGGTGATCGWGGAGRTAACGGCGATACCGAAAYTCCTCACGATCGTCTCAGTMGAACCCTCCGATCCGAACTGAAATAGCGAGACGCCGAGGCTCGTTAGGGTGAAAAGGAAGCCCATGTAGTAGAGGTTGTCACCAGTTTGCTCGTCGTGCAGCCGAAGCTTCCCCGTGAAGATCGATACACCCAGATAKAAAAACATCAGGCAAACCGGTATGYCCGCCGCTACAATGGGATTCACACCGGACAACTTGRCGACAGCGATAAAGGCGCAGCCGCCTAGRGTTAGGACCGCAAAGACAACCAGCGGAAAACCTGGGTGACCCAACAKGGCCCGGTCGTCTTTCCTAGCCATCAGTTTAACCCTTCCAAGCCAACAAGCTTGTCGAACTCGCCATGATGGCTCTGAACCCACTCCGCCCAGAACTCTGCGTGGTCGAGCGACTGAAAGGGCTTCTTTGCCCTATCGATGTAGAGAATTGTGACGTTCACCCCATCGAGCGAGGTGCCATAGGTTCGGTCGGCAGCACTGGTTAGGTACTTCTGGTAATCGAGTCCCGATCTGTACTGCGAATACAGAGCAGTGTGCTCAATCATATCCGATGCGACAACCAACCGCTTTGCGCTACCTTGTTTCGCCAAGCTGCTATCGAACAGCGACAGTTTGATTTTCTGGATACCAGCCATGATCGGGGACTGGCTTACCGAGTCACCATTTGGAATTTCATCCGGAAGCTTGCTCAGAGGATCGCCAAAAGCGTCTTCCCATTTCTTTTGACGGCGTGCTGGGTTGTTCGTCCAACTATCCACCGTCGACCCATCGCCCGGATTACAGGCATCGAACATCACGGTTAGGTCGCCAGGATCGGAATTCAGCATATAGATTCTCACATAACCGCCTGGCTCGACTCGCGCGATCGCTTTACGGAACTCGTTCTTCAGGTCGGACATCGTCGCCCCCGAAATAGGATCCGTAGCGTCGATCAGCACGGCCGTCAGACTTGTCGGGCCGTCCAAGGGGCAATTCGTGTTCGCGTCGATCTGTCCCTTCCCAGATCGCGACCACATCCAGGCAAAGCCGGTCAACATCGCGACCGACAGGACCCCGAGAGCGGCGGCCGCTACGATCGTGCCCGCCTGACGCTTCTTGCGCCTACGAGTCCGCTTAGACATTCACGCCGTCCGGATGGAGCTTGTCGAGATCCCGGTACTGCTCAATTCCCCGCTCGCATTCTTGGCCAATCAAGCGAACCTGACCATTGAGCTCGTCCTGCGCTTCGCGGATCGACGCACCGATATCGCTCTCGCTCCATTCCCCGTCGCCCGAAACATAAGGCTTTATTCGATCGAGCTTGTAAGGCGCGCCGAAATGTTTGGGCGCTGGTTCCGTTCTGGCCTGGATGTTGGCTTCCCTGTACTTCGAAAGCAGTTGGTTGCAGGCTCGCTCTAATTGATCCTGGTGCTGTGCAAAAAGCGCCAGGAGCCGCGAGCGGTGATCGATGATAGCGCGATGCTCCCTGCGGCGGCTTCCCAGCTCCTTGACGATTTCCTCGACCTTCTCGCTGTGGTCGTCACGAACGTCTCGCAGTTCTTCAATCAGTTCCTTCTTGCGATCGATGTAGTCCTCACGCTTAGCGACCAGGCGATTTTCCACGCCGGCGTAACCTGGATAAGGGTCGAACACGAACCAGCCGTCAATAAACGCAAATATCGAGAACATGAGTCCGATTGCGAACAGCAGCCACGACTTCACGTCCATGGGGCCCGCCGGATTTGCTAGCATGTTGTGGATGACTTCCGTGCCGGCGCCGTCGGCGAGTGATCCACTCACCTCGCGATAATGCGCCAGTGCCAGATTTATGGTTACGGCTAGGGCCACGTAGAAAAGGATCGATATGGCCCCAACTAGCTTCACGAAAAGCGACCGGTGGGTGACCAGCCGAGCGCAAAAGACGGCGAGAAGCAGCGCTGCGCCAATGTTGATGAACGAGAACGCCGCTGCCTCGAGGATGCCGCCAAAAAAGCCCTGCTCGTTTCCCTTGGCGAGGAAATTACCGTTCATCGCGGTCTCGATGAGAAACAGGAACAGGAGAAGCGACAGCCGAAAAATGTGTGCCGCGCCATGCTGAACGCGTGCAGCCCGGATCAAGCCGTGYTTTTCCTTGAACCAGACGTGCTCTTTCTCCGCATCATTAAGAGCCCTTCTCAAGCCGTGGAGTTCGTCTAAACCGACGGCAACCGAAGCCTTGAAATCCGATACGCTCGCTGCGTTCGCCTGGCGGATTAGGMCGAATTGTTCTTCGAAATCCAGACCAGCGAGACGCCCTCCGAGAAGCTGCAAGCTGTCCTCAAGCGTGTGATACGAGGCCTTCTTCTCGTCCTCGACGCGTTCGATGATGGCGTGTTCGACATCGTCGAGGTTCTTGGCGCTTTTGGGGGGCTGGTTCGCCTCCCCACGTTCCCTCCCGCGGCCAGCGAGATCCATATCGCGATCAATCTTAGCGACGTCMAAGCTGCTAAACAGCTGAGTGCTGGCGCGGAAATCATGATTAGTCTCGCGCAGAGACTCGCGCAGCTTAGTTAGCTTTTCGAATTTGGAACCCACGCCCTGCTACCCAACCCTATAGACCCAGCATAGTGCTTCTATGCACAGTAGAGCCAAAGGGCAACTGAACATTCACAACTGTCCACTTGGAAGTGTCCTGAAGCCTAACTCGGATCAGGATTTGGCAATGTCCGATCAGTCACGCCGGCTCCCGTCGGCCATTTAATTGTTACGATCGAGGCTCAGGCGCGAAAGCGGACGCAGATTGGCTCCGGAATCGACGCCAAATCYTCTGGCGTGGCGCCCAAACAGGACARGGTGCGCTGACATGACGACAAGAGTGAAGAAGCATATTCCGATTGTTTCGCTGGGGTGGTGGTCTGAAACCGAYAGTCCGAGATGGGTCTCGGCCGGCAGTGCGGTGCTGACGATTTTGGGGAGCGGGTGGATCAGCTACCAGGCTGGTGAGCATTCAGGTCACAACGCTGAGCGTAGTGCGCAGATTCAGGCACTRTTGGATTCGACCCGCGAATTTCAAGTTTATGCGGCTGCGTTTTCCACGGAGATGTTTGCCGACAGAACAGTGAGCACGCCCACCCGTAGCAAGCTGATCAAGAATCTCAACGACCAGTTCTCCAGCATTCGTGCGACCGAACCACTTATCCCCGCCGATGCAAAGAAGGACGTGGAAGCCTTCAGAAAATTTTGACTATGACCGATGCTGTAAACAATGCGGTTGATCTCATGTCGATGAAGAATTTTTGGACGGCAGCGGGTGACCTGACGGACGCCCGGAAAAGCTGAACACCAAGCTAAACTCTGCCATCTAACGAAAGACGTGGACCTAGCACAGCGTCTCGCATGCCACGCCGTCGCTGTCCCGGTCCAGCTTGCCGCCCCATGAGCAGTTCTGCAGATACCATTGGGCCTCGTCGCAGGAACTGATCTGTTTGCATGTCCGTCTCGGTTCGCAGGAAAGGCCGCCGCWCTGYGCGACAAGCTTGCGGYTGACGATGCCGAGCGGCTGGCTCGCCGGCGCCGCGCTGTCGGCATGCGATGCGCGCCAGTCCCAAGGCGCGTCGAATTTGCCGACCCATAGGCCTAGCTTCGCCGCTTTTGCTTTCGCCTGCTCCGCCGCATAGGCGCCGTTGCTGTAGCGCGGCGAATCGAGCGCCTGGCCGTGCTCGACCATCCATGCCGCCGCGCTGGCGCCGTCGGCGCGGCGGCAATCGCCAACGAAGCGGTGATAGCGATCCCAGGTCACGAACGTGCATTGCACCGGCCTCGAGGCGGCCAGGAAGCTATCCAGCGCTTCGGCCGATCGCCGGCCGCAGGGATATTCGAAGCCCTCGGCGTCTTCGCAGTATTGCTTGCTCTCCGGCGCATCAATGCCGTTGAAGCGGATCCGCTGCCCGTGAACTTCGATCGTGTCGCCGTCGATGACAAAGGCGACGCCGGTTATCTGGTCCGGCTTGGCGCCGGCGAAGTTTTGCAAATTGATCTCGTGCAGGAGGTCCGCGTGCTGCATGGTAGTCAGCGCGGCAAGAACGCCGGCCGCGACGACGGTAGCGAAGATCAGCCGTCGCGGCACGCTCGCCCATCGCAACGCGCGTGAGCGCTTGGCGCCGGTACGCTTGCGCCTTTGATTAGATCGATTGTCGTGCCGTAATTTGTCCATCGCCTAAGCCGACCAACCCGGCCACGTGGTGTCGATCATGGGCATGCCAGCGCAATAGTAGTCGTAGACAAACCGGCCGGTCGCCATATCTCGGCACCGCCAAATCACGCTGTAGTTGGGGCCGTAGAACTGGTCCCAGGCGACGCCGTAAGCCTGCGGTCGCGGAACATAGTAGCCGCCACCGCCATTATTGGCAGCCGCCGCGGCCGCTGCGCCACCTACTGCCRCCAGAGCGATTCCAGTCGCGACAGCATTGTCCGTCTGTATCAGCCTCGTGCACTTCTCGGCCGTTGCACCGCGCCGAACTAGAAGCGTTGCCACTCGATTTCRATATTGCTCATCGGTGCTGGTGGCGAGCGAGCGGCAAAGCGTTATGGTGTTTTGAGCCGTAAGCTGGCTGTCGGAAACATTTGTGTTTGTTGAGCACCCGCCGATGAACACGGCCGTGCCCGCAAGAAATGCCTTCGCCTTCATTGATTGATCCCCCACCCCGGCCAATATTGCGGGCAATTCAGGGGGCGTGTCTACAACTTTGTTTTGAGATGACCCGCGTTCCACCGCTTCCGGTGGGGCTGGGCGCAGTGCTGGTGTGGTGCATTTCACATGCGTATCCCAGTTCTGGGCTATGCTCTGGCGGTCGGAATTGCCCGACGCTCAGCTTTGGAGACGACGACATGTCTGGTGGTACGCCCGAAAATGAAGAGATGAAGGACGCCTATGGGAAGGACTCGGAGCCCTTCAGCCAACACAGCATGGCGCATGCTTGGAAGGGCGGCGGACCTGTTTTAGATAGCACTGACGCTGCAGCAGGAGCTATCTACGTTGCGTGGTGCCAAGATTGCCCGTTTGAGGGAGGCTGGAAGGGAACACCCCGACCAACGCGAGAACAGGCTCAGACTGACGCGGATGCTCACGTTGCGAGTTATCCCGATCATAGGGTGACAGTGATCTGACGTCATGTCGCCTTGTCGACGAGCGGCGTCTTTCTCGTCGGCGGCTTATAAGCTGTCACCAGCTTGAGCGTGTCCACGTTCACTGTCACCTGCACGCCAAGATTCACCGTCACCCACTCGCCATCGATATGGGCGACGTCGCCTACCAGTTCTATCGGCCGGCCCTTCTTCACCTTCGACGTTCGGTCGACGATCGAATGCGGAAACCCGTAGGCGGGGATCGAGACGCTGATCCTGTCGTCTGTCACTCGCCGGCGCACGGTCGCGGTGATCGCGACCTCGTCGCCAATGTTGATGCCCCTGGCCATGCCATGACTCTGGCGCGGCCACCGGCCTCGTCAAGGGGTTGCTAATATGCCTTGCCAGCGCGAAGCATCGCCCTCGCTATCGCCAGTTGAGCTTCGACCCTGGCGTTTTCCTTCTGGGTCATGTTGTCGGCGGCGATCAGGCGCCGCACTGCGCGCATCACCTCGCCGCGCTGCCAGCCGGCCTCGATCATGCAATCCACGATCGCCTGAAAGCCTGGCTCCATAGCTTCCTGACAGTCGATCTCCCGATCGGCGTTATCGCCTTCGCGCCTTGATCTGCTGATCATCCGTTGCCGTCCACCGTGCTCTCTTCGTCAACCGCATGAGGCACCGGCAGATACGAGTTGGCGACGAGCCATTCGCCGACGATCGTTTCCACCAGATCTGGCCTAGCCGTGCCAATCTCAGYCGCCAAGCTGGTCAGCGCGTCGTCGGTGCGCGGATCGAGGCTGATCCCGCCGACATTTCGAAGCAGCAAAGCGGCCCGCCGCAACAGCACCTGCAAATCCGCCCGTGAAGCGTCAGCGATGTGGTCGGCCGTGCTTTCCAGTTCATGCACGAATTGATGACGACATCCGGTCATGCTCCTACAGGAATTGCTCGCGTTCGGCCCTGTGCTCGTAGCAGAAACAGTGCGGCGGCTCCATTGGGCGCCAGACTCTCGACCGTCACCTTCTGGTTGGGCAGCGCGCCATCGGCGCGACGTATGTCGGCGAGCGCGTCGATCGTGTCGCCAATGCTGTCAGCGATGTTTGCCAGGTCATTGTCCAGAGCGGCGCCGCTCTCGGCCCAATCCTGACGAGCCTTGTAGCTGTATTGGATGACGGGCCTCTCGGGATTCGGCAGCTTGCATCACTTGCAACTGCACTTTCCCAATCGCGCCGCCGTGGCGCCTGCTCTTAAGATGAGATCGACAGAGGCAAAGTGGTTGACCTTTGCCCCGGAGGCCGGGGCGGTGATGCAGCTGCCCGAGACTGCGGCTGTTCCGGCGCAAAAAATATAGCGCGTTTGACCGGTCAACTCCATAGCAGTATTCGTTAATAATCCTCGTCGATACTCCGCCTATGGCGGACGGGGCTACATCGATGAACAAGCTTTTCTATGGCGACAATCTCGACATATTGCGTAACAAGATTCGGGACGAGAGTGCCGACCTGATCTATCTGGATCCTCCCTTCAAATCAGACGCAAACTACAACGTTTTCTTCCAATCGAATTCGACAAACAGCGAAGCCGACGCGCAGGTTGAAGCATTCAAGGACACCTGGAAATGGGGCGATGCTGCTGAGACCGCATACGACGACGTTCGCAACCACGGCAAACTGGGGCTGGYGCTCTCCGGCATCCGTCGGTGGCTGGGAGATCAAAACGCAATGATGGCGTATCTCGCCATGATGGCTGTGCGCTTCGTTGAACTCCAACGCGTCTTGAAGCCCACCGGCTCGATCTACCTCCACTGCGACCCCACCGCTTCGCACTATCTCAAGATCCTGCTGGACGCGACGTTCGGCCACGACTGGTTCCGCAACGAGATTATCTGGAAGCGAACAAACTCGCGCAGCACGGTTGGCCAGTGGCCTCGCCTGCACGACACGCTGTTGATGTATTCCAGCCCGGAGTCGGCGACTTTTAGCGCGCAGCGGATTCTTGGTGAGGCCGCCAAACTTCCTCATACCCTGATAACCGGTTCGGATGGCATGAAATATCAGACCTATGAGTTGACCGGCGCCGGGATCACCAAGCAGGGCGAGAGCGGGCAACCCTGGCGCGGGTTCAACCCGACGAAGATGGGGCGTCATTGGGGATACAGTTCCATCCAAATGGAGGCGTGGGACTTAGCGGGCTTGATACACTGGCCGAAGAATGGCGGCTGGCCGCGACGTCGCGCCGAAAAGCCGTTCGATGCCTCGCAACGACAAGTCGTCGTCGGCGATGTTTGGACCGATATCGATCGGTTGAACCAAACGGCAAAGGAACGGCTAGGCTATCCTACGCAAAAGCCCTTAGCGCTGCTCGAGCGAGTGCTCGTTGCGTCATCGCGCGAAGGAGATGTCGTGTTGGATCCGTTCTGYGGCTGCGGAACCGCGGTTGATGCAGCCGAAARGMTTCATCGGCAATGGATTGGAATCGACGTCGCGCACTATGCCGTCACGCTGATCGAGGAGCGCTTAGCGCGTTGGCGAGCGGGCGCCGTGTACGAGGTTTATGGRAGGCCAACCACTCTGGATGGCGCCAGGGAATTGGCGCATCGCGACAAGCATCAATTCCAATGGTGGGCTGCTTGGCTTCTTGGAGCACAGAGCTATCAACGCGACGAGAAGAAGGGGGCAGACCAGGGCATCGACGGTCGAGTAGCCTACAAAAACGGGCCATACGGCGATGGCCAAATCATCATTTCGGTGAAAGGTGGCGAACATATCGGCGTGCAGATGGTTMGGGATCTTCGGGGCGTTGTTGAGYGCGAAGAAGCCGAAATGGGTATCCTGGTTTGCTTAGCGACTCCAACAGGGCCGATGTTGACGGAGGCCGCCCGAGCGGGTTTCGTACCGAGGTCAGCTCACGGACGACTGCCCCGCCTCCAAGTCATCACGATCGAAGACATCCTGGATGGAYGACCYCCCAGGATGCCMCCTATTCCCCAACCGGAGCGACATACCCCAGTTCGCCGAAAAACCTCGCGCGATCAACTCGAATTGCTTCTGCCGCACACGGGTGACGCCCAAGTTCAAATACGGGGAGAATTTATCGATCCTCGCTTCATGAAGTTCGGACGCGACAAAAAGCAGAGTTTAGTATCCTCCGATCGCTAGGTTGTTTAGCATCGCATCTACACGCTCATGTTCTGGACGATCGTCGCCACGCTAATTGTCGTGTCCATCGTAGGCCACATTTTACAAGCTAGGGCCGACATGCGGAGCGAAATGCGTTTCGGCCCACGTAGCGAGAATCGATGGATCATCGAGAACGAGCGCATTAACGTTGCCCGGCACGCTCGTAAAGAGTCCCGCCGCTCTCCAACGCCGTGCGAGCCGTCGCGTCCGAAGTGATCGCGCCGCCGGCGCGCATGGCCCCTGCGCCGCAGTATGCGCCGTGGACTTCCTGGCGGGTTCCATCTTATCGGCAATAGAGCGTACTGCCTGCTTCGGCCGCCGAGCGTCCCAATGCATCAGCGATGCCGATCCTGGCGCCGCGGTTGTTCGCGTTGCGAATGAGCTCGACCGACTGCGGATGGATGAACATGTCGGCCAGCGCGCGGAGGTTGCTGCGCAGGRYAGCGCGCTTGACCRCATCGCCCGCCCCGTTGACCGACGTGCTCAAAGACCGCACGAGGTATCACCAAGCCGGTGGGCGAGGCAGCGCCGCCCAGGTCGGCGTTCAGCGACCGGTTGAACTCCGTCGCACTGCCGATCTCGACGCGGTACACGTAATGTTATGACCGAGCCAATTTGAACCTATAGTGAGACCAATACAAGAATCCGCGCTTGACGGTGTCAGGGGCAGGGTATGTGATGYGCAGTTTCCACCTATATGATGTTCACTGCTTGAAACTGTTCAAAATCGCCTACTGGCGTGCCGTTGCCGCCAGTCAGCTCACGCATCAAATGAGTCTTCTCATTCGCGAGTGGGGATATGTCATCGCAATTGAAGGCGGTAGAATACTTCCAAAAGTTGCGCGACGGYTTGAGCGAGAAGGCAACCTGTCGGGTACGAAATGGCCAAACAGCAGCAGTGTTCAGGGCTGGAACGATTCGTGAGTGCTGAAATTGGGCGGTCGGCCCCACTTCCGCTTCCCCATATTGGGTCACGTCGAGTGCTGCGAACTATTCGCCGTTCGCAGCTGCGAGCAATCGTCCCGCTGTCGGACACTACGATCTATGAGATGGAGCAGCGTGGCGAATTCCCAAGACGCTTCAATCTCACACCCCGCTGTGTTGTCTGGGACTTGGYAGAGGTCGAAGCTTGGATCGAGGAGCGGCGGACTGCATCATCTGCTGGAAGAATCGAGCGCGGGCCAGCTCCCAACGTGAGGCTACGAAAGACTCGACCCGTCAAATCGGATCGAGAGTAATCACTCCTCCTGTAGGCGGCTGAAGTGCAGGCGTATGCTTCTTGCCTGCTGTCCAGGAGTCGACCATGWCAGCCCACTCCTGCAGCATATGACGACGCTGCAACTCATATTCAGCCCTGTTGTAGACACCGCGCGATGAGCGGCCGTCTTCGTGGGCAAGACATTTTTCAATCCAGTCGCGATTGAACCCGATTTCGTTCAAAAGTGTAGACCCGGTGCGCCGGAGATCGTGCACCGTGAAAGGCGCAAGTGGAAGATCTTGCTTCCTTGCGCGCTCGACAATCGCTGCAGTTACGCGATTGAAGGTCGCGCGTGATATGGTTTCATCGGCATCGTAGCGAGACGGCAGCACATACCGCGAATTAGCCGCGCAAGTCTTAAGCGCTATCATGATRTCGAGCGATTGCCGTGAAAGGTACACATTATGCGGCTTCTTCCGCTTCATGCGTTCCTTTGGGATATTCCAGACGGCGTTCTCGAAATCGACCTCAGCCCACGTTGCGTCGAGCAGTTCACCCTTGCGGACCATCGTGAGCAAGATAAGCTTTAGGCCAAGCCGAATGGTCGGCAACGTCGGCACATTCTCCAACTCTTTCAGCATGATCCGGATCTCTGCGGGCGACAGTGCTCGATCTTTCGCCTCGAAAGTGGCTATCGACGCCGGCCCCACTTCGTCCGCAGGATTGCTAATCTTTTTGCCATGMAGAATGGCGTGAGCATAGATCTGCTTAACAATATCCCTGATATGAATGGCTGTTGCAGGCGCGCCGCGGTCCTTCACTCTCACGCAAAGTGCCCGCAAGTCGTCAGGTGAGATCTCGGTTAGGAGCCTTTTCTGCCAAATCGGCGAAATGTCTCGATCGAAAATCGCCTTCCGCATCGAACGGGTGCTCTCCGCCATCTTTGCGTCCTTGAACCAGCGTCTACTTGCATCGCCGAAGGTCGCCGCGGCTGACAGCCGATGCTTTTCGCGCTGCTTTTCCTGCGCGGGAGACTTTCCGGCTGCCRCCATCTTCCGCGCTGCGATGCAGCGGTCGCGCGCCTCCGCCAGCGTGATACCTCCCTCACCGTAGCGGCCCAGCGTCAGAGTCTCCCGCCGGCCGTTCATCCGGTAGTCATACCGAAATGCAATCTGCCCCGTTGGAGAAACCGTCGCGTACATACCGTCACGATCGGAAACCTTGTACATTTTCTCCTTTGGTTTCAACTTCTTAAGCGCAATGTCGGTTAACATGGCTCCATAACCATCGGGAAAAAAAGGACGAGTCAGAAATCGATTTTACCGTCAATGATTTTACCGTCAACCTTTAAGGATAACGATTGCATTTCAAATGGTTAATGGGAAAAGCAGGGTGATCTATAGACCGGCGTCATGTCGGTATTGGGCGGCAAGACAGGGGGCGGGGAAACCTTTACCGTCAGATTTACCGTCAAATGCCATCGCTTAGGGGCGATAGTTAGCGATAGCCTGAGAAAGGAAAAACATTTTTCTTCAGACATTTACGGATTCAGTTTTGACAATTACCAAAAGTCAGCGAGCGAAGCTGCCTCATTCCCACTCGATCGTGCCGGGCGGCTTCGAGGTCACGTCGTAGACGACGCGGTTGATGCCTTTCACCTCGTTGATGATGCGGGTGGCGGCCGCACCTAGGAAGGCCATGTCGTAGTGGTAGAAATCGGCCGTCATGCCGTCGACGGAGGTCACGGCGCGCAGTGCGCAGACGAATTCATAGGTACGGCCGTCGCCCATCACGCCGACKGTCTGCACCGGCAAGAGGACGGCGAAAGCCTGCCAGATGGCGTCGTAGAGGCCGGCCTTGCGGATCTCGTCGAGATAGATGGCATCGGCCTCGCGCAGGATCTCCAGCTTCTCGCGGGTGATGCCGCCCGGGCAGCGTATGGCAAGGCCGGGGCCGGGGAACGGATGCCGGCCAATGAAGCTTTCAGGCAGGCCGAGTTCCTTGCCCAGCACCCTCACCTCGTCCTTGAACAATTCGCGCAGCGGCTCGACGAGCTTCATGTTCATGCGCTCGGGCAGGYCGCCGACATTATGGTGCGACTTGATCGTCACCGACGGACCGCCGGAGAAGGAGACGCTTTCGATGACGTCGGGATAGAGCGTGCCCTGCGCCAGGAAATCGGCGCCGCCGAGTTTCTTCGCCTCTTCCTCGAAGACCTCGATGAACAGGCGTCCGATGGTCTTGCGCTTCCTTTCCGGATCGGTCTCGCCCTCCAGCGCCGAGATGAAGCGGTCGGAGGCATCGACCAGGATCAGCGGCAGATTGTAGTGCTGGCGGAACATCTCCACCACGTTCTGCGCCTCGTCCTTGCGCATCAGGCCATGGTCGACCAGGATGCAGGTGAGCTGGTCGCCGACCGCTTCGTGGATGAGCAGCGCCGCGACCGAGGAGTCGACGCCGCCAGACAGCGCGCAGATTACCTTACCCTTGCCCACCTGCTTGCGGATCGCCTCGACCGCCTGTTCGCGATAGGCGGCCATGGTCCAGCCCCCGCTCAGCCCGGCGATCCGGTGGACGAAGTTGCTGAGCAGCTTCGCGCCATCCGGGGTGTGGACGACCTCAGGATGGAACTGCACCGCGTAGAATTTGCGCGCCTCGTCGGCAATCGCGGCAAAGGGCGCGCCGGTGGAGGTGCCGACTATCTTGAATCCTGCCGGAATGGCGGTGACGCGGTCGCCGTGGCTCATCCAGACCTGATGGCGCGTGCCCTTGGCCCAGATGCCGTCGAACAGCTCGCAGTCGTCCTCGATCTCCAGGAAGGCCCGGCCGAACTCACGGTGGTGGCCGGCCTCGACCTTGCCGCCGAGCTGGGCGCACATGGTCTGCTCGCCATAGCAGATGCCGAGCACCGGGATGCCGGATGAAAAGACTTCGTCGGGGGCCCGTGGCGAACCGATGTCGACGGTCGAGTGCGGGCTGYCTGACAGGATGACCGCCTTCGGCCGGATGCGGCGAAAACCTTCGGCGGCGGACTGGAACGGAACGATTTCGCAATAGACCCCGGCCTCGCGCACGCGCCGCGCAATCAGCTGCGTGACCTGGCTGCCGAAGTCGATGATGAGARCGGTGTCGGGATGTGTCGTCATGGAGGGCCTTTAAAGAAAGAACCGATTCGGCGCAATGGTTGCGCGCTGCGGCTTTCGGTCCTTGCCAAAGCGCTTAAAGCGCGTCGCGTCGAAACGGATTCAGGCGACGGGCTCTGAGTTTTCATCTTGATGCATGTCGTTCTCCCAAAACCGCTCCGCACTTTCGGGCGACATGCATTAAGTAAGGCGGATCGCGCCGGACACAATCGCCTGCTCGAGCAGACCTATCGCCTCTGCCAGCTTCTCGTCGATGACGTGGAGGTACTCGGTCCAGTCGTCGACATGCCTGAGATCGGCCGCCCCGTCGGAAATGCCGCGCAAGCCGATCAGCGGCACCCCGAACAGCTGGCAGGCGCGCAGGCAGGCGAAGGTCTCCATGTCGACCATGTCGGCGGCGATCGCACTATAGGCGGCGCCGGTGACGATCGCGCCGCCGGTCGACAGCGTCGCGCTCCTGATGCCGGGGATCACGAACGGCAGTGGCACCGTCACCGGCAGGTCGAGAAACGGCGTGGCGCCTTTCTCGAAGCCGAGGGGAGAGGCATCCATGTCACGGTAGCTGACCGACACAGCCTGGTAGATTTCGGCCTGCTCGAGCGTGCGGCTGCCGGCGGACCCAAGCGAGACGACGAGATCCGGCAGCGCATCGTGGGCCTTCAGCGTCGCAAGCTCGGCACTCAGCCGCACGCCGGCCTCGACCGGACCGACGCCGGTCATCAGCGGCGTGAACAGCGCTTTGAGATGCGGGCCGTATTCGGCCTCGGCCGCCATGACGAAGAGAACGGACTTTTCCCCGATCCGCGCAGCGGTAGCCATGGAWCACCCCTCGATGYCGTCRCGGCCGACCACCGTCATCATCGTGCCGGTCATGGTGGCGATCAGCTTCGCCTCGCCGTCGGCGGCAAAGGCGTAAGCCTGGCCGTCGGCAACGATGATGGTGCGGCCGGGCTTCGTCACCGAGCCGCGGAAGAGGAAGCGCTCGCCCCTGCCCGGCGCCAGAAGGTTGACCTTGAATTCGATGGTCAGCACGCTGGAATTCTGCGGCATCAACGAGAATGCGGCATAACCGCAGGCCGAGTCCAGTGCGGTCGAGATGACGCCGGCATGCAGGAAGCCATGCTGCTGGGTGAGCGAAGGCGCGTAGGGCATCTCGATCTCGATGATGCCGGGCGTGACCAGCGTCAGTTCCGCGCCAATGGTGGCCATTGCCTTCTGGCGGGCAAAGGAAGTCCTGACGCGATCCTCGTAGTCGGGAGCGGGTACGATCTTGGCTGCCATGGCTTTCGCCTCACTATTTGCTGGCGAAGCTTATTGCAGAGGCAGGCAAGACAGGCAATCTCTCATGGTGCAGCGCAGCAAAACGCCTGATGCCCTCAGGTGGCCTTGCGCAAAGCATGGAAATAGAAGCCGTCGGTGCCGCTGAGCGCCGGYGACAGCGAGATGCCGCCGGCATCGGCGATGCGCGYAGCTCCCTCGCGGCCGGGGAAATGGCTGTTCCAAAGCCGGCGATGGTCGACCGGCGCAAAGTCGCCGTGGCGCTCCCGGAACGCCGCGACCTGGTCGCCGTTTTCGGCATCGAACACCGAGCAGGTGATGTAGACGAGCAGCCCGCCGGGCTTCACGAAGGCCTGCGCGGTGTCGAGGATGGCCTGTTGCTCGCCCATGCGGGCATCGAGCTGCCTCTCGGTCAGCCGCCATTTGGCGTCCGGCCGCCGCCGCCACGTGCCGCTGCCGGTGCATGGCGCGTCGATCAGCACGACGTCCATGTGCGCGGTGAGCGGCGCGAGTTCCGCGGGCTTGCTGACGACCTGTACATTGCGGCTGTGCGCGCGGCGGATGCGCTCGAAGATCGGTGCCAGCCGCACCTTCTCCGCATCATGGGCGAATACCTGGCCGCGGTTGTCCATCTCGGCCGAGAGCGCCAGCGTCTTGCCGCCGGCCCCGGCGCAATAGTCGAGCACCTGCATGCCGGGCTCAGCACCCGCAAGCGCTGCGGCAAGCTGCGAGCCCTCGTCCTGCACCTCGAACCAGCCTTTCTGGAAGGCGGGCTCGGCCTGCACGTTCGGATGCCTGCCGTCGCCGTCGATCGGCGGGATGCGGATGCCGTGCGGCGCGATCGCGGCGGGCGCGGCGCCGGTGCCTTGGAGTTCCGCCAGCACCTTGTCGCGGTCGGCCTGCAGCGCGTTGACCCTGAGGTCGAGCGGAGGACGCATTGCGAGCGCCGCGCCTTCCCCAACCCAGTCATCGCCATAGGCCTTTTCGAGGAGCGGCGCGCACCAGTCGGGCACGTCGGCCCGCACCGCGTCGGGCGCATCGGCAAGCCTGCGGTCGGCCGCCGCCCTCAATTCGGCGGCACTGAGCAACGGCGGCGCGAACTTGTCGCCGTCGAGCGCCTGGTTCAGCGACTGCGCCGTCTGGCCCCATTCGAGCAGAAGCGCGCCGAAGCCGATGGCGCGCGGCGTGTCCTCGCCGAAAAGCCAGCCGGCCGAGCGCCTGCGGCGCAGTGCATCATAGACGATGTTGCCGATCGCCGCCCGGTCGCCGCCGCCGGCAAAGCGATGCGACAGGCCCCAATCGCGCAAGGCATCGGCCACCRGCCGGTGTCGCCGGCCGATGTCTTCCAGCACTTCGATGGYCGCCGCCAGCCGTCCGCCCAGTCGCATCTTGTCTTCGCTACCCTGCAATTGTTTCCGGCCCGCTCTTAAAGCGTTTCGGGCCAGGATTGAAACAGTTCCGTTTTAGACGACCACTCCGTCCATGCCGAGGAGCGCGACCGCCGAATCCAAAAGCCGGATCGCCAACAGGAAAAGCCCTCGGTCAGCAAGAAGGCCATGAACAATTCCATCAGTACATGAACGGCCTCTAATGCAATCAACTGGCGCCTGCAAGCAATCAATCTGGCTGAACCACCGCGCTTTCCAAGATTTCCAACCAGGAATACTCTTTTGCATGTGATTCGCAGCGCGGGAAACGCGATTTGACGGATCCCTACGAGGAGAGGGCAATGAAGACTTATCTGGCAGAAGTTCTAGGCACGTTTTTGTTGGTGTTCATCGGCACGGCCTCTGTTGTGACGGGCGGCTTCGGCGGCGCGCTGYCGCTTGGCCAGGAAGGCATCGGCCTGGCGTTCGGCATCGGCCTGATCGCGGCGGCCTATGCAATCGGCCCGATCTCGGGCGCGCATCTCAACCCGGCGGTGACGCTCGGCGTGTTCCTTGCCGGACGGATGCCGCCCAAGGATGTCATCCCTTACTGGATCGCGCAGATCATCGGCGCCATCATCGCTTCTCTGGCGCTGTGGATCATCGTCGCCGGCCAGGCGGGCGGCCATACCGGCGGCTTCGGCGCCAACGGCTGGGACGTCGCGAAGTGGGGCATGAGCTCGGCCTTCCTGTGGGAGCTGATCGGCACCTTCACCTTCGTCACGGTCATCCTCGGCGTCACCAACGCCAAGCACATGACGGCCTTTGCGGGGCTGGTCATCGGCCTGACGCTGGCTGGCCTGCACTTCGCCATCATCCCGGTCACCGGCACGTCGCTCAACCCGGCCCGCTCGATCGGCCCGGCGCTGTTTTCAGGTGGTGCGGCGCTCAGCCAGCTCTGGCTGTTCATCGTCGCGCCGCTGATCGGCGGAGCGATTGCCGGYGTCGTCGCCAAGGCAGGCGTCTTCGAAAAAGACTGAGCTTTGGCTTTCTTGAAGCAATTCCGGACGGAAAACCCGCTGTACACTTTCCCTCGAATTGCTTCGGCTCAACAAAAAAGGCGCGGGTCATGCCCGCGCCTTTTTACTTGGCGGAACGATCCCTTACTTCGAGGCGAGCTCGAAGCGGTCGAGGTTCATCACCTTCGTCCAGGCCTTGACGAAGTCCTTGACGAACTTCTGCCTGGCGTCGGCAGAACCATAGACTTCGGCCAGCGCGCGCAGCTGCGAGTGCGAGCCGAAGATCAGGTCGGCGCGGGTGCCGGTCCATTTGACCGCCTTGGTCTTGCGGTCGCGGCCCTCATAGACCTGATCGGTGCCGGCGGCCGGATCCCAGACCGTGTCCATGCTGAGCAGGTTGACGAAGAAGTCGTTGGTCAGCGTGCCCGGCTTGTCGGTGAAGACGCCGTGCTTGGAGCCGCCGGCATTCGCGCCGAGCACACGCAGGCCGCCGACCAGCACCGTCATTTCCGGCGCCGTCAGCGTCAGGAGTTGCGCCCTGTCGACCAGCATCGCTTCGACTGACATCGGCAACTTGCCACGGACATAGTTGCGGAAGCCGTCGGCCCTCGGCTCGAGCGGGGCGAAGGACTCGACGTCGGTCTGCTCCTGCGAAGCGTCCATGCGGCCCGGCGTGAACGGCACCTTCACCTCGTGGCCGCCGTCCTTCGCGGCCTTCTCCACCGCGGCTGCGCCGCCGAGCACGATGAGGTCGGCCAGCGAGACCTTCTTGTCGCCGCTCTGCGCCGCGTTGAACTCCTTCTGGATGGCTTCCAGCTTCGCCAGCACCTTCGAGAGCTGAGCCGGCTGGTTGACGTCCCAGTCCTTCTGCGGGCTGAGCCGGATGCGGCCGCCATTGGCGCCGCCGCGCTTGTCCGAGCCGCGGAAGGTCGAGGCCGAAGCCCAGGCGGTCGAGACCAGCTCGGACACCGAGAGACCGGCGGCCAGGATCTTGGCCTTCAGCGCGGCGATATCCTGCTCGCTCACCAGCTCGTGGTCGATCGCCGGGATCGGATCCTGCCAGATCAGCTCTTCCTTCGGCACGAGCGGACCGAGATAGCGCGCGACCGGACCCATGTCGCGGTGGGTCAGCTTGAACCAGGCGCGGGCGAAGGCGTCGGCGAACTCGCCCGGATTCTCGTGGAAGCGGCGCGCGATCTTCTCATAGGCCGGATCGAAGCGCAGCGAGAGGTCGGTGGTGAGCATCGACGGCGCACGGCGCTTGGACGGGTCGTGAGGGTCCGGCACCGTGCCCGCGCCAGCGCCACCCTTCGGCGTCCACTGATTGGCGCCCGCCGGGCTCTTCGTCAGCTCCCATTCGTAGTTGAAGAGGTTGTCGAAGAAATTGTTGCTCCACTTGGTCGGCGTGGTGGTCCAGGTCACCTCGAGGCCCGAAGTGATGGCGTCGCCGGCAATGCCGGTGGCATATTTGCTCGACCAGCCGAGGCCCTGCGCCTCGATGCCGGCGGCTTCCGGCTCCGCGCCCACCAGCGAGGCATCGCCGGCGCCGTGGGTCTTGCCGAAGGTGTGGCCGCCGGCGATCAGCGCCACGGTTTCCTCGTCGTTCATCGCCATGCGGCGGAAGGTCTCGCGGATGTCGCGCGCGGCCGCAATTGGGTCCGGATTGCCGTTCGGTCCTTCCGGGTTGACGTAGATCAGGCCCATCTGCACGGCGCCAAGATGGCCTTGCAGCTCGCGGTCGCCGGAATAGCGCTCGTCATCCAGCCACTTGGTTTCGGAGCCCCAGTCCACATCCTGCTCCGGCTCCCAGACGTCGGCACGGCCGCCGGCGAAACCAAAGGTCTTGAAGCCCATCGATTCCAGCGCAACGTTGCCGGCCAGGATCATCAGGTCGGCCCAGGAAATCCTGCGGCCGTATTTCTGCTTCACCGGCCACAGAAGCCGGCGCGCCTTGTCGAGATTGGCATTGTCCGGCCAGCTGTTCAGCGGCGCGAAACGCTGCTGACCGGCGCCGGCGCCGCCGCGGCCGTCGCCGATGCGATAGGTTCCGGCGCTGTGCCAGGCCATGCGGATGAAGAGCGGCCCGTAATGGCCGAAGTCCGCCGGCCACCAGTCCTGCGAATCCGTCATCACATGATGCAGGTCCTTGACCACCGCATCGAGATCGAGGCTCTGGAATTCCTTGGCGTAGTCGAAGTCCTCGTCCATCGGGTCCGAAAGGTTCGACTGCTGGTGAAGAACGGCAAGGTCGAGCTGGTTCGGCCACCAATCGCGATTGGTCCTGCCGGCGGATCCATGCGGCACGGGGCATTTGCCAGCGCTGTTGTCGTCGGTTTTCGCGTCCATGTTACTCTCCGATTTTTGCCGAGGTTTGATTTTTCCGGGGCAGCCGGCGGCCGCGCCAATCTGGAATGATTCCAGACTAGGACGGCTTGGCGATAAAGACAAATTGCCTTTCCTGTTTTTTCCGATAGGATTTTCTTATGATTGGCCTCACCGTCCGGCAGATGCTTTATTTTGACGCGCTGGCGCAGACGCTGCATTTCGGCCGCGCCGCGAAGCTTGCCGGTGTCAGCCAGCCGGCGCTCTCCGCCCAGATCGCCGAGATGGAAGAGCGGCTGAATTGCCTTCTGTTCGAACGCGGTGGCAAGACCGTGCGGATGACCGACGAGGCGCTTGCTCTGCAGCCGCGTATCGAGCGCATCCTCGCCGACATACGTGACGTCGAGACGACGGCCCGGCGCGGCCGGCCCGCAATGGAAGGGCGCTTCCGCCTTGGCATCATCCCGACGGTGGCGCCCTACCTCCTGCCGCGGGCCTTGCCGGAACTGAAGCGGCATTTCCCGTCCCTGCAGCTCGAACTGCGCGAGGCGGTGACCGCCTCGCTGGCCGAGGACAGTGCGACGGGCCGGCTCGACGCCTTCATCGCAGCGCTGCCGCTCGACTATCCCGGGCTCGTCACCGAGGAGCTTTTCCCGGACCGCTTCTTCCTGGCAGTGCCCGTTGGCGATCCGGCCTTCGCCTCACCGCCGGTGCCGCCGGAAAGCCCGGCGCTGGAGCGGCTGATGCTGCTCGAGGAAGGCCATTGCCTGAGGGAACAGGCACTCGCGGTCTGCGGCAATGTGCGGCCGCTGGCAATGGCAAGCTATGGCGCAACCAGTCTCACGACGCTCCTGCAGATGGTGGCGCATGGGCTGGGCGTAACGCTCGTTCCGGAGATGGCGGCAAGTGCCGCCGGCGTCATGCCGGACCTCAGGATCGTGCCGTTCCAGGAGCCGATGCCGCAGCGCATGATCTGCATGGCCTGGCGGCGCAACAAGGTGCGCCAGGACGAATGCATGGAGCTGGCGAAGATCATCCGAGGGCTGGATCAGGCGGTGCTCGCGGCATGAGGCGATGACGGAGCGCCAGCGTTTGCCGGCCTACTCTGCTACATGCACCGTTCAAGACACGATCGAGGATTGGGCACCATTTCTGGCGTCGAGTGTCTCAATCGCCTTGCGAACCGCCGTAGAGAATCTTTCTAGAAGTTCCGGCTCTTTCGCCAGTCGCTCACGCAGCGAGAAGGGCACCTCCAGCTGCGCTCCCTTCCCCGTCAATCCACGATTGACGATGTTCCGATCGTCGACGCCTGGAAACGGGTGGTCATCGATTTTTGTCTTGAAGCCAGCTTCCCGCAACCGTCCGACTATTTCCGAGATCAGGGCGGCGTCCTTGCCACCCATGTAGATCGCCGTGGGATCATCCCGATCATGTCGACCGTGGATAGCAACGGTCGTGGACTTCGTCCGCAACAGTTCGAGCGCAGATTCCTCGTCAAAGTYCTTCGACGTTATGTGCAGCTCTCGATTGTTTTCCGGCATGAGTCCTTCAAAGCAATACATATCGAGATCGCTCCCTGCGACCTTCTCGGTGATCAGGGACGTGTGGGGTTCGATTTTCCCACCATGCGGAGCCATGACGATCGCGCCGCCGCTCCGCGCGCCAAGCCGGACAATTATGCGATAGTCTATGTTTTCGGCTTTGGCGGCTTTCAGCGCCGCAAAATTCGGGAACTCCTTTTCCATAACCTCATCCAGATACGCATGATTGGCGGGTTCGCGCCTTAAGGCGCGTCGCATTGAAACGGATTGGAGCGACGCGCTTTAAGTCTTTGGCTTCATGCATGTCGTCTGCCCAAAATCCCTGCACTTCCGGGCGACATGCCTTAGGCGCGCTGCCCAAAGGCTGAATATTTCCCGCTCAGTCCCGCTTACGCCGTCTTCTGCGCCACCAGCCCCAACTCTTCCACCATCGCCTGGCGCATCAAAAACTTCTGCGGCTTGCCGGTCACCGTCATCGGCAGTTCGGTGCGGAAGCGGATGTAACGCGGCACCTTGTAGTGGGCGATCTGGCCGGCACAAATGGCCTTGATCTCCTGCTCTGTCACGATCTGGCCGGGCTTCAGCACGATCCAGGCGCAGATCTCCTCGCCATATTTGTCGTCGGGAATACCGAAGACCTGCACTTCCTTGATTTTGGGATGGCGGTAGAGGAACTCCTCGACCTCGCGCGGATAGACGTTCTCGCCGCCGCGGATGATCATGTCCTTCACCCGGCCGACGATATTGCAATAGCCCTCGGCATCGATGGTGGCGAGGTCGCCGGTATGCATCCAGCCGTCGGCATCGACCGCCTCGCGGGTCTTTTCCGCGTCGTCCCAATAGCCTTTCATCACTGAATAACCGCGCGTGCAGAGCTCACCCGGCGCCCCGACTTCGACGGTCGCGCCATCGGGGCCGATCGCCTTGACCTCGACATGGGGATGGATGCGGCCGACGGTGGAGACGCGCTTTTCCAGTGGGTCGTCGACGCTGCTCTGGAAGGAGACCGGGCTGGTCTCGGTCATGCCGTAGGCGATGGTTACCTCGGACATATGCATCAGCGACACCACCTTCTTCATCACCTCGATCGGGCATGGCGAGCCGGCCATGATGCCGGTGCGCAAGCTGGAGAGGTCGAAGGTTCGGAAATCGGCATGGTCGAGCATGGCGACGAACATGGTCGGCACGCCATAAATGYCGGTACAGCGTTCCTGCGCCACCGCTTTCAGCGTCGCGCCGGCATCGAAACCCTCACCCGGGAAGACCATGGTCGCGCCCTTGGTGACGCAGCCCACCGTGCCCATCGACATGCCGAAGCAGTGGTAGAGCGGCACCGGGATGCAGAGCCGGTCGTCGACGGTGAGCCTGATCGCCGCGGTGACGAAATTGCCGTTGTTGACGATGTTGGCGTGGGTGAGCGTCGCGCCCTTCGGCGCGCCTGTCGTCCCGCTGGTGAACTGGATGTTGATGGCATCGCCGGACTTCAGGCTTTCGGAGAGGCGGTCGAGGCTGTCATGCTCGTCGCGTCCGGCCATGGCGAGCACATCGCCGAAATTGAACATGCCGGGYGAGTTCTCCTCGCCCATGCGGATGACAATCTTCAGTGCCGGCAGTTTCTTGGCGTTGAGCTGGCCGGGCTCGGCGGTGGCGATCTCCGGCGCCAGCGTCTCGATCATGCCGAGATAGTCGGAGGTCTTGAAGCTGGCGGCGGTGACCAGCGCTCGGCAACCGACCTTGTTCAGCGCATATTCGAGCTCGGTCAACCGATAGGCAGGGTTGATGTTGACCAGGATCAGGCCGATGCGCGCGGTGGCGAACTGGGTCACCAGCCATTCCCAGCGGTTCGGCGACCAGATGCCGACGCGGTCGCCCTTCTCCAGGCCGAGCGCCAGGAAGCCGGCGGCCAGCGCGTCGACCGCGTCCGACAGCTCGCTCCAGGTGAAGCGCCTGTCCTGGCCGACAAAGACGGCGGCGTCGAGCGTGGCATATCTGCTCACCGTATCGGAGAACAGCTCCGGAATGGTCTTGTCGAGCAAGGGTACCGAATGGTCGCCCGACACATGCGCCCTGCCGTCCATCGGGGCAAYGAAGGTGCCATGCGTTCCGCGCCCGCGCAGATTGGTGGCGTTCTTGGGTTGGTCGAGATTGATCGCCATCGCCGTCTCCTCCCGGGATGCGCCAGCCTATCAGCCGATGGCGGCGGTGAAAATCCGCCAATGGTCCCCCTCCCCCTTGAGGGACCCTTGAGGGGAGGGTGGCCAGCCGCCGAAGGCGGATGGACGGGAGGGGTCCTTTCGGCAGTGCTCGACGTGTGACGACCCCACCCGCCTCGCTTCGCGAGGCACCCTCCCCTCAAGGTGAAGGGATTTTCCCGGCGATCTCGCGCAAGAGCGCCTCATCGGCCGCATCACGTGCCTTCTTCGAGGCGACGAGGCAAGCCTGCGACTTCAGGATCGTGCCGTCGCCCAGCACCTTGAGGTGGTTGGCGCGCAGAGTCGAGCCGGTGGTGGTGATGTCGACGATGACGTCTGCCAAGCCCGCCGCCGGCGCGCCCTCGGTGGCGCCGAGGCTCTCGACGATGCGGTAGACCTGGATGCCGTGCTTCTGCGAGAAGAACTGCTGCGTCAGCCGCCAGTATTTGGTGGCGATCCGCAGCCGCCGGCCATGCCGCTGGCGGAAATCGGCGGCGACATCGTCGAGATCGGTCATGGTCTCGACGTCGAGCCAGATTTCGGGCACCGCCACCACGACATCGGCATGGCCGAAACCAAGGCGGGCGACTATCTCGGCGCGCGCTTCCCAGTCGGCAAGGTTCTCGCGCAGCAGGTCCTCGCCGGTGATGCCGAGATCGACCGTACCCTGGCCGATCTCGCCGGCAATTTCGGACGCGGAGAGGAATGCCACTTCGACATTGTCGAGGCCGTCGATGCGGGCGCGGTATTTGCGGTCGTCCTCCGGCAAGGTGACCGCCAATCCGGCCTTGGCCAGAACTTCCAGCGACTGTTCCTTGAGACGGCCCTTGGAGGGGATCGCCAGCGTGATCATCGCGCGCCCTCCCGCAAGGCAGCGATACGGTCGAGCCAGACCGAGAAGCCGACGCCGGGTATGGGCTTTTTCGCGCCGAGCAGCGTCAGCAGCCTGTCGTAACGGCCGCCGCCGACCAGCGGGCGATCGCCCCCGGCGGGCGCGATCTCAAAGACCAGGCCGGTGTAATAGTCGAGCGGGCGGCCGAAGGCGGCATCGTAGCGGATCTGCGCCATCGGCAGGCCATGCGCTTCGATCGCCTTGGCGCGGGCGGCGAAATTCTCCAGCGCGGCGCCCAGCGACAGGCCGGCATCGGCGGCGAATTTATCCAGCGCTTGCGTGGCGCCGTCGAGCGCGACATCGATTTCGAGAAAGCCCTTCAGCGCCGAGAACGCCTCGTCGGACAGCCGCACGCTGCGCAACTGCGCCTTCTCGATCAGCCGGCGCGCTATGTCGGCCGGCGAGCGCCCGGACGAGGCCGATAGCCCGGCCTCTTCCATACCGACGGCGATATGCGCGGCAAGACCTTCCACGTCGCCGTCGAGCACCAGCAGCGCCACCGCACCGGCGAGTTGGCTGTTGCGCGGCGGATTGGCGAGATCGGCAAGGGCCGCCTCCAGCATCGGCGCCGAGCCGAAGGCACGCGCGAGCCGCATGCGCCAGCCGCGCGGCAGGCCGAGGGCTGCCAGCACCGCCTCGAACACGGTCTGGTCGCCAAGCGTCACGGCAAACGGCTGGCCAGGCAGCACCAGTGACAGAAGCGCATGCGCGTCGGCCAGCGAGCGGGCGTCGGCCACGGCCGTGTCGCGCTCGCCAAGATCCTCGATACCGGCCTGGAAGAACTCGTTGCCGCCGTCGCGGCGCTGACGGAACACTTCGCCGAGATAGGAATAGCGGCGCGGCGTGCCGGCCTGGCTGGCGATGTGGTCGAGGCAGACCGGAATGGTGAATTCAGGCCGCAGGCAAAGCGTGGTTCCCGTCTCGCTCTCGGTGAGGAAGATGCGGCGGCGCAGATCTTCGCCCGCCATGTCCAGGAACGGATCGGCCGGCTGCAGCACGGCGACCTCGACCATATGCGTGTTGCGCTCGGCGAAGAGCTTCTCGATGTCGGCGGCGATGGCGGCGTAGCGGGAGGTCATGAAGCACCTCCCCTTCTCCCCTTGGGGGAGAAGGTGGATCGGCGCGCAGCGCCGAGACGGATGAGGGGTGCTGGAAGGAATGAGACGCCAGCGTTCCCTGGAACACCCCTCATCCGACCGAGCTTCGCTCGGCCACCTTCTCCCACAAGGGGAGAAGGAGAGGTTGGCGCCTTACTTGCCACGTGCCCGCTCCTCGGCCTGCGCCGCCAGGATCTTCTTCACCTCGGCGACCAGCTCGCTTTCCGCCACCGTCACCTGCGCCGGGCGCGCGGCGCGCCATTCGGCATTGTCGGCGATCTCGGCCGAGAGGCGCGCGCCTTCGATCAGGTCCTTGATCTGCACCTCGCCCTTGGCGCGCTCGTCGCCGCCCTGGATGATTGCAACCGGGCTGCCGCGGCGGTCGGCATATTTCAGCTGCGCCTTCATGCCGGCGCCGCCGAGATACATTTCGGAGCGGATGCCGCCAGCGCGCAGATCGGCGACCATCTTCTGGTAGCGCCCAAGACTTTCCGTGTCCTTGTCCATGACGAGAACGACGACCGGAGCGACGACATCGGAGACGTCGAGCTTGCCGAGATTCTTCAGCGCCGTCATCAGCCGGGAGACGCCGATGGAGAATCCCGTCGCCGGCACCGACTCGCCACGGAAACGCGAGACGAGCCCGTCATAGCGGCCGCCGCCGCCGACCGAGCCGAAGCGGACGATCTGGCCGTCCTCATTGGGGATCTCGGCCAGAAGCTCGGCCTCGAAGACAGGGCCGGTGTAGTATTCGAGGCCGCGCACGATGGATGTGTCGATGAGCACGCGGCCACCGTAGCCGGCGGCGTCCACCATGGCGGCGATCGCTGCCAGTTCCTCGACGCCTTCGCGACCGGTTCCAGCGAAATAGTCCAATGTCTTCAGCCAGCGGATCTGGGCCGCGTTCGGCGAAATGTCCGTCGCGACTGCCAGCTTGCGCCATTCGCCGGCCGCCGCGCCCGGCTCGTAATTCATGAAATAGAGCACGGTCTCGATGGCCTTCCGCTCGAGGCCGGCGCCCTTGGTGAAGTCGCCGCTTTCGTCCTTGCGGCCGGCGCCCAGCAACAGCGCGATGCCTTCGGGGCCGATCTTGTCCAATTTGTCGATGGCGCGCAGCACCGTCAGCCGGCGACCGGCATTCTGGTCGCCGCCGAGGCCGATCGCCTCCAGCACGCCGTCCAGCACCTTGCGGTTGTTGACGCGGATGATGTAGTCGCCGCGCTTGATGCCGAGCGCCTCCATTACGTCGGCCATCATCATCGCCATCTCGGCGTCGGCCGCGACGCCCGCCACGCCATTCGGCGTGCCGACCGTGTCGGCGTCGAATTGCATGAACTGGCGAAAGCGGCCGGGCCCGGGCTTCTCGTTGCGGAACACCCAGCCGGAACGGTAGCTGCGATAGGGTTTCGGCAGGCGATCGTAATTCTCGGCGACGAAGCGCGCCATCGGCGCGGTCAGGTCGTAGCGCAGCGACAGCCACTGGTCGTCGTCATCCTGGAAGGAGAAGACGCCTTCGTTCGGACGGTCCTGGTCAGGCAGGAATTTTCCCAGCGCATCGGTATATTCGATCATCGGCTGGTCGACCGGCTCGAAACCGTAGAGCTCATAGACCGAGCGGATCGTGGCCATCATCTTCTCGACGGCGCGGATGTCGTCGGCGCCGCGGTCGGCAAATCCGCGCGGCAGACGCGCTTTCATCTTTTCCGATTTGTCGGCCATGGATGGGTCTTTTCGCTAAGCAAACGCTGACTTATTTCGAGCGGGCGTGTCCTAACGCATGCCAAGTGGTGCGGCAAGCGTTTGCAGCCCGTTTGCGAGACCTCAGGAAACAGTTCGATAGCTTGCAAACGCCGCGCTGCCCCTCATCCGCCTGCCGGCACCTTCTCCCCGTATAGTGACGGGGAGAAGGAGGAGACTTCGGCGCTGCGCCACAGCTCAAACGTTCGCCATCGGCGAAATCGGCGGTGGCTGCGTCCTTCTCCCCGTCACTATACGGGCAGAAGTGCCCGGCAGGGCGATGAGGGGCGGCGCCAAGGGACGAACAAGTTAACGCCAATCTCCTCGCTCAATAGTTTCAGGAACCCGAAACGTTCGAAACAAACCACACCACACCGAAACAATTCCGCCATCAGTGCGGCATGCTGCCGACACAATCGAAGACGATAAAGCGCGCCGAAACAAGGGGTTCGGGCCATGACCACGCCGGAAGACATCTTCGCCAGCGGCAAGCCAATTGCCAGGCTGCGGCCAGCCGGCGGCCTCGCGCCCAGGCCGGCGCAGCAGCCGGCCGGGCCGTTCGAGGTCGCGGCGGAAACAGCCAAGCCGACGGTACGCGACGCGCTGGTGACCGGGCTGCTGGTGATCTATCCGGCCTTCGCTGCCGTGGCGGCCATCCTTGCCGGGTTGTTCCTGGCCGGCGCCGGCAACGTCTAGTTCTTCCCTACCCCTCCCCCTGTGGGGAGGGTCGACACGCAGCGTCGGGCTGGGGGCCGCGCGCAGGTTTTTGATCCCCACCCGCGTTCGGCGCGACCTCCTCGCGAGGAGGTCGAGGTGACGCTATTTCGGCCTCTTGAACGTCTTCCGCTCCGCTTCCACCTCGGCCCGGCAGACACAGCCTTCGAGATGGTCATTGACCAGGCCCATCGCCTGCATGAAGGCATAGACGGTCGTCGGGCCGACAAAGCTCCAGCCGCGCTTCTTGAGTTCCTTCGAGATCCTGACCGAGACCGCCGTCGTCGGATTGGCGCGCAGATGCGCGAGGTCGATGACCGTCGGCCGCTCGTCGGGACCCGGCTCGAACTTCCAGAACCATGCCGCCAGCGAGCCGGCCTCGTCGGCGAGCTCGCGGGCGCGCCTGGCATTGTTGATGGTCGAGACGATCTTGCCGCGATGGCGGATGATGCCGGCATTGCCGAGCAGGCGCTCGACATCCTCGTCGGTAAAGCGTGCCACCTTGTCGAAGTCGAAGCCAGCGAAGGCCTCGCGGAAATTCTCGCGCTTGCGCAGGATGGTCAGCCACGAGAGGCCCGACTGGAAACCTTCGAGGCAGATCTTCTCGAACAGCCGGCGATCCTCGGCCACCGGCCGGCCCCATTCGTGGTCATGATAGTGCAGGTAGTCCGGCAGATTGCCGTGCCAGAAGCAGCGCGCGATACCGTCGGGCCCGTCGAGCAGGCCRGCATTTTCTTGTTCCATTGCCACAAATCCGTTCGTTAATGCGCTTCGACGCCCATTTTACCCAGGCTTTACCAGATTCCTGAACCGGCCGGTAACCACACCAAAATCTTTACTGACAAGTCGGCATTTTAAGCATTCCGATTCATGTTTCGGTTGCCGCTCCGCACCAAGGATCGCCGAGCCGAGGGCCGCCCCGCCCCGGATGAATTCGACGATCAAGGTGCGTTCCGATGAAGACAGCGTTCACTTCCCTGCTCGGCGCAGCCGCGGTGCTTGCCGCCGGCGCGACGACCTCCTTTGCTAATGACCGTTATGCCGACATGCCGGCGGTGATGGTGAGCCCCGACCTTTCGGCGCCCTGGGTGCTGCAGCTCGGCCATGCGCCCGGCATTGTGCGCCCGGCCCGGCAGACCGAGCAGCCACAGCGGCGGCTTTTCCAGGCGCAGCCCGACCAGCAGCGCACGGCAGCCGTGCAGCAGCCTGCCAGACGCATGGTGATGCGGCCGCAGATCAACCCGATCTACCTGCCACAGGAAGTGGCCTATGACGGCCCGCAGAAGCCCGGCACCATCGTCATCGATACCAAGCAGAACTTCCTTTATCTGGTCGAGAAGAGCGGCAAGGCGCGGCGCTACGGCGTCGGCACCGGCAAGCCCGGCTTCGAATGGTCGGGCACGCACAAGATCACCGACAAGAAAGTGTGGCCGGACTGGCGCCCGCCGGCGGCGATGATCAAGCGCGAGGCGGCCAAGGGCCGCTACCTGCCGACCTATCTCGCCGGCGGCATCGAAAACCCGCTCGGCGCGCGCGCGCTCTATCTCGGCACGACCGAATACCGCATCCACGGCACCAACCAGCCATGGACGATCGGTGGCGCGGTGTCTTCCGGCTGCATCCGCATGCGCAATGAGGATGTCGTCGACCTTTACGAACGCGTGCGTGTCGGGACGACGGTCGAGGTGATCTAGCGACCGTGAATAGGCCAGTCAGGCAGCGCTGAGTGKTTTTTGGCGCGGACTGTTGCCCTCAAGCCATAGCGCGCTTTTGAGAGACGTGCTTAGACTGCCAACGGGTTTTACGGGGGACGGGCCGTGTGGGGATACGGCCAGTCACGGAAGGGCAGCGCGAACACCGCGCTGCCCTTTTTCGTTCCCGACAAGATCGTCACACAAATGYGACAGGGTCGTCACACAAGTGCGACAAGGTCGTCACTCAAGTGCGACAGCCGTCACCAAATTGCGGCGGGTCGCCCCGGAAGCATGGCATTTCGTTTTGGGGGCTGATTTCCACGTCGTCCTCTGCTAATGCGGCGCCAAACCCTCAGATGAAGGTTCATACCATGACCCGGTCCGACGATAGCCGCTATCTCCGGGGCGGCCCGGTCGCGCAGCGCATCATTGCTGCCGTGCGCGAAGACGCAGCAATAGCCACCGCCGAAGGCTTTCCGCCGAAGCTGGTGTCGATCACCGTCGGCGATACCGACGCGGTCGACGTCTATGTGCGTAACCAGCGCGCCAAGGCCGAGCTTGCCGGCATCGGCTTCGAGGAAAGGCGCTTTGCCGCCGATACCACCGCGGGCGAGCTGGAAGCGGCCATCCACGGCCTCAATGCCGACCCGCGCGTTACCGGCATCATCATCCAGCGGCCGGTGCCGGCGCACATCCCGATCAAGACATTGCAGGCGGCGGTGCATCCGCTGAAGGATGTCGAGGGCATGCATCCGGCCTCGATCGGCAACATCGTCTACAACCAGCTCGATCTCGCGCCCTGCACGGCGGCAGCCTCGGTCGAGCTGCTCAAGGAAACCGGCCTCGACCTCAAGGGGCTCGAGGTCGTGGTGGTCGGCCACTCGGAAATCGTCGGCAAGCCGATCGCCTTCCTGTTGATGAGCGAGGGCGCGACGGTGACTGTGTGCCACCACATGACGCGCTCGGTTGCCGCGCATGCGCGGCGCGCCGACGCGCTGTTCGTCGCCGTCGGCAAGCCGCGGCTGATCAAGGCCGACATGGTGAAGCCGGGCGCCTGCGTCATCGACATCGGCATCAATTCGGAGATCGGGCCGGACGGCGAAAGCCGTATCGTCGGCGATGTCGACACCGAAAGCGTCAGGGAAGTGGCGTCCTGGATCACGCCGGTACCGGGCGGCGTCGGCCCGCTCACGGTGGCGATCCTGCTGCGCAACACCATGGTGGCGCTCAACCGCCAGCGCGCGCTCTACCGCGCGACCTACGGCGTGGCGGACCAGATCGCGGCAGAGTAAGCGGTCAGCTACTCCGCGGCGACCAGGCTATTCTCGGAAACGCCCTCGGGCTTCGGGCCGCCATAGGCCCAGTCGAGCAGCTTGATCGTATGGATCACCGGCAGTTTGGCGGCCGACGCGAGCTGGGTGATGCAGCCGATATTGCCGGTGGCGACGATTTCGGCGCCGGTCGCCTCGATATTCCTCACCTTGCGATCGCGCAGCTTCGCTGAGATCTCCGACTGCAGGATGTTGTAGGTGCCGGCCGAGCCGCAGCAGAGATGCCCTTCGCGCGGCTCGCGCACGATGAAGCCCGCCTTGGCGAGAAGCTCCTTCGGCTGGCGCGTGATCCTCTGGCCGTGCTGCATGGAGCAGGCCGAATGGTAGGCAACGATCRTGCCTGGCTTGCGCACCGGCTCAGGCAGGTCGAGGGCGGCGAGATATTCGGTGATGTCCCTGRCCAGCGCCGAGACGCGCGCCGCCTTTTCGGCGTAGGCCGGATCGAGGCGCAGCATGAAGCCGTAATCCTTGATCGTCGTGCCGCAGCCCGACGCGGTGACGATGATGGCGTCAAGCCCGCCCTGCTCGATGAGGCGAGTCCAAGCGTCGATATTCCGCCTCGCGGATGCAAGCGCTTGCTCCTCGCGGCCCATATGATGGACGAGCGCGCCGCAGCAGCCCTCACCTTCCGGCACCACGACCTCAACGCCGAGGCGCGTCAGCAGCGAGATGGTCGCCTCGTTGATCGCCGGATCGAGCACCGACTGCGCGCAGCCTGTGAGGATAGCGACGCGGCCACGCTTTGCACCCTGCCCGGCGTGCACGCCGGGCAAGGCCGTCGGCGATGCCGGCGGGATCAATGAGGGCRCGAGTTTCAGCATGGCGGCAACCGGTCTCAGGCCCGGCAGTTTTTCGAACAGGCCGATGAACGGCCGACCTAATCCCGCCAGCTTCAGCGCGGTGCGGAAGCGGCCCGGGTAAGGCAGCACAAAAGCCAGCGCGGTGCGGGTCAGCCGGTCGAGCAGCGGACGCTTGTAGGTCTCCTCGATATGGACGCGGGCATGGTCGACCAGATGCATATAATTCACGCCGGAGGGACATGTCGTCATGCAGGCAAGGCAGGACAGGCAGCGGTCRATATGGGTGACGATCTCCTTGTCCGCCGGGCGGCTGTTCTCCAGCATGTCCTTGATCAGGTAGATGCGGCCGCGCGGCGAATYGAGCTCGTTGCCGAGCGTCACATAGGTCGGACAGGTCGCTGTGCAGAAGCCGCAATGCACGCATTTGCGCAGGATCTTTTCCGATTCCGCGACATGCGGATCGGCAAGCTGCGCGGCTGAGAAATTGGTCTGCACCGTGATGTCCTTAATGCCTGAGCATGATCTTTTCCGAAAACCGGTTCCCACTTTTCGGGATCATGCCTATGAACCAAAGAGCCAGCTTTGCGGGTTCCTGACCGRCTCGCCGCGCTGCAGCGCCTGCAGGCCGAGAATACAGCGGACGATAAACCAGACGGCGACCGCAAACATCAGCAGGAAGCCGATCGCAAGCATCATCAGGACAACGGAGATCAGCACGTAGAGAAGGCCGATCCAGAACGTCCTGATCAGGAATGTGTAGTGGCTTTCGACAAAGCTGCCCGCCTTGCCGCGATTGATGTAGGCAAGCACAATTCCGATAATGCCGGTCACGCCGACGACGAGACTGGCGAGGAAAAGAATGTAGATGACCAGCGCGTTGCTCTGACCCGGCTCGAGCCAGCGGTCGGTCTGGCGCGGTCGGGCGTCCGGGCCTGGATTGGCATTGCTCATGATCCTGCTTCCTCTGTCGAGCGAGGAAGAGTAGCAGAGCTGGAACCCGGCGCCATGCGGCCGGGGTTGAGAATATGCTTCGGATCGAACTCGGCCTTTAGCCGCGCCGACAATGCCGCAAGATGCGGCGGCTGCGGCTCGAACACAGGCAAGGCGGCGCGATGCGAGGYCGCGGCGCGCACCAGCGTCGCATGGCCGCCGCCATGAGTCTGGATCAATCCGCGCAGCAGCTCGGCTTCCGGCTCGTCCTCGCGCATCGAGAGCCACACCAGCCCGCCCTGCCAGTCATAGAAGGCATCGACGGCCACCTGCATGCGCAGCGCCATCACCATATGGTGCGCGTGCGACGGCGCCATCGAGACGCGCCAGACCGGCCTTGCGCCACCATCGGCGAAGGGCGCGCAATCGCGGATGTCGCGCCAAATCGCCCTTGAGGTCTCGCCGGCGATCTCCTGCAGCGGACCGGCCTTGCCGAGCAGTTGCTTCAGAGCCTCGATGCGATAGACGACCGATGGGCCGAAACCCTCGACGCGCAGCAGCGTCGCGGCATCGCTGCCGAGATGGCCGGCGGCAACGCGCGTGGCGACCCGCTCCGGCAGATGGGCCGCACTCGAGACTTCGGCGCTGGAGCCCAGCGCCAGCGCCATGGCGGCGACTGCGTTATCGTCGAGCAGGCCGCGGATGGCTAAAGTCACCTCGGTCTCGGCCGCCGGCAGTACCTTGAAGGTGACGTCGGTCAGCACGGCGAGCGTGCCCCAGCTCCCCGCCATCAGTTTGGAGAGATCATAGCCGGTGACGTTCTTGACCACGCGGCCGCCCGACTTGAAGGCTTCGCCACGGCCCGAAACCGCCGATATGCCGAGAATATGGTCGCGCGCGGCACCTGYCTTCAGCCGCCGCGGGCCGGAAAGGTTCGAAGCCAGCACACCACCGATCGTGCCCCTGCCCGGCTCGCCGCCGAGCAGCGGACCATAGTCCATCGGCTCGAAAGCGAATTGCTGGCCATTTTCGGCCAACAGCTTCTCGATTTCTGCAAGCGGCGTGCCGGCCTTGGCCGACAGCACCAGTTCGGCCGGTTCGTAGAGCGTCACGCCGGCGAGCTCTGAGAGGTCGAGCGTATGCTCGGTCTGCAGTGGACGGCCTATGCCGCGCCTGGAGCCATGGCCACGGATTTCCAGCGGCGCTTCCTCCGCCGCCGCCCATTGGATGGTGAAGAGGACTTCGGTGGGTGAGGACGGGGTGAAGGTGGTCATGGGCGCGCGTCCTTCCTCGCCCCCGCGAAGCGGGGGAAAGAACATAGGTCGCGCTCCCTCGCACCCCCCTCTGTCCTGCCGGACATCTCCCCCGCAAGGGGGGAGATTGGCAGTTTCAGCGCCGCGCCCTCCCACCAGCATTGGAGATTGGCGAAAGCCTTCGCGACGTCTGATCTCCCCCCTTGCGGGGGAGATGTCCGGCAGGACAGAGGGGGGTGTTCAAGCGCCAGCGTATCCACTCAAAACCTCGGAATATCCGGAAACGCCACCTGGCCGCGATGCACGTGCATGCGGCCGAGCTCGGCGCAGCGGCGGAGCTGCGGGAAGACCTTGCCGGGGTTCAGCAGATGGTTGGGGTCGAAGGCGCATTTGACCCGCATCTGCTGGTCGAGGTCGATCTGGTTGAACATTTCCGGCATCAGGTCGCGCTTCTCGACGCCGACGCCATGCTCGCCGGTTAAGACGCCGCCGACCTCGACGCAAAGCCGCAAAATGTCGGCGCCGAAGCTCTCGGCCTTGTCGAGCTCTCCCGGCACATTGGCGTCGTAGAGGATCAGCGGATGCAGATTGCCGTCGCCGGCATGGAAGACATTGGCGACGGCGAGGCCGTATTTCTCGGAGAGGTCGCGCATACCGGCGAGCACGCGCGGCAGCTCCTTGCGCGGAATCGTGCCGTCCATGCAGTAGTAGTCCGGCGAAATGCGGCCGACCGCCGGGAAGGCCGCCTTGCGGCCGGCCCAGAAGCTCAGCCGCTCCTCTTCCGACTGCGAGATGCGGCAGGTGGTCGAGCCGTTGCGATAGGCGATCGCCTCGACGAGGCCGATCAGGTGGTCGACCTCAACGCTCGGCCCGTCGAGCTCGACGATGAGCAGCGCCTCGACATCGAGCGGATATCCTGCGTGAACGAAATCCTCAGCGGCGTGGATCGCGGGGCGGTCCATCATCTCCATACCGCCCGGGATGATGCCGGCGCCGATGATATCGGCGACGCATTGGCCGGCCTGCTCGCTGGTCGGAAAACCGATCAAGAGCGCGCGCGCCGTCTCCGGCTTCTTCAGGATGCGGACGGAGACCTCGGTGACGACGCCGAGCAGGCCTTCCGAACCGGTCATGACGCCGAGCAGGTCATAGCCGTCCTGGTCGAGATGGCTGCCGCCGAGGCGCACCACCTCGCCATTCATCAGCACCATCTCGATGCCAAGCACATTGTTGGCGGTGAGRCCATATTTCAGGCAGTGCACGCCGCCGGAATTTTCCGCGACATTGCCGCCGATCGAGCAGGCGATCTGGGAGGATGGATCGGGGGCGTAGTAGAAGCCCTCCTGCTCGACGGCGGTGGTGATGCCGAGATTGGTGACGCCTGGCTGGGCAACGACGATGCGGTTGGGATAGTCGATCGCAAGGATGCGGTTGAAACGGCTCATCACCAGCAGCACCRCATCCTCGAGCGGCAGCGCGCCGCCGGAGAGCGACGTGCCCGAGCCGCGCGGTACGACGCGAATGTTGCGCTCGTTGCAGTATTTCAACACACGCGAGACCTGCGCCACGGTGTCGGGCAGCACAACGACCAGCGGCAATTGCCGATAGGCAGTGAGACCGTCGCTCTCGAAGGCACGCATTTCGCTGGCCGTGTCGACGACGCCCTCGCCCGGCACGATGATGCGCATGTCGGCGACGATCTCGGCGCGCCGGCCAAGCGTACCGGCATCCGTCTTAGGCATGGCAAGGCCAGACATCGGCACTTCCTCCACTCGACTGGTCAAAATCTTTTACCAGCCGGGACCATTTGTTGCAAACGTTGCTTTGGTCGAGATCAGGTGTCGGACCTAACCCAAGCCTGCAGCGGCAATCTGCCGCTGGGCTACCCTCCCCTTGTGGGGAGGGTCGCGAACGAAGTGAGCGGGGTGGGGGTCCGCGCCGGCTAAGCGCTTTACGAGCACCCCGGCCCCGATCCGCTGCGCGGATCGACCCTCCCCACAAGGGGGAGGGTAAAGTGTGCGTCTATTCGCCCGGATGCTTGGCCGGCTCGGAGTGCATGCGGCGCACGCGCCGAACACCCCACCAGACGAGCAGCACCGCCACCGGCACGGCGGCCGCGGTGACGACTTCCGGCGCGAAGGCATGGCCGAAGATCGACACACCCTTGGCGACATAGCCGACAAGGCCGACGACATAGTAGGAGACGGCGGCGACGGAGAGGCCTTCGACGGTCTGCTGCAGGCGCAACTGCAGACGCGCGCGATTGTTCATCGAGGCGAGCAGGTCGCGGTTCTGCCGCTCGACATCGACATCGACCCAGGTGCGCAGCAGCGTTGTGGCGCGGGTTAGTTTTCGCGACAGGTTGGCTTGGCGCTCCTCCACCGAGCGGCAGGTGCGCATGGCCGGCGCCATGCGCCTTTGCAGGAAGCCCGCCCAGGTATCGTAGCCTTGCACCGGCTCCTCATCCAGCGCCTTCAGCCTCTCGGTGACGATGCCGTCATAGGCGCGGCTGGCGCCGAATCGGTAGAGGCTGGAGGCCGCGTCGGCCTCCAGTTCGGCGGCAAGTTCGGTAAGGTCGGCGAGCAAGGTCTGGCTGTCGCGGGTCTCGGCGGCCTTCATCTCCAGAGTGGTCTGCGCCAGCCGGTCTTCGATGCGGCGGGCGCGGCCGGACAGCGTCAGCGCCAGCGGCAGGCCAAGCATGGCAAGCGTGCGATAGGTCTCGATGTCGATCAGCCGCTGCGACAGCGCGCCGGTACTTGCCGGCGTCAGGCCGCGGTCGAGCACCAGCATGCGGGTCAGCCCATCGCCGTCCTGGCGAAAGTCGGTGATGATGGCCRCAGCACCCCGCTCGACCAGCGAATAGCAGAGGCTGGTCGGATCGAAACCGGCAATCAGCTTCTCGCTCGCCTGCGTCCATTTGCGAATCTCCAGCCGGATGCCGGAAATCACCGTTCCAGGCGGTGAGAAGCCGTTGCCGAAGGGCGAATCCTCCTGGCCGCGGCCGTTTTCGGCGAGCGGCCCTTCCCAGAGATAGGTCGAGAATTCCGTATGCCGCTCCCAGCGCAGCGTGCCCTTGCCCCATTTCATGGCGTGGTGGCGGGCGTGGCGTTCGGGCGCCGCAATGCCTAGGCGCCGCGACAGGTCCGACAGCACGGCATGGTCGACGCCCGAGCCGCCCTCGGTCATGAAGGAAAGCTGGATGAGCACGCGCGGCTTCTCGACCAGCGGATGCGGGCGGGCGTGCACCTCGCCCAGCGCGCCGGGCCGCCCTTCATGCGCCGGAAAACCCATGACGCTGCCCTGAGCGCGCGGCTGGAATTCCAGACTGGACATCTCGTCCGACACGGCTGGTCCCCCTGATTTCGACCCTTCGTGCAACCCCCGTCCTCTTGCGGYAATCGGCAATGCACGTAAACAGCAAATTTTAGCAGGCACGGATGGGACGGCGCGGCGGCGCAGGCGACCGGACCCGCCAAATTGGATAAATAATTTGACCAGTTGGCGACAGACGCTTTAGTCTGCGCGGCATCCATCCGTTCCCAGGCGTCTCTCCGTTGAGCGATATCTTCTCCAGGATCGAGCATTCGCGCACCGCCGACGAGGTGGTGCAGCAGATCGAGAGCCTGATCCTCGAAGGGGTGCTGCGCACCAGCGACCGGCTGCCGGGCGAGCGCGAGCTGGCGCGCCAGTTCGACGTGTCGCGGCCGATCCTGCGCGATGCGCTGAAGGCGCTGGAGGCGCGAGGGCTGTTGACCACCAGGCCGGGCGGCGGCACGCATGTCGCCGACGTCATCGGCCAGCTCTTCACCAGGCCGGTCACCGACCTGATCTCGATGCACCGCAAGGCGGTGACCGACTACCTGGAGTATCGGCGCGAGATCGAGGCGGTGGCGGCCGAGTACGCGGCGCGGCGCGCAACGCCCGAGGATCTCGCGCTCCTCGACCGCATCATGGCGCGCATGGACGAGGCGCACCGGACCGGCGACTTCGACGACGAGGCGGAAATCGACGTCGAGTTCCACCATGCGGTCTGCGAATGCGCGCACAACATCATCCTCCTGCACACGCTGCGCTCCTGCTACCGGCTGCTTTCCGAGGGCGTGTTCCAGAACCGGCTTCTGGTGTTCACCGTTCCCGGCGCGCGTGACGCGCTGCTTGAGCAGCACCGGGCGATCCACGCCGCGATCAAGGCCGCAGACCCTTTCGCGGCACGCAAGGCGGCGATGGACCACATCACCTATGTCGAGCGCTCCATGGCGGAAGCCGAGCGCAGCGGCGACTGGAAGCGCGTGTCGCGACTGAGGCTGAGACAGCGCTCGGAAGCCGGCGACATCGAACGCAAACGCACCTAAGCATCGATCAAGCGGGGACCATATGAGCGACATCCTCACAATCGCCGACCTCAAGGACATGGCGCGCCGCAAGGTGCCGAAGATGTTCTTCGACTATGCCGATTCCGGCGCCTGGACCGAGAGCACCTACCGCGCCAACGAGGAGGATTTCCAAAAGATCAACTTCCGCCAGCGCGTGCTCGTCGACATGACCAACCGTTCGCTTGAAACGACGATGATCGGCGAGAAGGTGGCTATGCCGGTGGCGCTCGCCCCGACCGGACTGACCGGCATGCAGCATGCCGATGGCGAGATGCTGGCAGCGCAGGCAGCGGAGGAGTTCGGCGTGCCGTTCACGCTGTCGACGATGAGCATATGCTCGATCGAGGATGTCGCCTCGGCGACCAAGAAGCCGTTCTGGTTCCAGCTCTATGTAATGCGCGACAAGGATTTCGTCTTCAACCTGATCGACAGGGCGAAGGCCGCAAAATGCTCGGCACTGGTGCTGACGCTCGACCTGCAGATCCTTGGCCAGCGCCACAAGGATATCCGCAACGGTTTGTCGGCGCCGCCCAAGCTGACGTTGAAGAACATGCTGGACATGGCCATCCGTCCGCGCTGGTGCATGGGCATGGCCGGCACCCAGCGCAGGACTTTCCGCAACATCGTCGGCCATGCCAAGGGGGTGGGAGACCTCTCATCGCTCTCGTCATGGACGTCGGAACAGTTCGACCCGCAGCTTTCCTGGAAGGATGTCGCCTGGATCAAGGAACGCTGGGGCGGCAAGCTGATCCTGAAGGGCATTCTCGACAAGGAGGACGCGCTGATGGCGGCCGAGACCGGGGCGGACGCGATCGTCGTGTCCAACCATGGCGGGCGCCAGCTCGATGGCGCCGCCTCGTCGATCTCGGTGCTGGAAGAGATCGCCGACACCGTCGGCGACAGGATAGAGGTGCATATGGACGGCGGCATCCGCTCGGGCCAGGACGTRCTCAAGGCGCTCTGCCTTGGCGCCAAGGGCACCTATATCGGCCGACCCTTCCTCTACGGGCTCGGCGCCATGGGCAAGGCAGGCGTCACCAAGGCGCTGGAAATCATCCGCAAGGAAATGGACATCACGCTGGCGCTTTGCGGCAAGCGCCTGGTTACCGACATGGGCAAAGACCAGCTGCGGCGCTAAATCGCGTCGCGCAACGCGGATTAGCCGTTGCTTCTTGCGCATGTCGTTCTCTCAACCGCTGTGCACTTTTGGGCGACATGCGTTAAGTCCTTATGTTTGCGCATGTCGTTCTCCCAAAACCGCTGCGCACTTTTGGGCGACAAGCGCTAGGGGCTTATTCACCGATCCGCCCTAATTTCCCGTGATGGTTGATGGTTGACACGGGAAGACACTCGCCTTGACTGAGGCCGGCATCCACTATCTCGACGCGCGCGGACCGGACGGCCTGCGGCTCTATGCGATCGGCGACGTGCATGGCCGCCACGACCTTCTCGCCGCCATGCACCGCCGGATCGAGAGCGAGCTGGAAAACGCGCCTCCGTCCGACTGGCGCATCATCCATCTCGGCGACTATACCGACCGCGGGCCCGACTCGAAAAGCGTCATCGACTTCCTCATCGCGGCGCGAGAGCGCGACCCGCGCAACTTGATGCTCGCTGGCAACCACGACATCGGTTTTCTCGACTTCCTTGCCGAGCCCGACCCGGACGGGCTGTTCATGCGCTTCGGCGGCGTCCAGACGGCGCAATCCTACGGCGTGTCGCTATCAGCGGGCGGCGGCTGGTTCGGCAGGTCGGATGAGGCGCTGTCGCACAGCCACGCGGCCCTGGTCGATGCGGTGCCGCAAAGCCATGTCGACTTCCTGCGCTCGCTGTCTTTCTCGGTGTCTTTCGGCGACTTCTTCTTCTGCCATGCAGGCGTCCGGCCGGACGTACCACTCGAAAGCCAGAGCCCGCAGGACCTGATCTGGATCCGCGATACCTTCCTCGACCACGCCGGCCTTTATCCGAAGGTGATCGTGCACGGGCACACGCCGGTGCCGGAGGCCGAGGTGATGGCCAACCGCGTCAATGTCGACACGCTCGCCTGGCATTCGGGAATGCTCAGCGCCCTGGCCGTCAACGGCGACGACAAGCGGATCCTGACCRTGCAGGGAAAAGCGTTCTAGACGCGCTAGACACGATCCCGGGCTGCGGGATCTGCTTTCCGTCTACCGGGATGGATCAGTGTCAGTTGAGCGAGGCGGTGACGCCGTAACCGTCAACGGCCCGGTGGTTGGTCGCTGCATCGGCGGCATAGATACCGAGGCCGCAGAGCACGATGGCAGACAGCATTACGAAGGACAAAAGCGCTGCTTTCACGGACGTCATCTCTGGTTAAGCTTTCAGCATCTGTGCACAAGGCGGTTACCAATGCGTTGAAACGATAAAATGCGTCTCAATGTTTCGACGATTTCGCGCTTCTAAGCAGATTCTGTATCGCCGGTGTGTCGGCTGGATCACACAAAAGGTTCATGGCGGTTGCGCCGACGATACAAAGCGCGCCCTCTTAGGCGAGCAGCCGGACACAAACCAAGAATGAAGAGGGTTTTCCCCAGACGGAACCGCGGAGGCGTGCCAATTATGCCACGCTCGGCAAAGCGACCGGTGCGCTCAGATCGTGGCCACCCAGGCGCGGGCGATGGCGAGCCCCGCAGCGTCGGCCTCCGGCCCGTTGCGGGCCATCTCGTCGTCGAGCTTGCCGGCCCAGTCGGGATGGCGCTCGGCGATCAGCGATTGGAAGGCGGTGCTCCAGTCGCGCACCAGCGGCCGGTCCGCCTCGAAATGGAACTGGAAGCCGTAGACGGCGCGGCCGATGCGAAAGGCCTGGTTCTCGGCGGCATCGTTGCCGGCGAGTCGCACGGCCTTTTCAGGCAGGTCGAACGTGTCGTCGTGCCACTGGAAGATCGGGAACTTTTCCGGCAAGGCGCCGAGCACCGCATCGGCCTTGGCTTCGGTGGTCAGCGACACGCCGCGCCAGCCGAATTCCACCGCACCGCCGATGTGGTTTTCGGCGCCGAAGGCGCGCGCGAGAAGCTGGCCGCCGAGACAGATGCCCAGCACCGACCGGTCCTTGCCGGCAAAATCGCGCGTCAGTTCGAGAAGCGCGGGAAAATAGGGATAGTCATTGTCGGCCAGCGCGTTCTGCCCGCCGCCAAGCACCACCATGGCATCATGCCCGTTGGCGTCCTGAGGCAGCGGATCGCCCTGATAGGGGCGGCGCAGGTCGAGCTCGGCGCCGGCCTCCGCGAGAGCGGCGCCGACCTGGCCTAGGCCGGTATTGTCGTAGTTCTGGACCACCAACACCCGCATTAGAGAATCCTGCTGACATGAAAATGCTGGGGCGAGCGATATCATGCCGGTTGCATTTCAGCCAAGCTGCGTGCCGGAGAGAACGCTATGCCACTGCAGAACCGGGTCGATCCGTTCGGCGCCATCCATGCCGTGACCGAGYGCGGCCTGTTCATGGGCAATCGCGGCATCATCCATGATCCCGAGACGAAGACGCTGCTGAGGAAGCGCTGGGCCTTGCCGGCCTGGATCATCTGCGTCTGCGACTTCCGCAACGTGCGGCGCGAGCCGATGGGCCGCAACCGGCAAGGTGGCAAGGCCGGCTGGACCGAGCTGTTTTTCCTCGACGAAGTCACTGCACTCGCCGCCGGCCACCGGCCCTGCTTCTTCTGCCGACGCGAACGGGCGACCGACTTCGTGCGGCGATTCGGCGAAGCCTTCGGCGTTGCCGAACCGCGCGCACCGATGATCGACAAGCGGCTGCACAAGGAACGGCTGGCCTCGGGCGGCCGGCCGCCCGCCCTCTCCGCGGAAGAGCTTGGTGGCCTGCCCGACGGGACGATGGTGGCCGATGGTGGCACCGCCTACGCGCTGCGCGACGGCAAGGCGCTCGGTTGGTCGTTCGCGGGCTATAGCGCCCCGAAAGCATTCGACCGCCTCGCCGGGCGATCGCTGCGGCTCATCACGCCTGCCACCAGCATTTCGGTGCTGAGGCAAGGCTACGCGCCGGTCTGGCATCCGTCGGCCGATACTTGACGGCAACGCTGCCCTCGCCCATTGCTCGGCCATGCGCGCCAATTACAGAATGCAGCGGCTGTTCGTGCCGGACGATCTCGGGCCAGGCCTCGAATTCGATGCTGGACAACAGCAGAGCCATTATCTCGCGCATGTGCTGCGGCTCGGTGAAGGCGCCGAGATCCTTGTCTTCAACGGCCGCGACGGCGAGTGGTCGGCGGCGATTGCCGTCAAATCCAAAARGGCGGTCCGGCTCAAGCTGCTTTCGCTCCAGCGGCCGCAGCCGCCGCTGCCCGATCTCGTCTACTGCTTCGCGCCGCTGAAACAGGGCCGGCTCGACTATCTGGTGCAGAAGGCGGTGGAGATGGGCGCCGGCATCCTGCAGCCGGTCATTACCCAGCACACGCAGGTGGCGAAACCTGGCATCGAGCGGCTGCGCGCCAATGTCGTCGAGGCGGCCGAGCAATGCGGCATCCTGGCGGTGCCGGAGTTGCGCGAGGCGGAAAAGCTCGAGCGGCTGCTCGGTGGCTGGGACAAGGAGCGGCGGCTGATCTTCTGCGACGAGGATGCCTCGACCAACAACCCGCTGCCGGCCTTGCAGAAGGTGGGTGAGAAAAAGCTCGCGCTGCTGGTCGGGCCGGAAGGCGGATTTTCCGAGGACGAGCGCAAGATGCTGAGGGCGCTGCCTTTTGTCACCGCGATTCCGCTCGGACCGCGCATCCTGCGCGCCGATACGGCCGCCGTGGCGGCGCTTGCGGTGATCCAGGCGTCACTCGGCGACTGGTGATCAAATCCTCTTGAGGCGTGGCTCAGGATTTTTTGCTTGATCGTCTGCCGGCATTTCGTCCATCTAGCGCCGGCGGCCGTCCGGCCCCTGCAGCACCCTGCGCGCTTTTCGACGCGCTAAAGAGGCTGTAGCACTAAGATCTTGTGCAGGATGCCCGGCGGAAATCGAAGCCGATTTCCGGGGCGATGCGCTCGGAGGGGCTTCATGGCGCGCGACACAACCGATACCAGTCCCATCGAAGGCATCGACGAACTCGTCGGCTACCTGGCCGCGGGCAACAAGCCGCGCGACAAATGGCGTATCGGCACGGAACACGAGAAGTTCCCCTTCTATGTCGACGGCAACGCGCCGGTGCCTTACGGCGGCGAGCGCGGCATCCGCGCCATACTCGAAGGCATGCAGGAAAAGCTCGGCTGGGATCCGATCATGGATGCTGGCCGTATCATCGGCCTGGTCGAGCCGACCGGCCAGGGCGCGATCTCACTGGAGCCGGGCGGGCAGTTCGAGCTCTCCGGCGCGCCGCTGGAATCGATCCATCAGACCTGCCGCGAGGGCAATGCGCATCTGGCGCAGGTGCGCGAGATCGCCGAGCCGCTCGGCATCCGCTTCCTCGGCCTCGGCGGCAGCCCGAAATGGTCGCTGGCCGAAACGCCGAAGATGCCGAAGTCTCGCTACGAGATCATGACCCGCTACATGCCGAAGGTCGGATCGAAGGGCCTCGACATGATGTATCGCACCTGCACGATCCAGGTGAATCTCGACTTCGAGAGCGAGATCGACATGCGCCGCAAGATGCAGGTGTCGCTCAAGCTGCAGCCGCTGTCGACGGCGCTGTTTGCCAACTCGCCCTTCACCGAGAGCCAGCCGAACGGGCTGCAGAGTTGGCGTGGCGACATCTGGCGCGACACCGACAACCAGCGCTCGGGCATGCTGGAATTCTGCTTCGCGCCGGATTTCGGCTTTGCCGACTATGTCGAATGGGCGCTCGACGTGCCGATGTATTTCGTCATCCGCGACGGCCACTATCACGACATGACGCGCTACACCTTCCGCCAGTTCATGGCCGGTGCCGCCCGCAAGGAAGTGCCCGACGGCCTGCCGACGATGGGCGACTGGGCCAATCACCTGTCGACGCTGTTCCCCGACGTGCGGCTGAAGCGCTTCCTCGAAATGCGCGGCGCCGACGGCGGACCCTGGCGGCGCATCTGCGCGCTGCCGGCTTTCTGGGTCGGGCTGCTCTATGACGAGCAGGCGCTGGACGCCGCCGAGGCGCTGACCTCGAGCTGGACCTACAAGGAAGCGCTGGCTATGCGAAACGCAGTGCCGGAGCATGGCATTTCGGCGCCGTTCCGCAACACCACCCTGCGCGAGATCGCCCGCGACGTGCTCGCCATCTCGCGCATGGGCCTGAAGAACCGCGGCAAGAAGAACCGCGACGGCTATGACGAAACCTCGTTCCTGAACACGCTCGACGAGGTCGTGGCGCGCGGCACCACCAGCGCAGAAGAAATGCTTTCGGCCTACCACACGCGCTGGGGCGGCTCGATCGAGCCTGTGTTCATGGAGTATGCCTACTAACTGCCCGGCATCCGCCTGAGAGTGGCTGTAAAAGCCGCTTCAATCGACAATGGAAAGGAAATAGGCTTTCCGGCGAGCATTTTGCCGGAGGAGATCCTATGCCTTCCCTGTTCGACATCTTTGCGCAGGCTCAGAACGGCGCCGGCATGCAGGCGCTGGCCCAGCAATTCGGCCTTTCGCAGCAGCAGGCCCAGGCCGCGGTCGAAGCGCTGCTGCCGGCCTTCTCGCAGGGGCTTCGGCGCAATACCGCGGATCCTTACGGGCTGGGCGCCTTCATGACGGCGATGGCGAGCGGCCAGCACGCCAAATATTTCGAGGACGTGACCCGGGCGTTCACGCCGCAAGGCATCGATGAGGGCAACGGCATCCTCGGTTACCTGTTCGGCTCGAAGGATTTGTCGCGCGCCGTGGCGAGCCAGGCCGCGCAGGCCACAGGGCTCAGCCAGCAGGTGCTGCAGCAGATGCTGCCGGCGATGGCCTCGATGATGATGGGCGGGCTGTTCAAGCAGACCAATAACCAGATGCAGGCGGCCGGTGGAACCGGCAGCAATCCGCTCGGCGAGATCATAGCGGAAATGATGCGGCAGGCAGGAGGCGGCGTGCAGGCCGCGCAGCCGCAGCAGGCACCCAATCCCTATGGCGACAACCCGTTCGGCAAGGTGCTGCAGGACATGTTCGGCGGCGCGGCGCAGCCGTCGCAGGCCCCCAATYCCTACGGCGACAATCCGCTCGGCAAAATGTTCGAGGAGATGCTGCGCCAGGGCAGCAGCTTCGGCATGCCGGGTGGACAGCCGGCGCCGCAGCAGCCCCCGGCACCAGAGCCGCCGACCAATCCGAGCGGCAGGCCGAGAAACCCGTTCGATGACATCTTTGCCAAGATGTTCGAGACCGGCGCGCAGCAGCGCGACGAATATCAGAAGAACATCGAAACGATTTTCGATCAGTTCAAACGCGGCATGGACCAGCGGTAGGGTTTGTCGCTTACCACGCGGGGTCATCATCCTGGGGCGGAGCAAGGAGCGAAGCGACGCGGCGCAGATCCCACGATGACGAGGTTGAGAAAAAATTGCCCGGTCCTAGCTAGGACCGGGCAATGTGCAGGCAGGCCGGCGGGGAACCGGCAGGGAGTGTGGGAGCCTGCATGAAGCTTGGTCGCGCTGAGTCTTCCAAAGGTTCACCGCGACCGGAAATGCAGCGAGCGCAGCCGTTCAGGCAACCCTGCGGGCGACATCCTCGATGGAGTCGGCGCGTTCGCTGGCGATGGCGCGCAGCTTTGCCGTCGGATCGCGGCCGAAGGGCACGTCGATGGCGACATGGAGGTCGGCGCGGGTGAGGCCGATATCGGCGAGCTCGGCATCCGACATCTCGCCGAGGCGATAGAAGGCGCGGCGGTTTTTCCAGGCACGATAGGCGTTGGCGACCGCATTGAGCACGCGGGTCGCAACGGCCGGACGCGTGGTGATGCGCGGGGTCTCGGAGGCGAATTCGATCGTGGTCATGTCAGTCTCTCCTCGGAGTCGAACGGACGAAACCGCGCAATCGGCGCCTTGGGAGAAGCGCCGTCGCGGTCTCGATTCACATGCCCTCATGTGGATACTGCTAATTTGCCGGAGATCGATTGATTAATCCAACGAATGTTTCTAATCTTTAGCATCAACATCAATGATGGATTGGACCGATGAAAGCGCCGCTCGATCTCGATCAGTTGCAGACCTTCATCTCGATCGCCGACACCKGAAGTTTTACCCGGGCGGCCGAAGAGGTGCACCGGACGCAGTCGGCGGTGTCGATGCAGATGCGCCGGCTGGAGGAGCGGATCGGCAAGCCGCTGTTCGAAAAGGACGGGCGCACCAACAAGCTGACCGAGGAGGGCGACAGACTGCTTTCCTATGCGAGGCGGCTGATCTACCTCAACCGCGAAACGCTCGCGGCCTTCGACGACCAGCGGCTTGAGGGCACCATCCGAATCGGCACGCCGGACGATTATGCCGACCGTTTCCTGCCCGAGATCATGGCGCGCTTCTCGCGCTCCAACCCGCGCGTCGAGCTGACGGTCATCTGCGAGCCGACGCCGGGCCTGGTTGAGCACATCAAGCGCGGCAATCTCGATCTCGCGCTGGTGACGCACAACGATACGCGCGGCCAGTCGGAAGTGGTGCGGCGCGAGCCTTTGCTCTGGGTCACCTCGGCCAACCACGCCACGCATGAGCAGGAGATCCTGCCGATGGCGTTCGGCCGGCCGAACTGCATCTGGCGGCGCGCCGCGGTCGACGTGCTCGACCGCCAGAACCGCGAGTATCGCGTGCTGTTCTCCAGCTTCTCGGCAACCGTGATCACGGCCGCGGTTCTCGCCGGCCTCGCCATCTCGGTGTTGCCTGAATGCGCATTGCGRCCGGGCATGCGCGTGCTCGGCGAAGCCGACGGGTTCGACACGCTGCCGGACTGCCGAATCGGCATYATGCGCGGCCAGACATCGCAGCCGGAGATCGTCGACGCGTTGGCCAGACACATCGCCGAGAGCCTCGACAACATTTCCGTGCCGGTCGGCGAAGAGACGGGGAGCTTCGACTTCGCAGCGCTTGCCTTCGCCAAGATGAAGCGGACCAAGCCCAGTCAGATCCTGCCAGGCTGGTAAGTGTCACGCGTGGGCGACAGTCCGCTCCACAGCGCTCGACGACAGACCCGGCAATGCCAGCAACTGGCCAGGTTCCAGCGGCGGCGACAGAAGATAGCCTTGCAATTGGTGGCAGCCCATGCGGACGAGCCGGGCTTTCTGTTCGTCGGTCTCGACGCCTTCCGCCGTCACCTCGACCTTCAGCGCCAGCGCAAGCTCGATCAGCGCCTTGACGACCGCCGCGGCGCTCTTGTCCTCGTCCAGCATGCGCACGAATGAGCGGTCGATCTTCAACTTGTCGATGGCATGGCGGCGCAGATAGCTTAGTGACGAATAGCCGGTGCCGAAATCGTCGAGCACGATGCGGATGCCGGAATTGCGCAGTGCGGCGATAACCGAACTGATCGTGTCATTCTGCTCGAGGAGTACGGCTTCGGTGGTCTCGAGTTGCAGACGGGCCGGATCGAGCCCGGTTTCCTCCAGGATCGCCGCGACTTGGTCGGCAAAGCCCGAGTCGCGCAACTGCATCGGCGAGATGTTGACGGCGATCCAGGGCAGGTTAGTCCCGAGGGCGAAGCGGCACGCTTCCGTCAGCACCCATTTGCCCAAATCGCCGATCAGGCCGCGCTCTTCGGCAATGGCGATGAATTGYGCCGCCGGTAGCGCGCCATGCACCTCGTGCCCCCAGCGGATCAAGGCTTCGGCGCCGAGTATCTGGCGGCCGTCGATCGAGAAAACCGGCTGATAAGCGAGCTTTATGCCGTCGCCCCCGGTCAGTGCCTTGCGCAGTTCGGCCTCGACCTTGCGCTTGCGCAGCAAAAGGTCGTCCATGTCGCCGACGAAGACCTGATAGCGGCCGCGGCCGTTCTTCTTGGCTTCGTAGAGCGCGATGTCCGCCTTGCGCAGCAAGTCGCCCGCATCGGTGTCGGGCCCGGTCGAGAGCGCGATGCCGATGCTGGCGCCGACAAAGACCTGATCGTCGATCAGCCTGAACGGTTCGCGCAATTTCAGCAGCAGCCTGTCGGCGATGTCCTCCGCGCTTTTGACATCGGGAACATCAAGCAGGATGATCGCGAATTCGTCGCCGCCGAGCCGCGCCACGGTGTCGACCTCGCGGATGGTGTGCCGGAGCCTCGCCGCCGTCTGCCTGACAAGCTCGTCGCCGGCCGGATGGCCGAGCGTGTCGTTGACATGCTTGAAGCGGTCGAGATCGAGGTAAAGCAGCGCCACCTTCGCAGCGTCATGCCTGGTGATGGACAGCGTGCGCCGCAAGCGATCCTCGAATAGCGCCCTGTTGGGCAAGCCTGTGAGCGTATCGTGGAAGGCGAGATATTGCGCCTGGTCCTGGCTGGTCTGCAGCGCGGCGGATGCCCGGCGCAGCCGCCGCAAAAGGAACGTCAGAACACCCCCGGCGACAACCAAGGCAATCCCCAAGGCCGGCCCCATCTTGCGCAGCAGAGTGAGCCCGGGCCTATCCTGGTCCCAGCCGATATAGCCAAGGATCACGCCGTGGGAGTCGACCAGCGGGACCGCTGCCTCGCCGACCGGTTGCGACAGCGGCACAAGACGTGCGCCGTCGAGCAGATATTTTCCCGCGATCTTGCCGATCAAGGCGTCATTTATGAACTCGGCCGAAACATGCAGATATTCGGTGCCTGGCGCCTGGGTGATGCGGTCCGTACTCGGCACCAGCGGCATYACGCTCAGGATCGTCGGTTTTCCATCGAGTTCCACCAGGTCCTCTGCGACCATCTTGGCCGGCTGACCAGGGGCATCGGCCTTCGGCGGTTCGGCCAGCATGCGGCGCAGCTTCTCGATAGTCGGCCGCAGGGTGGGCTCATCTTCGGCGAAGGCAGACACGTCGACCACCTCGCCTTCCCGCATGGCGTGGATCGGACGATTGGCGGCGTCAAGTATGTAAACCCGGTTGTGGCCGTAGTAGGTATACATCCAGACGCTGAGATTCTCGACTATCCAGGTCTGATTGCCGGCCTTGGCGTTGGTGACGGCTTCGTCCCAGACGGAAACGCTTTGYTGCTCGCGCTCAACGGCGGCGATCTTGTCTTGGAGGCCGTCGGCAACGAACATTTTCTGGCGTTCGAGCGAGGCATGGTCGGCCTGGGCGGCCGCGTAGTAGCCAAAGCCGACGAGAATCGCCAGCGCGAGGGCGGCAAGCGCCAACACGGTCAGCGTGACCTGGTGCATCAACGGGCTGCTGTTCGGGCGTGGGCTCATGCGTCCTTGGGCCGGCTGTGTTGGGGGGCAGTCAAAGCAAATCCGGCTTAAGAACGCGTTATAATATTAGCGAGGATTGCTCCCTGCCTTGACGCAGGCCAATAAGCGTTCCCCAATCGGGCGATGAGTGAAGCAGCAACCGAATCACGCAGCAACGCCACCGAATATACGGTGAGCGAGATTTCCGGCGCGCTGAAGCGCACGGTCGAGGACGCCTTCGGCAATGTGCGGGTGCGCGGCGAAATTTCCGGCTATCGCGGCCCGCATTCCTCCGGCCACGCCTATTTCGCGCTGAAGGACGACCGTGCGCGGTTGGACGCCGTGGTCTGGAAGACCACGATGAGCCGGCTGAAATTCCGCCCGGAGGAAGGGATGGAAGTGATCGCCAGCGGCAGGCTGACGACCTATCCCGGCAAATCCAACTACCAGATCGTCATCGACAATCTGGAGCCGGCCGGCGCCGGAGCGCTGATGGCGCTGCTGGAGGAACGCAAGCGCCGGCTGCAGGCGGAAGGCCTGTTCGATTCCGGCCGCAAGCGGCGCCTGCCGTTCATGCCCCGCGTCATCGGCGTCGTCACCTCGCCGACAGGCTCGGTGATCCGCGACATCATCCACCGCATCAAGGACCGGTTTCCGCTGCATGTGCTGGTCTGGCCGGTGAGGGTCCAGGGCGAGACGACGGCCAAGGAAGTGACCGCCGCCGTGAACGGCTTCAACGCGCTTGCCTGGGATGGCGCCATACGGCCGCCCGATCTTCTGATCGTAGCGCGCGGCGGCGGCAGCCTGGAGGATTTGTGGGGCTTCAACGATGAGGGGCTGGCGCGCGCCGTCGCGGCCTCCCGCATCCCGATAATTTCGGCCGTCGGCCATGAGACGGACTGGACGCTGATCGATTTCACCGCCGACATGCGCGCGCCGACGCCGACCGGCGCCGCCGAGATCGCGGTGCCCGTCAAGGCCGAGCTCGAAGCCACGCTCGCCAACCTTGGCGCGCGGCTCAATGCCTGCACCTCGCGGCACATGGATCGCAAACGCCAGGCCTTGCGCGGCGCGGCGCGGGCGCTCCCCTCGCCCGACCAGCTGCTGGCCTTGCCACGCCGCCGCTTCGATGAAGCCACCAGCCGGCTCGACCGGGCGCTGACGGTGAACATCGAACGCAAGCGCGCAAGGCTGGAGCGGCAGAGGCTGACGCCGGCGACCCTGTCGCGGCGTCTCAACGAGACGCGCACGCTGACAGGCCGCGACATTGCCCGCGCGCGTGCAGCCTTCTTCGCCATCGTGCGCCAAAGCCGGATACGCTTCCAGCGCACGGCGACCAGGCTGTCGCCGGCGCCGATCGTCAGGCAGCAGAAGCTGCAGGCCGACACGCTGGCCGGGCTCGCACGAAGGCAGGACCAGGCGATGGCGCGGCAGCTCGACCGGCTGCGTGCGGCTCTCACCCAGGCTGACCGGCTGCTCGCCACGCTGTCGCATAAGGCCGTGCTGGCGCGCGGCTTCGCATTGGTCAAGGATGCCGAAGGCTCCGTCATCAAGAGGGTTGCGGATCTGGCGCCGGGTGCGGCGCTGCGGCTGGAATTCGCCGACGGCGATGCCGAGGCCATCGCCACCAGCGGCGGAGCGCGGCCGAAGCTGRCCGCCAAGCCTTCCGGCAAGACCAAGGAGCCGGGCAACCAGGGCTCGCTGTTCTGAGGACGGGATGAGTACCTACGACCCGCATCTTCGCACGCCCTCGGGCAATCCGCGCCTGCGCTCGTTCGACATAGCATTGGACGGTACGCCCGGCCGCTTCAATGCCATCACGGACGTGCCGGGCGTCGCGGTCGGCTACACGACGCTGGTTTCCGGCGAGGGCCCGCTCCGGGTCGGCATCGGACCCGTGCGCACCGGCGTGACCGCCATCCTGCCGAGGCCGCCTGGCGAGCTCGGCACGCCGGTATTTGCCGGCGTGTTCAGCCAGAACGGCAATGGTGAACTGACCGGCACGCATATCATCGAGGAGACCGGCGCCTTCAACCTGCCGATTACCATTACCAATACCCATTCCTGCGGCGTCACCCGCGACGGCACGCTGCGCTGGATGAGCCGCGTGCTGCCGGCGGCGCTCGACAGCGCCTGGGGCCTGCCGGTGGCGGCGGAGACCTATGACGGTTTCCTCAACGACATCAACGGCCACCATGTGGGCTTCGACCATGTCGCCTCGGCGCTCGACGGCGCAGCAGGCGGCGCCGTCGAGGAAGGCAGCGTCGGCGGCGGCACCGGCATGATCTCCTTCGGCTTCAAGGCCGGGTCCGGCAGCGCCTCGCGCATCGTCGAATGGCAGGCCAGCCGCTATACGCTCGGTGTGTTCGTGCAGGCGAATTTCGGCAAGCAGCGCAACTTCACCATTCGCGGCCGGCCCGTCGGAGCGGAACTCACCGAGCCCGCGATCCGTGAATGCACCCCGCGTGCGGAAAAGGRCTCGATCATCGCCATCGTCGCCACGGATGCGCCGTTCCTGCCGCATCAGATGAAGCGGCTTGCCCGGCGCGTGCCGCTCGGCATCGCCATGACCGGCGGCTATGGATATCACAGCTCGGGCGATATCTTTCTCGCCTTCTCGACCGCCAATCCTCAGGCTGCGCTGGCGACTTCGGGCCGCATGGCCCGCGCGGATTTCATCCCGGACGTCGACATCGATCCGTTCTTCGACGCGGTCGTGCAAGGGGTGGAGGAAGCGATCCTCAATGCGCTGGTCGCCAATGAAGATATGACGGGGCGCGATGGCAACTTCGTGCCGGCGCTGCCGAAGGCGTGGCTGAAGAGCACGTTTGGCTCGGCCGAACCTTCAGCTTAGCCAATTTATGTCATTTGCTTTTACTCGGACGCGTTGTCCGGCTTTGCCTCGTGCGCGTTCTCTTCGGCGGCTTCTTCGAGGCGCGATGCGATCAGTTCCTGGATATCGCCGACCTCTTCCTGAATGTCTTCCAGGAGAATGCCTTCCTCTGCAGCCTTGGCGCAGCATTCCTTGGCGAGAGTCTCGGCCTGCTTCTCGATCTTGAGCGGCGAATGCGGGCACTGGACCTTTTCGCCAATCCATCCGCGCAAGAACTCGATCGCGTGTTCACTCATACTGCTTTCTTCCCTAGCGGCTATGCCGGTTGGTGGTCATGAACGCCCGCATCCCGCTAAAGGATGCATGCCCCATTCGAGCCGAGTCGGCCTCGACCGGCAAGACATGTTGCCAAGGTCCGCAGAGCCGAAGGATTGGAAAGGTTCAAGGGCACGTTCAGATCATTGAGAATGGCGGTACCGTTGGCCAGGTTCGCTTCCCGTCCTAGCCATTGTTTTAGCTTTCTTTTTTTGGCCTGTTCGTTCCGAGTTGTACCGCAATATGTTCAACATTTCTGGCTACTCTCGCGGTGCATCGATCGTAGGTGCATCGTCCGAGGCCGCCGCTATATAGTGATATCCTCATGCAATGTCGACTCTCTCTTCGCCGACGCTTCTCGGCGGCGCCGCAGAAGCGACCTCATGCTGATCATAGCCAATCGGAAAATGTGGACGAGCAGTGGACCGACTGATGCCGCAAGGCTGTCTGGCCGTCAGGTCGAGATGTAAGACCGATCAAATCCGGTCATTTCGATAAGCCCCGCATGGTCGTGCAACTCCACGACGCCGCTGCGGAACGAAGCCAGGCCAGCCTCCCGCAATGTCTTCAGGACACGACTTACATGCACGGCCGAAAGACCCAACGCGTCCGCCAGTTCGGTTTGGGTCAGCGGACAATGATAGCGGTCTGGGTAGCTCGTTGCCGACCGATGCGTGCGGCACGCCAGTTCGAGAAGAAGGTGGGYCGTGCGCTCGACGGTTCCCCTTCGGCTGACGCCTGCGAGATGCTCCGCAACCCTTGAATATCGGCTCGCCTCGGCCGCCAGCACGGCCTCGCAAATGTGCTGCGGGTAGCGCGAAAAACAAGAACGGATGGGACCGGCGAGTTCGATCRCAGTGACGTCGGAGAGAGCCGTTACCGTCTCGCTCATCTCTCCGGCGAACTCGATCAAGGCAATTTCGTGAGCCAGCGCGAAATCAACGATTAGGCGAGAACCGTTCGGCAACATCTTGGCGAACGCCGCCCAGCCRGCGGTTATGATCAAAATGGCCGATCTAGCCTCATATTCGCGCGCGATAGCCGTGCCCGCCGGATAAACGCGGCGCACGGCCCCCGGCAATTCGGACACACGCTTTTCCCAACTTGAGTCGGCTAACGCGGGTGTTCGCCCGGACCCAAGAAACTGCTTTGATAAGCCCATCACGCCCCGAAATAACTCAACACTCAGGCAACCCGAAGCTGCAAGTTTAATTCAACTACGCCGAAGGTTCCATCCATGATTTCACACAACCGGTCTTGTGCCTACCACTTTCAGGTACTTCTCTACCGCCGAGCGGGTCGGAGCCGGCTGGAGGGGTGCCTCAGACGACATCGCCGCGCGATGGCGGCAATCGAGCAAGCGGCCTTCCACCAACCGGCACACAACCGGCATGCAAAAGGCGTATCCCGCCCTTAGGCCTAGGGGAATCATCGATTGAGGTGCGGGCCAGCGCTTTGCATGAACGGCAGACCAGGCCCAGGACGATCGCCATGACATCGTCGGGCGTTACGCCGATTTCGCGGACACCTTGGCTGTGAGGAAAGCCGCATCGAGGCGGCGGTCAGCTTTGCCGCGACGCCGATCCCGTTTGCAGCCTTGCGAAAATCGCCTTCGTCATGCGCCGGCGAACGGCCCGYCCGCCAACAACGCGATATCCCCCGCGGTCGCATCTGCCTTCGCGCCTCGGCACGGCCATATCATTGCGACGATCGTCGCCGCCGCCTCAACGGGCCCGAACCACCGCGGGCTGAATTGTCGAACTCCAATGTTGCTCCCGGCTCCTGCGAATACAGGCCGGGGAATGCCGGCGTCTCTCTTTCAGCCTCCGCGGCTGCGCCGGACGCATATTCCGCTGCTCCGGCTACCGACTGCAGGCGCGCAAGAATCCGCGAATTGTGGGGGGGGCGACGCGTGCTGAAGGTTTGTCGTCTCTCCTCGGCGATCTCCAGCTTGTCGATTGCCGATGCCACGGATGCGACGCGATCCTCGATTTGCGCCAATCGCTTGCGGATGGAAAGCAGAACCGTTGAAAACAACAGGCTGCTTGCGAGAACGACGAGCGCCGCCGCCACGGTGCTTTCGATGCCGAACACAACCAACATGACAGCCCCAACGAATACGCCGAGGACACCGCAGGCCACCAACCAACCCTCTCTCAGAAGAAGAGCCAGCGGCAAGGTCGCCGACAGCACCAGGATCGCTCCGGACCTATCTGTCGCCCAATCCACTAGTCCCGACACCAATTCGCCGTAGGTTTCCATGTCGACCACAGACTCGCTGAGACAAATACGCATCGGCGACGGGGGCGCACAGGCTCCCCTGCGCCCCGCGTCGCGCCAGCGTCGTTGCAGGCTCCCGAGCAAGCTCGGGAGCCTATTCGGCAACCTCCCAAAAGACAGCGGGAAGCCGTCGGGTAGACCAGATCGACCTTTTGCCGATTTACTACTCATTAATGGTAATGGCGGGGGCATCCGGGAAACTGATATGGTTTCCGTCGGTCGATGGCGCGATCGGCCGGCGGGCGGAAGAGAACGATCTGGATATGCCGTACGGCGGGCACGAACGCTCACCTTCCGATAAGTGTGGGCGCGCCTGACAGCTGACTGCCCGAATGATTTGAGGTGCAAGCCATTCAGCCGATGCTGAAGGGGTGGGTTGTTTTTTCTGGTCGCAAGGGTCCGGAAATGCGTAGTCCAACTGACGATCCGATCATATCCAGGCAAATGCCTTCACTCGACGTCAGAGAAATCTTTGATTTCTTTCTCCGACGCTGGAAGTTCGCGTCCGCAATTGCAGCCGCCACCTTCGCCATATTCCTTGTTGCCGCTTTTACACTTCCAACGACGTACACTGGCGTCGCACAAGTCTTACTTGATTCCCCGGTCGACTATATGACCCCTCAGGACTATTCCAACACCGACTTTTCCGACAATCCGACATTCATTGAAAGCCAGATCGCGGTCATGAGATCCGCGTCGCTTCTCCAACAGGTGGTCACCAGCCAAAGGCTGGCGGAGGACCCCAAGATCGGGCCGACGGCCTTGACGTGGCTTCAAACCGCATTGGGAGTCTCGCGCGTCGGGCTCGGCAACGTCATCGAAATCGACGTGGGCATGTACGACCCGGCAAAAGCAGCGTCGCTGGCCAATGCAATTGCCGAGGCATATGTCGCCGATCGAACGAAGACCCGTTACGAAGGGGTCCAAAAAGCCTCCGCATGGCTCAGCGACCGGGCCACGTATCTGCGATCAGAACTCAGCCGTTCGGAAGAAGCCGTCCAGAAGTTCCGGGCGGACCATAATTTACTGACGACACGCTCCGGCAGTTTGACCGACCAGCAGATGTCGGAGCTGAATATCGCGCTGATAAACGCACGCGCCGAATTGTCGGCGAAACGGGCGCAATATCAGCAAGTTGACAAACTTCTGAGCTCCGGCGGCGATATCCAATCGATGCCCGACGTGCTGCAATCCGTCGTGGTCACCGCGCTTCGATCCCAGCTCTCCGTTGTCAGCCGGCGGGAAGCCGACCTGCGGTTGAAATATGGCGAACGCCATCCCGACGTCCTGTCCGCCCAAGCCGAACGCCGCGATATCGAGGGACAGATCTCCGCCGAAGTCCAGCGCCTCATCGGCAATCTGAAGAATGAAGTCGACGCCGCCGAGGCCCGCGAAGCTGCGCTGGTTCGGGCTTTGGGTTCGGTATCCAACCAGTCCGAGGCGGAAGGCCAGGTCGGCGTCCAGTTGCGCGACCTCGAGCGGATTGCCACGGCAAACCAGAACCTGTTTGAGACCTTCCTGTCGCGCGCCAAGCTGACGGAGGAAAAGTCCACGCTGCTCAACAGCGGCGTACGCGTGATCACGGCTGCAACCRCTCCGCTTTCGCCAAGCTTCCCGAACAGGCCTCTCTTTGCGGCTTTGGGCCTGGTTCTCGGCGTCCTCTTCGGCGGTGCCRGCGCCCTTCTTCGTGAACTGTCCGCATCCGGCTTCATGGCAAAGAAGCAGATCGAGGAAGAACTGGCCGTTCCGGTTCTTGCGTCCATGCCCAGGATGTCGGGCTGGTCGGCCGACGCCCAGCCTGTAGCCTATCTCGAGCGCAGGCCTCTCTCCCGATATAGCGAGGCGGTGCGGCGGCTGCGCCTTGGCATGGAAGGGTCATCGGACCTGATCCGTTCGCCGCGCCTCCTGCTGGTGACATCGGCGATGCCCGGCGAAGGAAAGACGACGCTGGCCCTGAGCCTGGCCTGCTCCGCCGCCGCTGACGGCGAGCGCGTGCTGCTGATCGATGCGGATTTGCGGCTTTCGGCCGCCACGGCGTTCTTCGGCATGGCCGAAAAGGTCGGACTTGTCGACCTTTTGACTTTGCCGATGAAGACCGCAAACGCAATTCATACGGACGAGCGTTCGGGGATTTGCCTGCTGCCCGCCGGCGCAAAGACACGCAACCCGCCTGCCCTTCTTGCCTCGGCGCGAATGCTCTCGATCCTTGAAGAGCTTCGGGGAAAGTTCGACACCGTCATCGTCGACGCGCCACCAGTGGGACCGGCCGCCGATGCCTCGATCCTGGCGAGACATGTCGACAAAATCATCTTTGCGGTGAAGTGGTGCCAAACCTCGCGCGAGGCTGTCGCGGAGGGGATTCGGCATCTTGGCGGCCGATCCAAGATCGCCGGCATTGCCCTGACAATGGTGGACGAGCCGAAGCTGCCGAAATACGGGCGCTACACGTCGCTCGAAGGCAGCGTTTCGGACAGTTACTACCTCAATTGATTGAAGAAGACACATTCGCAATGCTGAATGACGGCTTACACGACGATCCGCTACCGGAACCGGCAAAACATCTTCATGACGCTGCGCCCACGCGTTGGTGTGTGGTGCAGACGCATCAGCATTCCGAGAGCCTGGCCGAGCGGCATCTGTTATCGCAAAACTTCCGGACCTACCTGCCCAAGCGGAAGCGAACCGTTCGACATGCCCGTAGCGTGAAAACCGTCTTCAGCGCGTACTTTGACTGCTATCTGTTCGTCTCATTGGCCCTTCATCAACAGAGCTGGTACCCAATCAACTCGACCGTTGGTGTCCGAAAGCTGGTCATGAGCCAAGGATTGCCGATACCGGCGCCGCACGGCGTGGTCGAGTCCTTGATGTCCGCAACCGACGACGACGGAATTTTACACCCCGATGTCCTGTTGAGGTCCGGGCAAAAAATCAGGGTCATAGACGGGCCGTTCGCCGATCAGCTTGGGATACTTGACCACGTCGGAAAGGCTGGAGCAGTCAGAATTCTTCTTGATATTATGAATCGATCGATACCGATTACTATCGATAGAAGTAAGCTGGCGATATATTCATAGAGTTCACTTTACAAACTTTCATTATTACTTTCTTTTCGTGCGCATGATGCCGAATTTCCGGCGGAGAGGCGATGAGTTGGCACCCAATTCACCCTCGCTGCGGCAGCTTGCAAAAGGCGACCGACGACAATTCCGATGGAAGCGAACGGCGCCTGCCGGCATCAACAACCGGGAACCAATTGGATCTCACGTAAACCCTTTGCTCCCGACAGTATCGTGGCGGCGGGACGGCCGCGGAGGCAATGGTGCCAGGAATAAATGGTTCAGCATTGGCCAGGGCGCATGGCGGAAGTCCATGGCAATTCTTCGCGTGGCGGCGCAAGGCTCTCCGACAGGATAGCGTCGCCGACGGCGCCACGGGTGCAGGGACGCGTCGAAATGACGGAAGCGCGCCATCCGGCAACTTTGAAACGGTACCCGGCCTGCCGATTGCCGTCGTGCTGTTTCAAGCGCTCAATGGGGCCGGACTGAGATATGGCATCGTCCAGGACGTCGAGTCGCTGCAGGACGCATTTGCCGGCCGGGACGATCTGGATGTTCTTGTGGACAAGCGGGACTATCCGGCTTTCTGTTCCATCGTGAACGGGCTGCAGGGTCGTCGCGGGGTGAGCCTCTCCTGCTACGACAATGTCTGCGCCGGCCGAGAAGATTGGTTCGTGCCCGACTTTTCGAACGGCCGATATCTCCATCTCGACGTGCATGTCGGTGTCCGGGTCGRCCGGGAGTTTCGCAAGCGCTATCCGGCATTCGACTACGCGGCGATCAAGCGGTGGGAGGCGAAGCATGTGGACGGCGTAGACGTTCCGATCGTCTCTCCCGAGGACGAGCTGCGGCTAACGATCGCGCGTTTCGCCTTTCGCGGCTGGACCCTGCCCTGGCGGCGGTGGGTCACCATGCACTTCCATTGGAAGGAGCAGTTCGCACAACTGCCGTTTGCGCCCGGCGAGCAGGACTTGCACGTGGTGGAGTTTGCGTTTGGCGGCAGAAGAACAGTGAATTGCAGGTTCCGRCAAAGCGGCAGCGATTTGGCCGTCCACAGCGGYGATCTTGCCAGGCTTCGGCGCTGGATCCGGGAAATGTGCGGTTTCACCGAACGCTACGGCATCGCCGATACCGCGGTCCACCTGGCGCGCAAGGCCTCCTATCTTGCCTTGAGGTTGCTTCACCGCCTGATGCCCGGTCACCTGCCGCCGAAGAGACGGCCCGCCACCGGTGGTCTTTTGGTGGCGATAATTGGCCCCGATGGCGTGGGAAAGAGCACACAGGTCGATCGGCTGACACAGACATTTCGATGGAAGTTCGGCTGCGCGCGGGCCTATGCCGGCATCGGCGACGGCAGCGGTTGGTGGCTCCGCAAGGCGCTGCAGAAGGTGCTATTCCCGCATAGGCGCCGGCTGAAATCCCTGGCCCAAGCCCATGGCGAGGACGCCGTCCAAGCAACTCGGGCCAGGGGGAGCGTTGCGGCGACCGGGCTGGCATTATGGGCAACCCTGATCGCGTTTGAGCGATACGCCGTCGTCAGGCGCGCACACCGAATGGCAACGCGCGGCCTGATCGTTGTTTGTGACAGGTGGCCGCAAGCGCGGCGCAGGGGATATCTGGACGGGCCCACCATCCCGCCGCACCTGTTCTTTGTCCGAGGCTTGTCGGTTCTCGCCCGCATCGAGCAGGAACTCTATCGAAAGATGGAAGCGTGCCGACCGCATCTCACCTTGCACCTCGTCTCCGATTTTGCCGTCTCCGAAAGCCGAAAGCCTGGTGAGATCAGGAAAGAAGGGTTCGATGCGCGGCTGTCGTTGATGGCGGAGTTGCGGGCCAAGAACGGGGAAATCCGGACCGTCGATGCAAGCTCAAGCGTAGAGGCGGTCAGCCGGGAACTGTTCAGACATATTTGGCTGTCCCTGTAAGGACGGAATAGGCGGCGGCCCAGACAACCAGCACCACAGACACTCAGGCTTCGCGATCTCGCCAAGGGCCGGCGCTTCTGGCCGTGCGCCCGGGAAGGCGCGACGAAGCCCGAACGCTCCAACTCCAGACGACCGATCTCCTGCCCTGCCCAGCGCCCACTGGCTTTCACGCCCCAGAGGTACAAGCAAATGAAGATCGTTCATGTGCTCACCCGACTGCTTCGAGCCGGCTCGGAAGAAAATACCCTGGCCTGCTGTCTCGCCCAGGCGCGGCATGGCCACGAGGTGCTGCTGGTTCACGGCAGCGAATACGACCCGGGTCTCAGAGCGTCTGTCGCCGGAGCCCTGCAGATCGTCACCCTGGAAAAGCTCATCAACCGMATTTCGCCGTCGCATGACATTTCCGCATTCAGGCAGCTTACCCGCCTCATGCGCGACTGGCGGCCCGACATCGTGCACACGCACCAGAGCAAGGCCGGCATCATTGGTCGCTTCGCCGCCGAGCAAGCCAACATCCCCGGGATCGTCCATGGCGTGCACATCCTGCCCTTCGTACATGTCGGCAACAGCCAGAAGCTGATCTTCCTGGCTGCCGAGCGCCTCGCCGCCAGGTTCACGCGAGCCTTCATCGATGTCAGCCAGGCAATGCGCGACATCTGCATCGCCAACCATTTGGGAGGCCCAGATCAGCATCACGTCGTCCATTCCGGCTTCGACCTGGCGCGCTTCGCCAATGCGCAATGGCCGGTGGCACCGCATTTGCTGCTCGGGACAACCGCCGGCGAGCCGAAGCCGCCGGTGGTCCTGATGCTGGCTGCGCTGGAGCCGAGGAAACGCCACGTCGAGTTCATTGAAGCGTTCGGCCAGGTCGTCGAGCGCGTTCCGAATGTCCGGCTCCTCCTGGCCGGCGAAGGACCGGCGCGGGGCGCAGTGGCATCGGCGATCGAACGGTCCCCATTTGCGAAAAACATTCGCATGGTCGGCTACCACAGCGAGYCCGAACGGCTGATCAGCCTGGCGGATGTCTGCGTGCTGACGTCGATGCGAGAGGGATTGCCTCGTGTCGTGATGCAATACCTGGCAGGCGGGCGACCCTGCGTCGTGTCGCATTTGCCCGGAGTGGAAGAGGTTGTGACGCATGGCGTCAATGGYATCGTCACGCCGGTCGACAATGTGGGCGCGGCCGCGGCGTCGGTCGCCGACCTTCTGGAGAACGAGCACTATCGCGCGCGGCTGGCGGATGGCGCGAGGCTCACCGACCTTTCGTCCTGGGGACTGGATGCCATGTGTGACCGGGTCGAAACGATCTATCAGTCCGTCCAGGCTTCGGCCCTTTCCGCCGCAAGGCCGGACGTTGCGCGGGGCATCCTCGGCGGTACGGCCAAGCAGGCCTTCCGGCTGCACGGATTTTGACACCCCGATAGAACCCTGGAGCCAGGCGGGCAAGTTAACCGGAGTAGGAACAATGTATCGGCGTTTTGACCTGCAATTTGTGTCGATGCCTTTCGCAAGGAAAGACCAGAGACTGAGGCTGAGCGAGAAGCTTGACCTTGCGGTCGGCATTCTGCTCTCGATCATTTGCGGCCTCCTCGCCTTGGCCTTTCTCCTGTTTGCCACGGACGAGTCCCGCGCGGACGGGTATACTTTCGACACCGGTGACGTCCTGCGCATATCTGTGTTCGGYGAGGCCGCCTATCCGCTGGAAGTGGTGGTCGACGATCACGGCGCGATATCGCTTCCGCTGCTTGGCGAAATTCAAGCGCGCGGCCTCACCAGCGTCGCTCTTTCGCGCGCGATTCAGGGTGGATTTCAGCAGCAGAAGCTCATCCTCGAACCGTTTGTGCAGGTGGCGGTCAGCCAGTACCGCCCCTTCTTCATTTCCGGGACCGTGGCTCGTCCCGGCTCCTACCCGTTTCAACCGGGAATAACCGTTCGCCAAGCGCTTACCATCGCGGGCGGCTTCCGGGCCACAATCACCGGAAATACCGAGCCGGCCCTGCAGATAGCGGATCTGCGCAGCGCGCGCTCAAACCTGGCGATTGAAGAATATCGGCTGAAGGTTCGACTGGCCCGTCTCCAGGCGGAAAGCCGGCAGGACAAGACCTTTGCGGCTCCGCCGGATCCGCCCGTCGAATTCGGCGGACACCTGATTGCCGACATCGTCGCATCCGAGCAAGCGCAGCTCGATGCGCGCCTTGCCGCTTACCGGGACGATATTTCCTATCTCGAGGCCTCGATCGTTCGCGCGAAGAAGGAAGCGGATGTGGTTACCGCCACGCGGAACGAACGTGAAAAGACCGCGGACCTTCAGCTCGAGGAACTGCAATCGGCCCGAGCGCTGCGAGAGAGAGGCCTGGTAACGAACACCAGTGTCATAAACGCGGAACGGGCACATACCAGTTATCGCGCCGAACTTGCGCAGACCGAGTTTCAGCAGGTCCAGGCACAGCAGGAGATGCTGAACGCCGAGAGTGAGCTGCGAAAGAAGCGCCAAGCCTATGAAATGGATTTGATCTCGCAAACCCAGGAAACGGAAGTCGAGCTGGGCAAAACTCAAAGCCAAATAAGATACGTTGCCGACAAGCTGCTTTTCATCTTCACCTATGGCGAACAGAGGACCTTCGACGACTTGCAGGGCTCGGTGAAGATTTCGATCTTCAGGCGCGACCAGAAGGAGGCGCATGACATCGTCGCGGACCAAAATACGGAAGTGAAGGCAGGCGATGTCATCGAGGTCTCGGTCGTGGCCAACAAGGGCTTCTATGCTCCCGACATCTCGGCAACCAGCGCGACATCCGCACCCGGCGCTCACACGACCCAACCCGGCATCATCGGCCAATAGACGTCGGCAAGGCGCCGGCCAACCCAAATGAGATCGTCCAGCACCGACTTCCGCATCGGCCTGGCGCATCGGAAGGGGAAAACGGCCCGGATGGGTACGACTTCATCCTTGGGACTCCGATCGTGATCTTCGGCACAGCACTGATAGCCCTGGGCAGCCGCCTTCGCCGCGCGAATATCGATGTTGGCGCGGAGCGGATGCCCGTGCGCCGTCTCCGCGCAACAGCGCGCCGAAAGACGAAACGCTTCGCGCCCCGTCGCCGGCCGCGCATTCGCCGCATGATCCTGTTCCTGCTCGTGCTCGCTCTCACGCTTGCTGGTGTCGGGCTTGTGCCGCCCTCGCTCGATTTCGCAGGACTGGTCTCGCCAGCGCGGCCCTGGGCCGATCTTTTGCCCGGCTGGCCCCAGTTTGCCAATGACCGTGTGGCCCTGCTGGCCGGCCTGGGCAGCCTCCCGCTTTGGCTGGCGGTGGCAGCCCTGGGATTGCTGACGGCAGCCGCCTCCAAGGCAAGGCGGAAACGACGACGCGACCTCATCGACATATCCGCGGACCGCGGCRCCCGGTCCCCTTCCGGGGACGTCCAGCCGGCGCCCGGTTCGGAACTCGCCTGCGCGCTGCGCTCCTGCAGGGCAGCGCTTGCGGGCGTTGCGGTTTTCAGCGGCGTGAGCAACATCCTCATGCTCACCGGCGCGATGTTCATGCTGCAGGTCTATGATCGCGTGCTGCCGAGCCGCAGCGTTCCGACCCTGGTCGGCATGGCGATATTGGYGGGCGTTCTGTTCGTCGGGCAGGCCGCAATCGACCTTGTGCGCGGCCGCGTGATGACCCGGATCGGCGCCGAGCTGGACGAAGCGGTCGGGGGACGCGTGTTCACCGCCGTCTCCAGGCTGCCCTTGTTCATCGGCCAGCAGGGCGACGGGCTGCAGCCGCAGCGCGACCTCGACAACATTCGTACGTTTCTGTCGAGCCCCGGGCCCAGCACGCTCTTCGAATTGCCATGGCTGCCCTTCTATCTGGCGATCATCTGGAGCCTGCATCCGACACTGGGTATCACCGCCATTTGCGGCGCCGCGATATTGGTGACGCTGACGGCCGCGACCGAGGTGCTTACGCGCAAACCGATGGGAGCCGCCGTTCTGACGGCCGTGCGGCGCAACAGCTTCGCCGAGGCCAGCCGCCGCAACGCGGAGGTGCTTGCGGCCATGGGCATGGGCAAGCGCCTGCATGAGCATTGGCGGGAAGCCAGCCGGCAACATCTCGCGCAACAGCAGCGCGTCAGCGATATCGTCGGCGGCTTCGGCAGCTTCGCCCGCGCCCTGCGGTTGATGCTCCAGTCGACAATGCTGGGCGTCGGCGCCTGGCTGGTCATCCGCGGCGAGGCGACGTCGGGGATCATCATCGCCGGTTCCATCCTGGCGGGCCGGGCGCTCGCGCCGGTCGACCTTGCCATTGCCAACTGGCGCAATTTCGTCGGCGCCCGTCAGAGCTGGCGGCGGCTCAGCAACCTGCTCGCCCGGCTGCCGCAGGACGGTCAACCGATGGCGCTTCCAGTGCCGAGCTCGAACCTCACGGTCGACCGCATCGCGATCGCCGCGCCGGGCACGCAACGGATCATCGTGCAAAATGTCGAATTCCGCCTTGAGGCCGGCTCGGTGCTCGGCATCATCGGACCAAGCGGTTCCGGCAAATCGAGCCTGGTCCGGGGGCTGGTCGGCGCATGGCGGCCGCTGGCAGGTCGCATCAAGCTGGATGGTGCGGCGCTCGATCAATGGTCGTCGGAGCGACTCGGCCGCTACATTGGATATCTGCCGCAAGACGTCGAACTGTTCGCGGGAACGGTTGCCGCCAATATCGCGCGCTTCGAACCGGAAGCGGACGCGGCGGCCATCGTCGCCGCTGCCCGTGCGGCGGGCGTCCACGACCTGATCGTCGGCCTTCCCAATGGCTATGAGACACAGATCGGAGAGGGCGGAACCGCGCTTTCGGCCGGGCAGCGCCAGCGTGTCGCCCTGGCGCGCGCGCTCTACGGCGACCCGTTCCTGGTCGTGCTCGACGAGCCGAACTCCAATCTCGACATGGAAGGCGAATTGGCGCTTGCCCAGGCCATCCTCGCAGTCAAGGCGCGCCGCGGCATCGTGGCGATGGTGGCACACCGGCCGAGCATCCTCACCACGGTGGATTTCATGCTGATGATGAAAGAAGGACAAATGCACCTGTTCGGCGCGAGAGACAGCGTCTTGTCGAAGCTGATGCCAATGCCACAGGTCGGTCCCGAGGGCCGGCAGCCGGTTTCAAGCTCGCCACAACTGCCGAATTGACGACGTCTGGGAAGCGGGCAAGCAAGGCAACCGTCGTGAAGCGATTATCCTCCAGCCGGCGATCCATTCGCCGCAACCTGCTGGGCGGGGCAACCGTCGTCGCGCTGCTCGTCGGCGGAGCGGGAGTCTGGGCCGGGACGGTAGACATTTCGGGCGCAGTCATTTCGCATGGCGCGGTGGTCGTCGAGACCAGCGAAAAGAAGGTGCAGCACCCGACAGGCGGGGTCGTCGGGAAGATCTTCGCGCACGATGGCGACCATGTGCAGGCCGGAGATATCCTAGTCACGCTCAGCGACACCATTCCGCGTGCCAGTCTGGCATATGTGACGAAGAACCTGGACGAGCTCTATGCGCGGAAGTCCCGACTTGAGGCCGAGCGCGACGGCAGCGAGCGGATAGCGCCCGCTCCGGAACTGGCCGGGCGGATGAACGACCCCGGGATCGCGGCCACGATGGCGAGCGAGCAACGCCTGTTCGATCTTCGCCGAGTCGAGGTGTCCGGCAACAAGGCACGCTTGCGCGAGCGCATCCAGCAGCTCGGCAAGCAGATCGAAGGCTATTCGGCCCAGGAATCGGCAAAGGCCAAGGAAATCGCGCTGATAAATGACGAACTCGTCGACATCCGAAGTCTCGTCGAAAGGAAGCTCACTCTCAGATCGAAGTTGACCGAGTATGAGCGCGAGGCGACGCGTATCGAGGGCGAGCGGGCGCAACTTGTATCGAGCATGGCGCAGGCAAAAGGGGCCATCGCCGAGGTCGAGCTCCAGATCCYGCAGCTCGACAAGGAATTCGCCAGCGAGACTGGAAGCGAACTGCGCGACGTCGAGGCCAAGGTCACCGAGTTCGAGGAGCGGAAAGTCACGGCCGAGGACCAGTTGGCCCACATCGACATTCGCGCTCCCGCCAGCGGCACGGTTTATCAATCGACCATCCACACCGTGGGCGGCGTGGTCGGTGCGGGGGAGCCGATCATGCTGATCGTGCCCGACACCGACAGGCTCACCGTCGAGGTGAAGGTCGCGCCGCAGGACATCGACCAGCTCTTGATCGGCCAGCGCGCGTTTCTGCGCTTCAGCGCCTTCAACACTCGCACGACGCCCGAAACGGAAGGCGTGGTGTCCATGATCTCGGCCGATGTCACGCGCGACCAGCGCACCAACGAAGTCTACTACGTGGTGCGCATCACGCCCGACCCGCAGGATCTGAAAAAGCTCGGAGCGCTCTCGCTTGTGCCCGGCATGCCGGTGGAGGCGTTCATAAGGACGAGCGACCGCAAGGTGATCTCCTACCTGATGAAGCCGTTGACCGACCAGATGATGCGCGCGTTCAGGGACCAGTAGCCGCGCGGTTGTCGTGTGGATCCGTGAAATCCTGACTCACCTTTCGCGATAGAGGCTTGTCATGATGACTCCAGGGCTGAAACCGCCGATTTTTCTGATTGGCAACTATCGGTCGGGCACCACCATTGCGCAGAAACTGATCGGGCTGCACCCGGACGTCGTTACCTGGTACGAACCAAAAACCTTGTGGCTCTATGCCGATCCGGCACGGCGCCATGACGAATTTGTCAAAGCCGACGCCACCGAAAAGGTCATCCGTTACATTCGCGGCAGGTTCCTCGACTATCAATTGCGGCATGGCAACCGGCAAATAATGGAAAATACGCCTGCCAATGTCTTGCGCGTGCCATTTGTCCACGAGATCTTTCCTGAGGCAATATTTCTGTATATTTCAAGGAATCCGTTCTCCTACATAAGCTCCATGGAGCTCAAGTGGCAGCGAGCAAAGAGTTTCAAAGGTCTAATGCGGCTCCTGAAACTTACGCCGGTTACCCAGATTCACTATTATGCGATAGACGTCCTAAAACAGATAGTCGTCAAAAGGATGTTGCGAAGAAAATACACGTCGATCTACGGGCCGCGCTACAAGGGAATAGATCGCGATTTGCAGCAGCATGAAAAAATGACGGTGATCGCGCGCCAGTGGGCACGCGGCAATCGAATGGCTCGAGAAGATCTCGCCAAGTTGGGAAACGGCCGCGTATTCTCGTTCCGCTATGAGGATCTCATGCAGGATCCCGAGCCGGTCCTGCGCCGCATCTACGAACATTGCGGACTGTACTGCACCGACGAAATCATTCGCACGGCCAAGGAAATGATCGACCCCGGGCGCCAGCAGAAGTGGCTCCGCCTGGATCCGAACGAACTGGCGGCGATCATCCCAGAGGTCCGGGATGAGATGGAATTCTACCGCTACGAGATCCCCTCCCTTCTCGTTGAGCATGGCTCGCGACCTACGCGGGCTCCGTTGGCATTTCAGCATGGCCATCCGGATGTCCCGTCGTCCCGCTGAGCGGTTCCGGAAAGATCAATCGGTCGCCCGCTTTGGTCGGTCGAGCAAATAACCAAGCACGTGGAGACAGGCGTGGGCGACATTCGGCGCGGACTGGCAAAACGCAGCGTCGTGGGCATGTTCTGGACGGGCCTGTCTATGGGCGCCCTGGCGGTCGCGGAGCTTGTCGCCCTCCTCCTCCTCGCCCGGCTGCTCTCGCCCAACGAATTCGGCCTTTATTCCGCGGCGCTGATCGTCATCAAATTTTCGGCCATCTTCCAGGGGCTTGGCATTACGCCGGCGATCGTGCAGCGACCTGTGCTGGAGGAGCGGCATCTTCGGGTCGGATACACCTTGTCGCTCCTCCTCGGCCTTGCCGTGACCGCGCTGGTCTGGGCGATGGCACCTGCCATTGCCAGCCTCCTTCGCCTCGCCGATCTCACTCCGATCGTGCGGGCGATCTGCTTCATCTTCCTTTTCCAGGGGGTCTCCATGGTGGCGCTGGCCACGGCCCAGCGTGCGCTGCGCTTCCGCTGGCTGGCGCTCGTAGACGCGATCGCCTTCGCGGTCGGTTACGTGGTTGTCGGCCCGGTGCTGGCCTGGCTCGGCTTCGGCATCTGGGCTCTTGTCGCCGCGCTGCTGGTGCAACAACTGTTCCGCACGATCGTGCTGCTCGCCGGGCAGCCACACCCGATGCGGCCGTTGCTCGAGCGCAGCGCGATTGTCGAACTGCTCTATTTTGGAAGCGGCTTCACCATTGCCCGGGTCTGCAACTATCTCGCCACTCAGGTAGACCGGCTTGTCGTGGGCCGCTACCTGGGCGCCGATGCGCTCGGCGTCTACGGTCTGTCATCGCAGCTGATGACGACTCCGGCGGTCATCGTCGGCCAGGTTCTCGACCGCGTGCTGTTCCCCACCATGGCGCTGGTTCAGGAGGAGCCTGCCAGGCTTGCTCGGGCCTATCGCAGCGCGGTAGCCGGTTGCGCTTTGCTCGTCCTGCCGGCCAGCGTGGTCGTGGYGATCGTCGCGCCCGAACTGGTTCGGGTCATTCTCGGACGGGGATGGGAGGGTGTAGTCGCCCCGCTCCAGATCCTGGCGTTCAGCATGCTGTTTCGCACAAGCTACAAGCTTAGCGATTCGGTCTCGCGGGCGACCGGAACGGTTTACGCCCGAGCCTGGCGCCAAGCCGTTTTCACCATCGGCGTCTTCGTCGGGGCCTTCCTGGGGCAGTTCTGGGGCGTGGAGGGGGTGGCGTTCGGTGTCGGCCTGGCATTCGGCGTCAACTTCTTCCTGATGGCACAGTTGAGCCTCCGCGTGACAGCGATGACGTGGTGGCAATTCGTGGCGGCGCACGCGCCTGGCCTAACGCTCGCAGCTGCTCTCGGAATGGGCGTTTGGACGCTGGTGGAATGGCTGCGCGAGCTGCGGCTGCCTCCCCTTCCCCTGCTCATCGATAYGGCATTGCTGGCGTCTGCCGGGAGCCTGCTGCTGTGCTGGATCCTGCCGTCGCTGTTCCTTGGCCGAGACGGGCTGTCGCTGCTGCGGCTGCTCGCGGCGGTGGTGCCGGCCTGGCCCCAGTTCCGCCGCCAGGGATGAAAGGGAAACAGGCCAACCAACGGCAAGGCTCGAGGGGCAACCTACCGACCTTCGCGGAAAACTTCGCCAACGCCGTAAAGGTGGAAACAGTGCGCGACGCTCGGTCTTGGCTGCACCATCCACAACCTCACCTTCGGACTTTTTTTTTCGGTTGAGAAAATAGCGGCAGGGGAGATCTGACATGTCACTACCACCTCGGATTCCGGACAGCGGCAACAGCCTGGAACCGGTCACGGCGCTCGACTCCGTGTCCTTCCTCAAGAGCCTTCACCTGATCAATGACGACACGCCGGCCCGAACCGGCGAGCCGAACTTCTCGGAGCACGGAGCTTCGCTAACGGAGGAAGCAAGCAGCGACTACAATGGCCACCACGCGATCCCGACCTGGGTAGGCGATGGCGGGCTGAAGTTCACCGGCGTCGCAGAGGCGGCAGCCAGAATTGCTACTCATCTCGACGGCACCGTTCTGGACAACCCAACAGAGAATAGCTTCGGCCCGTGGCACCGCGCGGGCCTCGCAGACGGCGCTCATGCCGCCATCAGCTCCGATGCAGCCACCGGCACCACGTCGACGGCAGCCACACTCATCGCCAACAGCGCGCTTGGCGCCGACCCGATCTTCGAGGCGCGGATAGCGACCGCCGGCGATGATGTCGAGGAGAAGGGCTCCGGCGCGATCTCAGGCAACATCAACGACCTGGAGCTGGGCTACGACGGCACCACGCGGCAGACGGTCGGCCTCCGCTTCACCAGCATCAACATCCCCAAGGGCGCCACCATCACCAACGCCTATATCCAGTTCCAGGCCAACGAGGTGAAGACCGGCACAACGTCGCTTCTGATCAAAGGCGAAGATACGAACGATGCGAGCGCCTTCACCAGCGCCAGCTTCAACGTGTCCTCGCGCGCGACGACGACCGCATCCACTGCCTGGACGCCGGACCCGTGGACCGCAGTGGGCGAGCACGGCCTTGCCGAGCGCACGCCGAACCTCTCGGCGATCGTCCAGGAAATCGTCAACCGCTCCGGCTGGGCGGCGCTCAACGACATGGCGTTCCTGATCACGGGTACCGGCACGCGCACGGCCGATTCCTACGAATACAATCCGGCCAGCGCGCCGCTGCTGCACATCGAATATCTCCTGCCCGGTCCGGCCGGGAATCCTGTGGTCTTCAATACCCCGGCCGACGCCGACCCCAATGCCAACCAGATCGCCGAGCTCGCCGCGGCAGGCACAGCCGTCGGCATCACGGCGTCAGCCACGGATCCCGACGCCGGCTCGACCGTTGCCTACAGCATCAACGATGCGCGCTTCGCCATTAACTCCAGTAGCGGAGTCATCACGCGCTCAGGCACCGGCACGCTGGATTTCGAGACGCAGACGTCGATCAACTTGACGGTGACGGCCACTTCCTCCGACGGAAGCACCGCCAACCACACCTTCACCCTAGCCGTGCTTGACAGCCCTGAACCGGTCGCCTTCAACAACCCGCCGGATTCCAATGYCGCCAYCAACCAGATCGCGCARAACGCCGCCGCGGGGACCAGCGTCGGTATCACGGCGTCGGCCAAGGATCCCGATGCCGGCTCGACCGTCGCCTACAGCATCGACGACCAGCRCTTCGCCATCAATTCCAGCACCGGCGTCATCACGCGCTCGGGCACCGGCACACTCAACGCCCAGTCCGAGCCCTCAATCACCTTCCACGTGACGGCAACCTCGTCCGACAGCAGCACCGACACCCAAGCCTTCAGCGTGAGCGTCGCGGGTAACCAGTTGCCGACGTCGGTCACACTGGAGCGCACAATCCTGACTTCGCAATGGTCGCCGCCGAGCCCCGACCCCATGGACATCGTCTACATCTCTCATCTCGGCAAGCTACTGGTTGCCGACAGCGAAGTCGATGAAATGGCCATTTTTACTGGCAAGAACCTTTTTCAAATGAATCTGAACGGCACCCTGGCGGGCACGCTCACGACCATCGCCTTTTCCGATGAGCCGGCCGGTGTCGCCTACAATCCCGCCAATCACCATCTCTTCTTCGCGGACGACACCGGTACGAAGAGCGTATATGAGCTCAATCCAGGACAGGACGGACTTTACAACACCTCCGATGACATCCTGACCTCCTTCAAGACGTCCGCATTCGGCAGCACGGACCCCGAGGGGATCGCGTACGACTCTAATCGTGGGGTGCTGTACGTGGCGGATGRCACAACTCAGACGATCTACACCRTRGCACCGGGCGCAAACGGCAAGTTCGACGGCGTCCCGAGCACGGGCGGCGACGACGTCGTGAAGAGCTTTTCCGCGCGGTCCCTCGGAACCCCTTCCGACGAAAGCATTGCATACGACCCGTTCCACGACCTCCTCTATATCCTTCAGTCGCGCAACTCTGTGGCAATGGTAACGCCGACGGGGTCGTTGCTGGGCACGCTCGATATCTCCGCGGCCAGGGCGCACAAGCCATCGGGGTTGGCGCTGGCGCCGAGCAGCGGCGATCCGAGCCACCATATGAGCCTCTACATCACCGATCGCGGCGTGGATAACGACGCCAATCCGACCGAGAACGACGGCAAGATCTATGAATTCCAATTGAACGATTGGCTGCTCGTCTGATCCATGGCCGGTCTTTAACCACCCCGTCCTGAAAACGAGACCGCCCTCCGGCGAGTGATGCCGAAGCAACGAACCCGAAGGGCTTGCAAGCTCCCAGCCGTGACGCTGCTCTGGCAGCAGCGCGGCGGAGCGCGAATGTTGCAGACAGTCCCAGCAAGACAGCACCGATAGCAATGCAGCCGACCCCTCCGACCGTCGCCCCGATCGCGACGGGCCGGAGGTGGCTGCGACATCCACATCCGGACCTATCGAGGCCCACAGCCGGAAGATAGCGGCAAAGGAGATCTGACATGTCCAAAACACCTCGGATTCCGGACAGCGGCAACAGCCTGGAACCGATCACGGCGCTCGACTCCGTGTCCTTCCTGAAGAGCCTTCACGCGATCGATCACAACCCGCCGCCCGGAAGCGGCGATCCGAGCCTCGCGGGGCACGGCGACGCCGGCCTGCCGGGAGCTTTCCTGACAGAAGCCAGCAGCCACGACACCCGCGCACATCAGGCTGCTGCCAAGATCGGAGATCTCATCTCCACGCACGGGGTCACCGCGACCGGGGCGGGCGATGGCGGACTGAGCGGCCTCGCAGAGGCGGCCGCCAGGATTGGCGCTCATCTCGACGGCACCGTTCTCGACACCCAAACAGCGCATGGCTTCGGCCTGTGGCATCACACGGGCCTTGCAGACAGTGCTCACGCCGCCACCGCCCCCGATGCAGCCACCGGCACGACGTCGACAGCGGCCACACTCACCACCAACAGCGCGCTTGGCGCCGACCCGATCTTCGAGGCGCGGATAGCGACCGCCGGCGATGATGTCGAGGAGAAGGGTTCCGGCGCGATCTCAGGCAACATCAACGACCTGGAGCTGGGCTACGACGGCACCACGCGGCAGACGGTCGGCCTCCGCTTCACCAGCATCAACATCCCCAAGGGCGCCACCATCACCAACGCCTATATCCAGTTCCAGGCCAACGAGGTGAAAACCGGCGCGACGTCGCTGCTGATCCAAGGCGATAATGTTGACGACGCAAATCCCTTCACCAGCACCGCCTTCAACGTCTCGTCGCTTCCCAGAACGACCGCATCCACGGCCTGGACGCCGGACCCGTGGACCGCAGTGGGCGAGCACGGCCTTGCCGAGCGCACGCCGAACCTCTCGGCGATCGTCCAGGAAATCGTCAACCGCTCCGGCTGGGCGGCGCTCAACGACATGGCCTTCCTGATCACCGGCACCGGCACCCGCACGGCCGATTCCTATGAATACAATCCGGCCAGCGCGCCACTGCTGCACATCGAATATCTCCTGCCCGGTCCGGCCGGGAATCCGGTGGTTTTCAACACCCCGGCCGACGCCGACCCCAATCCCAACCAGATCGCCGAGCTCGCCGCGGCGGGCACGGCCGTCGGCATCACGGCTTCGGCCACGGACCCCGACGCCGGCTCGACCGTTGCCTACAGCATCAACGATGCGCGCTTCGCCATCAACTCCAGTACCGGCGTCATCACGCGCTCGGGCACCGGCACGCTGGATTTCGAGACGCAGTCATCGATCAACCTGACGGTGACGGCAACCTCGTCGGACGGCAGCACGGCCAACCAAACCTATACTCTCGCCGTGCTCGACAGCCCTGAGCCGGTGGCTTTCAACACGCCGGCGGATGCCAATAGCGCAGTCAACCAGATCGCGCAGAACGCCGCCGCGGGGACCAGCGTCGGTATCACGGCGTCGGCCAAGGATCCCGATGCCGGCTCGACCGTCGCCTACAGCGTCGACGACCCGCGCTTCGCCATCGACGCCAGCACCGGCGTCATCACGCGCTCGGCCACAGGCACGCTCAATGCGTYGACCGAGCCGTCGGTCAACCTCCACGTCACCGCAACCTCGTCCGACGGGAGCACCGCCACGCAAGCCTATACGGTCGGGGTAACCGCAGCGCCGACCTTCGAGACAAGGATCGGATCCAGCGCCGACGACGCCGAGCAAGGTCCTACGGGCGGGATGGACCTCATCAGCACCCATCTCGACATGGTGGTATCCGGCACCAAGGTCCAGACCGTCGGAATGCGCTTCGCCAGCGTCGACATTCCCTACGACGCCGTCATCACCAACGCCTACATCCAGTTCCAGGCCGACAATACGAGCACTGGCGCCGTGTCGCTCCTGATCCGCGGCGAAAGCGACGATGCCACGCCTTTCGAGCAGGAAATAAACGATGTCACCTCACGCCCGATGACGAATGCCTCGGTGACGTGGACGCCGCCCGACTGGACCGTGAACAATGAAGCCGGCCTTGCCGAGCGCACGCCGAACCTCTCGGCGATCGTGCAGGAGATCGTCAACCAGCCGGGCTATCTGCAACTCAACGACATGGCATTCGTCGTCAGCGGCAGTAGCGGCACGCGCAGCGCCTATTCCTTCGACGGCAATGCCGCCGGCGCCCCGCTGCTGCACATCGAGTACTATGTGCCGACCACCGGCCCGGTCGGCTTCAGGCATCCGCAGGATGCCGACGCTGATGCCAATGAGATCACCCAAAACGCAGCCGCCGGCACTCTGGTCCACATCACAGCTTCGGCCAAGGACCCGGATGTAACCGACAAGGTCACCTACAGCATCAACGACTCGCGCTTTGCCATCGACGCCAATACGGGCGTCATTACACGCTCAGGCACGGGGACACTCAATGCGGCGACCGAGCCGTCAATCAACCTCCACGTCACCGCAACCTCGTCCGACGGGAGYACCRCCACCCAGAACTATGCTCTTAGYGTCGTGCCGACGTCGGCGCCGCAGGTATTGTACCGGTATGCGGTCTTTGGCGATTACGGCGACACCGACCTCTCCGGCGAGAAGGCGGTGTCGGCGATGGTTCATGCCTGGAACGTCGATTTCATTCTTACGGTGGGCGACAATGTCTATGCGCCGCAGGTAATGGACGCCGCGGTCGGCCAGCAATATCACGACTACATCGGCAATTATCAGGGCGCATACGGGAGCGGCAGCGCTATCAACCGGTTCTTTCCCACGCTCGGCAACCACGAATACAACGAAAACAACGTCACCAACTACCTGAACTATTTCACCCTGCCCGACAACGAGCGCTATTATGACTTCCAGATCGGGCCGGTCCACTTCTTCGCTCTCAACAGCAACAAGCAAGAACCGGACGRCCGCAGTTCCACGTCGGTGCAAGGYCACTGGGTGCAGAACCTTCTCGCGAGTTCCGACGCGACCTTCAACGTCGCCTACTTCCATCACACGCCATACAATCCGAGCGGCGGCAGCACCATCATGCGGTGGCCTTTCGAGCAATGGGGCGTGAACGCGGTCTTTGCCGGCCACCAGCACAATTACTATCGGGAGAACCGGGACGACAACGGTGACGGCGTCTATCTTCCCTACACGACCACCGGCCTCGGCGGAGCCGGCAAAAGCGTTCCCAATGTCGGCGCCAATCTGGTCACGGTCACGGACCAGGGCATGCTGATCGAGTTCTACAAGGTGAGCAGCTTCAACGGGACAACCGCAACCCCCATGCTGGTGGATTCCTACTTTGTGCCGACGCCGGCCGGGCGCACGCCGACGATCGTCAATGGGGGATATGTGCTCAACGGCACGACGGGCGCGGATTATCTGTGGGGCCTTGGCGGCAATGACACGCTGATCGGCGGGCGCGGCAACGACACGCTAGTCGCCGGCAACCAGCACAATCTGTTCGTGTTCCACAAGGGAGACGGGCAGGATACCGTTATGAATTTCGTGGCGGGCACCGGTAGCGGCGATGTCCTCGATCTCAGGGACTTCGGCATCAACAACGCCAGCCRGTTCCACCAGGTGGCCACGAACCAGGGGGCGAACGTCGTGGCGACGCTTGGCGGCGGCGATCAGATCACGATCACCGGCGTCCATGTCGAGCAGTTCCAGGACGACAATTTCGTGAGCAGTCTGCTGCTCGCGTAGGGAAGCGATTTTCCGGGGGAAAGGCGACATGCCGTCGGCCGACCGACATTCGAAGGCCACATAGGCGACGCTGGCCAGCTCGCCGCCGGTAAAAAATAGCCCGGACGCTCGAGGAGCAGTCCGGGCTTTCGAATGATGTCAAATAGAGGCTAAAATCTCAAAGTCTCGAACCGCTATTTCCGGCCGGGAGGGCCGACATGAATGTGGTTCTTGTCTCCCCAGCCGTTGCCYGGCCATCCGCCCGACTTGGCGATCGCGCTGGAGTTCAAGCTTGTGYCGAGCAGAAGCGTAATGGCTGGCGGCGTCACCGCCGCGAACCGCCCTGCCTTCTTGAGAAAGTCGCGGCGCGCCTGAGCTTCCGAGACGAGAACCTCGGGCCTGTTTTTCGAACGCTCTGCGGTTCCGGTTGTCATGGCGACAACTCCTTCGAGCTCAAAAATTTCCTTTCATGCATCGGCTCTTACATTACCCCTTCAGGTATCGGCCTGAGAGTCATCTTAAAGGCGTATCGCGCAAAGGAAATCATTCGAAAGTCCGCGCATGCAAGCCGAGCCAGGTCGGCGCAGGAAAAAGCCCGGACCGCTCGCGACACTCTGATGTGTCGCAAGCGGTCCGGGCCGTCACGTACGCGAAACCGTTATTTTCCGTGACGAAGATTGCCCAGGAGCTTGTCGATCAGGCCGGGAGGCCCCAGGTGATCGTGGTTCTTGTCTCCGAAGCCCCAGCCCGGGCGTGTTCCACCCGATTTGGCGATCGCCTTGGAATTCAAGCTTGTGCCGAGCAAAAGCGTTATGGCAGGCGGCGTCACGGCCGCAAAGCGCCCTGCCTTCTTGAGAAAGTCGCGGCGCGCCTGAGCTTCGGGGACGAGAACCTGCGGCCTCCGTTCCAATTCTTTGCTTTCGATTGCCATGTCACAACCCCCATTTCTGGCAAATCTACTTTATAAACTACAGCTAAATAAACCAGTACGCCAAAAGACTTAGACTTTCCCTGGAGTTTAAATTTTCGCGCGGGAGCAAAAAAGCGTGCGAACGACGCGGCGCCCGAGATCGAACGGACCTCGTCGCGCCAGACCATGGGCACGCGAAATCCGCCGTGCGCCCCACGCCAGATTGCCGGCCAGACGCAAGGGGGCGCCGAGCAAGGGATGTTTCGCCGCGAAGACCCGTCTCCAGTGCTGGAAGCGGATCATCGGGCGCTGTGCGCAGGTTGCGGGGATTCTGGTGCCGAAGAAGTGGTGCAAGGCCAGGAGCTGAGTGTCGAGCGCATTGCGGGCGCCTTGATCCGACATGGCTGCCTGCAGCGCTGCCCAGTCCAACTCGTCGCATTCGGCCAATTGCGCCAGATCGTRAAGGTGCCTGAGATCGATCCGTCCGCGCCAGTAGTCCCCCTCCTTGAGGAGGTCGTGCGTTATCCAGTGCAGGGCGCGAGAATGCGGCGGAGGTATTTTCGCGCACAGACCGTTTCGCCGGACGAGCTTCGGGGGATCAAAGCCTTTTGGGAGGCTCCGCCGGAGCTCCAGCATTCCAGCATCCTGCCGGCGGGCCAAGCCCCGGCCGCCCGCCACTGGGGCGTAGCCGAGCTCTTCGAGGCAGGCGTGGGYGGTTGGCTCTTCGGTCGGCTCCACAGCCAGATCGAGGTCGCTGGTCATCCTGCTGGGGATTCGTCTGGCCGTGGAAAGGAACAAGGGAACAGCCCCCTTGAGCAGGAGCGGAACGATCCCGCGCCGGTTCAGGGCCGCAACGGCTTCGCTAAGCTGCGCGCGCAGGCGCAGGTTCCGCTCCCGATTGCAATCATGCACAAACCGAAGGTACTCGCTTACGTCCTGCGGCAGACGGTGGATCTGGCCGGCACGATCGAGCGACGAGAACAGGTCCGGCGTGAGCAGAGTGCGATTGRCAAGGGCAATTACGGCCTGCCAGTCGGCGCCGGCGGCCGGGCGACCACGAAGTCCCGCGATCAACGCATCGAGCGTGTTGCAGGCTGGCATCATCGGCATGCCTTCGTGACCAGCGTCACCGCATCGTCGAGCCTGGAATAAGTCAGGCAATAGGCCTGCGCCGATCCGATGACTTTGGTCAGCGTGTCAAAGGCTGTGCCTGTCAGTTCCCTGCCGGGGGCAAAAGCGCCGTTGAGCAAGCCGCGCAGAGCGCTCGCCGGATCGATCGGCTCCAGGCGGGCTTTCGAGTCGCGATCTCGACGAAGCAGGATCACACTGCCCACGGGCTGAGGAGAAGGCGGCGCGAACGCGCCCGGCGCGGCAAAGCGTACACGCCTGCGATCCGGACGGCGAAAGACCGGAGCGGCATTAAGATCGGGACAGTATTCGGCCAGAAGCGGCCAAGCTCCCGCCTTGACAGYGGGAGCAAAGGGAAGACCCACGCACCGGCCCTTCGCGTCCAGCAGCGTCACATCGTCCGCGGCAAAGCCGAAGCCTGCATGGACCAATGCCATGGTCAATGTCGTCTTGCCCGCGCCGGGGTTTCCGCAAAGGAGGACGACACGTTCGTTTCCGAGAAGCGCAGCCGCATGGACGGCAAGTTCATAGGCGCCACGCTCGAGAACCTCGGTGAGCAACCGCCCTTTCAGCACGACGGGAAGTTCGTCGGRCAAACAGGACTGGATCCACTCGGAATCCCGGAACAGGTGAATCCGTCCGCGGTGCTCGACCAGATGAAGCAGAACATCCGCCGCTTGCCTCTGTACTTCGAGATGTCGAAACACCGCTGAAGCCGGAAGGGCGCAGGCGGCCGGATAGACGATGCGTATATGGACGCCCGCAATGGCAACCACCGGGCTCACATGCTCGTGTGCCGATGGCGGGGACGAAGGCGCACGGGGCCGTATCAGCCCGAGCTGTTCCCAATCATCGAGTGCCGCCTCGACATGCCTGTCTGCCTCACGCCTGTCGATGCCGCCGCGCGCGATCTCGAACGCGATGGCCTCCGGCGGTGTGCCTTCTTCCAGAGAGCACCAGATGTCGGCAGCGGTATCGTTGACGGCGAAAATGGCCTGGCCGGATGAGCCGAAGAGGATGTTTTGCCCCCTGATGCGCGCCAACCGGCCCTGCATCACGAAGGCGGTGTCCGGGCGGTAGCCGGCAAGACCTGCCGCCACGGTTCCGTCAATTGCCTGGCTCTGTTTCATCGGGTMGTCGTCCCCCCATCTGCCAATGCGCGGCGCCCGTCCAAGCCGTCGGATTTTGGCCCCAAGTGTTTGGCGGCACCGGCCCGGTTGCGGCCTGGTGAAATCCTGGCGAGAAACGCCGAGATCGTCGAAACCAAGCTTGCCACGGGATGCATGCCAGCTGCGGATGGCTGGGCCAATTGGTCGAACAGCCTGGGGTCTCGCACGAGCCGCCAGCGCAACCAGAGCCCTGTGGCAAAGGACGTAAGTATCGAGGCAATCACCAGTGCAGTGAAAAAGCGCTCGTTTATGATGCCGGCGGCATAGGCCACGCTGGCCAGCACGATCCCGGGTCCGCCGCGCGTGTTCATGGCGACGCCGTAGTCAAAAGCCCTGGCCCAGCCGGCACCGGCCGCCCTGGCGGCAATGGTGYAGCTCGCCAACTTGATGGCAGTGCTCGCTACGATGAAGAAGAGGGTGAGCGTGCCGTCGAATTGATGCGCCAGATCGAGCCGCAACCCGACGAGCGCGAAATAGATCGGCACGAAGAACCAGATCGAAATGTCGGCGATGTGTTGTTTCACCGCGGAAAGATGCCGCGAGGGGAAACGCGCCATCACCAGACCCGCCAAAAGCGCGGCGAGCACGACATTCACATGCAGGAGGCTCGCGGCCGCGACGAAGACCAGGCAGAGCAGCATCGTGTAGCCGGTCAGAGGCGCTTCGGTGAACTTCCCAAAGGCTTTTCGACGAATCGCGCGCGCTGCGGCCGGCGCGAGGAAGAGCGAGACAAGCACGAAGGCAAGATTGGCCACGATTACATGCGCGATGCCACCCGCGTCGGCAGCGTCGCCGTGCTGCACCGCCGTGGCGATGGCAAGCATGCTCCAGAGAATGAGATCCTGAATGGTTGCGGCGCCGATCACATTGCGCGCGAAGGCGCTGTCCATCAGGCCGAGATCGAGGAAGATGCGCGAGATGACCGGGATCGACGTTACGCCGACGGCGATGCCCATCACCAGCTTGAAAGCAAAGCCGTCGCCCGCCTGAGCGTCCGCAAACAGCGGCGCGCCGGCATAGCCCAAGGCGAACGGAATCGCCAGGGCGCCGACCACCAGCGCCGATATGATACGGCCCGATCCTCGCCCGCCCTCAGCCTGCATCTTGAAGCCGGCTGTGAACATCAGCAGGACGAGGCCCAACCAGTAAAAGGCGGAAAGCAGGGCATCATGGGCAGGAAACCCGGCAAACAGCCATTTGTGCGCCTCGGAAGAGACAAGTCCCAGCCCGGACGGGCCCAGCGCGATCCCGCCCGCGATTTCRCCGATCACGCGCGGCAACTTCAGCCGTTCGAACMTATAGCCGCCGCCCAATGCGCCGAGGAGCAGCAGCATAAGGGACAGAAAGAACCGTGCGAGCTCGGGGTCGCTCATGGCGCCGCTTCGATCGCCGGCGCGGCCAGAAGACGGGTGCTGGATGTCATGGGCCGGGCCGGTCAATTCCAGGCATAGGAGGCAACGATCCGCGCTGCGAGTTCGTCCACCGAATATGCCTCGGTGTCGAGAACGAGGTCCGGATTGTCGGGCGGTCGATACTCGCTGTTGTAGCCGATGAGCGTGTCGATCTCGCCGCGCATCGCCTTGCCATAGAGCCCTTTCGGGTCCCTTTTCGCACAAGCCTCGAGGGAGCAGGCGACATAGCCGATTGTCAGGTTCCTGACATTGGCGCGAACATATTGGCGGGCATCTTGCCCCGCCGTCAGCGCGGCAACCACGACCTGCAGGCCGGCATCGGCCGCCTTGTTGGCCAGATGCACCAGCACCGAGGCCACGCGAAGCCGGCTGTCGGCGCCAAATCCGAGATCGGGCCCGAAGAAGCCGCGAACCTCGTCGCCGTCAAAGAGAATGGCCGGCACCCCTTGCCCTCGCAAATCCGCAACGACACGGGTTGCGAGCGTCGTCTTGCCGGCCGAGGTCGGGCCGAGCAGCCATAGCACAGTGCCCGGTTGCGAATAGCCGATGCCTTGCCTGGACGCCGGCTCGAAATAGCTCGTTCCGTTGGCCATGTTCCCCCGCTTGCGCCCTATTCCTGGAACAGTGCGTGCTTCATCATCATCTCGGCGCGCACGACGTCCTGCACCTCGGAACGCATCATCCAGTTCGGCAGCGCCTCTCCCGCCTTCAAGGCACGCCGTATCGCCGAGCCGCTTATGGGCCTTGCCTCCTTGCAGGCGTTCAGGTCGACATAGCGCTCAGACTCGGTGTCGTARCCGACAGCATCGAAGAAGATCGGCTCTATGCCTATGTCGCCGAGTGCATCGAACAGCTGCCGGCCCGCTCTCGTGCCGTAGAAGCCGCCGACGCCCGAGTGATCCCGTCCGATGATGAAATGGCTGCAGCCCATGTTCTTGCGGCAGAGCGCGGTGAAGACCGCCTCGCGAGGACCGGCAAATCGCGGATAGGTGATGAAGCTTGCGAGCACCACCTTGCCCGGCGGATAGATGCCGTGGTCGAGCATTGTCTGATAGCCGTCGAGGATGACGTGCGGCATGAAATCTCCGCGCTTTGCATTTCCAACCACTGGGTTGATCAAGAGGCCGTCGGCGTGAGTGCGCTCCAGGGCAGCCATCTGGATCGCCTCGTGGGCGCGATGGACCAGGTTGCGGCCGTGGAAGGCCACCACGCGGCTCCAGCCCTTGTGCGCAAAGACCATGCGCAACTGGGCCGGCGTCAGGTCATAGCGTCGGTACGGCAAAGGCAGCGGCTGGATGAGGGTGATGTCACCGGCCAGGAAATGTCCGCCGCGCGCAAGCACGCGGGCGACGCCGGGGTGCTCGCGCGAGTCCGTGCCGAACCATTTGCGCGCCAGCAGCTGYGGCTCGAACTCATAGGTTTCGCCGATGTCGAGAACGGAATGGACCATTCCGTTCTTGCTGGAAAGGAGAACACGGTCGCCCTGCGAGAATCGGCTTGCGGTTTCCTTCGGCACAGCCAGGACAAGCGGCATCGTCCAGGYCAGGCCGGAGGGAAGCCGGTTGTACTCGAGCACGCTTTCCAGGGACGCCTTGTCCATGAAACCGCTAAGCGGCGAGAAGGTGCCGCGCGCAATCTGCTCGACATCCGTCAACTCATCGTCACCGACCGTGACCGCCGGCAGATCCTTGATTCCCAGATGTTCTGCCGGTCCGAGCGTCCGGCTGACCAGGCGTCCGCCATGAGGCTCGACATCGCCCAGCAGCGACGACGGGCGCACCCGGATGGAATGCCTGCCGTTATGCGCATTCCACCGAAATTGTTCGGCGACCTTGATCACCATTCTTGCGCAACTCACGGGGTACTGGCCGATGGCCGTTTCCRCCGCCAGAACGAGACCGTCGGCGCCGTCCGCCAAAGTATTGTAGATATCGTTGACTTCGGYGCGTGTCGGCGTCGGCGAGGTCGTCATCGACTCCAGCAGATTCGTTGCGACATAGACCTTCGCGCCATGCGCCTTGGCGTTGCGGATGATCATCTTCTGAATTGCGGGAATCTGCTCGATCGGCACCTTGCGGGACAGATCGCCACGGTCGATCAGGATCGCGTCCGACTTTTCGGCGATGGAGGCGAGATTGCGCAAGCCGCCCAGGCATTCGATCTTGGAGATAATGATCGCGCCGGGGCCGGCCTTGGCCCGGATCCCGTCGACGTCCGACGCGCGATGCGCGAAGGAAAGTGCGAAATGGTGGATGCCTTTCTTGCGGCCGATCGCGATGGCTGCGACATCCTTGTCGGTGAGCGGCGGCATCTCGATGGTGCGCTGCACCGTTACGGCCTTGTTTCGGCCGATCTCACCGCCATTCAGAACTCTCAGTATGACCGCGTCCTTGTTCTTCTCCACCACCTGGGTCAGGACCGCGTTGAAATCGATGCTGATAAAGTCGCCGACCTGAAGCTTGTCGACGATGTATGCCGGATAGAGACTGATGCTGAACTGGTCGCCCGCTACCGGTCGCGCGCCCGCGGTCAAGAACCGGTTCTCACGCACCGTGACCTTGCCGTCGGCCAGTGGGCCGGTCCGAACCTGCGCGCCTTCGGTGTCGAGACAGAGCGGGATGTCCGTCCGCTTTTGAACGAAGGCGATTGTCCGCTCGACGTCCTCGATCTTCGTGTGGGACAAGTTGAGTCGCAGCATCGACGTGCCGACCCGTTCCAGCCAATGAATGACTTTGTCATTGAGCGATGYCGGACCCAGCGTGCATAGCAACTCAACTTTCTTAGCCTTCATGGCCGTCCCCCTCTGTTTCAGCTTTGCGATGCGTTCGATGAAGGGATGAACCGGTCGATCATGCTGCAACAAGACGRGCGCGAGCGTGGACGCATTGAGCGCCACTGCGCTCAGACCGAGCGATCGCGGGCAATGCGGTTATGGAGTGGAAATGGCCCGCGGTTTTGCCGACGGATTTCTCACAGTGCTTCGTCGGAAAACCGGGCCACGTCACGATGCGCGTCAATCCACTGGGAATGCGCCTTGTCCCAGTATCGGCGGGCGTCGAGCCCCTTCAGCACTTTGAAGCCGGAGGGCGGCATCGGAAACGCGTATGGGATCGGCTCGTYGGGCAGCCACAGCAGCATGTTGTCCCGACTTTCGATCGCCAGCCGCCATGTCCGCTCCAGTCGACGAAAGCCACGCATGTTTGCCGCGGCGAGCGCAAAAACAGATCCTGTGATCCRCAACCTGGGAGACCGGTCGGTAGCCTTGACTGGCGCCTGATGCGTGATTTCACCCTTGGACAGATAGGCGTGCATGTGGATCAGCGTCCGGTCGAWATGCACCAATTCCTTTGTTCCGTCCCGCTCGTTGTTTTTCGCGGGATCCACGCTGACCCCGGAGAAGCAACCGTCGAACAAGCAATCTTCGATGGTGCCGCTGAGCAGATAGTCGTTCTCCACCGCGTCATCCCTGATCTCGCTCAGCCAGCAGCCTTTGAGGCGAAAACCAGGGGCCTCCTCGGCGAAGCGAATAGCGTCCCAGCAGCGGCGTGCGCGGACACCTTCTATCGTCGCGTCGGCGCTTCCGCCCCTGACGAGAAGAGCCGCGCTGTTGCAGTAGGTGTCCTCCCAAGCCGACGTCTGCGGTACCTCGCCGTTGAAGCGCCCGCCGATGAAGCGAACGCCGGGGCAGTCGCGCAGGACGACCGGATAGCGATTGATCGGCAGCGTCCCCTCATCGCAGCCCATCGTCACGCCCGGATCGCTGTTCCTGCTGTTGGCAACCTTGAAGGAAGCATTGCGAGCATCGATTGTCGTTCCCGCCGGCAGGTCCCGCATCAATTGTTGCTCGTAGCCATACTCGCCGCTCAGCACGACCGGCTGGCCCTCCCCGCCGGCCCCCGCCGTAAGAGGCGCCTGTCCGCTTTCCGCCTTGCACGGACCGGGCAACAGGGCGAATGCGGGATAGGCGGYGGCAAGTCCCATGAAGGAACGGCGATCCATGTTCGCGCTCATCGTTTCAAACCCGTCGATCTGCCAAGTCACTCAGGCGATGGCTGTCGAGGCAGGCCAGCAGCACCGCCTCGAGGGCACGTTCCGCCACATCCTCGGGCGATGACAGCCTGTCCACTGCGACGGAAGCCAGGACACCGCCGTGATCTTGCCTTCGCATTTCCCTGCGGAGATCGGCCGCCATCTCGCGGCACRCACGTTCCGCCGAGGACCAGAGATCGGGGTCACTGTCGGGCGTTGTCCTTTGCATCMGCGAGGAGCGGTCGCGCCTTGCCAGGAGCCGATCTCGCGCGACGTCGATGCCACCGCGCAAATGCACAAAGACCATGTCGTGCACGCCGATGGCAGACAAGATATCAAGCCATTTCTCGGATGTCTTTCGATGCTTGCTCTTCAGAAATATTGACCAGAACCCCTGCAATAATCCCTGGTCCATTATGACGATCGAATTTGTTCTTATTCTTTCGTTCTCGATGTAGGCGACCAAAACGGAAAGGTTCCAGATGCCTCGGATCATATCCATAACAGAGGCCTGGCCGATTTCGATGACGAAGCGTGCAATCCGTCCGACCAACGAACGGAACTCGGCATTGCGGAGCCTCGGGGCAACAATGCCTATCCTGTAGGCCTGCCGTTCGATGAATGATCTTGGTTCGCGGGCCATTCTCACGTCGCCCAGCAGCGGACCGCACCGCCGAAGGCTGTTCGCCAGCAGCCCGGAGGCGGTCGTCTTTCCGATTCCGGGGAGACCGAAGAATTCCACAAATCGAACATCTGACCGCAGCACGCGAGCCTCGGCGTTTGGCGGCAGGCTTGCCGCGAGGTCACGAACCGTGTGCGAAGTCATTGGATTGAGCTGCAGGAGTTAGCCCGGAGGACCGATCAGAGCGGCTCTCGCTCTTCTTCAGGTCCTCACAGGGCCGCGCGTCCGATCGGATGCGCAAGGACGGTGCAGGACTTTGATTTACCGCATGTTTCCCGATTCAGGTTTTCGGGTCATGCGCTAGCGTTCGTATGCCGGCCACGCCGCGCCTCGATAGCGCGTTGTCTTCTCGGCGCGCACGGCCTGCGGCAGTCGCTGATTGCCGCGGTAGAACATGAGCAATGCCAATGGCAGCCAGAAGAACGGTGAGGTCGATGGACCGAAGGAATCGCTCATCTGATTTGCGACGAGGTAATTCCATACGGACACCGATGTACCGAGCACCATCACATTCGTGCTCGTCGCGGACTCGCTCGTGTCGTCGCCGACCRCTCTCAATGTGCGAAGAACGCCGCCGACCAGATACGCCGTGACGAGCAGGAAGAGGATCGTTATCAGCGCGAGACCGGGCACCCCCAGCGTTCTGAAGTATTCGATGAACAGATTATGGCTGTGGGGCGCGATATCGCCTATCGGCTGCCCCGCCCCTACCCCGAGGAAGGGATGCTGCAGGCCCAGATCGATCGACATCGCCCATAGTCGCTGTCGCGAGACCACCGAATGCGCCTCACCGCCGGAAGCTTGAAGCGACAGCAGGGCGTATGCCCGCGGATTGAGGTGCTGCAGCGCCAAGATGCTGACCTCGAGTATTATCGGAGCCATAACTGTTCCGGCGATTACTGCAACTGACCCCTGCTTCCTTATCGCCAGATATACACTGTACAGCCCGAAGAAAGTCCCAAGYCCTGCAACGCCGAGTACGAAGTTTGTCTTTGAACCCGACTTCACCAAACCCAGGAGCAGCGCCACGAGACAGCCTGTGAGGAGAAGCCGGAGAATTGGTCGTCTGCGGAAGGCAATCAGCTTCGCGGCGAGCAGCGGCAGACTGGCCGACAATGCAATTCCGAGTTGGTTCGATTGCTTGAAATAGCCTTCGGCCCGATCAGCGAATTTGGCGCCGCCGATACCGACCGTCACAAGGCAGGACGTTACGACGCTCATGATGATCATCGCCGTCACGATCCTGTCGACCGCCTCGGAACCCTTCTGCCTGGTGGAAATCGCCGCGACCGCCGGGATGATGGCAAAGCCGAATATATGCGCAAACGCCGTGCGGAGCGTCCTGATCGGGTTATCCGTGTAGAGCATCGACAGCAGCGAAAAGACGATGATGAGGGCGGACGTCGCCAGGACGGAGGCCGCCAGGGTCGCTTCAGTCCGCTGAAGGCGTTTTGCCATTTCGCCATAGGTGGTCACGCTTACCGTGGCGCAGAACAGAGCCAACATGAAGGAAAGCGTGCCATCGGTCCCGCCGATCCGTGTGGCGCCAGGGAACCATATCGACACAATCAGCAAAAGAATGGTTGCTTGCAGCATGGGATGGTCACGGACTGTGCCGCCAAGGGCGGCCACTTCCTGCTTTGGCGGACAATGAGAGGGCTGGATACGGCCGGGAAACAGGCGTTCGGCGCAGTTGCGCAAGAGAAATCAAGGCATGCTGCCGCACGGCGGGTGAAATACTCCGCATACCTATTCAATACACAGCGTAGGCTCGGCCGACGGATAAGAAAATGAGCGAAAAGGTGGCATTGGGACATGGCGCCTTACGCCTTTCGTGCGATGGGTGCCTGGCAATCTCCGGCGACGCGGGTGGTCAAAGCACAGGTGCCCCAAAAAGGGCGGGCAAAGGCATGCAGCCGGTGTTGGTGCGGTCTCTCGGACGTGGGAGATTCAAGGCAAGCAGCAAACTGATTCCACCATCGGAGATCGCCGTGCTTTGGAGCCTTGTCGCAGCTGGCGTGACCGGCATCCTGCTGGGATGTCGCGCTCGCGCGCCTGCGCTCATCGCGGCGACCGCAGTGGTCGTCGTGGTCGGAGYCGGCTTGTTTGATCGACATCGCCTGCTTTCGATCCTGCTCCTCGTTGTAACGCTGCAGTGCGCCTATCTGATCGGCCTCTTCGTCGGCCTCACATGGCGACGCGGCGTGACCCGCAAGCGGTGACCTAGAGGTTCGTCGCCTGAATCCGTTCTGTGCGACATGCCTGGATCAGGAGGCCCGAGGTCAGGAAGCCCGGTCGAATTTCATCACGGCAAAGACTGTCCGGCCGAGAATGACGATATCGGTCCAAATGGACCAGTTCCGCACATAGCGGCTGTCGATGGCGACACGACTGGCATAGTCCATTGCGTCCCTGCCCGTCACCTGCCATAGGCCGGTCACGCCCGGCCGGGCTTTAAGATAATCGGCCGCGCAGACACCGTAACGTTGCAGTTCGTCGGGAACGACCGGTCTTGGACCGACGCAACTCATATCTCCGCGCAGCACGTTGATCAGCTGCGGCAGCTCATCCAGGCTCGACTTCCTGAGGATATGCCCCAGGAACGTGACACGCGGGTCGTGCTTGAGCTTCCAGTTCTGTTCCCACTCCCTGGCGGCCTCGGGATTGTTCGCAAGATGGTCGATCAGAACCTGCCGGGAGTTGGGCACCATGGTCCTGAACTTGTAGCAGGCGAAGGGCTTGCCGTCGAAACCTACCCGGGTGTGGGAGAATATCGCCGGCCCGCCATCGGCCAGCCGAACCAACAGGGCAATCACCAGCATGACCGGGGAAGCCAGGACAAGCGCGATCAGTGCAACCGTGACGTCCATCATCCTTTTGGGACGCCCTCCCAGTGGATTTTGGTTGCGACCGACGCGAAGGCCGGGCCTATGGGAATTTGTGTCAAGCGCACTGATTGTCACGGGTTTGCCGAGGAGTGCCATTGGAGTGGAGTGCAGATYGGAGTGCAGTTCCTGGCCAACTTCACAGCGACGGGTGATCCCGGACAAGAGCCGCAAAGGAGGTAGCGCGCCGGCTGCCGATGATTACCCCCTTAGCGTTATTTCAACTGGTCCTATCTCCCTTGCCGTCGGTTCGGACCGTGGCGCGGGCCCGATCCTACATGCCAGCGCAATAGCGGTAGCCGGCCYGGCACTCCCATTCATTCGGAGATAATCACGCCAGGCTGGAGAGGTCGRGCTAAGTCTTTCGACCCAAACGACGTATCGGGCGCATCCGATTGCCGTGGTAGAAGTCCGAGCGAATTCGACCCTACGCTGGRCAATGAATTGCTGAATGAGACATTGGAACTGGATCCGTCTTGGGGGCCAGTCGAAAAGCGCCATACCAAATACAGGCCATAGCCGAGACAATTGGGGAAATCCGGACCCACGCCGAAAATGCGCAAGCCGGCAAAGGCGGTCGATGGGTGCAGTGCAGAATGCATGCGCATTTCGCGCCCAATCGAGATTCCGCGAGATGAGGGTTACAGCGGAAGAGCTGTTGCCGGCCAGCCTGATCGTGGAGAGCGCGCAACGTGACGCACACCGCAATGCCGTCATCATTTAAGGTCCCAGCAGTGCCGGCTCCCCGCCCCGTTCCCGAGATCGATCGAGAGGAAGCGCTTGCCATCGTGCGCAAGCAAATAGCCTTGCTCGATCTCGATCTCTCCGGCCTCACCGTGGTGGTTGGCGCCGCCACGGGATACCAGGCAACAGCCGCGACAGCCGCAGCGCTGGCCAATGYCGGTCGCGTCATCGCGCTTACCCGAGACTCCCAGCGGCCTCCCGARCTGGCGGCAGAAGGCCATGCCACGCTGGCATTCGCCAGGCAGGCAAAAGTATCCGACCGCGTGGAAGTGACGAACAGAATCGACAGCCGCAAATGGCAGAACGTCGACCTCCTTGCGAACTGTCCTCAGGTCGGCCCGATTTCGCGGTCGCTGGTCGAACTCCTGCCCTCCCAYGCGGTAATTTCGCTCATGGCYGAACCGTGGGAGCTGCGGCCAGGCGTCGTGGACTTCGACGGCTGCGACGACGCCGGCATCAAAGTAGCGGCGCCCAATCTCAGCCACCCCGCCATCGGCCTGTTGCCCGAGTTCGCGCGGCTATGCTGCATCCTGCTCGACGACGCCGGCATCGATCAGAGCGGCGCAGCGATTGCAATTGTCTGCGATACGCCCTGCGGACCGGTCATCGAGAACGCGCTCCGCAAACGCGGAGCGCGGGTGGGCGTGTTTGCGCATCCGATGCTTCTGCCGAGCAACAAATGGGACGTGATTGTTGTCGCGATGCGGCCTGCGGACAGGCCGCCAATGGATATCAACTGCCTTGGCCGCATTTCCGAGATCTCGCGCAACGCGCTGCTGGTGCAATTCAGCGGCGAGATCGATCGCTCCGCCGCCCATTATTTCGGCCTCAGGGTGTGGCCGCCGAAGCGGCCGGCCCGCGGTCAACTGGGCCTGCCGCTCGAGGTGCTGGGCGCGGCTCCGACGATCCGCAAGCTGACCGGCGGCCTGAAGGCTGCCGAGGCCGCGTATCGCGGCGCCGAGCTCGGGCGGGACAGCGTTGGGTTCATCGTGACGGCCGGAACGGCCGACGGGGGGCGCGCCGGACCATTTGCCGACGCGCCGCCGTTTCAGGAATAGGGTCCGCCGGGGAGGTCTAACCTCTGAAGATCAGGCCATCAGACCGGCAAGACGACCCTCAAAGCATCATCTCTCTCAGCTTGTACGCCACCTCGGTACGGTTCGTGGCCTTCAGCTTCTTCATTATGTTTCGGATATGGACCTTGACCGTGCTCTCACACAGGTTGAGCTCGTAGGCGATTATCTTGTTCGCCTTGCCCTTCCGCAGCGCCTCTACCACCGCGGCCTCGCGTGCGGTGAACATGCCAGTGAGCGGGCGGGCGCTGTTGGTGGTCGCATGGATAACCTCGCGAAGCGCCAGCAAACAGCTGGCGGGTACGAAGATACCCCCGGCACGGGCGAGACCGGTGGCCTCGGCCGCAACCCTCACGGTCACGCTTGTGGGAATGTAACCGCGAGCGCCGCATTCAAGAGCCGCCAGAATCTCTCCCGGTTCATCGGAGTCGGCCACCACGATCACCGGTACCGCGCCAACCTCGGCGACGAAATGCAAGAGTTCCGCCCGAACGCTCTGTTCGGTAACTTTCCTGGCGCCCAGGATCACAAGGAAAGCGGATGGTTCCGTCGCGTCGGTGAAGTGCCGGAGTTCATCCAGCGAGCCCACCGCCCGGACACGGAAGGTGGGATTRTGTTCTGTGAGGCCCCGAGCGAGACATTCCCGCTCAAGTGCCCGCTTGTCGATAATTACGACGAGGCCGTCGGTTGCATGCACTTCTTCTTCGAGACTGGGACTGCCGAGCCCACTACCATCCGGCAGATACCCATTATGCACTGCTGCTGTCGTGTCGTTCCAAAGTTCGGGAATTCGAGAGTACCCCATGCTACTTACTCCTCTCCGCCACCCATTCTGCTTTTTGTCGGTCCTTTTCTGGCTTCGCTTCCCGGCAAAGCCCTTCAGTTGTCAACAGAATGCCCCATCCAAGGCCTTATCAGCCCTGTCCGTTTCACCAGATGATACACAAGTGGCATGAACGCCGATCCAACGCACGGCGTACATGGCACTCCGCTCAATTTGAGGCAGCCCCCCCGACCTACCTAAATTCATCCTACGACGCTGTGGAAAACGCGCATTAATCCGGGTTAACAATTTGCTAATTATATCTTAGGTGGCTAATTTAGTCCAAAAGTACTGCAGCTTAAAATTGCATCCAGTCGATTTTCGCCCAAAAGAAGAACTCGGGTGCCGCGATCAGAGGCAGCCCGGCGCGGGCCGCAAAACGCGGCATTGTTGCCGCTGACGCAATCGGCCCAGCCCCTCACAAGACGCACTCGTCCGGTTCGACCAGATCACCGCCGTCGGGCGTGTCTCCGGTCCCGCAGTTACGGTCCGGCAACAAGTCTCGACCGGCAATCGTGGCGTCGACGCAGACAGTGGAAAAAGCAAGAACTCAGCCGTCCCAGGCTGGAAACCCGGCACCAGCGCTTAACGGAGAAGGTGATGGTACCGTTGGCTGGGCTCGAACCAGCGACCCCCAGATCCACAATCTGGTGCTCTAACCAACTGAGCTACAACGGCACATCCGCTTGAGCGCAATCCGAGAAGAAATCATTCTTCGCGTCCGGCTCTATCGTCGGCGATGCGTCCCATACGGGCTAACAGAGTCTAATTCAAGGCCTTTGATAAGGCAAAGATCGGTTCAGCGAACCGGCACCGGCTTTCGCCGCACAAAAGAACGCCAAACAAAGAAAAGGCCGGCGGGAGGAGGAGCCGGCCTTTTCCTGTTACAAGCCAGCGGGAGGAGGAGCTGGCTGGTCACCCCGGAGAGCGAAGGGAGGAGGTTTCACCCTCCGGGTATTCATCTGCTCAATTCATCGCACATCTATTTGTCTGACAAAATGCGACGTTTTGATGCAGCTTTGGCGGTGCGTATCAGGCCGCCTTGGCGTCCTTCATCGCCTTTTCGAAAGCGGTCTTGACCGGCTTGGAGACGTCCTCGACAGCCTTGGAAGCAACCGTCTGGAAGTCCTTGGCCTGTTCGATGGCCATCTCGACGCGCTTGCGCAGGAAGGCGGTCTGCAGTTCGACGACCTCGGAGAGCGTCTTGGCGCCGACCAGGGCTTCGAGATGCGAGAAGCTAGCCTCGGCATTGGCGCGCAGAATGGCGATGGTCTTGAGCGACAGATCGCCGGAAACGGTCTTGGCGGTCTCGTAGGTCGAYTCCAGGACCTTCTGAGTCTCCTCGGCGCCGGTCTTCAGCTTGGCATAGGCCTCTTTCGACTGCTCAACGCCCTTCTCGGCGAAGGCGCGGATCTGGTCGGTGGCCTTGGAGGCGTCGAAGCTCGGGAATTCCACGTTCTCGATGGTCTCAGTGGTCTTGGTCTTGGACATTTTCCAACCTTTTCTGGGTAGCGGCTTTGACAGAAAGCCGTCTCGTTCATGTATGATGGCAATATAAAGGCAAATTTTGTGCATTGCAACATCCTTGTTGCAGCGCACCATAAAAATCGCCCGACCGTTAACCACGAGCCCAGAGATTTCAGCCGATACACGGGATGGCTTGTGGACCTTCGCCTTGTACGCTTTTATTAACAAAGCGTTAACCGAGATACCCGCTGCCGGAGGGTTCGCCAGCGCATGCCGCCTGAAAACTACTCCTTCCTCGATGTCGCCGTGCTCGACGCGGTGCGCCAGCGCTTTGCCGCTGGCGAYGCGCTCGCCATCTTGTCGGCCGACCTCGAGCAGGTGATCTGGGCTAACGGGCCTGGCGCGGCCATGTTTGGCTATCCGGATATCGAGGCCATCATCGGCGCCTCGGCGCGGCTGCCGGTGATCGCCAGGCGGCAGATCATGGCGACCAGCGGCTTTCCGGAAATCGGCAGCGACCGCGCCGTCACCGTCAGGCTTGCGACCGGCATGGTGAGCCGCGCCGTCGGCCTGCTCGCCAGCGCGGTGCGGATGCCGGACGGCGAGAAGGCGATCATGCTGGCTGTGCCGGCGGCGCAGACGGGTTCGCGCAGCGCGGCCGAAATCGCCAGCCGGGCCATCGGCGGCATCACCGAGGCCGGGCATTTCATCGCCTTCGTCGATGCCCAAGGTCGCGTCGAAGCCGCGTCCGAAGGCTTTGCGGCGCTCGGCATCAAGCCGGAGACCCTGGCTGCCCTGGTCGCGGATGTGGCAAGCGCGGGAGACCGCGTCGTCAAGCGCCTTGTGCCGGGCGCAGGCACCTCCTATCCGGCCGGCTTTGCGCGGCTCACCGATGCGCGCCATCTTCTGGTGGTGATCGACGAGGACCTGCTCGACCGCCAGCAGCCTGGCGGCGATGACCAAATTGCGGCGCCGGAAAGCCCGCCCGCCGTCCCCGAGGACAAGAGCGCGGCCGCCGAAGCCGAGCCCGTCCGAGAGCACGACACCACGCCTCCGGTGGCGAGAGCGCGCGACAAGGCGGACACGACTCCGCCTGCGCGCAGCGCCCGGCCGGCAGAAGGCACCCCGGCGGCCGCCCCCCAAGCGCCGGACAGCGCCCAGGCGGGCAGACCGGCTGACGATGCGCGGCTCGCGCAGCACGACCACTGGTATTTCAACGCCGGCGGCGACGATGCAAGGCGGCTTGAACAGAAGGCGCCGGCGCGGGCCGAAGCGTCGGATGGCGCGGACGAAAGCCAGCAGGCTGGGGCAGCGGCGCCGACACAGCCGTCTCGCAGTATCGACCGCTCGGCGCCGCCGCTGCGTTTCGTCTGGCGCACCGACGCCGAGGGCAAGTTCAGCGCGCTGTCGCCGGAATTCGCCGACCTCGTCGGCAAGCCGGCCGCGGACGTGATCGGCCGCCGCTTCAAGGATGTCGCCACGACTTTCGGTCTCGACGCATCGGGCGAGATCGCCGCCCTGCTCGAGCGGCGCGACACCTGGTCCGGGCGATCGGTGCTTTGGCCGGTGGCGGGCACGGACCTGAAAATCCCCGTCGATCTCGCAGCGCTGCCGGTCTACGACCGCAACCGCGTCTTCGAAGGTTTCCGCGGTTTCGGCGTCGCGCGCAGCGCCGACGCCGTTGTCGACCCGGAAGCGCTCGGCATGGCGCTCGTGCCCAATGGCGCGGCGCCGGCGCAATCCGAACCTGCCGCCCAGCAACCGGCGGCCGAGCCACCGAAGCCGGCCGACCCGTTCCGGGGCGAGGTGCCGGCGCTGACCATCGTGCCGAAGCCCGAGCGGCGCTATGCCGACAAGGTGATCCGCCTGGCCGAGCATCGGCAGCCGGCCAATGACAAGCAGCCGGGAACCGACAAGCCAGCAAGTGACAGGCCAGGAAGCGAGAAGGGCCTGTCGATCCTCGAGCGTAGCGCCTTTCGCGAGATCGGCGAGCGATTGAGAAAGGACAGTGCCGGCCCGGCCGAACCGCCCGCCGCCGACATCGCCGGGACTGAAGGGCGATCCGAGGCCGAGGCCGTCGAGAAGGCTGAGGCGGAAACCGAGGCGGAAGATCGGAAGGATCTGGCTCGCCTCGACAGCGCCGAAGAAGCTCCCGAGGCAGCCGCTGGTGAGGRCAAAGCGCCGCCCGCCTCGCGTTCGCTGCTCAACTATGCCGGGCGCGGCAAATCTGCCGRCGAAGCGGAGGAAGCGGCGGAGACCCGCGAAACCGCAGAGACGGAAAAGCAAGCCAAGCCGACGTCTGGCCAGCCGGCCCGCGCCGAGGCGGCAGCCTCCGACGGCGACGGCATGACCGCCGACGATTTTCGCGATGCTGAAGACAGCGAGGATTGGGCCGGTTCCGACAGCGCCCTGCCCCACACTGAACAGACCGGCGAAGCGAAAGCGTCACCGGAACGGCCGCGCCTCAAGGTGCCGCCGCTCAAGCTGGAAGGCTTCGTGCCGTCGGCTTTCTCCACCGGCGAGGATGTGCGGGCGCCCGACACGTCGATCCTCGCCCGGCTCCCGGTGCCGCTGCTCATCCATTCCGGCGATGTGCTGCATTACGCCAACGACGCGTTCCTCGAGCTCACCGGCTATGACGCGGTAGACGACCTCACCTATGCAGGCGGGCTGGGCGCGCTCTTCGCCGACCCCTACGCCCACGATGGCGAGGCTGACGAAAGCGACCGTTCGCTGAGGCTCAGAACCCGCCAGGGCGAGGAATTCCCGATCGATGCGCTCCTGCGTTCCGTGCCGTGGCGCGGCGGCAAGGCGCTGATGCTGGTGGTGCGCCGCTCCGGTGAGGACGAAGCGCCGATGGCGCACCTCAGCGCGGCGAATGATGCGGCGAGCCCGCAGCCGGACGTTTCCGAACTGAAATCGCGCATCGCCGAAATGCGCACCATCATCGACACCGCAACCGACGGCGTGGTGCTGATCGGCCGCGACGGCAATATCCGCTCGATCAGCCGTCCGGCCGAAGCCCTGTTCGGCTTCGACAGCGACGAGATCGCCGGCAAGCCCTTTGCCTCGCTGTTCGCCATCGAGAGCCAGCGTGCGGCGCGCGACTATCTGGCCGGCCTTTCCGAGCCGGGCGTCGCCAGCCTGCTCAACGATGGGCGCGAGGTGATCGGCCGCGAGGCGCAGGGGCGCTTCATCCCGCTGTTCATGACCATCGGCAGGCTGCCCAACGACAGCGGCTTCTGCGCCGTCGTGCGCGACATCACGCAGTGGAAGCGGGCCGAGGAGGACCTCACCCAGGCGCGCGCGGTGGCCGAGCGCGCCTCTTCGCAGAAGACGGATTTCCTCGCCCGAATCAGCCATGAGATCCGCACGCCGCTCAACGCCATCATCGGCTTTTCCGAACTGATGGTGGACGAGAAGTTCGGCCCGGTCGCCAACGACCGCTACCGCGACTATCTGCGCGACATCAACCGGTCCGGCAATCACGTGCTCGACCTCGTCAACGACCTCCTCGACATTTCCAAGATCGAGGCCGGCCAGCAGGAGATGGCCTATGAGGCAGTGTCGCTCAACGACACGCTGGCCGAAACGGTGGCGATGATGCAGCCGCAAGCCAACCGCGAGCGCGTCATCATCCGCTCGAGCTTCGCCTCCCGGCTGCCGGAAGTGGTGGCCGACTTGAGAAGCGTGCGCCAGATCGCGCTCAACATCCTTTCGAACGCCATCCGTTACACGCAGGCCGGCGGCCAGGTGATCGTGTCCACCGCCTACGAAGCCTCCGGCGATGTTGCGATGCGCGTGCGCGATACCGGCATCGGCATGACGCAGGCCGAGATCGAGCAGGCGTTGAAGCCGTTCAAGCAGCTCAATGCGCTGAAGCGCGGCCGCGGCGACGGGACCGGCCTCGGCCTGCCGCTGACCAAGGCTATGGTGGAGGCGAACCGCGCCCGCTTCACCATCACCTCGACGCCCGGCGAAGGCACGCTGGTCGAGGTCGCCTTCCCCTCGACGCGCGTGCTGGCCGAATAATCGCGTTTCGGATTTTCGGATCGCCCCGAAAAAGAAAAGGCGTCCATTGGACGCCTTAGGAATTGCTGTCACTACGGGGCTTGAGCGAATCTGATCCTCAGGAGACGAGGAACGGGATTTCTCCCTCAAGTTACACGCGACTATCGTCGCCGTCCCTTAACAAGTTCTTACCTGGGGGCGAAAAAATTTACGAATGTGTACCACTCATGAAATCTAGGTAAATCGGACAGAGAGAATTTGTTCACCATAGCGCAGCGCCGTTAGTCGCACTCGCGTCGACGAACTAATCAGCCAGCTGCGGCAGGTTCTTGAACAGCTCCAGCGCTTCGGGATTGGCGAGCGCCTCCTTGTTCTTGATGGCGCGGCCGTGGACGACGTCGCGCACGGCGAGTTCGGTGATCTTGCCCGATTTGGTGYGCGGGATGTCGGCGACGGCAATGATCTTGGCCGGAACATGGCGCGGGCTGGCGCCGGTGCGGATCCTGGCGCGAATGCGCTTTTCCAGATCCTCGTCCAAGCTCGCGCCAGCGGCCAGCCGCACGAACAGCACCACACGCACGTCATTGTCGAAATCCTGGYCGATGCAGAGCGCCTCCAGGATTTCCGGCATCTGCTCGACCTGGTTGTAGATTTCGGCGGTGCCGATCCGGACGCCGCCAGGATTGAGCGTGGCGTCGGAGCGGCCGTGGATGATCATGCCGCCATGGGCCGTCCATTCGGCGAAGTCGCCATGGCACCAGACATTGTCGAATCGCTCGAAATAGGCCGCGTGGTATTTCTTGCCTTCAGGGTCGTTCCAGAAGCCGATCGGCATCGACGGGAACGCCCTGGTGCAGACCAGCTCGCCCTTTTCCTGCCGGACCGGCCTGCCATCGTCGTCCCACACGTCGACGGCGAGCCCCAGGCCCGGCCCCTGGATTTCTCCGGTCCACACCGGCTCGGTCGGCACCCCCAGCACGAAGCAGGAGACGATGTCGGTGCCGCCGGAAATCGAGGCCAGATGCACGTCCTTCTTGATGCCGTCATAGACGAAGCGGAAATCCTCCGGCGAAAGCGGCGAGCCGGTGGACGAGATGGTGCGCACGGTCTCGAGATCGTGGCTCTTGATCGGCTTCAGCCCTGCCTTGCGCACGGAATCGATGAATTTCGCCGAGGTGCCGAAATAGGTCACCTTCTCGGCGTCGGCGAAATCGAACAGCGCATTGCCRTCGGGATAGAAGGGCGAGCCGTCATAGAGCAGCAGGGTCGCGCCCGAGGCGAGGCCCGAGACGAGCCAGTTCCACATCATCCAGCCGCAGGTGGTGAAGTAGAAGAAGCGGTCGCCGTCGAGCAGGCCGGCATGCAGCCGCTGTTCCTTGACGTGCTGGATGAGCGTGCCGCCGGCCGAGTGCACGATGCACTTTGGAATCCCGGTCGTGCCGGAGGAGAACAGTATATAGAGCGGGTGCGAAAACGGCAGCCGCTCGAAACTCAGCGCCTTGACGGCGAAGGGTGAAAGCGCTTCCTCCAGCGCCGCCGCCTTTTCGATGGTGGCGGCGACATCGGCGGACGTGCCGAGATAGTCGACGATCAGCACCTTGCGCACGGTTGCCAGCTTCGCGGCCACCGCGCGGACCTTGTCGGCGACCTCGATCGCCTTGCCGTTGTACCAGTAGYCGTCGGGCGCGATGAAGACGACCGGCTCGATCTGGCCGAAACGGTCGAGCACCCCCTGTTCGCCGAAATCGGGCGAGCAGGAGGACCAGACCGCGCCGATCGAGGCGGCGGCCAGCATGGCGGCCACCGTCTCCGGCATGTTGGGCATCATGGCGGCGATGCGATCGCCCGGCTTGACGCCGAGCGACAGGAAGAACTGCTGCAAGCGCGAGGTGAGCGCATGGAGCTCGTTCCAGGTGAGCCGGCGCTCGACCTTGTCCTCGCCACGGAAGACGATGGCCAGGCCGCCGCCGGTCTTCTTCAGAAGGTTCTCGGCGAAATTGAGCTTTGCGTCGGGGAAGAAGGCGGCGCCCGGCATCTTCTCACCGTCGACCAGAGCCCGTTCGCCCTTGTCGCCGACAAGCCCGCAGAAATCCCAGACCAGGCTCCAGAACGCCTCGCGATCGTCGATCGACCAGCGATGCAGTTCCGCGTAGCTGGAAATGGCCTCCCCGGTCTTCGCCGCCGCGGCCTTCATGAAGGCGGTCATCGGCGCGGAGGCGATCCGGTCCTGCGTCGGCGTCCACAAGGGTGTGTCGGCGGCCATGATCGTTCCTCCCAAAGCGCGTCGCGATTGCGGCAGTTAAGCCTGATGCCGCCGACGTCGTTGTCCCAAAACCGGCGTGGCGTTTGCGGGCCGGACGGGTTTATCGCTTATGCATACCGCAGCGCAGCAGAGCAAGATTTTGTTGGAATGACCAATGGAGATGCGGCGCAAATGCCATCGCGGGGCCATAAAGACTTGAAAAGCGTCGGCGCTCGGTTACACCCGTCGGGCGATTTGTCGRCAATGGAAGCATACAGGGCGACATGCCATCATCTTTGATCCGGCGGGGGGTATGGGTGATCGGCGTCGCGGTGCTGGTCATCRCACTGGCCGTCGCCGCCCTGCCGCTGATTGCTTCGACCCGCATCGTACGCGACCGCATCGCCTGGGAACTGAGCGCCTGGAGCGGCTTCAGGGTCACAATCGACGGTTCGCCGCGCATCGAGGTGTGGCCGAAGTTCCGGGYAATCCTCAGCGATGTGACGCTGTCGCAATGGACCGAAACCGACGCGCCGCCGGTGATCGAAGCCGAGCGCGTCGAGGTCGACCTCTCGGCCATGGCTGCCCTGCAGGGTGACGTCGCGTTCTCAACGGCAAGGCTTGTGCGGCCGACCATCAGGGTCGAGCGCACGGCGAGCGGCTTCTATCTGCCTCCGCTTCCGACGGGCGGCCGCATCACGCGCTCGATCGACACGGCGCGCGGCGTGGTCACTGCCAACCCGCAGAAGCCCGATCTCGGCAGACTACCTGCCGATCCGTTCGGCATCGTCGAGTTCCGCGACGGCCGCATCGTGGCTTCGGCAGGCGGCAAGGACACGGAGATCCTGAGCAGCCTTTCCGGCCAGGTGAACTGGGCGGCCATGAACAGCGAGGCCACGCTGACGGCGACCGGTATTTGGCGCGGCGAAAGCGTCCAGGTCGATTTTTCGTCGGCCCGGCCGCTGGTGCTGTTTGCCGGAGGGGTCGCGCCCGTCTCGCTCGCCTTCAAGGCGGCGCCCGCCACCCTCTCCTTCGACGGCGTCGCCTCCATGGCGGAGAACGCCTATCTGGATGGCCAGGCGAAGTTCGCCGCGCCGTCGCTGAGACGCCTGCTTGAATGGTCGCAGGCCGGCATCGCGCCCGGCGCCGCGATCGGCTCCGTCTCGGTGGCGAGCAAGGTGACGGCCTCGGCGGGACGGGCGAAATTCGAGAACAYGACGGTGGCGCTCGACAACAACCCGGGCATGGGGGCGCTGGACCTCTCGCTCAGCGAGGCGATGCCGGTGATTTCCGGCACGCTAGCYTTCGACACGCTCGATCTTCGATCGCTCTTGTCCGCCTTCACGCCGATCGTCCCCACCGGCGAAGCGGGGCCTGGCGATATCGACACCAGCTTCGCAGACAAGATCAATCTCGACCTCAGGCTGTCGGCGGCACACGCCACAGCCGGCCCCATACAGCTTGCCGACGTCGCAGCCACTGCGCAGGTCAAGAACGGGCTTGCCGTTTTCGATATCTCCGATGCGTCCGCCTTTAACGGCAACATCCAGAGCAGCCTGCGCTTCGACCGCAAGCCGGACGGAACCCAGGTCGAGCTGAGGCTGCTGGCATCGGATGTGGACACCGGCGCCTTCGCCACCGCGGCGGGGATGAAACGGCTGGTGCCTGCCGGCACCGGTACCGTCTCGGTCATTCTGAAGGGACCAGGCAAGGCCTGGGACTCCATCTTCGAGAGTGCCGACGGATCCTTCTCGGCGACGTTAGGGCCAGGCGCACTCAACGGGCTCAACCTGCCTGCCTTCCTCAAGCGCAACGAACAGGGCGGATTCTTCGCGCTCGACGACGTCGCCAACGGCTCGCTGCCGATCGACGGCGCCGAGATCAAGGCGAGCATCTCGAAAGGCGTGGCGCGGCTGGACAAGGCCGAGGTCAATGCGCAGAAGTACAAGATCTGGCTTTCGGGCATCGCCTCCTATGCCGGGCGCGGACTCGCGCTCTCCGGCGGCATCATCCCCAACGGACAGCCAGCGCAACAGCCGCTGGCCAACAACGGCAAGGCGCCCAATCCGGCTCCCCCGGGCCCGAACCAGTCGCTGTTCTTCGTCGGCGGCAACTGGAGCACGCCGTTCATCTCGCCRATCAGCCGCGGCGTGTCGGGCCAATAGCGCAATTCCAGGAAGTCGTCCGCTTCCGTCCGGAACGGCAAGAAGCACGAGGCGCAAGTCGCGCCCGTCCCTAGTTGCTTACGCGCGCTGGGCGGCCTGCTCATCGCGCTGGCGCTGGACCTCGCGGCGCTTGTTGGCGATCGAGGCGATGATGACGCCGATGGCGACAACAGCAATCAGGATGGTGCAGGCGGCGTTGATCTCGGGCGTCACGCCGAGGCGCACCTGGCTGTAGATCTTCATCGGCAGCGTCGTGGCGCCCGGGCCGGAGGTGAAGCTGGCGATGACGAGGTCGTCGAGCGAGAGCGTGAATGCCAGCATCCAGYCGGAGACGATGGCCGGCAGGATGACAGGCAAGGTGATCTGGAAGAAGGTTTTCACGGGGGGCGCGCCAAGGTCCATGGCGGCTTCCTCCAGAGAGCGGTCGAAGGAGACCAGGCGCGACTGAACGACGACCGCCACGAAGCACATGGTGAAGGTGGTGTGCGCAAGCGTGACTGTGAAGAAGCCGCGGTCGAGCCCAACGGCCACGAACAGCAGAAGCAGCGACAGGCCGGTGATGACCTCCGGCATGACCAGCGGCGCAAAGACCATGCCGGAAAACAGCACCCTGCCCCTGAAGCGCGTGTAGCGGGTCAAGGTGATCGCCGCCAGCGTGCCAAGCACTGTTGCGGCGGTGGCCGAGATGACGCCGACGCGCGCCGTCACCCAGGTGGCGTCCATCAGGCCCTGATTGTGGAGCAGCGACACGTACCATTTGGTCGAGAAGCCGCCCCAGACGGTGACGAGCTTCGACTCGTTGAAGGAAAAGACGATGAGCAGCACGATCGGCAGATACAGGAAGGCAAAGCCAAGCACGACCGAGGTGATGTTGAAGCGGCTCCAGGTGGTGCTCATTTGCCTTGCTCCTGGGCGCGCGCCTGAGCCTGCTGGAAGAACATGATCGGAACGGTCAGCACCAAGAGCAGGATGACCGCTACGGCCGACGWCACCGGCCAGTCGCGGTTGGCGAAGAACTCGTTCCACAGCGTCTTGCCGATCATCAACGTCTGTGAGCCGCCGAGAAGGTCGGGAATGACGAACTCGCCGACGGCGGGGATGAAGACCAGCAGGCAGCCGGYGATCACGCCCGGCAGCGACAGCGGAAAGGTGATCTTCCAGAAGGCGCCGATCGGCGGGCAGCCGAGATCCTGTGCCGCCTCGATCAGCGAATAATCCATCTTCTCCAGCGACGAATAGAGCGGCAGCACCATGAAGGGCAGGTAGGAGTAGACGATGCCGATGAAGATCGCGGTGTAGGTGTTGAGGATGACCAGCGGCTCACTGATGAGGTGCAGCGACAAAAGCACCTGGTTGAGCAGCCCTTCGGGCTTGAGAATGCCGATCCAGGCATAGACGCGGATCAGGAACGAGGTCCAGAACGGGAGGATCACCAGCATCAGCAAGGTCGGGCGCACCGTTGCCGGTGCGCGCGCCATGCCATAGGCGATCGGATAGCCGACGATCAGCGTCAGCACCGTCGAGACCGCCGCGATGATCAGGCTCGTTACATAGGCGTTGAAGTAGAGGGCGTCCTGGGTGAGCCAGGTGTAGTTGTCGAAGTTGAGTTCTCGGAACCCGGCGAAAAATCCGGAAATGCCATCGCTGAAATCGAGCACAGGCGTGTAGGGCGGCATCGAGATCGCCGTCTGCGACAGCGAGATCTTGAACACGATGGCGAACGGGACAAGGAAGAAGAACAGCAGCCAGAGATATGGGACGATGATGACGAGCCGGTTGACGAACCCCTTCGCCATCCTTGTCGGCAAAGCGGCTGCGGTTTCGGCCGACGGAGAAGCAGTGGCGGCGATGTTGGTCATGACCTCTTCCTACCTGGTCAGGACGACGCCGGCGTCCGGCCGGAAGGAAACCCAGGCGCGGTCGTTCCAGGTGAGCGGATCCTCGCTGATGCGCGCGGCGTTCAACGCGCTTGCCCGCACGATCTGGCCGTCATCCAGCTTGATGTGGTAGACAGTCATGTCGCCGAGATAGGCAACATCGTAGACCTCGCCTTCAAGCGCGTTGACCGCATCTGCCGGTTTCTTGGACGAGACCTTGATCTTCTCCGGCCGGATCGCGAAGACGATGTCGGCGCCCTTGGCGGCATCGCCGCCATTGTCGACCACGATCTGAGCGCCGGTCGCGCCGGTGATGCGCGTCGTGCTGRCCGTGCGCTCGGCTACCTTGCCCTCGAACATGTTCACATTGCCGACGAAATGCGCCACGAAGCGCGAGGTCGGAGCCTCATAGATTTCCGCGGGTGTCGCGACCTGCATCACCTCGCCCTTGTCCATGATGGCAATGCGGTCGGCCATGGTCATCGCCTCTTCCTGGTCGTGGGTGACGACCACGAAGGTGAGGCCGAGTTCCTGCTGCAGGTCCATCAGTTCGAACTGCGTCTCCTCGCGCAGCTTCTTGTCGAGCGCGCCGAGCGGCTCGTCCAGGAGAAGCACCTTCGGCCGTTTGGCGACCGAGCGGGCCAGCGCCACGCGCTGGCGCTGGCCGCCGGAAAGCTGGTGCGGCTTGCGCTTGGCGAACTGCTCGAGCTTGACCAGCCTCAGCATCTCGGCGACGCGCTTCTCGATATCGGGGGCAGGCATGCCTTCCTGCTTGAGACCGAAGGCGATGTTCTTCTCCACCGTCATATGCGGAAACAACGCATAGGACTGGAACATCATGTTCACTGGCCGCTTGTACGGCGGGATGCCGCGCATGTCCTGGCCGTCGAGTAGAATGYGGCCGGCCGTCGGCTCCTCGAAGCCGGCAAGCATCCGGAGCAAGGTCGACTTGCCGCAGCCTGAGGCGCCAAGCAGCGCGAAGAACTCACGCTCGAAGATGGTAAGCGACAGATTGTTGACCGCGGTGAAGTCGCCGAACCTTTTGGTCACCTTGTCGAACTGGATATATGGCTTGGCTTTCGGATCATTCCATGGCGCGAAATCCCTGCGGATGCTGCCAAGCGATTTCATGTCCCCACTCCGGTTTTGTTCGATGCCCCAAATGGAAAGCGACCCCGGCAGTTGGCTGCCGGGGTCGCGTCCAACTGCTTATTGGCCGGTTACGATCTTGGTCCAGGTGCGCGTGATGATGCGCTGGGTCTTGGGATCGTATGGCTGAACGGTATAGAGCTTCTTGGTCGTTTCCGCGTCGGGATAGACCGAAGTGTCTTCCAGGATCGCCTTGTCGACGAATTGCTGGGAGGCCTTGTTGCCGTTGGCGTAGAGCACGTAGTTCGATGACTTGGCGATGACTTCGGGCGTCATCAGGTAGTTGATGAACTCATGCGCCTCCGCGACGTGTTGAGCATCGGCAGGGATTGCCATCTGATCGAACCACATCTGGGCGCCTTCCTTCGRCACCGAATAGCCGATCTCGACGCCCTGCTTGGCTTCCTGGGCGCGATTGCGGGYCTGGAACACGTCGCCCGACCAGCCGACCGCCAGGCAGATGTCGCCGTTGGCGAGCGCGTTGATGTATTCGGAGGAATGGAACTTGCGGATATAGGGCCGGACCTTCAGCAGCGCTTCCTCGGCCTTGGCGATGTCGTCGGGCGAGGTGCTGTTGGGATCGAGGCCGAGATATTTCAGCGCCGCCGGAATGATGTCGGCGGGCGAATCCAGCACATAGACGCCRCAATCCTTCAGCTTGGCCAGGCTGTCCGGATTGAAGAACACGTCCCAGCTGTCGATCTTGTCGGTGCCGAGGGCTGCCTGCACCTTCTTGACGTTATACCCGAGACCGACGGTGCCCCACATATAGTTGACCGAGTATTCGTTGCCCGGATCGTATTTGRCGGTGCGCTCCGAGATGACATCCCACATGTTGGAAATGTTCGGCAGCTTCGACTTGTCGAGCTTCTGGAACACGCCGGCCTGGATCTGGCGGGCCAGGAAGTTGGCRCTCGGCACGACGACGTCGTAGCCGCTGCCGCCAGCGAGCAGCTTCGTCTCCAGGATCTCGTTGGAATCGAAAGTGTCGTAGACGACCTTGATGCCGGTTTTCTTGGTGAAGTCTTCGATGATCGAGCTGTCGATATAGTCCGACCAGTTATAGACGTTGACGACGTGATCCTCGGCGTGGCCGCCTACGGTGAAAAGCGTCAGAAATATCGAAGTTGCCGAAAGCCAGAGCGCTTTGCGGATCATGCTGTTCTCCTTTGGTGAGTGTTCCCCTGCCGGCCTGTCGCGGCGTGAGCGCAGGGCGGCACTTGGTTCAGATTATTGAGCTTTCCGGAGGGCGACAAGCGCGACAGGCTGGCGCCGCGCCGGATCGTTGGATTGCGGTTGCAGCCCTCGTCCCTCCTCCGGGAAGGTATCGGAGCGGCGTCAGCGGCATTCGCCGCGGCGTAAGCAGATGTATGATTTTGCAGTCCGGTCCCGGTGAGGCCGGCGGAGACACTTGGCAAGATACGCCTGTCTTGTTGTTGCCGTAATCGCAGCCTGCCCGCCCCGCGATACGGTTGTCAATGGGGAAGACTCCTGAGTTCAATTGGGAGACGGCAGGCCGGTGATGCCCGGCCGCTCGGGGCGCGTCTGCCGCTTGAATTCAAATGCGATATGGACAARCAGCGCGGTGACCACGACCGCGCCGCCGATGATGGTACGCAGCGACGGCACTTCGGAATGGACAAGCCAGACCCAGATCGGGCCGAGGATCGGCTCGAAAGTACCAAGCAGCGCCGCGACGGCGGCCGGCACAAGGCGCGCCCCCATGGCGAAGAAGGCGAGGCCGACGCCGAGATTGACGACGCCGAAGGCAAAAAGGAAGGCCATGTCGCGGCCGGAAACGGCGAACTGAGACGCCTGCGATGCGGCGAACGCGCCGGCAAGCAAGGCTCCGAGGCAAGTGGCCGGCACCATGCGCACATGGGCAAAACGCCGAGTGATGACGGTCGCGACCGAAAACATAACCGCGATCAGCAGCGCCAGCCCGTCGCCGATCGGCGAGACTGCGCCGCCGAGGGATTCGGAAACCATGATGGCGACGCCGGTGATGACGGCCGCAATGGCGACCCAGGTCGCCAGGCGCACCCGTTCGCGGAACAGCAGCCAGGCGAGCAAGGCCGCGAGAAGCGGCACGCCGGCCTGCATCAGCAGGATGTTCGCGACCGTCGTGTAAGCGAGCGCCACGACGAAGCTGGTCGAGGCGGTGGCAAAGCAGAAGGCGACGCCAAGGCCGGGCAGGCCCATGTCGCGGAAGAGCTTCAACGTGCCACGCCAGCCATCGCGCCAGAGCATGAAGGCGATGAGGAAAGCCACCGCCCAAAGCGAGCGCCAGAACACCACGGTCCAGCTGTCTGCGACATGGATGAAGCGGGCGATGGTGCCGCCGAAGCTCCACATCAGCGCCGACAGGAAGACCAGCAGCATGCCGATCCGCTCCTCGCGCGGKGAGATGGCAGGTAGGGCGATGCGGGGCGAAGCGGTACCGGACATGGACACGACTGTCGGCGAGTTGCCGGCAACAGGATGCGCCGGGGACGACAACACAATTCGCATTCGCCTAGCGCAAAGGCGGGAGCCGGGCGTGGTCCAGCGACTGCAGACATGTGGGACAACGCCGCTCGCCAAGAATCACCGCTTGGCGACAGGTGCTATCCTTGGAAATCGAAGGCGCTCAGGCCCGTCACCATCTCGTCGAGGCCAAGCGGCCGTGTCACCGGCGGCTCGGCGCGCGCCAGGCAGCCAACGCGCTCGCAGAGCCTGCAGGCCGGACCGATCGGCGTTGCCAGTGCGGCGCCCTGAGCGGCCTTGCCGGCAGCAGTTCCGGGCAGCGCTGCGRCATAGACGATCTCGTCGCGAAAGCCGATGTCGCAGCCGAGCAGAAGCGCTGTCCGGCGCGGCCGCTCGGAGAAGGCGCCTTGCGGCCCTTCGAGCGTGCGGGCGATGCAGAGGAACTCGGCGCCGTCCGGCATTTCCACCGACTCGACCAGGATCCGGCCCGGCTGCGAAAAGGCGGCATGGACAGGCAGCTTCGGGCAGGCACCGCCGAAACGGCTTTGCGGATAGCCCTGACTTCCCGCCTTGCGGAACCGGTTGCCGGCATTGTCGACCTCCAGCATGAAGAACGGCACGCCAGAGGCACCCGGCCGCTGCAGCATGGTCAGGCGGTTTGCCGCCTGTTCGAAGGACACCCCGAAGCGCGAACGCAGGACGTCGATGTCGTAACGGGCGCGGACGGCCGCCGCATGAAAGGCCTGATAGGGCATCATCAGCGCGTGCGCGGCGTAGCGGCCGAGCTCGAAGCGGGCAAGACGGCGCGCCTCGTCGGTGCCGAGCTTCAACGTCTGGATCTCGCTCGCTACGGCCACCGTCATGCGGATCAAGCTCGCCTCCATGGCGACTTCGCGCAGCTGGTCGAAGGGCGAGAGCCGCTCGGACAGGAAGAGGCGCTGCGAATGGCGGTCATAGCRCCGGCGCCAGTTCGGCATGGTGGCGACCGGCAGCACCTTGACCACGATGCCGTGCTCGCGCTTCAGCCAGGCCTTCAGCGCGCCGAACAAGTCGTCTCCGGGATCGAGCACCGAGGTGAAGGCTTCCGCCTCCTCCTCGATCGCCGCGAAGTGGTTGGGTCGCCGTTCCAGAACCTCGTGAACCTCGTCGACCGGCAGGCGCGTGCCGGACAGCGCGGTCACCCTGCCCTCCCGCGCCAGAAGCTCGTTGAGATCGGACAGCCGCTCGGCCTGCTCGCGATAGGCGCGGAACAATTTCACGATCGCGGCGGAGGCGTTCRGCGCGGTCTCGGCAAGGTCGATCAGTTCCTGGTCACCGGGGAGCTCGCCGGCGAGCAGCGGATCGCCGAATACTTCCTTCAGCGCCGTGATCGAGCCTTTGGTCTCGCCCTGCAATTCGTGCGGGTCGATCTTGTAGACGGAGGCCAGCTTGAGGATCAGCTGCACGGTCAGCGGCCGCTGGTTGCGCTCGATGAGGTTGAGGTAGGACGGCGAAATGCCCAGCCCTTCGGCCATCGCCGTCTGGGTCAGGCCCTTGGCGTTGCGCAACCGGCGGATGCGCGGCCCGGCGAAGATCTTCTGGTCGGCCAATCGGCTATCCTTGACAAGATTTTACACAAAATCCGCACAATCGCGGCTCACCCGCCTTTTACAACTATAACAATTTTACCGCCCCGACCTGTCAAACACAACACAGTTTTTCCCTTATTTTTCGCGGAAAATCCCCGTTTTTCTGGCTCTTTGCGCTCCGCAATGTAAATGATGTCACACACCGGCGGCGTGCAAAACACCTTCTACGAACGCGCCGCCCAAAGTGGCAGAACCGATCTGGAGCAACCGATGACTGATTTTTACAACCTCGTCCCATCCGCGCCGGAAGGCCGTTTCGACGGCATCGAACGCCCCTACTCGCCGGAGGATGTGAAGCGGCTGCGCGGCTCGGTCCAGATTCGCCAGACACTTGCCGAGATGGGTGCGAACCGGCTGTGGAAGCTCATTCACGAGGAGGACTTCGTCAACGCGCTCGGCGCCATGTCGGGCAACCAGGCCATGCAGCAGGTCAGGGCGGGACTGAAGGCGATCTACCTGTCGGGCTGGCAGGTCGCGGCCGACGCCAACACGGCATCGGCCATGTATCCGGACCAGTCGCTTTATCCGGCCAATGCCGCGCCGGAGCTGGTCAAGCGCATCAACCGCACGCTTCAGCGCGCCGACCAGATCGAGACATCCGAAGGCAAGGGGCTTTCGGTCGAGACCTGGTTCGCACCGATCGTGGCCGACGCCGAGGCAGGCTTCGGCGGGCCGCTCAACGCCTTCGAGATCATGAAGGCCTTCATCGAGGCCGGCGCCGCCGGCGTCCACTACGAGGACCAGCTGGCGTCGGAGAAGAAGTGCGGCCATCTCGGCGGCAAGGTGCTGATCCCGACCGCGGCGCATATCCGCAACCTCAATGCGGCGCGGCTCGCTGCCGACGTGATGGGCACGCCGACGCTGGTGGTGGCGCGGACGGACGCGGAGGCGGCGAAGCTGCTGACCTCGGATATCGACGAGCGCGACCGGCCTTTCGTGAACTACGACGCCGGCCGCACGGTCGAAGGGTTCTACCATGTGAAGAACGGCATCGAGCCCTGCATTGCACGCGCCGTCGCCTACGCCCCGCATGCCGATCTGATCTGGTGCGAAACCTCGAAGCCGGATCTCCAGCAGGCAAGGAAGTTCGCCGAAGGCGTGCACAAGCATCATCCGGGCAAGCTGCTCGCCTATAACTGCTCGCCGTCCTTCAACTGGAAGAAGAACCTGGACGACGCGACCATCGCCAAGTTCCAGAAGGAACTCGGCGCCATGGGCTACAAGTTCCAGTTCATCACGCTGGCRGGCTTCCACCAGCTGAACTTCGGCATGTTCGAGCTGGCGCGCGGCTACAAGGACCGCCAGATGGCCGCCTATTCGGAACTGCAGGAGGCCGAGTTCGCGGCGGAGGCCCACGGCTACACCGCGACCAAGCACCAGCGCGAGGTCGGCACCGGCTATTTCGACGCCGTCTCGATGGCGATCACCGGCGGCCAGTCTTCGACCACCGCCATGCATGAATCGACCGAGCACGCGCAGTTCAGGCCGGCGGCCGAGTAACAACGACAACAGAGAGGAAACGCCCAAGGGGCGCCCAGTCGAGGAGAAGAGCAATGGCATCGATAAGCCGCGTCAAGGAACGGGCCGAGGAACAATCGAGCGCGATGAGTGTCGACCAGCAGGCGATGATCCRCATGCTTGCCAACGACCTGCACAGACTGAACCAGTCGGTGATGAAGGCGGTCGAAGCGGGAGTGTCCGTGGAGCTGGTGCGTTCGGCCAGGCACCATGGTGGAGACGGCAACTGGGGTGATCTTTTGATCCCGGTGATCGTCACTCACCAGAGCCACAGCTGACGCAACGTCAACAATCTCCGCGAGTGTCTCCCGTGCGCTATTCGTTCGGGAGACTATCGCTTTCTTTCGAATTCCATTCGCGCTAACAGGTAGAACTTGCGAAGCATATTAGCGCTTCTTGTTATATTCTCCTTCTCGGCCCTTTCAGCTTGACACCGCTGGCGATCTCGCGCCAATTGCGCTCAGGTTTCAACCTTGCATTGAACCAGAGCGCCGCCCCGCCATGTGCCCCGCCGATCGTGACGACTCTCAAAAACCAGTGAAGCCGGCGGACCGCGCCGCGGCAGCCAGGCTGCCGGCGGATTTCTCCAAGGTGCTCGTGGTCGGCAAATCGTCGATCAACCGGGTCGTGGTGTCGAAGATCGTGGAGAAGTCCGGTCTGAAGCCGATATCGGAATCGCCCGAGTCGGCCGAGGGGGCGCTGGCCGGCCTTGTCCCCGGCGCAATCATCCTGGACGGCGGCCCCGACAACAAGGATTGCGACGAGCTGTTGGCCGGCATCGATGCGCTGCGGCGCGCTTCCGGCAAGGCGCAGCCCTCCGTGATCCTGCTCTCAACCGCGAATGRCACCGCCGACAGCCTCGGACTGTCGAGCGTGGTCGACGCGGTGGTTGCCAAGCCGATCACGCCTGAGAGACTGCAACCGGTGATAGATCGCCTGGTCGGCCGCGGCTAGGCTTAGGCGGYCTTCAGCCGGCCTTGGCGATGGCCTCGACAAGGGTCGGCAGTTCGCCAAGGTCGGCAATCTGACGGAAACGCGGCGCTGCGACGGGGGCCTCGGCGTGCTCGATTGCCCAGGTCAATTCATGCGGCACATGGATGCCCCAGCCGCCGGCCTCGATGGCGGGAACCACGTCGGACTTGAGCGAGTTGCCGACCATCATGCTTTTGTGCGGACCGTCRCCATGGCGGCTGAAGATGCGGGCATAGGTGGCGGCGCTCTTGTCGCTGACGATCTCGACGGCATCGAAGAGCTCGCCCATTCCAGACTGCGCAAGCTTGCGCTCCTGGTCGAACAGGTCGCCCTTGGTGATCAGCACCAGACGGTAGGAGCCCGCCAGCTTTTCGACCGCATCACGCGCATGCGGCAGCGGCTCGATCGGGTGGCTKAGCATCTCGCGGCCGGCAGCCAGTATCTCGCCGATGACCGAACCTGGCACCTCACCGTTCGTGACTGCGACCGCCGTCTCGATCATCGACAGGGTGAACCCCTTGATGCCGAAGCCGTAGACGGCGAGGTTGCGCCTTTCCGCCTCGAGTAGCCTTGCCGCGATATGGTCATGGTCGCCATACTCGGCCAGCAAGGCGGCAAAGCGCTTCTCGGTCATGCGGAAGAACTGCTCGTTCTGCCAGAGCGTGTCGTCGGCATCGAAGCCGATCGTGGTCAAATGTGGAGCGGACATGCGCAGACCCTTTGCGGACAGGCTCATCTAGAGAACTCCACGAAAAGTATGAAACAGTTTTCCGTCCGCAATAGCGTCGAAACAACGAGATACAGCGGTCCTGCGTTTCGGTGAACCGATGAACCGCTCGGACCTGGTCGGGCTGCGCCGCCAACAGAAGACGGATGCGGGCGGACGGCTGGCTTGCCTGCGAAGGCTCCCGCAGCCTCCCCTTCCCTTCCCCCACGCGGCCCGGCTATAGTTCAAAATCCGCAACACAATCTGGTGAATGATGCCGCCTGAAAAAAAGGAAGTCCGTCCGTCGAGCCGGGTGGGACGCCCACGCACGCCTGGCTTCTTGAAAAGCCAACGTGGTGTGAAGAACTGGAAGGAAGCCAGCGCTTGGCTGGAATGGCGCGGCATCGAAGACATCGAATGCATCACGCCGGACCAGGCCGGCGTCGCCCGCGGCAAGATGATGCCGTCGAAGAAATTCACCTCCAACACCTCGCTGGCGCTGCCTTCGGCGGTGTTCATGACGACGATTTCCGGCGGCTACCCGGAAGACGGCAACGGCTTCCGCTATCCGGAGGACGACGGCGACCTGAAGCTGCTCCCCGATCTCTCGACGCTGACCGTCGTGCCCTGGGAGGAAGACCCGACCGCCGCGGTGATCTGCGACCTCGTCCACCAGGACGGCCGCTCCGTCGAATTCACGCCGCGCAATGTGCTGAAGCGGGTGCTTGCCGCCTATGACACACTGGGACTGACGCCCGTGGTGGCGCCCGAGATCGAATTCTATCTGGTGCGCAAGAACCCCGACCCCGACTATCCGCTGACCCCGCCCGTTGGGCGCTCGGGGCGGCCGATCGGCGGCGGCGCCGGCTATTCGATCGCCGGCGTCAACGAGTTCGACGAGCTGATCGACGACATCTACCATTTCTCCGAGCGGCAGGGCCTGGAGATCGACACCCTGATCCACGAGGAAGGCGCCGGCCAGCTCGAGATCAACCTGCGCCACGGCAATCCGATCGAGCTCGCCGACCAGGTGTTCATGTTCAAGCGCACGATCCGCGAAGCGGCGCTGAAGCACGAGATCTACGCCACTTTCATGGCCAAGCCGATCCAGGGACAGCCAGGCTCGGCCATGCACATCCACCAGTCGGTGATCGACAAGAAGACCGGCCGGAACATCTTCTCTGCCGAGGACGGCTCCGAGACCGACGCCTTCTTCCATTTCATCGGCGGCATGCAAAAACATGTGCCGAACGCACTGGTGATGTTCGCACCCTACGTCAATTCCTACCGCCGGCTGACGCAGGCRGCCTCCGCGCCGGTCAACACCAAATGGGGCTACGACAACCGCACGACCGCCTTCCGCGTGCCGCGATCYGACCCCGCGGCGCGGCGCGTCGAAAACCGCATCCCATCCTCGGACGCCAACCCCTATCTGGCCCTCGCCRCCTCGCTCGCCTGCGGGCTGATCGGCATCACCAAGAAGGAAAAGGCTTCGGCGCCGGTGATCACTACCGCCAACGAGGACGAGATCGACCTGCCGCGCAACCTGCTCGAGGCCGTCGACCTGTTTGAACGCGACAAGGAGCTCAGCGCCATCCTAGRCAAATCCTTCGCCGCCACTTACGCAGCGATCAAGCGGGCCGAGTTCGAGACCTTCATGGAAGTGATCAGCCCGTGGGAGCGGGAGTATTTGTTGCTGAATGTGTGATGGAGCGAATAGTGAGTAGCGAATAGCGAGTAGTAGATAGAATAGTGAGAGGGATCGGCCAAAGATATTATTCGCTACTGACTATTCGCTATTCGCTATTCGCCTCCCTTCCAGGCATCATCCATGAATTACCAATCCCCCATTTCCCCGGGCCGGTCCTGGTATGAAGATACAGCGGGACCGCGTCCCGAATATCCGAAGCTTGACGGCGACCGGACCTGCGACGTCGTCATCGTCGGCGGCGGGTTCACCGGTCTTTCAGCGGCGGCGCATCTCGCCAAGGCCGGYACGGATGTCGTGCTGATCGACGCAAATCGTTTTGGTGACGGCGCGTCGGGACGCAATGGCGGCCAGCTCGGTACCGGCCAGCGCGCCTGGGCTGAGGAGCTGGAAGCTGAGTTCGGGTTCTCCCGCGCCAAGGCCCTGTTCGATCTGGCGGAAGAAGCCAAATCGCATCTCTTCGACTTCGCGGCGGTCAACAGGATCGAGATCGACTACATGCCCGGCCAGCTCTCGGTGGCGCACAAGAAGCGTTATGTCGACGACTACAAGGCCCATGCCGAGATCGTGGCGAGCCGCTTCGGCTATCCGCACATCTCCTTCATGGACGCCGGCGAGACTGCCGAGCGGCTTGGCTCGACGCGTTACTTCGGCGGCACGCGCGATACGGGGACCGGCCATATCCACCCGCTGAAGCTGGTGATCGGCACTGCAAAAGTGGCGGCCGCGGCAGGCGCCAAGCTGTTCGAGCGCACGCCCTCGACCGGCATCGCAGCCAGCGGCGGCAAGGTCAGGGTCACCACGCCGACGGGCACGATATCGGCCGAGAAATGYCTGGTTGCCGTCAATGCCTATGGTGGCAAGCTGGAGCCGGTGAGCGCCGCGCACATCATGYCGATCGGCTCCTTCATCGGCGCGACTGTGCCGCTCGGCGCCGAATCAGCCGTGCTGCCGGGCGGCGAGTCGGTGGACGATTCCCGCTTCGTCGTGCGCTACTTCCGCAAGTCGAAGGACGGCCGGCTTCTGTTCGGCGGCCGCGAGGTCTACGCCGTCAACGACCCGAAGGACATCCATATCCACATCCGTCGGCAGATCGCCGAGCTCTATCCGGCGCTGAAGGATGTCGAGATCACCCATGGCTGGGGCAGCTATGTCGGCATCACCGTGCCGAGGAAACCTTTCGTGCGCGAGGTGATGCCGAACGTGATCTCGATGGGCGGCTATTCCGGCCATGGCGTCATGCTGTCGAACTTCTTCGGCAAGCTCTACGCCGAGACGGTCGCCGGCAACCGCGACCGGTTGAAACTGATCGAGGATCTGAAGATTCCGGCTTTCCCGGGCGGCCGTCGGTTTCGCGCGCCGCTCCTGTTTCTGGCCCTCAACTGGTTCGCGCTGCGCGACAGAATCTAGGGTCGGAGCCRCCGAATCGACGGATTCGGTGACCTAGCGGCACATTGCAGAATCCTTAACAAACGCGCAGAATTTCGCAAAAAGGCGCAGTGATGCCATAATCGGCGGCAAAGGATGCCGGTTCTGGGCGATAAAACGGGGATTTGCGCGGGCCTGCCCGCTGGAATTTCGGGACCGATGCCGATCACCGCAGACCGAATGCGGCATGATCGAAAGAACGTCGGCCCGCTTATTGGAGGTGGTTTACGTGAACGAGCCCTTCAGTTTCGGTGCGCCGGAACGACGGCGCTTTGCAGTGCAGTTCGGCTATGACATGCGGCCCTCGTTCTGGCAGGGTCTGCGGTCGAACGCGCATCTGGTGATAGCAGCCGTCGGCACCGCAGCGCTGCTAGGCGTGGCGGCGGTGGCGCTTTGGYTGGCCCTGCCGGCCCATGAGAAGCAGGCGATCGCGAGCGCGCAACAGACTGTGCCCGCGATCCCAGTCAAGACGAAGAAGATTACTCCGGCCGTGGCGAACGCAGCTGTCACCGTCGCCGCGCCGCGCGCCGCGCGCAAGGCCGACGCGGTTTCGCCTATCACCGCCGCGCGCGAAGCCGCCATTCCGGCGCTGGCATCCAACAGCCCGCGCTGGACCGATCCGGGTGCGGCGCCGGCTTCGGCTTCCCCGGCCGCCAATCCCGCCGCCAATTCCCCGGCCGCCAACGCGCCCGCCGAGCAGAAGACCACCGCCGCTGCCTTCGCAGAATCCGTTGCCCAGTCGGACGCCGCGAACGTCTTGTCGAAGGTCGCGGCACCCGCGCCGATGGCTGACCAATCGGCGGATGCGAAAAAACCTGACGACAAGATGGATGGCGCCCAAACCGCGGCGATCCCGGACGTAAAGCCGCAGGTTCCCGAGGCTCAGCCGGCCGCTGCCGATCAGGCCGCGCAGGACAAGCCCCAGACGGTCAGCGCTGCCGCCAACGGACGCATTCTGCGGCCGGTCACCATGCGCACCGGCCCGAAAAAGGGCGCAGCCGCAATCATCACCATACCTGCAAAGGCATCGGTGCAGGTGATGAGCTGCAAGAAATGGTGCGAGATCGTCTATGACGGCAAGCACGGCTGGGTCTACAAGACCTACGTCAAGACCGGTACCTGAGAGCGACGCGCGTTGATCGGAGCTGCCCGGCCCAGGCCGTGCGGCAACCTGATCAACCACCGAATAAGCGGCTGAAGCGACGTCTTCTGCGCTCGAGCCTACGGTTCTTGAGTACGGCCTCGTGTTCCTCGAACGGCACTTCATAGAGGCCGCACTGCTCGCATCCCTCGCGTTTGCCGCAGACCGGAATCCAGCATTGGACATCATGGGTCCAGGCAAGTGCGACACGCTCGAGGTGAAGGCGGGAGGAGCTCTTGATGAGGATCAGCTCGTCGGGCTGCGCCGTCTGCTTCACGTAATCGGACACTTCCTTTGGCCTGCGCAGCTCGGCGAAGCGGCCGCTGTCGCGGTCGGCCTGGCTGGCCTTGGAGCGATGGGCATGGTCGCCGACATAGATCACCTGGTCCGCGATCTCGCGCGCTCTGCTGTAGGCGTACGCATATTTCCTGTTCGAGCCGGCAAAATCCGACAGCTGGCCAAGCACGATCCGTTTTCTCGCGGGAGCTGAATTTGCCGCCATGTCGAAGGCAAGGGACAAGGAATGCCAGGGCGCCTTGGCTGCATCGACCATGAAGTGTGGCCCCCCTTCGGCGAYAAGCACCTGGCCGCGGTTCGCCAGGGGCTGGAATGTCGCGATCTGGTCCTTCACGGTCTGCGGAGATACTCCCAGCTCAAGCGCCGTTGCCGCCGCCGCGGCCGCCGGCAGCCAGAAATGCTCACCCGGAAACCTCACCTCCAGGTRCAACACGCCGCCGCGCCAATGCAGTGAAAACCGCAACGGCTCCGGATAGGCCGCCTGGACATCGCTGACGCGATAGTCCGCCGCCTCCGACATGCCGAATGTCACCGCACGGCAATTGCTCGCCGAAGCCATGGCCAGCACATGCGGATCATCGGCGTTGAGCACCGCAAAACCGCCGGGCTCCAGCGCCTCGACCAGGACAGTCTTTTCGCGGGCAACGTCCTCCAAAGTCCCGAAACTGGGGAAATGCTCCAGTCGGACCATTGTCACAACAGCCACATTCGGCCGCAGCAGTTCAGCCATCGGCCTGACCGTGBCGGGACCGAAGGCGGCAGCCTCGAAGACCACATAGTCGACATTGCCAGCCCGCTTCATCCGCTTGCAAAGCGTGTTGACCAGCGCGTTTATCGTGTTGGCCAATATCTGCGTATGGACCGAACCGTGGCCGGCCAGGATGTGTCCAAGCAAGCTCGCCGCCGTCGACTTGCCGGAGCTGCCCGTGATGGCAATGAACGTTGCTTTGCTGCGGGCACGCGCACGTTTGGCCCGATAGACCTTCAGCCGCCCCGCCAACTTTTGGTGAATGTCCCGCAGCCCGGTATTCATAACCCGCAGCACCCGATCCCCGCTGCTGTTATGCCTTGCGGCGGATCGTGCAGTCAAACCGGAGTCGGGTTGAAGGGTCAGCTCAGATGYAGCGCCCGCYGTCGACCTCCAGCGCCACTCCGGTGATGAAGGCCGCCTCGTCCGAAGCCAGCCAGAGCGCCGCGCTGGCGATGTCGAGCGGCGTCGAGAGCCGGCCGAGAGGGATCGAGGAACGGAATTTTTCGCGGATCTCCGGCGTGTCGGCGCCCATGAACTTCTCCAGCATGCCGGTCTCGCCGGCGACGGGGCAGAGGCAGTTGACGCGGATGTTTTTTGGCGCGAGTTCGACCGCCATCGATTTGGTGGCGGTGATCGCCCAGCCCTTGGAGGCATTGTACCAGGTGAGGCCCGGCCGGGGCCTGATGCCGGCGGTCGAGGCCGTGGTCAGGATGACGCCGCCGCCCTGCCGATCCATGATCGGCACGACGGCAAGGGCGGAATGGTAGATCGCCTTCATGTTGACGGCGGTGATCAGGTCGAAGGTTTCCTCGTCGACGCCCAGCATATCGCCGTTGCGATGGGTGAAGCCCGCATTGTTGACCATGATGTCGACGCGGCCGAAGGCGCTCTTGGCCGCATAGACCATCTCGTCGAATTCGGAGCGCAGCGAGACATCGGTCTGGGTCCAGATCGCGCGGTCGCCGATCTCGCCCGCGACCCGCTCGGCGCCCTTGGCGTTGAGGTCGGCGACGACCACGCGCGCGCCCTCTTCAGCGAAGCGCTTCGCCATGCCCTCGCCGAAGCCCGATGCTGCGCCGGTGATGATGGCAACCTTGTTTTCCAGACGCATACTTTCCCGCCCAGTTTGATCAATTTGCATCGAGAGCTTGCCATGGCGCGACGGATGCCGCGCTCATGATTCTCCCTTGAAAGCGCGCCGCGTCGAAACAAATTCAGGCGACGCGCTTCAAGTCTTTCTTTTGATGCAGGTYGCCCAAAACAGCTGCCCACTTTCGGACGACACGCATTGGCTTTCGTCACATTCACGTTCTATGTTGCAACTGCGAAAGCTGCCGGAAGCCATCGCTCGCCGACAAGCCTCCCGGTAGCGCCAGTGTCAAGAGCCAGCATCAAGGGGCATTTGTAGACCCAATCAATCTCCGGCGATTGGCCCCCTTGATGTGACACCATGGCACTGGACGATTTAAATCGATTAGAATATATCAGCCCCGCTACCGGCGACCGGCATCAAATCGGACTGACCATGACCAGCCAGATCATTCCCGTCGACCCTTTCGACTTCATCATCYTCGGCGGCACCGGCGACCTGTCGGAGCGCAAGCTGYTGCCCTCGCTCTACCATCGGCAGCGCGACCACCAATTCTCAGARCCTACGCGCATCATCGGCACGTCGCGCGCGAAGATGACCGACGCCGAGTTCCAGACCTTCGCCAAGAAGGCGATATCGGACCATGTGACGCCGGCCGATATCGACCCGAAGGAACTGGACACATTTCTGGCCCGTCTTTCCTACGTCTCGRCCGACGCGACCACCGGCACCGGTTTCGACAAACTCAAGAAGGCGATCGGCGACAGCGACCRCATCCGCGCCTTCTACCTGGCGGTGGCACCTGCCCTGTTCGGCGACATCTCGCATCAGCTCAGAGAGCACAAGCTGATCACGCCGAACTCGCGCATCGTGCTGGAAAAGCCGATCGGCCGCGACTTGGCCTCGGCGCGGGCGCTCAACGACGCGGTCGGCGATGATTTCCACGAAAGCCAGATCTTCCGCATCGATCATTACCTCGGCAAGGAAACGGTGCAGAACCTTATGGCGCTGCGCTTTGCCAATGCGCTCTACGAGCCGCTGTGGAACTCGGCCCATATCGACCATGTGCAGATCACCGTTGCCGAGACGGTCGGCCTGGAGGACCGCGTCACCTATTACGACAAGGCGGGCGCGCTGCGCGACATGGTGCAGAACCACCTCCTGCAGCTGCTTTGCCTGGTCGCCATGGAAACGCCTTCGTCGATGGACGCGGACGCCGTACGCGACGAGAAGCTGAAGGTGCTGAGGGCGCTCAAGCGCATCAACGGCAACGAGGCGCCGAAGCAAACCGTGCGCGGCCAGTATCGTGCCGGCGCCTCCGCCGGCGGGCCCGTCAAAGGCTATGTCGAGGAGCTCGGCAAGGACAGCAACACCGAGACCTTCGTTGCCGTGAAGGCCGAGATCGGCAACTGGCGCTGGGCCGGCGTTCCCTTCTATCTCAGGACCGGCAAGCGGCTGGCGACCCGCGTCTCGGAGATYGTGATCGAGTTCAAGCCGATCCCCTATTCCATCTTCGGCGACAGCGCCGGTCCGATCTTCCCCAACCAGCTGGTCATTCGCCTGCAGCCGGACGAAGGYGTCAAGCAGTATATCATGATCAAGGATCCGGGGCCGGGCGGCATGYGGCTGCGCCAAATATCGCTCGACATGAGCTTCGCGCAGTCGTTCCACAGCCGCTCGCCGGATGCCTATGAGCGGCTGATCATGGATGTGGTGCGCGGCAACCAGACACTGTTCATGCGCCGCGACGAGGTCGAGGCGGCCTGGAAGTGGATCGACCCAATCCAGAACGCCTGGGAAAGCGCGAAGCAGGAAGCGCAGGGCTATACGGCGGGCACCTGGGGACCTTCGGCCTCCATCGCGCTCATCGAACGTGACGGACGGACATGGCACGAGAGCAACTGAGCCAGCCGGCTTTCACCTGGAACGGCTTTGCCGACCGCCAGCAGCTGGCGGCAGCACTTGCCGGCAACGTCGCCGCGCGGTTGACCAAAGCGATCGACRAGCGCGGCACGGCCCTGTTCGCAGTATCCRGCGGCACGACGCCGGCGAAGTTCTTCGCCGCGCTCTCCGCGATCCCGATCGCCTGGGACAAGGTCACGGTGACGCTGGTCGACGAGCGATTCGTGCCGCCGTCCTCACCGCGCTCGAATGCGGGGCTGGTGTCGGCCAACCTGCTCCAGAACAAGGCCGCGGCAGCGCGCTTCGTGCCGCTCTATCATGAGGCGGCCAGCATCGAGGACGCAGCCGCTTCGGATAGCGAGGCGTTGCAGTCATTGGCCTGGCCGCTCGACGTCGTGGTGCTCGGCATGGGCGGTGACGGCCACACGGCTTCTTTTTTTCCCGATGCCGACAATCTTGCTGAATTGCTCGACCCGTCTTCGCAACGGATCGTGCTGCCGGTGCACGCGCCGAGCGGCGGCGAGCCGCGGCTGACGCTGTCGATGGCGCGGATCGTTGCCGCCGGCTTCATCGCGCTCCACATCGAAGGCGAGGACAAGCGCACCGCCTTCGACGGCGCAATGGGAGCGGGCGTGAAAAAGCCCATCCGCAAAGTGCTCGAGGCAGCACCAAAACCGGTAGAGATATTCTGGGCACCCTGATTTCACGAAAGAGCGGTCCCGGTGGCAGTGGGAGGACGTCCCCGGGGCTTGAAAGGAACCGACCATGACAGCCAGACGCGACATCGAAGCCATCACGGAACGCATCCGCCAGCGCTCGAAAGCCGGCCGCGAGGCCTATCTCGGCCGCCTCGCGGACGCGTCCGGCAGCACCGCCAACCGGGCGGTGCTCTCCTGCGGCAACCTCGCCCATGGCTTTGCCGTCTGCAGCCCATCGGAGAAGGTGGCCCTCGGCGGCGACCGCGTGCCGAACCTCGGCATCATAACCTCCTACAACGACATGCTGTCGGCGCATCAGCCCTTCGAGACCTTTCCAGCCCTGATCAAGGAAGCAGCGCGCGAGGCCGGCGGCATCGCCCAGGTGGCGGGCGGCGTGCCGGYGATGTGCGACGGAGTGACCCAGGGCCAGCCAGGCATGGACCTGTCGCTGTTCTCGCGCGACGTGATCGCGATGGCGGCCGCGATCGGCCTCTCGCACAACATGTTCGATGCCGCCGTCTTTCTCGGCGTCTGCGACAAGATCGTGCCGGGGCTGGTGATCGCCGCGCTCACCTTCGGGCACCTGCCGGCAGTCTTCATTCCGGCCGGACCGATGACGTCGGGCCTGCCCAACGACGAGAAGGCCAAGGTGCGCCAGCTCTATGCCGAGGGCAAGGCGGGCCGCGCCGAGCTGCTGGAGGCGGAGTCCAAATCCTATCACGGGCCGGGCACCTGCACTTTCTACGGCACGGCCAATTCCAACCAGATGCTGATGGAGATGATGGGCCTGCACATGCCGGGCGCCTCCTTCGTCAACCCGGGCACGCCGCTGCGCGATGCGCTGACCAAGGAAGCGGCGAAGCGGGCGCTGGCCATCACCGCGCTCGGCAACGCCTATACGCCGGTCRGGCGCATGATCGACGAGCGCTCGATCGTCAACGGCGTGGTCGGATTGCACGCCACCGGCGGCTCGACCAACCACACGATCCACCTGATCGCGATGGCCGCCGCGGCCGGCATCGCGCTCACCTGGCAGGACATTTCCGACCTGTCGGAGGCCGTGCCGCTGCTTGCCCGCGTCTATCCGAACGGGCTTGCCGACGTGAACCATTTCCACGCAGCGGGCGGGCTCGGTTTCCTCATCCGCGAACTGCTCGACGAAGGCATCCTGCATGAGGACGTGCAGACGGTCTGGGGCGAAGGCCTGCGGCCTTATGCGGTCGAGGCCAAGCTCGGCGCCGACGGCAGCGTCGTGCGCGAGGCGGCACCGCTCACGAGCGGCGATGAGAAGGTGCTGGTGCCGGCCAAGCAAGCCTTCCAGCCGACCGGCGGGCTGAAGGTGCTCGCCGGCAATCTCGGCCATGCCGTGATCAAGACCTCGGCCGTCAAGCCTGAGCGGCGCGTCATCGAGGCGCCCGCGAAAGTGTTCGACAGCCAGCAGGCACTCAACGATGCCTTCAAGGCCGGCACGCTCACCGGCGACTTCGTCGCCGTGGTCCGCTTCCAGGGTCCGAAGGCGAACGGCATGCCGGAGTTGCACAAGCTGACCACCGTGCTCGGCGTCCTGCAGGACCGCGGCCAGCGCGTCGCGCTGGTGACGGACGGGCGCATGTCCGGCGCCTCCGGCAAGGTGCCGGCGGCAATCCACGTGACGCCGGAGGCAGTCGAGGACGGACCGATCGCCAGGATCCATGACGGCGACATCATCCGGCTCGACGCCGATGCGGGCACGCTCGCAGTGCTGGTGCCGGGAGCGGAGCTGGCGCTGCGCCGCTCGGCCGATGTCGATCTCATCGGCAATGAGTACGGCTTCGGCCGCGAGCTGTTTGCCGGCTTCCGGCAACTGGTCGGCCGCGCCGACCACGGCGCCGCCGCGTTCGGAAACGCCTGACCTCTACACGCTTCACAAAAAGGGCGGCCCGGAGCCGCCCTTTTTCGTCTGTTCGGACCACAATGGCTACTGGACGGTGATCTCGGTCCGCCCGCCGGCCTTGATCGTCACCGGCATCTCCTTCTCCTGGCCTACAGCGGACATGTGCCGCACGACCACATAGTCGCCGGCGGGAATCGTCTGCTGCCAGGTGTCGCCGTAGTTTAGCCCGAGCGACTTGCGCTTGCCCTCGATATCCTTCGTCGACGACAGCACCTCGATCGAATATGCGCCGGGCGCCGACATCGCCAGCACGCCGGCGCCGAGCGCCAYCTTTACATCCTGGCTATCGCCGGCCTTGATGCTGAAGGGCTGCTCGACGACGGCAAGATCGAGCGTGGCGATAGCCACATAGTCGTCCGGCGGCAGCCAGAACTTGCTGTCCGGCCCGTAGGAGTGCTCGACGCTCTCGCGGGAGCCATCGATCTTCTTCTTTGCCTTGACGATCWCGAAGCCGAGTCCGGAATTCGCGGCCTTGTCGCCGCCGGCGGCGTAATAGGCGTTGAGCAAGGCATGGYCGACGCCGACGACGAGGTCCTTCTCGACGGTCTGCCCAGGGGCAAGCTGGATGGTCTCTGTCGCGCTGCCCGCGCCGATCTGCACCGTCACCTTCTGCTCGCCGGCCGGCAGGGTGACCTTGGCGTCGCCGTAATGGGTGGTGGTGCCGCCCGGATAGGCGAAGTCGACACGCGCCTCGCTGCTGATCTCCGAGCCCTGGCTCGCATGCGGGTGAATGACCAGGATGCCGGCGTTCAGCGTGAACAGCGGCCTGTAGACCTGCCCCGTCTCTATCCTGACCTTCTGCTCGCTCTTGGCCTCATCGTCGCGCGCGACGATGACATAGTCGCCCGGCTCAAGAGTGGTCTTGAGCTCACCATACTGGGTGGTGACGTGATCGCCGCGCGTACCGTCAGCCGCGGCCTTGTAGATCTCCCAGGCATTGCCGTCGGTGATCGGCTGACCGCCCTCGGCCATGACGGCGCTCGGCATGAAATTGAATTCAGCCTTGGCGGGTTCGGGCGCCGGTGCCGGTGCGGGCTCAGGCGCGGGAGCCGGCGCCGCAACTGTCTCGACCAGCGCTTGCTGCAGCGCCTTCTCGTCGGAGGCCTGGATGTATCGGCCGCCGGTATTCTCGGCGAGGCAGGCGATCTGCCTGCCTTCGTCGGCGGTCAGGCCGAAGCCGACCACGTCGGCGGTAAAGTCGACACCTTTTTGCTTCAGTTCCTTGCCGAGCGCGCAAGGATCGCCGCCGCAGGTCTCCAGCCCATCGGTGATGAGGACGACGGTGGCCTTGTCCTCGGTGTATTTCAGCGCCTCGGCCGCCTGCTTGACGGCTGCCGTCAGCGGCGTCTTGCCCAGGAACTTCATGCTGTCGGCGGCGGCCGAAATCGCGCTTGCGGAGCCCGCCTGCGGCGGCACGATCAGCTCGATGTCGCTGCAGCTGCCCTTGGTGCGATGGCCGTAGGCCATGAAGCCGATCTCGTCGTCGGCCGGCACCGACTGCAGCACCGTGCGAAGCGATTCGCGCGCGATCTCGAGCTTCGGCTTGCCGTTGATCTGGGCCCACATGGAGCCGGATGCGTCGAGAATGATGATGACCTTGTTGGCGGCAAAGCCAAAGGTAGTCATCGACAAAAGGAGGATCGCCGCAGCGACGCTCCGTGCCAGTCCCGCCATAAGAATCTCCTGAGTGCCCCCTGTCCGCGTCGCGAAAGCTATTTGAGCCGGCCTTTGGAGACAAGTCCGACRGCGGACGAATCCAGACCGCTCAGTAGGTGGTGCGGCGCTCTTCGGAGGGCGGGCGGCCGAACTGCAGCCGGTAGCTTTGCGCGAAATAGGAATGCGAGGTGAAACCGGTGGCGATCGCCACGTCGAGGATAGGCATGTTGGTCTGGCGCAGCAATTCGCGCGCCCGCTCGAGCCGCAGCCGCATGTAGTAGCGGCCAGGCGTGACGTTGAGATGGCGCAGGAACAGGCGCTCGACCTGGCGCACCGACAGACCCGCCGACTTGGCAAGCTGCACCGCCGACAGCGGCTCATCAAGATGGTCGGCCATCAGCTCGACGATGCGCCTGAGCTTCTCCGACTTGCCGGTTAGGTCGCGTTCGGGCCCGACGCGCTGGCGGTCGCCGGCCGAGCGGATGCGCTCATGCTGGAACTGGTTGGCGACGCCATTGGCGAGATTGGAGCCGAAATCGCCGCGCACGATCTCCAGCATCAGGTCGATCGAGGTGGTCCCGCCGGCGCAGGTGTAGCGCTTGCGGTCGATCTCGAAAACGTTGCCGGTGCAGGTGATGTCGGGGAAGCGCTCCATGAAGCCGGCGCGGTTCTCCCAATGGATGGTGCAGCGATAGCCGTCGAGCTGTCCGGCCTCGGCGAGCAGATAGGAGCCGACCGAGAGCGCGCCGAGTGCGTTGCCGCGCCGGCCCCAACTGCGCAGCGCCGCCAGCACCTTGCTCTTGCCGGGGAATTCGATTGAGAGGCCMACCGACACGAACAGGATGTCGACCGGCGGCATGTCGGCGACGGAATAGTCGATTTTGAGCGGCAGGCCGTTGGAGGCCATGACGGCATCGCCATCCGCCGAAATTGTCGTCCAGCCGTAGAAATCGCGGCCAAGCAGACGATTCGCCGACCGGAAGCAGTCGATGGCCGCAGCAAGCGAGAACATCGAGAACTTGTCGACCAGCAGGAACCCGAATTGGCGACCCCCCTGAACGGGATCGTTCGTGACCGGCCGTTCAACAGGGACAATCAGGTTCGGCAAGGATCAAGCTTTCCGATCAGAAGGACGGCCGCTTCAACCCGGCCGCGAGGTAGGCGGAAGCTACAGTGTTGGCCATCAGCATGGCAATGGTCATCGGTCCGACACCGCCGGGGACGGGCGTGATGGCGCCTGCGACCTCGGCCGCCTCGGCATAAGCGACATCGCCGGCCAGCCGCGACTTGCCTTCGCCCTTCTCGGGTGCTGCGATGCGGTTGATGCCGACATCGATGACGGTGGCGCCTGGCTTCACCCAATCACCCCTGACCATTTCCGGGCGGCCAACGGCGGCGACCAGGATGTCGGCGGTGCGGGCRAGCGCCGGCAGGTCCTTGGTACGACTGTGGGCGATGGTGACCGTGCAGTTGGCGGCAAGCAGCAGGTTGGCCATCGGCTTGCCGACAATATTGGAGCGGCCAACGACGACGGCGTTGAGGCCCGAAAGGTCCTTGCCGCGCACGCGCTCGATCAGCAGCATCGAGCCGGCCGGCGTGCAGGGAACGAAGGCCGTCTCGAGCTCGCCGGTGCCGAGCTTGCCGACATTGATGAAGTGGAAACCGTCGACATCCTTCTCCGGCGCGATGGCCTGGATGACCTTGCCGGCATCGATATGGCGGGGCAGCGGCAGCTGCACGAGGATGCCGTGGATCGACGCGTCGGCATTGAGGTCGTCGATGATTTTCAGCAGCTGCTCCTCGGTGGTCTCGGACGGCAGCGTGTGCTGCAGCGAATGGAAGCCRCATTCCTTGGCCGTGCGCGATTTCGAGGCGACATAGACCTGGCTTGCCGGATCCTCGCCGACGATCACCACTGCCAAGCCCGGCTTGGTCATGCCTTTGGCCGCCAGCTCGACGGTCAGCGCCTTGACCTTCGATACTACGTCCTCGGCGACTTTCCTTCCGTCGATCACTTCGGCCATCATTCACCCTCAACACTGTTCCTAAGCCGCGCTCGGGCGGCCCTGATCCTCAATCCGGCAGTCGACTCACGAACGTCCGGCGCGAGCGGTCAAATGCCGCGCGGCATTTTCACGAAAATTCGACAGGGCAATCCCGTCAGAGCGTCGTCGGATGCCGTAAACCCGAAACCGGCACGCTTTTAACCGCCACGAAGCATTTTAGAAATAGCGCCGGCGCCTGCGGCTTTCGGTCAGATCGCGCACCGCCTCGCGGAACTCGCGCAGGCGGGCCTGGATCTCATCGATCTGAGCCTGCTGGTCGACTGGGGACAGGCGCGTCCCGGCCATCGGCGGCGGTGCATGCTCGTCGTCATTCGGGTCAGGCTGCTCGTAATCCGGTTGATCGGAATAGGCGCCTTGCGCGGGCGGCGGCTCGACGTCTCGCCGCAGTGGCCCTTCCATCTGCGAGGGGCGCGCCTGAATCGGCGCGCGCCGGACACTTTCACCTGGGACTAAACCTGTATCGACCGGTTCAGCCGGCCCGCGCCGCACGAGGTAACGCAATGCCGAAGCCAGCGCCCCCAAGAAACCAAGGCGACCGGCATCATTGACCGGCTGCGGAGCCGGCGCGGCGGCCGGCGACGGAGACGGCGCTGCAGCAGACGAGTGCCGCGCGACGGCGGGCTTGCTGAGCGAGGCTCGGCATAGCGAGGTTCGTACGCGGCCGGCGAAGGAAAATTCGGGGAGCGGCTCTCTTCGCGCGGCCCCGTTTGCCGATAGGTTTCTCGTGTTGCCCAGTCGTTCCCGGCGCAGAGGGTTTGCGAAAGCGGATCGGTCGGAGGCAGGCCGGGCTCATCCATATTCGCAGGCTGCGAGGTCAGCCGTCGTTCCCGCTCCAAGCGCGCGGCGCGGTGCCGCGCGACGGCGTCCTCGCGCCATGACGGCTTGGCCTTGTCACCGATCGAAACCAGCGAGGCGTCCGTGACGTCCTCTCCGCGCAAGGCCTGGCCGAGCGCAAGCAAGGAGCRCTCGCGCCTCCAATTCTCACGGTTTTCGCTGTCGACCATGTCCTGGAACGTACTTTCTGGCGGCTTGTGAGCGGCGTCGGCCAATCGTTAAGCCACGCTAAACAGGCATGGGAAACAAAATGTTAATTTTGYGCCTCGAAAAAGCACAGCTTCTCGTCCTGATCGCAACGGTTCCGCCGGCGCCGGCAAGGCCCGCAAGAACGGCGCGTTTAAGGTTTCCGTCTTTAGCTCTGACAGACAGAAATGCTCAACGCCGGCCGATCGATCTCCCGCAGACTGGTCTTTTCCGTTGCCGCGCAAGCGTCTAAGGAGAAGCTATCCTTGCGGAGGTTTCCATGACGATCAGGCTCGTTCTCGCAGGTTGCGGTAATATGGGATACGCTATGCTCTCGGGCTGGCTGAAATCCGGCAAGCTCGAGCCGTCGACGGTGTTCGTCGTCGAACCCAATGCCGAATTGCGCAATCGCGCCGAACACCTTGGTTGCGCTGCCGCCGCCGACGCTTCCGGCATTCCGGCCGACGCCGTGCCCGATCTCGTCGTCTTGGCCGTCAAGCCGCAGGTTATCCGCGACGTGACGGCAAGCTACAAGCGCTTCGGCGACGGCAGGACCACCTTCGTCAGCATCGCCGCCGGCACGCCAGTCGCCACCTTCGAGGCGATCCTCGGCGAGCTCGCGCCGATCATCCGCTGCATGCCGAACACGCCGGCGGCGATCGGCAAAGGCATGATGGTGGTGTTTTCCAACCCGCTCGTCTTGGACGACGTCAGGCGCTTCGTCGCCGAGCTGCTCTCGGCGAGCGGTGTGGTGACGACGATCGACGACGAAAGCCTGATGGATGCCGTGACGGCGGTCTCCGGGTCCGGACCGGCCTATATCTTCCATTTCATCGAAGCTCTGACGGTGGCCGCCGAGAAGGCCGGGCTGCCGTCCGAGACTGCCAAGCTGCTCGCTATGCAGACCGTCTATGGCGCGGCCTCGCTTGCCGCCGAAAGCGACGAAGAGCCGGGCGTGCTGCGCCAGCAAGTCACCAGCCCCAACGGCACGACCGCCGCGGCACTGGCCGTGCTGATGGGCGAAGACCGGCTGACGAAGCTCTTGACCGACGCGGTCGAAGCGGCGCGGCTCAGGTCGATAGAATTGGGGAAGTAGAACTCGCGCCGTAGAGCATCTCATCCTGCAGCCGGCGCAGGGCATACAGCCTCGTCGTCTTGTCGGGCGCGGCATTGYCGCTGGTCAGCAGTTCGCCCTTCTTGACCGGCTTCAGCGCTTTGCCGCCTTCGAGCAGCCCTACGGGCAGGGCGCGGCTGGCGCGGGCCTCGGCGACCGTCATCGTCCAGGATCGGTAGCAGGTCTCGCCGATGGCATCGAAGCTCTCGCCGGCGGCAAGATCGCGCTTGGCGACGGCGCAGACCTCGGCCACCGGTCTCGGCAGCGGCACCATGTCCGGCTTGCCGTGGAGCATGATGCGGGCTGCGGTCAGCGGCACCTCCAGCGAAGTCAGGTGGTAGGGCCTGAAGAAGCTGTAATAGGGACCGTGGCCGACATGGAGATCGTCCATGCGCTCGACGACACGCGGATGCGTCGCCTCGACGATGACGAAGACACCTGGCGCCACGCCCTTGCCGATGGTGTAGTCGACGACACCCTTCTTCGACAGGATGCCGCCATCCTCGCGCGGGATCAGCACCTTGGCGAGCTGGTCGCGATCGGCCTTGGGGCCATGCATGCCCGCAACATCGGGCACCAGGCCGGTGGCGTTGGCGATGGCGCACATCTCGACCATGGTCTTGGACCCGTCGACGAACTCGACCAGCATGCGCGGGTTCATGTTGCGGCGCAGCGCCTCTTCCCGATAGTTGTCGGGAACAGCGTCGTGATTGAGCGGGTTGTTCTTGCCCTTGCCGGCGGAGACGATGGTGTAGCCAAGCGCCGAGGCGAACTCGATCAGTTCCATGCAGCTCGACGGCTCGTCGCCTGCACCGACCGAGTAGACCACGCCCAGGCGGTCGGCTTGCTGCTTGAGATAACAGCCGATGGTGACGTCGGCCTCGACATTCATCATCACCAGATGCTTGCCGTGCTCCATGGCCATCAAGTCGAAATCGGCGGCGACGCCGGGCTTTCCCGTCGCGTCGATGACGACGTCGATCAGCGGATTGGTGACCATCATCTCGTTCGAGGTGATGGCGATCCTGCCGCTCTCGATCGCCTGGCTGACCTTGGAGGCCGTGTCGGCTTCGGCGGCCATGGCTTCGTCGCCATAGGCGATGCGAATCGCGTCGCGCGCCGTGTGCGGGCGACGCGTTGAGATGGCGGCGACCGAAATACCCGGCATCAGCATGCCCTGGGTCACCAAATCGGTGCCCATCTCGCCGGAGCCGATGACGCCGATGCGCACGGGACGGCCCTCGGCGGCGCGCCGGGCGAGATCGCGGGCAAGCCCGGTCAGGGCGACATTTGTCATACAGGAACGTCCATGCTTTGCTTCAGCCCGCAATACAGGGAACGATCCCCGTTTGCCAATAAAACCAGCCGCACGTGGCAATTTCCCGCGTAAGCTTTGCAGAACCGGAGCAGATTTCTCGCAACAATCGGCCGGCTCCGGGTCTTCGCGCGGTGGTGGGGCCGAGTCCCCAGGAACGCCTCCGTTCCGAGAGAAGAGAGGACAGAGTTCACGTCCAAATCCGGATTCGCGGTCAAGGTGGCGCCGGCTGCCGGCCGATTCCTTTTGCGGGTGTGCAATTCGTTAAGAAAACTCGTGGTTGCGGTCGTTTTCGATCGATTGGCAATCCAGACAGGCGGCGTTTCTGTGCCATTTTTGCTACATCTTGCGGGACTAATGGCTAAAATCCTCGCTTTCAGAGGACCCTAATTGAATAAGCGCTCACATCTTCGGAAAATCTGCTAGATACTCGCCAAAAGCTCCGGTGGCAGGCTTGGGCAAATAGCGCTGAAAAAAACAATAAAGGCGCGGGGATAGTTACGGGGTAGAAATGACCAGGACGGGTAAAGTGACCGTCGGCTGGCGTCTTGCGCTTGCCATAACGGTGTCGATGCTGGCTTGCGGAAGCGCTGGCGCACTCACACTCAAGGAAGCCGTAGCAGTCGCCGTCGAGTCCAATCCCGAGATTGGGCAGGCGATTGAAAATCGCGAAGCCATAGAATTCGAACTGCGCCAGGCAAAAGGCCTCTATCTTCCCAGCGTCGATCTGGAAGCTTCGACGGGTGTTCGCCGCCTGGACAATGCTTCCCGGCGCGCGCTCGACGAGCAGCACGACGCCCTCTATCCGAACGAGGCCGACCTCTCGGTCACGCAGACGCTTTATGACAGCGGGGCAAGGCGGGCCGAATTGAACCGCCAGGCCTCGCGCGTGGACGGGGCTTCCTTCAGGGTGCTGGAACGGTCCGAATTCATCGGGCTCTCCGTCGTCCAGGACTATCTCGAATATATGCTGCAGGCCTCGATCGTCGCCGAAGCGAAGAAGAACCTTGCCTTCCACCAGTCGATTCTCGGCGACATCAAGCAGGGCATCGCGGGCGGCGCCCTCAACGACGCCGACCGGCAGCAGGCCGAAGAACGCCTCTATGCCGCGAAGGCGCGGATGCAGGAGGCAACCGAGGAGCTGGAAGCCGCCAAGATCCGCTTCTTCAAGAATGTCGGCAAGCCGCTGATCAATCCGTCGCGCCCGGCCGATGTCGCCAGCGCGCTGCCGCGGTCGCTCGATGACGCCATCGGGCTCGCCAGGCAGAACAATCCGCGCGTCCATATGGCCAACAGCGACATCGACGCCGCCTCCTCGCTGGTCGACGCCGCGCGGGCGAAATACGGCCCGACAATCACTGCCGAGGGTGTGGCCCGCGGTGGATATGACATCGATGGCGACGATGGTGACACAAGCGACCTGCAGGCGCGGGTCGTGCTGCGCTGGAATCTCTATCGCGGCGGCATCGACAAGGCCAACGAGCAGGAGCAGATCCGCCGCACCAGCGAGCAGCGCCTCGCGCTGCATCAGGTTCTGCGCGAGATCGAGGAAGCCGTCCGCACATCGTGGGACCGCCGCTTCCGCCAGGCGGAACTCGCAAAGACGCTGCGGCTGCAGGCTGCCACCAACGAAAAGCTTGTCGCTTCCTACCGCGAGCAGTTCAAGGTCGGACAGCGCTCTCTGCTCGACGTGCTCGACGCGCAGAACACGCGCTTCAACACGGCGACGCTGGCCGATACCTCGTCCTATGCATCGCTGTTTGCCGAATACCGCTTGCTAGCAGCGACCGGGGAGTTGCTGAAGACGCTCAACATCCAGCCGCCCAAGCAAGCCGCGGCCTACGCACGAACCGAATTCGGCGTGCCGGAAACGGCCGATACCGAAACCTATGCGCGCACGCCGTCCGAGCAGAAGAACGATGTGCCGTTCGACATCCTCGCGCCGGTCAGGAAGAAGCAGCCGATGTAAGCATCGATCTCTGGTCCTTCGGGGCAGATCGTGAACCAGCAGCCTAATATCGTCTCGCCCAAGGAGGCTTTCAAAGCCTGCTTTTCGGCGATTGCGGCCTATCTCGGCCGGCCGAGCGCGGAGACCGTGCTGTTCGCCGGGGTGCCGATCTCGGAGACGCGCATCGAGCCGGACGACATCAGGCACCTCGCCGAACGCATCGGCCTCGAGGTCCAGGCGTTCAGCCATCGCGATTTCGYGCGCGGCCGCGTCGATCTTCCGGCCATTGTCTTTCGCAGCAATCAGTTGCCGGTCGCGCTGCTTGCCGAGACCGCGGCCGGACAATATCTGACGGCCCCGCAGGAAGACGGCCGCACATCGATCGGCAAGTCGGATCTTGCCGAGAGCTATATCAGCGGCGGCGCCTCCTTCTCGATCACCTATGCCAACGCCGCCGAAGAGATGACGGTGGGCACGGCGCCGAGGATCGAAAGGCGCCATTGGCTGACCGGAACGATGGGCGCGTTCTGGCGCACCTATTCGAAGGTCGTGATGTCTGCGATCTTCATCAATCTGCTGGCGATCGCCTCGCCGATCTTCACCATGAACGTCTACGACCRCATTCTGCCGAACAAGGCGATTGCGACGCTGTGGGTGCTGGCGCTCGGGATCGGCGCGGCGATCCTGTTCGATCTGTTGCTGAAGACCGCCCGCGCCTCGCTCATCGACTACGCCGGGCGCAAGGCGGATCTGAGGATTTCCTATCTGCTGTTCGAGAAGGTGCTTAACTCGTCCCTGTCGGCGCGGCCTGGATCGACCGGCGAATACGCGAACCGCGTCACGCAATACGAGTTCGTGCGCGAGTTCTTCACCTCGAACACGATCAGCGTCTTCATCGACACCGTTTTCGTCTTCGTCTTCTTGGCGGTCATCTACGCCATCGGCGGCTGGCTGGTGATCATACCGGCTCTGGCCTTCGTCATCGCCGTTGTTGTCGGGCTGGTGACGCAGCGGCGGATCGGCAAGCGGGTCGCCGCTTCGATGAACGAAGCCTCGCAACGCCAGGCGCTTCTGGTCGAATCGATCTCCACGCTGGAGACGATCAAGTCGCTTCGCGCCGAGGCCTACCTGCTGCGCAAATGGGGCGAGCACTCCAAGAACGCGGCCAATACGTCGGAAAAGATCAAGGAGCTATCGGCCGCCGCCGGCAACATCACCGGCGCCATCCAGCAATTCGTGACCGTCGCGCTGGTGGTTGCCGGCGCCTACGCCTTCTCGGAAGGCCAGGTCTCGACGGGCGCGATCATAGGCACCGTCATGCTGGCGGGCCGGGCCGTTGCACCGCTCGGCCAGATCGCCATCACGCTCTCCCGCTTCCGGCAGGCCATGCTGTCGCTCAGGATCATCAACACCATCATGTCGCAGCCGGAGGACCGGCCTGACACCGTCGGCTTCGTCAACCGTCCGATCCGCAGCGGCGCGATGCTGTTCAAGAATGTCGGCTTCGCCTATCCCGGCACCGAAAACGAGGTTCTGAGCGGCCTCAACATCGCCATCAGACCCGGCGAGCGGATCGGCATCATCGGCCGCATCGGCTCCGGCAAGACAACGATGGGGCGGCTGGTCGGCCGGCTCTTCCTGCCGACCTCCGGCGAGTTGCTGCTCGACGGCATAGACATCCGCCAATACCACCCGTCGGAAGTCCGCGCCGCGGTCGGCATCGTCGCGCAGGCCGGCGACCTTTTCTCTGGCACCATCAAGGAAAACCTTCTGATGGCCGCTCCGGAAGCGACCGACGAGGAGATCATCGATGCCGCGAAGGCCGCAGGCGTCGACGACTTCGTCTCGCGCCATCCGCGCGGCTACGACATGAATGTCGGCGAGCGGGGCACCAATCTCTCTGGCGGGCAGAGGCAGGCGGTTGCGATCGCGCGGCTGCTTCTGACCAAACCGAAGATCGTCTTCCTGGACGAGCCGTCGGGCTCGATGGACCTCGCCTCGGAAAGGCAATTGATCAAGCAGCTAAAGGTCGCATTCGACCGCAACACGACGCTGATCGTGTCGACCCATCGATACAGCATGCTGGAGCTCGTCGATCGCCTCATCGTCATCGAGCAGGGTCGTGTGGTCGCAGACGGAGCAAAAGAACAAGTCATCCAGGCATTGCAAAAGGCGAATGCCTGACCGGGGCGTTGGGGAATGCTTGCAAAAGAAGATCGGCCGCCGCTTTTCGCATCGGCGTCCGTCTACATCATAGGGGCACTGTTCGTAGCCTTCACCGCCTGGGCATCCTTTGCCGAGGTCGACGAGATCGCGCGCGGCGACGGCAAAGTCATTCCCGCCTCCAAGACTCAGATCATTCAGGCAAGCGAGCCCGGCGTCGTCCAGGAAATCGCGGTCAAGATCGGCCAGACGGTCAAGAAGAACGACCTGATCATCCGGCTCGACAACTCGGGCAACACGTCGAGCCTCGGCGAGGAGCAGGCCAAGGCGCGGGCGCTGSAGGCGCGTATCGCCAGGCTGAAATACGAGCAGAGCGGCAATGTCGAGGGGTCGTTCCCCTGTCCGCCGGAAATCCAGAAGGTCGCGCCGGAAATCTGCGACAACGAACAGAAGCTGCTGGTGGCGCGCCGTGAGAACTTCGAGGTGAAGCTGTCGGTGCTCAAATCGCGTCTCGACCAGCGCGAGAAGGAACTCGACGAGGCGAACGCCAATTCCGACCGCCTGTCCAAGAGCCTGGCCGTCAGCGACCAGGAAACTGCGCTGGTCGAATCGATGGTCAAGAAGGGCCTGATGGCCAAGACCGAGCAGATCCGGGTCGAGCGGGAGCAGACCGACCTTCGTGGACAGCTCAACCTTGCCGCCGAAACCATCAAGAAGACGCAGGCTGCGATCACCGAGGCGCAGTTGCAGGTCAACGAGCTCGGATTGCAGCTGCAGCAGGAGGCGCTGAGCGACCTGACGCAGGCGCTGGCCGACCTGTCGGTGGTGGACGAAACCATTCGCGGCGCCACCGACAAGGTGGCGCGGACCGACATCCGCTCGCCTGTCGACGGCATCGTCAACACGCTCGATGTCAACACGCTCGGCGCCTTCGTCCAGCCGGGCGCGGTGGTGGCCGGYATCGTGCCGACGTCGGAGACCCTCCTGGTCGAGGCGCGGGTCTCGCCGCGCGACGTCGCCTTCATCCAGGCGGACCAGGATGCGCTGATCAAGGTCACGGCCTATGATTTTTCGATCTTCGGCGGCATCGAGGGCAAGGTCTCGAACATCACCGCCGACAGCCTGGTCGACCAGAAGACAGGCGAGCCCTATTACCAGGTGCGCGTGGCGACCGAGAAATCCACGCTGCAAAGGAACGGCAAGACCTACTCGATCATCCCCGGCATGATCTGCTCGGTCGATATCAAGACCGGACGCAAGACTATCCTCTCCTACCTTTTGAAGCCTATCAACAAGGCGCGTCAGGAGGCGATGAGTGAGCGATAGCGCCGCCCGCCCCGATGCGCCGCGCGAGCGGCTGCTGCCGGCACTCGCGGCCGAGGATTTCGGCCCGGAGTTCCGGGTGGTGGCGCGCGGCGGCGTGCGGCGCGGCATCCGGCTGGAGCGCGCCTTCTGGGCGTCGCTGAAGCAGATGGCCGAAAGCCGCAAATGCACGATCGGCATGCTGGTCGAGGAGATCGCCGAAAATCATCCCGACCAGGGCAATCTCACCTCGGCGATCCGGGTCGCGTGCATGCGGGGCCTCGCCGAGGAAAGCATGGAACTGCGCAAGCTCGCCTCGATCCGGACGATCAACGCCATCCTGGTCGCCTGCCCCTCGCCCGCCTTCGCGCTGTCGTCGTCGAAGAAAATCCTGGCGTTCAACACGCCCTTCCAGCAATTGGTCAGGCGCCAGTTACCGAACGCATCAGGCGACGACGGGCGACAGGACCTCAAGCTGGCGCTGGACCTCAACGTCACCGACATCTTCACCCGGCTTGATGCCAACAGCGAGACGCCCGTCACCACCGGCTTCGTCATCGGCGCCGGCGAGCGCCGCTATCGCGGCCAGCTCAGCGCGGTGCGCGCGCCGGTGGCCGAGCCGGAGCTTCTGATGGCTTTCGTTTTCAACGGCTAGTTTTGACGAGGCCGGATGCTGCCGCGCAGAAAATCCGAAACGCTGGTGTGAAGGAACGCGGCGCCGCAGCCCCTTAGTCGTCCCATCCCAGTGCCTTCGCATCGCTCTGGACAATAGCCGCCTCAGGCGAAGCGCCCTCGCCTGGAGCCACCGTCGCGAAGCCGCCGGCGATATCGGCGATCTGCGCGCCGGACTTCGAACCGTGGATCCAGGCGCGATCGGTGCTGAAGGAATAGAGCGGGACATAGTCGGGAAGGTCTCTGTCCATCGCCACAGTGTTGCTGAGGCTGTCCAGGATGAAAGTGCCGCTTGCCGTGCTCACCGAAAGCACGGCGTGGAAGAATTTCCGGCGGCGGTCCTGCAGCACCACGAGCGACATGCTCTCAGCCGGGATTCCGGCGCGCAGCAGTGCCGCCATCTTGAGGATCGCGAAATCCTCGCAGTCGCCCGCGCGATGCTCGAGCACCTCCGAAGGCTTCGCCCAGTAGTCCAGCACGCCATAGACGGCCATATCCGACTTATAGGCGATGAGGCGGTTTATGCTGCTGTTGATGAAGGCGAGCTTTTCGCGAAAGCCCTTATGGCTCGCAATATTGATGATCTCGCCAAAGGCGGCATTCTCGTGATCGCAGGCGCTGCCCGGCGTGCAGTCGACGATCGCCTTGTAGACGGGGGCCCAGCGCGCGGCGACCGGGAAGTTGTGCATGGACAAGGCAACCGACCCGAACACGCCCGGGATGATCGCCGAGGTCTGGATCGGATCGATGCCGGGGGCAGCCTTTGCGCTCGGGGAACCCGCTACGGGATCAGCTTCTAAGAGTCCGTAGGGGCTGGCGATAGCCGTTATCCGATAGGCCGCGGCAGGCTGCCAGGCCTGCGTTCTGGCCAGCGAAACGCCGCCGAGAAGGACCGGCGCCGACGCCGTTTGAGCAGCCGGATTTCCGCTGGGAACCGTGCCGGCCGACGATGGTGCGGCCAAGCCGGCGAGGCCGATTGCCAGCAGGAGAACCTTGATCCCCGACGCCCCAGGGGCAGCATCTTGTATTTTCATACGCCCACCTTTGACTGTGGACGCTACCGATCTTGTCTCAAATTATCGGAAAGGAAGGTGGGCAATTTTCCGCGAATCAATCTATTCTGTTTTCATTCAAATTTTATTTAAATTTATACTTTGATTTAGCAAACCGACTCGACATTTCGTAACCGATCGGACGGAGCCTCAAGGACCATATATCTGAATATATTACGCTGATTTACCAAGTGTAAAAAATGCAAAGCTTCGCATATTAGAATATATGAAATAGATTGAAGCTGTGTTGCCAAGCTCGAGCCTCGCATGTCTCTTTCCGGGAAATGCCGAAGGGGGCTTGAGCTATGACGGACAATATCGAATTCGACGCCGTTTCAAATTCCTGGGACGACCACTCGACTGTTGACGAACACCCGATCGCAGGCGTTCAGATCGCGCAAGCCACCAGCGGCCAGGTAGCGAGTGAGCCGGTGCCGGTCGATGTCGRCAAGKGCGCGCYGGCACAGGGCGCGGACAATGCGCAGGGCGCAAACGCCCAGGGTGCGAACGCGCAAGGCGCAAACCAGCCGGCGGCTGCCGCCAATGCCCCTGCCCCCAACGCTCCTGCCGGAAACGCGGCAGCGAACGCGGCGGCCTCGAACGTTCCGCATGAATACCATGYCGAAGCCGGCAACGTCGTGAAGCTCCCGGCCAATGTCTCGATCGACAACATCAAGGTCGACGGACACAATCTGGTGCTGGTGCAGCCCGACGGCTCCGAGATCGTCATCAAGGACGGCGCACTCAACGTGCCGACCTTCGTCATCGGTGATGTCGAGGTGCCGCGCGTCGCCCTGATCGCCGCCCTCGAATCGAGCCATATCAATGTCGCCTACGGCGCCGACGGCTCGATCTCGGCCGGCGGAAACGGCTCGCCGAGCAGCGCTGGCGGCAATTTCGAACATCCTGCCGGCGGCATCGGCGACGGCTTCGGCCTCACGTCCCTGCTGCCGCCGACGGACCTGGCGTTCGGCCAGTTAGATCATCGCGAGCTGTTCCCGTCCCTCCTGAAAGCAGACTCCACGCCGTCGATCGGGGTCATCGCAGAAGCAAGCGTCGACGAAGCCGGCCTGCCGGCACGCAACGGCGAACCGGCAGGTTCGGACTCCGCCTCCAACTCCGAGACGACGTCGGGCACCATCAGCTTCACCTCGCCGGATGGCGTGTCCCAGGTTACGCTCRGCGGCCATGTGCTGGGCACGGTACCCCAGACCTTCACCGATGCCACCGGCTCGCTGACGGCAAGCTATTCCTTCAATGCGGCTACCGGCACCGGAACGATCAATTACACCTACACGCTGCTCGACAACACTTCGGGCGACAATACGAATGTGAGCTTCGGGGTCGGTGTGACGGACGCGGACGGCGACGCCGCACCTCCCGGAACGCTCGTCATCAACATCATCGATGACGCGCCGACGGCAGTTGCCGATACCGACGCAGTGCCCTCGGGTTCCCACGCCGAGATCGACGGCAACGTCATCACCGGCGCAGGTAGCGACGGCAATGCCGGCGGCGCGGATGTCAKGGGCGCCGACGATGTGACGGTGGTCGGCGTTGCAGTCGGCGACACCGGTGCGTCGCTGGACAATACGTCCACCGTCGGYACGGTCATCCAGGGCACCTAYGGCAAGCTGACGCTCAACGCCGACGGCTCCTATAGCTACGTCCGTGACGCCGGCACCCAGGGCGGCCATGACGACGTCTT